>NZ_BOOC01000003.1 GCF_016863035.1 Microbispora corallina
CGAACACCGACCCCGCCCCTCCGCACAAACCACCACCCCGACCCGCCGCCGGCACACGTCATCGGCACACGTCATCGGCACAACCAGACCAGCCACCGGGCTGCCACAGCTCTTCACGGCGACTTATCCACAGGCCACTGCCCCAGACCGGAACCTGCGCGGTGAGCCCGTACGCTGATGGGCGTGGAATATCGAGCCGTCGAGCAGGCGATCATGGCGCGGGGCGTCGAATGGAACTTCGACCCCTCGCTCGATCGCATCACCGCGTTGTTGGAACTCCTTGGCGACCCTCAGACGGCCTATCCCGTCGTCCACATCGCGGGGACCAACGGCAAGACCAGTACTGCCCGCATGACCGAGGCCCTGCTGCGCGAGCGCAATCTGCGGGTGGGCCGCTACACGAGCCCTCACTTGGTCTCGATGCGTGAGCGGATCTCGATCGACGGCGAGCCGTTGTCCGAGGACCGGTTCACGGAGGTGTACCAGGACATCGAGCCGTACCTCGAGATGATCGACGGCAAGATCGGCCGGCTCAGCTTCTTCGAGGTGCTGACCGCGATGGCGTACGCCGCGTTCGCCGATGCGCCTGTGGACGTGGCGGTCATCGAGACCGGCATGGGCGGCACGTGGGACGCCACGAACGTCGCTGACGGCACGGTGGCCGTGATCACGCCGATCTCGCTTGATCACACCGATTACCTCGGCCCCGACGTCGCGACGATCGCCGGGGAGAAGGCGGGCATCATCAAGCCGGGCGCGACGGCGGTGCTGGCGCAGCAGCCGCTCCCGGCCGCCGAGGTGCTGATGCGGCGCGCGGCCGAGACCGGAGCCGTGGTCGCCCGTGAGGGCCTCGAGTTCGGCGTCCTCCACCGCGAGCTGGCGATGGGCGGGCAGGTGCTTCAGCTCCGGGGTCTGAAGGGCGTGTACGAGGACGTCTTCCTGCCCCTGTATGGCGCGCACCAGGCGAGCAACGCCGCGGCGGCCCTGGCGGCCGTCGAGACGATGACCGCGGGCGAGGATCCGCTCGGGGACGAGGTCGTACGGCAGGCGTTCGCCCAGGTGGCCAGCCCCGGACGGCTTGAGGTGGTCCGGCGGGGCCCCACGGTGGTGTTGGACGCCGCCCATAACCCGGGAGGGATGGAGGCGACCGTCGACGCGATCAGCGAGGCGTTCGGGTTCACCCGGCTCGTGGGAGTGGTGGCCGCGATGGCGGACAAGGACGTGGACGCGATCCTGGAGCTGCTCGAGCCGGTCGTGGAGGAGCTCATCGTCACGCGGAACTCCTCGCCGCGCTCGATGAGCCCGGAGGAGCTGGCTGCGCGCGCCGAGAGCATCTTCGGGCAGGAGCGGGTCCACCCGACCGAGCGACTGGACGACGCGATCGACATGGCGATCGGCCTCGCTGATCAGGGGGACGAGTTCAGCTCGGGCGTCCTGATCACCGGCTCGGTCGTGACGGTCGGCGACGCCCGCATCCTGTTGAAGGGCGAGCGATGAGCACGCGGGCGCCTGAGGAGGCCGCCCTGCAAGGGACCAAGGAGAAGACCCCGCAAGGGTGGCAGGAGTCCACCCGGCGAGGGCCGCGACAGTCGACCCGCACAACGGCCCAGGCAGCAGGCCCGGCAGTGAACCAGGCAACGGCCCAGGCAGCGAACCAGGTAACGACCCGAGAGACGAGCAGGTGGGACGGCGTGTTCGAGGTGACTCCCGGCATGCGCAGGCTCGGTGCGAGTGTGCTGGGCATGGAGGCGATCGTCGTCGCGCTGACGACCCCGGTCGCCATCACGATCAACAAGGTCGACCCGTCGGTCGCGCTGACGGTCGGGCTGGGGCTGGCGGTGCTGTGCGTCCTCGTCACCGGGATGCTCAAGCGACCGGCGGCGTACATCGCGGGGACCGTGATCCAGGTGCTCGCGATCGCGACCGGGTTCCTCGTCCCGGCCATGTTCTTCCTCGGGGTGATCTTCGGCGTCCTGTGGATAGCAGCCATCTTCGTCGCTCGCCGTGTCGAAGGGGCGACTAAGCGCTAAAGTCGGCAACCATGGCCGTCCCTCCCGTTCCGCAGGCCCGGACCGCCGTCGCGATCCGCGCCGTGCGCGCCCCTCTGCTGCTCGACGTCGTGGTCGGGTTGCTCACCGCCGTCGCGCTGCCGCTGGCGATCGTCGCCATCCCGAACACCATCTCGGTGGTGGCGGCGCTGCTCCCGCCCGGCGTCTCGCAGGTGGAGATGATGCGGGCGCACGGTCTGGCGCTGCCCGCCATGCTGCTGACCGTGCCGCTCGCGGCCGTGGCCGTGCGCCGGTTCCGCGCCGCACCCATCCTCGTGGCCGGGCTCACGCTGCTGGCGCTGGCCGACGCGGCGGGCGGCTACGCCGGCAGCACCGCGCTGGTCGCGGTGCTGCGCGTGCTCCACGGCGTCGGCGCGGGCATGCTGGTGCCGGCGACGCTCGTGGCCGTCTCCGAGCGGCCGAGCCGTGACGTGCTGCTGCCCGTCTGGGCCGGGATGCTGGGGGCGGCGCTGCTGTCCGCGCAGGCGCTCGCCCTGTGGCCGCTCGACAACGTGGACTCCTGGCGCGTCACCCTTCAGCCGTACCCGCTGCTCACCGGGATCGCCCTCGCGCTCGCCGCGGCCTACCTGGTGCTGTGGCTGCTTTCCGGGGAGGGGGAGAGCACGCGAGCCGTCGCGTCCGTACGCCGGCCCTCGTCGGCGGAGCGCGGGCGGCTCACGCTCGCGGCCGTGCCCTCGGCCGGCATCGCCGTGCTCGCCGTCGGCACAACCTTCGACTGGCCGCCGACGCTGGTCGTGGTCGCCGCGGCCGTCGCCGTCGTCGGGATGCTGGCGCTCGGCGCGGTGGGCACGTTCGAGGGTCCCGGCGGGCGCATGCTGGCCTTCACGTACGTGGCCGTCGGCCTGGTCGTGCTCCCCACGGCGGCCCAGGCGACGTACGTCGAGCTGGGCGGGCTCGGCGGCCCGGGGCTCAGGGGTCTGTGGCTGCCGTTCGTGATCGCAGCGGTGGCCGCGCTGGGCGCGGCCGTGGTGGCGGGGCTGGTGCCGGAGGCGCTGGCCGCGCGGCTGACCAACGGCGGGCTCGTGGCGGTGGTGGTCGGCCTGGCCGCCATCCGGGTGGTCGTGCCCGAGCCGGACGGGCCGCCGCTCGTGGTGCCGTTCGTACTGCTCGCGGCGGGGTCGGCGGTGGCGCTGGTGAGCGCATTCCGGCTGGCGGGCGTGGGGTCGGCTCTGCTCGGGCTGTCGCTGTGCTTCCCCGCGGTGCTGGCGGGCTTCCTGCTCGGCACCGGCATCCAGGTCGACAGGCTGCAGGAGGCCACCCGTACGGCGGCGGGCGACCGGCAGGCCCTCGTCGACGGATTCATCGACGCGCTGCACGCGTGGGCGCTGGTGGGCGGGTTCGTCGTGGTCGGCGTGATCGTGCTCGGCGCGCTCTTCGCCCGGAGGGCCGGATCCTCACCGCGTACGGCGTCCGCGGGCGCTCCCGTCGTCCCCGCCCCCACGCCCTCACCCGAAGGGGAGACCGGGGCCACGACCGAGCAGCGTCCCGAACACTGACCCAGGCGGGCGGCGCCACGAGACGTCTGCCGGCGACGCCCCACGCCCCGCACGGTGTCCCGAGAGCTCTGCCGGCGGACGTGTGATGCCCCGGGTGGTAGCCCCAGGTCTCTGCCGGCGGAATGCCCCGGGTGGTGCCAAATCTTCGCCGGCGATGTCCGACGCCCCGGGTGGTGTCGTGAGGACCGGGGGGCGGCGCCGGGACCGGTAAGCTGCGGTTGCGTTGGAGCTCCCGAACCGCCGCGGCATCACGCGCGCGGAGCCCGGCGTCCTGAGCACATCCGCTTCACACCAAGGAGAGAAACAGTGTCCGAGCGCACGCTTGTCCTGATCAAGCCCGACGGAGTCCGTCGCGGCCTCATCGGGGACGTCATCGGCCGCATCGAGCGCAAGGGCCTCAAGATCGTGGCGATGGACCTGCGCACGCTGGACGCGGAGACGGCCAAGGCTCACTACGCCGAGCACTCCGAGCGGCCGTTCTTCGGCGAGCTGGTCGAGTTCATCACCGGCGGCCCGCTGGTCGCGCTCGTCCTCGAGGGCCCGCGCGCGGTGGAGGCGTTCCGCGCCCTGGCCGGCCTGACCGACCCGGTGAAGTCCGCTCCCGGCACGATCCGCGGCGACCACGCGCTGGAGATCGGCGAGAACGTCGTGCACGGCTCCGACTCGCCCGAGTCCGCGGCCCGCGAGATCAAGATCTTCTTTCCGGACCGTTTCTAGCGTTTGCCACACGAGAGGCCCCGGGCTAAACCGGGGCCTCTCGTGTTTTCCAGGGCGGTGACCGATCTCTGGTTGGGAGACCCCGAATTTTCCCGGGGCGTGAGGGCTCGATGTGCCCAGTCATGAGCACGTGCCGTTACGATTCGAATGCGATGCGTTATCCCGCCTACCCGCTCACCACCTGAAGGAAGGCTTCCTTCCGCATGGGCAGCAAGCTGACATTCCTGGGCCGTGACATGGCCGTCGACCTTGGCACGGCGAACACTCTGGTCTACGTGCGAGGACGCGGCATCGTTCTGAACGAGCCGTCCGTCGTCGCCATCAACGTCACGACCGGCAAGATCGTGGCTGTTGGGATAGAAGCGAAGCGGATGATCGGGCGAACGCCCGGAAACATCGTGGCGATACGGCCTCTGCGCGACGGGGTCATCGCGGATTTCGATGTGACCGAGCGCATGCTGAGGTACTTCATCCAGAAAGTGCACAAGCGCCGGCACTTCGTCCGGCCCCGCATCATTGTGGCCGTGCCCAGCGGGATCACCGCTGTTGAGCAGCGCGCGGTCAAGGAGGCGGGGTACCAGGCCGGAGCGCGGCGGGTCTACATCGTCGAGGAGCCCATGGCCGCCGCGATCGGCGCCGGCCTGCCCGTCCACGAGCCGACCGGCAACATGGTGGTCGACATCGGGGGCGGCACCACCGAGGTCGCGATCATCTCGATGGGCGGGATCGTGACCAGCCAGTCCATCCGCGTGGCGGGCGACGAGCTCGACCAGGCGGTCTTGGCCTTCGCCAAGAAGGAGTACTCCCTGATGCTGGGGGAGCGCACGGCGGAGGAAGTGAAGATCGCCATCGGGTCCGCGTGCGCCATCGGCGAGGACTTCCACGCCGAGGTCCGCGGCAGGGACCTGGTCAGCGGTCTGCCGAAGACGGTGGTCATCTCCGCCGAGGAGATCCGCCGGGCGATCGCCGAGCCGGTGAACGTCATCGTCGACGCGGTCAAGTCGACGCTGGACAAGTGCCCGCCCGAGCTCTCCGGAGACCTCATGGACCGGGGCATCGCCCTGACCGGCGGCGGGGCGCTGCTGCGCGGCATGGTCGACCGGCTCCGCGACGAGACCGGCATGCCCGTCCACCTGGCCGACAACGCGCTCGACTCGGTCGCCCTCGGCTCCGGAAAGTGCGTGGAGGACTTCGACGCGCTCCAACAGGTGCTCGTGCCGGAGCCCCGCAACTAAGGAGCGGTCATGAGAGACACCCGCCGCGCCCGTCTCGTACTCGGCCTCCTCCTCGCCGTCGCACTGATCCTCATCACGGTGGACCACCGGTCCGCGGGACTTCCCGTCCTGGGCCCGATCCGCCAGGCGGCGGCGGGCCTGTTCGGCCGGCTGGAGAGTGCGACCGCGACCGTCACCGGCCCGATCACCGGCTTCGTCGGGATGGTGCGGGGCGCGCCCGGCGCCGAGCGGACGGTTGCCGCGCTGCGCAAGGAGAACGCGCAGCTCAGGAGCGAGTTGTCGGCGCAGCGCCTCGACAAGGACCACCTGGCGAAGCTCGACAGGATGCTCGGCCTGGCCGGGCTCGGCCGCTACCGGGTCGTGCCCGCCCAGGTCGTCGCCCGTCGTACCGTCCCGGGGTTCGAGGACGCGGTGGAGATCGACGCCGGGTCGGGCGACGGGGTGCGCGCCGACATGAGCGTGCTCACCGGGGAGGGGCTGGTCGGCCGGGTCGTCCAGGCGGGGCCGGACACCTCGACCGTCGCGCTTCTCACCGACCCCGCGCTGTCGGCGGGCGCGCGGCTCGAAGGCGGCAACGAGATCGGCGTCGTGAGCGGCCTCGGCGAGGCGGGCGGCGGCGACAACATGATCAGATTTCGGCTGTTCGACTCCTCGGCTCCGCTGAGCGTAGGCAAGCGGATCGTGTCCTTCGGCTCCCAGCAGAGCAAGCCCTACGTCGCGGGGGTGCCGATCGGGATCATCGAGCGGGTCGAGAACACGCCGGGCGAGCTGGTGAAGACGGCGTACGCCCGACCGTTCACCGACTTCTCGTCCCTCGACGTGGTGGGGGTCGTCGTGCAGGCGCCCAAGCGCGACCCGCGCGACTCGGTGCTGCCGCCGGTGCCGCCGCCGGCGAAGCCGGTCGACCAGCGGAAGAAGCGGGACCGCGACCTGCTCGGACCGTTGCTGGAGGCGGGGCCGGGCGGACGCCGGCACGACGGGGCCCGCGACTCGCTGCGCGCGCCCGACGACCGCGGCGGCGCGGGGGAGACGCTCGACGGCGCCCGCGCACCAGGTCCGGACTCGGGGCCCGGCGGGGAGGCCGCCGGCCGCGGAGCCGGACGGCCCGGCGCACACGGCCCCGTCGACGGCAGAGCGGACGACCGGTCCGGCGACCGGCCCCAGGCGGCCGGCCGGCCGGTCGCGAACCGGCCCCCGGCCGGTGACCGCCCCAACCCCACGGCCAGGCCGGACGCGCACGCCGCGAGGCCCGATGCGCAGGCGGCGAGGCCGGACACGCGGACCGCCCACCGGTCGAACGAGGAAACCGCGCGGGCGGTCACCCGGACCCGCCCCGGCGCCGCGGCGCAGGATCGGGCGCGGCCCGCAGCCACCGAGGTCGCGTCCGGCCGCCGGGGGGACACCGCGCATGCGCGCCGGCCCGAGCCGCGCGCGGAGCCGGCGCACCCGGCGCGCGGGCGTGACGGGAGGGTCTGACCCATGCTGCGCAACCTGACCGCAGCGCTGCTGCTCGTCGCCGCCCTGGTCCTCCAGGTGAGCTTCGTGAACCGGCTGCTGGGCTCGTTCGCGCCCGACCTCGTCCTGCTGACCGTGGCCGCGCTGGCCGTGCTGCGGGGGCCGGTGCCCGGCGCCGTCATCGGCTTCTTCGGGGGGCTCGGCTACGACCTGCTGCCCCCCGCCAACCACACGCTGGGGCAGTACGCGCTGGTGATGTGCGCGCTCGGGTACGTCGCCGGCCGGACGGGGGAGCGGCTCCCCCTGCTCGCGGTGCTGCTGTGCGCCGTGGCCGAGCCGGGCCTGGCGGCCGGGCTCGGCGCGCTGATCGGGAGCCCGGGGGTCACCTGGACCGTCCTGCGGACGGCCTGGCCCCGGGAGGCCCTGTGCAATCTCGTGGTCGCGCCGCTGGTGCTGCGGGCGGTGACCGCCCTGCACAGCCAGAGGAGGCGCGGCGGCGGTGGTGAGCTCGTGACGAGCTGGAGACGGGGGACGGCATGACACGGTTGCGGGGGCGGCTGTTCGCCCTGCAGGTGATCGTCATCGCGATGATCGTGGTGCTGGTCGTCCGGTTGTGGCAGGTCCAGGTGGTCCAGGGGCCGAAGTTCGTGACGGTGGCCACCGAGACCCGCACCCGGGAGGTCCGGGTGCCGGCGCTGCGCGGGGCGATCCTCGACTCGTCGGGGCGGCCGCTGGTCGTCAACCGCAGCACGCTCGTGGTCTCCGTCGACAGGTCGAGCCTGGAGCGCATGCCCGACGGCGGCGACGCGGTGCTGCGGCGGCTGGCCGCTGTGCTGAAGAAGCCGGTGGCGCAGCTCAAGCAGCAGATCCGGGCGTGCGGGCCGGGCGTCGCCCGCCCCTGCTGGCCGGGCTCGCCGTACACGCCGATCCCCGTCGCCAACCATGTGAACATGCGCTCGGCGCTGCAGATCATGGAGCGGCAGGAGGACTTCCCGGGCGTGACGGCCGAGATCGAGTCGTTGCGCGACTACCCGAACGGCAAGGACGCGGCCCAGATGCTCGGCTACCTCCAGCCGGTCACCGAGAAGGAGCTGGAGAAGCGCGAGGGCCTCAAGGCCAACTACTCGGGCGTCGACCTGACCGGCCGCGACGGCCTGGAGGCCGTGTACGACTCGGCGCTGCGCGGCACGCCCGGTCTGCGGCGGGTGCAGGTCGACCGGATGGGCAAGGTCATCACGGTCGACCAGCAGTCGGCGCCGACGGCCGGCGACATCCTCATCACGAGCATCGACGAGAAGGTCCAGCGGGTCGTCGAGAACTCGCTCGCCCAGGCCATGCAGGAGGTCCCGCAGTCGGACGGCGCGGCGGCGGTGGTGCTCGACGTCAAGACCGGCCGGGTGATCGCCATGGCCAGCCGGCCCACGTACGACCCGGCGGTCTGGACGGGCGGCATCTCCGAGAAGGACTACCGCTGGCTCCTGTCGAACAAGTCGGGCAAGCCGCTGATCTCCCGGGCGCTCAAGGGCGAGTACGCCCCCGGTTCGACGTTCAAGATCAGTTCGGTGTCGGCGATGATCGCGGACGGCGAGCCGCTGCACGGGACCTACCAGTGCCCGAGCTCGTTCAACGTGGCCGGCCGGGCGTTCGGCAACGCGGGCGGCATGAGCCTCGGCTCGATCTCGCTGCACGAGGCGCTGGTCAAGTCGTGCGACACGGTCTTCTACCGGGCCGGCTACGAGGAGTGGCAGCGCGACGGCGGCAACAAGCCGAAGCCCCACACGAAGGAGCCCATGGCGAACATGGCTCGCGCCTTCGGGTTCGGCAAGCCCACCGGCATCGACCTGCCCGGCGACTCGCCCGGCCTCATCCCTGACCGGACGTGGAAGCACAACCTGTGGACCAGCACCAAGGACCAGATGTGCCGCCGGGCCAAGACCGGCTACCCGGAGATCAAGGACGAGGCCCGCGCCGCCTTCTCGAAGCGGCTGGCCAACGAGAACTGCCTCGAGGGCTTCCTGTTCCACGCGTACGAGGCGGCGAACTTCTCGATCGGCCAGGGCGACGTGCTCGTCACGCCCCTCCAGCTGGCCCGGGCGTACGCCGCGCTGGTCGGCGACGGCAACCTGCGCAGCCCGCGCGTCGGCTGGGCCCTGGTGCGGCCGGACGGGACCCTGGTGAAGGAGATCCCGGTGCCGATCGTGAGGCACCTGCCGATCAACGACGAGACCCGGACCTACATCCGCAAGGCGCTGTCGGAGGTGCCGTCGGACGGTACAGCGGCGGGGGCCTTCCGCGGGTTCCCGATGAACGTCGTGAAGATCGGGGGCAAGACCGGTACGGCCGAGGTCTGGGGCAAGGAGGACACATCATGGTTCGCCTCGTTCGCGCCGGCGGACGACCCGCGGCTGGTGACGGTCGTGATGGTGTCCCAGGGCGGCTTCGGCGCCGCGACCGCCGCCCCGGCCGTACGGCGGATCTGGGAGGGGATCTTCGGGCTCGGCAAGGGCGAGGACAACAAGCCGGTCAAGGCGGCGATGCCGGACGGGCGGCCGCCCACCCGGCTGCCGGTCATCCGGAAGGACGGGACGGTCGCGCAGTGAGGGAGGGCCGCCATGCCTGAGGCCATGAGTGTGGGACGTGGTTCCCTGGCGAAGCGGGCGGTCGGCCGTGGCGCGACCGTGTGGAAGATGGACGGCGTCCTGTTCGCCGCGGTGATCGCGCTCAGCGTCATCGGGACTCTGCTCGTCTGGTCGTCCACGCGGATGTGGTCGTCGGCCGAGCCGACCGGCCTGCTGAAGAAGCACGTGCTCAACGTGTGCATCGGGCTGGCCCTCTACAGCGCCGTGGCCGTCTACGACTACCGGCGGCTGCGGACGTGGGCGCCGCTCTTCTACGGGGTCGCCCTCCTCGGGCTCCTGCTGGTCATCACCCCCATGGGGTCGACGATCAACGGCCACCACTCGTGGATCATGCTGGGCGGCGGGTTCGCGGTGCAGCCGGCGGAGCTCGCCAAGCCCGCTCTGGTCGTGATGCTGGCGCGGCTGCTCACACCGACCGCCGAGGGCACCAAGGACCGGCCGACGGCGATCGGCGTGCTGCTGTCCCTGGCCGCGCTGGGAGGCGCGGCGGTCCTGGTCATGCTGGAGCCGGACCTCGGCACGACCATGGTGCTGCTGGCCACCACCGCCGGGGTGATCGTGTTCGCGGGGGTGCGCAAGCGGCTGGTCCTGCTGGCGGTGGGGCTGGCCGTGGCGGGCGCGGCCGCGGTCTGGTCGCTCGGGCTGCTGAAGCCGTATCAGGTGGCCCGGTTCACGGCGCTGATGGACCCCTCCAGTGACCCGCGGGGCGTGGGTTACAACAGCACGCAGGCCCTGGTCGCCGTGGGCTCGGGTGAGGTGTTCGGCAAGGGGCTGTTCCACGGCGGGCAGACCACCGGGCGGTTCGTCCCCGAGCAGCACACCGACTTCATCTTCACGGTCGCCGGGGAGGAGCTCGGCTTCCTCGGGACGGTCACCGTGGTCCTGCTGCTCGGCGTCGTGCTGCTGCGCGGCCTGCGCATCGCCCGGGCCTGCGACGACCGGTTCGGCGCGCTCGTCGCGGGCGGCATCGTCGCCTGGATGGCGTTCCAGACCCTCGTCAACGTCGGCATGACCATCGGCATCATGCCGATCACCGGTGTGCCGCTGCCGTTCGTCTCGTACGGAGGCACCGCGACGTTCGCGAACATGATCTCCGTCGGCATCCTCCAGGCGATCCACGTACGGAGGCCGTTCGCGGCCTGAGCGGCGTCGGATGAACGGCGGCCGGGCGGCATGAGAGCGCCTCGCAGGGTTCCTGGCTCCCGCTCTCACTGGTGTGCGCACCGTCAGGCGAACACCATGGGAACGGAACTGGTTCGGGGGCTGAACGAACCATTACGGAGGAACCGTGACTCCGGACGACGAGGCGCGCCAGCGCGAGCGCGCCCTGGAGATGCTGCGTACGGCCTTCCCCGACTATCGGATCGTCTACGGCGGGGGCCGCTGGGCGGCCGCCGCGGCCGGCGACCCGCCCGCGGTGTGGTTCGCCGAGACCCCGGGCAGCCTGTGCGGGCAGCTGTTCATGGCCCAGCTCAGGAACGGGGGGACGATGGCCCCTCTCCGGGCGAAGGAGAGCAACTCGCAGTGCGCGGGGTGACCGCTTCGTGACGTTGACGACGCTAGCGTGCGGGTGTCACCCGATGGAGAGCCGATGACATCACCCCCACGCGGCGGCGACCGGTCCGCCATGCAGGTCGCGACGACGATCCGCGAGCGCACCCTCGCCGGCCTGGGCGAGCCGCCGACGACGGCGGTGTTCCACCAGATCGCCGAGGAGATCCACCTCTGCTGCCCGCAGCTGTCGCGGTTCAAGTGCCTCCGCCTCGCGCACGGCTGGACGGTCGAGGAGGCCATTGAGCGCTTCCACGCGATGTGCGACCGCGAGCAGATCAAGCGCAGGGGCCTGACCGAGCGGTCCTGGCGGGAGTGGGAGGCCGGGGCGCGGCCCGACCGCGAGTACACCGACCTGCTGTGCCGCCTGTACGAGACCGGGCCGGTCCAGCTCGGCTTCGCCAGGGACTACACCCCGGAGGAGCTGCGGCGGCCACGGGTGACCGCGCCCGACCTGATCACGACGGCCGCCCAGGAGGCCAGCGAGCACGCCGAGCGGGTGGAGACCAGCGAGATCGGCGACAGCGCGCTGGAACGGCTGCGCACCCAGGTCATCTGGCTGGCCAGGCGGTACGTCTGGGAGGCGCCGCTGCCGCTGTTCGTGGAGATGCGGGCGCTGCAGGAGCAGGCCCGCCGGGCGCTGGAGCGGCGCATCCACCCCTCGCAGGCGGGTGAGCTGTACTTCCTCGCCGGCGCCCTGAGCGGGCTGATGGCCAACGCCAGCATGGACATGGGCCGCCGGGTGCCGGCCGACACCCTCGCCCGGGCCGCCTGGACGTACGGCAGGGTCGCCGGGCACCCGTCGCTCATGGGGTGGGCGCGCGGGATGCAGGCGTCGGTCGCGCTGTGGGACAAGCGGTACGAGGACGCGGCCGGGTACGCCGGGGACGGCCTCACCCACCTGTCCCGCGGGCAGGGCGGCGCCCGCCTGCACATGCTGCGCGCCCGCGCCGGTGCCATGCTCGGCTGGACCCGCGAGGCCGAGGACGAGATGCTGCGGGCCGCCGACGCCCGCGAGTCGGGCGCGGGCGACGAACTGCACGACGGGTTCGCGGGCGAGTTCGCCTTCCGCCCCGCCAAGCACGCGTACTACTCGGCCGTGGCCCACCTGCACCTCGGGCAGCCCGCGCTCGCCATCGAGCGGGCCCGCACCGCCCTCGACCTGTACGGCGAGGAGGACCGGCAGAACCGGTCGTACGGCTGCGAGGCCATGGCAGGGGCGCACCTCGCGGTGGCCCACCTGATGGAGGACGACCCCGAGGGGGCGGAGCAGGCCCTCACGCCGCTGCTCGAGCTGCCGCCGGAGCGCCGGATCGACAGCCTCGCCGAGACCCTCCAGTCGACCCGCCCCCTGCTGAGGGGGCCGCTGGTCGACCGGCTGGAGGGGTTCTGCGCCGTCGGACTGCCGGAGTCGGCGGCCCGGGCCCTGCCCGAGGCCGCCGGTCACGCCCCGCACCAGGAAGGCCGTCCATGACCGTCTCCACCGTCGCCGGCACTCCTCCCGCGCTCGCGGAGGCGTGCCGCCAGGCGGGTCTGAGCAGCGTGGGGGCGCGGCTGCTGCGCAGCGTCGCCAACGTGGTCTACCACCTGCCCGCCGAGGGGGTCGTCGTCCGCCTGGCCGAGGCGACCGCCCCGGGCAAGCTCGACCGGCTCGTCACCTCGCTCAAGGTCACCCGGTGGCTGCACGAGCAGGGCTTCCCCGTCACGCGCCCGCTCGACGTCCGGCAGCCGGTCGCCGCCGAGGGCTGCCTGGCGACGTTCTGGCACTACGAGGAGTCCGGCCCCGGCGGCGGGGCGGAGGCCGACCCGGCCCCGCTCGGCGTCCTGCTCCGGTGGCTGCACACGCTGCCGGCCCCGCCGTTCGCGCTGCCCACGTACGACCCCTTCGGCCGGATCCGCCGGGCCGTCCGCGCGAGCCGGGTGCTGGTGGACGACGAGCGCGAGTGGTTACTGGAGCGGAGCGCGGGTCTGGAGGAGGCGTACTACGAGCGAGTCGGGTTCGCCCTGCCGTACGGGCTGATCCACGGGGACGCGCACCGCGGCAACCTGATCCGCACCCCGGAGCGGCTGCTGCTGTGCGACTGGGACTCGGCCAGCGCCGGGCCGCGGGAGATCGACCTGGTGCCGACGCTGCAGGGCGCGAGGTTCGGGCTGTCGGACGACCAGCGGGCCGGTTTCGTCCAGGCCTACGGGCACGACGTCCGGGACTGGGCCGGCTACCCGGTCCTGCGGGACATCCGCGAGCTCCAGACGCTCACCGCCGTGCTGCGCAACGCCCACCGGGACGCGGACGCCGAGGCGGAGCTCAGGCACCGCCTGTCGTCGCTGCGGGCCGGTGACGACAGGACCTGGCACCCCATTTAGAGCCGATACCCTGGACCCATGTCTGTCGAGTCGTTGTTTCCCCGTCTGGAGCCGCTCCTGCCGAAGGTGCAGAAGCCGATCCAGTATGTCGGGGGTGAGCTGAACTCGACGGTCAAGGACTGGGACGAGGCGGCCGTCCGGTGGGCGTTGATGTACCCGGACGCCTACGAGGTCGGCCTGCCCAACCAGGGGGTGCAGATCCTCTACGAGATCCTCAACGAGCTGCCCGAGACGCTGGCCGAGCGCACGTACGCGGTCTGGCCGGACCTCGAGGCGCTCATGCGGTCCGAGAGCGTCCCGCAGTTCACGGTGGACGCCCACCGGCCGGTCCGCGCCTTCGACGTCCTCGGGGTGTCGTTCGCGACCGAGCTCGGCTACACCAACCTGCTGACCGCCCTCGACCTGGCGGGGATCCCGCTGGAGGCGGTCGACCGGACCGACGAGGACCCGATCGTGCTGGCCGGGGGCCACGCCGCGTTCAACCCCGAACCCATCGCGGACTTCCTCGACGCCGCCGTCCTCGGCGACGGCGAACAGATCGCCATCGCGATCAGCGAGGTGATCCGCGAGTGGAAGGGCGAGGGGTCCCCCGGCGGCCGAGACGAGCTGCTCATGCGCCTGGCCGAGACCGGCGGGGTGTACGTCCCGAAGTTCTACGACGTCGAGTACCACCCGGACGGCCGCATCAAGCGCGTCGTCCCCAACCGCGCCGGCGTGCCGTCGCGGGTCTTCAAGCACACGGTCATGGACCTGGACGAGTGGCCCTACCCGAAGAAGCCCCTCGTCCCGCTGGCCGAGACCGTCCACGAGCGGTTCAGCGTGGAGATCTTCCGCGGCTGCACCCGGGGCTGCCGCTTCTGCCAGGCGGGGATGATCACCCGTCCGGTGCGGGAGCGGTCGATCACCACGATCGGCGACATGGTCGAGGCGGGCCTGCGGGAGTCCGGCTTCAACGAGGTCGGGCTGCTGTCGCTGTCGAGCGCCGACCACTCCGAGATCGGCGACATCGCCAAGGGCCTGGCCGACCGCTACGAGGGCGGCCAGGTGGGCCTGTCGCTGCCGTCGACCCGGGTCGACGCGTTCAACATCGACCTGGCGGGCGAGCTGTCCCGGGGCGGGCGCCGCTCCGGGCTGACCTTCGCCCCCGAGGGCGGGTCCGAGCGCATGCGCAAGGTGATCAACAAGATGGTCACCGAGGAGGACCTGATCCGCACCGTCACCACGGCCTACGGGCAGGGGTGGCGGCAGGTGAAGCTCTACTTCATGTGCGGGCTGCCCACGGAGGAGGACGTCGACGTCCTCGGCATCGCCGACCTGGCCAAGAAGGTCATCAAGGCGGGCCGCGAGGCGACCGGGTCCCGTGACGTGCGGTGCACGGTCTCGATCGGCGGGTTCGTGCCCAAGCCGCACACCCCGTTCCAGTGGGCCGCCCAGTGCGACCACGAGACGGTCGACCGGCGGCTGCGGGAGCTCCGCGACGCCCTCCGGGGCGACAAGGAGTACGGCCGGGCCATCGGGTACCGCTACCACGACGGCAAGCCGTCCATCGTGGAGGGCCTGCTGTCGCGCGGCGACCGCCGCGTCGGCAGGGTCATCCGGGCCGTCTGGGAGGACGGCGGGCGGTTCGACGGCTGGAGCGAGCACTTCTCCTACGACCGCTGGATGGCCGCCGCCGAGAGCGCCCTGGCCGGGGAGCCGGTCGACGTGGACTGGTACACCACGCGCGAGCGCGACGAGCACGAGGTGCTCCCCTGGGACCACCTCGACGCCGGGCTCGACCGCGAGTGGCTCTGGCAGGACTGGCAGGACGCGCTGAACGCTGGCGAGGTCGAGGACTGCCGCTGGACGCCCTGCTACGACTGCGGCGTCTGCCCGACCATGGGGACGGAGATCCAGATCGGCCCCACCGGGAAGAGGCTGCTGCCCCTCACCGTCCTCTGACCTGACCCGCCGGTGACCGGCCTATCCTGTAAGACGACGAGATCGGAAGGACCACGGCTCTGAAGAAACCCGTTCCCGAGGGGCCTGCGCCCGAGCCCGTGGCGCAGCGCCTGCGCGTGCGCTACGCGAAGCGGGGGAGGCTGCGCTTCACCAGCCACCGCGACATCTCGCGGGCCGTGGAGCGGGCGGTCCGGCGCGCCGGGCTGCCCGTGGCCTACAGCGCGGGCTTCAGCCCCCATCCCAAGATCTCCTATGCCGGCGCCGCCCCCACCGGGGTGGCGAGCGAGGCGGAATACCTTGAGATCGGCGTCAGCAGGCCGTGCGATCCGCGGAGCGTGCTGGCCGACCTCGACGCCTCGCTGCCGCCGGGCCTGGACGTGGTCGACGTCGTCGAGGCGCGATCCGGGACGCTGGCCGACCGGCTGGAGGCGTCGGTGTGGGAGGTGCGCCTTCCGGGGGCCGACCCGGCCGAGGCCGAGGCGGCGGTCAAGGAGTTCTGGGCGGCCGACCTCGTCGAGGTCGAACGCCTGACGAAGAAGGGGATGCGCCGCTTCGACGCCCGGCAGGCCGTGCACGCGCTGGCCCTGACGGACGAGGCGGCGCACGGCGGCATCGGCGAGGCCGCCGGGGCTTCGGGGAGAACGGCAGGTCAGAAGCCCGTTCAGCCGTGTGTCATACTTCGTATGGTTGTTCGGCACGAAACACCTGCCGTACGGCCCGACGACGTGCTCACAGGTCTGCGTCTCGTGGCCGGCTTCGCGCCGCCGTCGCCCCCAGAGGTGACCAGGCTGGCGCAGGGGCCGCTCGACGCCGTGACCGGTGAGCCCGCCGACCCGTTCGACCTCGATCGGGCCGGTGGAGACCGATAAGACTTGCCGCCGCGGCACCGACAGGAGGCCCGGCGGACCGCGAGAGACGAGAGCCTTCGCGCGGCGCGGAGACGTGCCCGGAGGCTGACGGGAGAGCGCCCGCATGCTCGACAACGAGCCCACTGACGGGGCTGTGAGCCTTGACGGTGACACGACAACTGAACGCAGCGACAGCGCCGCCGGGACGAGCGTCCCGGCCGGCCGCGCGACCACGCCGCCGCGCCGCCGCGCGGCGAGCCGCCCGGCCGGGCCTCCGCCCGAGCCGGACGACCTGCCGCCGCCCGTGACCACGGTGCCGGCCGCGGCGGCCGAGACGCGTACGGCCGGCGAGGCCGCGACCACGGAGCCGGCTTCCGCCGCTCCGGCCGAGGCCGCCCCCGAAGCGGCCCCGGCCCGGCCGAAGCGGGCCACCCGCCGTCGCGCGTCCGCCGCCGAGCCGGAGACCGCGGGGAGCGGCGCCGGGGAGCCGGGCGAGACGGCCGCGGCTGAGACCGCTCCCGCCGAGGAGCCCGTACGGCGTCGGCGCACGCGCAAGCGGATCGAGGAGCCGGCGCCCGAGCCGGAGCCCGTGGCGGAGGAGCAGGCGCCGGTCAGGCGCAGGCGCACCCGCGGCAGGAAAGACGAGGTCGCGCCGGAACGATCCAGGGCGATGAGCGCCGCCGAGGCCGAGGTGGCCGCCGCGCTGCGGCTCAACATGCCAGGTGAGGAGGATCTCACCGAGCCCTCGGCGTTCGAGCCCCTGAAGGGCGAGCTCCTCGACGTGGAGCCGCTCGACGACGACGGGACGCCCGAGGCCGAGGACCTCGACGAGGATCTGGCCGACGACCTCGACGAGGACCTCGACACGGATCTCGACGAGGACGACGAGGAGCTCGCGGGCCGGCCGAGCCTCGTCAACGACCCGTTCGGGCTGTCCGCGCGGCAGGCCGAGGTCCCGTCGGTGACCTTCCAGGCGCCCCAGGCGGTGTTCCAGCCGCTGTTCCAGGCCCCCGACCCGTTCGCCGTCCCGGCGCCGCGGCCCGCCGCCCAGGCCGACCGCCTGGACCGGGCCGACGACCAGGCCGAGCCGGAGGAGGCCGACGAGGCCGCCGAGACGGGCGAGGAGGAGTCCGAGGGCGAGGGCGGCACGCGCCGGCGGCGCCGTCGTCGCGGCGGCCGCGGCCGGGGCTCCCGGACCAGGGACGCCGAGGACGGCGACGACTCCGAGTCCGAGGCGGAGGGCGAGGAGCCGCAGGCCGCGCAGGGCGAGGAGGAGGACCGCGAGAGCGAGGCCGACGACGAGGGGGGCTCCACCGGGTCCCGCCGTCGTCGCCGCCGTCGCCGCCGCGGGGGCGACGACGCCGACACCACTCCGGACGACCCGCCGAACACGGTGGTCCGCATCCGGGCCCCCCGTGCCACCCGGTCCACCTCGGTCGACGAGGTCCAGGGCGTGCGGGGCTCGACCCGGCTGGAGGCGAAGAAGCAGCGCCGCCGCGAAGGCCGCGAGCTGGGCAGGCGCCGCCCGCCGATCATCACCGAGTCGGAGTTCCTGGCCCGCCGCGAGGCGGTCGAGCGCGTCATGGTCGTGCGCCGCCACGGCGGCCGCACCCAGATCGCGGTGCTGGAGGACGGCGTCCTGGTCGAGCACTACGTCGACCGCGAGTCCAGCCAGTCGTACGTCGGCAACGTGTACCTCGGCAAGGTGCAGAACGTGCTGCCCTCGATGGAGGCCGCGTTCGTCGACATCGGCAAGGGCCGCAACGCCGTCCTGTACGCCGGCGAGGTGAACTTCGACACGGCCGGCCTTGAGGGCCAGCCCAAGCGGATCGAGGCGGCGCTCAAGTCGGGCCAGTCGGTGCTCGTCCAGGTCACCAAGGACCCGATCGGCCACAAGGGCGCCCGGCTGACCTCGCAGGTCAGCCTGCCCGGCCGCTACCTCGTCTACGTGCCCGACGGCTCGATGACGGGCATCTCCCGCAAGCTCCCCGACAAGGAGCGGGCGCGGCTGAAGCAGATCCTCCGCAAGGTCATGCCGGAGAACGCGGGCGTGATCGTGCGCACCGCCGCCGAGGGCGCCTCGGAGGAGGAACTCGGCCGCGACGTGGCCCGTCTGTCGGCGCAGTGGGAGAACATCCAGCGCAAGGCCAAGTCGGCGAGCCCGCCTGAGCTGCTGTCCGGCGAGCCCGACCTCACGGTCCGGGTGGTCCGGGACGTCTTCAACGAGGACTTCACCCAGCTGGTCGTCGAGGGCGACGAGGCGTGGACGACGGTCGACGAGTACGTCCGGTACGTCGCGCCGCACCTGGCCGACCGGCTGAAGAAGTGGGACCCGGCGTCCGACGTCTTCGCCGCGTACCGGATCGACGAGCAGATCGCCAAGGCGATGGAGCGGAAGGTGTGGCTGCCGTCCGGCGGCTCGCTGGTGATCGACCGCACCGAGGCGATGACCGTCGTCGACGTCAACACCGGCAAGTTCACCGGCCAGGGCGGCAACCTCGAGGAGACCGTCACCCGCAACAACCTGGAGGCGGCCGAGGAGATCGTCCGCCAGCTCCGGCTGCGGGACATCGGCGGCATCATCGTGATCGACTTCATCGACATGGTGCTGGAGAGCAACCGCGACCTGGTGCTGCGTCGGCTGCTCGAATGCCTCGCCCGCGACCGGACCAAGCACCAGGTGGCCGAGGTCACCTCGCTGGGCCTGGTGCAGATGACCCGCAAGCGGGTCGGCCAGGGCCTGCTGGAGGCGTTCTCCACGCCGTGCGACTGCTGCCACGGCCGCGGCATCATCGTCTCGACCGAGCCGGTCGAGGCCAAGCCCGAGCCGCGCGGCACGCAGGGCAAGATGGCGGTCGAGAAGGCCGTGGCCGACAAGCTGGCCGCCTCGGAGGGCTCGGTGGCGGCAGCGTCCGCAAGCTCCCGGGAGAGCGTCACCGACGCCATCGACGGCGAGGAGGACGAGGTCTCGGCGTCCCACTCCCGTGGCCGTCGCCGTTCCCGGAGGAAGGCGGCCGACTGACGGTCGCGTCCCCGGATCCCGCCTGGGGTCCGGGGACGTGCCGATTGAAATCGTCACCCGGTGGTCCGCCGGTTCGACCTCGGTACCGAACATCCGGTACCCTTGTCATCCGGTGCGCCCCGAGTCGGCGCGCCTGGCTTCGCGCGCCTGCCCGGATCGCCGGTCGTCTCATCGACAGCTGACTGGATGCGGGGCGCGGCATCTCAGCATTAGCCAGAAGAAGGGTTCCGCGGTGTACGCGATCGTTCGTTGCGGCGGCAGGCAGCAGAAGGTCTCCGTCGGGGACGTCCTCGAGGTGGACAAGGTCGCCGGAGAGGTTGGCTCCTCGGTGTCGCTGCCGGCGGTGCTCGTCGTCAACGACGGCGATGTCACCACCGACGCCGCCACGCTTGCCCGGTTCCAGGTGACCGCCGAGATCCTCGGCGAGACCAAGGGCCCCAAGATCCGCATTCTGAAGTACAAGAACAAGACCGGGTACAAGAAGCGCCAGGGTCACCGCCAGCGGTACACCCAGGTCAAGGTCACCGGCATCAACCCCGGACAGTAATTTCCCGGGGGACGACCCCCGCTTACCCCCGAAAGGGAGTGAACCATGGCACACAAGAAGGGCGCCTCGTCCACCCGGAACGGTCGTGACTCGAACGCCCAGCGCCTCGGCGTGAAGCGCTTCGGCGGTCAGCTGGTGAACGCCGGCGAGATCATCGTCCGGCAGCGCGGCACGCACTTCCACCCGGGCGACAACGTCGGCCGCGGCGGCGACGACACCCTGTTCGCGCTGGCCGCCGGCCACGTGCAGTTCGGCACCAAGCGCGGGCGCCGCGCGGTGAGCATCATCCCGCTCGCGGAGTAGATCCGCCCACGGGAACACAAGCGCCACAAACGCAGCTGGATGAGGCGGATCGAGCACTCGGTCCGCCTCATTCGCTTTTTCAGAAAGGGGGGAGCGGCTGATGGCCGACTTCGTCGACCACGTCGTCCTGCACATCAAGGCGGGAGACGGGGGGAACGGCTGCGCCTCCATCCACCGGGAGAAGTTCAAGCCCCTGGGCGGCCCGGACGGCGGCAACGGCGGCCGCGGCGGTGACGTGATCCTGGAGGTGGACCCCAACACGTCCACCCTCCTCGACTACCACCACCGGCCCCACCGCAGGGCCGGCAACGGCAAGCAGGGCATGGGCTCCAACAGGGACGGCGCGAACGGCGAGGACCTCGTCCTGCCGGTCCCCAACGGCACCGTGGTCAGGAGCGCGGAGACGGGCGAGGTGCTGGTCGACCTGGTCGGCGCGGGCACCCGGTACGTCGCGTCCCAGGGCGGGTTCGGCGGCCTCGGCAACGCCGCGCTGGCCAACTCCCGGCGCAAGGCCCCCGGGTTCGCGCTGCTCGGCGAGCCGGGCGACGAGGCCGACGTGGTCCTGGAGCTGAAGACCGTCGCCGACGTCGCGCTCGTGGGCTTCCCCAACGCCGGCAAGTCGTCGCTGATCGCCGCCCTCTCGGCGGCCCGTCCGAAGATCGCCGACTACCCGTTCACCACGCTGATTCCCAACCTCGGTGTGGTGACGGCGGGCGAGACCGTCTTCACGGTGGCCGACGTCCCCGGGCTCATCCCCGGCGCCTCCGAGGGCCGGGGCCTCGGCCACGAGTTCCTGCGCCACGTGGAGCGCTGCTCGACGATCGTGCACGTCCTCGACTGCGCCACGATGGAGCCGGGACGCGACCCGCTGACCGACTTCGACGTCATCGAGGCCGAGCTCGCGGCGTACGGGTCGCTGCAGGACCGGCCGCGGCTGGTCGCGCTGAACAAGGTCGACGTCCCGGACGGCCGGGAGCTCGCCGACATCGTCACGCCCCTGCTGGAGGAGCGCGGCCTGCGGGTCTTCGAGATCTCCGCGGCCAGCCACGAGGGCCTGCGGCCCCTGACGTACGCGATGGGGGAGATGGTCGCCCGGGCCCGGGCCGAGGCGCCGGTCGAGGAGCCGACGCGGCTGGTCATCCGGCCCAAGCAGCTCGGCGAGACCGGCTTCGCGGTGCGGCGGGTCGCCGAGAACACCTTCCAGGTCACCGGCGAGAAGCCCGAGCGGTGGATCCGCCAGACCGACTTCGCCAACGACGAGGCCGTCGGCTACCTGGCCGACCGGCTCGAACGGCTCGGGGTCGAGGAGGCGCTGATCGGGGCCGGCGCGCTGCCGGGCGCCGAAGTGGTCATCGGCCCGATGCAGGGCGGCTACGTCTTCGACTGGCAGCCGTCGCAGGGCGCGGCGGCGGCGGCCCTGGGCCCCCGCGGCACCGACAGGCGCCTCGGCTAGATAATCGGCGGGAACCCACCGTACGGGCGGCACGCCCGGCGGGGGACGAGCGGGACAGGGAGCGGCGTGTCAGGCAGGGACCGCATCCGCGCGGCCGCGCGGCTGGTCGTCAAGGTGGGCTCGTCCTCCCTGACGACCCCCGAGGGCATGATCGACGTCGACCGGGTCGACGCCCTCGTCGACGTGCTCGCCGCCCGGCGGCGGGAGGGCACCCAGATCGTGCTCGTGTCGTCCGGGGCCATCGCGGCCGGGCTCGGCCCGCTCGGGCTGCGCGCCCGGCCGAAGGACCTGGCGACCCAGCAGGCGGCGGCCTCGGTCGGGCAGGGTGTGCTGGTCGCCCGCTACACCTCCTCCTTCGCCCGCTACAGCCTGCGCGTCGGCCAGGTCCTGCTGACGGCCGACGACATGATGCGCCGCTCGCACCACCGCAACGCCCAGCGGACGCTCGCCCGGCTCCTGGAGCTCGGCATCGTCCCCGTGGTCAACGAGAACGACACGGTGGCCACCGACGAGATCCGCTTCGGCGACAACGACCGGCTGGCCGCGTTGGTGGCCCACCTGACCCACGCCGACGCCATGGTGCTGCTGTCCGACGTGGACGCCCTCTACGACGGCGACCCCAGGAAGGACGGCGCCCGGCGGATCGCGGAGGTCCGCGGCCCGGAGGACCTGGAGGGCGTGGAGCTGGGCACCTCGGGACGCGTCGGCACCGGCGGCATGGTCACCAAGGTGCAGGCGGCCCGCATCGCGACCGGCGCCGGCGTGCCGGTCGTGCTGACCGCCGCGGCGCACGCCGCGCAGGCGCTGGCCGGGGCCGACGTCGGCACCTACTTCCGGCCCGGCGGCCGCCACCCCGGCACCCGGCTGCTCTGGCTGGCCCACGCGGCCACCGGCCGGGGACGGCTGCACCTGGACCAGGGGGCGGTCGAGGCCGTCGTCGGGCGGCGCAAGTCGCTGCTGCCGGCGGGCGTCGTGAAGGTCGAGGGCGACTTCGCCGCCGGCGACCCGGTCGACCTCGTCGGCCCGCGCGGCGTCCCGGTCGCCCGCGGGCTGGTGAACTACGACGCGGCGGAGATCCCCGAGCTGCTCGGGCGGTCCACCCGCGAGCTGGCGAGCACGCTCGGCCCCGAGTACGAGCGGGAGCTCATCCACCGGGACGACATCGTCATACTGGAGCACACGCACTGACGACAGGAGCGCGAGGCAATGTCTGAGGCAGAGGACTTCCTGAAGGTGGCGCGGGCGGCCAGGGAGGCCGCGACGGCCCTCGCGCCGCTGCCGCGCGCGCCCAAGGACGCGGCGCTGCTGGCGGTCGCGGACGCCCTGGAGGCGGCGACCGGCGAGATCGTCGCGGCCAACGCCGACGACGTCGAGCGGGCCCGGGAGGGCGGCACGTCGGAGGCCATGATCGACCGGCTGCGGCTCGACGCCGGCCGCGTCGCCAAGATCGCCCAGGCCGTGCGGCACGTGGCCGGCCTGCCCGACCCGGTCGGCGAGGTCGTGCGCGGGAGCACGCTGCCGAACGGCCTGGAGCTCCGCCAGGTGCGGGTGCCCCTCGGCGTGATCGGCATCGTCTACGAGGGCCGGCCCAACGTGACCGTCGACGCCGCCGCCCTGTGCCTGAAGAGCGGCAACGCCGTGCTGCTGCGCGGCTCGTCCAGCGCCTACTCCTCGAACACCGTGCTCGTGCGGATCATGCAGGAGGCCCTGGCCGGGACCGACGTGCCCGCCGACGCCGTGCAGCTGGTGCCGGGCCGCAGCCGTGAGTCGGTCAAGCACCTGATGCGCGCCCGTGGCCTGGTCGACGTGCTGAT
Organism: Microbispora corallina; assembly: GCF_016863035.1. GTDB lineage: Bacteria > Actinomycetota > Actinomycetes > Streptosporangiales > Streptosporangiaceae > Microbispora > Microbispora corallina. The sequence goes on from NZ_BOOC01000003.1 coordinate 23,455, forward strand.
CCCGCGCGGCGGCGCCTCGCTGATCAACAGCATCGTGGAGGAGTCGACCGTCCCCGTGATCGAGACCGGCGTCGGCAACTGCCACGTCTACGTCGACGCGGACGCGGACATCGACACCGCGATCACGATCCTCGTCAACGCCAAGGCGCAGCGTCCCTCGGTGTGCAACGCGGCCGAGACCTTCCTCGTGCACGCCGGGATCGCCGACGCGTTCGTGCCCCGGGCGCTGGCGGCGCTCAAGGACGCGGGCGTGACCGTCCACGGGGACGAGCGCACCCGGGCCTACAGCCCCGACGTGGTGCCCGTCACCGAGGACGACTACCGCGCCGAGTTCCTCTCGCTCGACATCGCCGCCGCCGTCGTCGACTCGCTCGACGAGGCCGTGTCGCACATCAGGCGGTACGGCTCCGCCCACACGGACGCCATCGTCACCCGTTCCCAGCAGGCCGCGCGGCGGTTCGTGGCGACCGTGGACTCGGCCGCGGTGGCCGTCAACGCCTCGACCCGCTTCACGGACGGCGGCGAGTTCGGGTTCGGGGCGGAGATCGGCATCTCGACGCAGAAGCTGCACGCCCGCGGGCCGATGGGGCTGCCGGAGCTGACCTCCACCAAGTGGATCTACACCGGCGACGGGCACATCCGGGTCTGACCGCCGCGTCCGGACGGCGGCTGCCTCGGGCCGCCCTGGCCGGTCGCGTGTCGTGGGGTGGTTGGCGCAGGCTTCAACCGGCTTAAACCGGTGCGCAACCCCGGCGCGCCTCCGAGACTCCGCCGTCCCGGGCCGCTATGGTTGGCGCTCCTATGGCTGGACGTCTGGGGCGGGTCGGCCCGTACACGCTGCTGCGGCGGCTGGGCCGGGGCGGCATGGGCGAGGTCTACCTCGCCGCCAACCGCCGGGGCGATCACGTCGCGGTGAAGCTGCTCCGCGACCCCATCGAGAACGACCCGGACGCCCGATTACGGCTCGAACGCGAGGTCCGAGCCCTGCGGCGGGTCGAGAGCCCGTACGTCGCCCAGGTGCTCGACGCGGACCTGTCGGGTGACCGGCCGTACCTCGTCATCGAGTACATCGAGGGCGAGACGCTGCTCGACGCCGTACGGCGGAGCGGGCCGCTGACGCGCGGCGGTCTCGTCGCGCTCGCCCAGGGCCTCGCCACCGCGCTCGCGATCATCCACGCCGGCGGCGTGGTGCACCGGGACGTCAAACCGGCCAACGTGCTGCTGGCCTCCGACGGGCCCGTGCTGATCGACTTCGGGATCGCCCAGGTGCTCGACGCCACCCGGGTCACGATGACCGGGACCTTCCTCGGCACCCCCGGCTACTGCGCCCCCGAGTTGTACGCGGACGAGGAGGTGGGGGCGCCCGCGGACGTCCACGGCTGGGCGGCCACCGTGGCGTTCGCCGCCACCGGCCGTCCCACCTTCGGCAGGGGGACGGCCGAGGCCCAGATGTACGCCGTGCTGAACGGCAAGGCCGACCTGGTGGGCGTGCCGGCGGCCCTGCTGCCCCTCGTCCGGGCCGCGCTGCACCGCGACCCGGACCGCCGCCCGACGGCCGCGCTCCTCGCCGACCGCCTCCTGCGCCTCGCCCGCGCCTACGAGACGCCCGCGTCCCGGCGGCGCGCCGCGGACGAGCGGTCGGCGGTCGCGGCCGAGCCGGACGAGGAGGCCGCCAAGCCGGCCAAGACGGCCAAGACGGTTACGCCGTCCGGTCAGGCCGGGGCGGCCCGCCGCGACGCCGACGCCGCGGACCGGCGGGACGCTCAGGACGGCGCCGAGCGGCCCGGCCGGGACGACGAGAGACGTCCGGGGCGGCGGACAGGCAGGGACGACGCGGGACGTCCCGAGCGGCGCCCCGGTCCGGACGACGCGGGACGTCCCGAACGACGGCCCGCACGCGACGGTCCCGGGCGTGGCGAGCGGCGGACGGGCCAGGAGGGCCGGGCCGAGCGCGGCGGCGCGGACGGGGCCGCCCGTTCCCGCCCCGCCGCGGCTCCCGCGGGCGGGCGCCGGCCCAGGGCGGCGGGCCGCGACGGGCGGGCGGAGTCGGCGCTCGCGGTGGAGGCGCCGCCCGAGGAGGGCGCGGCCGAGACCGCGATCGGCATCCCGACCGGGAGCGCGGCCATGCTCGTGCTCGCGGTGATCGCCGTCCCCTGTGTGGTGGTCGCGGTGATCTACCCGCTGACCGCGTTCGCGATCACGGCGGCCTTCGGCGTGGTGACGAGGGCCGTGTGGACGAGCCACTGGCTGGTCCGCAACCGCAGGCCCGGGCGGTTCCGCGGGGTCCTGCGGGTGCTGACGTTCCCCGTGGCGCTGGCCGGCTCGCTCGTCTCCGCCGTCGCGTGGCCGGGCCTTCCGGCGGCCGCCGCCGGCTTCGTCGCGCTGTGGGTGGCGGCCGGGACGCGCCTGGAGCCGCAGTGGTGGACCCAGGCGGTGCCCGTCACGGTCGCCGGGGTCGCCTTCGGCGTGGTCAGCGGAGGCATCCTCGGACGGGAGGTCGAGCGGGCCGGAGCCGCCATGCCGGGCCTACGCAGGGAGGGCCTGCGGGCGCTCGCCGTCCTCGGCGGCTTCGTCGCGTTGTGCGCCGCCGCCGTGCAGGCCGTCGCGCTGTTCGTCTGACGGGGTGGGTACGCCGTCGCGCTGTTCGTCTGACGGCCGGATACGCCGTCGCGCGTCTCGCCGGGCGGTTGGCGCGCCGTGCCCTCTCATCTGGCGCGGTACGGGCCTCGGCGCCCGCCACTGGGCGGGCCGCGGGACGGGCGAGACGCGAACTACGGGGCGCTCAGTTCTCCCGGCGGGCGAAGCGGTTGAAGATGCGCTCGCCGGCGTTCACCGCGCCCTCGGCGACGTCGCGGAGCACGCCGATGAACGGGTCCTGCGACTGCGCCCACGACTCGCGGTAGGAGTTGGCCGCCGCCTTGACCTCGTCGGTGATCTTCGCGTTGGCGTCGTCCGCACGGCGCGGGTAGTCGCCCGCCAGGATGCGCTCGTACTCGCCGCTGCGCCGCCACCGGTCGAGCTCGGCCACCCGGGTGACCGCGAAGGGGTGCGTGGTGCCGAGCATGTTGAGGACCTTGAGCAGGCCGTCGCGGACGTCGCCCGCCGTGTCGTACTCCCGGGCCTGGTCGAGGAAGGCCTCGATGTTCATCTCGTGCAGCCGCGAGCCGCCGGCCAGCTTCATCAGGGCCCGCAGGGCGGCGTCGGGGTCCTGCCCGGCCACCAGGCCGCCGCGGTCGGCGGACATCTCGGCCTTGCGCTGCCACTCCTCCAGCGCGGCCACGATCACGCGCAGGCCGATGTACCCGAGCGGGATCCACGCGACGCGGGTGGCGAGCCGGGTGAGGACCGCCAGCATGGTGCCGTAGACGGCGTGCCCGGACAGGATGTGGGCCGTCTCGTGGCCGATGACGAACCGCAGCTCCTCCTCGTCCATCAGGTCGAGGATCCCGGTCGAGACGATGATGAACGGCTCGTCGAAGCCGATCGCCATGGCGTACGCCTTCGGGTCCTGCTGGACGTAGATCTCCGGGATCCGGTGCAGGTCGAGGATGTACGCGCTGTCGCGGCCCATGTCGTAGAGCGCGCGGAACTGGGTGTCGGTCGTGCGCACCGCGGAGGCCAGGAACATCAGCCGCAGCCGGCGCTCGCTGAAGAGCCCCGACATGCGCTTGAGCACCGAGTCGAACCCACTGAGCGAACGCATCGCGACCAGCGCGGACCGGTCGGCGGGGTGTTCGTAGGCTCGGGAGCTGATGCCGGGCAGCTGCACGCGATTGCGATCGGGAGTGGTCATGCTCCGCATGCTATGTCCCACGGACTGGACGCGCGCGGGAGTGCCGTACGAGGCGAAAACGTGACCAAGCCGGGGCCGGTTTCGGGCCTGTCCGGGCGTGCACTTTATGCTCCGTTCCATGAGAAACGGGGCCGCGACCAGGCGGCTGGGCATCATGGGCGGGACCTTCGATCCCATCCATCACGGCCATCTCGTCGCCGCGAGCGAGGTCGCGCACCACTTCGACCTGGACGAGGTGGTGTTCGTCCCGACGGGTCAGCCGTGGCAGAAGGCCGACCAGATCGTGTCCTCCTCAGAGGACCGCTATCTCATGACCGTGATCGCGACCGCGTCCAACCCGCGCTTCTCCGTCAGCCGGGTGGACATCGACCGTCCCGGTCCCACCTACACGATCGACACGCTGAGGGACATCGCCGCAACGTACGGGCCGAAGGTGGACCTCTACTTCATCACGGGCGCCGACGCGCTCGCCCAGATCCTGAGCTGGCGGGACGCGGACGAGCTGTTCACGATCGCCCACTTCGTGGGCTGCACCAGGCCCGGGCACACCCTCCAGGACCCGGGCCTGCCCGAGGGCAAGGTCAGCCTGATCGAGATCCCGGCGCTGGCCATCTCGTCGTCCGAGTGCCGGGAGCGGGTGGCCGCCGGCGAGCCCATCTGGTACCTCGTCCCGGACGGCATCGTGCAGTACATCAACAAGCGCGGCCTCTACCAGCAGCCTGAGGACTGACCGGCCCCCGCGGGACCCTCACCGGAGAACTCTCCGTATAAGTACAAACGTATTTGTACAAGAATCCCGGAGTATCTAGCATCGACGGGTGCATGACGACTCCCCGCGCGAGGTGCGCGACTCCAAGGTGCTCGCGGCGATGGCCCACCCGCTCCGCCGCCGCCTGCTCGACGTCCTGCGGGTGGACGGCCCGTCGACGGTGTCGGTCCTGGCCGAACGGACCGGGGAGGCCGTCGGCAAGGTCAGCCACCATCTGAGAGTCCTCGGCGCGAGCGATCTCGTCGAGGAGGTGCCGGAGCTCGCGCGGGACCGCAGGGAACGGTGGTGGCGCAGGACCTCCGGCAGGCTCGACTGGTCGCCGTCGGACTTCCCGGACGATCCCGTCGCGCTGGCGGCCGAGTCGCTGGTCCTGGAGCGGCAGACCGCGCTGGCCAGGCAGTGGTTCGCCGAACGCGAGGACCATCCCGAGCCGTGGCGCCGGGCCGCCTTCACCGCCGACCACTGGGCCCGCCTGTCGGTCGCCGAGCTCGCCGAACTGGAGGAGCGGATCGTCTCCCTCATGGCCTCGCTGGCCGACCGGGAGGTTCCCGACGACGGGCAGGAACGGAAGCTCGTCTTCCTGACCGTCCGGGCCGTTCCGGGGCGGCCGTGACCACCGCCGATCCCCCCGCGGCCGGGCGCGGCGGGCGGCGCTGGACGAGGGACTTCCGGCTGGTGTGGGCCGGTGAGACGATCAGCCTGCTCGGCGGTTCCGTGGCCGCCGTGTCGCTGCCGCTGGTCGCCGTGGTGACCCTGCACGCCGGCACCCTCGCCACCGGGCTGCTGACCGCGGCCGCCTGGCTGCCGTGGCTCCTGGTCGGCCTGCCCGCCGGTGCCTGGGTGGACCGGCTGCAGAAACGGCCGCTGATGCTGGCCTGCGACCTCTGCGCGGCGGCGGTGTTCGCCACCGTGCCGATCGCGGCCTGGGCCGGTACGCTCACGATGACGCACCTGATCGTGGCGGCCGCGGCGGGCGGCGTCGCGCAGGTGTTCTTCACCCTCGCCTACCGCGCGTACCTGCCGGTTCTCGTGGGGCCCGAACGGCTGTTGCACGCCAACACCAGGCTCCAGGGAAGCGAGTCCGCCGCCGGCGTCGCCGGTCCCGGTCTGGCGGGGATCCTCGCCCAGGCGTTCGGCGCGGTGAGCGGGGTGCTGGCGGACGCGGCCAGCTTCGTGGTCTCCGCGGTGTGCCTGCTGTGCGTGCGGACGCGGGAGCCGCGCCCCGCCCGCGGAGCGCGGCGGCGGCTGCCCGCGGAGATCCGGGACGGGCTCCGCTTCGTGGCGCACGACCGCTACCTGCGCGCACTCGCCGTCTTCAGCGCGATGTCGAACATCTCGCTCATGGGCTACCAGCCGGTCCGGATGGTGTACCTCGCCAGGGACGCCGGTGCCGGGCCGGGCGCCATCGGCGTCGTGCTGGCGCTGGCCGGCGTGGGCGGAGTCACCGGTGCCGCCCTGGCCGGCCGGATCGCCGGGCGGTTCGGGACGGCGCGCGGCTTCCTGCTGTGCGAGGCGTTCGCCGCGCCGATGCTGCTGCTCGGCCCGATCGGCGGTGGCCTGGCGTGGTTCGCCGCCGGGGGGTTCGGCGCGGGGATGGGGATCGTGGCCTCGAACATCCTCACGGGGACGTTCCGCCAGCGCTACAGCCCGGCCGGGCTGTTCGGGCGGATCACCGCGAGCACCGCCGCCCTGAACTACGGCGCCATCCCCCTCGGCGGGCTGCTCGGCGGCACGCTGGGCGAGCTGATCGGCGTACGGGAGACGCTTGTGGCGACGGCGGGCCTCGCGATCCTCTCGGTGGGCGTCCTGCTGCTCGGCCCGTTCCGCCCCCTGCGCGACTTCCCCGGCCCGGCCCGCCGCGACGGGCTCCTCACCGGGGGAGCCCTCAGTCCTGGGCCGTCGGCGTGAAATGGGACGGCGGGCGGGGCGCGAGAGTGCTGGTCGCCCGGCGCAGGACGGCCTCGGGGACGCGGGATCCTGCTCTCACGACGACCGTCGCGTCGTCGCGGTCGACCACGTGGATCGTGCCCCCGTCCACCGCCCGCGACCAGGTCCGCGGCCCCGCCTGCTCGTACGGGCCGTCCTCGCCGGGCGGGTCCACGCGCGACCGGACGACGACCGTGACGGCGGAGGCGGAGCGCTCACCAGGGGTGGCGGCGCGGTGGAGGGCCGCCGGGCGCAGGACGTAGCGCAGCTCACCGGGCCGGGACGCCACCCGCTCGACCACGTACCCCGGCAGGTCGGGCGCGATCAGGGGGATACCGGGATCAAGAGGACGGCGGGGAGGCGCGGTCGGCGCCACGAGAGGCGGAGGGCCGCCCACGGCCATCAACGGCACCTGCTGGGCCCACCACAGCATGCCCGGCGTCGTGAACAGGGCGGTGAGCGCGTACGCCAGTCCCAGGACGAGGCACACGGCGACCAGCCGGTTCGGGACGAGTTGCCAGGCCACGGTGTCGAGGAGGGTCCACAGCAGGAACGCCGCCGGAGGGGCCGGAAGGGCGACGTGCCAGGCGGGCCGCACGCGCACGGCCCACAGCGACGGCCAGGCCGTGACGAGGAGGAACGGCGCCGCCCCCAAGAGGATGACCGCCCCCTGCCCGAACCGGGCCGAGGGGTCGTACGGGAGGACGGCGAGCCCGGCCGCGGTGAGCGCCCACGCGAGCGGCGGGAGGGCGAGACCGACGAGCGCGGCGGCGAGCGTGCGGCGCAGCGCCGGCGGCACGGCGGGCCGGCTGGGGGGAGCCATGCGATCAAGAGTGGCACGCGGTGCCGACCACGGCCACGGCTCACCGGGACTTTACCCGTGGATATCGGCCTGACCTGCGGGAACGTAAACGGCGGGGGTGCGGGGAGGGGAGTTGCCCAGGAGGCGGCAGGCAGGCTTTGCGCGGGGATGGACGACCCGGCGGCGGTCCGGCGGTTAACGTGCGAAGCAGGAGCCGGGCCGCGTGAGGCCCCCGCTCCCTGGATATTGATCCGGCGCTCCGTACGCCCCGGTCCGGCCGGGGCCACGACCGTCACAGTACGGAGTGATCCCATGCTCAAGGAAGCTCTCGCCGCGGGCGCGATGGCCCTGTCGGCCCTCGTCGTGCCCGCCACGATGCCGGCGCAGCCCGCGCACGCGCTGACCGTCACGCAGCCGACCGACCACGGACGGCCCTGTTGTGGCCACCGACGCCACCACAGGCACCACCGTCACCACCACCGGCCTCAACAGCAGCAGCAGCAACAACAGCAGCAGCAGGGAGGCCGGCACCACCGATCCCAGCAGCAGCAACAGCAGCAGCAACAGCAGGGAGGTCGGCACCACCGCTCCCAGCAGCAGCAACAGCAGCAGCAACAGCAGGGGTCGGGAGGCCAGCAGCAACAGCAGCAGCAGCAACAGCAGCACTGAGCCAGCACCGGCAGCGGTGAGCCGCTGCAGCGCCGGATCAATTCCGCAGCACGACCGCCCCACGAGGACCGTCCTCGCGGGGCTTTCTCCTGCTCCCGGCGGCTCCCGTCTCCCCGTCCCCGCAGGAATCAGGGCGCCCCGGAGGACGTTGAATCCCTGATCCGGGGCATACCCCCGATAACGGGGGTGTCCCGATAGGGTCGTCACCGCGTAAGTCGGTTGTACGGCGCACGATGACTGTGCACCCTGGAAGAGCCCGACAACGGAGGACAGAACCGAATCGTGACAGCATCTGAGAGAGCGATCCAGTTGGTCAGAGTCGCCGCCGAGGCGGCCGCCGAGAAGCTGGCCGACGACATCATCGCCTACGACGTGAGCGACCAGCTCGTCATCACCGACGCCTTCCTGCTCTGCTCCGCCTCCAACGACCGCCAGGTGCGGGCGGTGGTGGACGAGATCGAGGAACGCCTGCGCATCGAGGCCGACGCGAAGCCGGTGCGCCGCGAGGGCGAGCGGGAGGGGCGCTGGGTGCTCCTCGACTACCTCGACATCGTCGTCCACGTCCAGCACGAGGAGGACAGGGTCTTCTACGCGCTCGAGCGCCTGTGGAAGGACTGCCCCTCGATCGAGCTGCCGGAGAGCGTCAAGCGGGTCGCGGCCCAGCGCGGGCACGGGGCGGCTCGGTGACGCACGACCACGGGGCGGCGCGATGAGCCGCCGGATGGTCTGCCTGCGCCACGGGCAGACGCTCTGGAACGTGGAGCAGCGCTTCCAGGGGCACACCGACATCGGGCTCGACGAGGTGGGCGTCGCCCAGGCGGCCCGGGCGGCCTCCCTGCTCGCGTCCCTGCGGCCCACCGTGATCGTCTCGTCCGATCTGCGCCGCGCCCACGACACCGCCTCGGCCCTCGCCCGGCTCACCGGCCTTGACGTCTTCGTCGACAAGGACCTGCGGGAGCGCGGCGGCGGCGCCTGGGAGGGCCTGACCCGCGAGGAGATCAAGGCCGGGTGGCCGGTCGAGTACGAGGCGTGGGAGGCCCCGGGCGGGGAGGTCGTGACCGACGTCGCCGACCGCGTCGCCGAGGCGATGACGCGCTGGTCGGGCCGGCTCGACGACGACGGCCTGCTGGTGGTCGTCTCGCACGGCGCCGCCACCCGTCTGGGCATCGCCCGGCTGCTGGGCCTGCCGCAGGAGCTGTGGTCGGTCCTCGGCAGCCTCGGCAACTGCTCGTGGTCGGTGCTGGAGGAGGGACGCCGGGGCTGGCGTCTCCTGGAGCACAACGCGGGCACCCTGCCGGAGCCGGTCAGCAGCGACGACAGCCCGGCGGTCACGGCCGACGGCTGAGCCTCAGTGGCCGCTGTGACCGGTGACGATTAGGTAAACGGATGGGCGTGCTTGTATGCTCTCCGAGCGCCGCGCCGGGAACACCCGGAGCGGTGGCAAGGGGCTATAGCGCAGCTGGTAGCGCACCTCCATGGCATGGAGGGGGTCTGGGGTTCGAGTCCCCATAGCTCCACCCGTTCTGTCCCGCCCGTGATCTCGCGTTCACGGGCGTACGGCCGGGTCGCGCGGCCGGCCGTACGCCCGCGGCTCACGGGCCGCCCGCTCAGCCCAGGCTCTTCAGGTAGGCGAGCGACGGCATGAAGAAGTACTCCCCGCCCTTCATGGTCACGGTCTGCGGCACCTGGTGCTGGGGAGCGCCGAGCGCCGAGGAGCCCCACTGCTTGGGGAAGCGCACCTTGACGTCGCGCTTGCCCTGGCCGATCACCGGGTCGTGCCCGGTGCCGCCGGCGGGGAAGTCCGGGTTGTCGGCCCAGCTCTGCTGGGTGAACTCGAACTGGCTCTGCAGGCTGGAGTTGAACGCCATGAACAGCAGGCCCACCCCGCCGGTGGGGCGCGTCTGCGGAGGGGCGTCGTCCCACGGCCGGTCGGTCCGGGAGCCGTACGTCTGGCCGCGCCGGGCCATCATCACGCCGAGCACGCGCTCGAGGCCCTCGTCACGGGAGTCGCGCGGGTTGGCCTTGCGGATGTGCGCGCCGACGGGGCACCGGGACCCGGGGTCGTCGCGGTAGCTGAAGTCGTTCTGCACGGGGAATCCGGCCGAGCTGGGCCGGTCGTGCAGCCGCAGCGGGGTGCCGTTGCGGAACCGGCCGACCAGCATGGCCCCGGCGCGCGGGCGGTCGGCCCCGGTCAGGCCCAGGGCGTCGGCGAGGGAGTCCTCGGCCTCCCGGAACGCCCGCACGTTCTGCTCCAGCTTGCGCAGCACCAGGTAGCTGCCGAAGTGCCGGCTGGGGTGGGGCGCGAGGGGGTCGGCGACCAGGACGTGGCTCAGCGGGAAGAACGGGTTCCAGTTGGTGCCGGGCTCCTGGGCCACCTGGTCAGCCAGGAAGAGCGGCTGGCTGCGGCCGTCGACGTACCCGAAGTGCTCGATGCCCCGCCCCTGGTCGTCCCGCAGGCCGGCGCCGGTCTCCTCGCCCAGGACCTTCGCGGTCTTCGGCAACAGCGCGAGGACCCGCTTGCGGGTGGCCGCGACCGGCTCGGGGGTGGCGTCGCCGATCAGCACGACAGCGTGGATCTCGCCCTGGTACTGCGGCTCCCACGCGCTCACCGGGGGGTCGCTCAGCGTGTCCTTGCGCCGCTTGAGGCCCGACTTGAACGCGTTGTCGCCGAACTTCGCGGTCTCGTGCCCGAGCTTGAGGTAGCCGAGCCTGCTGATCCCCACCCCGACGTACGGCGTGCCGGGGGCCTTTGTCTTGTTGAAGGCCCGCACCTCGTCGAGGTGCTTCCTGGCCGACTTCATGAGCGGGACGAGCGCCTTGAGGAAGCGCCTGCCGTCCGCGCCGTCGCCGAAGTTCAGCAGCAGCAGGGACAGGCTCTCCCGGACGTGCGCCTGGAGGATGTTCGGCTGGAGGTTGTCCAGCATCGCCTTGGTGTCGGCGTCGAGGCTCGCCGCGTCCCACGCGAGCGGTTTGGTATTGGACAGGTTCACCGGCATCGTCGGTCCTTCTCCATCGTCGTCTCGGCTGGGCCCCCGATCCCTAAGAGTCTTCTCCCACGCATCGGGTTCTCCTGGATAGTCCGGGAAATCCCGCACCCGCCGCCCACGGAGCGGGGAACGGCGACGTGCCAGGTCAGGCCTAACCCGTGCACGGTGGGTAGTGACGGGCCATGACGAAGAGACGACCTGTCGGCGTGGAAGAGGAGTTCCTCGTCGTGGACCTGGAGAGCCGGCGGCTCACCCCGCTGGCCCAGGCCATGCTCGACCGGCTGCCGGGGGAGGGGTTCGCCGCCGAGCTGCAGCGGTCCGTGGTGGAGACCAACAGCACACCCCTGGAGGACCTGGGCGACGTCCGGGCCGAGCTCGTACGGCTCCGCGGCGCGCTGGTGTCGGCGGGGGAGCCGCTGGGCGTGGGGGTGATCGCCTCCGGGACGACTCCCCTGACCGGAGTCGACGGGTACACGATCTCTCCGGGGGAGCGGTACCGCTACCTGTCAGACGAGTACCGGTTCCTGGCCCAGGAGCAGCTCATCTGCGGCGCCCAGGTGCACGTGGAGATCGACGACCGCGACGTCGCGGTGCTCGCCGCGCAGCGCGCGGAGGCGTGGCTGCCGCCGCTGCTCGCGCTGAGCGCCAGCTCGCCGTACTGGGAGAACGACGACACCGGGTACGCCAGCAGCCGCACCCTCGCCTGGCAGCGGTGGCCGACGGCCGGGTCGCTGGGGCCGTTCGCCGACGCCGCGCAGTACGACCGCACGGCCGAGGACCTGGTCGCCTCCGGCGTCATCGAGGACCAGGGCATGGTCTACTTCGACATTCGGCTGAGCGCCCACGTGCCCACGGTCGAGATGCGGATCTGCGACTCCTGCCCGCTCGTGGACGACGTCGTCCTGCTCGCCGGGCTGTTCCGCGCCCTGTTCACGAGGGAGAGCGAGGCCGTCGAGCGCGGTGAGCCGCCGCGCGGAGAGCAGCGCCCCGCGCTCCTGCGCGCCGCCAACTGGCGGGCCGCGCGGTCGGGGCTGGAGGGCGACCTGCTGTCGCCGCTCACCAGCAGGCCGTCCTCGGCGCCGCAGCTGATCACCTGGCTGCTCGACGACCTGCGGCCCACGCTGGAGGAGCTGGGCGACTGGGAGCTGGTCTCCGAGCTGGCCGACGAGGCGCTGCGGCGGGGCAGCTCGGCGTCCCGCCAGCGCGGCGCGCGCGCCGTCAACGGCCGTCCCGAGGACGCCGTCGACCTGCTGCTCGCCGAGACCCGCAAGCCCTGAGCACGGGCCCGCCCGTCCCCCCGCCTGAGTGACAGGGGGGACGGGCGGGCCGATACCCTACTGGCCATGTCACTGGCCACGTCCCCCATCCGCGGCGTCCGATGACCGGCGCGTACTCGGGCTGGCTGATCGGCGCCGGCCTGCTGCTGGCGCTCGTCGCCGTGATCACCGCGATCCGGGACCGTCCGATGGGCACGGTGCTGCTGGCCGGGCTCGCGGCGCTGGAGGTGGCGCTGCTGGTGCAGGCGGCCCTCGCCCTGGCCCGGATCGGGCACGTGGGGGAGAAGGCCACCTTCGTCGGCTACCTGCTCGGCACGATCGTGATCCCGCCCGCCGCGGTGTGGTGGGGGCGGGCCGAGCGCACGCGCTGGGGTCCGGGGGTCATCGCGGTCGCCGCGTTCACGGTCGCGGTCATGACCGGCAGGCTGCTGCAGATCTGGAACGCGGGCGCATGACCGGGGAGGACCGGGCGATCCGGTCGGGGCCGGGCCGCGTGCTGGTGGCCGTGTACGGGGTGTTCGCGCTGGCCGCGACCTCCCGGGCCGGCGTGCAGATCGCGACGAAGTTCGGCGAGGCGCCGCTCGCGTACCTCCTGTCGGCCGTCGCCGCGGTCGTCTACATCGTGCTGACCGTCGCGCTCGCCCGGGGCGCCCGCCGCGTCGCGGTCGCCGCGTGCCTGGTGGAGCTGGCCGGGGTGCTGGTCGTCGGCACGCTCAGCCTCGTCGACGCCAAGGCGTTCCCCCAGGCGACCGTGTGGTCCGGGTACGGCAGCGGCTACGGCTTCGTGCCCCTCGTGCTGCCCGTCGTCGGCCTCTTCTGGCTCCTGCGCCGCCGGCACTAGCCGGCACCCTCGCAGTCGGCTCACCGCCGGACCGCCCTCACTGGGAACAAAAGGACGCTGTGGGATATTTGCTACAGTTGCCAAATGTAGGATGACCCGATGAGAGGAGTCGTGCCGGCATGAGCGCCGTCGTGACGCACAGGAGACCGGGCGGATCGATGGCGTGGTTCATCGCCGTGGGCATCGCGCTGGCCGCGCTCAACCTGCGGACCGCGGTGACCAGCGTGGGAACCGTCATGGACGAGGTCAGCGCCGGGCTCGGCATGTCGGCCGCGGCGACCGGGCTCCTCACGACCCTGCCCGTGCTCTGCTTCGCGATCTTCGGCGCGCTGACGCCCGCGCTGTCGCGCCGCGTCGGCGAGCACGCCCTGCTCCTCGGCGCGATCGTCCTGCTCGGCGCCGGGCAGGCGGTCCGCGCGGTCGTGGACTCCGCCGTGCCGTTCCTGGCCGCGAGCGCGGTGGCGCTCGCGGGCGGCGCCGTCGGCAACGTCGTCATCCCCGCTCTCATCAAGAGGCACTTCCCCCGGCGCGGCGGCGCCATGACCACCGTCTACTCGACCGCGCTGGCGGTCGGGACGATGGTCGCCGCCGCCGCGACCGTTCCGGTCCAGCAGGCCGCGGGGGGCAACTGGCACGTCGCACTAGGGGTGTGGGCGGCGCTGGCCGCCGTGGCCGTCATTCCGTGGCTTGCGCTCGCGCGGCGCAGTGAGCCGGAGCGGCGCAGCACCCACGCGCGTGCGGGGCGAGCCGCACTCCTGCGCAGCAGGCTCGCCTGGGCCGTGGCCGGATACTTCGGCTCCCAGTCGCTCATCGCGTACGTCATGTTCGGGTGGCTGCCGCTGCTGCTGCGGGACAACGGGTACACCTCCGGTCAGGCCGCGGTGATCCTCGCCGTGTTCACCGGTCTCGGCATCCCCATCTCGCTCGCCGTGCCCCCGCTCGCGACCCGCCTGCGCGACCAGCGGCCGCTTGTCGCCGCGTTCGTCGTGCTGTACGCGGTGGGCTTCGCCGGCCTGCTCAGCGGCCACGCGCTGTGGGCGTCGTCGATGGCGGTCGCGGTCGGTATGGGCTCGTTCCCGCTCGCGCTGTCGATGCTGGCCCTGCGCACCCGTTCGGGCGCGGCCACGGCCGCGCTGTCCGCCTTCGGTCAGAGCACCGGCTACCTCATCGCCGGCGCCGGTCCGATCACCTTCGGCCTCCTCCACCAGGTCAGCGGCGGGTGGGCGCTGCCGTTCGGCCTGCTGTTCGCCGCGGTCGCGGTCCAGCTCGTCACCGGCTGGTACGCCGGAGGCGAGCGCACGCTGGAGGACGAGGGCCGTGCCGTGCCGGCGGGTCCGGACCCGGAGGCCGCGGAGCGGGCGGCGGACGGGGCCGATCACGCGGCCGATCACGCGGAGGGCGCGGGAGGCGGCGGCCACGCCTCCCACGGCGTCTCCGGCCCCGTCGCCGGGCATCCGGCGCTCGGGATCCGGGACCTGGTCGCCGGTCGCCACCGCACGTCCGACGAGCGGGGGCGCCGGTCGGACGGCCTCCCCGCCGCCGGCCCCCGTCAGGGGCGCCGTACCGCACGGGCGGGGCGCCGCCGCGGCTCCCGCTCGCGCTGACGCGACCCGGAGCGTCGCCGCCGTCCGGGCCGCCGGTCTCGTGGTTTAGCCCCCTGACAGGGGGCAGGGCAACTTCCGCAACCACGAGAGAAGGAGGAGGCATGAGCTCGATCGAACAGTCCATCGACGTGAATGTCCCGATCCGTACGGCGTACAACCAGTGGACCCAGTTCGAGAGCTTCCCGGAGTTCATGGAGGGCGTGGAGTCGGTCAAGCAGATCAGCGACACCCGTACCGACTGGGTGGTCGAGATCGCCGGCGTCCGCAGGGAGTTCGAGGCGGAGATCACCGAACAGCACCCGGACGAGCGCGTGGCCTGGCGGTCGCTGGACGCGCCGCGGCAGGCGGGCGTGGTGACCTTCCACCGCATCGACGACGCCACCACGCGCGTGACGCTGCAGATGGAGTACGACCCGGAGGGCTTCCTGGAGAAGGCGGCCGACGCGCTGCAGATCGTGCGCCTGCGCGTGCGCGGGGACCTGGAGCGTTTCAAGACCTTCATCGAGTCGCGCGGCGGCGAGACCGGTGCGTGGCGTGGAGAGGTCCCCGGCCCGCACCAGCAGGGCACCGACGGCACGAGCAGCACCACGGGCTCTGGCGCCGGGTACGGCTCCGGCACCGGGTACGACATCGGCGAGCCGATGCCGCCGCAGCCGGTCGACCCCGACTACCCGCGTGACGCGCCGCTGCCGCCGCCCGGCAGCGGTCCGATCCCGCCCGCGCCCGGCACGGGTCCCGCGCCCGGCACCGGCCTGGTGCCGCCGCGCGACACGCCCGGACCGGTCATCTAGTCGTAGCGCCGGACTGTCAGGAGCCCAGCTCCCCCGAAAGGGGCGCTGGGCTCCTTTCTGCTACATTCCTTCGTGTAGTCATCCTACGAATACGGCCTGCGTCATCGCGGGGGCGGCACAGGCCGTACGGAGGACTACTCCTGCAGGTGGCGCGGGTCGAGGACGAGCGTCGTCTGCCGGTCGGCGGCGACCTGGAGGGTGCGCAGGCGCAGCAGCGCCGGGTGCTCCTCCAGGAGCCGGGCCGTGTTGGCGAGCGAGCGAAGCGCCGCCGCCTCCGCCCGCGCCTCCTCCAGTCGCGGCCTTGCCCCTCTCGCGGGCGACCACCGCGTCCATCGCCGCCCGGCGGAGCTCGCCCGGCAGCATGAGGTCGCGCACCCGCACCTCGTTCACCACGATCCCGAGCCCGGAGACCGCGGTTCGCACGGCCTCGGCCAGCCCGTCGGAGAGCGCGGCGCGCGCCTGGAGGGCGTCGTCGAGCGTCACCGCGGCCATCCGGTCCCTGAGGGCGTCCTGCACCGCGGCGTAGAGAAGGGCCTGGGGGTGCTCGGCGCCGGTCGTGTAGGCGACCGGGTCGTCCACCCGCCACAGCGCGGTCAGGCTGGCGCGCACGGTGACGCCGTCGGCCGTGATGACCTCCTGGCCGGACACCGTGAGCAGGCTCGGCCTGACGTCCACCGTGACCAGCCGCGTCCTGCGCTCGCGGTACCGGTGCCGCCCGGGCTCGAGGACCCGGTCGAAGCGTCCGTCCACGTAGGCGAGCACGCGCTGCCACTCCATCACCGTCACATGAGCCACTGCTCACCTCCGATCCTGGGAACGGCTCCGGACGCCACGCGGCGTCAGGGCGGGGGCGCTCCCGGCACGCCGGGGGCCCGCAGGGCCCTGAGGCCGCCGGTGCGGCGTCCGGAGCCGTTCGGGTGAGAGGAATCGAACCTCGACCTCGCGGTCACCAAGGAAGCCGGAACCGCGATGCGGGGAACGCGATCCGGCGATGCCGGTGCGCCCCTGCGTCGTTCCGGATTCCCCCACGGTAGCGGCGGCCGCCCGCCGAGATCGATCGGTTTTTCGGTCCTCGCCGGGGCGCGACGGCGTCGTGGAGCCGGCCGGGAAAGGCGCTTCGGCCTCAGAGGCGAGGGTGCGGCCGGGACCGCCGTGCGGCCTCAGAGACGAGGGTGGGGCCGGGAGCGCGTGGCGCGGGGGCCGTGAACGTGGTTCGGCCTCAGGGCGCGAAGGTGGGCAGCCCGAGGCGACCTGACCTCGCCTCGGGCTGCCACGAAGCAAGAGTAAGCCTTCGCCTCCCGGCTTCGCGCCCCGGCACCCCCAAAAACGTGGTGCGACGCCTGCGGCGGGCGCGGTAGCGTGCCCGCGTGCGTCTGATCATCTCTCCGCCCCCCGCCCGCTAGCGGGCGGTCTCCCCTGGTGAGCCGGGCCTGGGCGGCCCGGCCGATGGCTGCCGCCCGCGTACGGGATCCGGCAGGCCACTCACCGAGAGAGACGTCGATGACGCGTGTTTCCGCCCTGCCCGTACGGCAGGGTCTCGTCTACCTGTCAATAGCGGCCGTCGCCTGGGGCACCGGGGGCGCCGCGGGGGCGCTGCTCCACCGCACCGGCCACCTCAGCCCGGTCGCGGTCTCGTTCTGGCGGTTCGCCTGCGGCGCGGCGCTGCTGGTGGGCGCGAGCCGCCTCGCCGGGCGATCGGGCGCGGGCTCCGCGGCCCGGCGCGGCGGACGGCCCTCCACCCGGGCCGTCCTCGTGCTCGGCCCGGCGATGGCGGTGTGCCAGGCCGCCTACTTCGCCGCCATCGCCGAGAGCGGCGTGGCGGTCGCGACGATGATCACCATGGGGGCCACGCCCGTGCTCGTGGCGCTCGGCGGGCGGGTCGTCCTGCGGGAGCCGCTGGGCCGTACGGCCCTCGCCTGCCTGGCACTCGCCCTCGCCGGGCTCGTCCTGCTCGCGGGCGGCGCGCACACCGGTGCCGGGGCGCCGTCGCCGGCGGTCACGCCGGCGGGAGTGGGGTACGCGCTGCTGTCGGCGGCCGCCTACTCCGTCGTGACGCTGGCGAACCGGCGCTCGCCGGCCGGCGGCGCGGCGACGTGGGGGTTCGCGGCCGGCGCGGTCTGCCTGCTGCCGCTCGCGGCGGCGACCGGGCTGTTCCCGGCGGCGGCCGACGCGGGGGTCTCCGCGCTGCTGCTCGCCTACCTCGCGGCCGTGCCGACCGCGCTGGCGTACGGCCTGTTCTTCGCGGGCCTGCGCGTGGTCACCGGGACGACGGCGGCGGTGGTCTCGCTGCTGGAACCGCTGGTGGCGGCGGTCATCGGCGTGGCGCTGCTCGGCGAGCGGGTCTCACCGGCGCAAGTGTGCGGCGGGCTCGCGCTCATGGCGGCGGTCGCCTGCCTCGCTCGCGCCGAGCTGGCCCGCGCGGAACCGGCCCGAAGAAGGCCGGCCCGCGCGGAGCTGGGGCGGCGGTGGCGGCGCCTGCTCTAAAAGGGAATATTGTTACCGCAAATACTCAGGAAATCTGAGCGGAAGACGAGCGGGGACGAGATGACGACGGCCGGGTCCGGCGACCGACCCGTGGAGCGCCCGAAGGCGGCGGTCATGGAGGACGTCGCCGAGCTGGCGGGCGTGTCCGCGATGACGGTCTCCCGGGTGCTGAACACGCCGGAGAAGGTGCGGCCGGAGACGAGGGAACGGGTCCTCGCGGCGGTCCGAAAGTTGGATTACCACCCCAACTCGGCGGCCCGCGTCCTGGTGACCGGCCGCTCGGGCGTGCTCGGCGTGGTGTGCTTCGACACCACCCTGTACGGCCCGGCCTCGACGGTCTACGGCATCGAGCAGGCCGCCAGGGAGAACGACTACCTCGTCAGCATCGCGAGCCTCCCGTCGCTGAACCGCAGGTCCATCGCCGAGGGCGTCGACCGGCTGCGCTCGCAGTCGGTCGACGGCGTCATCGTCGTCGCGCCGCACGAGTCGGCCGCCGAGGGACTGCGGCACCTGCCGGCGGGCCTCCCCGTGGTCGACGTCGGCGGCGGCGAGGACCTGCCGGTTCCGGTGGCCGCGGTCGACCAGCACGCCGGCGCCGTCCGCGCCACCCGTCACCTCCTGAGCCTCGGGCACCGGACGGTGTGGCACCTGGCGGGCCCGCACAACTGGATCGACTCCAGCGGCCGGGTCGCGGGGTGGCGCTCGGTGCTGGAGGCCGAGGGGCGGGAGGCGCCCGAGCCGCTGGCGGGCGACTGGAGCGCCCAGTCGGGCTACGAGATCGGCAGACGGCTGGCCGGCGAGAGGGAGCTGACGGCGGTCTTCGCCGGCAACGATCACATGGCGATGGGCCTGGTGCGCGCGCTGCGCGAGGCGGGCCGGCGCGTGCCGGAGGACGTCAGCGTGGTCGGCTTCGACGACGTCCCGGAGTCGGCGTACGTGTGGCCGCCGCTCACGACCGTACGGCAGAACTTCGGCGAGGTCGGCAGGCGCGCCTTCCGGCTGCTGCTCGACCGGATCGCGGGGGCGGAGGGACCGGTCCGGCGGCTGGTCGAGCCCGAGCTCGTCGTGCGGGGGAGCACCGGCTCGCGCCCCTGACCGTCCCGGGCGTTCCCCGCCGGTGGGCGCTGTGTCCCGTGGTGTCGCGCCGTGTCGCGCCGTGTCCCGCCGTGTCCGGCCGGACCTTCCAGGCCCGGTAGGGGCATGTTGACGCGACGTTAACGGGTGGTTTCGGTGTGACCGGACCGTAACCGGCGGCCTCCTTGACGACAGGGTGTGTTAACGCTCACAGTCTTCCCAGGCCGACAGAGAGGAGCAGCCGGTGGGACCCAGCCCGGAACGCCGCCCGCCCGTGATGGCGGACGTGGCCAAGGTGGCGGGCGTGTCGCACCAGACGGTCTCGCGGGTGCTCAACGACCATCCGAACGTCCGCGCGGAGACCCGGACCCGGGTGCTGCGCGCGATCGACCAGCTCGGCTACCGACGCAACCTCGTCGCCCGGGCCCTGGTCACCAAGCACTCCCGCACGCTGGGCGTCGTCAGCTTCGACACCACACTTTACGGCCCCGCCAGCACCGTCTACGGCATCGAGCAGGCGGCCAGGGAGGCCGGCTACTTCGTCAGCATCGTCAGCCTCCGGACCATCGACAGGGCCGGAGTCCACGACGCGATCGACTATCTGACCGACCAGGGCGTGGACGGCATCGTCGTGGTGGCCCCGCAGCGGTCGGCGGCGCAGGCGCTGGAGGACATGCCGACGGGCATGCCGGCCGTCGCCGTCGAGGGCGGTCAGGCGGGCGAGGTGTCCGTGGTCAGCGTCGACCAGGTGGAGGGCGCCGCCCTGGCGACCCGGCACCTGCTCGACCTGGGGCACGAGACGGTCTGGCACATCAGCGGACCGGCCGACTGGCTGGAGGCCGAGGGCCGGGTGCAGGGCTGGCGCGAGGCGCTGACCGCCGCCGGCCACCGGGTGCCGGACGTGCTGGCCGGCGATTGGAGCCCCCGTTCGGGCTATCGGGCGGGCAAGCGGCTGGCGGAGATGACGAGTGAGGTCACGGCGGTCTTCGTGGCCAACGACCAGATGGCGCTGGGCGTGCTGAGGGCGTTCGCGGAGGAAGGGGTGAGGGTCCCCGAGCAGATCAGCATCGTGGGTTTCGACGACATCCCGGAGTCGGAGTTCTTCTCCCCTCCTCTCACCACCATCAGGCAGGACTTCGGGGCCGTGGGCAGGCGCAGCATCGACGTGCTCCTGCGGCAGATCGAGGCGGAGGGTCCGTGCGAGCGCGAGCGCCACGTGGTTCCCCCTCGGTTCGTCGCCAGGGCCAGTACGGCGCACGCGCGCTAGCCGCCTGCGGAAGTCATGAAGGTTGACGCGGCTCCGGCCGTGTTAGCGTTAACATCCAGAAAGGAACACCCCCCGTGTTGAAGAGGTTCTCGGCGCTGGTTCTGGCCGGCGTCACGGCGTTCGCCATGGCCGGATGCGGCAGCGGTTCGGGCGGTTCGGGCGGCTCGGGCGACGGCAAGATCGTCATGGGCTTCTCCCAGGTCGGCGCGGAGAGCGGCTGGCGCACCGCCAACACCAAGTCGGTGCAGGAGTCCGCCAAGGCGGCCGGCATCGACCTGAAGTTCTCCGACGCGCAGCAGAAGCAGGAGAACCAGATCAAGGCGATCCGGTCCTACATCCAGCAGAAGGTCGACGTCATCGCCTTCTCCCCGGTCGTCGAGTCGGGCTGGGACACGGTCCTGCAGGAGGCCAAGAGCGCCAAGATCCCGGTCATCCTGACCGACCGGGCCGTGGACTCCAAGGACACCAGCCTCTACCGGACCTTCCTCGGCTCCGACTTCATCGAGGAGGGCAAGAAGGCCGGCCAGTGGCTGGTCGACCAGTACAAGGACAGCAAGGACCCGGTCAACATCGTCCAGCTCGAGGGCACGACCGGATCCGCTCCCGCCAACGACCGCAAGACGGGCTTCCAGCAGGTGATCTCGGCCGATCCCAAGTTCAAGATCATCGCCTCGCAGTCGGGCAACTTCACCCGGGCCGAGGGCAAGCAGGTCATGGAGGCCTTCCTCAAGTCGAACCCGAAGATCGACGTCCTGTACTCGCACAACGACGACATGGCGCTCGGCGCCATCGAGGCGATCGAGGGCGCGGGCAAGGTGCCCGGCAAGGACATCAAGATCATCTCGGTCGACGCGGTGCACGACGGCATGCAGGCGCTGGCCGACGGGAAGATCAACTACATCGTCGAGTGCAGCCCGCTGCTTGGCCCCCAGCTGATGGACCTGGCCAAGAAGGTCGTGAAGGGCGAGCAGGTCCCGGCCCGCGTCGTGACGCAGGAGACCACGTTCACGCAGGACCAGGCGAAGCAGGCGCTGCCCAGCCGTAAGTACTGATCCCCGACCGGGCCGCCCTCCCACCGGGGGGCGGCCCGCCGGCTCGACGAGGAGGGGGCGCCGTATGGCCGAACCCGCGCCGATCCTTCAGATGAGGGGGATCGGGAAACAGTTCCCCGGCGTCAAGGCGCTGGACGGCGTCGACTTCCGCCTGCTTCCCGGCGAGGTCCACGCGCTCATGGGTGAGAACGGCGCCGGCAAGTCCACCCTGATCAAGGTGCTGACCGGCGTGTACGACATCGACGCCGGCGAGATCGAGCTGAGGGGCGCCCGGGTGGCCTTCTCCAGCCCGCTCGCCGCCCAGCACGCCGGCATCAGCACGGTGTACCAGGAGGTCAACCTCTGCGCGAACCTGTCGGTCGCGGAGAACATCTTCATCGGCCGTGAGCCGCGCCGCCTCGGGCGCATCCAATGGAAGGAGATGCGACGCCGGGCGGCCGAGCTGCTTTCGCGCCTCG
Organism: Microbispora corallina; assembly: GCF_016863035.1. Classification (GTDB taxonomy): domain Bacteria; phylum Actinomycetota; class Actinomycetes; order Streptosporangiales; family Streptosporangiaceae; genus Microbispora; species Microbispora corallina. The sequence continues at coordinate 45,249 of NZ_BOOC01000003.1, forward strand.
AGATCGACATCGACGTCTCGGCGGCCCTGTCGTCGTACTCGCTGGCCGTCCAGCAGATGGTGGCCATCGCGCGGGCCGTGGACATCGACGCCCAGGTCCTGATCCTGGACGAGCCGACCTCCAGCCTCGACGCGAGCGAGGTGGCGCAGCTGTTCCGGGTGATGCGGCGGCTGAAGGAGCAGGGCATCGCGATCCTGTTCGTCTCGCACTTCCTCGACCAGATCTACGAGATCGCCGACCGCATGACGATCCTGCGCAACGGCCGGCTCGTGGGGGAGTACCTCACCAGCGAGCTGAGCCAGGTGGAGCTGGTCGGCAAGATGATCGGCCGCGAGCTCGCCGACCTGGAACGCCTCGAGGGCAAGCCCATGGCGCGGCAGACCCCGGCGCTGGTGGAGGCGGACGGTCTGGGCCGGTCGGGCGCGATCGAGCCGTTCACGCTGACCATCCACGAGGGCGAGGTCGTGGGGCTGGCCGGCCTTCTCGGCTCCGGCCGCACCGAGGTCGCCCGGCTGCTGTTCGGCGCCGACCACGCCGGCTCCGGCACCCTGCGGATCGGCGGCGAGCAGGTCGGCCTGCGCACCCCGCGGGCGGCGATCCGGCATCACGTCGCCTTCTGCTCCGAGAACCGGAGGGCGGAGGGGCTGGTGCCCGAGCTCACCGTCCGGGAGAACATCGTCCTCGCCCTGCAGGCCGCCCGCGGCTGGACCCGGCCCATCCCGCGGCGCCGGCAGGACGAGCTGGTGAGCAAGTACGTGTCCGCGCTGAACATCCGCCCGGCCGACCCCGAGCAGCTCGTCCGCAACCTCAGCGGCGGCAACCAGCAGAAGGTGATGCTGGCCCGCTGGCTCATCCTGGAGCCCCGCCTGCTCATCCTCGACGAGCCGACCCGGGGCATCGACGTGGGCGCCAAGGCGGAGATCCAGCGGCTCGTGGCGGAGCTGTCCGACGGCGGGATGGCCGTGCTGTTCATCTCCGCCGAGCTGGAGGAGGTGCTCCGGCTCAGCCACAAGGTCGGCGTGCTGCGCGACCGGAAGCTCGTCGCCGAGATCGACAACGACGAGCGGCTGACCACCGACGCACTGACGGAGACCATCGCGAGCGGAGCCGCGTCATGACCGCGTTCCTCGGACCCTTCCTCAGACACCGCCTGTTCTGGCCCGTCGTGATCCTGGTGGGGCTGCTCCTGCTCAACCTGGTGTTCACCGACAACTTCTTCCACGTCGAGATGAAGGACGACCACCTCTACGGCAGCCTGATCGACATCTTCCGGTTCGGCGCGCCGCTGATCCTGGTGTCGCTCGGCATGACCCTGGTCATCGCCACGAGCGGGATCGACCTGTCGGTGGGCTCGGTCGTCGCGATCTCCGGCGCCCTCGCCTGCCTGCAGATCAGCGACCTCGGGAACCAGAACTCGGTGGGCGGCGTGCTGAGCGCCGTGGGCGTGGCGCTCCTGCTCTCACTGGTGCTCGGCGCCTGGAACGGCCTGCTGGTCGCGGGCGTGGGGATCCAGCCGATCATCGCGACGCTCATCCTCATGGTCGCCGGGCGCGGCCTCGCCCAGCTCATCACCCAGGGCCAGATCATCACGATCAACAGCTCGCCGTACAAGCTGATCGGCGGGGGTTACTGGCTCACGGTGCCGTTCGGGATCATCATCGTGATCGCGGTGCTGGCGCTGACCGCGTTCCTCACCCGGCGCCTCGCCCTCGGCCTGCTCATCGAGTCGGTCGGCGGCAACGCGGAGGCGAGCCGGCTGGCCGGCATCGGCTCCCGGGCAGTGATCATCACCGTCTACACGTTCTGCGCCCTGTGCGCGGGGATCGCCGGGCTGATGATCAGCTCGAACGTCTCCAGCGCCGACGGGAACAACGCCGGCCTGTGGATCGAGCTGGACGCGATCCTGGCCGTCGTCATCGGCGGCACGCCCCTGTCGGGCGGCCGGTTCTCGCTCGGCGGCACGGTGCTGGGCGCGCTCATCATCCAGACGCTGACCACCACGATCTACTCGATCGGCGTGCCGCCGCAGACGACGCTGCTGTTCAAGGCGCTCGTGGTGACCATCGTCTGCCTGCTCCAGTCCCCGGCCTTCCGCGCGAAGGTCTTCCATCGGCGCCGCCGCCCCGCCGGCGCGCCTCCGGTGGCGGAAGAGAAGGTGAGGGTCTCGGCATGACCACCCTGACCGTCCCGGGCCGCGTCCGGGTGCCGCGCAAGTACGTCCCCGTCCTGGTCACGGCCGGGCTGTTCCTCGCCATGTTCGCCGCGGGCGGCATCCGGTACGAGGGGTTCGCGACCGGGCAGATCATCCTCAACGTCTTCATCGACAACGCGTTCCTGCTGGTCGTGGCCGTCGGCATGACCTTCGTGATCCTCACGGGCGGCATCGACCTGTCGGTGGGCTCGGTGGTGGCGCTGTCCACCATGGTCGCGGCGACGCTGCTGAAACACGGCTGGTCGCCCTGGCCGGTGATGCTGATCGTGCTGCTCATCGGGGCCGTCCTGGGCCTCGGCATGGGCGCGATCATCCACTACTTCGAGATCCAGCCGTTCATCGTGACGCTCGCCGGGATGTTCCTGGCCCGCGGCCTGTGCTTCACGATCGACACCGAGTCGATCCCCATCGACAACTCCACGTTCACCGCCTTCGCCCAGACGCGGATCGACCTCGGCGGGGACATGTGGATCTCGCCGAGTGTGGTGATCGCCGTCGTCGTGGTGATCGCGGCGGCGTACGTGCTCCACTACACGCGCTTCGGCCGCAACGTCTACGCGACCGGCGGCAGCGAGCAGTCGGCGCTGCTCATGGGCCTCCCGGTGGCCCGGACGAAAATCGGGGTCTATACGATCAGCGGGTTCTGCTCCGCTCTCGGCGGCCTGCTGCTGTCCTTCTACATGCTGTCGGGGTACGGCCTGCACGCCGTCGGCATGGAGCTGGACGCCATCGCGGCGGTCGTCATCGGCGGCACGCTGCTGACCGGAGGCAGTGGGTTCCTGCTCGGCACGGTGCTCGGCGTGCTCGTGCTGGGCCTGATTCAGACGATCATCAGCTTCGAGGGGACGCTCAGCTCGTGGTGGACGCGAATCTTCATCGGATTGTTACTGTTCGTCTTCATCCTCCTCCAGCGCCTGTTCTCCGCCCGCTCGCGGCGATGAGATCCTGACCTGCGGGCGGTTACCGCAACGTTTCCGGAACGTTGCCCCCACCCGTTGACATCCGTGTTGTTAGCGATAACAATGCACGACAGCGAACTTTGTCCCTGTTTGTAACCTTTCTTCAAAATCACCCCTTATATCGGCAGTAGCCGCACCCAGCTCTGCCGCGACCCCCATCGCAAGGAGATACACATGAGGTTGGGACGGATCGGGGGCGTGGTGTCCGCCATCGCGCTCGCCGCGACCATGACGGCCTGCGGCTCCAGCCAGAAGACGGTCGACACCCAGGCCACCGCCGGCTCCTCCGGCGGCGGCACCGCCGGCGCCCTGATCGGTGTCACCATGCCCACCAAGTCGTCGGAGCGCTGGATCCACGACGGCGACAACCTGAAGAAGCAGCTCGAGCAGCTGGGCTACAAGGTCGACCTCCAGTACGCGGAGAACGACATCCCGACCCAGGCCAACCAGATCGAGAACCAGATCACCAAGGGCGCCAAGCTCCTGATCATCGCCTCGATCGACGGCACGGCGATCACCTCGCAGCTGCAGGAGGCCGCGGACAACAAGATCCCGGTCATCGCCTACGACCGGCTCATCCGCAACAGCCCGAACGTCGACTACTACGCCACGTTCGACAACTTCAAGGTCGGCGTGCAGCAGGCGACCTCGCTGCTGAAGGGCCTCGGCGTCGACAGCGGCAAGAAGGGCCCGTTCAACGTCGAGCTGTTCGCCGGTTCGCCCGACGACAACAACGCGACGTTCTTCTTCAACGGCGCCATGTCGGTGCTCAAGCCGAAGATCGACGACGGCACGCTGAAGGTCAAGAGCGGCCAGACCGACTTCAAGCAGGCCGCCATCCTCCGGTGGGACCCGGCCACCGCGCAGAAGCGCATGGAGGACATCCTCACCAAGACCTACAGCGGCGGCGCCAAGGTCGACGGCGTGCTCTCCCCGTACGACGGCCTGTCCATCGGCATCCTGTCGGCGCTCAAGAGCTCCGGCTACGGCACCAGCGGCCAGCCCTACCCGATCGTGACCGGCCAGGACGCCGAGCTCGCGTCGGTGAAGTCGATCATCGCGGGTGAGCAGTACTCGACCATCTTCAAGGACACCCGCAAGCTCGCGGAGCAGACCGTGAAGATGGCGGACGCGGTGCTGAAGGGTCAGAAGCCCGAGGTGAACAACGAGAAGGACTACGACAACGGCAACAAGGTCGTCCCGTCGTACCTGCTCGACCCGGTGGTCGTCGACAAGGACAACTACAAGGACGTCATCGTCGGCAGCGGCTACTACACCGAGGACCAGCTCAAGTAGGGATCCGGGCCCGGGGACTCGTCCCCGGGCCCCTCCCTGAGCGAGGGGCACATGACCGAGCACATCTTGCGGATGAGCGGGATCACCAAGACGTTCCCCGGCGTGAAGGCGCTGCAGGACGTCAACCTCTCCGTACGGCGGGGTGAGATCCACGCGATCTGCGGCGAGAACGGCGCCGGCAAGTCGACGCTGATGAAGGTGCTGTCCGGGGTCTACCCGCACGGCGATTACGAGGGCGAGATCACCTTCGAGGGCAAGCGCTGCGAGTTCGGCGGCATCCGCGACAGTGAGCACGCCGGCATCGTCATCATCCACCAGGAGCTGGCGCTCAGCCCTCAGCTGTCGATCGCCGAGAACATCTTCCTCGGCAACGAGCGCGCCAGACGCGGCGTCATCGACTGGAACCGCACCAACTACGAGGCCGGCGAGCTGATGAAGCGGGTCGGCCTGCGTGAGAACCCGACCACGCCCATCGCGGACATCGGCGTCGGCAAGCAGCAGCTCGTGGAGATCGCCAAGGCGCTGTCGAAGGAGGTGAAGCTCCTCATCCTCGACGAGCCGACCGCGGCGCTCAACGACGACGACTCGGCCCACCTGCTCGACCTGCTGCGCGGGCTGCGCGACGAGGGCATCACCTGTGTGATCATCTCGCACAAGCTCAACGAGGTGATCGCCATCGCCGACTCCGTCACGATCATCCGCGACGGGCGCACGATCGAGACGCTGGACATGGCTGACGATCACGTGACCGAGGACCGTATCATCTCGGGCATGGTCGGCCGCGCGCTCGACAACCGCTTCCCGCCCCACGAGGCCGACATCGGGGAGGAGGCGTTCCGCATCGAGGACTGGACGGTCCACAGCCCCAGCCAGCCCGGCCGCAAGGTGGTCGACGGCGCCTCGCTCACGCTGCGCCGGGGCGAGATCGTCGGCCTCGCGGGGCTGATGGGCGCCGGGCGCACCGAGCTCGCGATGAGCGTGTTCGGCCGGACGTACGGGGTGAACATCTCGGGCCGGCTCTTCAAGGACGGCAAGCCGATCGACATCCGCAACGTCCAGGACGCGATCAGGCACGGCGTCGCCTACGCCACGGAGGACCGCAAGCGGTACGGCCTCAACCTCATCGAGGACATCAAGCGCAACATCAGCGCGGCCGGGCTGAAGGGCCTGTCCTCGCGCGGCTGGGTCAACGAGAACGAGGAGTACCGCGTCGCCGAGGGCTTCCGCAAGAGCATGAACATCAAGGCTCCCGGGGTGACCAGCGTCGTCGGCAAGCTGAGCGGCGGCAACCAGCAGAAGGTCGTGCTCTCCAAGTGGATCCTGACCGAGCCGGACGTGCTCATCCTCGACGAGCCCACCCGGGGCATCGACGTCGGCGCCAAGTACGAGATCTACACGATCATCAACCGCCTGGCCGACCAGGGCAAGGCCGTGCTGGTGATCTCTTCTGAGCTGCCCGAGCTGCTGGGCCTGTGCGACCGCATCTACACGCTGTCGGAGGGACGGATCACGGGCGAGGTGCCGCGCGGGGAGGCCACGCAGGAACGCCTCATGTATCTCATGACCAAGGGACAGGAGTAGCTCGAAATGAGCAGCATCACGCCCGCCGACGTCGCGGTCGGCGCCACGGGCGACGGGGGAGCGCCGCGGCAGCCGGGACGGGTGTCGCTCGGCGGCCTGTCGGTCAACCTGCGCTCCAGTGGCATCTACATCGCGTTCGCGCTGATCATCGTGCTGTTCTCGGTGCTGACCGACGGCGCGCTCCTCCAGCCGCAGAACATCTCCAACATCATCGTTCAGAACTCCTACGTCCTGATCCTCGCGATCGGGATGATCTTGATCATCATCGCCGGGCACATCGACCTGTCGGTCGGCTCGGTGGTGGCGGTCACCGGGGCGCTGGCCGCCGTGCTCATGGTGAACATGGGCGTGGCATGGCCGTTGGCGCTGCTCATCACGATCATCGCCGGCGGCGTGATCGGGGCGTGGCAGGGCTACTGGATCGCGTACTTCGGCATCCCCGCGTTCATCGTGACGCTGGCCGGCATGCTGCTGTTCCGGGCGCTGACCCTGACGGTGCTCGGCAACCAGGGCATCGGGCCGTTCCCCGACCAGGTCCGCACGCTCGCCAACGGCTTCACCGACGGCTACCTCGGCAACATCGGCCTCGGCCCGCTCGGCGGCGCCGACCTGTTCAGCCTGCTGATCGGCATCATCGCGATCGCCGGCATGGTCCTCGCGCAGTGGCGCACCCGGGGCGCCCGCAAGGGTTACGGCCAGGCGGTCGAGCCCGTCGCGCTGTTCGTGCTGAAGATGGCGGCAGGGGCCGCGCTGATCCTCTTCGTGGTCGTGCAGCTGGCCCGCTTCAAGAACCTGCCGTGGGTGCTGGTGCTGCTGGCGGTGCTCGTGCTGGCGTACTCCCTCATGGCCAACCGCACGGTCTTCGGCCGGCAGATCTACGCGATCGGCGGCAACCTGCAGGCGGCCGTGATGTCCGGCGTGAAGGTCAAGTCGGTCGTCTTCTGGATCTTCGTCAACATGGGCGTGCTGTCGGCCATCGCCGGCGTCATCTTCGCCGGCCGGCTCAACCAGGCGGGTCCCACCGCGGGCAACAGCTTCGAGCTCGACGCGATCGCGGCGGCCTTCATCGGCGGCGCGGCCGTGCAGGGCGGTGTCGGCAAGGTGGTCGGCGCGATCACCGGTGGTCTGATCATGGCGGTCATCAACAACGGCATGTCGCTGATCGGCTCGCCGAGTGAGCGCGTCATGCTCGTCAAGGGCATCGTCCTGCTCGCCGCCGTGGCGTTCGACGTGTGGACCAAGCGCAGGACGGGTGCCTCACGGTGACCGGGTGCGACATCGAAGGGGACCGTCTTCCTGACCGCCGGGCAAGGCGGCAGGCGGTCCCCGGCCGGAAAAGATGATGCCCATGTCCCCCAAGACCCCTGGAGTGCAGTGTGAACGCTAACAGCGAGCGCTACGTCGTCGGCGTCGACTTCGGCACGCTGTCGGGCCGGGCCGTGGTGGTGCGCGTGAGCGACGGCGCGGAGCTCGGCGCGGCGGTCCACGAGTACGCCCACGGGGTGATCGAGGACGCGCTCCCCGGGTCGGGCGTGCGCCTCGGCCCCGACTGGGCGCTCCAGTCGCCGCAGGACTGGGTCGACGTGCTGCGGCACGCGGTGCCCAAGGCGCTTGCGGCGGCGCAGGTGCCCGCCGCGCAGGTGGTCGGCATCGGGACCGACTTCACGGCCTGCACGATCCTGCCGGCCGCGGCCGACGGGACGCCGCTGTCCGAGACCCTCCCCGACCGCCCGCACGCCTGGCCGAAGCTGTGGAAGCATCACGCGGCCCAGCGGCACGCCGACCGCATCAACGCGCTGGCGGCCGAGCGGGGCGAGCCCTGGCTGGCCCGGTACGGCGGGAAGATCTCCTCGGAGTGGGCCTTCGCCAAGGGGCTGCAGGTCCTGGAGGAGGACCCGGAGGTCTACGAACGGGCCGACCGCTGGATCGAGGCGGCCGACTGGATCATCTGGCAGCTGTGCGGCGTGGAGACGCGCAACGTCTGCACCGCCGGCTACAAGGCCATCTACCAGGACGGGGGCTACCCCTCGGACGACTTCCTGGCCACGCTCAATCCCGCCTTCGCCGGGTTCACCGGCAAGCTCGGCCGGGAACTCGCGCCGCTGGGCGGCCTCGCCGGTCGCCTGACCGCGCAGGCCGCCGAGTGGACCGGGCTGCCCGAGGGCGTCGCCGTGGCGGTCGGCAACGTCGACGCGCACGTGACGCTCGCCGCGGCCGACGCCGTGCGGCCGGGCCAGATGGTCGCCATCATGGGCACCTCCACCTGCCACGTCATGAACTCCGACCACCTCGCCGAGGTGCCGGGGATGTGCGGCGTGGTCCGCGACGGCATCGTCCCCGGCCTGTGGGGCTACGAGGCCGGGCAGTCGGCCGTCGGCGACATCTTCGCCTGGTTCGTCGAGACCTCGGTCCCCGCCTCGTACGCCGAGCGGGCCGCGGAGCTTGGCCTCGGCCTGCACGAGTACCTGACGCGGCTGGCCGAGGCCCAGCCTGTCGGCGGACACGGGCTGGTCGCGCTCGACTGGCAGGGCGGCAACCGGTCGGTCCTGGTCGACCACAACCTGTCCGGTGTGATCGTCGGCCAGACGCTCGCCACCCGCCCCGAGGACGTCTACCGCGCCCTGATCGAGGCCACGGCGTTCGGCGCCCGGCTGATCGTGGAGACGTTCGAGAAGGCCGGAGTGCCGGTGGAGGAGTTCGTGGTCGCCGGCGGCCTGCTCAAGAACGCCTTCCTCATGCAGGTCTACTCCGACGTGCTGCGCCGCCCGCTGTCGGTGATCGGGTCGGACCAGGGACCGGCCCTGGGGTCGGCGATCCACGCCGCCGTCGCGGCCGGGGAGTACCCCGGCATCCCGGAGGCGGCCGCGGCCATGGGCAAGCGCGAGGCCGCCGCCTACGCGCCGGATCCCGAGCGGGCCGACGCCTACGACCGGCTGTACGCCGAGTACCGCCGGCTGCACGACCACTTCGCCGACGGCGAGGTGCTGCACCGGCTGCGGGCGATCAGGAACGGGGCGACCGCGTGAACAAGGAGGAGCGTGTGATCGAGGAGTTGCGGGAGACCGTCTGCCGCCTCCATGCCGAGCTGGTGCGCTACAACCTCGTGGCGTGGACCGCGGGCAACGTCTCCGGTCGGGTGCCCGGGGAGGACCTGTTCGTCATCAAGCCCAGCGGGGTGTCCTACGACGACCTGACCCCGGAGTCGATCGTCGTGTGCGACCTGGACGGCAACCTCGTCAAGGGGTCTCTCGCGCCCTCCAGCGACACGGCCGCGCACGCCTACGTGTACCGCCACATGCCGGAGGTGAACGGCGTGGTGCACACCCACTCCACGTACGCCTCGGCGTGGGCGGCCCGCGGCGAGGCGATCCCCTGCGTGCTGACCGCGATGGCCGACGAGTTCGGCGGCGACATCCCGGTCGGGCCGTTCGCCCTGATCGGCGGCGACGACATCGGCAAGGGCATCGTGGAGACCCTGACCGGGCACCGCTCCCCGGCGGTGCTCATGCGCAACCACGGAGTGTTCACGATCGGGGAGTCGCCGAAGGCGGCCGTCAAGGCGGCCGTGATGTGCGAGGACGTGGCACGTACCGTGCACGTGTCGCGCCAGCTCGGTGAGCCGGTGCCGATCGCGCGCGACGACGTGGACAGCCTGTACGACCGCTACCAGAACGTCTACGGACAGAGGAGTCACCGGTGAAGCTATGGTTCCTGACCGGCAGCCAGGGCCTGTACGGCGAGGACACGCTGCGCCAGGTGGCCGAGCAGTCCCAGCGGATCGCCGAGGAGCTGGGCGCGTCGCTGCCCTTCGAGCTGGTGTGGAAGCCGGTCCTCACCGACGCGGCGGCCATCCGCCGGCTCTGCCTTGAGGCGAACGCCGACGACGAGTGCGGCGGCCTGATCGCGTGGATGCACACGTTCTCTCCGGCGAAGATGTGGATCGCCGGGCTGGACGCGCTGCGTAAGCCGCTGCTGCACCTGCACACCCAGGCCAACAGGGAGCTGCCCTGGGACACGATCGACATGGACTTCATGAACCTGAACCAGGCCGCCCACGGCGACCGCGAGTTCGGGTACGTCCAGTCGCGGCTCGGCGTGGCCCGCAAGACCGTCGCCGGGCACGTCAGCGACCCGGCGGTCGCGGCGCGGGTGGCGACCTGGGCGCGGGCCGCGGCCGGGCGGGCCGAGGTCGGCTCGCTGCGGCTGGCCCGGTTCGGCGACAACATGCGCGACGTCGCGGTGACCGAGGGCGACAAGGTCGAGGCGCAGTTGCGGTTCGGCGTGTCGGTCAACACCTACGGCGTGAACGACCTGGTCGAGGCCGTGGACGCCGCCTCGGACGCCGACGTGTCCGCGCTGGTCAAGGAGTACGAGGACCTCTACGAGGTGGCCTCCGAGCTGCGGGCGGGCGGCGAGCGGCACGACTCCCTGCGCTACGCGGCCCGGATCGAGCTCGGCCTGCGCGGCTTCCTGGAGGCCGGGGGCTTCCGGGCGTTCACCACGAACTTCGAGGACCTCGGCGGGCTGCGGCAGCTTCCCGGCCTCGCCGTCCAGCGGCTCATGGCCGACGGCTACGGCTTCGGCGGCGAGGGCGACTGGAAGACCTCGGTGCTGCTGCGCACGCTGAAGGTGATGTCGGCCGGGCTGCCCGGCGGCACCTCGTTCATGGAGGACTACACCTACCACCTCACGCCCGGCGAGGAGCTGATCCTCGGGGCGCACATGCTGGAGGTCTGCCCCACCATCGCCGGGGGCACGCCGTCGTGCGAGATCCACCCGCTCGGCATCGGCAACCGCGAGGACCCGGTGCGGCTCGTGTTCGACGCCCGGCCCGGCGCCGCCGTCGTGGTCGGCCTGGCCGACATGGGGGAGCGCTTCCGCCTGGTGGCCAACGAGATCGACGTCGTCGCCCCCCTCGAGCCGCTGCCGAGCCTCCCGGTGGCCCGCGCCGTCTGGCGGCCGCGTCCTGACCTGCGCACCTCGGCAGAGTCGTGGCTCACGGCCGGCGCCCCGCACCACACCGTGCTGTCGGCGGCGGTCGGGGCCGAGGAGCTCACCGACTTCGCCGACATGCTCGGGGTGGAGCTGCTGGTCATCGACGCCGACACCACCTCGCGCCAGTTCGCCAAGGAGCTGCGCTGGAACCAGGCCTACTACCGCCTGGCCCAGGGGTTCTGACCGCGGCGGACGGCCCACGCACGCCGGGCCCCTCCGTCTGGCTGGGGGAGGGGCCCGGCCACCATCTCCGTCCGGCCGCCCGTACGGCGAGGGCGGCGGACGGGCGGGGCCGGCGTCGTGGGTCGCCCCGCGTCCACGGTGGTGCCGCGCGTGACATGCCCGGCGTCCGGTTACCGCCAATGCGCGGACTCCTATACACTTGCAGGCATCGCACGGGGCTATAGCGCAGCTGGTAGCGCACCTCCATGGCATGGAGGGGGTCTGGGGTTCGAGTCCCCATAGCTCCACCATTGCAGCCTTACTCGAACCCTCGCCCTCCAGGGCGAGGACGAGCCCGTCTGCAGAGGTCACACCAGCCCAAGAGCCGCCTTCCGCCAGGGAGGCGGCTCTTGGCTTTCTGGTGCGTCAGGCTCATCAGCCCAATCACGCGGGCTCGGCCGCGCACGCACCCAGTCTGTGTGTCCGCGCCGCACGCGGGCGGGGCGCTCGGACGATGAGCGGGACTCATCCGGCCAGAGATTCGGCGTCGTCAATGTGCGCTGGCAGGGCGGGGAGCAGGAAAAATCGCGGGTCGTACTCGGCGCGACCGCAACAGCGAGCGCAAGCGTTACTTATCAACCTTTAACACTGCTTGACTTCCATAAAAATGGGCGACGCGTGTGGCTTCATCCTCGAGCGTGTTCTGCTGGATGAACGTCAGCACGTGTAGTGGTTTTACGGTAACATCGAGTCCTTTGCTTGTCTGTCGGCGTTCCCAGACACCCGCAAACAGGCCGTCAACCAGTAGCACCTGTACTCCGGCCGCGCCTTCGTACCGCCCTCCTTTGTGCCGGCGAATAAACTCCTTGGCCTCTGGCGGCACGATACGCTCCAGCGGCCCCGCGCCCAAAATATAGCTGTCGTATTGTGGGAGCAGCCTTATGCAGTGTGTCCTGTCATGTGCAGAGGGCTCTTCTGCGTTGTACGGCAACCAGGCTTCTCTGTCTTCTACGCCAACTGCTTGTAACTCACCTTTAAGATTGGCAATGAGTTCGCCCGCTTCGGCCGATTTTATGCCCAGCCACCGCGCTAAATCGGCGTGGGTCGCTGGGCCGTAGGTGGCAAAATATCGCCGCGTCAGCTCTGTTGCCGCTTCTTCTTCCGGAATTCCAAACCAGGGGCTTGTTGTGGTTTGAGGCAACATGAAAGTGGCCTTACTGCCCCGCGCCGGGCCGTAAGCTAGAACACCGGCATATGCCGCGGCCACTACAAAGAAAGCCAATGTTTCGTCGAATACGGTGAACACCCAGTCGCCAACCTGTTGTTTCAGTGCCGTAATCAGTTCCGAGCGCTCAAGTGTTTGCCCATCCAAAATCTCACGGGTGGCGGCGAACAGTCGACCAGCCTGTTTTCGGGTAAGGTCGAACCGTGTGAACCACGCGTCTTTCCCGCCATACACATGGCGCATGGCGGCCATATAGAGTGGTAGTTCGTCTGCCGTAAGCAAGTAAGCGGTGCCACGCATGGCACAGGTGCGCGTTAATTGCCTACCATTAATCAGTTCTTGTAGGTCGGCGCGAGTGAGGGCGGTTCTGATTCCTACGCCAAGCTCGGCCGCCGGAATCGCTTGGGCCTGAACACCGCAAACTCCGCTCACCACTTGCACCGCCTGCGGTGCGAGGTGCGTAAGATAATTCTTCTCCAAACGTCGTGACAATGTTTGTTGCCATGTCCATTGGTGCATAATGCCAGCGTATCATGGGTGGCTATTGTCATGGATAAACAAGCGGCCTTCAACCAGGAAATCGGTTACTTACCGCATAAGGAGGGGTCGGTGTCGGCAGCTTGGGCAGACCTTGCCCGATCGAGGGCCTCTGTGAGCTGTTCGAGCACGTCAACGCGTTTCGAGCAACGTCCCAGAAGGTCCACAAGCCGTCCGAGGGCCGTCTCCGATCAGCAGGCGGCCCTCAGGCGTTCCCCGAGAAGTTCCTCCCCGAGAAGTTCCTCCCCGCAACGGATCTCACACGCCGGACCGATGGCCTATTCCCTATCTTCTATGTAGGTTATACGTGTTGGAGGAGATGGACGAGGAGGCGGCCCGTGCCGTACGACGTGGGAATCATCGGAGCCGGCGTGCACGGGGTGAGCGCGGCCTTCCACCTCGCCCGGCGCGGGGTCGCGACGGCCGTGTTCGAGCGGCGGTCCCCGGCCGCCGGGCCGACGGGCCGTTCCGGCGGCATCTGCCGGGCCTACTACACCGACCCCTTCCTCGCCGAGAACGCGAGGGACGGCATCGCGTTCCTGGCCGACTTCGCCGATCGGACGGGAGGCGGCGACTCGGGCTTCCGCCGTACGGGCGCCTTCTACCTGCACGGCCCGGACGACACGGAGGCGGCGGAGCGGACGGCGCGCCGCCTCGCGGAGGCCGGGATCGCGAGCGAGGCGGTCGCCGCGCGTGACCTGCCGGGCCGCCTGCCGCACCTGGACCTCGGCGGCGTGGCGGTGGGCGTGTGGGAGAGGGACGCCGGCTACGCCGACCCCTACAGCACCACCCTGGGCCTGGCCCGGGCCGCTCGCGCGCACGGCGCGGACCTCCACCTCGAACGCCCCGTCGTCCGGGTGGACGAGGGCGTCCGCGGCGTGAGGGTGACGACAGAGGACGGGACCGTCCACGAGGCCGGACGACTGCTCGTCGCCGCAGGGCCGTGGACCGCCGGGCTCCTGCGGCCCCTCGGCGCCGACCTGCCGCTGACCGTCGAGCGGCACGTCGTCGCGGTGCTGGAGCACGATCCGGCCGACGCCGCGGGCCTCGTGCCGCACGTGCTCATCGACGTCGCCGGCGGCTACTACTCCACGCCCCAGCCGCGCACCCAGTACCTCGTCGGCGGCGTCGTCCCCGCCCTGCCCGCCGACCCTGGGCGCGACCCGGAGCCCGCGGGCGAGGGGGAGCTGAAGGACCTGGCCGCCGCGGCCGCCCGGCGCTCCCCGGCGCGGCGGCGTGCGGCGCTCATCGGCGGCTGGGCCTCCCTGTACGACGTGAGTCCCGACTGGCAGCCGGTCACGGGGCAGGTGACCGAGCACGTATTCGTGGACGCCGGCACGAGCGGGCACGGCTTCAAGCTCGCCCCCGCCTGGGGGGAGCACGTGGCCCGGCTGATCCTCGGCGACGACCCCGACCCGCGGCTGGCCGCCTTCGGGCCGGAGAGGTTCGCGGCAGGCGAAGGCCTCGCGGCGGGTTTCGGCCCCGCCCGCATCCTCGGCTGACCCCGACCCCGGCGGGATGCTCCCATTCCCTTTGCCGGCCGCCCAACCCCGGTCGGCCGCCCAACCCCGGCCGGGCACCCGACCCCGGCCGGCCGCCCCCATCCCCCGCCGGCCGCCCGGCCCCGCCCGGAGGCCGGACCCGTACCGTGACCCGTCACGAGCAAGGAGAGCCGATCCCATGAGCACACAGACCCCCGCCTACGCGCCGCCCGTCGACGTGGCCGCCCACGGGCCGTACGGCCCCGGCCGTCTGGACGCCTCGGCCGGCCGCCCGCTCTACCCCTTCCAGGGGCGCGTGACCGCCGACGGGTCGAGCGGCCACCCCGCGGAGCCGGGCCGCTACCACCTTTACGTCGCCTGGAGTTGCCCGTGGGCGCAGCGCGCCGCCGTCGTCCGCACGCTCGCGGGGCTCGACGACGTGGTGTCGCTGTCATACGTGGACGATGAGCGCGACGCCCGCGGCTGGGCGTTCCGCGAGCGGCGCGGCGCCGACCCCGTGAACGGCTTCCGCTTCCTCCAGGAGGCGTACGACGCGACCGAGCCCGGCTACCCCGGCCACCTGTCGGTCCCGGTGCTGTGGGACCGGGTGGAGCGGCGGATCGTCAGCAACCACTTCCCGGACATCACCATCGACCTCGGCACCCAATTCGAGCGGTGGGCCGACCCCGCCGTCCGTCTCTACCCGGAGTACCTGCGAACCGAGATCGACGCGCTCAACGAGGAGATCCTCCGGGACGTCAACTCCGGCGTCCTGGCCGTGGCCCGCGCCGCGACGCAGGAGGAGTACGAGGACCTGCGGGAGCGGGTGGTGACCGCGCTGGAGAGGCTCGACGAGCGCCTGGCCGGGAGCCGGTTCCTGTTCGGCGACCGCGTCACCGAGTCGGACGTGCGCCTGTGGGTGACACTCGCCCGGTTCGACCTCGGCTACAACCCGCACGGCGGGATCAGCGAGCGCCCGCTCACCGCGTTCCCCAACCTCTGGGCGTACGCGCGCGACCTCTACCAGCGGCCCGCCTTCCGGGAGACGACGGATTTCACGGTCTTCGGGCTGGGCGCGCCGCCCGCGATTCCGGGCGGGCCCAAGCGCATCGAGGTCGAGCCGGTCGACGCCGACTGGGACGCCCCCCACGGCCGCGCGTCCCTGGCCGTCTGATCGGGCGTGTCGCCCCTGCCGCCCGCTCCGTCCTGTTCCGGCGGCCCGCTCACGGCGACGCGGCCGCGGCGGCCGCCGCGGCTCGGTGGCGGGCGGCGCCGTCCCAGACGGCCACCCCGGCCACGACGGCCGTCGCGCACGCGGCGAGCCCGAGCGGCGGCAGCATGACGGCCGCAGGCGCGAGCGCGGCCAGCAGCAGCACCCCGGCCGTGTGCGGGACCGGCAGCCGCCCCCACACCGCCCGCTTGAACAGGGCGTGCCCCGCGAGGAACAGCGCGGGGCCGCCCAGCGTCGTCAGCGCCGCCGCCGCGGCCACCCGCCCGCCCGGGTGCGCGATCACGAGCTCGTCGGCGACGGCACACACCACGATCCCCGCGACCATCGGCAGGTGGAGGAAGGTGTACGCCGAGCGGGCCAGCCGGCCAGGGTCGGCGGAGGAGGCGATCACCCGGCTGCCCGCCTCGGCGCTGCGGCCGAAGTAGGTCCACCACAGACCGACGCTGCCCAGGAACGCCGTCACGAACGCGGCGGCCGACGCCGGCGACGGGTGGCCGCCGAACGTCGCGCCGGTCACCAGGATCGACTCGCCGAACGCGATGATGAGGAACAGCTGGCACCGCTCGGCCATGTGGGCGCCGTCGACCGACCAGTCCGTCGTCGCCGACCTGCCGAGCCCCGGCGTCACGAACCCCAGCCACGGCGCGAGCAGGTCCGCGCCCACGGCGACCGCCCACAGGAGCTCCCGCGAGGGCCCGTGGGCGAGGCAGCCGGCGATCCAGAAGACGCCCGACAGCACGGCCCAGGCGAGCACCCGCAGCAGGTTGCGCCGCAGCGGCGTGCCCGCGGGGGCGCCGACGACCGAGTGCAGCGTGCGGCCGACCTGGATGACCACGTAGGCCGTCGCGAACATCGGGCCCTGCGCGCCGAACGCGTCGGGGATCGCCGCGGACATGAGCAGGCTCGCGAGCATGACGCCGACCAGCACCAGCCGCACCGACGGCCGGTCGGGGTCGAACCAGTTGGTGTGCCACGCGGTGTAGACCCACGCCCACCACACGGCGAGCAGCAGCAGGAGCGTCTGTGCCGCGCCGTGCCAGGACAGATGGCCCAGCAGCAGGTGCGACAGCTGGGTGACCGCGAACACGTACACCAGGTCGAAGAACAGCTCGGTGAACGTGACGCGCTGGCCCTCCGCGCGCGAGCGGAGCAATCCCGTCCGGACGACCGTCACGGCTGTCCAGGGTAGGGATCTTCCGTACGGGTGGGAAGCCCCGGGACGCGCTCGTGCCCGCCTCCGGAGCGTGGAGGCGGGCACGACCGGCCGGTCAGTTGCTGGAGAGGAACTGCTGGGCGAGCTGGTTGCCGAGGGTGACGGCCTGGCTGTGGTTCTCGATGGTGGAGACCTTGGTGCCCGAGCCGGTGAAGACGATGTACGTCACACCGCTGTCGGTGCCGCCGGTGCTCGGGTCGGGGTCGATCCCGAGGTCGGAGGCCGTCTTGTAGGAGGCCTCACCGATGATCTGGGTGGGCCCGGTGTCTCCCACGACCGCGTACTCGATCTTGCCGTTGTAGATGACGGCCACCACCGATCCGCAGCCGATGCCCACACTCGTGTACTTCCAGATGCTGCTGGTGCTCGGCACCACCACGTACGGCAGGCCGGCGGCGTTCAGCGGGGAGTCGCCGCTCGTGTGGCACGCGGTGTCCGCCTGGAAGCAGCAGTCGGTGTTCTCGTTGCACTGCGTGGTCCGGACGCCGTCGCAGTCGATGTCCATGTCGGCCTTCCAGAAGACCGCGCCGGTCTTGCCGCAGACCGGGACCGTGGCCGTGCTGACGTCCTCGTCGGTCTTGTACTTCCCGCTGGAGATCTGCGAGCAGCTCGTCACCTTGGCCAGGAGCTGGTCGGCGGTGACGGTGCCGCCCCCGCCGCCGGTCACCACGTCGATCTTGTCGACGTTGGGGCCGCCCTCGGAGCCGGTCGCGGTGGCGCGGATCGTGTTGGACCCGGCGTTGAGGTTCGCGGTGACCGAGGTGGTCGTCCAGGTGTCCCAGTTCGTCGTGGGGTTGAACGCCTTGCCGCTGCTGACGACCGTGCCGTTCACGGCGACGTTCATCGGCCGGTTGGCCGTGGTGCCGTTGGCGTACCGGAACGTGATCGTGGCGCTCCCGGCGGCCGAGGCGGTGACGGTCCACTGGATGTACCCGCCGGCCGTGTTGACGTAGTCGACGAAGCCGGAGCCCGTGTAGCCGGTGTGATTGGTGGCCACGTTCGCCTGGGACAGCGTCGCGCTCTCGGCCTGGTACTCGGTCGTGGCGGCGCTCACGGGACCGGCCATGGCCAGCCCTGCGACCGCGACGGCCAGGCTCACGAGCACGGATGCGAAGCGGGGGGCTCTTCGCATCGCTCACCTCCCTGAAAGTTAGGAAGCCTTCTTAACAATTGGCGGTAACGCTAGGCCCAGTCAGCGATGTGGTCAAGAGGGGGCAAAGGTGAGAGGAAGGAAATATCTTGATATATCAGCGTTCCGTGGATACCTTCGAGCAGATGAGACCGGAAGAGCTGCGCAGTCATCGCTGGTACGGCACCGACAGCCTGAGGTCGTTCAGCCATCGGGCCCGGACCCGGCAGCTGGGCCTGTCGGCCGAGGAGCATCTGGGTAAGCCGGTGATCGGCATCCTCAACACGTGGAGCGAGCTCAACCCCTGCCACATCCACCTGCGGGAGCGGGCCGAGGACGTGCGGCGCGGCGTGTGGCAGGCGGGCGGCCACCCGGTGGAGCTGCCGGTCATGGCCGTGGGGGAGACGTTCCAGAAGCCCACCGCGATGCTGTACCGCAACCTGCTCGCCATGGAGACCGAGGAGGTCCTGCGGTCCTATCCGGTCGACGCCGCCGTCCTGATGGGCGGGTGCGACAAGACGACGCCCGCGCTGCTCATGGGCGCGATCAGCGCCGACCTACCCTCGATCTTCGTGCCGTGCGGGCCCATGCTGCCGGGCGACTGGCGCGGCCGGCGGCTCGGCAGCGGCAGCGACATGTGGAAGTACTGGGCCGACCGGCGCGCCGGACTCGTGACCGACGAGGAGTGGCGGGAGATCGAGGAGGGCATCGCCCGCTCGCCCGGCCACTGCATGACAATGGGGACGGCGTCCACGATGACGTCGGTGGCCGAGGTCCTCGGCATGACGGTGCCGGGCGCCGCCTCGATCCCGGCCGTCCTGTCCGCGCACAACCGGATGGCGGCCGAGAGCGGGCGCACCGCCGTCCGGCTGGCCTGGGAGGACGTGCGGCCGTCCCGGCTGCTCGACGAGCGGGCCTACCGTGACGCGCTGACCGCGGTGCTGGCCCTCGGCGGCTCGACGAACGCGGTCATCCACCTGATCGCCATGGCGCGGCGCAGCGGGGTCGCGCTCACGCTCGACGACTTCGACGAGGCGTCCCGCCGGGTGCCCGTCCTCGCCGACGTCCGGCCCACCGGCGCGTTCCTGATGGAGGACTTCCACCGGGCCGGCGGGGTGCCCGCGCTGCTCCACCGCGTCGCCGACCTGCTGCACCTCGACCGGCCCACGGTCGCCGGGCACGGGGTCGCCACCAGGGAGCCGTACGACGACACGGTGATCAGGCGCAGGGACGACCCGCTGTCGCCCGAGGGCGGCCTCGCCGTGCTGCGTGGCAACCTCGCGCCGGACGGCGCGGTGATCAAGCACGCGGCCGCGGAGCCGCGCCTGCTGCGGCACACGGGCCCGGCGATCGTCTTCGACGGCCACCGCGACCTGCTGGCCCGGATCGACGACGTGCCCGCCACCCCCGGCAGCGTGCTCGTGCTGCGCGGGGCGGGCCCGAAGGGCGGCCCCGGCATGCCCGAGCACGGGATGCTGCCGATCCCCGACCGGCTGCTCAAGCAGGGGGTGCGCGACATGGTGCGGATCTCCGACGCCCGGATGAGCGGCACCAGCTACGGCGCCTGCGTGCTGCACGTGGCGCCCGAGTCCCACGTGGGCGGCCCGCTCGCGCTGGTCAGGGACGGCGACCCGATCACCCTCGACGTCGGGGCGCGCCGGCTGACACTGGAGGTGTCCGATGAGGAGCTCGACCGGCGACGGCGCGGCTGGACGCCGCCGCCCCCGCACCACAGGCGGGGGTACGGCGCGCTCTTCGACGCCCACATCCTGCAGGCCGACCAGGGATGCGACTTCGACTTCCTGGAGGGCGCCGGCGGGCCTGAGCCCGAGGTCGACTGAGGCCGCGATACCTGGCCGCGCCGCGGACTTGGTATATCAGTACGCATGACCGCTGAGCACATCCTGCAGCCGGTGGCACGGTCCACCACCCGTACCGACCTCGTCGCCGACTCCATCCGGGCCGCCATCCTGTCCGGGCGGATCCGGCAGGGGGAGACGCTGGTCGAGCGCCGCCTGGCCGAGCAGCTCGGGGTCTCCAAGACGCCGGTCAGGGAGGCCCTGATCGGGCTCGCGGCCACCGGGCTCGTCGTGATCAGCCCGAACCGGGGCGTGACCGTGCGCGTGGTCGGTCCCGACGACCTCCGCAAGGCGTACGAGGTCCGGCTGCTGCTCGAGCCCTGGGCGATCGGGCGCGCGGCGAGGACCGGCGGGCCGGAGGCGGGCCGGCACGCGAGGGCCGCCCTGGAGGAGGCGAAGGCGCTGCTGGAGGGCTCGGACATGACCGCCCTCAGCCTCGCCAACCGGCGCTTCCACCGGGAGCTGTACGCGCGCTGCGGCAACGACCTGGTCGTCACCCAGCTCGACAACCTGCAGGACCTGGCCGCGCTCGGCACGGTCACCGTGCTGTGGCGGCACTGGCCGACGTGGCGGGAGGAGTACCAGGAGCACGAGGCCGTCCTGTCCGCGGTGGAGAGCGGTGACGGCGCGCTCGCGGAGCGCCTGACCCGCAGGCACATCAGGCGCTCCGTCGTGCACCTCTCCAAGCGTCTGTGACCCCCGCCCCGCCCGGGGCGGGGGTCACAGACCTAGAGTTGGGCCGGCGAGAACGACCAGATCCCGCGCCCGTGGGTGGCCGCGTAGACCCTGCCGTCGGCGGCCGAGTACTCGACGTCCGTCACCGCGGTCGTGGGCAGGCCCGCGCCGAGCCGGGACCACGTAGTGGTGCCGGCGGGGCGGTAGACCGTCCCGAGGTCGGTGCCGAGGACCAGCCCCCCTCCGGGCAGGATGGTCAGCGCGTTCGCCGGCACGTCGGGCAGGTTCGCCGAGACGTCCTTCCAGGAGGCCCCGGCGTCCGTCGACTCGTAGACGTGGCCGACGCCGGCTCCGGGACCCTCGGTGAACCGGCGGGAGAAGCCGTTGATCGCGACGTACACGTGCCGGGCGTCGGAGGGGTCGGCGGCGAAGCCGGAGATGAACCGGTTGGGCAGCACCGACCCGTCGGCCGGCAGCGCGAGCTGGTGCCAGCTCGCCGGGTCGTCGTACCGGCCGACGGAGATGCCGCGGGCGAAGCCGGCGTTGTTGCAGGGGCCGCACCACCCGACATAGGCCGTGCCCTGCGACATGGCCACCGCGGTGGCGGTGCGGCCGGCGCCGAGGTCGAAGAGGTTCTTCCACTGCTTGCCGTCGGTGATGCCGAAGCCGAGCGTGTTGATCCACACGTGCTGACCGCCGGCGATCCACCGCCCGACGTCGGTGACGTCCTTGCCGAAGGGGGCGATGAACCGCGCGGGCTCGTCTCCGGGAGCGTTGGTGTACGGCTGGATGTTCTTCGACGTCGCGTGCTCCTCGTCGACGGCGCCGGGGTTGACGTTGCAGTTGAGGGTCACCCGCATCGCCAGGTTGGTGTACTCCTGCACCTGACGGCAGCCGTTGGCGGGGTCGGCCATCGAGTCGCCGCCGTCGCCCCCGAAGTTGGAGCCCATCACGGTGTCCCCGGGGCGGAGCACGGACACGCCGTTGTCCTGCAGGCCGCCCGAGACGGCCACACCGTTGCCGTCCCTGCCGACCGCGACGGCGTAGTACTGCAGGGCGTCCATGGTGCCGTCGGACAGGCTCTGCCAGTCGGTGGCGTTGCCGTGCGCGTTCAGGGTGCCGCGCAGGGGACGGCGGTAGACGCCGCCGTCGTTGCCGACGTAGACGTAGGTCTTGCCCTGGAAGGATCCGATGGCGACGGAGTGCTGGTCGGAGTGCGAGGTCTTCGGGCAGGTGTTGGACGCGTCACTGACGGACCAGCAGTCGAAGCCGAAGTTCCAGTAGGGGCCGACCGTCTTCCAGGTCGAGCCGCCGTTGGTGGTCTCGTAGACCTCCTCCAGGCCCGCGTAGACGTGCTGGGAGTCGGCCGGGTCGACGATGAGGAACTGGTTGTACCAGGCCTGGATGCCGGGGCCGTACCCCTTGCCGCTCTCGGCCTGCTTCAGCGCGGAGCCGGAGTTGCCCAGCTTCGTGGTGTCCGCGATCTTGTTCCACGGCCCGGACGGCGACCCGTTCCGGGAGACGTAGATGCCGTCGAGGTAGCTGTTGACCGTGCCGACGGCCTTGTTCAGCAGTTTCGGCGACTGGTTGATCGCGTACAGCGTCTGCCCGTCGGAGCTGTAGGCGAAGGTCACGTAGCCGACGTCGTCGGCGGGCAGCGCCCCGCCCGGGTTGACCTTGTGCCAGCTCGACGGGCCCTGGGTGTAGTCGGAGGTCTCGTAGAACCCGTTGTAGGTGTCGCCGCTGCGCCAGCCGATCGCCGCGATCACGTGCCTGGGGTCGCGCGGGTCGATCGCGATGTCGTTGGCGATGTTCTTGTAGGGGGCGTTCGGGTCGCTCGCCTTGGCGCCGCCCGCGAGGTAGTCGGGGTTCGGGGTGAACTCCTGGTGCCAGGCGCCGGACGCGGTGGCGGCGTCGTGGCTCCACACCCCCGAGCTCGTGGCGACCCAGACCTTGCCGCCGCCGAAGCGCATGCCCCGGATGGTGGTGCTCTCCAGCTCGCTGCCGCCCACGCGGCTGCTCGGCGTGAAGGTTCCGGTGACGGGGTCGGCGAGGCGGTACACGCCCGAGCCCACGAACGAGGTGGCGCCGGTGTTGCCCTCGCCGGTGGCGTACCAGAGGGACCCGTCGGCCGCGAGCGTGAGGTTCGCGGACGACAGGCTCGGCAGCCCGTCGGCGATCGGGGTCCAGTTGCCGCCGCCCGTGGACGACCGCCACACGCCGCCGTCCGCCCCGGCCGCGTAGACGTGCCCCTTGTCGTCGGCGGCGAGACCGGTCACGCGCCCGGTCACCAGCCCCGAGCCGCCCGAGGAGTTCGAGGCGAAGTCGCGGTAGCGGGGGTCGTCGGAGTCGTACTTGATCTTCGTGACCTCCGCCCAGGAACCCTTCGTCGCGGGCAGGCCCTGAAGCTGGGTGTAGGCCGCGCCGTACGCGCCGGGGGCGACGACGCCCGGCGCCGTGCGCGCCTGAGCCCATTGCGCCGCGATCGTGGAGGCCTCGAACGCCTCCTCGCCGGCCTCGGACGGGTCTTCCCCGGCCATCATCTCCATGCGCTCCCTGGCCTGCATCGGCAGACCCGCGCCGGGCTCCTTCCTCAGTCCGAGCTCCTCCAGCAGCTCATCGCCGCCGGCCACCAGAGTCCCGCCCGCCCCGAGGACCAGGACCGCGGTAGCGGCCGCCAGCCATCGGGAACGTGCGGTTCTTAATGCGAACACGTGACAGCCCTCCGGGCTTTGCTCCGACCCCCAGTGGTGCGGGGGTATCGATCCGATTAATCCGTTACATCCGCCGGAGATCGAGGGGTCAAAGCGTCACAGGTTTGCATCGGGCTGGACAAGAAAGTCAGACCGCGAGAAATCCTCCGGCTTCCGGTCGCCGCGCACCAGCGGCGGCGGCTCGGCCCGGCGGCTGCGGGCCGCCGTCGCCGCCGCAGGGCCGAGCCGGCGCTCCTACAGGTCGGCGGCGAGCGTGCGCAGGATAGCGGCCACCTCCTCGCGGCCCCGCTCGGGCAGCTCCGAGATCGGGGGGCGGACGGCCCGGTCGCAGACGCCGAGCTGCGCGAGCGCCTCCTTGATGACCGACACGTTGTGCTCGCCGCCGTTCCTGGCCCGCATGTCCTCGATCGGCTTGAGCCGCCGCCACAGCTCCAGCGCCTTGGCCCGGTCGCCCGACCGGAGCAGGTCGAGCAGTTCGAGCGACAGCCGGGGCGCGATGACGGCCAGGCCCGAGGTGAAGCCCTCCGCGCCCCCGGCCCAGAAGAACGGCGCCCAGGCCTCCGCCAGCCCGCACACCCACACCGGGCCCTCGACCTCGGCGGCGAGGGCGGCGAACCCCACCGGGTCGGGTACGGCGTACTTGATCCCCACGACGTTCGGGCAGGCGCGGACCAGCTCGCCGACCGCCGCGGCGGTGACCGCGGGGGAGCGCACGTAACAGACCACGCCACGGTCGGGCACGGCCTCGGCGACCTCCCGGTGGTAGGCCGTCCAGCCCTCCTCCGACTGGTACGGGTGGACCGGCTGGTGCACCATCACGCCCTCGCATCCCAGCCGGGCCGCGTCCCGGGCCAGCCGCACGGCGCGTCCCGTGTCGTGCCCGACGCCCGCGACGAGCACGGCGTCCGGGGCGGCCTCCCGGGTGAGGGCCACGGCGCGGGCGATCTCGTCGTCGCCGAGCGCGTAGAACTCGCCCGTGTTCCCGTTCGGCGTGAGGGCGGTCACGCCGCCGCGCACGAGGCGGCCGACCGCGGCGGCGAAGGCCGGCTCGTCGATCCGGCCGCCGGGCCCGAACGGGGTGACCGTCACCGCGACGACGGATCGCAGGGCCTGCCGGACTGCATCGATCATGGGGAACCTCCTCAGGGCTGTGGTATCTGGTATATCAGCATGCCGTCATCTTGACCTATTGACATGTTTCTCAAAGGTTTCCACCATGGGTCCACTATGGAAGGGCGCGCGGGAGGTCACGCGAGCGGTCACGAATCCACGCCGTGGCCGCCTTCGCCGGTGTCTCGCCAACCACCGTCTCCCGTGCCCGCCCTTCCAGGGCCCGCGCGCGCCGCACCCGGCCGCGCCGGCCCGTGGGGCGCCGGGCGGACCGGGTGCCGACCCGGCCCGGCCGTCCGGTCGCCCGCCCGCGGGCGGCGTCCCCGCCCATCGTCGTCCCCGCCGCCCCCGCCGCCACGGCGCCGGGGGATCCAGGTCCCCGGCGGGACACGTGTTCTCACCCCACGGAAGGCCCGCTCAGCGGGCACGAGGAGGACCGCACCCCCATGAGACACTCCCGCCTCGCCGTACTGGCGCTCGCCGGGCTGCTCGCCGCCTGCGGCGCGCCGGACCAGGGCAAGGCCTTCGTACCCGAGCCCCCGGCCGCCGACGTCGTGATGCCGTCCGAGCCGGTGACGCTCAACATCGTGGACGTCGCCGGCAACCTGCAGCTCACGCAGCAGATATTCGAGAACTACAAGGCCCAGCACCCGAAGGCCGTGAGCAAGATCACCTACACCAAGGTCACGGCGCCGGAGCTGGCCGGCAAGGTGAAGGCCCAGCAGGACGCGGGCCGCCTCGACATCGACCTCGTCCTCACCGGCACCGACGGCCTGTCGGCCGGCCTGGAGCAGAACCTGTGGGTCGACCTCCAGGGCAGGTACGCCGACAAGACACCCAAGCCCGACTACCTGGAGCCGGCGGCCAAGATGGCCGAGCTGGCCCAGGGCCGGGGAGTCGTCGTCACCTACTACCCGTCCGGGCCGCTCATCGAGTACAACCCGGCGACCGTGCCCAACCCGCCGAAGACCGCCGAGGAGCTGCTGGCCTGGGCGAAGGCCCACCCCAAGAAGCTGGAGTACGCCCGGCCGGCCAACTCAGGGCCCGGCCGCACGTTCCTGATGGGCCTGCCGTACATCCTCAAGGACTCCGACCCGAAGGACCCGGTCAACGGCTGGTCGAAGACCTGGCGGTACCTCAAGGACCTGGGCCAGACCATCGAGTACTACCCGAGCAAGACGTCCCAGACGATGAGCGAGCTCGGCGACGGCACCCGTGACATCGTCATCACGACGACCGGCTGGGACATCAACCCCCGGGTCCTCGGCCAGGTGCCCAAGGACTACAGGGTCCAGAGCCTGGAGGGCTTCACCTGGGTGACCGACGCGCACTACGCGGTCGTGCCCAAGGGCGTCTCGGGCGCCAAGCTCGCCGTGATCCTCGACCTGCTGAAGTTCGCCCTCACCCCCCAGCAGCAGGCGATCACGTACGACAAGGGCTACTTCTACCCGGGCCCAGCGGTGCAGGGTGTGACGCTCGGCATGGCCCCGCCGGACAGTCAGCAGGCGATCAGGGAGTACGGCCGGCCCGAGTACGACCGGCTCATCGAGGACAACCCCAAGGCCGTCCCGCTCGACGCGAAGCTCATGGTCACGGCGTTCGACACGTGGGACAAGGAGATCGGGGGCGACAAGGTGAAGACGTCGTGAGCCACTCGGGCGTCCTTCCCGGCAAGCTGCGCGGAGGCTTCCGCGAGCTGCGGATGGAGGGGGTGACCCGGCGGTTCGGCCAGGCGGTCGCGCTCGACCGGCTCGACCTGACGATCGAGGGGGGCGAGTTCCTCGCCCTCCTCGGCCCCTCGGGCTGCGGCAAGTCCACCGCCCTGAACTGCCTGGCCGGGCTGCTGCCCCTGTCGGACGGCGGCATCTGGCTCGACGACGAGCGGATCGACGGGCTCCCGCCGGAGCGGCGCGGGTTCGGGATGGTGTTCCAGAACTACGCGTTGTTCCCGCACCTGTCGGTGCGCCGCAACGTCGGCTTCGGCCTGGCCGTGCGGCGGCTGCCGAAGGCGGAGATCGCCCGCCGAGTCGACGAGGCGCTGGCGCTGGTGGAGCTGTCGGAGCACGCCGGCAAGCTGCCGGGCCAGCTGTCCGGCGGTCAGCAGCAGCGGGTGGCCATCGCGCGGGCCGTGGTGCTGCGGCCCCGGCTCGTGCTGATGGACGAGCCGCTGTCGAACCTCGACGCCAAGCTGCGCCTGCAGATGCGCACCGAGATCCGGCGGCTGCACCAGTCCCTCGGCCTGACGACGGTCTACGTGACCCACGACCAGGAGGAGGCGCTCGCGCTGGCCGACCGGATCGTGGTGCTGCGCGGCGGGCTCGTCGAGCAGGTCGGCTCGCCCGAGGAGGTGTACACCTACCCGGCGAACACCTACGTCGCGGGCTTCATGGGCTACCGCAACCTGCTCGACCTGCCCGTGGCGGCGCACGACGGCGCCCGGGTGATCCTCGCCGAGCCCGGCATGCGGCTGACCGGCCTGGCCCAGCGCGGCGGCCGGGCAGGCGGGGCGAGGGCCGTGGCCGCCGTCCGGCCGCACGACTTCCGGCTCGGCTCCGGCCGCGACAACGCCCTACAGGTGCGGGTGGAGGTGGTGGAGTTCCACGGGCGGGAGGTGGCCGCCGAGGGCGTCACGGAGACGGGCCGGGTGGTGCACGTCCGTCTGCCCGAGCGCGTCGCCCCGGGCGACCGGATCGACCTCACCGTGCCCGTGGAGCGCGTGCTGGTCTACCCCGTCGACGGCCCGGCCGCGGACCTGGGGGAGGTGCCCGAGTGACGACCGGCCTGCGGCACCGGCTGGCCGAGCGCGGGGTGGACCGGGTGCTGCTGCTCCTGGTCCCCGCCGTGCTCACGCTGGTGCTGCTGTTCCTCTATCCCATGCTCTACGGCGTGGGCCTGTCGCTCCAGCCCAGGACCGGCGGGCTGCTCGACAACTACCGGGCGTTCTTCGCCGACCCCTACCAGAGCGGCACGATCGGCAAGACGATGCGGCTCGCGCTGCCGGCCGCGCTGATCAACGTCGGGGCGTCGGTGCCGATCGCGTACCGGCTGCGGGGCAGGTTCCGCGGCAGACGGCTGCTGACGGCCATCCTGGTGCTCCCGGTGACGCTCGGGACCGTGCTCGTGGCCGACGGCCTGCTGCGCTACCTCGGCCCCAAGGGCTGGTTCAACCGCGTGCTCATGGCGATCGGCCTGGTGGACGAGCCGGTCCGGCTCATCTACAACTACTGGGGCGTGCTGTTCTCCCTGGTCATCACCGGCTTCCCGTTCGCCTTCCTGCTCGTCCTGTCGTACATGTCGGGCATCGACCCGACGCTCGAACGGGCGGCGGCGACCCTGGGGGCGGGGCCGTGGGAGCGGGTCAGGCGGATCACGCTGCCGCTGCTCGCGCCGGGGCTGGCCACCACGTTCGTGCTCGCCTTCGTGCTGGCGTTCTCGGTCTTCCCCTCGGCGAACCTCGTGGGCGAGCCGGCCAACGAGACCCGGGTGATGGCGATCGCGGCCTACGACGCGGCGTTCGAGAAGTACGACTACTCGATGGCCTCGACCGTCGCCGTCCTGATGGGCGTCTTCGAACTGGTCGTCATCGCGCTCGTCCTGCTCTGGCGCGGGCGGCTCTACACCGGCTCGACGGGAGGCAAGGGCGCATGAGCGTGCCGATCAGAAGGCCACGGCGCCGGGGCGGGCCGTACGCCTGGATCGTCTGGGGCGGCGTCGCCTTCTTCCTGGTCAACCTGCTGGCGCTGATCCTGTCGGTGGTCGTCGACTCGTTCGCGACCAGCTGGTTCGGCGACTGGCTGCCGCGCGGCTTCACCATGCGCTGGTACGCCGAGGCCTGGGACGAGTTCGGCCTCGGCGACGTGCTCCGGGTGACGCTCGTCGTCGCGCTGGCCGTGGTGCTCGTCGCGCTGGCGCTCGGCGTCCCCGCGGCGTACGCGCTGGCGCGGCGGACCTTCCCCGGCAAGCGGCTCGTCCTGCTGCTCCTGCTGCTGCCGGTGCTGCTGCCGCCCATCACGTACGGCATCCCGCTGGCGACCGTGCTCTACAAGTTCCAGCTCGCGGGGAGCATGGCCGGGGTGATCGCGGCCAACCTGGTGCCGGCGCTGCCGTTCGTGGTGCTCGTCATGACGCCGTTCATCGAGCAGATCGACACGACGATCGAGTCGGCGGCCCGGATGTGCGGGGCGGGCACCCGGCAGGTCTTCCTCCGCGTGCTGGTTCCGCTGCTGGTGCCGGGCATCCTCGCGGCGGGGATCCTGGTGCTGGTGCGCACGGTCGCGATGTTCGAGCTGACGTTCCTCGTGGCCGGACCGGACAGTCAGACGCTCGTCGTCGCGCTGTTCAGCGCGGCGTTCACCCCCGGCATCCGGGCCGCCCAGGCGATCGACGCGATGGCCGTGGTCTACACGATGCTGTCGGCGGCGTTGCTGGCGGTGGCCCTCATGTTCGTCAACCCGACGCAGATCGTGGCGCAGGTCAAAGAGACGCCCGTCGATTGACAGTGATCTCTGACTCCATGAACTGGTGAAATGACAAATTAATCCTGGAATGTCTTGACTTGAATGGGCGCGGACCCCTATCTAAGAGGAGGCATAGACGGCTGATCACAATGGCGGCACACATGACAACCGACTCCGGCGCGGACAATCCTCGTCACGAGTACCGAACGATGCAGGCCGAGGCGTTCAATCGCATCGGCGCCCGATATGACGAGGCGTTTCCGCACAAGGAAGGACAAATCGCCGCCGGTGAGTGGATGATCAAGCAGCTCAAGCCCGGTGCCCGCGTGCTCGATGTCGGCTGCGGCACCGGGTCGCCCACGGCCCAGCAGTTCGCCGACGCGGGCTGCGAGGTGACGGGCATCGACATCTCCCCGGTCATGCTCGACCTGGCCAGGAAGAACGTCCCGGTCGGCACCTTCCTTGAGTTCGACGTGCTCGACGTCGACGCGTCCCTGGGCGTGTTCGACGCCGCCACCGCGTTCTTCAGCCTGCTCATGCTGCCGCGCGCCGACATCGCGGCGGCGCTCGGCAGGCTGCACTCGGTGCTCGCGCCGGGCGCCCTGTTCTCGCTGAGCATGGTGGAAATCGACCTCGACGACGTGCCATTCCAGTTTCTGGGCGCGCCGGTGCGGGTGACCGGATATCTGCGCGACGAGTTGCGGGAGGTCGTCGAGGCCGCCGGTTTCAGCGTGCTGTCGGAGAATCACATTTCGTACGCCCCCGCGACGACCCAGGCGCCACCCGAAATCCAGCTCTTCTTCAATTGCCGTCGCGATCAATTCTGAGAGGTTGCCCACCCGTGTCGTGGGACGGGGAAACGCTCGACCTGCTGGGGTACCTGAGCGAGGCGGCCCAGGCCATCGGTGACAGCCCGAGCCCGGAGGAGGCGGCCCGGGTGCTGTGCGAGGCCGCCGTACCCCGGCTGGCCGACGCGGCGGCCGTGTACGTGGACGGCGGCGTGCGGCACCGGGTGGACCGCGCCGGGCGCCTGCCTCCGCGCTGGCACGACGACCGGCGGCGCGGCCCCGCCCGGCTCGACGACCACCTCATCGCCGTTCCCCTGCGCGCGTACGGCAAGCCGGTCGGCTGCGTGGTGCTGGCCAGGGACCGGCGGCGTCCTGCCTTCGCGGACGCCGACCTGCTGGCGGCCGCCCAGCTCGGCGTCCCGGCCGCGCTGACGATCTTCCACGGCCACCGGCACCGGCAGCAGGTCGAGGCCGTGGAAATCCTCCAGCGGGGGATCAGGCCGGGCGCCCCGCCCGTGCTGCCCGGGCTGGAGATCTCGTTCCGGTACGAGCCGGCGGCCGAGCGGGTCGGCGGCGACTGGTTCGACGTGATCCCGCTGCCCGGGAGCCGGGTCGCGCTGGTGGTGGGCGACGTCATGGGCCACGGCCTGCCCGCCGCCGCCGTCATGGGCCAGCTCCGCACCGCCGTCCAGACGCTCGCCTCGCTCGACCTGCCGGCCGAGCAGGTGCTCCACTCGCTCGACGAGATGGCCCAGCGCCTCGCCGCGCAGACGCTCACCACCTGCGTCTACTGCGTGTACGACCCCGTGCTGCGGCGCTGCACGATCGCGAGCGCCGGCCACCTGCCGCCCGTCCTCGTACGGCCGGACGGCGGGGCCGACCTGCTGTCGCCGCCCCGCTGCCCGCCCATCGGGCTCGGGCGCACCCCGTTCGAGACGATGGAGATCGCCGCCGAGGACGGCAGCATGCTCGTGCTGTACACCGACGGCCTGGTGGAGCAGCGCGGGCAGGACATCGGCCAGAGCGTCGAGACCCTGCGCCGCCGGCTCGCCGGGGGCGCCCACGTCGAGGACCTGTGCGACGACGCGCTGTCCTCCGGCCGGTCGGACGACGTGACGCTGCTGGCCATCCGGTTCCGGGGCATCCCCAGCGGGCACGTGGCGCAGTGGATGATGGAGCCGCAGCCGGCGACGCCGGGCCGGGTGCGGGGCCTCGTCCGCCGGACACTGACCTCGTGGGGCCTGGAGCCGATGACCCCCGTGGCCCAGCTCCTCGCGTCCGAGCTGGTCACGAACGCGGTGCGGCAGACCTCCCGGCCCATCACTATCCGGCTGCTGCGCACCGACGCGCTGCTGTGCGAGGTCAGCGACGACGACCACCGGCTGCCGATCCTGCGCGAGCCCGGCGTGCTCGACGAGGACGGCCGGGGCATGTACCTGGTCAGCCAGCTCGCCGAGCGCTGGGGCACCAGCCGGGTGGCCGGCGGCAAGACCGTCTGGTTCTCGATGCCCATCCCGGCGGGGCTCGCGGCCGCCCGGTCCTGATGCGTTGACGGCGGAGGGGCAGGCGCGTAGGTTCCGATACCGACTGGTCGGTTTGGAGGGGTCATGCGGGTTGAGGACAAGGTCGTCGTCGTGACGGGCGCCGCGGGCGGCATCGGGCGCGCCCTGGCTCTGCGCTTCGCCGCCGAAGGGGCGGCCGGCGTGCTCGTGGCCGACCTCGACGAGGCCGGCGCCGCGGCGGTCGCCGCCGAGATCGGCGAGCGCGCCCTCGCCGTACGGGCCGACGTGACCGTCGAGGACGACGTCCGCGCGCTCGTGGACGCGGCCGAGCGGGACCTCGGCCCGGTGGACCTGTTCTGCTCCAACGCCGGCGTCATCACCGGCCACGGCCTGGACGCCTCCGACCTCGACTGGAGCGCGACGCTCGCCGTCAACACGATGGCCCACGTCTACGCCGCGCGCGCCGTCGTGCCCCGGATGGTCGAGCGCGGCGGCGGATATCTGCTGAACACCTGCTCGGCCGCCGGGCTGGTGAGCTGTCCCGGCGACGCGCCGTACGCCGTGAGCAAGGCGGCGGCGATCTCCTTCGCCGAGTGGGTGGCCATCCACTACCGCGCCAGGGGCATCCGCGTGAGCGTGCTCTGCCCGCAGGGCGTCCGCACCCGGATGATGGAGCGGGGGCTGGAGGAGGACCACGTCACCGCGCGCGCCGTCGCCTCGTCGGGCGCCGTGCTCGACCCGGCCGAGGTGGCCGGCCACGTCGTCGAGGGCCTGGCCGACGAGCGCTTCTACATCCTGCCGCACCCCGAGGTGGCCGGATTCCTGGCCCGCAAGGTGGCCGACCCGGACCGCTGGCTGGACGGCATGTCCCGGTTCGTCGAGTCGCTCACCTGACGCCGAGCGGGATCGCCCAGCGGCGACCCATCCGGAACGGACGGACCCTGCCGAATCAGGCACCTTACGTTAATCGTTCGTTCTCTTGTATGGTTCGCCTTTATGACGGTAGGTTGTGCGCGATGATCGCACCCAGGACCCCGACCACCGCCGACGAGCTGCGCGGCGCCGGCCTGCGCGTGACGGCCGCCCGCGTCGCACTGCTCGAGACCGTCCGGCACGGTGACCACCTCGACGTCGACGCGATCGCGTCCGGGGTGCGCGACCGCGTCGGCCACGTCTCCCTCCAAGCCGTGTACGAGGCCCTCCACGCGCTCTCCGCGGCGGGACTCGTCCGCCGCATCGAGCCGGCCGGCAGCCCGGCCCGGTTCGAGGGGCGCGTCGGCGACAACCACCACCATGTGGTGTGCCGGTCGTGCGGCGCCGTCGCCGACGTCGACTGCGCGGTCGGTCACGCCCCCTGCCTGACGGCGTCCGACGACCACGGCTTCTCGATCGAGGAGGCCGACGTCATCTACTGGGGCCTGTGCCCCGGCTGTTCCACCGCCCGCGGTTGACGAGCCGCGTGATCCACCTCTTTCAGAAGGATTCCCATGTCTGAGAACCATGATGCAATCGTCACCGACCCGAAGACGGAGGGCGAGGGCGGCTGTCCCGTCGCGCACGGGCGCGCCGCGCACCCGACTCAGGGCGGCGGGAACCGTCAGTGGTGGCCGGAGCGGCTCAACCTGAGGATCCTCGCCAAGAACCCCGCCGTGGCCAACCCCCTCGGCGAGGAGTTCGACTACGCCGCGGCGTTCAACAGCCTCGACCTCGCGGCTGTGAAGCGTGACATCGCCGAGGTGCTGACGACCTCCCAGGACTGGTGGCCGGCCGACTTCGGCCACTACGGCCCGCTGATCATCCGGATGGCGTGGCACAGCGCGGGCACGTACCGCATCAGCGACGGCCGCGGCGGCGCCGGGGCCGGTCAGCAGCGCTTCGCCCCGCTGAACAGCTGGCCGGACAACGGCAACCTCGACAAGGCCCGCCGCCTGCTGTGGCCGGTCAAGAAGAAGTACGGCCAGAAGATCTCGTGGGCCGACCTCATGATCCTCGCGGGCAACGTCGCGCTGGAGTCGATGGGCTTCACGACCTTCGGCTACGCGGGCGGCCGTGAGGACGTCTGGGAGTCGGAGGAGGACGTCTACTGGGGTCCTGAGACCACCTGGCTCGGCGACGAGCGCTACACCGGCGACCGCGAGCTCGAAAACCCCCTCGCCGCGGTCCAGATGGGCCTCATCTACGTCAACCCGGAGGGCCCGAACGGCAACCCGGACCCGCTGGCGTCGGCCCGCGACATCCGTGAGACGTTCCGCCGGATGGCGATGAACGACGAGGAGACGGTCGCCCTCATCGCGGGCGGTCACACCTTCGGCAAGGCCCACGGCGCAGGCCCGGCGGACAACGTCGGCGCCGACCCCGAGGCTGCCCCGATCGAGCAGCAGGGCTTCGGCTGGAAGAACAGCTTCGGCACCGGCAAGGGCGCCCACGCGATCACCAGCGGTCTCGAGGTGACCTGGACGCCCACCCCGACCACGTGGGACAACTCCTTCTTCGAGATCCTGTTCGGCTACGAGTGGGAGCTGTTCAAGAGCCCCGCCGGCGCCCACCAGTGGCGGCCGAAGGACGGCGCCGGGGCGGGCACCGTCCCCGACGCCCACGACCCGTCGAAGAGCCACGCCCCGACGATGCTGACGACTGACCTGGCGCTCCGGTTCGACCCCGTCTACGAGCAGATCTCGCGGCGCTTCCTGGAGAACCCGGACGCGTTCGCGGACGCCTTCGCCCGGGCGTGGTTCAAGCTGACCCACCGCGACATGGGCCCGGTCGTCCGCTACCTCGGCCCCGAGGTCCCGAGCGAGGTGCTGCTGTGGCAGGACCCGCTCCCGGCGCGGACGTACGAGCTCGTGGACGCCGACGACGTCGCCGCCCTCAAGGGCCGGATCCTCGCCTCGGGCCTGACCGTGTCCGAGCTCGTCTCCACCGCGTGGGCCTCGGCCTCGTCCTTCCGCGGCAGCGACAAGCGCGGCGGCGCCAACGGCGCCCGAATCCGCCTGCAGCCGCAGAGCGGGTGGGAGGTCAACGACCCCGACCAGCTCGCCGCGGTGCTGCGCACCCTTGAGGGGATCCAGCAGTCGTTCAACGCCGCGCAGACCGGCGGCAAGCAGATCTCGCTCGCCGACCTGATCGTGCTCGGCGGCTCCGCCGCCGTCGAGAAGGCGGCCAAGGACGCCGGCTTCGACGTCGAGGTCCCCTTCACGCCGGGGCGTGTGGACGCGTCGCAGGACGAGACCGACGTGGAGTCGTTCGCCGCCCTGGAGCCGGCCGCCGACGGCTTCCGCAACTACTACGGCAAGGGCAACCGCCTTCCGGCCGAGTACCTGCTGATCGACCGGGCCAACCTGCTGACCCTCAGCGCCCCCGAGATGACGGTCCTCGTCGGCGGCCTCCGCGTCCTCGGCGCCAACCACCAGCAGTCGAAGGTCGGCGTCCTCACCGCGACCCCGGGCACCCTGACCAACGACTTCTTCGTCAACCTGCTCGACATGGGCACGGAGTGGACGTCGGCGTCGGAGGACCAGACCACGTTCGAGGGCCGCGACGCGGGCACGGGCGAGACCAGGTGGACCGCCAGCCGCGCCGACCTCGTCTTCGGCGCGAACTCCGAACTGCGCGCGCTCGCGGAGGTCTACGCGAGCGACGACGCCAGGGAGAAGTTCGTGAACGACTTCGTCGCGGCGTGGTCCAAGGTGATGGACCTCGACCGGTTCGACCTGGTCTGATCGATCACCCCGTCCGGGCCGGCCTCGTCAGGCCGGCCCGGACGTCTGTCCGGGGGCCGGACGCGGGTGGATCTTTGGTGATATCTTCGGCGTCGCCGTGTGCCACTGCGAACTGAGGAGGTGAGACCGATCAACGCTGTGACAGGTCGGGGCTCCCTCCCTCGCATGGCCTAGGGAGCGCCCGCAGAAGGCATCCCGAAAGGCTCGAAACGCTATGCGCTTCACCTCTGAGACGTTGTCGGACGGCGTCCGCGAAAGGCTCTTCACCCTCGGCGAGATTCCCGGCGTGCTGTGGACGCCGGAAGGTGCCGCCGGCACTCGTCCCCTCATCGTCATGGGACACGGCGGCGGCCAGCACAAGAAGGCCCCCGGCGTCGTGGTCCGTGCGCGCCGGTTCGTGACCGAGTGCGCTTTCGCGGTCGCGGCAGTGGACGTGCCCGGCCATGGCGACAGGCCGAAGGACGAGGAATACGACCGGATCGCGACAGAGATCCGGGCGCGCGTGGACGCCGGGGAGGATCCGGCCCCGCTGATCGCCGTCTTCCAGGCGCTCGTGGCTCGCCAGACCGTCCCGGAATGGCGGGCCGTCCTCGACGCGGTCCAGGACCTCGAGTACGTCGGTGCTGGTCCGGTCGGTTACTGGGGTGTGTCGTTGGGGTGCGGACTCGGGGTTCCGTTCGTCGCCGCCGAACCCCGGGTCCGCGCGGCGGTGCTGGGGTTGGGCGGGGCGACGGCATCAGCGGAGGCCGCCACCCGGGTCACCGTCCCGGTGGAGTTCCTCCTGCAGTGGGACGACGAGCGGGTGCCGCGGGCCCAGGGCTTGGCGCTGTTCGACGCCTTCGCCTCAGCCGAGAAGACCTTGCACGCCAACCCCGGCAGGCACGGGGAGATCCCGGCATACGAACTGGACAGCACGCTGCGGTTCTTCGCCCGGCACCTCGGCTGCACAGGGTGAACGTCGCCTGACGCGATCAGCAGCCGCTCTTGGCGCACTGGCCCTCGACGACGCCGCCGGGGCCGTCGGCGGGGGCCTGCGCGCCGGACGAGCCGCCGCCCTGGGGCTTGCCGGCGCCGCCGCCGTTCGACGTGCCGCTCTTCGTCCCGCTCTTCGTGCCGCCGGTCCCGGAGGAGCCCGAGGACCCGGATGAGCCGGAGCCGGTCGAGCCGCCGGACCCGCCCGCACCCGTCCCTGTGTCGCCGCCGGAGGCGTCCTGGCCCGTGCCGTCGCCGCCTCCGCCGCCCGTGGCGCCTGCGTCGTCCCCGCCGTCGCCGGGCTGGTCGCCCGCGCCGTCCTGGGGTCCGGCCTGATCGGCCCCTCCCTGCCCGGCGTCGCCGGCGGGGGCTCCGGCGTCCTGGCTCGCGGCCGGTCCCGGGCCGCCCTGCGTGGGACCGCCGGAACCCTTGGCGAGCACGAACCCGGCGCCGCCGGCGACGAGCAGCGCCACCAGCGCGGCTCCCGCGATCACGGCCTTCTTCGTGGTGTTCCCGGAGCCGCTCCGGGAAGCGCCGGCGCCGCTGTCGAGGATCTCCTCCTGGCGGAAATCGGGCCGGCTCGTCGGGGGGTGGACGTCCCCTTGCATGTGGAAACAACTCCCTGCGGTCGTTTAGGGGGAAAGCTCCTCGGCTTCCGCGGGTGGTTGACCACCTTAACCACTACATTGGACAAACCGCACAATCTTCCATCAATAATCACGAATCTCCCAGACATGCAGGTCGGCGCGCGAACGTCCGGCGGTACGCCGAGGGGGAGGTGTGCATCGCCCGCGTGAAGTGGTGACGGAACGTCACCGGGGTCTCGAAGCCGACCGTGGCCGCGACCTGCTCGACCGGGACGGCCGTGGTCTCCAGCAGGGGCAGGCTGGCCGCGATCCGCTGCGCGATCACCCAGCGGACGGGGCTGGTGCCGATGATCGGCGGCTTCGAGTACTGGGCCCGGGAGGGCTTCGCCGTCGTGACGGCGTCCGGCGGCGAGCGGCGCCCGCCGGACCCGCTGACGGCCCCCGCCGCCGCCGTCTCCTGCGGCTGCTGACCCGTCGTCCGCTCGGTTACGCTCTCGCGCCGGACGTCCTATACACTGGCCGGGCGCCGCTGCGGTGGCGTGACCAAGGGGCTATAGCGCAGCTGGTAGCGCACCTCCATGGCATGGAGGGGGTCTGGGGTTCGAGTCCCCATAGCTCCACCCTTCGCGGACCCGTCCGGTCCGCTCACCCGATCACCGTCAGCGGCCCGCACCCGCACGCGGGCCGCAGCAGGAGCCCGACGTCGAGCCGGACCAGCGGCCACACCACCGCCACCGGCCGCCACTGCGGTTCCACGACCGCCAGCACGGGTTCCTCGAACGGCGTTGGGGTGGGACTGGGCGTCGGAGTGGCCGCCGGGGTCGGCGTGGGCCGTGGCGTGGGCCGCGGCGTGGGCCGTGGTGTGGGCCGCGGCGTCGGGGCGATCACCGTCACGTTCTGGGTGATGTTGCAGACCCGGCTCCTCCGGCACAGGGCGTTCTGGACGCTCGTCACGCCGTCCGCCGCCTCGGTCGACGTGTGCTGGTAGCCGCGGTTGTTCGTGGGGCTCTTCACCGACAGGACGCTGCGGTTGCGCCGGCCGTTGCCGCTCGTCACCGTGTCGTCGCCGGGTGGGTCGGCGCGCAGCCGCCCGTGTGCCCGGGCGGCCCGCTCGCGGTCGGTGCCCGCGGCCGCCGGGAGCGGGTCCAGGGCCGCGAGGAACACGGCCGAGGCGGACGCGCCGATGAGAGACACCAGGGCCAGGGTTCTCATGCCCCCCGCGCCGCCAACGAGCCGAATTGTCATTCTTCGTCGCCCCCTGCCGAATCCTGATTAGTCCGGACGTCGTTCTCCGTCCGTACTGCTTGCTCAGGATAATCGGGGGCCGGGCGCAACCCGCGCCACCGGAGGACGGGGCGCGGGTTATTGCCGGAGTATTGCCAACGGCAGCGTCAATAACTGCTCGGACCGGACCGATCGGACAATTGTCAGTTTCGGCTCACCGTCCACTGGCTCTGGTTGACCTTGCAGAGCTTGTGCCGCTTGCAGTTGACGTTCTGCGTGTTGGTGCTGCCGTTGTTACCGGTCGAGACCTCCTGGATGCCGTCGACAACGGTGGGCGTGTCGATCGCGAAGTTGTTCTGGTTGTGCTTGCCGTTCCCGGCGTTGATGGAGATCTTCCCGCTGTTGCCGGAGCTGGCGGTGTCGCCGTGGCGGCCGTGGTGGCCACCGCCTGAGCGGGCGGACGCCTCCGTGGACAGCGCGGCCGTCGCGATGGCGACGACGAGGGCGGTCAACGCCGACCGCAGGGCGATCGCTCCGATACTGGCGAGCGGCTTACCCGCACGGCGACGGCTCATCTCGGTGCACCTGCCTAGCTTTCCACACTGGACGTCCGTTTGATTGGACATAAACGACGTCCACCTCCATACCCTGCTTTCGGGCCGCGGTCCCGGCCGATACGGCAGGCGGCGCGGATAATTACCCCTCCTTTGTCGTGCGGCGGAATTCGGGCGCATCACGATGCCGTTCTCCAGTGGAAATCCGGTCCATCGGCATTCGGGCGCCCGCCGGACGGCCCGAGGCGGCGTACATGAACGTGACCGGCGGGGGTAGGGGCGAACGCCATGAAACGGATCCTGCAGCTCGTCGTCACCCGATGGCTCGCCCGCACGCCGCTCGGACTGGTCGTGCTGGGCATCGGCTGGCTGGTCATGCGCAAGCGGCGCGGCGCCCAGCGGCCCGGCACGGCCGAGGCGTTCCGCGAGCCCGGCCGCAGGTCGCGCACCCCGTACGCCTCGCGCGGCCCGTCCGGTCGCGGCCGCCGCTGACCGCCCCCGGACCCCGGCCCGCCCCGGAGCGGGCGCGGGACCCGGCCGGCCCGTGGCCGCGCGGGAACGAGGACAGCCGGCCCGTGGCGGCTCGGGACCCGGTGGGGGCCCGCGGCGACGCGGGGGAGACCGGTCAGCCCCTTCGGCCGGGGATGGCCAGCGCCGCGGCGGCCAGCGCCAGCGCGGCGAAGACGGCCGCGGTGGCGAACGCGGCGGCCATGCCGCCGACGAGCGTGCCGTCACGCATGGCTGTGCCGAACACGGTCACCAGGACGGCCGATCCCAGCGCCCCGCCCGCCCAGACCATCGTCTGCGCCAGCCCTGACGCCGCCCCCGACTCTCGGGGGCCCACCCCCGCGAGGATGGTCGCGTTCAGCGGCATGAAGGACAGCCCGCCGCCGATCCCGAGCAGCAGCATCGGCCCGAGCACGCCGTCCGCGTACCCGGTTCCGGGCCCGACCCGGGTGAGCCACACGAGCCCGGCGAGCGACAGCGTGGTCCCGGCTACGATGACGGCCCTGGCGCCGAACCGGGGGAGCAGTCGCGGCACCACCCGTACGACGGCGAACTGCGTGAGCGCCATCGGCAGGAACGCGAACCCGGCCCGCAGCGGGTCCAGGCCCAGGACGAGCTGGACGAACTGGGTCATCAGGAAGAAGAACCCGAACATGCCGGCCGCGAGCAGCAACTGGACCAGGTAGGCGGCGGCGCGGGTCCGGTCGGCCAGCAGCGCCGGCGGCACGATCGGCTGCCGCGCCCGGGTCTCCACCGCGGCGAACCCGGCCAGCAGCGCCGCCGCCGCGACGAAGGCGGGGGCGGCCTCGCGCCAGCCGGCGTCGGCGACCGTGACCAGCGCGTACACGAGGGAGACCATCCCGCCGGTCACCGTCACGGCCCCGGCGACGTCG
The DNA here is from genome assembly GCF_016863035.1 of Microbispora corallina. GTDB lineage: Bacteria > Actinomycetota > Actinomycetes > Streptosporangiales > Streptosporangiaceae > Microbispora > Microbispora corallina. The sequence continues at coordinate 84,831 of NZ_BOOC01000003.1, forward strand.
AAGCGGCCGGGGTGCCGGTCGGGCTCGCTGATGAAGCGCGGCGCCAGCGCGACCACGAGCAGCCCGATCGGGACGTTCACGAAGAACACCCAGCGCCAGGACGTCGTGTCGGTGAGCAGACCGCCCAGAATCAGGCCTATGGAGCCGCCGGCCCCCGTGACGGCGGAGTAGAGGCTTATCGCGCGGTTGCGGGCCGCGCCCTCGGGAAACGTGGTGGCGATCAGGGCGAGGATGCTCGGGCCGGCGACTGCGGCCCCGACCCCCTGGGCGGCCCGCGCGGCAAGCAGTCCCCAGGCGGCCGTGGCGAGCCCGCCCATCAGTGAGCCGAGCGTGAAGACGAGGACGCCCGCGACGAAGACCCGGCGCCGGCCGAGGATGTCCCCGGCCCGGCCGCCGAGCGTCAGCAGGCCGCCGAAGGCGAGCAGGTAGGCGTTCATCACCCAGGACAGGCCGGTGGGGGAGAACCCGACGTCCTGCTGGATCCTGGGCAGGGCGATGGTCACGATGGTCGAGTCCAGGCCGATCATGAGCTGGCACGTCACCACCACGGCGAGCGCCAGGCGGGTGTGCGTCCGCGCGCGAAGGGATACCGTGAGCGTCGACAAACGAGCCTCCGAGGGATTAAGTGGAGATAGCCTCCGGTAAAGGAATATACGGAGGCAACCTCCGCTTCGCAAGGGTGTTGCCATGAACAGGCCCATGCGCGCCGACGCGCGCCGCAACTACGACCGCCTGCTCGCCGAGGCGCGGGTGCTGTTCGAGGAGCAGGGGCCGGACGCGCCGCTGGAGGACATCGCGCGGCGGGCCGAGGTGGGCATCGGCACGCTCTACCGGCACTTCCCCACGCGGCAGGCCCTGCAGGAGGCGGTCTACCGGGACCAGATCGAGGCGCTGGCCCAGGAGGCGTACGACCTGGCGGAGCGGAGCCGGCCGGAGGAGGCGCTGTTGCCCTGGATCCGGTCGATGCTGGCGCACGCGGTGGCCAAGCGCGGTCTCAACCGGGCGCTGATGGCGACGCTCGGCAGGGAGTCCGACCTGTTCGCGGCGTGCCGGCAGCAGCTCAACGCCGCCGGTGAGGCGCTGCTGACCCCCGCGCAGGAGGCGGGGGCGGTCCGCAAGGACCTGGAGGTGGGCGAGCTGCTCAAGCTGGTCCACGGGGTGTCGGTGGCGACCGAGCGGTCACCCGGCGACGCCGACCGCCTGATCACCCTCATCATCGAAGGGCTGCGGCCGGTGGACGACCGGCCTCGCTGAGGGGGCTGCGGAACGTCTGCCGGTAGGCCAGCGGCGGCACGCCGACGGCGGCGTGGAGGTGCTGGCGGAGCGAGACGCCCGTGCCGAACCCCGCCTTCCTGGCGATCAGGTCGACCGGCAGGTCGGTGGTCTCCAGCAGGTGGCGGGCGTGCTCGACCCGCTGCCGGGTGAGCCACCTGGCCGGGCTGAGGCCCGTCTCCTCGCGGAACCTGCGGGTGAACGTCCGGACGCTCATCCGGGCGTGCGCGGCCAGCGCGGCCAGGTCCAGCGGCTCGTGCAGGTTCTCCAGCATCCACGCCCGGGTGGGCGCGGTGGTGGTCCCCGCGGGGTCGGGCACGGGGCGCTCGATGTACTGCGCCTGGCCGCCCTCCCGGAACGGCGGGGTGACGCAACGCCTGGCCGTCCGGTTGGCCACCTCGCTGCCGTGGTCGCGGCGGATGACGTGCAGGCACAGATCGATGCCGGCCGCGACGCCGGCCGAGGTGAGCAGGTCGCCGTCGTCGATGAAGAGCACCTCGGGGTCGAGGCGCACCCGGGGGAACAGCGAGCGGAACCGGTCGGCGTTGCGCCAGTGCGTCGCGGCCGGCCGGTCGTCGAGCAGCCCGGCCGCGGCCAGCACGAAGGCGCCGGTGCAGATGGAGATCAGCCGGGAGCGCCCGGCGGCCTCGCGCAGCGCGTCCCGCACCCGGGGGTCCAGCGTGCCGTCCTCGATGGGAGGGCCGCCGTGGATGCCCGGCACCACCACGGTGTCGGCCGTGGCGAGCACACCGAGGTCGTGGTCGGGCACCACGCTGTATCCGGCGCGCGTGCGGACCGGACCGCCGCCGGGCGTGCAGGTGACCACTTCGTAGAGCGGCCCGCCGTCCTCGGCGGCCCAGAACACCTGCCCGGGGACGCCCAGGTCGAGGGTGGCGAAGTCCTCCAGCACGAGGACGGCGACGCGATGCATGGCCCGATTGTTTCACATATTGGCTTTCGGGCCACTGGCTGGGGCGGGACCGCCGCCAGCAGGATGGGCGCATGAGATCGCTTCATCGGGCCTGGTTCGTGGCCGCCGCCGCCTTCGTCGCCATCCTCGGAGCCGCGGGCTTCCGCGCCACGCCGGGCGTTCTGATCACCCCGCTGCAGGACGAGTTCGGCTGGTCCAGGGGGACGATCTCGCTCGCCGTCTCGGTGAACCTGATGCTCTACGGCCTGTTCGCGCCGTTCGCCGCGGCCCTGATGGACCGGTTCGGCATGCGCCGGGTGGTCACGTGCGCCCTCGCCCTGGTCGCGGCCGGCAGCGGCCTGACCGTGTTCATGACCGCGAGCTGGGAGCTGGTCGCGCTGTGGGGCGTGCTCGTCGGGCTCGGCACCGGCTCGATGGCCCTGGTGTTCGCCGCGACGCTGACCGACCGGTGGTTCGTCCGGCACCGCGGGCTCGTGACGGGGATCCTGACGGCCGGAGGCGCCACCGGCCAGCTCGTCTTCCTCCCGGTGCTGGCGCACCTCGCCGAGATGCAGGGCTGGCGGTACGCCGCTCTCACCGTGTCCGGCGCGGCCCTGGCCGTCGTCCCTCTGGTGTGGTTCCTCATCCGCGACACCCCCGAGGAGCTCGGGCTGACCGCGCTGGGCGCCGCCGAGCCCGTCGTACGGACCCCGAGCAGGGGGGCGTCGGCGCGGGCGCTGCGGGTCCTGCGGTCCGCGTCCAGGAAGCGGTCGTTCTGGTTCCTCGTGGGGGGCTTCGCCATCTGCGGCGCGAGCACGAACGGCCTGGTCGGCACGCACTTCATCCCGGCCGCCCACGATCACGGCATGGGGGAGACCGCCGCCGCCTCGCTGCTCGCGCTCGTCGGGGTCTTCGACATCGTCGGCACGGTCGCCTCCGGGTGGCTGAGCGACCGGGTGGACTCGCGCGTCCTGCTCACCGTCTACTACGCGCTGCGCGGGCTGTCCCTGCTGGTCCTGCCGCAGCTGTTCGCGGCCACCGCCCATCCCAGCATGCTCGTGTTCATCGTCTTCTACGGCCTCGACTGGGTGGCGACGGTGCCGCCCACGGTGGCCCTGTGCCGGAAGATCTTCGGGACGGAGGGCGCGGTCGTGTTCGGCTGGGTGTTCGCCTCACACCAGGTGGGCGCCGCGATCGCCGCCACCGTCGCCGGCGTCACCCGCGACCACCTCGGCAACTACGACGCCGCCTGGTACGGCGCGGGGCTGCTGTGCCTGCTCGCCGCCCTCATGTCGTCCCGCGTGGTGACCCGTGCGGAGCGGCCCAGGGAGGCTGCGATCCTGGTCGGGTGACAGAACGCGTGCTCCCCCTCGTCGTCCGCATCGAACGCGCGGCCCCGCCCGAGCGGACCGACGCGCTCGAGGCGGCCGCGACGGCGGTCCTGCGGATGCTCGACCAGGACGACTGGCCCGGCGAGATCGAGGAGTGGCAGGACGGCCGGATCAGGAAGGTGGTGCGCCGGGCGCGCGGCGCGGAGTGGCGGCGCGTGCTCGCCCTTCCCGGGATCACGGTCAGGGTCGGGACGGCCGAGGTGCGGGTGCACCCCCCGGTGCCGCTGGACGACTGGCCCAAGGACCTGTCCCGGCTCCAGGTCTCGGGCACCGAGCTGGGCGACTCCGCGCCGCCGCCCGCCCCCGATCCGGACGTCCCCGTGCTCTGGGTCAACCCTCACCTGGACATGACGGCAGGCAAGGCCATGGCGCAGGCCGGCCACGGCGCCCAGTTCGCGTGGTGGGGCGCCGGCGAGGAGGACCGGGCCGCCTGGCGGGAGCGCGGCCTCGCCGTGAGCGTCCGCACGGCCCCGCCCGGGAGCTGGCCCGATCTGGCCGGCGGCGGCCTTCCCGTGGTGCGGGACGCCGGCTTCACGGAGATCGAACCGGGCAGCGCCACGGTGGTCGCCGACGCGCCGTGGCTGCGTACGGGCGTTCCCGAAGTGTGATGGGGAACGCACCCGAATTACCCCGATATGCCGTACGCTCCCGATCGTGTCACCTGGGGACTATGGGACGAAAGCCGTACCGTCGTACGTAGCAGCCGAGGCGGAGACGACTCCGCTGCCGAAGATCACGGTCCCCGAGCCCCCGCCACCCTCCGGCTCCGGCAAGGGGCTCGGCGACCTGCCGATGCGGGTGGTCTACCGAGTGATCGCGGCGGGCGTCGCGGTCGCCGTCGTCGGGGGGATCGGCGCCGCCGTACTGCTCGGCAGGGGGGACTCCGGCTCCCGCGTCACCGCGGCCGGCCCGCCGCCCGCCGCGAGCGCCCCGGCCGGGTCGGCTGCGACCGGCGTGCCGTCGGCCGGCGCGTCCGTGGATCCCACTGTCGCCGCCTCGACTCCGGTGACGGCCGGCGCCGCCGTCGACGCCGCGTCGGCCGTCCCGTCCGCGTCGGGCGCGCCTTCCTCTGCGGCCGCGACGCCCGGGCCGACGCCGTCCCCCGGCACGACCGCCATGGAGGCGGCGCTGACGGACCCGCGGGTCCCCGCGCTGCCCGCGAGCGATCGGAAGCTGCGGAAGTTCTCCGGGCACGCCGCCCCCACCCGCGGCCTGATCAAGGACAAGCGGTCGGGCGTGGCCTTCGCCAGGTTCTCGAAGCTGTGGAAGCTGGCCAAGGCGAGCCCGTTCGCCTCCCGGCAGGTGCTGCCCAAGGTCAAGGGCTCGTCGTACCAGGGGATGCTGGTCTCCTGCCCGGTGCCGATCCCGGTGCAGGACAGCCTGCGCGACACCGCCTTCCTGGCCGCCCGCTGGACGCTCAACCACCACCCCTCCGGGGCGACCGTCACCTGGACGGCCTCGCAGAAGATCAAGGCGGGCAAGCGGGACGGCTGGCTGCTCGGCTACACCGTGCACTACGTGGTGAAGGGCAAGAAGCGCACGTCGAACGCCGTGGTGGCCCTGGTGGACGCGCGCGGCAAGAAGCCGGCCCTGGTGTTCGTCACGATCCCCGACAGCCAGCGGAACCGCTGGCACGACATCAACGTCGTGGTCGCGTCCGTCAAGGCGCTGTGAGGGCCTCGCCGGATCCCGCCTCGGCGAGCACCGGCTCGACGATCTCCCTGACGGCCCAGCGGGCGACGCCGGCCGGGAACGGCGTGCGCAGGTTCAGCGCGATGTGCGTCACGCCCGCCCGGACCGCGCCGATCACCGCGGCGCGGCCCGCGGCCGGGTCGTCGTAGGGCACGATGATCTGGGCCGAGCGGACGATCTCGGCGGGGTCGCGGCCGATCGCGCGGCAGTGCTCGTCGAGCACCCGGCCGCGCTCGGCGATGAAGGCCGGGTCGTTGTGCGGTGGCCCCGGGATGTTCCAGATGTCGGCGTGCTCGGCCACGACCCGGAGCGTCCGGGTGCCCCAGCCGCCGATCATGATGGGCGGGCCCGGCCGCTGGACCGGCTTCGGGGCGCAGCGGGCGCTCCGGAGCGTGTAGTGGCGGCCCTCGAAGTCGAAGACGTCCTCGGTCCACATCCGGCGCAGGATGGCGCACGACTCCGCCAGCCGCTCGACGCCCTCTCCGGGAGACACCAGGCGCAGGCCGTACGCGTCGTACTCCCGCGGCGTGAGCGTGTCCCCCGGCTGGACGGTGCCGCCGACTCCGATCCCCATCACCAGGCGCCCGCGCGAGACGACGTCGACCGTGGCGGCGATCTTCGCGAGCACGGCCGGCGGCCGGGTGCGGTTGCTGGTCACCATCAGGCCGAGGCGCAGCCGCTCGGTCCGGGCGGCGAGGGCGGCCAGCAGTGTCCACCCCTCCAGGATCGGCCCGCCGGGGTCGCCGAACAGGGGGATCATGTGGTCCCACAGCCAGGCGTGCTCGATCTCCGGGGTCGCGTCCGCCTCCTCCCAGACCCGCAGGATCTCGTCGTACGTCGTGTGCGCGGGGACCGTCTTCAGGCCGAAGCTCAGCGTCATGCGAGTGTCTCCAGGGATATCGTTAGCACGGCAACGAAAGACGTTAGCGAGCTAACGAAATGCCGTCAACCCTGCTTTTGCTAGCGTGCGAACGCACGAGGGGACGGGACGGAGATCGCATGAGCGTGGCGGAGGACTTCCACACGGCCTTCTGGAACGCCAAGCGTGCGATGGCGCAGGCGGCGGAGGCCGCCTACAGCCGGCACGGCGTGGGCTCCGGGCAGCAGTTCATCCTGCGCTGCCTGTGGGAGGACGACGGGCTCACCCCCGGCGAGGTCGCCCGCCGTCTGGAGCTCGCCACGCCGACCGTGACCCGGGCCGCCACACGCATGGAGGCGGCCGGGCTGCTGCGCCGCGAGCCCCACCCCACCGACGCCCGGCTCGTACGGCTGCGCCTCACCGACCGCGGGCGCGCCCTGGAGACCGTGATCGCCGAGGAGGTGGCCCGGCTCGGGGAGCGGGCGCTGCGCACGCTCGACCCCGCCGAGCGCGAGCAGGTCGTCCGGTTCCTCGGGGAGATCCGCCGCAACCTCGCCTGAGCAGGACGGGCGGCCCCTGCGCTGCGGCGGGCACGGGATCGGGAGCCGTTAGGCTTCGCGTGTGAGCGAATTGGTGCTGGCCTCCGCTTCCCCGGCCCGCCTCGGCGTGCTGCGGTCCGCCGGGCTCGACCCCAAGGTCATCGTCAGCGGGGTGGACGAGGACGCGATCACGGCCGACTCGCCCGCTGCGCTCTGCCTCGCCCTCGCCGAGGCCAAGGCCGCCGCCGTCTCCGGCACCCTGTCCGACGGCGTCGTCATCGGCTGCGACTCGATGCTCGAGCTCGACGGCGTCGCGTACGGCAAGCCGTCCTCGCCTGAGGAGGCCGTGCGCCGCTGGAGGTCGATGCGCGGCAGGAGCGGACGGCTGCTGACCGGGCACTGCGTGGTCGACGTGACCGGCGGGCGCGCGGTCTCGGACGTCGCCTCCACGGTGGTGCGGTTCGGCACGCCCACGGACGACGAGATCGACGCGTACGTGGCGACGGAGGAGCCGTTGCGGGTCGCCGGCGCGTTCACGCTGGACGGCTACGGCGGCTGGTTCGTCGAGAGGATCGAGGGCGACCACGGCAACGTGCTCGGCATCTCGCTGCCCTTGCTGCGCCGCCTGTTCGCCGACCTGGGCATGGTGTCCGTGACGCGCCTTTGGCGCTAGCCTGCCCGGCATGAGCAGCAACGGACGGCGCGGCGTCGGCGGGTTCGCCGAGGGGATCGGGTTCTGCCTCAAGGGCCTCGGCTGGGTCGCCCGGCACCCCCGGTGGTGGGTGTTCGGACTGGTCCCCGCGCTCGTGTCGACCGTGCTCTACGTCGTCGCGCTCGTGTGGCTCGGGACGCACGCGACCGACGTCGCCGCCTGGGCCACGCCGTTCGCGGACGACTGGGGCTGGCGCGATGCGTTCCGCACGCTCGTCGGCGTCATGATCTTCGTGGTCGGCCTCGTGCTGTCCGTGCTGACGTTCACCGCGGTCACCCTGGCCGTCGGCGAGCCGTTCTACGAGAAGCTGTCGGAGAAGGTCGAGGAGGACCTCGGCGGCCTGCCCGAGGGGGCGGACACCTCCCTGTGGCGGTCGTTCCTGCGGTCGGTGCGCGACAGCGTGGTCACGCTGTTCTACGTGCTGATGTTCACGATCCCGCTGTTCGTGCTCGGGTTCGTGCCGGTGGTGGGGCAGACCGTGGTGCCGGTGCTCGGTGCGCTGGTGTCCGGGTTCTTCCTCACGGCCGAGCTCACGGGGCTCGCCCTGGAGCGCCGGGGCGTCGGGCGGAGGGGGCGCTTCGCGCTCCTGCGGGGTGACCTGGGCCTGGCGCTCGGGTTCGGCGTGCCGCTGTTCCTGGCGTTCCTCGTGCCGCTCGTCAGCATCGTCGTCATGCCGGCGGCGGTGGCCGGCGCCGCCATGCTGGTGCGGGTCCGGCTGGCCGGACCCGCGCGCGAGCGTCATCCCGCGTAGACCTGGAGCTCGGAGAGCCGGGCGGCGGGCCGTCCGGCGCCTGCGTCGGATGCGGCACGTCGGACGGTCCATCGCCGGTTTTCCACAGGCGCGGCGATCACGGCTCGGGACGGGACGGGCGTGGGCCAGGCTTACGCCTCATGACCGCTACGCCGACGCTCGTGCTCTCCACCCCGGCGGACATCCTCGCCGCCGTGCCCTACCTCATCGGGTTCCACCCGGCCGACAGCCTCGTCGTGACCGGCTTCGCCGGGCCGTCCCTGCGGCTCAGCACGCGGTGGGACCTGCCGCCCGACCCCGGCGACCTCGACCGGCTTGTCCCGCTGCTGCGGCGCGAGGGGGTGACGACGACCTTCGTCGTGGGGTACGGCTCCGGCGCGCTGGTGACCCCTGCCGTCGACGAGGCGTTGCGGCTGCTCGGCGGCGCGGGCATCGCCGTGGCCGAGGCGCTCCGGTCGGAGGACGGGCGCTACTGGTCCTACTCCTGCGGCAGCGCCTCGTGCTGCCCGGCCGAGGGCACGCCGTACGACCCGTCCGTCAGCCACGTGGCCGCCGAGGCCGTCCTGCACGGGCTGGTGGCGCTGCCGGGCCGGGGGGCGCTCCGCGCGTCCGTCGAGCCGCAGACGGGGCCGGCGATGCGGGCGGCCACGCGCTGCACGGCCGCCGCCCTCCGCGCCCGGTTCGCCGCCCTGAACGACCCCGACGCCCGGTGCGAGAAGGCGCGCGGGCGGCCCGGTGCCGACCCTCTCGCGGCCGCGCTCGTCTCCGAGGGCACGGCGCGGGTCCGGGCCGCCATCGCCCGATACGAGTCGGGCGGCCGGCTGGGCGACGACGACGCGGCCCGGCTCGGGTTCGACCTCGCGCTCATCCGGGTGCGCGACGAGGCCTGGACGCTGATCGACGATCGCGACGTCCACGTGGACCTCTGGCGTGACCTGACCCGCAGGCTGGAGCCCCGCTACGTGGCGCCGGCCGCGTCTCTCCTGGCGGCGGCCGCCTGGCAGCGGGGAGAGTGCGCGCTCGCGGGCATGGCGCTCGACCGGGCGCTGGCCGCCGACCCCGGATACTCGATGGCGCTCCTGCTCCGGCAGGCGCTCGCCCACCTCATGTCACCCGCCGCGCTCCGCGACCGCATGCCCGCTCCGGAGGAGCTCGACGAGGAGATGGGCCCGCCCCGCCGCTCCTGGCTCGACCCCCTGCGCGCCCTGCTCGCCGAGCCTCCCCGCGCCGGCGCGGCCTGAGACCGCTCGTTGTCGGCCAGGGGTGCGATCGGCCGGGGCATGCCGGAACGCGTGGGCACGGGCGCGGGACGAGGCGGGGCGGCGCGGGAAGAGCGAGGTGGTGCGGGGGTGAGGGTGCGAGCTGGGGGCGGTGCCGGGCGCGGGATCGGGGAGAGGTGAGGCGTGGAGGTGCGGGGGGAGATGAGGCGTGGAGGTGCGGGGGAGGGGTGGGGCACGCCGAGGTGCCGGGACGGGCCAGGCTCAGGCGAGGCCGCCGCTCTCGGCCCGGCGCCTGCGTTCGTTGTAGGCGCGCATCCGAGGCGGATAGCCGGTCAGCTGGACGTCGTACACGGGGAGGGCGAGGTCTCTGGCGACTCTTAGGATCACCGCGGGGGACCCGACCCGGCGGCGCGTCCACTCGCCGTCATGCGCCACCGCCACCGCCGTGGTGTCGGTCGCGAAGGTCTCCGGCTCGACGTAGAACTCGACGCCGCGACGCGACCGGGCGAACTCGATGAGCGCCTCGATGTCGGCGTCCGTCGCCTCGCGGTCGAACCTCGCCACGCGATTGCCGCGGAGCCGCCGGATTCCGTAGCGATCTCGCCATCTCATAGTGTCTGTATACAGCCCTGGGGATCACGAACGTGTTAAGACCGTTTCTCCGGGCCGAGTCGGGGATGTCCCGGATGGACCATCGCGCGTGCCGGGCCGAGGATGGAGGCAGACTCGACATAGGCGAGACGACCGTTGACGGAAGGCGACTCTGCGATGCCCGCGGCAGCGACACCATCGTGGCAGGGGCGGGCCCCGATGCCACATCCCCATTTGCGCGTGACCAACGATGACCGGGACCAGGTCGTCGAGCACGTCAAGGCGGCGTACGCCGAGGGCAGGCTCGACAAGGACGAGATGGACGAACGGCTCCACCTCGCGATGACGGCGCAGACGCACGCCGACCTCATGCCGATCATGACGGACCTCTACGGCACCCGTCCGGCCTACGTGCCGCGGCCGCCGGTCCGGCCGGCCCCGGCGTACGCGTACGGGCCGGGCGCGCCGGGCGTCCCTGACGGGGGCGACCGGGTGGCGGGCGCGGCCGCGCATCTGCTCACGCTGGCCGGGCTGTTCGTCGTGGGACCGTTGCTGATCATGGCGACGGCCGGCCGGACCTCGCCGTACATCCGCAGGCACGCGGTGGAGTCGCTCAACTTCCACCTCACCGTGCTGGGCGGCAGCATCCTGCTGCTGCTCACCGTGGTGGGCGCGATCCTGCTGCCTGTGATCTGGATCCTCGGCTTCGTGCTGTCCGTCGTCGGCGGAGTCACGGCGCTGACCGGCACCGACTTCCGCTACCCCCTGACGCTCCGCCTGGTGAAGTAAACCCGCGGCTCAGAACAGGAGCGCGCGGACCGACGCGACGGTGTCGGCGTCCTCGGCCCGCTTGTCGGGCCGGTAGCGCAGCACGCGGGCGAACCGGAGCGCCATTCCGCCGGGGTAGCGGCTCGACCGCTGCACGCCGTCGAAGGCGATCTCCACGACCAGTTCGGGCCGGAGGGTGACCACGTACTCGTCCGTGGGCCCGTCGGCCAGCCGCAGGAACTGCTCGGTCTGCCAGGCCAGCAGCTCGTCGGTGAGGCCCTTGAACGTCTTGCCCAGCATCACGAAGCCGGCGGTCTCCGGGTCGTACGCCCCGAGGTGCAGGTTGGACAGCCACCCCTGGCGCCGGCCGTTGCCCCACTCGGCCGCCAGCACGACGAGGTCCAGGGTGTGCCGCGGCTTGACCTTGATCCATCCCGCCCCGCGCCGGCCTGCGGCGTACGGCGTGAGCGGCGCCTTGACGACCACGCCCTCGTGGCCCCGCCGCACCGCGTCGGTGAAGAACTCCTCGCCCTCCTGGGCGTCGCCCGTGACCAGCCGCGGCGTGATCAGCTCGGCGGGGACCGCGGCCTCGAGCGCGGCGTGCCGCTTCTCGTCGGGCAGGTCGAGCAGGTCGGCCCCGGCCACCCGGAGGGCGTCGAAGAAGAACACGCTCAGCGGCACGGTCTCGCGCAGCGACGCGACGTCGAGCTTGCTGGCCACGCGCCCGGAGGTCACCTGGAAGGGCTCGGGGCGCCCGTCGGGGCGCAGGGCGATCACCTCGCCGTCGAGCACGAGGTCGGTCTCGGGCAGCGCCCGCACGGCCTCGACCAGTTCGGGCACCTGGGCGGTGATGTCGTCGAGCGTGCGGGTGAACACCGACACCTCGTCGCCGGTCCGGTGCGCCTGGACCCGGATCCCGTCGAGCTTCCACTCGATCGCGGCCGGCCCGCCGACCTTCTCCAGCGCGGCAGCCACGCTCGGCGCGCTCTGCGCGAGCATCGGCGCGACCGGACGGCCCACCTCCAGGTGGAACTCCCGCAGCGCGTCCACCCCGCCCCGCAGGGCGGCCGCGCCCACGGCCGGCAGCCAGCCGCGCAGGGTCAGCGCCCGCCGGACCTCCGCCGACGGCACGCCGGACGCCTTGGCGATCGCCTCGATCATGACGCCGTCCAGCGCCCCCTGGCGCAGCTCGCCGGTGAGCAGCCGCAGCAGGAACGACTGCTCCTGCCGGGTGACGGCGCCGAAGAGCCGGGCCAGCAGCTCCTTGCGGGCCGCCTGCGAGCCGGCGCCCGCCTGCGCCTTGATGCGGCCGAGGTGCTCGTCGACCTCGGTCAACGTCGCCGTGGCGACCTGGCGCGGCTCGGGCAGGTCCCGCAGGCTCCGCCAGCCGACGCCGATCTGCCGCTGCGGCAGCTCGCCCGACAGGTACGCGATGGCGATCTCGGCCTCGTCCGGGCCCACCCTGCCCAGCAGCTCGGCCAGATGCCGGATCTTGGCCAGCCGGGCGGAGTCGGCGGCCACCGCCGCCGAGGTCCGGGCAAGGTCGATCAGCAACACACCGTAATCCTGCCTCACCGGACCGGCATACGCCCACGCCGGGGGCGGACAAGTCTCAGCTGTAGTGGCGGGCGCGGGGCCACAGGTCCCGCCAGGACAGCCGGGGGTCGTAGCAGACCGTGATCGGAGCGTCCTGCTCCTCGCCCGGCATGCCGTCGACCTTCCTGGCCAGCGAGCAGCGGGTGAAGACCGTGGACAGCTGATCCGGCGGGAAGCCCACGGACACCACGACGCGCGTCCCCTCGGGCGGCGGCCCCCACCACCACAGCTCGTTGTGCCCGCTGTAGACGCGTGCCGGCAGCTTGAGCTCGCCCGACCAGCGGTCGAGCGCGCCGGCCTCGCCGTAGTTCTCCGCGAGCAGCACCGCTCCGGCGCGGTCCTGCTCGGGCAGCGCGTGGTAGACCCCGGCGACCTGCTCGGCCAGGCTCCGCATGCCGACCGACTCGCGGGCCACCTCGTTCACCGCCGCGACCGGCGTGCCGCGCAGCGACCCGGCCGGGACGACGGGCAGGGCGAGCACGACGGCGACGACCGCGTTGAGGGCGAGGGCCGCCACGAGGACCGGGCGCCACCGCCACGCGGCGGCCGACACGCATCCCGCGGCGAACAGGTACAGCAGGAACGCCCCCACGTAGTCGGGACGGCCGCCCGAGTAGAGGGTCAGCGCACAGGCGACGGGATAGGCGACGGCCAGCGCGCGCAGCCGCCGGTCGCGCCACAGGCGCCGCCACCCGGCGACGCACACGACGGCCTGCGGCGGCCCGAGCAGCAGCACCTGGAGGGGCAGGAAGGTCAGCCGGTTGTCCGCGCCCTCGTCGATCTTCAGGGCCTCGGCCATCTGCAGTTGCGGCCACGCGTGGGTCGCCTGGTAGACGAGGTTGGGTGAGGCGATGACCAGCGCCAGCGCGGCGCCGATCCACAGCCGCCTGTCGCGCAGCACCTCGCGCGGACCGGTCGCCAGGATGCCGACGCCGATCGCGGCCAGCAGCATCGCGATGAGGTCGCGGTTGTACGTGGCGATCCCGGCGAGCACGCCGATCCAGATCCAGAGGCGGCCGTCCCCGCGGAGCAGGACGCGGATCACGAGGAGCGCGACGGCCATCCACAGGACGAGGTCGGGGGTGAGCGTCAGCAGGGAGTGCCCGCCGACCAGCGGCAGGACGCTCGTCGCGGTGCCCGCCGCGGCCAGGGCCTGCGCCGTGCGTTCGCCGCCCAGCTCACGCGCGACCAGCGCGACGAGCAGGACCACGGCACCGGCGCACAGGGCGGGGACCACGCGCAGCGCGACGACCGTGTCGCCGAAGACGGCCGTGGAGACCCGCGCGATCATCGGCGTGAGGGGCGGGGTGTCGAAGTAGCCGAGCCGCGGACGCTCGCCGAGCATCCGGAAGTAGAGCTCGTCGCGGTGGTAGCCGTACCAGGGGCTGACGGCCAGCAGCACGACCGTGGTCGCGGCCGCGGCGATCAGGGCCGCGCGGGACAGGGGGAGCCGGGTGGCCGGGCGGACCTCCGTGATCGTCGTGGTCACCAGACCATGATGGGGCCCGGAGCCCGCCCGCGACACCCGTAAGTTCAGCTCAGTTGACGCCGAGCAGGTCGACGACGAAGATCAGCGTCTCGCCCGGCTTGATCATGTTGCCGGCGCCGCGGTTGCCGTACCCCAGGTGCGGCGGGATGGTCAGCCGGCGGCGGCCGCCGACCTTCATGCCGGCGACGCCGCGGTCCCACCCCGCGATGACCCGGCCCCCGCCCAGCGGGAACTGGAAGGGCTGGCCCCGGTTCCACGAGGCGTCGAACTCCTCGCCCGTCGAGAACGTCACGCCGACGTAGTGCACGGTGACGTTCTGCCCCGGCTTGGCCTCCGGTCCGTCCCCCTCGACGAGGTCGACGATCTCCAGGTCCGCGGGCGGCTCGCCCTCCGGAAAGTCGATCTCGGGCTTCTCGAATGCCACGTGGCTCTCCTGTTCTGTCCGCGCCGGATGATCCGGCAGGCGACCTGACTTTACCGGGGAGCTTCCGCACGGAGACGCTCTCCCCACGAGACTGGGGAGAGCGTCTCCGTCGCGTACGGCCGCCAGGGGTCCGGCACGGGGAGGAGGTGCGTCAGCGGCGCCGCGACGCGTCCTCCGCGGCCCGGGCCTCCGCCGCGCGCTCCTCGTCGGCGTGGTCCGTGATGGCTCGGTCCGCGGTGACTCGGTCCTCGGCGGCGCGGTCCGTGATGACGCTGTCCTCGGCGGCGCGCTCCTCGGCCAGACGCTCCTCCGCCAGGCGCTCCTCGGCGGCGGCGTCGGGCGCGCCGGCGGCCGGCGTCACCGGCGGCGTGACCGGCGGGGTCAGCGGCGACGTCGCGGGCGGGGTCACCGGCGCGGTGGCCGGGCCCGCCGACGGCGGCCGCTGCACGACGACGGTGTCGGCCGGCTGGAGGCCGCCCTGCAGCAGGGCCTGCGCCTGGTCCAGCATGGACGAGGCCACCAGGACGTCGTAGCGGCCGGCGACGATGGAGCTGCGGGAGGAGAAGTCGCGGGTCCCGCCCTGGAACGCGTGGCTGGTGAACCCGAAGGCGGCACCCGCGATCGCGCCCCAGAGGATCGACCACAGGACCAGGCCGACGAACGAGGTCGTGGTCGAGGTGAACAGGCCGAGGAACAGTCCGACGATGAGGCCGAAGACGGCGCCGCTGACCAGCCCCGTGAGCGCCGCCCTGCCGTTGGTGAGCCGCCCCGTGACGGTCTCCTCCAGCCGGAGGTCGCTGCCCACGATCGCCGCCGTCTGCACGGGGAACCCGGCGTCCGACAGCGTGTCGACGGCGCGCTGCGCCGCCGCGTAGTTGTCGTAGCTGACCAGCAGCCGTCTGTCGACCGCCGGCGAGGCCGGCTCGGCAGGGGAACCTATCATGATCGCCTCCGCGTGTGGTTCGGTCGTCACCCGACGCACCTACCCGCGGTGTGGCGAAAATGCGTGGAGATCACCAGCTCTGGTGCAGCGGCATGCCCTCCGTGTAGCCCGAGGCGCTCTGCACGCCCACGACGGCCCGCTCGTGGAACTCCTCCAGGTCGGTGGCCCCCGCGTACGTGCAGGAGGAGCGCAGGCCGGCCACGATCGCGTCGATCTGGTCCTCCACGCTGGGCCTGACCGGGTCGAGGTACATCCGCGAGGTCGAGATGCCCTCCTCGAACAGCGCCTTACGGGCCCGCTCGAACGGGGAGTCGTCGGCCGTGCGCAGCCGGACGGCCCTGGCCGAGGCCATCCCGAAGTTCTCCTTGTACTTGCGGCCGTCGGCCGCGGTGCGGGTGTCGCCGGGGGACTCGTACGTCCCGGCGAACCACGAGCCGATCATCACGTTGGACGCCCCGGCGGCCAGCGCCAGCGCCACGTCGCGGGGGTGGCGCACCCCGCCGTCGGCCCACACGTGGCGGCCCAGCCGGCGGGCCTCGGCGGCGCACTCGAGCACGGCGGAGAACTGGGGGCGGCCGACGCCCGTCATCATCCGGGTGGTGCACATCGCGCCGGGTCCCACCCCGACCTTCACGATGTCGGCGCCCGCCTCGACGAGGTCGCGCACGCCCTCGGCCGTGACCACGTTGCCCGCGGCGACCGGCACGGACGGCCCGAGCGCCCGCACGGCCCGCAGAGCGGCGATCATCTTCTCCTGGTGGCCGTGGGCGGTGTCGACGACGAGCACGTCGGCGCCGGCGTCCAGAAGCTCCTTGGCCTTGGCCGCGACGTCGCCGTTCACCCCGACGGCGGCCGCCACCCGCAGCCGGTTCCGGTCGTCCACCGCCGGTTGGTACAGCGTGGAGCGCAGGGCGCCCGTCCGCGTGAGGATGCCGACGAGCCGCCCGTCCTCGTCGACGACCGGGGCCAGCCGGTGGCGGCCCTCGTGCAGCGCCTCGAAGGCGGCCTGCGGGTCGGCGCCGCGGGGCAGCGTCTGCGGGGACGCGGTCATGACCTGGGAGAGCTGGGTGAACATGTCCACGCCGTGGCAGTCGGCCTCGGTCACCACGCCGACCGGGCGGTTCTCCCAGTCGACCACGATGACGGCGCCGTGGGCGCGCTTGGGCAGCAGGTTCAGCGCATCGCCCACCGTGTCGTGCGGGCCGAGCGTGATCGGCGTGTCGTGGACCAGGTCGCGGCCCTTCACCCAGTCGATCACGTCGGTCACGACGTCGATCGGGATGTCCTGGGGGATCACGGCGAGTCCGCCGCGCCGGGCCACGGTCTCGGCCATCCGGCGGCCCGCCACCGCGGTCATGTTGGCGACGACAATGGGGATCGTGGTGCCGGTCGCGTCCCGCGTGGACAGGTCGACGGCGAGCCGCGACCCCACCGAGGACCGGGACGGCACCATGAAGACGTCGCTGTACGTGAGATCGTAGGGCGGGGTCAGATCATTAAGGAATCGCACGTTTGTCCAGCCTACGCTGTTATTGGTCAATATCCGACATTCCCGGCAGGGGGTGGATCAGACGCCGGCGCCGGATACATTGACCTCGCCTGAGAGGAGAACATGTGATCACCGTTGACCGGCCCGAGGCGCTCGTCGTCGGCTACGCCGTACGGACGTCGAACGCGGCGGAGGCGGACCCGGCGAGGGCCCAGCTGCCGGGCCTGTGGGCGCGGGCGGGGGCGCCGGGAGCCTTCGCGCACGTGCCCGGACGCGTCGACGAGAACCTGTACGCCGTGCTGACCGACTACGAGAGCGACCACCGGGGGGCCTACACGCAGGTCGTGGGCGTGGCGGTGCACACGGCCGCGCGCCTGCCCGAAGGCATGGTCGCGGTGCGGGTGCCCGGCGTGCCGTGCCTGCTGTTCGAGGCCCGCGGCCCGATGCCGGGCGCGCTCCTCGACGCCTGGCAGCAGGCGTGGAAGCACACGGAGTCGGGCGCCGCTCCCGCCCGGGCGTTCACGACCGACCTGGAGGTCCACCACCCGGGGGGGACGGACCTCTACGTGGCCACGCTGCCCTCGTTCGGCGACTCCTGATCGTCGCCCGGGTCGTCCGGCGGCGGGTCGGGCAGGCGCCATCCGGCGACCAGCAGCGGCAGCAGATAGTGGGTCCACAGCAGGGCCATCACGCCCAGGAAGACGGCCGCGCCCGGCACCCGGACCGCCGGGCCGCCTTCCCAGGTGGCCGCGACGATCGCGACGAGCACGGCCCCGAGGATGAGCCGCATCGCGATGTTGGCCTGGGTGAAGGCCCGCAGCCGCTCGGCCACCTGACGCTCGTCCAGCCGGCGCTCGGGCAGCGAGGCGAGCCCGCGCGTGGCGATGTTCAGCGCCGTCACCGCGGGGACGAAGAACGCGAGCATGACCAGCAGCAGCACGAAGTTCACCAGGACCGCCGTGTCGCTCGGCGCGATGAACCAGGAGACCGTCGCGTCGGCCCACAGAACCAGGACGCTGACCGCGCCGGCGGCGACCAGCAGGCGCCGCCGCGCGCGGGTCCGGTACAGGGCCGTCATCCGGTCCTCCTGCACCGACTGCTCGACGCGGCGGTTCCACCGTTCCCAGGCCCTCACGACGGGCTGCCCAGTCTGGGGAACGGCCTGAGGGAGAAGACGACCTCCACCGGCACCTCGAAGAACTCCGCGATCCTCAGGGCCAGATGGAGGCTGGGGCTGTACTCGCCCCGCTCCAGGTAGCCCACGGTCTGGTAGTGCACGCCGAGAGCCGCGGCGAGGTCGCGGCGCGAGACGCCGCGGTCGGCCCTCAGCACCGCGATCCGGTTGTACACCGTCTCCTCGGCCACTCGTCACCTCCGTCGGGCCCACCGGTCCGCTCACCTTCCGCGGACCCGGCGCAGCAGCCAGGGGGCTAGAACCATACCGCCGGCGGCCCAGGCGCCCAGAACGATCGCCGCCTGGCCCAGCCGCCAGCTGTGGCCGATCTCGGCCGCGAGCATGGAGTCGGGCAGGAACGCCGCCCGCAGCCCGAGCGCCTGCCAGTAGAGCGGGAAGACCTGGGCGATCCCGCGGACCACGCTCGGCATCGCCGACAGGGGCACCACCACGCCCGACGCGGTGAGCAGCACCATCGTCGGCAGCGCGAGCAGCGCCGCGCCCGTCTTGGGGCCGGGGAGCAGGATCCCGAGCGCCGCGCCCAGGGGGACCACGGCCAGCGTGCCCAGCGTGAGCACCCACGCCAGGGTGAGCCAGCGTCCGGGGGAGGCCGGCAGGCTCCCGCCGGTCAGCGGCAGGGAGACGAGCAGGATGAGGACGCCGTTCGTGGCGATCGTGAGCAGCACGCCGGTGGCCCGCCCGGTCAGGTAGACGCGGGTGCCCCGCGGCAGCGTCCGCGCCCGCAGCAGCACGCCCTCCTCCCGGTCGGTCGCGATCATGAGAGGCAGGCCCGTCAGGCCCGTCGAGAAGACGGTGAACGCGAGGAATCCGGCGGTGAGGTAGGTCCCCATCCGCACGTCCGCCCCGGGGACGGTGTCCCCCCCGAGCCAGGCGACCAGCAGCGCGTAGACGCCCACGGACCCGGCCAGGGCGGTGACCATCTCCCTGCGGTCGCTCAGCTGGTTGAGGTGCTCGGTCCAGCCGCGCCGCAGCCCCAGCGCCGTCGCGTTCATCGGGCCTCCCCCACCAGGTCGAGGTAGCTCTCCTCCAGCGTCGGCCGGCGGATCTCCAGGCCCGGGACCGGGCCGTCGTAGCGGCGGTGCAGCTCCCAGGCCGCCCGCGAGGGGTCGTCGGTCTCCACCTCGCCGCCGTCCCACCGCACCCGGGCCGGGGCCCGTACGGCCCGGGCGAGCTGGGCCGGGCTGCCGCAGGTGACGATCCGGCCGGCCACGAGCACGGCGACCCGCCCGGACAGCCGCTCGGCCTCGGCCAGGTCGTGCGTGGTCAGCAGCACGGTGAGCCCCTCGCCGGCCAGCCGCTCCACGAGCAGGTGGAACTCCCGGCGGGCCTCGGGGTCGAACCCGGTGGTCGGCTCGTCGAGGAACAGCACCTCCGGCCGTCCGGCGAGGGCGAGCGCCACGTCGAGCCGCCGCCGCTGCCCACCGGAGAGCAGGACGGCGCGGGTGCCGGCCTGCTCCGTCAGCCCGAGCGCGTCGAGCAGGCCGTCCGCGTCCCGGGCCCGGTCGTAGTAGGCGGCCACGTGGCGCACCAGGTCCCGCACCCGCCAGCGGCCGTGGTCGCGCCACGACTGCAGCACCACGCCGAGCCGCGCCCGCCACGCGTCGCCGCCGCGGCCCGGGTCCTCGCCGAGGACGGACACCTCGCCCGTCCAGCCGGCGCGGAACCCCTCCAGGATCTCGACCAGCGTGGTCTTGCCCGCGCCGTTGGGCCCGAGGAGCGTGAACACCTCCCCCCGCCGCACGTCGAGGTCGACGCCGTCGAGCACCCGGGTCCCGCCGTACGCCATGGTCAGCTGCCGCACGTCGATCGCGAGGTCGTCCATGCATCCCTCCAAATGGCATAGCTCTACTCTCGAATGTAGTAGGTGTACTACATTTGAGACAAGAGCTGCTGCATCAGGAGGACGTGCTGGGGCTCCACAGGGGCTCGGGGACCTCGAAGCCGACCGGCTCGCCCCACCGGTTCCGGTAGGCGACCTCGTGGGCGGGCCGGCGCGGGGCCACGCCCCATCGGCCGGTCGGGTAGCCGAAGGTGACGGTGCAGGCGAGCTGCCAGCCCTTGCCCTCGGGGACGCCGAGGACGCGCATCGTCTCGCCGGAGTGGAAGAGCCCCAGCACGGTGGTGAGCGCGCTGCCGACGCCGTAGGCCCGGGCCGCGAGCTGGGCGCTCCAGACCGAGGGGAAGATCGAGCCGCCGCTCGGGTCGTTCCTGGTGAACGCGAACAGCAGCAGCGGATAGCCCTCGAAGTTGTCGGCCAGGTGCTGGGCCGAGCGCAGCACGCTCAGCGTCCGGGTGTCGCCGGCCGCCTCCGCCCGCTCGCGCATCTCCTTGTAGTGGCCCTCGAACAGCACGCCCAGGGCCTGCCGGTAGAGCGGCCCGAGCGCGGCCTTGACCCCGGGGTCGTCGACCAGGAGGAACCGCCAGCCCTGGACGTTGCCGCCGCTCGGGGCGCGGACGGCCGCGTCCAGGATCCGCTCCTGGACCTCCGCGGGGACGGGGTCGGGTTTGACCCGGCGCATGGCCCTGGTCGTGTACAGGGCCTCGAAGACGTCCATGGTCACCGGCTCACTCCTCGTGTTGGGGGGTCATCAGGCCAGGACTCCGGCGGCGCGCAGGGCCTTGGCCTCGTCGTCCGGAAGTCCCCAGGCGGTCAGGTCGTGCAGGCGGGTGGCGGGGGCGAGGCCGCCCCGGCCCGCGCCCAGCAGGCGGGGCGCGGGGGCGGCCTGCATCAGGCCCGCGACCTCGACGAACGTCCCCCGGGCCCGGTTGTGCGGGTGCTCCACCGCCTCCGCCGGGTCGAGGACCGGGGCCACGCAGGCGTCCGAGCCCTCGAAGATCCGCTCCCACTCCTCCCGGGTCCGCTCCCGGAAGGCCGCCGTCAGCCGCTCGCGGATCTCCGGCCAGTTGGCGCGGTCGCCCCGGTCCGGCAGGTCGTCCAGCCCCATGCGCGCCACCATCTCGGCCCAGAACTGCGGCTCCAGCGGGCCAACCGCGAGGTGGCGCCCGTCCGCGGTCTCGTACGTGTCGTACATGGGCGCGCCGGTGTCGAGGAGGTTGGTGCCCCGGGGCCCCCAGGCGCCGCTGCGCACCCCCTCGTAGAACATGCTGAACAGCAGCGCCGCCCCGTCGACCATGGCGGCGTCGACGACCCTGCCCCTGCCGGTCCGCTCCCGCTCGAAGAGGGCGAGCAGCACGCCGTACGCCAGCATGAGGCCGCCCCCGGCGAAGTCGCCGAGGATGTTGATCGGGGGAGTGGGTTTGCCGCCCGCCCGGCCCAGCATGGACAGCACGCCGGCGATCGCGATGTAGTCGATGTCGTGCCCGGCCGCGGTCGCGAGCGGCCCCTCCTGGCCCCACCCGGTCATCCGGCCGTAGACGAGCCTGTCGTTGACCGCGCGCAGGTCGTCCGGGCCGATGCCGAGCCGTTCCGCGACGCCCGGGCGGAAGACCTCGATCACCACGTCGGCGCCGGCCGCGAGGCGTTTGAACGCGGCCACGCCGTCCGGCGACTTCAGGTCGAGCCCGATGGTGCGCTTGCCGCGGTCCATCACGTCGCGGCGGGGCTCGTCGCGCACCGCCCCCACGCGGTCGATCCGCAGCACCTCGGCGCCGTGGTCCGCCAGCATCATCCCGGCGAACGGCCCCGGCGCGAGACCGGCCAGCTCCAGCACCCGTATTCCCGTCAGCGGGCCCGTCGGCGCCTCATCCATGCGATCCTCCCGCCTGCGTCGTGCGCGTCACGCGCTTAGTAGAACATGTTTCGGTCTCGTGCCAGACTTCCGCCCGTGACGTGGAAGCTTCTCGCACTGCCGCCCCTGCCGGAGGACGCCGTGCGCGGCCTGCTCGCCGGGCTGGGCGACCGGGTGGAGGTCGCCGTCCCGGCCCGCCGCGACCGGGACGCCCTGCTGGAGGCGCTGCCCGGCGCCGAGATCGTGGTGGGGGACTGGAGCGGCGCGCTCGCGCTGGACGCCGAGGCCGTCCGGCTCGCGCCGCGCCTGGCGTTCGTCCAGCAGCCCTCGGTCGGCGTGGACGGGCACGACCTGGACGCCCTGACGGCCGCGGGGGTCCCCCTCGCCAACACCGCGGGCGTGAACGCGCAGTCGGTGGCCGAGTGGTGCCTGGCCGCGGCGCTCGCGCTGCTGCGGCACCTGGCGGACGGCGACCGGGAGATGCGGGCGGGCGGGTGGCCGCAGTTCACCCTCCAGCGCCGCGAGCTGTCCGGCCTGCGCGTGGGCGTCGTCGGCTTCGGGCCGATCGGCGCGGCCTGCGCCCGCCTGTTCGGCGCGCTCGGCTGCCGGGTGGCCTACTGGTCGCGCTCGCCCAAGCCCGAGTCGTACGGCGCCGCCCACCTGGACCTGGACGAGCTGGTCGCGACCAGCGACGTGCTGGTCCTGGCCGTGCCGCTGGCGGAGGAGACGCGCGGGCTGATCGGCGCGGAGCGGCTGGCGCGGATGCCGGCCGGGTCGGTGCTCGTGAACGCCGCGCGCGGCGGGGTGGTGGACCAGGCCGCGCTGCTGTCGGCGCTGGAGTCGGGGCACCTGTCCGGGGCCGCCGTCGACGTCTACGAGCAGGAGCCCCCGGCCGCGGACGACCCGCTGCGCTCCTGCGACCGGGTCCTGTTGTCGCCGCACGCCGCCGGGGTGACGCCGCAGGCCACGACCCGGCTGCTGGAGTGCGTCACGGCGAACCTCGGCGCGGCGCTGGAGGGGCGGCCGGTGACCAACGTGGTCAACGGAGTCGACCCCGTCGTCCGCCGCCGTTAGACGCAGGATACGATCAGCGCTGCTGGGCGGCTCTCCCCGGGTGCCGAGCGGATTCCGGATAGTTTTCGCGCACGTAACGTGTCTAGTCTGGTCCGCGATGTGTTCCGGGGTTAGCGTGCCAAGAGGCGATCTCTACGATCCATGGGGGTGGTGTCATGCCAGAGCGCACGGCCAGTATGACCGCCCATAATCAGGCTGTCGAGCAGATCAGGGACTCCTACGCGGCGATCCCCGCCGACGCCGCTCCGCGGCTGGGGAAGGCCACGACGAACCTGTTCCGCTTCCGCACGCCGGGGAAGACGGCCACGCTGTCCGCCCGCGACCTGGACCAGGTGATCCAGGTGGACCCGGAGACCATGACGGCCGAGGTCCAGGGCATGACCACGTACGAGAACCTGGTCGACGCGACCCTGCCGTACGGGCTGATGCCGTACGTGGTGCCGCAGCTCAAGACCATCACCCTCGGCGGCGCCGTCACCGGCCTCGGGATCGAGTCCAGCAGCTTCCGCGACGGCCTGCCCCACGAGTCGGTGGAGGAGCTGGAGATCCTCACCGGCGACGGCCGCATCGTCGTCGCCCGCGCGGACAACGAGCACGCCGACCTGTTCCGGGCCTTCCCCAACTCCTACGGCACCCTCGGCTACGCGCTGCGGATCAGGATCAGGCTCGCCAGGGTCAAGCCGTACGTCCGGCTGACGCACCTGCGCTTCACCGACGCCGACAAGTGCATGCTGGCCATGCAGGAGATCTGCGAGAGCCGCGAGCACGACGGCGACCCGGTCGACTTCGTCGACGGCACGTTCTTCGCCCCCGACGAGCTGTACATCACGCTCGGGACCTTCTCCGACCAGGCGCCCTACACGTCCGACTACACGGGCATGCGGATCTACTACCAGTCCATCCGCAGCCGTGCCCGCGACTGGCTGACCGTGCGCGACTACCTGTGGCGCTGGGACACCGACTGGTTCTGGTGCTCCCGGGCGTTCGGGGTTCAGCAGCCGCTGGTCCGCTCGCTGCTGCCGCGCCGCTGGCTGCGCTCGGACGTGTACCGCAAGCTCGTCGGCCTCGACCAGAGGTACGGCGTGACCGCCCGCATCGACCGCTGGCGCGACAACCCCGCGCAGGAGTCGGTGATCCAGGACGTCGAGGTGCCGGTGGAGCGGGGGGCCGAGTTCCTCGACCTGTTCCACCGCCGGGTGGGCATGGCCCCGGTGTGGATGTGCCCGCTCAAGGCGACGGGGGAGTGGCCGCTCTACCCGCTGCAGCCCGGGCGCCTCTACGTGAACTTCGGTTTCTGGGGGATGGTCCCGCTGCCGCGCGGCCAGTTCGACGGGTACTACAACCGGCTGATCGAGCACGCGGTCCACGACCTCGACGGCCACAAGTCGCTCTACTCCACGTCTTTCTACGAGCGCGAGGAGTTCTGGCGGCTCTACAACGGGGACGCCTACTGGCCGGTCAAACGGTCGTACGACCCGGGCGGGCGCATGCTCGACCTGTACGACAAGTGTGTCCGGGGCCGGTAGGCGTCACGTATTCGGGAGAGGTGCACATGACTCTTGCGAACATCTTCGGGAAGATCGTCGGTCCCGACGCGGGTGTCGAGTTCGTCGCCTACGACGGGAGCAAGGCGGGAACGCCGGATTCCGACGTGCGGATCGAGGTGAAGTCGCCCGCCGCGGTCGCCTACCTCGCGCAGGCGCCCGGCGAGCTCGGGCTCGCCCGGGCGTACATCGCGGGGCACATCGACGTGCACGGTGACATGTACACCCTGCTCGACCGGATGTGGTCGCTGACGCTCAACGACCTGCCGCTCGGCGAGAAGGTGGCCGCGATCCGCTCGCTCGGCGTCAAGCCCCTGATGATGCGGGTGCCCCCGCCGCCACAGGAGGTCCGCCGAAGCACGATGGCGAGACTCGGCAGCCGCCACGCCAAGCAGCGGGACGCCGAGGCGATCCACCACCACTACGACGTCTCCAACAAGTTCTACGAGTGGGTGCTCGGCCCGTCGATGGCCTACACCTGCGCCGTCTTCCCGCGGGCCGACGCCACGCTGGAGGAGGCGCAGTTCACCAAGTTCGACCTGGTGGCCAAGAAGCTCGACCTCCAGCCCGGCATGCGGCTGCTCGACGTCGGCTGCGGCTGGGGCGGCATGGTGATGCACGCGGCCAAGCACTACGGCGTCAAGGGGCTCGGCGTCACGCTCTCCCGGCAGCAGGCCGAGTGGGCGCAGAAGGCGATCGCCGAGGCGGGCCTGTCGGAGCTGGCCGAGGTCCGCTACATGGACTACCGCGACGTGCCCGAGACCGGGTTCGACCGGGTCAGCTCGATCGGCCTGACCGAGCACATCGGCAAGGACAACCTCCCGTCGTACTTCTCCTTCCTGTACGGCAAGCTCAAGCCGGGCGGCCGGCTGCTCAACCACTGCATCACCCGCCCGACGGGCAAGGAGAAGACGTTCAACAAGGGCGGCTTCATCAACCGCTACGTCTTCCCGGACGGCGAGCTGGAGTCGGTGGGCTACCTGGTCCGCCAGATGGAGGACATCGGCTTCGAGATCCGCCACGAGGAGAATCTCCGCGAGCACTACGCGCTGACGCTGCGCGAGTGGTGCGCCAACCTCGACGCCCATTGGGACGAGGCGGTCGAGGAGGTCGGCCAGGGCACGGCCCGCGTGTGGCGCCTCTACATGGCCGGCTGCGTGGTCGGCTTCGAGCGCAACAAGGTCCAGCTCCACCAGATCCTCGGCGTCAGGCTCGACGACTCGTCCTCGGCACAGATCGCGCTGCGCCCGTCCCTCGACTGGCCGTGACCGTACGGCGCCGCCGCGGAGGGCCGCGGCGGCGCCCGGCACGCGTCAGCGCAGCTCGCGCTTGAGGATCTTTCCGGTGGCCGTCATCGGCAGGGAGTCGCGGAACTCGACGATCCGCGGGTACTTGTAGGCCGCCATGGTCTCCCGGCACCAGGCCACCAGCTCCTCCTCGCTGGTGGCGGCCCCGGGGTTCCTGATGACGTACGCCTTGACCTCCTCACCGTGGGACTCGTCGGGCACCCCGACGACCGCGGCGAGCGAGACCGCCGGGTGGGTCATCAGGACCTCCTCGATCTCCCGCGGGTAGACGTTGAACCCGCCCCGGATGATCATGTCCTTGGCCCGGTCGACGATGAAGTAGTAGCCGTCCTCGTCGCGGCGGGCCACGTCGCCGGTGCGGAACCAGCCGTCCCGCATGACCTCGGCCGTGGCCTCGGGCCGGTTGTGGTAGCCCTTCATGATGTTGTGGCCGCGGATGGCGATCTCGCCGAGGTCGCCGACCTCGTTCCACTCGGCGTCGACGAGCTTCATCTCGACGCCCCAGATCGGTGTGCCGATCGAGCCCGCCTTGGCCGGCCTGCCGATCTGGTTGAACGAGGCGACCGGCGAGGTCTCCGACAGTCCGTAGCCCTCCAGGATGTCCACGCCGAACGTCGCGGAGAAGTCCTTGAGCACCTCGACCGGCAGCGCCGAGCCGCCGGAGGCGGCGGTGACCAGCGAGCGGGGCACCTCGCCGGCCCCCGTGCGGACCGCCGTGAGCAGCGCCCAGTACATGGTGGGCACCCCGGCGAACAGCGTGACGTTCTCCTGGTTCATCAACCGCAGCGCCTCAGACGGCTCGAACCTCGGCATCAGCACGAGCGTCGCCCGCCGCCGGAACCCGGCGTTCATGATCACCGTCTGGCCGAACGAGTGGAACAGCGGCAGCGTGGCCAGGTAGGCGTCCTCCTGCTGCCGGGGGAACATCTCATCGCTGATCATGGCGTTGACGACCATGTTCTGGTGGCTCAGCTCCGCGCCCTTCGGCCGGCCCGTGGTGCCGCTGGTGTAGAGGATCACGGCGGTGTCCTCCGCCGAGGTCTGCGCGGTCTCGAACTCGCCCGGCATGCCGTCGAGGGCCGCCCACAGCGTCTCGCCCAGCGCAGACTCGGTAGCGGCCGGAGTCGCTGGCAGGACGAAGAAGTGCTCGGTCCCGGCGGCCTCATCGAAGCCCGCCCGGCCGCGCTCGCCCAGCGGGAGCTCCGAGGTGCCCTCGAAGCAGAACAGCGCCTTGGCCCCGGAGTCCTCCAGGTGGTAGGCGATCTCCCGTGCCTGCAGCAGGACGTTGAGCGGCACGACGGTCGCGCCGGCCTTGAGGATGCCGAAGTAGACGAAGGGGAAGTACGGCAGGTTGGGGCAGGCCAGGGCCACCTTGTCACCCCTGCCTATGCCCCGCGACACCAGCAGGTTCGCCACCTGGTTGGCGACCGTGTTCACCATCGAGTACGGCAGGCGGAGGTCGCCGAGCACCACGGCGGTCCCCTCGGGATTCTCCCGGGCGCTGTCCTCCAGCACGACGGACAGGTTGAGCATCGAACGCTCCCAAACATGTGGCATACCGACCGGTAGGTAGCACCCTAGCGGCTGCTGGAGTCGGCGCAATGGGGATGCTCGGCGAAGTGGTCGACGAAGATCTGATGCAGGAACCGGTAGGCGTTCTCGCCGTCCGGCACGAGAAGTCCGGCCGACGCCGCATAGCGATAGAAGTCGGTCAGCCGAACGGGCAGCAGCCCCGCCGCGACCAGCACGAGCCGCGGCAGCCACGATCCCGTGAGCAGCATCCCGATCACGACCCCCGCGCCCGCGGCGACAGATGTGCCCAGGAGGACGCCGCCCACCGCGTCCGCGAACGGGCCCGTCCATGCCACGGCCCCCAGCACCGCCGGCGGGAGGGACACGGCGCACGTGAGGGCCCACACGGCCGGGACCCCGCGGCCCATCACCGACCTCGACCTGTCGGCCCGCGCCTCGTCCTCGTCGAAGAACGGCACCAGGACGGCGACGACGCCCACGGCGGCCGCCGCGACGAACACCGTGCTCCCCGACGCGGCAGCGGCGGCCCAGGAGGCTCCCGGCCCGGACAGCAGCATGTCCTGGAGCTGGAACTCGCCGAACGTGACCGGGATCGCCGCCACGAGGCCGGTCACCCAGACGCCCGCGCTCCTGGGGAGCCTCATGTATCCGGCCGCGACGGCCTCCGCCGGCAGCATGATCGACATGCTGGCCGGCAGCCAGCCCAGCGCGATCGCGGTGAGCGCGCCCGCTCCCCTGGACAGGGAGACCCCCGTGACCACCGCCGACGCGACGAACAGCGCGATGCTCAGCGGCGGGAGGACCGGGGAGACCAGCCGGAGCGGAACCGTCTGCGCGTACCGGGAGATCAGGTCGAAGCGGGTGGCGACCACCGTGGATCCCGACGTCCTGGCCACCGTGGCCAGCTGACCGAGCCATCGCACGACCGTCTCGGGGGCGTACCGACCCATCTCCCGCCTCGGCCGACGCAGGGCCCGGGCGACGAAGAGGTCCAGGATCCGCCTCCTGCGGTCGGCCGGGTCGAGCGGCTCCTTCGGATCCCCCAAAGCGGGATCGCCGGCAACGGCCGCCAGGACGTGGAGCCAGAACGGGGAGTCGATGACGTCCCACAGGGAGCCGTCGGCGTCGAGGGCGCGGCGCAGGTCCGCGAAGCGGCTTCCGGACGCCGACAGGTAGGCGGTCACGTCGTCCCGGCCGAGCGGCAGGATCACGACCGCGCCGTTGAGGGCGAGGGCGGGCGAGGCCGCGTACTCCGCGCTCCGGCTGCTCACGGCGATCGTCAGGTCGCGGTGCCCGCCGTGCAGCTCGTCGATGAGGCGGGTCAGCCGGCCGCGGGCCTCCTCCGGCACCTCGTCGAGTCCGTCGAGGAGGAGCGCGAGCTCGCCGTCGTCCAGCCATTCGCGGCCCACACGGGCACCGATGCCGTACCGCTCCTGCGCCTGGGCGAGCAGCCACCCGCGCAGGTCGTCGACGGTCTTCCGGCGGTCGAGGAACGGCAGCAGACTCCGCGTCCGCCCCCAGCCGCCGAGGTCGAGGAGCACGGGGATCGGCCCGTCCTTCTCGTCGAGCAGGGAGAGGGCGAGTTCGAGCAGCTGCGTCGTCTTGCCGGCCCCCGGCCGGCCCAGTAGGACCATGGAGCGGTCGAGGTCGTCGAACGCCTTCCGGACGCTCGTCGTCACCGGGGCGGTCGTGTCCAGACGCCTGACCCGGTTGCTCAGGATCGGCTCGACCGCCTCGGGACGGTCCTCGAGACGCACGTCCACGCGGAGGACGTCGCCCAGCTTGAGGTCCAGCCGCCGCGTGAGGTGCGCCCGCACGTTGTCCGCCGCGCGTCCGCGGGTCTCGGGCCGGGTCCTCCCGTACGGCCGGTCGCGGGCCGGATCCGCGCCGGGCGTCACGGCGTCGACCGCGAACCAGACGACGGCGAGACCGAGGACGGCGACGCACGGCCACGCCCAGCTCCGGTACGGCTCCAGCTCGGCCGGCAGCGTTCCGCCGGTGGCGACGTTGACGGCGACCGGCAGGAGGATCGCGCTGACGGCGGCGGCCAGCGCGGCCGTCAGCCGCCCCTTGCGCATGTCACCACCCCTCGGCCCGCACCTGATCCGATTATCGGCTCTTGGCCCGTCCGTGACCGGGTGTCTTGAAAGATCCGGTCATGTGCTGGACAGTGGCGGCATGACCGTGGACGCCGACCTCGATCTGTCCCGCATCCCGTTCTGGGCCCTGCCCCAGGCGCGGCGGCACGAGGCGTTCCGGCGGCTGCGCCGGCTGGACCGGCCGGTCTTCCTGGCCGAGAACAAGATCCCTTTCCTTCCGCAGGGGGCCGGCTACTACGCGCTCGTCCGGCACGCCGACGTCACCGAGGCCAGCAGGAACGCCGGGGTCTTCAGCAGCGAGCCCACGGCCAACAGCATCCCGGACATGCCCCGCTGGCTGGCCGTCTACTTCGGATCAATGATCAACATGGACGACCCCCGGCACGCCCGGCTGCGGCGGATCGTCTCCCGGGCCTTCACGCCCCGGATCCTCGCCAAGATGGAGGAGGACCTCCAGCGGGCCGCCGAGGAGATCGTCTCGCGGGCGATGGAGGAGGGGCCGGGGGACTTCGTCACCCAGATCGCGGCCCGGCTTCCCGTTCAGGTCATCTGCGACATGATGGGCATTCCCCCGAAATTTCATGACGTGGTGCTCCGCCGGACCAACACGATCCTCGCGAACGCCGACTCCGAGTACTCCGGCATCGAGGTCGACCTCTCCCGCCCGGACGCGCCGATGAGCCGGTGGACGACCGCCCGGGGACTGGCCGCGCTGCTGCGCGCCGGGCACGGGCTGAGCTCCCTGGCCCGCCACCTCGCCCACGAGCGCCGCCGCCGCCCGACGGGCGACCTGACCAGCCTCCTCGTGAACGGCGAGGAGCGGCTCACCTCCCAGGAACTGGGCTCGTTCTTCATCCTGCTCGTCGTGGCCGGCAGCGAGACCACCCGCAACGCGATCGCGCACGGCCTGAAGCTGCTCACCGACAACCCCGGGCAGCGGGCGCTGCTCACCGCCGACTTCGAGGGCCGGATCGCGGGGGCGGTCGAGGAGATCGTCCGCTACTGCAGCCCGGTCATCCAGTTCCGCAGGACCGTCACCCGCGACCACACGATGAACGGCCAGGACTACCGCAGGGGCGACAAGGTCCTGCTGTTCTACACGTCGGCCAACCGCGACGAGGCCGTCTTCGACGACCCCGACGTCTTCGACATCACCCGCAGCCCCAACCCCCACGTCGGGTTCGGCGGCCCCGGCCCCCACTACTGCCTGGGCGCCCACCTCGCCCGGCGGGAGATCACGGTGATGTTCCGCGAGCTGTTCACGCGGATGCCGGAGATCCGGTCCGAGGGCGAGCCGTCGTACCTCCTGTCGAACTTCATCAACGGCGTCAAGCACCTGGGCTACCGCTACTAGGGGGTGGGCCGTGGAGGCGCGGACGGTCACGGCCAACGGGATCGAGTTCGGCTACCTGGTGGAGGGGCCGTCGCGGGGGCCGCTCGCCCTGTGCCTGCACGGCTTCCCCGACTCGGCGTACACCTGGCGTCACCTGCTGCCCGGCCTGGCCGAGCGGGGCTACCGCGCGGTCGCGCCGTTCATGCGGGGCTACGCGCCCACCCAGGTGCCGCCCGACGGCGCGTACGAGGCGGGGGCGCTGATCGCCGACGCGGTGGCCCTGCACGAGGCGCTCGGCGGCGACGGGGAGGCCGTCGTCATCGGGCACGACTGGGGCGCGTTCCCGGCCTACGGCGCGACCGCGTTCGCCCCCGAGCGGTTCCGCCGCGCCGTGGCGCTGGTCGTCCCGCCGCTCCCGGCGATGCTCGGCGCGTTCCTCCGCTACGAGCAGCTCAAGCGCTCCTTCTACATCTTCCTGTTCCAGACGGCTTTCGCCGAGACGGCGGCCGCGGCCAAGGGCTTCGTCGAGGGCCTGTGGCGCGACTGGTCGCCGGGGTACGACGGGGAGGAGGACGCCGCGCGGGCCCGGGTGTGCCTGCGCGACCCGGCCAACCTGCGCGCGGCCATCGGCTACTACCGGGCCATGCTCGGCGCCGTCCCGCCCACCGGCCGGTACGCCGCCGAGCAGGAGGCGGCGGGACGCGGGCCGGGACGGCCCGTGCTCTACCTGCATGGCGCCGACGACGGGTGCCTGGGGGCCGAGGTGGCGGCCGGCGCCGCGGACCACCTGCCGCCCGGTTCGCGCGCCGAGGTCGTCGCGGGCGCGGGGCACTTCCTGCATCTGGAACGGCCCCGGGAGGTGAACGGCCTTATCCTCTCCTGGCTGTGAGAGTCCCTGCAGCGAGGGTCCGGGGCGCGAGCGGTCCTGGCCGTGGACCGGGTGCTGTGGCAGACTGAAAACCGAACGCGGTTCTACTTATTACCCCGGGAGGACCGGCCCATGACGCAGCCCGCCGAGCGTGCGCCCATCAGGTCCGTCGCCGACATCGACCTGTCCGACTGGGACTTCTGGGGCCGCTCGCCCGAGGAGCGGGAGCACGCGTTCCGGCTGCTGCGCGACCTCGACACCCCCGCGTTCTTCGAGGAGCCCGAGATCTCCTTCGCCCCCAGGGGCCTCGGATACCACGCGCTCGTCCGGCACGAGGACATCCTGGAGGCCAGCCGCAACCCCGAGATCTTCTGCTCGGGTGACGGCGGGGCGACGAACATCGTCGACATGCCCCCGGAGTTCACCGAGTACTTCGGCTCGATGATCAACATGGACGACCCCCGGCACGCCCGGCTCCGCCGGATCGTCTCCCGCGCCTTCACGCCGAGGATGATCAAGCAGTTCGAGGCGGACGTCGAGGTGGCCGCCTCCCGGATCGTCGACGAACTGCTCGCGACCGGCCCCGGCTGCGACTTCGTCACCGAGGTGGCCGCCAAGCTGCCGCTGAAGGTCATCTGCGACATGATGGGCATCCCGGAGAGCGACTACGGGTTCGTCTTCGACAGGTCCAACATCATCCTCGGCGCCTCGGACCCCGAGTACGTGAGCGATCCTGAGGACGTCGCGACCGCGCTGCTCACGGCCGGGATGGAGTTGCAGGCCCTGGTGCAGGACCTGGCCGCCCTGCGGCAGGAGACGCCCACGGGCGACCTGACCTCCTCGCTGGTCAACGCCAACCTCGACGGGGAGCGGCTGACGGCCCAGGAGCTCGGGTCGTTCTTCATCCTGCTCGTCGTCGCCGGCAACGAGACCACCCGCAACGCCATCTCGTACGGCATGCGCCTGCTGACGCTGAACCCGGACCAGAAGCGGCTGTGGCTCGAGGACGTCGACGGGCGGGCGCCGGGCGCGGTCGAGGAGATCGTCCGGCTCGCCTCCCCGGTGAACTACATGCGGCGCAAGGTCACCCGCGACCACGTGATGAACGGCAACCGGTACCGCGCCGGCGAGAAGGTCGTCCTCTACTACTGGTCGGCCAACCGGGACGACCGGGTCTTCGCCGACCCGCTGCGGTTCGACATCGCCCGCGACCCCAACCCGCACGTCGGGTTCGGCGGGCCGGGCCCCCACTTCTGCCTGGGCGCCCACCTGGCCCGGCGGGAGATCACGGTCATGTTCCGCGAGCTGCTGCGCCGCGTCCCAACGATCGAGGCCGGCGAGCCGGAGCGGCTGTTCTCCAGCTTCATCAACGGCACCAAGCACATGACCTGCGAGTTCTGACCCCCGATCAGCAGACCGGCCGCAGGTAGGAGGGGTCCACCCAGCCGTCGCGGCCGCCGGGCGCGGTGACGTGCCGGTAGCGGCCCTCCACGTCGTCCCCGCCGGAGGCGGTGACCACGAGACCGTGGGGGAGTTGCTCGCGCGGCTCGCCGTACCGGTCGCGCAGCCACAGGTCCCGCGCGGCCACCTCGTACCGCCCGCACCCGCCGGCGGGGCGTGAGCCGGCGCGGCCGCCGTCCGAGGCGTTCCCCTCCGGGGACGGCGGCGGGGGCGCCGGAGCCGCCGCGCAGGGCGAGGACGAGGGCTCCGAGCGCGGCCACCAGGGCGACGGCGGCGACCGCGGCCACCGCCCGCGCCGCCCGTCTGCGTCTTCCTCCGGCACGCGTCTCCTGCCGGGCCTCGTCGCCCGGGTCGGCCGCGGCGTCCCGCCGGGAGGGCCCGGCCTCCGGGGAGGGCGTGCCGTCCGGCGGGGGAGGCGCGAGGTCGCGCAGGTGGTCTCCCGCGGCCGGGGCGAGGATCTGCGTGATCACCGTCAACTCGGCGTCCTTGAAGTCGCGCCGGCCCATCTCGCAGCGCGACAGCGTCGGCGTCGACATCGGCACTCCGCGCCGGTCGATCTCCTCGGCGAGCTGCCGCTGGGTCATGCCGGCGGCCTCCCTGGCCCGCCGGACCGCGTCGGCCACGGACTGCGTCATTTCCGTTTTCACCCTCACCGTCTCCGCCGTTTCAGCCCGCGTTTCCGCTGGTAGACGGGCTTCCGACATTTCAGTCATTTTCGTCGTGAAAAATCCTGTGAAGTGCGAGCCGGATGTACATAATCGCATTCTCCGGTTCATTCGGGCAATTCGAACGTCATTCCAGTCGATCGCACGAAAGGCATTTCCACGTGAGACGCGTCTTCGCAGTCCAGGCCCCCGTAACCGTCGCCCTGGCGGCCGTGCTCTGCCTGCCCGTCGCGGCCGACGCCGCCGCGCGCGGCGCGGGCGCGGACCGCACGGCCCACGCCGGGACGGCGGCCGCGGCGCGGACGAAGCTGTTCGTGGTCTACGGCGCCCGCGGCGCCTGCACGGTCCACTTCAACTACCCGAGGCCGGGAGTGGTGGCGAACGGCACCTTCACGATCCCGGCCGGGCGCCACCTCATCTGGCGGTACAACGTCGACAGCGACTGGGCGCTGGTGTCCGACCCGTCCCGGGCCGACCGGACGTTCCCGTGGTGGGGCTTCACCCGGCGCGACTGCATCGGCCGCTCGGTGAAGCAGAAGGGATATCCGGCGGGCGTTCCCGTGCCGCGGCGGATCCAGGAGGGCCGCAGCAACGTCTCCCCGACGGGCTGGCGGGCCGTCGGCTTCGCCCTCCCTGCGGCCCCGATCGTCGAGCGCCGCAGGAAGGTGACCAGGAACGCCACCCTGCGCGACGAGGCGAACTTCGTCATCGGCAACGTGCCCGCGGGCTGGCACGTCCACCTGACCCGCACGAGCAGGTCCAACGGCCACTGGGTCTACGTGTTCGTCCCGAACGCCCAGCGGTGGGGGTACATGGAACGTACGGCTCTGTAGGCGGGCCGCCGGCATCCCGGCGCAACCGTTGACGGGGAGGGGAAGGCGGCCTACGGTACGGGGACCGACCAGTCGGTATGGAGGTCTCATGGCCACCGTCGCCACCGTCCGCGGCCCCGTCGACACCGGGGACCTGGGCCAGACGCTCATGCACGAGCACGTCTTCGTCCTGGCCACCGAGCACCTGGACAACTACGGCCGGGGAGCCTGGTGGGACGAGGAGGCCCGGGTCGCCGACGCGATCGGGAAGCTCAGGGCGCTGGTGGCCAAGGGCGTCACCACGATCGTGGACCCCACGGTCTGGGGGCTCGGCCGGTACATCCCCCGGGTCCAGCGGATCGTCGCCGAGGTGCCCGGACTCAACGTCGTCGTCGCCACCGGCCTGTACACGTACGACGACGTGCCCTTCCAGTACGAGCACCGCGGGCCGGGACTGGTCATGGACATCCCCGAGCCGATGGTGGAGGACTTCACCCGGGACATCACCGAGGGGATCGCGGACACGGGCGTGCGGGCGGGGCTCCTCAAGTGCGTGGTGGAGCACAAGGGGCTCACGCCCGGCGTCGAGCGGGTCTGCCGGGCGGTCGCCCGCACCCACGCCGCGACCGGGACTCCCATCACGGTCCACACCAACGCCGCCGCCCGTACGGGCCTGCTCGCCCTCGACCTGTTCGCCAAGGAGGGCGTCGACCTGACGAAGGTCGTGGTCGGCCACGCCGGCGACTCCAACGACCTCGACTACCTGATGCGGCTGGCCGACACGGGCGCCACGCTCGGCATGGACCGCTTCGGCCTGGACCTCTACAACTCGACGGCCGCCCGGATCGACACGATCGCGGCCCTGTGCGAGCGCGGCTACGCCGACCGGATGGTCCTCAGCCACGACACCGCCTGCTTCATGGACTACTTCGGCGGCGCCTGGGACCAGGTCCAGGAGCTGGCCGCCCCCAACTGGCGGTACGACCACATCCACGACGACGTGCTGCCGGCCCTGCGGGAGCGCGGCGTCACCGACGGCCAGATCACGGCGATGCTGGTCGGCAACCCCAGGCGGTACTTCTCCTGACCGCGTCTACTTCACCGGGCGGATCGACCGTACGACGGTCGTGATGTCGGGGAGCAGGTCGTCCTTGAGGGCCGGGACGGCCATGTAGACGACGGCCGGCAGGTCGGCGCCGGTGTTGACCGCCGCGACCAGGACCGTGCTCTCCTCGTGGTCGGCGTCGACCTTGTAGAGCGCGAGGAGCCCGGTCAGGCCGTTCCTCGACAGGCGCTGCTGGGCCACCTTGGTGACCTTGTTGCCCTTGGGGAACAGCGACTGCCTGGCCTTGAACATCACCGCGCTGAGGACCGGCCCGAGCTTGTCGGGCGTGGTGTACTTCACGGCCAGCGCCTGCGGCAGCGGGCCCGTCATCACCTGGGCGAACTCCGGCTTGCCCCGGGTGGTCATCCCGGCCGAGACGAACTGCCGGGTCGCGAAGCCGTACGTCGCCTGGACGGTCTGGTGGTTGGGGTCGACCTGCCAGGGCGAGCCCAGCCGGGGAACCGAGATTCCGGCGGTCCTGTCGGCCAGGGTCCCCGCGACGGGGGAGGGGGTGCCCTTGAAGGCGGGCAGCCCGGGGAACTGCGACTGCGGCTTGGCGGCCGGGGCCGAGGACGAGGCGGTCGGCTCGGGGGCGGCCGACGTGGAGGGGCCGTCACCCGAGCTGAGCGGCCCGGCGACGAAGGCCCACACGAGGGCGCCGACGAGCGCGATGACGACCGAGACGATGAGCGCGTAGAGCCAGAAGGGGCGGCCGCCCTCCTCCTCGTCGTACTCGTCCATGGCGCGGTAGTTCTCGCCGAAGACCGTGTTCCACAGCTCCTGCTGGCGGTGCGCGGGCGGCGTCTTGGGCCCGCTGATCTGCCCCGCCGTCACGAACGGCTTGTACGGGTCGTCACCACCGCCCGGCCCGCCCTGGGGCGGCTGCGTTGCCGGCGCCTGGGGACCGCCGGGCGGCAGCGGCGCGCCGTGGGGCGCGGCGGCCTGCGGGCCCGGCTGCGCGCCTGGCTGGAGGCCCGGCTGGGATGCGAAGTGCGGAGCCGTCTGCGGGCCGGGCTGCGGCCCGGACTGCGGCCCGGACTGGGGGCCGGACTGGGGGGCGGGCGGCGCCGTGGGGACGGCTGCGGCCATCTGCGCCGTGGGCGGGTCCGACGGGTCGTGCCCGCCGAAGCCGACCCCGTCGAACCGGGGCATCGGACCGGGCCGGTCGAACGGCGACGCCGACGGCGCGGACGGGTCAGGGGCGGATCCCTGCGACGCCCGGTCGAACGGCGGGGCCGAGGGCGCGGACCGGTCGAAGGGGGATCCCTGCGCGGGGTCGAACCGCTGGGGCTCGAAGGGGGACCGCTGCGCGGGGTCGAAGCGCGGCGGTTCGAACGGGGACCGCGGTGCGGCGTCGAATCCCTGCGGGTCGAACGAGGGTCGCTGTGCGGCGTCGAACCCCTGCGGGTCGAACGCAGACCCCTGCGCCGGCCGCTCGAACGGGGATCCCTGCGCGGGGTCGAAGCGCGGCGGGCCGACCGGGTCGAAAGGGGACCCCTGCGCCGGCTGGTCGAAGGGGGACCCCTGCGCGGGCCGGTCGAAGGGGGATCCCTGCGCGGGCCGGTCGAACCGGGGTCCGGCCACGCCCTCGTCCTGCCGTGCGCCGGCGGCCGGAGGGTCGAAGCCGGGCATCGGGCCGGGACGGTCGAACCGGGGCATCGGGCCGGGTTCCTCGAACCGCGACGCGGTCCCGGGCTGCGGCGGGGACACCGGGGACACCGGGGGCGCGGCCTCCACGAACGAGCGCACCGTCGGCGTGAACGACCCCGTGGAGGCGTCCGGCCACGCCGGCGGGACCTCGGGCCATGCCGGCGCTCGCTGGGGTTCGCTCTGGTCCGAGGGCACGGAACCTCCCGAGATCATGCCCGGATTCTGGGTGCCTGGCATGATCTCATGGGACGTGGGGGGCGCCGCAGCGAAACCGGAGAATGCCCCGCGAAACTGCTCGCCCGTCGGATCGGTGGGCGGGTCCTGCATCGGGAGGTCCGCCGGCGGGAATGTGTTGGCCACGATGCGACAGTAATCTAAAGGGACATTCGCCTCACAACGGAACTATCACCATCGCGTATCGCCATCTGACTGCCCGGGTCAGCCCGGCATGATCGATCGGCGGCGTGGTTCCCGTCTGCGCTACCCTTGACACGCGTGCCGCCACCCTGCTTGTCGGGCAGCCGTCTCACAACTCGGCGCGTGAGATCGCGGAGACGCGGGCTGTCCTTGCAGACGAAGCGGGGGCTCTGCCGTGGGCGGGCGCCTTCATCTGTGTGACCCAGACGCCGGGCGAGGAGTGGAAGTGGACGAGCCGGTGTACGACCCGCAGGCGCTGCAGGCCAAGTGGCAGCCGAAGTGGGAGGAGCTGAACCCGTTCGCGGCCGTAGAGGACGCGTCGGACAGCAGGCCGCGCAAGTACATGCTCGACATGTTCCCCTACCCCTCCGGCGACCTCCACATGGGCCACGGCGAGGTCTTCGCCATCGGCGACGTCGTCGCGCGCTACTGGTTCCAGAAGGGCTACAACGTCCTCCACCCCATCGGGTGGGACTCCTTCGGCCTGCCCGCGGAGAACGCGGCCATCCGGCGCGACGCCCACCCGGCCGAGTGGACCTACGCCAACATCGACACGCAGGCGACCTCGTTCAAGCGGTACGCCGTGTCCTTCGACTGGTCGCGCCGGCTGCACACCAGCGACCCGGAGTACTACCGCTGGAACCAGTGGCTGTTCAACCGCTTCTACGAGCGCGGCCTGGCCTACCGCAAGGGCGGCCTGGTCAACTGGTGCCCCAACGACCAGACCGTGCTGGCCAACGAGCAGGTCGTGGCCGGCAAGTGCGAGCGCTGCGGCGCCGATGTGGTCCGCCGCGAGCTCACCCAGTGGTACTTCAAGATCACTGACTACGCCGACCGGCTGCTGGACGACATGGCACAGCTGGAGGGCGGCTGGCCGGAGCGCGTGCTGACCATGCAGCGCAACTGGATCGGCCGCTCCACCGGCGCCGACGTCCGGTTCCGCATCGAGGGCCGCGACGAGCCGGTCACCGTCTACACGACGCGTCCCGACACGCTGTACGGCGCCACGTTCTTCGTGGTCGCCGCGGACGCCCCGCTGGCCGAGGAGATCGTCGCCCCCGAGCAGCGGGAGGCGCTGGCGGTCTACCGGGCCGCGGTGGCCAAGCTCTCCGACATCGAGCGGCTGTCCACCGACAAGGAGAAGACCGGCGTCTTCCTGGGCACGTACGCGATCAACCCGGTCAACGGGGAGCGCATCCCGGTCTGGGCGGCCGATTACGTGCTGTCCGACTACGGCCACGGCGCGATCATGGCGGTCCCCGCGCACGACCAGCGCGACCTCGACTTCGCCCGGAAGTTCGGGCTGCCCGTGAAGGTCGTCGTGCACACCGGCCTGGCCGACCCGGGGGAGACCGGCGTCGCCACCCCGGGTGAGGGCACGCTGGTGAACTCGGGCCCGCTGGACGGCCTGACGAAGACCGAGGCGATCAGGAAGATCGTCGACATCCTGGAGGAGCGCGGCGCCGGGCGGGCGGCCGTGAACTTCCGGCTGCGCGACTGGCTGCTGTCGCGGCAGCGCTTCTGGGGCACGCCGATCCCGATCATCCACTGCCCCGACTGCGGCGAGGTGCCGGTCCCGGACGACCAGCTCCCCGTCACGCTGCCCGACCTGCGCGGCGCCGACCTCAAGCCCAAGGGCGTCTCGCCGCTGGCCGGAGCGACCGAGTGGGTCAACGTGGCCTGCCCGAAGTGCGGCGGCCCCGCCCAGCGGGACACCGACACGATGGACACGTTCGTCGACTCGTCGTGGTACTTCCTGCGTTACTGCGACCCCCACTACACAGGCGGGCCGTTCGACGTCGAGAAGGTCCGCACGTGGGGCCCGATCGACCAGTACGTCGGAGGCGTCGAGCACGCCGTCCTCCACCTGCTGTACAGCCGGTTCTTCATCAAGGTCCTGCACGACATGGGCATGGTGGACTTCACCGAGCCGTTCGTGCGCCTGCTCAACCAGGGCCAGGTCATCAACCAGGGCAAGGCGATGTCCAAGTCCTTGGGCAACGGCGTGGACCTGGGCCAGCAGATCGACGCGTTCGGCGTCGACGCGGTCCGGCTGACGATGGTGTTCGCCGGCCCGCCGGAGGACGACATCGACTGGGCGCACCTCTCGCCGGCCGGATCGCTGAAGTTCCTGGCCCGGGCCTTCCGCGTGATGGCCGAGGCCGGCGCCGCGTCCGCCCCGGGAGCGGACGCCGCCACGGGCGACCCGGAGCTGCGGAAGGTCACCCACCGGACGATCGACGAGGTGACCAAGCTCGTCGAGGGGTACCACTTCAACGTCGCGGTCGCCCGGATGATGGAGCTCACCTCGGCCGCCCGGCGGACGATCGACTCCGGGCCCGGCGCGGCCGACCCGGCCGTCCGTGAGGCCGCCGAGACCCTGGCGATCATGCTGTCGCTCGTCGCGCCGTACACGGCCGAGGAGGGCTGGGAGCGGCTCGGGCACGCGCCGTCGGTCGCCAAGGCCGGGTGGCCGCAGGCGGACCCCGCGCTGCTGGTCCAGGAGTCGGTCACCGCGGTCGTCCAGGTGGCGGGCAAGGTCCGCGACCGCCTGGAGGTCGCCCCGGACATCTCCGAGGCGGATCTGGAGGCACTGGCCCTGGCCTCGGACAAGGTCAGGCCGTACCTGGACGGCGCGCCGCGCAAGGTGATCGTCCGCGCGCCGAAGCTGGTCAACATCGTCCCGTGACCGGTTGTTGACGCCTGCCGGGCTGGGTGGACAAAATTACGCCCGAGCCACATATCACTCATATTGATTAGGCGTGCGGTCAGGGCATGCCGCGACCACCACCGCCGCGCGCGGTGGTTCTGGGGTGCGCGCCTGACCGTACGGCTCACGACCGGCGTGCCCTCAGCGTGGGAGGCACGTCTTGTCCAGACGTATTCTCGGCGGGCTGGCGGCCGTGGCCGCGATGGTGGCGACGGTGCTCGTCGTCGCGGGCTCGCCGGCGAACGCCGCCGGCACCGGCACCGGCTACCTGCACACCAGCGGGAACAAGATCGTCGACAGCACGGGCGCCACCGTCCGGCTGACCGGCATCAACTGGTTCGGCATGGAGACCGACAACAAGACCTTCCACGGGCTGTGGGCGAACAACCCGTGGAAGAGCCAGCTCGATCTCATGGCCAGCCTGGGATACAACACCATCCGGGTGCCGTTCTCCGACGACGCGCTGAAGCCGGGCGCGCAGGCCACGAGCGTGAACACCTACTCCAACCCCGACCTGATCGGCCTGTCCCCGATGCAGATCCTCGACAAGGTCGTGGACTACGCGGGCCAGAAGGGCATGCGGATCATCCTCGACCGGCACCGCCCGACCAGCGCCGGCCAGACGGCCCTGTGGTACACCTCCGGCGTCCCCGAGTCGACCTGGCTCGCCGACTGGAAGTCGCTCGCCCAGCACTACGCCGGCAACTCCACGGTCATCGGCGCCGACCTGCACAACGAGCCGCACGCGGACGGCACCAACCCGAACGCGATCGGCTCCTGCTGGGGCTGTGGCGACCAGGCCCGCGACTGGCGCCTGGCGGCCGAGCGGGCGGGCAACGCGATCCTGTCCGTCCAGCCCAACTGGCTGATCTTCGTGGAGGGCGTGAGCTGCCCGAGCGGGGGCCTGTCCAACGTCTGGGACAACGACACCAGCAACGACGAGGACTGCGGCTGGTGGGGCGGCAACCTCACCAAGGCCGGGCAGTACCCGGTCCGGCTGAACGTGGCCAACCGGCTCGTCTACTCGCCGCACGAGTACGCCACGTCGGTCTACCACCAGACCTGGTTCGACGACCCGACCTACCCGGCGAACATGCCGGCCATCTGGGATAAGTACTGGGGCTACCTGTACAAGCAGAACATCGCGCCCATCATGGTGGGCGAGTTCGGCACGACGCTGGCCAGCAACACCGACAAGATCTGGCTGCAGGAGCTCATGAAGTACATGGGTTCCGGGGTCAACGGGATGTCCTTTACATACTGGTCGTGGAACCCCAACTCGGGGGACACCGGCGGCATCCTCAAGGACGACTGGGCCACGGTCGACCAGGCCAAGCAGAGCATCCTGCAGCCCTACCTGATCCCGCCGGTGGGCGGTGGCGGCACGCCGTCCCCGTCCCCGTCCCCGTCGGGCTCGCCGTCCCCGTCGCCGTCCCCGTCGCGGTCGCCCTCCCCGTCTCCGTCTCCCTCGCCTTCGCCCTCGCCGTCTCCCTCTCCCTCGCCCAGCCCGTCCGGGAACAAGGGCTGCACGGCCACCTACAAGGTCGTCAACGAGTACCCGGGAGGCTTCCAGGGTGAGGTGACCGTCAAGAACACCGGCTCGTCGGCCACCAACGCGTGGACCGTGAAGTGGACCTTCCCGAACGGGCAGAGCATCAGCCAGCTGTGGAACGGCACGCTCAGCGCGAGCGGGGCCAACGTCACCGTGACGAGCCTCGCCTACAACGGCGCGCTCGGCGCGGGCGCGTCCACGACGTTCGGCTTCAACGGGAGCTGGTCGGGCTCCAACGGCGTCCCGTCGCCGGTGACCTGTACGGCGAGCTGACCGGGCGGGTCAGCCCGTCACGGAGGAGATCCTGGCGAGGATCTCCTCCAGGATGGGCGCCGACGTCGCGAAGTTGAGGCGGGCGTAGGTGTCCCCGCCTCCGTAGAGGGGGCCCGGGTTGAGCTTGACCCGGGCCTCCCGCTCGAGGAGGCCGGCGGCGTCCGGGATGCCGAAGTCGAGCCACGCCAGGTAGGTGGCCTCAGGCACGCGGTACCGGACCCGGGGCGGGAGCCGCTCGGCGATCAGGCGGCGGTTGCGGTCGAGGATCGCCAGCACCGCCTCCAGCCACGGATCGCCGTGCCGCCAGGCGGCGACCGTGGCCTCCACGCCGAGGACGCCGGGAGCGCCGTAGATGTGGGCGGGCTCGCGGCCGATCGCGTCCCGCGCGTCCTTCGCGCCGAGGTGGGCGACCGAGCAGTGGAGCCCGCCCATGTTGAACGCCTTGCTCGCCGAGGTCAGCGTGACCGTGCGGCCGGGGAGGATCGTGGCGAACGGGATGTGCCGCACCGGGGCGTAGGTCAGCTCCGCGTGGATCTCGTCGGCGATCACCAGGGTGCCGTGGCGCTCGGCGTACGCGGCCACCGACTCGAGCTCCTCCCGGGTGAACGAGCGCCCGGACGGGTTGTGCGGGTTGACCAGCAGGAGCACCGGGACGGGCTCGTCCGGGACCTCGAACCGCCCCTCGGCGCTGAGCCTCATCGGCACCAGGCGGCGGCCCATGGCGGTGATCGTGACGATGAAGGGGTCGTACGCGGGCAGGTGCATCGCGACCGGGTCGCCCGGCCGGGTCATGACGTGCAGCAGGACCTGCAGGGCCTGGTTGATGTCCGTGTACGAGCGCACGTGACCGGGGTCGGCGTGCCAGCCGTACCGCGCCTCCATGCGCTCGGCGAACGCCTCCGCCAGCGGCCCGGCCGAGGGCTGGTCGAGCCACTCCGGATAGCCGAGATCGGTGGCGGCGCGCCGGGCGACGGCCTCCCTGACCGCGTCGGGGACCGGAAAGTCCATGTCGGCCACCCAGGCCGGGATGACGCCGGACGCGGCGCGGGCCCACTTGATCCCGTCACGGGAGCGGGCCGCTTCGAGGGAGAGCAGGTCGAGATTCACCCGACTCACCCTATTGGTCCCGATTTGGCCCGCGTGCAACGATCCCGCCTCGCAGGTCCACGGCCGGAGAGCGGCCGCGATCCCGCCTCGCAGGTCCACGGAGAGCGGCCTCGATCCCGCTTCCGCCGGTCCGCGGCCGGACACCGGCCGCGGACCGGCGGACGTGGCTACAGCTTGCGGAGGACGGCGGTCACCTTGCCCAGCACGGTGGCCTCGTCACCCGGGATCGGCTCGTAGTTCGGGTTGTGCGGCACGAGCCAGACGTGGCCGTCCTTGCGCTTGAACGTCTTCACGGTGGCCTCGCCGTCGATCATCGCCGCGACGATGTCGCCGTTGTCGGCGACCGGCTGCTGGCGCACCACGACCCAGTCGCCGTCCGCGATCGCGGCCTCGATCATCGAGTCACCGGTGACCTGGAGCAGGAACAGTGTGCCCTCGCCCACGAG
The DNA here is from genome assembly GCF_016863035.1 of Microbispora corallina. Classification (GTDB taxonomy): domain Bacteria; phylum Actinomycetota; class Actinomycetes; order Streptosporangiales; family Streptosporangiaceae; genus Microbispora; species Microbispora corallina. Next base: position 128,317 of record NZ_BOOC01000003.1, read on the forward strand.
CTGCTTCGGCAGGGCGAACACGTCCTCGATGCTCTGCTCGGCCAGGATGGGACCGCCGGCCGCGATCCGGCCGACCAGCGGGACGTAGGCCGCGGTGGGCCGGTTGAACCCGGCCTCCTCCTCGGCGGCGTCCGGATCCACCCACAGGACCGGCTCACCCGGCAGCCGGACCTCCAGGGCCCGGGGCCGGTGCGGGTCACGGCGGAGATAGCCCTTGCGCTGCAAGGCGGTCAGCTGGTGCGACACGCTGGAGGTGCTGGTGAGCTGAACCGCCTCCCCGATCTCGCGCATGGACGGCGGGTAGCCGCGCTGCTGGACCGAGTCGCGGATCACTTCCAAGATCTTGCGCTGCCTGGGGGTGAGCCCAAGGGAGTCGCGCCTGCGAACCGCGAGGTCGCCGACGCCCTCCGCTTGCTCACTTCGGTCACTCACGATGCCACCTCTCAATCCGTGTTCCCCATGTCGCACAGAGCGACCGTACCTCGATCCAAGATCTGCGTCAAACAATTGTTCGATATTATCGAAATCGCCGATGTCGAGGTCGAGCACATCGTACGGGAGTTCGATCGCTATCGTGTTCGATTTTACGGATCTTAGTTGCCGTCGTGTAGGCCCAGCTCACAAGTGACGGAAAATGTCGGCGCAAGACTTTTCCGGTCGTACCGGCGAAGCGGGGAATCGCGGAGGTTCGCCACCCCCTTCCCAGGGGCACCAGCCGTGCCCGGACCCGCGACACGCCGGGCGAGCAGCGACTTCGCCTCGGCGGGCCGGTCCGACTTGCGTTCAAGGACGGGCGCTCCTACGGTTGGACCACAACATCTAGTAGTCACATCGATGTAAGTTCACCACACCTTGTGTTCTTGGTGGGCGTTTCCGGGAGGCGATGGCATGCACTGTCCGTTCTGTCGCCACCCCGACACCCGGGTCGTGGACAGCAGGTCCACGGAGGACGGCGGGGCCATCCGCCGCAGGCGCACCTGCCCCGCGTGCGGGCGCAGGTTCACCACCCAGGAGACCGTCCTGCTCATGGTGAGCAAGCGCAGCGGGGTCACCGAGCCGTTCTCGCGGGAGAAGGTCATCGCCGGCGTGCGCAGGGCCTGCCAGGGCCGCCCGGTCGGCGAGGACTCACTGGCCCAGCTCGGGCAGAAGGTGGAGGAGACCATCCGCGCCACGGGCGCCGCCGAGATCCCCTCACATGATGTGGGGGTGGCCGTCCTCGGCCCGCTGCGGGAGCTCGACGAGGTGGCCTACCTGCGGTTCGCGTCCGTCTACCGCGGGTTCGAGACCCTCGCCGACTTCGAGGCGGAGATCGAGCAGCTCAGAGGCGCCCGGGCGGACGCGGGCGAGCGGTAGGCGCCCGCGCGCCACGGCGCGACACGATGTGGTTATGGGAGAGCGTGGTCCGAAACATGGGGCTCCACCGGGCCCTGGGGAGGGGGAAGTCATGACGGAGACCGTGAGCGGCGCCGTACCGGGCGCGGGGGGCCGCGGCGGCAAGCGGCCCCGCAAGGGGCTGAAGATCAAGCGGATCTTCACCACCCCCGGCGTCCATCCGTACGACGAGGTCCGCTGGGAGCGGCGGGACGTCGTTATGACGAACTGGCGCGACGGTTCGGTCAACTTCGAGCAGCACGGCGTGGAGTTCCCCGAGTTCTGGTCGGTCAACGCGGCCAACATCGTGACCACGAAGTACTTCCGCGGCGCCGTCGGCACGCCCCAGCGCGAGTGGAGCCTCAAGCAGCTCGTCGACCGCGTGGTCGGGGTCTACACCCGGACCGGCGTCGAGAACGGCTACTTCGCCAGCGACGAGGACGCCGAGATCTTCGACCACGAGCTCAAGCACGCCCTCATCCACCAGATCTTCAGCTTCAACTCCCCGGTGTGGTTCAACGTCGGCACGCTCTCCCCCCAGCAGGTGTCGGCCTGTTTCATCCTCGCCGTGGACGACACGATGGAGTCGATCCTCGACTGGTACAAGGAAGAGGGTGTGATCTTCAAGGGCGGCTCGGGCTCGGGGGTCAACCTCTCCCGCATCCGCTCCTCCAAGGAGCTGCTGTCCAGCGGTGGCACGGCCAGCGGCCCGGTCTCCTTCATGCGGGGCGCCGACGCCTCCGCCGGCACGATCAAGTCGGGCGGGGCCACCCGCCGGGCGGCCAAGATGGTCGTGCTGGACGTGGACCACCCCGACATCGAGGAGTTCATCGAGACGAAGGCGCGGGAGGAGGACAAGATCCGCGCCCTCCGCGACGCCGGGTTCGACATGGACCTCGGCGGCAAGGACATCGTGTCCGTGCAGTACCAGAACGCCAACAACTCGGTGCGCGTGTCCGACGAGTTCATGCGCGCGGTCGAGGCCGGCGACGGCTTCGGGCTGCGGGCCCGGCTGAGCGGCGAGGTCATCGAGCGGGTCGACGCGCGGTCCCTGTTCCGCAAGATGGCCCAGGCCGCCTGGGAGTGCGCCGACCCCGGCCTGCAGTACGACGACACGATCAACGACTGGCACACCTGCCCGGAGACGGGCCGCATCACGGCCAGCAACCCGTGCTCGGAGTACCTCCACCTGGACAACTCCTCCTGCAACCTCGCCTCGATCAACCTGCTGAAGTTCCTGCGCGACGACGACACGTTCGACGTCGCGAACTTCGTGAAGCTGACCGAGCTGATCATCACGGCGATGGACATCTCCATCACGTTCGCCGACTTCCCGACCGAGAAGATCGCCGAGACCACCCGGGCGTACCGGCAGCTCGGCATCGGCTACGCCAACCTGGGCGCCCTGCTGATGGCGACCGGTCACGCGTACGACTCGGACGGCGGCCGGGCCATCGCCGGCGCGATCACCTCGCTGATGACCGCGGTGTCGTACCGCCGTTCGGCCGAGCTCGCCGGGATCGTCGGCCCGTACGACGGCTACCAGCGCAACGCCGAGCCGCACAAGCGGGTCATGCGCAAGCACGCGGCGGCCAACGACGACCTGCGCGCGCTCGACGAGATGGACAGGACCATCCACGCCGAGGCGACCCGGCAGTGGCAGGACTGCCTGCGGCTGGGCGAGCGGAACGGCTACCGCAACGCCCAGGCCTCGCTGCTCGCGCCGACCGGCACGATCGGCCTGATGATGGACTGCGACACCACCGGCATCGAGCCCGACCTGGCGCTGGTGAAGTTCAAGAAGCTCGTCGGCGGCGGCAGCATGCAGATCGTCAACCAGACGATCCCGCGGGCCCTGCGCCGGCTGGGCTACCAGGAGGAGCAGATCGAGGCGATCGTCGAGTACATCGCCGAGCACGGCCACGTGGTCGACGCCCCCGGCCTGCGGGCCGAGCACTACGAGGTGTTCGACTGCGCCATGGGCGAGCGGGCCATCGCCCCCATGGGCCACGTCCGGATGATGGCGGCGACCCAGCCGTTCCTGTCGGGCGCGATCTCCAAGACCGTCAACCTGCCGGAGTCGGCCACCGCGGACGACATCGAGCAGGTCTACCTGGAGGGCTGGAAGCTCGGCCTCAAGGCGCTGGCCGTCTACCGGGACAACTGCAAGGTCGGCCAGCCGTTGTCGGCCGCGAAGAAGTCCTCCACCGAGGAGGAGGCCGCCGCCCCGGCCGTCCAGGTCGTGGAGGTGGCCCGGCCCACCCGCCGCCGCATGCCGGCCCAGCGGCCGAGCATCACCACCCGCTTCTCCGTGGGCGGGGCGAAGGGCTACATGACCGCCTCGTCGTACCCCGACGACGGTCTCGGCGAGGTCTTCCTCAAGATGTCCAAGCAGGGCTCGACCCTCGCGGGCGTCATGGACGCCTTCTCCGTCGCCATCTCGATCGGCCTGCAGTACGGCGTGCCGCTGGACACCTACGTCCAGAAGTTCGTCAACATGCGGTTCGAACCGGCCGGGATGACCGACGACCCGGACGTCCGGATGGCGCAGTCCGTCATGGACTACATCTTCCGGCGGCTCGCGCTCGACTACCTGCCGTACGAGGACCGGGCGGCGCTCGGGATCTTCTCGGCGCCCGAGCGCGCGGCCCAGCAGCGCGGCGAGGACCCGGCCGCCCTCCAGGAGGTCGTGGACACGCAGGCGCTGGCCCAGTCGGCGCCCATCGAGGAGAAGCCGGCCGAGCCGAAGCCCGTGGCGGTCCCCGAGCCGAGGCGGGCGGCGAGCGCGTCGCTGGAGAGCCACCAGGGCCGCACGGCCGACGCGCCGCTGTGCATGACCTGCGGCACCAAGATGCGGCCCGCCGGCAGCTGCTACGTGTGCGAGGGCTGCGGCAGCACCAGCGGCTGCAGCTGACAGAACGCCTGACGGAAGGGGGCCGGTCGCCGACCGGCCCCCTTCCGCGCGCCCGGAAACAGCCCGGCCGGCACGCGCCCCGGCACCCCCGGCTCCTGCCCTGGCGCAGCCGTCCGGCGACGCAGTCCCGCTCGCGCGCGCCGGGGGCGGCGGTCGGGGAGACTGGGGCGGTGAAGGTGGCGCAGGCGCGGGCCGTCGCGGCCGGGTGGGTGGCCGAACACGCGGCCGGGACTGCGGGTTTCGCCGGCGCCTTCCTGAGCGGGTCGGCCGTGTGGCTCCCGGACGAGGCGGAGCTGCCGCCCGCCTCCGACGTCGACGTCGTCGTGGTGACGGCGGGCGCGACGGCGCCTCCCAAGCTCGGCAAGGTGCCGTGGAACGGCGTGCTGGTCGAGGTCACCTACCTGACGTGGGACGCCATCGGGCCGCCGGACGCCGTCCTCGGCTCCTACCATCTGGCGGGCTGCTTCCGTACGGACACGATCGTCGCCGACCCGACCGGCCGGCTGACAGCGCTGCGGGCGGCCGTGTCCGCCGAGCACCCGCGGCGGGTGTGGGTGCGGCGGCGCTGCCGCGACGCGGAGCTGCGGATCGCCGACGGCCTCGGCACGCTGTCCGCCGCCCTCCCGGTGCACGACAGGGTGACGGCGTGGCTGTTCCCGACGGGCGTGACCGCGCACGTGGTGCTGACCGCGGGGCTCCGCAACCCGACCGTGCGGCTGCGCTACGCGGCCGCGCGGGATCTGCTCGCCGAGTACGGCCGCCTGGACCGCTACGAGGAGCTGCTCGACCTGCTCGGCTGCGCCGGGATGACGGCGAGCGGGGCGGCGCGGCACCTGCGCGCGATGACCGAGGTCTTCGACGCCGCGGTCCCGCTGGCCCGCACGCCGTTCCCCTTCTCCTCCGACATCACCGCCGCGGCCCGGCCGGTCGCAGTGGACGGCGGCCGGGCGCTGGTCGAGGGCGGCCGGCACCGCGAGGCGGTGTTCTGGATCGCCGCCACCTACGCCCGCTGCCTGAAGATCCTCTCGGCGGACGCGCCCGCCGTCGCGGCGGCGCACCGTCCCGCGTTCGAGGACCTGCTGGCCGACCTGGGCGTCGCCCGCCCCGCCGACCTGGAACGGCGGGCGCGGCGTCTGCTCGGCCGGCTGCCCCGGCTGAGGGCGCTGGCCGAGGAGATCGTCGCCGCCAACCCGGACGTCCGCGACTGAAAACCCATCACCCGAGGCGGGAATGCTCCGGGCGGGCGGGATGTTGCAGCGGCCATGGTTATCGGACTGATCGGCAGCGGGAAGATCGGCGGCACGGTGGCGAAACTGGCGGTCGACGCCGGCCACTCGGTGGTGCTCAGCAACTCCCGCGGGCCGGAGACGCTCGCCCAACTGGTGGCCCGGCTGGGCCCGGACGCCCGCGCCGCGACCGCGGCCGAGGCCGCCGCGGCAGGGGACGTCGTCGTGGTGACGATCCCGTTCGGCCGCTACCGGGAGGTGCCGGTCGAGCCGCTCGACGGCAAGATCGTCATCGACACGAACAACTACTACCACGAGCGGGACGGCCGCTTCCCGGAGATCGACGCGGGGGAGACGACCGACAGCGAGGTGCTCGCCGCCCACCTGCCCGGGTCCCGGGTCGTCAAGGCGTTCAACAGCATCCACTTCGCCGAGCTGGCGGACCAGGGCCTGCCCAGGGGGGCCGAGGGCCGACGGGCCCTGCCGATCGCCGGCGACGACGAGGAGGCCAAGAAGGTCGTGGCCGACCTCATCGACTCCTTCGGCTTCGACGTCGTCGACGCCGGGCCGCTCGCGGAGGGCCGCAGGTTCCAGCGGGACAAGCCGGCCTACGGCCCCCGGCTGACGGCCGACGAGCTGCGCGAGGCCCTCGCCAAGGGCTGACACCGCCGTCCGAGCGGGCCGCGTGTCAGGCGGCCGGGCGGCGGGTCCCGGTCGCGTCCGACCGGCGGACCGTGTCGAGCAGCCGGTGCAGCCGCACGCCCTCATGGAAGCCGGGCACGGTGCGGCCGCCCGTACGCAGGTCGTCGGCCAGCCGGGCGTACAGCTGGGCGACGTTGACGGCCTCGATCGCGCGGGCCTGCTCGGGCACCCACAGGTACCGGTCCGGGATCGGGAGCTCCTCCCAATCCCCCGATCCCGGTGCGGTGCCCAACAGGCGCAGCTCCCCGATCTGCACGCCGTACGGACCGCCCGGGCCGGTCGAGACGAGCGCGAGGTCGCCCTCGGTGCCGGCGATCTCGATGCGGGTGCGGGCGTCGGTGACCTTGACCACCTGCAGGTGCGCCGAGGCCACCGCGCCGCCGTCGAGCGCGGCCGACACGAGGACGTGGTCGGGGGTGTCCGCCTCGATCTTCTCCCCGGTCTCCTCGACCGTGTAGTGCGGCAGCCGGACCGACAGCATGGCCGAGAGCGCGCCGATGTCGCCGAGCAGGTGTTCCACCACGTCGAGCGTGTGGCCGCCGACCACCTCCAGCAGACCCGCGCCGTTCGCCCGGTCGGCCGTGTACGCGCTCCAGACCGGCAGCGTGCCGCCGGCGCCCTTGCCCAGCGCGGAGTACACCGCGGCCGAGGTCACCCGGCCGACGCGGCCGTCCGCGATCAGGTCACGCGCGTAGGCGACGCCCGGTGCGAACCGGCCCTGGAGCCCCATGAAGTGCCGGACACCGGCCGCCTCGGCCCGGTCGAGCAGCCCCTGGGCCTCCTCGGTGGTGCGCGCGAGCGGCCACTCGCACAGGACGGGGGTCCCCGCGTCCAGCGCCGCCTCGATCAGCTCCGCGTGGTGGGGCACCTTGACCGAGACGACGACGAGGTCCACGTCGGGATGGGCGGCGAGCCGCCGCGCGTCGGTGAACGCGTGGGCCGCGCCGAACCGGGCGGCGGCCTCCCTGGCGCTCTCCTCGCGGGTCGTGCTCACCGCCGTGATCGCGAACTCCGGGAGCGCCCGCAGCGCCGGGACGTGGGCCCGCAGGGCCCACCCCCGCTCCGGGTTCGCGCCCACGATGCCCACGCGGATCGGATCGGACGTCATTCCGCCTCCTGTTACGCCGGTAAGCGGACGTAAAAGGTCCGCTTTCCTTGACCGTAGCACAACCGGACGTCGTCGGTCCGCTTGCTGGTAGGCTCCACGTATGATCAGGCGGGACGGCGCGCTGGGGGAACTGCTGACCGCGGACGCGGGAGGCCCGCCCCGCGCCGACGCGCGCCGCAACGTGGAACGGCTGGTGGAGGCCGCCCGCGCGGCCGTGGCCGAGGTCGGCGTCGAGGTGACGGCGCACGAGATCGCGCGCCGGGCCGGAGTCGGCATCGGCACGTTCTACCGCCGGCTGGCCTCACGGGAGGCGCTGCTGGAGGCGGTGCTCAACGAGGTGCTGGGCGAGGCCGCCGACGTGGGCCGCCGCGCCCTCGACGACCCGGACCCCTGGCGCTCGTTCGAGACGTTCGCCGCCGCCTACACCCGGCTGCGGGCGGAGAGCTGCGGCATCCGCGAGGCGGTCGGCGGCGCCTGCGGATCCGGTCTGGACGCGATCCTGGGCGAGCTGCAGGAGCTGATCCAGCGGCTGGTGGAGCGGGCCCAGGCCGCCGGGGTGATGCGGGCGGACCTCGCCTGGCAGGACGTGCCGTTCCTGCTGGCGGCGGTGGCGACGGGGGAGCGCACGCTGCGCCTGCGCGCGGGCGGCGAGCAGTGGGAGCGCAACCTGCGCGTGGTGCTCGACGGGCTGCGCGCCCCGGCCTCCGGCCCGGTCCCCGGCGAGCCGCCGGCGGCCGACTAGTCGAGCTCGAAGGCGAGCCGGTCGGCCAGCCAGCGGTGGAACTTGATCGCGAACCTGACCCAGTGAGCGATCACCGTCGTGAGGTGCTCCCGGGTCACCCCGGCGCCGATGTAGAGCTGGGAATCGCCGATCACCCGGATCACCCCGTTGTCGGGAGTGAACGCGTAGACCTTCGGCCACATGGTGTCCGCGTTCCACTCGTTGAGCGCCGTGAGCAGCATCGGCTTCTCGTCGACGGAGTAGTTCCTGTCGTAGAAGGTGCGGATCGTGAACAGATCGCCCTCGGAACCGAACAGGAAGAAGATCGTCAGCTCGGCGGTGGAGATCGCCAGGTCGCCCTCGGCGTCGAGGGTGTGGTCGAGGTCCAGCTCGTCGAGGATCTCCTTGATGAGCTCCTGGTCGGGCTGGACGACCGCTGGGGAAGGCGTCACGCCCTCCATCCTGCACCATGCGGCCGTCGATGAGGCGGCACTCGTGCCAGAGGAGTTCCCGGCGCCCTGGCGCGGCCGCCGGGCGCCGCGTCAGGAGATCCGGCCGAGCAGGGCGGTGATGTCGCGGGCGAGCGCGGCGTCGACGGGGGCGTGCCGGTTCAGCAGGCGGTACCACATGCTTCCGAAGACCATGTCGACCAGGAGTTCGGGGTCGGCTCCCGGGGGCGGCCCGCCGTCCAGGATCACCTGGCGGAGCGCGGCGCGGCGCGGGCCGATGAGCTCGGCCCGCAGCCGGGCGGCCAGCGCCTCGTCCGACTGGGCCTCCGCCATGAGGCCCGCCACGACCTGGCCGGCCACCCCGTCCGTCAGCGCGAACGTGTCGCGCAGGAACTCCTCCAGGTCCTCCGGCGGGGGAGCGAGCCGGTCCGCCACCAGGTCCGTCATCGCCTCGAGGAGCACCTCGGCCTTCGTCCGCCACCAGCGGTAGAGCGTCTGGCGGCCGGTGCCAGCCTCCTCGGCGATGCCCTTCAGCGTCACGTTCGGGTAGCCGTCGCGCTCGCACAGCCGGAGGGCGGCCCGGAGGATCGCCCTCCGGGCGTCCTCGCTGCGCGGCCTGCCCACCATGCGGCCCACTTTACAGGACACCGTGTCTCGTTTTATCGTTACGAGGCACAGTGTCTCGATTTGAGGGGGATGCTCGATGAGCGAGCGAGTCGTGATCGTGGGCGGGACCGCCGGCATCGGCCTGTCGGCCGCCGCCCTGCTGGCGCGGACGGGCCGGGACGTCGTGATCGCCGGCCGGGCCGAGGATCGGCTGGAGCAGGCGCTGAAGGAGATCGGAGAGGGGGCGACCGGCGCGGTGGTGGACGCCCGCGACCCCGAGGCGACTCGGGCGTTCCTGGCGGGGGTCGCCCCGGTGGACCACGTGGTCATCACCGTGACGGGGCGCGGGCAGGCCGCGGGCCCGCTCGCGTCGCTGACGGCGGGGGCGTTGCGCGGCGCCGTCGAGGACAAGCTGATCGCTCACCTGATGACCGCGCAGGCCGCCGCCGGGGTGATGCGCCCCGGCGGGTCGCTGACGTTCGTGACGGCCGCGTCGGCCGGCGCGGCCTTCCCCGGCGTCTCGGGGCTCGCGGCCGTGAACGGCGCGATCGAGGCGACGGTCCCCGGCCTGGCGGTCGAGCTGGCGCCGATCCGGGTGAACGCCGTGTCGCCCGGGGTGGTGGACACCGGCTGGTGGGAGTGGCTGGGCGAGGAGCGGCGGGCCGCGCTCGACGGGTTCGCCGCGGGCACCGCGGTCGGACGCGTGGGAACCCCGGACGACGTGGCCGAGGCCGTCGCCTACCTCGTCGGCGCCTCGTACACCACCGGCACGATCCTGCGCGTCGACGGGGGAGGCTTCCTCAAGCCGTAGCGGATCCTCGCCCGCGGATCGCCGGTGAGGGGCCTCGCGCGGCCTCTCAGCGGCGGTCCCGGGCGTGGCCGGTCAGGCGGACGGCGTCGCGAAGTAGTGGCCCTTGTCGAGGTCCTCCACGAGCCCCGGGTGCGCCGGCCGCCATCCCAGCAGCTCCCGGGTCAGCTCGCTCGATGCCGGGCTGTCGAGTCCGATGAAGCCGCTCATCCACCCGAAGTGCGCGCCCACGTCCTCCTGCGGGATCGAGACCACCGGCAGGTCGAGGTGGCGGCCGATCAGCTCGGCGACGGTGCGGATCGGCACGCCCTCGTCCGCGATCGCGTGCAGCACCGATCCCGCCGGGGCCTTCTCCAGCGCCAGGCGGAACAGGAGCGCGGCGTCGAGCCGGTGCACCCCGGGCCAGCGGTTGGACCCGTCGCCGACGTAGCCGGAGACGCCGCGGGCGCGGGCGATGCCGACCAGGGCCGCCATGAAGCCGCCGTCCCCCTCGCCGTGCACCGTCGGGGGGAGCCGCAGCACCGACGAGCGGACGCCGCGGGAGGCGAGGGCGAGCGTCGCCCGCGCGGTGTCCTGCCGCGTCCGCGGGCCCGTGGCCCCGGGCGCTGTCTCCGTCGCCGTCTCCGGAGCCCGCCCGTCCCGCTCGGTCAGCACCCGTCCCGGGAGGAGGCCGAGTGTTCCGGAGGCGATGACGAACGGCCGGTCGGAGCCCGCGAGCGCCTCGCCGAACGCGTCGACGGCGCGGCGGTCCGCGTCGGCGGCGCCCTGGAAGTCTCCGGTGAAGGCGATGTCGTGCTTGAACGCGAGGTGGATCACGCCGTCCGAGGCGGCCGCCGCGCTCCGCAGGGTGTCGAGGTCGTCGATGGTGCCGTGCCGCACCTGGGCGCCGGCGGCGGTGAGGGCGGCCGCCGCGGCGTCCGAGCGTGCCAGCCCGACGACCTGGTGGCCGGCGGCGATGAGCTCGGGAACGACGGCGGAGCCGATGAAGCCGGACGCGCCGGTGACGAATACGCGCATGACAAGTACTCCCGGTTGCCGATGGTCCTGGCACGGGGGACGTGCCGAGGACGGGGATGTCAGTGACTGTCATCAACCTAGCACCTGATGTCAGCCACTGTCATCAAGTAGGATGCGGGGCATGGGCCGATGGGAGCCGAACGCGCGCGGCCGCCTCGAACGCGCGGCGCTGGACCTCTACCTGGAGCGCGGGTTCGAGCAGACCACGGTGGCGGAGATCGCCGGGCGGGCGGGGCTCACGGAGCGGACGTTCTTCCGCTACTTCGCGGACAAGCGCGAGGTCCTGTTCTGGGGCTCCGCCGCGCTGCAGGAGCACCTCGTGGACGCCGTCGCCGGCGCACCCGACTGCCTCGCGCCGATCGACGTCATCGCCGGCGCTGTGGAGGTCGCCGGCGAACGGATGCAGGAGCGCCGCGAGGGCGCCCGGCGGCGCCAGGCCGTCATCGTCGCGAACGCGGAGCTGCGGGAACGCGAGCTGATCAAGCTCGCCAACCTGTCCGCGGCGCTCGCCGGCGCGCTGCGCGAACGCGGCGTCGACGACCCGGCCGCGAGCCTGGCCGCCGAGGCCGGGATCGCCGTGTTCAAGATCGCGTTCCAGCGCTGGATCGACGACGACGACCGGGATCTGACGTCCCTCATCCGGGAGTCGTTCGGCGACCTCAAGGCGGTCACCGCCGGGACGTGACGCGCCGCACGGCGCGGTCCGGTGGCCGGTCCGAGAGCTCGCCGCCTTGCCTGGAGGACCGCCTCGGCGTCCGTCTTCGTCCGCGGGCGCCCGGTCTTGCACCTCCCGTGGCGGCAGGTCCTACCTTCTGAGCATGTACGGAGACGACGTCGCGCCCGGCTGGAGCATCGGGGAGGTGTCCCGCAGGACCGGGATCACCATCCGGACGCTCTATCACTACGACGAGATCGGCCTCGTCCGCCCGGCGCAGCGGACCGCCTCCGGACACCGCCGCTACACGGCGTCGGACGTACGCCGGCTCTACCGTGTACGGGCCCTGCGGAGGTTCGGCCTCTCACTGGAGGAGATCGCCACGGCGCTCGCCCGTTCGTCGGACGACGTGGTCGCGCTGCGCGACCTGTTCGCCGCGCAGCTGGCCGAGTTCGAGGCGTCCGCCCTCCGCGCGGCCCGGTTGAGCGAGCAACTCCGCGGGCTGATCGAACAGCTCGACGCGGCGGCCATGCCAGACCCCGAGCAGTTCCTGACGACATTGGAGATGATTTCGGTGTACGAGACCTACTTCACCGAAGAGCAGCGCGAAGTGCTGGCCCGCCGCAGAGCGGACCTGGGCGAGCAGGTCGTCGAGGCCACCAAGATGGAGTGGCTGGAACTCGTCCGCGCGTTCAAGCAGCACGTGGAGGACGGCACACCGGTGGACGATCCCGCCGTACGGGACCTCGCCGCTCGCTGGGAGACGCTCGGCGTTCCCTACGCGAGCCCCGACCCGCAGGCGAACGACCGGATCGCGGCCTCCACGGCCGCCTTGTGGCGCGACCACAAGGACGAGGTCAGCCGGGGGGTCAGCAACCAGGTCGAGTGGCTGGCGCCCGACGACCTGCCGAAGATCATGGAGTACGTCGACCGCGTGCGGCAGGCCCGCTGACCGCCGTCCTGCCCCACGGCCGTGCCGGCGCCGGTCAGAAGGGGGCGCCGGTACGGCGGAGCACGTGCTCGGGGACGGGCCGGGTGGCGTGCGGATCGGTGACGGGAGGCAGCCACGCCCGGGTCAGCGGGAGCACGCCCGCCCAGACGTCGTGCGGGTCGTCGGCGTCCTCGGGATGGCCCTCCCGGACCTTCACCGACGCCTCATCGAGGGAGATCGCGAGGATCGTGGTGGCGGCCAGCTCCTTGCGGTTGGGCCGCCGGGCGTAGTCCCACTGGCCGGGGGCCATGTGCTCGGTCAGGACGCGCAGGGCCTCCAGCTTCTCGTCGCCGTCCAGCGCCCGGGGCACGCCGTAGATCATGGCGCTGCGGTAGTTGACCCCGTGCTCGAAGACCGAGCGGGCCAGGACGAGGCCGTCCACGTGGGTGACGGTCACGCAGGCCGTGGCGCCTCGGGTGAGGCTGCGGCTGGCGACCGAGCCGTGCAGATAGAGGTGGCCGGAGTCGAATCCGTACACGGTGGGGACCACCATGGGGTCGCCGTCCACGACGACGCCGAGATGGCAGACGAACCCGGCGCGGAGCACCTCGAAGAGGGCCTCCCGGTCGGTCCGGCCCTGCTCACGCAGCCGCCGGTGCCGGGTCCGCTCGGTCGCGGACAGGTCGCCGGCTTCTGCGGCGGGATGGACGGGCGTCGTCTCGGACAGGTCGGTCACGAGGTGACATTCAACAGGATCGGCGGTCAGGCCGCCGAGGTCGGGCCCGACGTACGGGGCCGGAAGCGGATGACGTTCCCCCCGGTGTACGCCCGCAGGTCGACGATCTTACGGTCGTGGTCGGGCCGCCGGCGCAGAGCCGGCCTGATGTCCCTGACCTTGGCGAGCGACGGCACCACCTTGAGCATGTTCGTTCCCCCCGACCGTGATTATTCCGTTATCTACCGCCAGATAGATATCGGTGATCGCGTAAGACGGCCGTAAAGATGAGGGCCGAGGTCAGTACGGAAGCGGGCGGCCTGAGGGAGTGCGCAGGTCGGGGCTCTCGTGACTCGCGGTGCGGCTGGTCGGGCGGGGCTTGACGATCCTGATGCGGCTCATGGGCCTTCCTCCTTCCACGTCTGAGCAGACTATGCGCCGCGCGGCTTGCCGTCCCCTTGTTTTCGGCTTGCAGTCCCTTGACCGAAGCCCGGGTCCCGGGAGTGCCCGGGACCCGGTTCGCGCGGTCACACGTGGGCGCCGGGTCCGGTGTGGGTCGTCACCGCGATCCGGTTCCACGCGTTGATCGTGGCGATGGCCACCACGAGCGCCGCGAGCGTCGCGTCGTCGTAGTGCTTGGCCGCCTCGTCCCAGATCTCGTCCGGCACCGGGTCGGGCCGGTCGCTGAGCCGGGTCGCCGCCTCGGTCAGCGCCAGCGCCGCGCGCTCGGCCTCGGTGTAGAACGGCGCCTCCCGCCACGCCGCCACCGACCACAGGCGCTCGTCGGTCTCGCCCGCCTTCTTGGCGTCCCTGCTGTGCATGTGCACGCAGAAGGCACACCCGTTGATCTGGCTGGCGCGCAGCTTGACCAGTTCGAGCGTGGCGTGCGGCAGGTCGCTGCCGTGCAGGAACCGCTCCAGCCCGCTCATCGCGCGGTACGCCTCGGGGGCCAGCTCGGACACCTGGATCCTCGTCATCGTCGTGCCTTTCTCGTATCGCTCCCCGCGAGGCCGGTGGCCCGGCGGACGCGGATGAGCTTGTGGGGGTTCATAACCATGTCGACCTCGGTGATCCGGCCGCCGGAGACGGCCATCCCGATCACGGCGTCGAGCCGGCCGTCGCGGATCCGCAGCAGCCCCGGCCAGCCGTTCACCACGGCCGGGATCATGCGGGTCTCGCCGAACCTGCGGACGCCGAGCAGCAGCCGGGCCACCTTGGCGGCGCCGAGCACGGGGTTGAGCGCCGCGCCGACCACGCCGCCCCCGTCGCTGCGGAAGACGACGTCGGGGTCGAGCAGGGCCAGCAGGGCGTCCATGTCGTCACCCCCGCACGCGCGGGCGAAGGCCCGCACCACCCGCCGGTGCTCCGACGGGTCGACGTCGAACCGCGGCGCCCGCGACGCGACGTGCGACCGGGCGCGGGCCGCGAGCTGCCGGCAGGCCGCCGGGCTCCGCCCGATCGCCTCGCCCACCTCGGCGAACGTCAGTCCGAACACGTCGTGCAGGACGAACGCCGTGCGCTCGGCCGGGCTGAGGGACTCCAGCACGACGAGCATCGCCATGCTCATCGACTCGTCCAGCGTCACGCGGTCGGCGGGGTCGGACCCGGCGGGCGGGGCGAGGACCGGCTCGGGAAGCCACGGCCCCACGTACTCCTCCCGGCGGTGCCGGGCCGAGCGCAGCACGTCGAGCGCCAGCCGGGAGACCGTCACGACGAGCCAGGCGGCCACGTCCCTGATCTCCTCGGCCCCCTCGCCGCCCGATTCGCCGCCCGATTCGCCGCCCGATTCGCCGCCCGATTCGCCGTCCGATTCGCCGCCGGAGCCGCCGGCCCGTCCGGCCGTCGCCGCCCGCAGGCGGAGCCAGGCGTCCTGCACGACGTCCTCGGCCTCGTCCACGCTGCCGAGCAGCCCGTAGGCCACTCCCACGAGCCGTGGTCGCAGGGCGTGGAACTCGGCCGACAGGCCGCCGTTGCCGTCGTCATGGTCGTTCACGTACTGAGGACGGGACACGCCCTCAGTTTGTGACACGCGGTCTCCGGGACGCCGAAGGGGTCAGGTCGACTCGCGCACGATCAGCCGGGTGGGGAGGATCACCGGGTCCACGTGACCGGTGCCGTCGATCAGCTCCAGCAGGAGCCGTACGGTCTCCTCGGCGACCTGGGCGAGCGGCTGGCGGATCGTGGTGAGCGGCGGATGCGTGGAGGCGGCGACGGAGGAGTCGTCGAACCCGCCCACCGCCACGTCCTCCGGGACCCGGCGCCCCGCGGCCCGGAGTGTCGCCAGAGCCCCGGCCGCCATCAGGTCCGAGGCCACGAACACGGCGTCGAGGTCGGGCGTGCGCTCCAGCAGCCGGGCCATCGCGCTCTCGCCGCTGAGCCGGGTCCAGTCGCCGTGCTCGATCAGCCTCTTCGACGCCTTGCGGCCGAGGACGTCGGCGAAGCCCTCCAGCCGCTGGATGCCTCCGGGGGTGTCCATGGGCCCGGTGATCGTGGCGACCTTCCTGCGGCCCCGCTCGACGAGGTGGCGGGCCATCTGCCGGGCGCCCTCGCGGTCGTCGGCCGCGGCGTAGGGGATGACGTTCTCGCGGCCGATGACCGCGCCCTGCGCCACCAGCGGGACCTTGGCGTCGACCAGGCCGTCGACCAGGGCGTCCCCGCCGTGCGTGGACACGAGGAACACGCCGTCGGCGTGCCCGCCGCGCACGTAGCGCAGCACCCGTTCGCGGTCGCCCTCGTCGCCCGCGAGCATCATGACGAGCGAGACGTCGCGCTCGGCGAGCCGCCGGATCGCGGTGCGGATCAGCACGCTGTAGTTGGGGTCCTCGAACAGCTTCTCGTGCGGCTCGGACAGCGCCATGACGACCGAGCCGGTGCGCTGGGTGACCAGGCTGCGGGCGTTGCGGTTGACGATGTACCCGGTCTCGGCGATGGCCCGCCGGACGGCGGCGTGGGCGGCGGGGCTGACGTACCGGTCGTCGTTGAGCACGCGGGACACCGTGCCCCGCGAGACCCCCGCCGCCGCGGCGACATCGTGAATGGTCGGGCGTTTCGCCATGCCGGTATTCTCGCCTAGCTCTTCACGGAGCCGCTGGACAGGTCGGTCCGCCAGTACCGCTGCATCGTGAGGAACAGCGCGATCAGCGGGATGAGGGAGAGCATCGTCCCCGTGATGATCAGGTTGTACAGCGAGGGCTGGTTCGCCCCGGCCGCGAGCAGCGTGTACAGGCCCACCGTCAGCGGGAACCTGTGGTCGTCGCCGAGCATGATGAACGGCAGCAGGAAGTTGTTCCAGATCGCGACGAACTGGAACAGGAAGATCGTCACCAGGCCCGGCGTCAGCATCGGCAGCGCCACCCGGCGGAACAGCCGCAGCTCGCCGGCGCCGTCCAGCCGGCCCGCCTCCAGCAGCGAGCCGGGGATCGCCGCCTGGGCGTAGATCCGCGCCAGATAGATGCTGTACGGGTGCAGGACGTTGGGCAGCAGCACCGACCAGTAGGTGCCGGCCAGGCCGGCCTTGGAGAACAGCAGGTACTGCGGGATCGCCAGCACCACCGCCGGCACCAGGATGCCGCCGATGAGCAGGTTGAAGATCAGGTTCCGGCCCGGGAAGCGGTATGTCGCGAGCGCGTACCCGGAGACGCAGGAGACCGCGGTCGACAGCACCGCGCCGCCTCCGGCGTACAGGGCGGTGTTGAGCAGCCAGAGCCAGAAGACGCCGTCACGGTAGGCGAACAGGTCGGACAGGTTGGACAGCAGGCCGGTGCCGGGGGCGAAGGTCGGCGTCGAGAAGAGCTCGGCCTTCGACTTCGTCGCCGCGACCAGCACCCAGCTCACCGGGAACAGCGTGTAGACCGCTCCGAGCACGAGCACCCCGGTCGGCACGAGGCCGAGCGGCCCGCGCGCGCCGGCGCGGACGTGGCTCGCGGGCCTGGTCAGCGTGGTGGCGGCCATCAGCCCTCCCCGAACGCGCGGCTCTTGACGACGCGCAGGAACCCGAACGACAGGACGAGCGAGATCGCGGCGATCACGACGGAGGTCGCCGCCGCCGAGTACAGGTCGCCGGTGACGAACGCGTCGCGGTAGACCTTCATCAGCGGGCTCCACGTCGAGCTGATCGTGTTCGTCAGCGGCCGCAGGGTGGTCGGCTCGGTGAACACCTGGACCGTCGCGATGACGGAGAAGACCGTCGTCAGGATGATCGCCGGGGTGAGCATCGGAACCTTGATCCTGAGGGCGATCTGGAGCTCGCCGGCGCCGTCGATCCGCGCGGCCTCGTAGTAGTCGCGGGGCACGGCCCGCAGGTTCGTGTAGAGCACGAGCATGTTGAAGCCGGTGCCGCCCCAGACGGCCACGTTGGCCATCGAGAACGTCACGACGTCGGCGCCCAGGAACGGCAGGCCGCCGAACGGGCTGAGCGTGGGCAGGTAGAGGAAGCCCCACATCAGCGTCGCGGCGACGCCCGGCACGGCGTACGGCAGGAAGATCGAGATCCGGGTGAACCGGGCGAGCCGCACGCGCGACGCGTCGAGCATCAGCGCGAACAGCAGGGCGAGCCCCAGCATGAACGCGAGCACGAGGGCGCCGTACCCGAGCACCCGGAGCCAGCCCGCCCACAGCTCCCCGTCGCCGAGGGCGTTCACGTAGTTGTCCAGCCCGGTGAAGATCTCCTTGCGGGCTCCCTTCCCGAGGCCGAGGCCGGAGACCTTGGTGCGCCGCAGGCTCAGGTAGACCGTGTAGCCGATGGGCAGGGCCATGAACAGCGTGAACAGCGCCATGGCCGGGGCGAGGAACAGGTAGGGGACGGCGCCCGCGTGGCCGGCGCGGGCGCCCGTCGTGGGTCGCGCCATCGTCACTTGGCCAGGGTGAAGCCGGACTTCTGCATGTCCGCGACGGTGGTGTCCTGCATCGTCCGCACGGCCGCGGCGAAGTCGGACCTGGCGGCGACGGCCTTGTCGAAGGCGTCCTTGTAGGCGTTGTAGGTGACGTTGACGTCCGGGCCGAAGGTGAAGCCGCGGGCGGTCGCCCCGATCGCGGCGGCCTGCCGCCAGAAGTCGGGCTGGCCGGAGAAGTACTCGGGGGCCTCGGTGAGGAGCGCGGCGCCCTTGGTGGAGGCGGGGTAGACCGAACCCTCCTTGATGAGCAGATCGAGGGCCTGCGGATCGGTGTTCAGCCAGGTGGCGAACTTCACGGCGGCCGCCTTGTGGGGCGACTTGGCGGCGACGGCGGTGGAGGAGCCGCCCCAGAAGCCGCTGTGGTTCTCGCCGGCGTTCCACTGGGGCAGCGGGGCGACGGCCCACTTGCCCTTGGCCTTCGGGGCGTTGCTGGACAGCACCCCGGGGCCCCAGACGGCCGACGGCCAGGTCAGCAGCGTGCCGTCGTTGAGCGCCTTGTTCCACTCGGGGGTGAAGTACGGCATGCCGTCGATGACGCCCTCCTTCACCAGGCCGCCCCAGTAGTTCGCGACCTTCGTGGTGGCGTCGTCGTCGACCGCGACCTTCCAGGCGTCGCCGTCGATCGACCACCACTGGGCGCCGGCCTGCTGCGCGAGCCCGGCGAACCAGCCCGGGTCCTTGCTGGAGAACGTGCCGAGGAAGACCTTCGGGTCCTTCCTGTGCACGGTGCGGGCGGCCTGCGCGTACTCGTCCCAGGTCTTGGGGACCTCGATGCCGTACTTCTCGAACAGGTCCCGCCGGTAGTACAGCATCATCGGGCCGCTGTCCTGCGGGACGGCGTACACGGCGTCGGTGCCGAGGGTCACCAGGCCCCAGACGCCGTCGCCGAACTCGCCCTTCACCTGGGCGGTCTCGGCCTTGATGTCGGCCACGGCGTCGGCGGCGACGAACGACGGCAGCATCTGGTACTCCGCCTGGACCAGGTCGGGCGGGTTGCCGGCCTTCGCCGCGGTCAGGAACTTGGCGGCCGCGTCGTCGCCGCCGGCCTGCTTGCTCACCGTGACCTGGATGTCGGGATGCGACCGGTTCCAGGCCGCGGCGATCTTGTCCATGTTCGGGACCCATGTCCAGTACGTCAGCGTGACCGGGCCGGCGGCGGCGCCGCCCGACGCCGTCGGCGCGGCGGACTCCCCGGACCCGCCGGAGCATCCGGCGGCGAGCGCCGCGGCGAGAGCCGCGGCCGCCACCACTGCGAGCCGATTTGTGCGCATACATGCCTCCTGCGGGGGTGGGGGAGGGGGTCAGCCGGAGAGCGCCTCTGGGAACGTTCACAGAGTGAGAGGGGCCGTCGCATGGTGTCAATGCCCGTTACGTGGTTGTTAATCGCCACGTGGATCGTCGGTGAGAGGCGAACTCTTCCCGAGCCTGTCCTCCTGGGTTACTGTGCACGTTCACAGAGCCTGTGAAGGGGGAAGACGTGCCCGGATATCCCGTCCTGCCGGAGGGCCTCGCGTACGGCGGGGACTACAACCCCGAGCAGTGGCCGGAGGAGGTCTGGCAGGAGGACGTCCGGCTGATGCGCGAGGCCGGGGTCACCCTGGTCACCGTGGGGGTCTTCAACTGGGGCCTGATCGAGCCGGCGGAGGGGGAGTACGACTTCGACCGGCTCGACCGGATCCTCGACCTGCTCCACACGGCCGGCGTCCGGGCCGACCTGGGAACGCCGACCGCCTCGCCCCCCGCGTGGTTCCGCCGGCGCTACCCCGGCAGCCGCCTGGTGGACGCGGACGGCCGGGTGGTCGGCGGCGGCTCCCGGCACAGCTTCTGCCCCAGCTCGCCCGACTACGCCGCCGCGTCCGAGCGCCTCACGACCGCGCTCGCCTCCCGGTACGCGGGCCACCCGGCGCTCGCGATGTGGCACGTGCACAACGAGTACGGCTGGGCCAACCAGCACTGCCACTGCCCGGTCTCCGCGGATGCGTTCCGCGCCTGGCTGCGGGACAGGTACGGCGAGGTCGGCGCGCTCAACGACGCCTGGGGGACCACGTTCTGGGGCCTGACCTACGGCTCGTTCGACGACGTGGAGCCGCCCTCGGTCGCGCCGGTGGGCCTGCTCACCGCGCTGCGGCTCGACTTCCTGCGGTTCTCCGTCGACGCCCACCTCGCGAACTACCGCAGGGAGCGCGACGCCGTCCGGAGGTTCAGCGACCTGCCGGTCACCACGAACCTCATGATCGCCAACTCGAAGGACATGGACTACTGGCGCTGGGCGCCGGAGGTCGACGTCGTCGCGAACAACCACTACCTCGACTCCGCCCGCCGCGACCCGCACATCGAGCTGGCGATGGCGGCCGACCTGACCCGGTCGGTTGCGGGGGGCCGCCCCTGGATGCTGATGGAGCATTCCACGGGCGCGGTCAACTGGCAGCCCCGCAACCTGGCCAAACGGCCTGGCGAGATGCGCCGCAACAGCCTGGCCCACGTGGCCCGCGGGTCCGACGCGGTCATGTTCTTCCAGTGGCGGGCCTCCCGGCACGGCGCGGAGAAGTTCCACTCGGCGATGGTCCCGCACGGGGGGACGGACACCGCGATCTGGCGGGACGTGGTCGCGCTCGGCGCCGACCTGCGCCGTCTGGCCGGTGTGCGGGGCGCGCGCGTGCGGGCGGAGGTGGCCGTGGTGTGGGACTGGGAGGCCTACTGGGCCCTGGAGTTCGAGTGGCGCCCCTCGGTCGACCTGCGGTTCCGGGAGCGGATCGAGGCGTTCTACGAGGCCCTGTGGCGGGAGCACGTCACCGTCGACTTCGTCCACCCCGAGGCCGACGTGACGGCGTACAAGCTGGTCGTGCTGCCCAGTTCGTACATACTGGCGGAGACCGCGGCCAAGAACCTGCACCGCTACGTCGAGGGGGGCGGCCACCTGATGGTGTCGTACTTCTCCGGGATCGTGGACGAGCACGACGCCATCCACCCGGGCCCGCACCCGGGCGCGCTCCGCGAGGTCCTCGGCCTGTCGGTGGAGGAGTTGCACCCGCTGGCCGAGGCGGCCACCGTGGGGGTCGAGCCGGCCGGAGTCGAGCCGGACGGAGTCGAGCCGGGCGCGGGCCGCACCGTCGGCCGCACCGGGGGGCGCGCCGTGGGCCGGATCTGGTCGGAGCGCGTCCGCGTGGCCGGCGCGCGGGCCGTGCGTGTGTTCGCCGACGGACCGGACGCCGGGCACCCCGCCGTGACCCGGCACGACCTCGGCGCCGGCACGGCGTGGTACGTCGCGACCGCGCTCGACCCCGCGCCCGACCCCGCGCCCGGCGACGGGCCGGATCGGCGGCCCGGCCTTCGCGAGCTGCTCGCCGAGGTGCTCGACCACGCCCACGTCTCGCGTCCCGCGGGGCTCCCCGACACGGTCGAGGTCGTACGGCGGGGCGGCCACCTGTTCCTCATCAATCACGGCGACCGGCCGGCGACCGTGGAGGGAGTCTCGGGGACGAGCCTGCTCGACGGCGCGCCGGTCACGGGGGCGGCGACGGTGCCGGCCGGTGGTGTGGCGGTGATCCGCATGTAGACGGCGCCGCGCCGCGTCGCGCCAGGCGACGGCGCGGCGCCGGGGCCGGGGGCTCGGGGGAACCGGGGGAACCACTCACATCCTCTCCTGACCGGAGGAACCATGAAGAAGATCCTGGCGGCGCTCGTCGTGTGCGCCGCCGCGGTGCTCCCCGCCGCGCAACCGGCGCACGCCGCCACCCCGCTGACCATGCTCGGCGCCGACGTGTCCACGGTGCAGCGCGCCCTCGACCTGGGCGCGAGGTACTACGACGCGAGCGGCGCCCAGCGGGACCCGCTGGACATCCTCAAGGGCATCGGCGTCAACTACGTCCGCCTGCGGATCTGGAACAACCCGATCAGCGGCTACAACAACAAGGCCAAGGTCCTTCAGTACGCCAGGACGGTCAAGGCCAAGGGCCTGAAGCTGCTCGTGGACTTCCACTACTCCGACACCTGGGCGGACCCCGGCAAGCAGTACAAGCCCGCGGCCTGGTCGAACCACGGAATCGGCCAGTTGCAGGCCAACGTCTACGGCTACACCTACGACGTGTGCGCGAGCCTCAAGGCGCAGGGCACCACCCCCGACAGCGTGCAGATCGGCAACGAGATCAACGTCGGCATGCTGTGGAACGACGGCAAGGTTGTCAACAACGACTTCACGAACCTGAGCCTGCTGCTCAAGGCCGGGTACAACGCGACCAAGGCCTGCAACCCCGGCACCCAGGTGATCATCCACACCGCGGACGCGGACAGCGACGCCAACGCCCGCTGGTTCTACGACGGCATCGCGGCCAAGGGCGTGTCCTGGGACATCACCGGCCTGTCGTACTACTGCATGTGGCACGGCACGCTGTCGAACCTGTACAACGTGATCTCGGACGTGCGGTCCCGCTACGGCAGGCCGGTGGTCGTCGCAGAGACGGCCTACCCGTTCACCGCCGGCAACGCCGACTCCACCGGCAACTCGGTCACGTCGGGATGCTCCGGCTACGGCCTCACCTGGGAGGGGCAGGGGGCGGAGTTCGCGGCGGTGCAGAACACGGCCCGCAACGCGGGCGCCGTCGGCGTCTTCTACTGGGAGCCGACGTGGTACGCGGTGCCCGGCAACGGCTGGGACCCCGCGAACATCAACGGCAGCGGTGACGGCTGGGACAACATGGCCCTGTTCAACTGGACCGGGCACCTCAACCCGAACGTGAGGTGGACCCCCTGATACTCGATCCCTCCTGGCGATCGAGTGCTTTCTTCGCATGACGGGGCCGGGGTGTGCGGCGGTACCGGCACACCCCGGCTTCACATCGTGACTGCTGGGAGTCACCTCACGCACCGAACTCGCCGGCGTCATGGCCTGGTGACGCCCGACCCCACGGCTGCTGTGGGACAGAGGGAGTGGTGCCGCGCTACTCGGTGAACAGCTCGTCGGCCGAGTCGACGACGACGGCCCTGCGAAGCCAGGTTTTCAGCTGCTGAAGGTCGGTGCACCGGCGGATCCGTTCGCGTGCATCGTCGGAGGTCTCCAGGCCGCGGCTCTCCAGCACCGTGAGGAGGGCGTTGATCTCGCCTTCCGCCCGGCCCTCATCGCGGCCCTTGTCCACCCAGTGGGAGAAGTACTTCTCTCCCAGGTCCAGGTTGATCGGCATCTCGTGATCGAATCCGGGCATGGCCCGGGATATTACTCTCCGTTTACGATCGATCGCAGAGAGTTCGGAAAGTCGAGGACGCCGGTAGGTCCTTAGAGGCCGGCGGAAGCGCGGAACGGCTCAGGTCTCCGGGACGGCCTCCCACTCCCGGCAGGGGCTCAGGGCGTGGTGGTGGTAGATCAGGCCGACGGCGGGCCGCGACCAGCCGGGTCCGACGACGTCGGCGTCCGCGGCCTGCTCCCCGAGGTCCACGGCGGTCACCGGCTGGCCGCCGGGCCCGCACACGCACCGGGGAGTGCCCTCATGGCTGATCACGTCGTCCAGCGGCATCACGTGCACGAACCTGTCCATGCACCTTCACCTCCGTGAACCGGGAATTGCCGACACGTTACCCGAAAATGGAACAAATCGGAATATAGGGCAGAAAAATGGACGAGGAACGATCCTCCTCAGACCGTTGACCTTTGTTGGGATGGACGGCAAACTAACTCCACAATCGCCGGATGAAGCCAGGAGTGCCGCGATGCCGTACCGTCCCCCGTTGATCGCCCGCGAGTTCTTCGTCGCGGACCCACCCGAGCTTCCCGTGCGGGCGGACGGCGAGGAGGGGCTGTCGGCGGTGACGCGCGCGGAGGTGGTGGCCTCCGACGCGCTCGGCGTGACGCTCAAGGGCTCGACCTCGGCGGACGAGACGCTCGTGGTGCAGCTTTCCGTGGCAGGGGAGGGGGTCATCCGCGTCCGGCTCTCGCAGGACGCGGACGCCCGGACCCGCTCGGCGCGGGCGATCGACATGGTGACGCCGGGCCGCTACGCGGGAGCGGCCGTCGAGGCGGGGCACAGCCGGGTGGTGCTGGACGCCGGGTCGCTGCGGGCCGAGGTGCGGCTGAGCCCCTGGAACCTGCGCTTCACCGACCGCGCCGGGCGGACGCTGGTGGAGCAGGACCCGGGCCGGCCCGACATCAGCGGCCGCCTGCGGACGCTGCCGTTCGGCCGCTCGTCGGCGGACGGCGCCGTCGTGGCCTACCACGAGACGTTCCTGGCCCCGGCGGACGAGGCGTTCAGCGGGTTCGGCGAGTCGTTCACCCCGCTCGACAAGCGCGGGCAGCGGCCGCTCATGTGGAACTTCGACGCGTTCGGCGCCGAGTCGCAGCGCGCCTACAAGAACGTCCCGTTCTACCTGTCCAGCCGCGGGTACGGCCTGCTCGTCGACAGCGGCGCCCCGGTCGAGTTCGACATGTGCCAGTCGACGCACAGCGCCGTCCAGATCGTGGTGCCGGACGACCTCATCGACTACTACGTGATCGCCGGGCCCACGCCGTCCGAGGTGCTCGCCCGCTTCGACGGGCTGACCGGCAGGCCCGTCCTGCCGCCCAAGTGGGCGTTCGGCACGTGGATCTCCTCCGGCTTCTTCCGCGACAACCAGGAGCGCGTGCTGGAGCGGGCCAGGAGGATCCGCGAGCGCGGCATCCCGTGCGACGTGCTCCACCTGGACACGTACTGGCAGACCGAGAACCACTGGTCCGACCTGCGGTGGGACCCGCAGAGCTTCCCCGACCCGGTGGGCATGCTGGCGAGCCTCAAGGAGCAGGGCTTCCGGGTCTGCCTGTGGATGAACCCGTACGTCTCGCACCTCAGCCCCGCGTTCCCCGAGGCGGCCGAGCGCGGCTTCTTCCTGAGGAGGCCGGACGGCGAGGTCTACGTGGCCGACTCCTGGCACGGCTCCCACCCGGCCTGCGGCATCGTCGACTTCACCAACCCGGAGGCCGTCGAGTGGTTCCAGGGGCTGCTGCGCGACCGCCTCCGGGAGGGCGTCGACGTCTTCAAGACCGACTTCGCCGAGGGCGTCCCCGCCGACGCGGTGGCGTCCAACGGCATGCGCGGCGCCGACCTGCACAACGTCTACACGCTGCTGTTCAACGACGCGGTGGCGGCGGTCACCCGGGAGGTCGCCGGGCACGGGCTGGTGTGGGCGCGCTCGTCGTTCCTCGGCGGGCAGCGGCATCCGGCCCAGTGGAGCGGCGACGTGGACGCCGTCTACCCGTCGATGGGCAGCACCATCCGGGGCGGCCTGGCGCACGGGCTGTCCGGCGTCCCGTTCTGGAGCCACGACGCGGGCGGCTTCACCGGCACCCCCACCCCGGACCTGTACATCCGGTGGGCCCAGTTCGGCGCGCTGTCCCCGCTCGTCCGGTTCCACGGCACGACGAGCCGTGAGCCCTGGGAGTTTCCGCCGCACGCGGAGCGGGCGGCGATCGAGGCGCTCCGGCTGCGCTACCGGCTCATGCCGTACATCTACTCGGCGGCGGTGACGGCGGCGGAGACGGGCGCACCGATGATGCGCGCGCTGTGCGTGGACTTCCCGGACGATCCGGTGGCGTGGCAGGCGGACCTGGAGTACCTGCTCGGGACCGACCTCCTCGTCGCCCCCATGACCTCGGCCGACGGGACCCGGAAGGTCTACCTGCCCTCGGGGGTGTGGGTGGACTACTGGACCGGCGAACGGGTCGACGGCGGCCGGTACGTCACGGTGTCGCCGCCGCTCGACCGGATCCCCCTGTTCGCGCGGCACGGCGCCCTGATCCCGGTGACCGAGCCGGGCGACACGGTGGCCGAGAACCCGCGGGTCACGCTGCTCGCCTTCGGCGTCCCCGAGGGCGGGAGCCGTACGACGATCAGGGACCTGGACGGGGACACGACGGTCACGGCGGTGCGGGACGGCGACCGGCTGGTCGTCACCGCCGAGGGCCCCAAGCAGATCGAGGGCGTCGAGTTCGTGGGCCCCGGCGCCCCGGTCGTCATCAACTAGCACCCACCCCCTGGAGAAGGACCCATGTTCAGGACAAGCAGGACGGCGGCGCTGGCGGCTCTGGCCGCGGCCGCCCTGGCGCTCTCCGCGTGCGGCGGCTCATCGGATTCGGGCTCGTCCGGCGGCGGATCACAGGGCAAGACCCTCACGCTGTGGCACTACGAGGGCGCCGACAGCGCGATGGGCAAGGCCTGGGCGGAGGCCGTCAAGGAGTTCGAGGCGAGCCACCCGGGCGTGAAGGTGAAGTTCGAGGCGAAGGGCTTCGAGCAGATCCAGAAGACGGCCGGCATGGTCCTCAACTCCGACCAGGCCCCCGACGTCATGGAGTACAACAAGGGCAACGCCACGGCGGGCCTGCTGTCCAAGCAGGGCCTGCTCACCGACCTGTCCGAGCAGGCGGCCAAGCGCGGCTGGGACAAGCTGCTCAGCCCCTCGCTGCAGACCACCGCCAAGTACGACCAGCGGGGCATCATGGGCTCCGGCAAGTGGTACGGCGTGCCGAACTACGGCGAGTACGTGATGGTCTACTACAACAAGGACGCCTTCAAGAAGCAGGGCATCGAGGTGCCCACCACGTTCGACGAGTTCACCGCGGCTCTGGACACGTTCGTGAAGGCCGGCATCACGCCGATCGCCACCGCCGGCGCCGAGTACCCGGCGCAGCAGATCTTCTACCAGCTCGCGCTGACCAAGGCCGCCCGGCCCTGGGTGGACTCCTTCCAGCTCTACAAGGGCAAGGTCGACTTCCACGGCCCGGAGCTCACCTACGCCGCGCAGACGTTCGCCGACTGGGTGAAGAAGGGCTACATCGCCAAGGACTCGGCCGGCCTCAAGGCCGAGGACATGGGCGTGTCGTTCATCGGCGGCAAGTTCCCCATCATGATCTCCGGCAGCTGGTGGTACGGCCGGTTCCAGTCGGAGATCAAGGACTTCGAGTGGGGGTCGTTCCTGTTCCCCGGCGCCCAGCTGACGCCCGGGTCGAGCGGCAACATCTGGGTCGTCCCCGAGAAGGCCAAGAACAAGGACCTCGCCTACGACTTCATCGACATCACGATGAAGAAGGAGGTCCAGAACCTGCTCGGCAACTCGGGCGGCGTCCCGGTCGCCGCCGACCCGTCGGCCATCCAGGACGCGAAGAGCAAGGAGCTGATCGAGAACTTCAACAAGCTCACGACCTCCGACGGCCTGGCCTTCTACCCCGACTGGCCGGCCCCGGGCTACTACGACGTGCTGGTCTCCGGCGTCCAGGAGCTGATCAACGGCACCAAGCAGCCCGCCCAGGTGCTCGACGAGATCGCCCAGCCGTACAACGACAACCTCGCCGACATCGGCAACTAGCCGAACATCCCGCGGTGGGGGCGACCCCTGACCGGCCCCCACCGCAGACCCCGAAAGGCTCTGCTCATGGCGCCAATCGAGGCGCGGCCGCCCCGTCCCCGCGGGAGGGGCGGCTACTGGCCCTACCTGATCCCGAGCGCGCTGCTGTTCCTCGCGGTCATCGTCGTGCCGTTCCTGATGAACGTCGCGACGAGCTTCACCCGCTGGTCCGGGGTCGGCACGCCCACGTGGATCGGGCTCGACAACTACACGAAGCTGCTGCGGGACGAGCGGTTCTGGACCTCGTTCGAGCACAACGTCGCGCTGATCGTCGCGATGGCCGTCGTGCCGACGATGGCCGGGCTGGTGCTCGCGGCCGCGTTGTTCGACTACATCGGCAGGCGGTTCGGCGCGCGCACGGCGTCGGCGCTGCGCGCCGCCTACTACTTGCCGCAGGTGCTGCCGGTCGCCATCGCCGGCGTCGTGTGGGGCTGGATGCTGCACCCGTCGTACGGCGCGGTGAACGAGATCTTCGGCCTGAAGGTCAACTGGCTGGGCGACCCCGACTACGCCCTCGCCACGGTGATGGCCGTCATGGTGTGGTTCCAGCTCGGCTACCCGGTCGTCATCTTCATGGCCGGGCTGCAGCGGGCCGACCCCGCGCTCCACGAGGCCGCCGAGATCGACGGCGCGTCCTGGTGGCGGCGGTTCTGGCACGTCACCATCCCGCAGATCCGTCCGGAGATCTACGTCGTCCTGCTCACCTGCACGATCGCCGCCCTGAAGGTGTTCGGGCCGATCTTCGTGCTGACCAGGGGCGGCCCCGGCAACGCCACCATGGTGCCGTCGTACTTCTCCTACCTGAACTTCTTCGAGAAGGTCAACGTCGGATACGGCTCGGCCATCGCCACCGTCCTCGCCCTGATCATCGTCGTGGTGACCTTCCTCTTCCTCCGCGTCCAGGAGCGTGAGCCGTGACCGCCGGTCGTGTCGTCAGCGCTCCCGCCGCCCGCGTACGGGCCGCCCGCCCCGCGGTCCACCGCGCTCCCGGACGCTGGGCCGTGCTCGCGGCCCTCGTCGTCCTCGCCGTCGTGATGCTGTTCCCCTTCCTCATCGTCGCGCTCAACGCGTTCAAGTCGCCGGCCGAGTACTCCTCCGGCAACCCGCTGAGCCTGCCGAAGGGGCTGTACCTGCAGGGCGTCGTCGACTTCTGGAACCGGGTCGACTTCGGCGAGAAGCTCTGGAACAGCTTCCTCATCAGCGCCTCCGTCGCCGTCGCGGCGGTCGTGCTGTCGATCCTCAACGCGTACGCGCTGGGGATCGGGCGGGTACGCGGCCGGCTGTGGGTGCTCGTGGTCTTCCTCGTGGGCAACACGCTGCCGCAGGAGGCCCTGGCCTACCCGCTGTACTACCTGTCCAAGCAGGTCGGGCTGTACGACAGCAAGCTCTCCGTCATCCTGATCTTCACGGTCATCCAGGCGGCCTTCGGGACCTACCTGCTGTCGTCGGTGCTGGGCCGGTTTCCCCGGGAGATCCTGGAGGCCGCCGCGCTCGACGGGGCCGGACGGTGGCGGGCGCTGTGGGGGATCGTCGTGCCGATCAGCCGGCCGACCCTCTCCGTGCTGCTCATCTTCTTCTTCATCTGGACGTGGAACGAGTTCTTCCTGCCGCTGATCTTCCTGATCTCCAACGACAACCAGACCGTGCCGGTCGCCATCGGCGTCCTGCAGGGGGAGAAGATGATGGACGCCACCATGTCCAGCGCGTCCGCGCTGCTCGGCATCGTGCCGGCCGTCGCCTTCTTCCTGATCTTCCAGCGGACGCTCACCAGAGGAGTAACGGTGGGCGCCGTCAAGTGATCCCCCCGCGCGTCACTACCTGACCTGGAGGCGCAATGTCCCTTCGCCGGCCCCTGTCGGCGGCGGCCGCACTCGCCGTGGCGCTGAGCCTGTCAACGGCTCCCGCCGCGGCGGCGGACGACTTCCCCTTCCGCAACCCCTCCCTCCCCCTCGACCGGCGGATCGACGACCTGCTCGGCCGGCTCACGCTGGACGAGAAGATCTCGCTGCTGCACCAGTCGCAGCCGGCGATCCCGCGGCTGGGCATGCCGTACCACAAGAACGGGACCGAGGCCCTGCACGGCGTCGCCTGGTCCAACGACGACGAGCACGACTGGGCGCAGACCTTCGCGAGCGGCACGGTGTTCCCGCAGGCGGTCGGCCTGGCGAGCACCTGGGACCCGGACCTGGTCAAGCGGGTCGGCTCCGCGGTGGGCGACGAGGTGCGCGGCTACAACTCCGTGAACCCGGTCGTGTGGGGCACCCAGGTGTGGGCGCCCGTGGTCAACCTGCTGCGCGACCCCCGGTGGGGCCGCAACGAGGAGGGCTACTCGGAGGACCCGCTGCTGACCGGCGCCGTCTCCACCGCGTACGGCAAGGGACTCGAGGGAGACGACCCCTTCTACCTGAAGACGGCGCCGGTGCTGAAGCACTACCTGGCCAACAACAACGAGTACCAGCGCAGCCTCACCTCCTCCAACCTGCCGCCGAGGGTGAAGCACGAGTACGACGAGGCCGCGTTCAAGCCCGCCATCAGCGCGGACGCCGCGACCGGCGTGATGGGGTCCTACAACCTCGTCAACGGGCGGCCGAACACGGTCAACCCCGACCTGGACGACGTCGTCCGCTCGTGGACCTCCAAGGACCTGTACAACGTCAGCGACGCCTGGGCCCCGCACGCGCTCACCGACCCCGAGCACTACTTCTCCAACGAGACCGAGGCGTTCGCGGCGGCGCTCAAGGCGGGCATCGACAGCTTCACGGTGGACGACAACAAGCCGGCCACGATGACCGCCCTGATCAAGGACGGGCTGGCCAAGGGACTGCTGACCGAGGGCGACGTCGACAAGGCCGTCCGCCACGACCTGTCGGTCCGCTTCCGCCTCGGCCAGTTCGACCCCGGCGGCGGGCCGTACGCGAAGATCGGCAAAGAGGTCGTCGACAGCGCGGCCAACCGGCGGCTCAACCGCGAGGCCGCGGACAAGGCCCTGGTGCTGCTGAAGAACTCCGGCAGGCTCCCGCTCGACGCGGCCAGGACCAGGAAGGTCGCCGTGGTCGGCCCCCTGCAGAACACCCTGTTCCGCGACTGGTACGGCGGCCGGATGCCGTATCAGGTGACGCCCTTGCAGGGGATCAAGGAGCGGCTGGGCGCCGGGGCGACCGTCACCGGCACCGACGCCCTCGACCGGGTGGCGCTCAAGGACGTCAAGAGCGGCAGGTACGTCACGGTGACCGACGCCGCCACCCCGGTGAAGGTGTCCGACACGGCGCCGGCCGCGGCCTCGGAGTTCGACGTCACCGACTGGACCGACGGCGTGTCGACGCTGCGCAACGCCGGCAACGGCAAGATGCTCACCGGCAACTGGGGCACGTTCCTCGCCAGCTCCGACAACCCGGACGGCTGGTACGTACAGCAGCAGTTCAGGCTGGAGAAGCAGGACGACGGGACCTACCTCCTGCACTACGCGGGCTACGAAATCAACGAGAGCTGGTGGTCGCTCGGGGACTACGTCACCGTCGGCGCCGACGGCACCCTCGGCTTCGGGTCCAAGGCCGACGCGGCGCACTTCGCCAAGGAGGTCGTCAGCCGGGGCGCCGACACCGCGGCCGCCGCGGTGAAGGGCGCGGACGCGGCCGTCGTGGTGGTCGGCAGCAACCCGTGGGTCGCCGGCCGGGAGAACCACGACCGCACCGGGCTGGAGCTCGGCGAGGGCCAGCAGGACCTGATCGCCGCGGTCACCCGGGCCAACCCGAACACGGTGGTGGTTCTGGAGGACGGCTACCCCACCACGATGAGCAAGGTCCAGGACCGGGTGGCGAGCCTGCTGTGGACCACCCACGCGGGGGCCGAGACCGGGCACGCGCTCGCCGACGTGATCTTCGGTGACGTCGACCCGGCCGGGCGGCTCACCCAGACCTGGTACAGGTCGGCCGCCGACCTGCCGGACATCCTCGACTACGACATCGTCAAGAGGGACCGGACCTACCTGTACTTCAAGGGCTCCCCGCTCTACCCGTTCGGCCACGGCCTGTCGTACACCACCTTCGGCTACCAGGGGCTCACGGCGACTCCCAGGGGCGACGGGTTCGACGTGTCGGTGAAGGTGACCAACACCGGCTCCCGGGCCGGCGACGAGGTCGTCCAGCTGTACACCCACCAGCGCACCTCACGGGTGAAGCAGCCGGTCAGGCAGCTGCGCGCCTTCCAGCGGGTCTCACTCGCCCCCGGGCGGACGACGACCGTCACCTTCCACCTGAAGACCGCCGACTTCGCCCTGTGGGACGTCACCCGGAACAAGTGGACGGTCGAGTCGTCCGCGCAGGACGTCCTGGTGGGCTCGTCGTCGGCCGCCATCCGGCAGCGGACCACGATCGACGTGAAGGGCGAGAAGATCCCGCACCGCGACCTGTCGGCGACGACGCGGGCGATCGACTTCGACGACTACTCCGGGGTCACGCTGACGGACGAGACGAAGGAGCGCGGCGACGCCGTGGCCGGCAAGGACGGCGCCTGGATCGCGTTCAGGGATGTCGCCTTCGGCAGGCCGCCGACCGGTGTCGCGGCGGGCGTTGCCTCGACGTCCGGCGGATCGATCGAGCTGCGGCTCGGCTCGCCCACGGGAACGCTCGTGGCCACCGTGCCGGTCGGCGCCACCGGCGGCCCCTACACGTGGGCCACGGCCACCGCCGCCGTCAAGGGGGCGACCGGGGTGAGGGACCTCTACGCCGTCTTCAAGGGAGACCTCAAGCTGAAGGACCTGAAACTGACCTGAGGACGCTCCTGTTGATCCGGCCGGTGGGCGTCGCCGTACGCGGTGACGCCCGCCGGCTCGTCAGTGAGGGGAGGCCGGCACTGGTCGTGTCGCCGTGGGCTCTCATCTCAGGGCCGGCTGTAAACCATCCGGACCGGCCGCTCGCGGGACGCCCGGACCTCCGCGAGCGTCCGCGCCGGCCTGCCCGACAGGTCGACCGTCTCCACGCGGTACAGGTGGTCGTCCACCCATCCGCCCCTGATGAGGCGGTCGTCGTCGAACCAGCCCATCACGTCCTGGTTCCGTTCGCCCGGAACGGTGGCGGCCCGCCGTCCCGTCCGCACGTCCCAGGCGCAGACGGCGA
This sequence comes from Microbispora corallina, assembly GCF_016863035.1. Lineage (GTDB taxonomy): Bacteria > Actinomycetota > Actinomycetes > Streptosporangiales > Streptosporangiaceae > Microbispora > Microbispora corallina. Next base: position 160,906 of record NZ_BOOC01000003.1, read on the forward strand.
AGCCGTGGTCGCAGCCGGAGGTCAGCAGCAGACGCCCCGACGGAGAGAACGGGTCGTTCCCGCCGACCGGGGAGCCGGTCCAGTGCATGCTCCGCAGGACGCGGCCCGACAGGTCCCAGAAGCGGGTGCCGGACATGCCCTCGGGCGTGACGTACGGCGCGGCGACCGACGAGCCGTCGGGCGACCAGCGGAACATCCCGAAGGTGCGGCGCGACTTTGGGAGGGACAGGAAGGCCGTGACGTCGTCCCGGTTCGCCGTCTGCACGAACCGGACGCTCCTCGCCGCCGGGTCGACGACCAGGAACCCCGCCGCGTACGGCGTGCCGGTCCCGTGCTCCCGCCCGGCGACGGTGAGCAGGAGGCGGGTCCCGTCGCGGGACCAGGCCGGCCCCTCGCCCATGAAGGGGAGCGACACGAGCGGCAGCGAGAACCGCTCGCCGCCGCGCCGGTCGGTGATCTGGATCGACTGGCGCGTCGACCCGGCCGCGAAGCCCTCGTTCACGGCCGCCGTCCATCGCCCGCCGGGGGAGACCGCGGCGAAGACGTCGCCGCCGCCGGTCTGCTGGAAGCCGCCTGCGGGTGAGCGGGTCCATACGCCGGTCTCGCCGCGGTCGTCCGTCACCTGGTACGACGTGAGGACGACCGGATCGGCCGGTGCCTCGTGCACGGTCGCGGGCGGCTCCGCCGACGGCGCCGAGGCGGAGGGCGTGCCCGCGACCGGGCCGGGGGAGACCGGGGCCGTCGAGGAGGCGGAGGGATGCGCGGGTCGGGGAGTGAGCGCGTAGGCCGTCCCGCCGGACGCGAGCGCCACGGCGAGGCCGGCGGCCGTCAGCACCAGCCCGGACGGCCTCCGCCGCCCCCCGGCCGCCGGGCCTGTCACCTCGGCTACGCGGGGACGGTCATCCGGGACGGTGAGGTCGCGGTCCGGGGCGGCGGGGTCGTCGCGGGGTGCGGTGGGAGCCGGCCGGTCCGCGGGCGCGGGAGCCGCGGCCGGGGCGCTTCCGGGCACGACCGTGTCGAGGGCCCCGGGGTGCCCGATGAGCCGCAGGAGGGTCTCGCGAGCCGAGGGCCGGTCCTCCGGCTCCGGCGCGAGGCAGTCGGCCACGAGCTGGCGCAGGTCGCCCTCCAGCGGGTCGAGGTCGGCCGCGCCGTGCCGCACCCGTTCCTCCGAGAACGGCACCCGCCCGCTCGCCGCGTACACGATCACGGCGGCCCAGCCGAACAGGTCGGCGGGCGGCCCGGCCGGATCGCCCAGCAACTCCTCCGGAGACTGCCAGAGCACGGGGTTCGGCGCCGGGGAGCCGTGACACAGCAGGCGTGGCCCGTCCGGGCCCAGCACGATCTGGTCGGGCCGGACGTGGCCGTGCACGATGCCCGCCTGGTGGAGGGCGGCGACCGTGGCCGCCGTCGCGACGGCCAGCCGGTGCAGCGCGGGACCGGTGACCGGCGCCGTCTCGTCCAGGGAGGGGCCGTCGACGAGCTCGGTCACCACGTAGTCGGGACCCGCGTCCACGACGAGCGCGGTCCCGATGGGCGCGGCCGCGCGCAGGGCGGCCACCCGGTCCGGGTCGGGACGGCTGTCGCGCCGGTCGGGGAACCGCTTCACCGCGACCTGCTCGTCCGAGGGGGACAGCGCGGCGAAGACGGCGGGCCCGAGCCGCCCGGTCAGGCGGTACGGGCCCAGCGCGGCCGGGTCCCCCGGCGAGAGCGGAACGACGGGAGGCATCGGGGGTCAGCTCCGGGTGTAGGTGAACAGCAGGGCGTCCGCGCCGTCCTCAGGCGCGATCTCCGCGAGCACGCGCTGCTCGCGCCCGCGCTCGTCCATCACCACGACGCGGTGGGCGTGCTTCCCGCTCGGGTCCAGGACGATCAGGTGGTGGTCGTCGTACCAGCCGAGCAGGGCCGCGCCGGGGAAGAGCGCCGCGATGGACGCCTGCCTGCCCCCGGTGGTGGCGTCCCAGACGCAGAGCGTCCCGCCGCTCGGGCAGGAGGTGACCAGCCGTCGCCCCGAGGGGGAGAACAGCCGGGGTCCGGAGCTCCGGCCCACCCAGTGGAGGTCCCGCACCTCGCGGCCGCCCAGGTCCCGGAACCGGACGCCGTGACCGGCGGCCGTCGTGTGACCGACGGCGACGCCCGAGCCGCCGGGCAGCCACGCGTACGGCCCCTCGCCGCCCTGGAGGTCGTCCGTGGTGTCGACGAACGTCGAGGTCCTGGCGGACGGGTCGATCAGGACGAACCCCGTCGGCACGTCCTTCGTCGCCGCGGTGAGCAGGAGCCTGCGGCCGTCGGGTGACCACGTCGCCCCTTCCAGGGGCGCGGGGGCCTCGGGGCGCGTCTCGAATCGCGCGCCCGTCCTTTGGTCGACGAGGGTGACGGCCCGGTCGGTCGCGAGGGCCAGCCACGCCCCGTCAGGCGAGGGCAGGGGGTCGGCGTCCTTCACGTCGGTCCTGGTGAACGTGGACCCGCCGGGCGCGCGCACGTAGGTGTCCGCGCCGACCCGGTAGCCGGTCAGCCGTACGGGGTCACGGGAGTTCTCGAGCAGCGTCATCCGGGCGTGGGGCACCGGGACGCGCGCGGTGGGGGCGGGAGGAGTCGGGGGGTCGGCCGCGACCGGGACGACCTGGACGGACGGCGGCGCCGACGGGGAGGGGATGGCCTGGGTGCGGGACACGACCGCGTACGTCCCTCCGGCCGACACGAGCGCGATGAGCACGCCCGCCAGCGCGAGCGACAGCGCGTACGGCAGCAGCCCTCGCCGCCGTCCGTCGTCGCCTACGTGCCGAGCGGCGCGGTCGGCGGGTCCCGTGGCAGTCGCACCGTCGTCCGGCTCGACGTCCCTCCCGCGCGGCGTGGCGGCGGGCAGGTCCTGCGTCCGAACGGCCGGGGGCTCGGCCGGCGATGCGGCCGGGGTGTCGGGCGGCGAGGCGGCCTGGGTGTCGTGCGAGGGGGCGGCCGGCGTCTCCTCCGGCGTGGTCACAGGCGAGGCGGCGTCGTCGGGCTCGGCGGGCGGGAGCGCGGCCTCCGGATCGAGGCGGGTGGTCAGCAGGCAGTGGCCGACCAGCGCGAGCAGGGCCTCGGCGGAGGCGGGCCGGTCGGCCGGGTCCTTCGCCAGGCACCGCCGCACGAGGTCCCGCAGCGGTTCGTCCAGCGCGGACGGGTCCGGCTCCTCGTGCGGCACGAGGTCCACGTCCGCGGCCGGCGTGCCCGCCTCGAAGGGCCGGCGGCCGGTCGCGGCGAAGACGACGAGCGCGCCCCACGCGAACATGTCGGACGCCGCCTCCGGCGGGCGGCCGGTGAGCCCCTCCGGCGTCGGCGTGCCCAGGACTTCGGCATCCTGCGTCACGCTCGCGGGGGAGGCGGCCAGGACGGGCGCCAGGCCCGTGCCCGCCACCCGGGGGCCGTCCGGCCCGAGGATCACAGTGTCCGGACGGAGGTTGCCGTGCACCGCGCCCGCCTCGTGCAGGGCGACGAGCGCGGTCGCCGTGCCGATCGCGAACCGGTGCAGCGCCGTGCCCGAGAGGGGGCCGTCTCGGCGCACCTCCCCGGCCAGCGTAGGCCCGTCGGCCTGCTCCTCCACGACGTACGGCCGCCCTCCGAGGGTGCCCCCGTCGGACACCCGCACCAGGTAGCAGGGCGGCAGCCGGTGCAGGGCCTCCAGACCGGCGAGGAACGCCTCCGGGTCGTCGAGGTCCACCTCGTACAGGGTCAGGACGCCGTGCTCCCCGGTCTCCGACTCGGCCGCGTACGTCACGCTGCGCCCGGTCTCGGCGATCCGGCCGCGCAGCCGATGGCCGCCGATCCGCTCCCGATCGTCCGGCCGTAACGGGCTGATGGCGAGCACCTCGTCCCCCGCTTCAGGCGATCCTTCGTGGTGGTCCATTATCTGGGGAGTCGGCCGGTTGCGCGGGATTTCGCCAAGCCGTCGATCACTATTTCGGTATTCTCCCCGATATGGCCGAAACGCTGGGGGGGCCACTGGCCGGGCGCTATCACCTCCTGCATCCGCTCGGGTCGGGCGGCATGGGCACGGTGTGGCTGGCCAGGGACGCCGTCCTCGACCGCCAGGTGGCCGTCAAGGAGTTGCGCGTCCCGGACGGCCTGGCGGAGCGGGACCGCGCCGAGCTCGTCGCCCGCGTCATGCGGGAGGCCGAGGTGACGGCACGGCTCCGGCATCCCGGCATCGCGGCGGTCCACGACGTCCTGCTCGAGGGCGGCAAGCCGTGGATCGTGATGGAGCTGCTGCACGGCCGCGACCTGGCCCGCGAGGTGGCCGTCCGCGGGCCGCTGCCGCCTCCCGTCGTGGCGGACGTGGGCGCCCGCGTGCTGGAGGCGCTGACGGCCACCCACGCCGGCGGTGTGCAGCATCGGGACGTCAAGCCCGGCAACATCTTCCTCTCCGTCGACGGACGGGCCGTGCTGACCGACTTCGGCATCGCCCGCCCCGCCGACCAGACGGCGCTGACCGAGGCCGGGCTGCTGGTCGGCACGCCCGGGTTCATCGCCCCCGAGCGGCTCGCGGGGGAGCCCGGCGGGCCGGCCGCCGACCTGTGGTCGCTCGCGGCCACTCTCTACACGGCGGTGGAGGGGGTCCCGCCGCACCCGGGCACGCACGCCGAGGTCATCCGCGCGACGCTCACGCAGGACGTGCGTCCGCCCCGGCTGGCGGGCCCGCTCGGCCCGCCGCTGGTGTGGATGCTCGACCGGGACCCCGCGCGCCGGCCGGACAGCGCGACCGCCCTCGGGCTGCTGCGCGAGGTCGCGGCCGGCCGTGTCCCCGAGGTGCGGTCGGACTGGCGGGCCGCGCCCGGCCGCCGTCGCCGGTGGATCGGCCTCGCCGCCGCGGTCGCCGTCCTCGGCGTCGCCGCCGCCCTGCTCGTCGCGTTCCGGCCCGCCGGGGACCGCCCGGTCTCCCGGCCGGAGGCCGCCTCGCCGACGTTCACGAAGGCCGTCGACCTGTGCCGCGCGCTGCCCGCCGCCGAGGTGGGCCGCCTCCTCGGCACGGCCCGGCCGCCGGCGGGACGGCTCGGCCTCGGCGACTGCCAGTGGACGGTCACCGGCGCCGGCGTCGAGCTGTCCGCCGAGACCGACTCCGACACCCGCGACCCCTGGGCGCTCACCCCGGCCTCGGCCCGCACGCTCCTCGACGGCCTGCGCAGGGAGTACGCCACCGGACCCCGCGACGGCACCTGGATCTGGTACGAGATCGGCCTCGACACCAGGAGCCCGGTCACCGTGTCGGCCGCGCATCCGGTGCCCGGGCTGGCCGACGACGCGTTCGCCTCCGACACGACCACTCCGGAGGGGCGGGCCCAGGCGGCCGTCGTGTACTTCCGGCTGGGCGACCTCGTCGGCCGCCTGCAGTACGCCGACCTGGACGCCCCGTCCACGGCCGACCTGCGCAGGCGCGCGGTCGAGGCGGCCGGGGCGGCCGCGGACGGGCTGAGAGGGCTGGCGTAGCCGTGGACCTGCTGGCCGGCCGGTACCGCCTCGCCGAACCCGTCGGCGAGGGCGGCGGCGGCACCGTCTGGCGGGCCGTGGACGAGCTGCTCCACCGGGAGGTGGCGGTCAAGCAGCTGCGCATCCCGGCGGGAGTCGCCGGAGCGGAGCTCGCCGAGTTCACCGGGCGGGCCATCCAGGAGGCCAGGGCCGCCGGACGGCTCAGCCACCCGTCCATCGTCATGGTCCACGACGTCGTCCGGCACGACGGGCAGCCGTGGATCGTCATGGACCTCGTGGCCGGCCGGTCGCTCGACAAGGTGATCCGCGAGGACGGGCCGCTCCCGGTGGCGCGGGCGGCCGAGATCGGCCTCGCCGTCCTCGACGCCCTGGAGGCGGCGCACGCGCAGGGGATCCTGCACCGCGACGTGAAACCCGCGAACGTGCTGATCGCCCCGGACGGCCGGGCGCTGCTGACCGACTTCGGCATCGCCGCCCCGGTGAGCCAGGGGAACGGCTCCGGCTGGCAGAGCTCGGCCGGGTCGCCCGCGTACATGGCCCCGGAACGCTTCCGGGGGGAGCCCGACGGCCCGCCGTCCGATCTGTGGTCCCTCGGCGCGACCCTGTACACGGCCGTCGAGGGGAGATCCCCGTTCCAGCGGCCGATGGCCGCCGCCCTCGTGGCGGCCGTGCTCATGCAGCCGCCGCAGCCCATGGTCCGGGCCTCGCCCGGGATGGCCTGGATCGTGCTCGCCCTGCTCGACAAGGACCCCGCCCGGCGTCCGCCTCCGGCCGTCGTACGGCAGGCCCTGCGGGCCGTCGCCGCCACGCCCGCGGCGCGGGCCGGGCGCCGGCCGCGCCGCCTGCTGCGGCTCGCCCTGGGCGCCGCGCTCGTGATCGTGGTCGGCGTCGCCGCCGGGCTCGCGGCCTGGCGGTTCGCCTCGGGGGGCGGCGAGGCCGCGGGGGGCTTCACGAGCGCCCCCGACCCCTGCCGCGGGCTGACCGACGCCCAGGTCCGCGAGCTGCTCGGCGCCGACGCCCGGGGCGAGCCCGCCGCATCCGGCTGCCGGTGGACCGACCGGGCCGGCGGGCGCGACGCCACGATCACCGTGGCGTACCGGCTGCCGGGCGGCGCGGAGGACGGCGGCCGGGCGGCGTCCCTCGACCTCGCGGCGCGCCGGGCGGCGCAGGCCCGCACGGCCCCCGCCGGCGTGCGCGACGAGGCCGGCCTCGGCGACGAGGCGGTCGCCTGCGACGTCGTGGACGCCGGGACCGTGGGGACCACGGTGTGGTTCCGGCTCGGCAATCTCGTGGCCGAGGTCGCCTATCGGCGGGCCGGCTCACCTCCCGCCACCGCCGAGGACCGGCGGACGGCCGAGCAGGCGGCCCGGCTCGTCGGCGCCGGGCTCGAGTGACCTCCTCTCCTCGCCTTCCAACCCTCCAGGAGACGACATGACCAGCGGTGACGACGGAGCCCTCGGGCCGGACGGCGGCCCGCCCCCGCCGCCCCCGCCTCAGGGCCGCCCCGGCCGAGGGATCCCGCCGTACGGCCTGCCGGCCCCGGCCGAGCCCTCCGCGGACGCCGATCCGCCGTCCCGGGCCGGCGGCGGCGCGCCTCCCCCCGGCCCGTACGGACCTCCGCCGGGCGAGCCCGGTGCGTACGGTCCGCCGGACCGCCGGCCGCCCTGGCCCGGGCCCGCTTCTCCGTACCCGCCGCAGGTCCCGCCGGGGCAGTGGCCCGGCCAGGCAGGCGGACCGTACGGGCCGGGACCGCAGCAGGGCACCCAGCAGGGTCCGCAGTCTTTCGAGCCCGGCCCGCAGCAGGGATGGCCGGGACAGGGGACACCGTGGGGCGGCACCCCCCAGGGGCCGGCCGGTGGCGGCGGGCAGTGGCCGCCTCAGGGCGATTGGCAGAGCGGCACACCGCCGCAGGGGGGCTGGCAGGGCGCGACGCCCCCACAGGGTGGGTGGCAAGGCGGCACGCCGCCTCAGGGTGGGTGGCAAGGCGGCACGCCGCCTCAGGGTGGGTGGCAAGGCGGCACGCCGCCTCACGGCGGGTGGCAGGGTGCGACGCCGCCGCCTCCGGAGCTGTGGCAGATGCCGACCCAGCCGTCGCCGCCCCGGCGGCGGGGGTGGGTGACGCCGGTCGTCGCGGTCGTCGCGGTCGTGGCGGTGCTCGCGGTGGCGGGCGGCACGTTCGCGTTCATGAGCGCGCGCGGCGGGGGAGGGCCGGTCGTCCCGACCGGCGTCGTCGCCGCGTCCCACTCGGCCGCCGCGTCGCCGGCCGCGGCGAACGCGAACGCGGACGTGTGCGTGATGCTCGACCCGGACCAGGCGGAGCGGCTCGTGCCCAACGCGAAGATCACCTCGTCGACCGACGACAACCGCAACGACACGCTCGTCAGCTACATCCGCTGGAGCTGCGGCTGGGCAAACCATGACATCTCGTACAAGGACGTGACCCGCAGCCGCGAGATCACCGTTAACGTGTCCCGCTACCAGGCCCTCGGCACGACCACGGCCGACAAGGCGGCCCGGATCCAGTTCGACGGCGAGTACAAGCAGTACCGCTACAACGCCACGGTCTCGAACAAGGAGCACTACTACTCGGCCCCCCAGCAGTTCACCGGCATCGGCGACCAGGCCGCCGCGCAGTACCAGTGGACGCGGGAGAGCGACAAGTACTGGTACTCCTTCGGCCAGGGCGTCGGCAGGGTGGGGGACGTCGTCTTCCAGGTGAAGTACCAGGCCGGCCAGCAGAACAAGGAGGCCGACGTCTTCTCCGCCGACACCGTCCAGTCGATCACCGAGGCGAACGCGCTGCGCGAGGTGAAGGGGCTGCTCGGGCAGCTCGCGCGGTCGGTGGACGCGTGGCGGGCCGGCCGGCCCCTGCCGTACCACGCGCGGCCGAAGCCGAGCCCCACCCCCTCGCCGTCGCCCACGCGCATCCCGCTCCCCGAGCGGTGCGTCGCGCTCCGGGCGCTCGCCGCCACGCTCGTCCCGAAGACGGAGGGCGCGGCCGCGCGCGGCAGGGAGGGCGGCGCGACCGTCACCCAGTGCCAGTGGTGGAACGACGCGATGCCGATCGCGCAGGGCAGGGTCCGGTGGCGCAACCTGCGGATCGCGATCCACGAGTTCGCGGACGCCGACTCGGCCCGCTACTACCTCATCGACCAGCGGTCCAAGACCAAGTTCACGGCGAACGGCGGGATCGGCGGCATCCACTGGGGCAGGGTCGACAAGCTTCCCGGGTTCGGTCAGGACGCGTACGGCCAGGCCATCCGCCAGCGGACCGACACGGCCCAGTCGAACCGGTACGAGATCTACGCGTGGAGCGGCAAGACCGTCATCTGGGTGTTGCTGGGCGGCAGCGACCGCCCCGCCGGGACGCCCATCAACGCGGCCGGCTCGGTGCTCATGGACCAGAAGGAGGCGACCGCCGGCGCGAAGTCGGTCGCGAAGGCGCTGCTGGGCCAGCTGTAGACCCCTGGTGTCCGCCCAGGTGGGGACGGGTATGCACCCTTCTGGACTACGAGGCAACGGGGGGAAACATGGCCACTTGCGAGGTTTGCGGCAACGACTACGACATGAGCTTCGAGGTGCACAGCCAGGGGGCGGTGCACGTCTTCGACAGCTTCGAGTGCGCGATCACCAGGATGGCGCCGGTGTGCGAGCACTGCGGGTGCCGGATCGTGGGCCACGGGTCGGAGGTCGACGGCCGGTGGTACTGCTGCGCCCACTGCGCGCGCGAGTCCGGGGCGAGGACCATCGTCGACAGGGAGGTCACGACGGCCGGCATGATGTGACCGTCCCGCGCCCCCGGCCTCCCGGCCGGACGCGGGCCTCGGCTTCAACCGGCGCCGCCCGAGCCACTGCCGGCGCCGCCCGAGCCGCTGTCGACGTGGGCCTCGGTCACTGCCGCGCGCCCTGGGCTTCCCGGCCGGCGTCCTTCCGGCGCCGGCCGCGTCCCATCCCGAGGTGCGCCCGCGCCTGACGACGGGCCGCGCGATGAAACCGGTCAGAGCGCCCGTACGGCCGGCTTGAGGGTGTCCTCGCACCATTGCCGGAACGTCGTGGGCGTGTCGATCGCGTTCTCCGGCGCGCGGACGACCCCGTTGTCCAGTCCGCGGTCCTTGGCGATCATCATGTCCACCATCGCCTGAGCCATGGCCTCGGACATGCCGGAGCCGGTGAGCCGGTCCTTGAACGCCTCCGCGGGGATCTGCCGGTAGCGGACCGGTGTGCCGAGCACCTCGGAGACCACGGCGGCCATGTCGTCGTAGGACAGGTCTTCGGGGCCGAGCACCGGGACCTCCGCCTGTCCCGTCCACGTGTCGTCGAGCAGCAGGCGGGCGGCGACGGCGGCGATGTCCCGGGTGGCGACGAGGGGTCGCTTGCCGCCGGGCGACATGACGTCGAAGAACGCGCCCTGCTCTTTGATCGCCCCGGCCTGCCGCAGCAGGTTGTCCATGAACGACGGCATGGCCAGCGCGCGGAACGCCGCCCCGGTGCCGGCGATGAGGTCGTCCATGGCCAGCGACGCGGTCACGTGCCCGGCCTCGGCCGCGTACGGGGTGCCGCGGCCGAGGGCGCTGACGCTCACGACGCGTCCCACCCCGCGGGAGCGCACCGCCTCGGCGGCCGGCCGGGTGAACCCCACGTAGGCCTCGTCTACGCTGGCCGCGTGGTGGTCGGTCGGCATCAGCCAGAACAGGGTTTCGGCGCCGTCGAAAGCGCGGGCGACGACCCGCGGATCGCCGTGCGAGCCCTGGACGACCTCGACCCGGTCCCGGACTCCGGCGGACAGCCTGGCCGGGTCGCGCACGACCACGCGCACCGGCCGGCCGGCGGCGAGGACGTGGTCGAGGACCCGGTGGCCGATGTTCCCGGTAGGAGCGGTGATGACGATCATGCGGTCTCTCCAATGGCAGGGGATGGAATGCCCGAACAAGTAAACTCTACCGTACCGTTTACTTTTGGAGAGACGCTCCGATGACCGGAGAGGGCGAACAGCGGCGGCGGGGGGAGCAGCGGCGCGGTGAGGAACTGCGGCGCCACATCCTGTTCGTGGCCAAGGACGTGTTCCTCGAGACCGGGTTCGAGCGGGCGTCGATGGACACGGTCGCGGTGCGCGCCGGGACGTCCAAGCGGTCTCTGTACGCGCATTTCGAGAGCAAGGACAAGCTGTTCCTCGCGGTGCTGGACCTCGTCCGCGAGCTGTACCTGGGCCGGTTGAGGACTCCCGGCGCGTACGCCGAGGACCCGGCGGAGGCGGTGGCGCTGTTCTGCGGGCGCTTCCTGCAGCTGATGACGTGGGAGCCCCAGGTGCGGACCTGCCGGCTGAGCATCGCCGAGGCCGAGAGGCTGCCCGGCAGCTCCAACGCGTACTTCGGCGCCATATTCGCCGCCACCTACGAACGGCTGAGCGCCTACCTCACCGAGCGGTACGCGATGGGCCGCGAGGACGGCGCCGCGCTCGCGGAGGAACTGCTCGACCGGACGGTGCTGCCGCGGCTGCTGCGCACGTTGCTCAACGTCGAGGAAGCGATCAAGGACACGCCCGAGGACGCGACGCTGGCCGAGGACGTCGACCTGGCCGCGATCCGCCGCCTGGTCTTCGCGGCCCTGCCGCGCTGACCCACGCCGTCGATCCCTCGTCCGGACGGCCCGGGGCTCCCGTACCCGGGCCGTCCGGACGAGGTGCTCAGGATTCGAAGGCGACCAGGCGGAGGATGAGGAAGCCGTCGCCCTCCGGCACGGGCGGGAACGTGGTGCCCGGCACCGCCTCGAAGACCTCGGGGCACTCCTCCCGGGTCACCACGCCGAACATCTCCCCGGGCAGCGTCATGCCGAGCGACTGGGCGCGCTTGGCGGCGGCGTAGAAGCTGCCGCCGGCCTCCAGGTCGGCGGCGACCGCCTCCGCCTCTCCCCGGCCGGCCAGCCGGATGAACGCCACCCGCGCGCGGTCCGGGCGGGAGGCCTGGGCGGACAGGTAGTCCTCGATCTCCCATATGAGCAACTCGCCGAGGTAACGCGAGGTGTCGTTCCACATGTGCCCAGAATCCCCTGCCCCGCTTGTCCATCTCTTGCAGTCGAATTGTCGCGCTCACCCGCTCCTTCACGAGTCGTCCACAAGGAGATGTGAAGCGGGCAATCTCTTTCCGCCGCACGGCATGGCCTCCACACTGACCGTGTGACCGATTTTGAGGTACTTGTCCTGGGCTCCGGGCCTGGTGGGCAGAAGGCCGCCATCGCTGCGGCCAAGCTGGAGCGGCGGGTCGCGATCGTCGAACGCCGCGACATGATCGGCGGTGTGTGCATCAACACCGGGACCATCCCCTCGAAGACGCTGCGCGAGGCGGTCCTGTACCTGACGGGTCTCACGCAGCGCGACATGTACGGCCAGAGCTACCGGGTGAAGGACGACATCACGGTCGCCGACCTGACCGTGCGCACGCGGCACGTGGTGGGCCGCGAGATCGACGTGATCCGCAGCCAGCTGTCCCGCAACAGGGTGACCGTCCTGACGGGCATCGGCCACTTCGTGGACCCGCACACCGTGGCCGTGGTCGACGAGCGGGGCCACGAGGTCAAGGTCACGGCAGACAAGATCATCGTCGCCACCGGCACCCGCCCCGCGCGGCCGGCCAGCGTGGAGTTCGACGAGCAGACGATCATCGACTCCGACGGCATCCTCCAGATGGAGCGGGTGCCCGACTCGATGGTCGTGGTGGGCGCAGGGGTCATCGGCATCGAGTACGCGTCCATGTTCGCCGCGCTCGGCACCAAGGTCACGGTGGTCGAACGGCGCGACCGGATGCTGGAGTTCTGCGACCTCGAGGTGGTCGAGGCGCTCAAGTACCAGCTGCGCGACCTGGCCGTGACGTTCCGGTTCGGCGAGACCGTCGCCGCCGTGGAACGGCATCCGCGCGGCGCGCTGACCATCCTGGAGAGCGGCAAGAAGATCCCGGCCGCCACGGTGATGTACTCGGCCGGCCGGCAGGGGATGACCGAGAACCTCGCGCTCGGCGCGGCCGGGCTCGCCGCGGACGACCGCGGCCGGATCGCCGTCGACGAGTACTTCCGGACCGCCGTTCCGCACATCTACGCGGTCGGCGACGTCATCGGGTTCCCCTCGCTCGCCGCCACCTCGATGGAGCAGGGCAGGCTCGCGGCCTACCACGCCTGCGACGAGCCGGTCAGCGGCATCCACGACCTGCAGCCCATCGGGATCTACACGATCCCGGAGATCAGCTTCATCGGCAGGACCGAGGACCAGCTCACCGACGCGCTTATCCCGTTCGAGGTGGGGGTCTCGCGCTACCGGGAGCTGGCCCGGGGGCAGATCATCGGCGACACCTACGGCATGCTGAAGCTGCTCGTCTCGCCGGAGGACCGGTCGCTGCTCGGCGTGCACGTCTTCGGGACGGGGGCGACCGAGCTCATCCACATCGGCCAGGCCGTGATGGGCTGCGGGGGGACGGTCGACTACCTGGTCGACGCCGTCTTCAACTACCCGACGCTGGCCGAGTCGTACAAGGTGGCCGCGCTCGACGCGGTCAACAAGCTGCGGAGGGTGGCGCGTTTCAGCGACTGAGACGACGCCCCGCGCCCCGCCGATCCGCTTTGAACGGGCTACTCCTTTAGTTAGTCTTGTGGACAAACAAAGGCGAAGGCGCACGCCGGGAGGTCGCGGCATGCGGCATGATGGGCCGGAGCGGGAACGGGGCTGACATTGATCACATCGCACAACGGGCCTCAGCCGGCCGACTTCACCGACGTCCGGGCGACCAACCTGGCCGTGGTGCTGCGGTTCGTCCGGGAGAACGCCCCGTGCTCCCGGGCGGACATCGCGGCCTCGACCGGCCTGAACAAGGCCACCGTGTCGAGCCTGGTGGCCGACCTGATCGACCGGCGGCTGCTGCGCGAGACCGGCCTCACCGAGCACCGCGTCGGCCGCCCGGCGACCATGCTGGTGCTCGACGGCTCGCCGTACGCGGCCATCGGGATCGAGGTCAACGTCGACTACATCACGGCGGTGGCGGTCGACCTGAAGGGGGAGGAGCTGCTGAACTGGCGGCGCTCCTTCCCCGGGGGCGCCTCCACCGCCGGGCAGGCCGTGGTCGCGCTGGCGGCCATCGCCCGCCGGGTGGTCAGCCGCATGACCAAGGAGGCCCGGCAGGTGCTCGGCCTCACCGTCGCCGTCCCCGGCCTGGTCGACGTCAACGGGTCGGTCCGCGTCGCGCCCAACCTGGGCTGGCGCGACGCCGACCTGTGCGGCGACCTCACCAAGGCGCTGCGAGACCCCGGATTCCCGGTGTTCGTGGACAACGACGCCAACCTGGCCGCCCTCGCGGAGCACCGGTTCGGGCCGCACCGCAACGCCGCCGACCTCGTGTACGTCACGGGGGAGGTCGGCGTGGGGGCCGGCGTGGTCCTGGACGGCCGGCTGAGGCGCGGCGGCCAGGGCTACAGCGGGGAGATCGGGCACATCGAGATCGACCCGGCGGGCCCGCCGTGCCGCTGCGGCCGCCGGGGATGCCTGGAGGCCGTGGCCGGCGTGGGCGCGATCCTGTCGCGCACCGCGCCCGACGCGTCGCCCTCCGAGCTGGAGCTGGAGATCGACGAGGTCGTACGGCGGGCCAGGGCGGGCGAGCCCGAGGTCCTGGCGCTGCTGGAGCGGGTGGGCCGCGACCTCGGCGCGGGGATGGCCGTCGTGGCCAACCTGCTCAACCCTGAGGTCGTCATCCTCGGCGGCTACTACGTCCCGCTCGCGCCGTGGCTGGTGCGGTGCGCGGAGGAGGAGATGTACGCCCGGGTCCTCGCGCCCGGCGGGGGCGGCTGCCGCCTGGAGGTCTCCACCCTCGGGTACGGCGCGGCCGCCCTGGGCGCCGCCGCACGCGTGCTCGACTCGGTCGACTCCGGCCGCCTGCCGGCCCAGCGCTGAGCCGTTTCCGGGGGGCCGCCGGTAAGGGTCTTGACCTGAGCCGGAAGAGACGGCAGTCTTCCGGATAAGTCCGGATTAACACAGCAGAAACGTCTCGGCATCGTTTTCGAAGCGCTTCGACACCCCCTCGGGAGCGCTTCCCCCGAACCGCACACCGATCCTCTCCAAGCGCCTTCCGGCGCGTTTCTCGGCAGGTCATCGAAGCGCTTCGACACGAAGGGTGGGTCTCCCGATGAACGATCCCGCTCCCGGCCCGGCATTCCGGAACCCCGCGCTGCCCGTCGCGGAGCGGGTCGCCGACCTGCTCGCCCGGCTCACGCTCGAGGAGCGGATCGGCCTGCTGCACCAGTACCAGGCGCCGGTCGAACGGCTCGGGCTGCGGGCCTTCCGCACGGGCACCGAGGCGCTGCACGGCCTGGCCTGGCACGGCCCGGCCACCGTGTTCCCCCAGGCCGTGGGGCTGGCCAGCACGTGGAACCCGGACCTGGTCCGCGAGGTGGGGGAGGCGACCGCCGACGAGGTGCTGGCCTTCCACCACAAGGACCCGGCCGGCGTGGGGCGCAACGTCTGGGCGCCCGTGGTGAACCCGCTCCGCGACCCCCGGTGGGGCCGCAACGAGGAGGGCTACTCCGAGGACCCCTGGCTCACCGGCGTGATGGGCACGGCCTACGCCCGTGGCCTGCGCGGCGACCACGACGTGCTGAAGACGGCCCCCACGCTCAAGCACTTCCTCGCGTACAACAACGAGACCGACCGGTGCGTCAGCAGCAGCAGCGTGCCGCCCCGGGTGCTGCACGAGTACGAGCTGAGGGCGTTCCGCCGGCCCCTGGAGTCGGGGGCGGCGGTGGCCGTGATGCCGTCGTACAACCTGGTCAACGGCCGGCCGGCGCACCTGTCCCCGCTGATCGGCGGGCTGCTGCGGACGTGGGCCGACGGCGACCTGCTCGTGGTGAGCGACGCCTACGCCCCGGGCAACCTCACCCGCCTGCAGGGCTACCACAGGGACCTGCCCGAGGCGTACGCGCACGCGATCCGGGCGGGGCTGGACAGCTTCACGCAGGACGACGACGACCCGTCCGCCACGCTTGGCCACATCCGGGAGGCCCTGCGCCGGGGTCTGCTCGACGAGGCCGACGTCGAGGCGGCCGCGCGGCACGTGCTCTCGATCCGGATCCGGCTGGGCGACCTCGACCCGGCGACGCCGTACGACGACGTGACGCAGGAGGTGGTCAACAGCCCCGAGCACCAGGCGCTCGCGCGGGAGGCCGCCCGCCAGTCGATCACGCTGCTGAAGAACGACGGCATCCTGCCGCTGCGTGCCCCGAAGACGGTCGCGGTCGTCGGCCCGCTGGCCGACGCGCTGTTCGAGGACTGGTACAGCGGCACGCTGCCGTACCAGGTGACGGCCCTCGCCGGGCTGTCCGAGCGGTGCGCGACCGTCTACTGCGAGGGTGTGGACAGGGTGGCCCTGCGGGTGGAGGGCGGCTACCTGGCGGCCGGCTCCGACCCGCAGGGCGGCCCGCTGTGGGTGGGGCCCGAGCGCTCGGGCTTCGACGTGTTCGACTGGGGCGGGGGCGCGTTCGCGTTCCGCGCCGCGGCCAACGGGCGGCACGTGTCCGTCGCCGCGGACGGCGTGCTCGTCAACGACCAGCCGGGCCCGAGCGGCTGGGAGGTGCGCCAGACGTTCCGCATGGAGGAGCGGCCGCGGGGAGTGGTGCTGCGCAACATCTCGACCGGCCACTACGTCGCGGTGGAGGGCGGTGTCGTCGGGACCGTCGAGGACCCGGAGGCGGCCGCCGTCCTCGTCGTCGAGCTCATGGAGAGCGGCGCGGAGCGGGCGGCGCGCGCGGCGGCCCAGGCCGACGTCGCCGTCGTGGTCGCCGGGGACCACCCGCTCGTGAACGGCCGGGAGACCGAGGACAGGTCCGACCTCGCGCTGCCGGCCCGGCAGGAGGCGCTGGTGCGGGCCGTCCACGCGGCCAACCCGGCCACCGTGCTCGTGGTGTCCAGCGGCTACCCGTTCGCGGTGACCTGGGCCGACGAGCACCTGCCGGCGGTGCTGTGGTCGGCGCACGGCGGCCAGGAGTACGGCCGGGCGCTGGCCGCCGTGCTGTTCGGGGACGAGGACCCCGGCGGCAGGCTCACCCAGACCTGGTACCGCTCGGCGGCGGAGCTGCCCGACCTGTTCGACTACGACGTGATCGCCTCGGACGCGACCTACCTCTACTACCGCGGCCGGCCGCTCTACCCGTTCGGCCACGGCCTGAGCTACACGCGCTTCGCGTACGCGGACCTGGAGCTGTCCGCCGATGTCCTCGCCCCCGGCGGGACGCTGACCGCGCGGGTGACGGTGACCAACACCGGCGACCGGGAGGGGGATGAGGTCGTCCAGTTCTACACGCACCAGCAGCGCTCCCGGGTCAAGCAGCCCGTCCGCCAGCTCCGCGGCTTCCGCAAGGTGCGCCTCGCGCCGGGCGAGAGCCGTACGGTGTCGGTGCAGGTCCCCGCGGCCGACCTGGCCTTCTGGGACGTGACCCGGGGCCGTTTCGTCGTGGAGGAGGCCGCGCACAAGCTGATGGTGGGCCGGTCGTCGCGGGACATCGCCCTGGCGGCGCGCTTCACGGTCGCGGGCGAGCGGATCCCGCCCCGGGACCTGTCGGCCCGGCCTCTGGACGCGGCCGATCACGACGAGTACGACGGAGTGGTGCTGTGCGACGCGGCGCCGGAGGCGGGCGACGCGGTCCGCGCCGCCGGGGCGGGGGCGTGGGTCTCCTTCCGGGACGCCGATTTCGGCCGCCCGGGGGCCGGGCCGTCCGCGTGCGCGCTGGCCGTGTCGAGCACGGAGGGCGGGGTGGTGACGTTGCGGGTCGACGACCCCCTGTGCGGGGACGTGATCGGCGCGGTGACCGTGCCGCCGACGGCCGCGCGGCACGACCTCGTCGAGGTCGTCACGCCCCTGGCGGGATCGCCGGGAGTGCGCGACCTTTATGTGGTGTTCGAGAGCGAGGGAGTCACGGTGAGCACGCTGGGGTTCCGCCCGTGAGGACGGTGACGATCGCCGACGTCGCCAGGCACGCCGGCGTCGCCGTCAGCACCGTCTCGTACGTCCTGAGCGGCAAGCGGGCCATCTCGGCCACGACCCGGCAGCGCGTCCTCGACAGCGTCCGGACCCTCGGCTACCACCCGAACGCGGGCGCCCGGGCCCTCGCGAGCAAGCGCGCCAAGGTCATCGCCCTGGTGCTCCCGCTGCGGGCCGGAATGAACCTGCCGGTCCTCATGCAGTTCGCGACCTCCGTGGTGACCACCGCCCGGCAGTACGACCACGACGTGCTGCTCATGACCGCCGACGAGGGACCCGACGGGCTGCGCCGGGTGGCGGCGAGCGCGCTCGTCGACGGGCTGCTGCTGATGGACGTGGAGATCCACGACCCCCGGGTGCCGCTGCTGCGGGAGCTGGCCGAGCCGAGCGTGCTCATCGGTTTCCCCGCCGACCCGGAGGGGCTGACCTGTGTCGACCTCGACTTCGCGAAGGCCGGTGCGCTGTGCGCCGACCACCTCGCCGAGCTCGGCCACCGGCAGATCGCGCTGCTCGGCGCCCCGCGCGTGGTCTACGAGCGTGGCACCGGCTTCGCCGAGCGGACGATGGCCGGCTTCACCGAGGCGGCCGTGCGCCACGGACTCGACGCGGACGCCCGGCCCTGCGAGGAGTCGTTCGACGAGGTCCACGGCGCCGTGAAGCTCCTGCTCGACGAGCGTCCGGGGCTGTCCGGGCTGGTCGTGCACAACGAGGCCGCGGCCGGCCACGTGCTCGGGGCGCTGCGCATGCTCGGCCGCCGGGTGCCGGAGGACGTCTCGGTGGTGGCGATCTGCCCCGACGACGTGGCCGAGCGGGCCAGCCCGGCGCTCACCTCGGTCCTCATCCCGGCCGAGGACGTCGGCCACCAGGCCGTGCGGCTGCTCATGGCCAAGCTGGACGGGCACGCCGTCCCCCAGTCGACCCTCCTCGAACCACGGCTGACGACACGCGGGAGCACGCGATGACCACCTTCCCCGACGGGTTCCTCTGGGGCGCGGCCACCGCCTCCTACCAGATCGAGGGAGCCGTCCGCGAGGACGGCCGGGTGCCCTCGATCTGGGACGTCTTCTCCCACACCCCGGGAGCGACGGACGACGGGCACACCGGCGACGTGGCCTGCGACCACTACCACCGGTACGCCGAGGACGTCGAGATCATGGCCTGGCTGGGCCTGCGGGCCTACCGCTTCTCGGTGGCCTGGCCGCGCCTGGCGGACCTCGGCTTCTACGACCGGCTCGTGGACGCGCTGCTCGCCCGGGGCATCGCGCCGGTCGCCACCCTCTACCACTGGGACCTGCCCCAGGACCTGCAGGACGAGGGCGGCTGGACCAACCGCGACACGGCGTACCGCTTCGCCGACTACGCCGGGCGGGTGTACGACCGGCTCGGCGACCGGGTGGCCACCTGGACCACGCTCAACGAGCCGTGGGTGTCCGCCTTCGTCGGGTACGGCTCCGGCCGGCACGCCCCCGGCGTCAGCGACCCGGCCGCGGCCTTCACGGCCGCCCACAACCTCATGCTGGCCCACGGTCTCGGCGTCCAGGCCCTGCGCGCCGCCGGCGCCTCCTCGGTGTCGATCACGCTCAACCTCACGCCGGTCCTCGGCGACCCCGGGCCGGCCCGGCTCGTCGACGGCCTGGCCAACCGGCTGTTCCTCGACCCGATCCTGCGCGGGCAGTACCCCCCGGACGTCCTCGACCACCTGTCGCGCTTCACCGAGGTGAACCTGGACGACCTGCCGGTGATCGCCCAGCCGGTCGACGTGCTCGGCGTCAACTACTACACGGTCAACCGCGTGGTCGCCGACCCGGCGGCCGAGGGGACCCCGGAGTACCCGGGCAGCCGGGGGATCGCCTGGGAGCCCCCGCGCGGCCGGCCCACGGAAATGGGCTGGGAGGTCGCGCCGTCCGGGCTGGAGGACCTGCTGGTGCGCCTCGCCGAGGAGTATCCAGGCGTTCCGCTCATGGTCACGGAGAACGGTGCGGCCGTGCCCGACGGCGTGGCCGACCCGGACCGGATCTCCTACCTCGAGTCCCATTTCCGGGCCGCCCACGCCGCCCTGGAGAAGGGCGCCGACCTGCGCGGCTACTTCGTGTGGTCGCTGCTGGACAACTTCGAGTGGGCCCGCGGCTACCACATGCGGTTCGGCCTGGTGCGGGTCGACTACGACACCCTGGAGCGGACCCCGCGCGACAGCGCCCGCTGGTACCGGAACGTCATCGCCCGCAACGGCCTGCCGGACTGACGCTCAGACCAGCGCGAGGGTCCGGGCCCGCGCCCGGGCCGACTCGTGCGCCGCGGTGAGCGAGTCGGCCGCCAGCCCGCGCAGGTCGTGCATGGCCGGCGTGGTGTCGGCCAGGGTGAGCTCGGCCGCGATCACGTGCAGGTCGAGCCCGAGTATCTCGGCGAACACCTTGACCAGGTACGGCTCGACGAAGTCCCAGCCCTCCTTCGGCGTGCCAGGGCCGTACGCGCCGCCCTTGCTGAGCACCAGCGTCGCCGGGCGGCCCGCCACCGGGCTCTCACCGGACGCCCCGATCGTGCGGCCGACGATGAGGATGTGGTCGATCCACGACTTGAACGTGGACGGCACGCCGTAGTTGTACATCGGGACGGCGAAGAGGTAGGCGTCCGCCGCGATCAGCTCGTCCAGCAGCGTGTCCTGCAGCGCCGCGGCCGCGCGCTGCTCCGGCGTGAACCCCGCGGCCGGCAGCGACCGGGACAGGATCGCGTCGATCCCCAAGTGAGGGACAGGAGCGGCGCCCAGGTCGCGGTAGGTCACCGTGCCCGTCCAACCCTGCCGGAAGGTCGTGGCCACGTCGCGGGAGACCGACCCCTCGGCGCGGGCGGACGCGTCGATGTGCAGCAAGTGAGGCATGGCAGATCGCCTTTCGTTCAGATTGTCTGTGATTCAGACTGTCTTGAACTTAGCTCGTCTGTCAAGCCGAGAGTTATCATGGGGATGTGAAAGAGCTGGCGTGTGATCTCCCCCCGGGCCTCGAGGTCGACTTCGGATGGCTGCTGGGGCAGGCGCTGCACGCCTACCTGACGGCGACGAGACGCGCGGCGGAGGACCTGCCGTCGGGTCACCGGGGATACCAGGTGCTGTCGGCCGCGGTGCACGAGAGCGCGCGCAACCAGATCGAGATGGCCCGCCAGCTCGGGCTCGACCGGACCGTGATGGTCTACCTCGTCGACGACCTGGTGAAGGCGGGGCTGGTCGAGCGGCGGCCCGACCCGGCCGACCGGCGCAACCGCCTGGTCGTGGCGACCGATCTCGGCCGCAAGCGGCTCGACGAGGTGTCCTGTGCGATGGACTGCGCCGAGGCGCAGCTGCTGGAGCCCCTGGACGAGCCCGAGCGCGAGACGTTCCGGCAGTTGCTGCGCCGGGTGGTCGCGGGCCACCTGGCCCACGAGGGGGCGCCCTCGACGTGCTCCGTGGTGGCCGAGAGCCTAAAGGACGCGCTCGGCGCAGATCATGGCGACCAGCAGCGCGACGAGCGCGCCAAGGTGGACCGCCGGGGACCATAGCCCGATGGGCGTGGTCGCCGCGGCCAGCGCGGCGGCCGTCACCCGGACCGTGCCCCGCCCGAGCCCGAGCACCCGGCGGAACCACAGGTCGCCCAGCAGGAACAGCGCCACCCCGCCCGCCAGAGCGAACGCCGGTCCGAGGCTGACGTGGTCATGGCCGATCGCCTTCTTGACGCCGGCCGCCGTGGCCACGATCCCGAGCAGCACCGGGATGTGGGCGTAGAAGTACGCGCCGAGGATGAGGCGGGTGCGCCGGACCACGTCCACGCGGAGCAGCGCGCGCTCGGGGGCCTCCTCGTCGCCGCCGAAGTACACCCACCACAGGGCCGCCGTCAGCGCCAGGCCCAGCAGCGCGGCGACGATCAGGTTCGCGGTCGGCCGGCTCCCGGCGGCGCCGATGCCGATGGCGACGATCGACTCGCCCAGCACGATGATCACGAGCAGGCCGTGCCGCTCGACGATGTGCGACGGGTGGAGCGGGAACCCCCTCTGCCCGATGAAGTACGGGCTGGTCCACAGCAGCACCAGCGCCGCCCCCCAGAGCGCGTAGTTCCAGGGCGTGGGCGCGAACGCGGCGCCGAAGATCAGCGCGGTCGCCGCCAGGTTGAACGGCAGCACCCGGGCGATGGCGGCCGACGCCTGGAGGTAGAGGCCGCCGTGGACCAGCACGATGATCAGGTACCCGAGGGCGAACGCCGCGCCGCCCCCAGTGAAGGCGTGCGGGATCGCCAGCGCCATGACGAGGAAGCCCGCCATGCCGGTGAGGATCAGCACCCGCCGGGCCGGCCGGGACGGCGGGATCGTGTTGGTCAGCCAGGCGTAGCCGCTGTACATCCACCACAGGACGCCGAAGACCAGGACGGCCTGCAGGGTCCCCAGGCCGGGGAGGTGCCCCGCCTCCGCGCCGAAGTCGCCCACCAGCAGCGACGTGAGCTGGGTGACCGTGAAGACGAAGACCAGGTCGAAGAAGAGCTCGACCGAGGACACGCGGAGCTCGGAGTCGGCCGCGACCGGGTCGTGCCGCTCGGCGAACCAGGTGGGGAGGCGCATGCCGCCATTGTGGCGCTTTCTTGATTACAAGATTGCACCTGGCAGATGACGACTAGTCCAGCACGTCGGCCCGCAGCCGCGGGAACACCTTCCCCACCTTGCCCATCAGGTAGTCGCCGTACGTGCCGGTGAAGGCCCGCAGGTCCTGCCCGTCCCAGCGTGGACGGCCGCCGTCGCGCAGCGGACGGGACGGCAGCGGGGGCACCTCGCAGTCCCAGCCCGGGTCGAAGAAGAAGGGGAACGACAGGCGGCTGCGGCCGGTCAGGTTGCGCACCCGGTGGGGCGTCGAGCGGTAGTGGCCGCCGGTGAGGCGGTCGAGCATGTCCCCGATGTTGCACACGAGCGTCCCGGAGATGGGCGGCGCCTCGATCCAGCCGCGCGAGGTGTGCACCTGCAGGCCGGCGTTGTCGTCCTGCAGGAGCAGCGTCAGCAGGCCGTAGTCGGTGTGCTCTCCCACCCCCCACTCGTCGCCGGAGGGGGACGCGGGCGGATAGTGGAAGATCCGGAACAGCATGGTGGGGCTCGCGGTGTAGCCGGAGGAGAAGTAGTCGTCCTCCAGGCCGAGGGCCAGCGCCACCCCGCGCAGCACCCCCTGCGCCACGCCGCTCATCGCGTCCAGGTAGGCGAGGACGGTCGCCCGCAGGTCGGGCACCTCGCCGGGGAAGAGGTTGGGCCCGTGGAGCGGCCGGGGGTCGTCCGGGTCGTTCTCGGCGCCGAAGTAGACGCCCTCCTTGAGGTCGGGACGGCCGGAGGTGAGCTCGGCGCCGACCGGGAAGTAGCCCCGCCAGGCCTTCCCGCCGCGCTCCATGGAGATCCGCATCTTGTGCTCGGCCGGCAGCCGGAAGAACCGCCGTGCGGCGTCCTCCAGCCGGGTGGTGAGCTCGGGCGGCACGCCGTGGCCGCTTATGTAGAAGAACCCGCTGTCCAGGCAGGCGGCCTCGATCCGGCGCGCGGCGGCCGCGCGCTCCCCGGGCGTGCCGGGGCCGACGAGAGCGCTCACATCGATCACGGGCAGCGGTCCCGAGGTGCTCGACATACCTCCATATGACAGCACATGGGCCCCCTTTTCTCCATCCGGAACCGCCTTTACGCGCGTGCCCTCCCCGCCGGGAGCGAAGGCGTGGCGCAAACGGTCCCTTTCGCCACGTCCCGGCATTACCGGCCGTTGACGTGCCGGGGAGTAGTTTTGTGGCGAAGCGCAGCCGAATGCGATGTGGCACCGAAGTGACCCTTGCCGATCGATGGCCGGTCCGGACGCGCCTGGCGTTTCTCACGGGCGTGACGGTCGCCGTGCTCTGCATCCTCTTCTCCGCCGGGCTGATGATGGCCCTCCACCGCCTGGCCACGCAGAACCTCATCCGGGAGACGACCGTGGCGGGGGAGCTCATCGCGTACTCCGTCGACCGGGGGGAGCTCGTGAACCCCCTGCCGCCCGTGTCGCCCAACCTGATCCGCCCCATCCAGGTGGTCGACCCGAACGGCAGGGTGGTGGCCGCCACCAGGGACCTGCAGGGCAAGCCGCCGATGGCGAACTTCCTGCCGAAGGCGCCGCGGCGCAACGCCGACAGCGAGGTCTGCGACCACGTGTTCAGCGACCACCGGTGCGACATCGTCGTGGCGCAGCAGGTCTACCGCGACGGTGGCGACTGGACCATCTACAGCGCGGCGCCGACGCTCCCCTTCTACGTCTACCCGCCCGTGCTGATCCTGCTCGGCGGGGGCACGGTCCTCGCCGTGGCGGCCGTCGCCAAGGGGACGCAGCGCAGCGTCAGGCGGTCGCTGCGGCCGGTGGACGCGATCAGGTCCGAGCTCGACGAGATCCACAGCACCGACCTCGGGCGGCGAGTCCCCGTGCCCCCGGCCCGGGACGAGATCCACCATCTCGCCAGGAGCGTCAACTACACCCTCGACCGGCTGGAGGAGACGCTGGAGCAGCAGCGCAGGTTCACCTCCGACGCCTCCCACGAGCTGCGCAGCCCGATCACCGCGATCCGCGCCCAGATCGAGGACGCCCTGCTCGCGCCCGACGAGGTCGACATGGACGCGCTGGGCGCCGCCGTGCTGCGGAGCCTGGACCGGCTCCAGTCGATCGCCGCCGACCTGCAGACGCTGGCACGTCTCGACGCGGGCGCGCCCTGCGAGCGGGAGCCGGTCGACCTGGGCGCCCTCGTCGGTGCGGAGCTGGCGAACCGGCGGCACTCCCGGAGGATCGTGCGCGACCTGCGGCCCGGCGTGACGGTCCGGGGAGACCGCATCCGCCTGGGCCGCCTGGTCACCAGCCTGCTGGACAACGCCGAGCGGCACGCGTCGTCCACGGTCACCGTCATCGTACGCAGGGGCGAGGACGGCAACCCGGCCGGTGACGACGACCCCCGCTTCCGCGGCGGGGTGGCCGTGGTCGAGGTGCTCGACGATGGCTCGGGGATCGCGCACGACCAGCGCGAGGTGGTCTTCCAGCGCTTCACCCGCCTCGACTCGGCCCGCAGCAGAGACGCGGGCGGAGCCGGCCTCGGCCTGCCGATCGCCCGGCAGATCGCCGAGAGCCACGGCGGCGCGCTCGACATCCGCGACAGCCCCGAGGGTGCCCGCTTCGTGCTCTGCCTGCCCCTCACGCCCTGACTCACGCCATCGACGGCGGCCGCTCGTCGATCTACCGGCGCAAGCGGTGGATGCACGACGGCCTCGACCGGTCCGCGGGCCGGTCTGCCATCAAGGAGCGCGCAGGCGCGTGGACCCCTTCTGCGTGCTGAACACAGGCGACGGGGTCGTCGGGCACGAGTTGTGCCTCGCACACCATCGCAAGGCGGGCACAAGGGCCGAAAACCGCTCCCATTAAGGTGCCATCCAGCATTACGCTCCTTACCGGCACGCGAGCGAGGGAGTGGCGCAGATGCGGCGGTGGGTCCCGTCCTTCATCCTGTTGGCGCTGATCTGGGGCAACAGCTTCTTCTTCATCAAGGTGGCGCTCGGGAGCCTCCATCCGCTCCAGATCTCGTTCGGGCGGATGGCGATCGGCGCGTTGACCCTGCTGGTCGCGCTCCTCGCCACCGGGCGGAGGCTGCCGCGCGATCCGCGCCTGTGGGGGCACTTCGCCGTCGCGTCGATCGTGCTGACCACCGTCCCGTTCACGCTCTTCGGGTACGGCGAGCAGCACGTCTCCTCGGTGCTGGCCGCCATCTGGAACGCCACGACGCCGCTGTGCACACTGCTGTTCGCGCTGCTGCTGCGCAGCGAACGGGCGACGGCGGGGCGGGTGACCGGGCTCGGGCTGGGCTTCGCCGGGGTGATGGTGGTCCTCGGCGTGTGGGAGCCGATCTCGGGCGGCGCCATGATCGGCAGCCTGGCCTGCTTCTGCGCCGCCGCCTGCTACGGCATCGGCGGGGCGTACATGGGGCGGTTCATCACCCCGAGGGGGGAGGAGCCGATCGTGCTGGCGACGGCCCAGTTGCTGGCCGGCACCGCCGAGCTCGCCGTGCTGACGCCGCTGGCGGGCGTGGCCCTGGTCGATCCGCACGTGCCGGCGGGCGTGTGGGGGAGCCTGGTGGCGCTCGGCGCGTTCGGCACCGGCATCGCCTACCTGCTCCTGTACCGGGTGCAGCGGATGGCGGGCGTCACGACCACCTCGACCGTGACCTATCTGATCCCGGTGTTCGCCGCGGCGTCCGGGGTGGTCGTCCTGCACGAGGGGCTCACCTGGAACCAGCCCGTCGGCGCGCTCGTCGTGCTCGCGGGCATCGCCGTGATCCAGGGACTCGTGCCCCTGCGCCGCGCCCCGAGACCGGCCCAGCATCCTGTGGCCCAGCATCCTGTGGCCCCGTCCTCCGTCGCCTCGCCCGCGGCGGGGGAGGCCGAGGCCTCCGCCTGAGCCGCTACACGGGGAAGGGCACGGGCGGGACCGCCCGTGCCCTCCTGATCTGCCGATCAGCCCGTGCTCGTCAGTCGCAGTTCGACTGCTCGCTCAGGCCGCTGGACTGGCTCTCGCCCAGCAGGGCGGGCCGGGTGAAGCTGACCGTGCGCGACTCGTTGACCAGCCGCGTGTAGCTGACCGGACGGCTCTCCGTCACGAAGCGGGTCTCCGTCACCGGACGGCTCTCGGTGACCATGTGGGTCTCCGTGACCGGACGGCTGAAGCTGACCTGCCGGGTGACCGGACGGGTCTCCGTGACCAGCCGGGTCTCCGTGACGGGCCGCATGTAGTTGACCTGCCGGGTGACCGGGCGGGTCTCGGTGACCAGCCGGGTCTCCGTGACCGGACGGGTGAACGGCTCCATGCGCGTGACGGGACGCATCTCCGTCACCATGCGCGTGGACGTCACGGGACGGCTGAAGGTGACCTGCTCGGTCACCGGCCGGCTCTCCTGGACCATCCGGGTGTAGGAGATCGGACGGGTGTAGCTGACCTGCTCGGTCACCGGACGCGTCTCGGTGATCATCCGCGTGGACGTGACCGGGCGCTCGTAGTTGATCGTGCGCGTGTAGGTGATCGGGCGCTCGTAGTTGACCATGCGCGTGTACGTCACCGGGCGCTGGTAGTTGATCGTGCGCGTGTAGGTGATCGGCCGGCTGTACTCCTCGGAGCTCAGCGAGGCGGGCCGGCCGTACTCCTCCGAGCCGCTCCACCCGGACCGGCCGTACGACGAGCCGCTGAACGACTCGGGCTGGTACGACTCGGACCGGCCGTATGACGAGCCGCTGAACGACTCGGGCTGGTACGACTCGTGCCGGAGGCCGGACTCGCCGAGGGACGATTCGCCGAGAGACGACTCGCCGATGGACGCGCTCTCCTGGGCGTTGATGCTCTCTCGCCCGTACCGACTCTCTCCGAGGTGGCTGGAGTAACCGGTGTCGCCGCTCTCCTCCGATTCGTCGCCGTAGGCGGCGGGGACCATGGCGCGTGGCGACTGGACCGCCGCCGCCAGGCCGGTCGGGTGAACGGTCGTGGCCGAGGCCACGGCCGGCCAGAGGACGGCGCCGAGGACTGCCGGACCCAGCAGTAATGAGAATCGATTGCCGTGCATAGAGATACTCCTCTCCGATCAGACCGCATCGGGCGATCGGGTCGTACCTCAATCGTTGGCAGCCGCTCCGGAGCCCGTCCAGGCAAATTGACCCCTTGTGGGGCGGTCCCGGCGTGAGTCCGTGTCATCGGATGGGCCTCGGCATGCCCGGGGCAGGGCCGGACGAGATCCCCTTTGCCGCCCGATGCCAAGCACGATGCCGATGAGGCCGGTGATGGCCTTTTTGCCCGTTGTGCCGTGTGATTTTGCCGGTGCGCACTTGCGCATGACCGGCCGCGAAACGCACCCTGCGCCTCGCCGGGACCGGCCCTCGTGGTGTGGCTCCTGCCAGGGGTGGCCGGAGCCCGCGAAGCGCCGCGCGGGCAGGGGAATACGGCCCCCGAACGGTCAGTCGGTCTTCGCGCCGGGCCGGCGGCCGGCGACCAGCGTGTCACCCGGCTGTCCGGTGCCGGGAGGCGCCTCACTGCGGCTCTCGGTCGTCTCGCCGTCCCCCCTCTTCGTACGGCGGGGGCGGGGGGCGCTCTTCGCGGCGGCCGCCTCGGTCTCGGCGGGCTTCCTGCCCGCGGCGGGGGGCGTCGCCGCCGGGAACGTCACCGGTCCCGAGGGGGACTCCTTCCGGGGAGCGGCGGCGGGCGCGGGAGAGGGCGGGCCGGCAGCGGGGGGCGCGGGGGAGGCGGAGGCGGCGGGCCGCGTCTCGTCCGGCTCCCGCAGGGCGGCGATCACCGCGTCGGCCTCGGCCTCGGCCGCGAAGTCGTCGGCCGCCTCGGCCTCGCGCCGCTTGATGACGACCATGTGGTCGACGGAGATCCGGCCGCCCCCGCCGACGGCCAGCAGGACCGACGCCGCCCCGAGCGCCACGATCAGCTCGATGTCCCCGCCGGTGAGCGGCAGGCCGGTGTCGCCGGCTGTGAGCACGAACACGGCGACGGCCTCGGCGAACAGCAGCAGCCCGACCGCGGGGACGGCGAGGCCCGCGATCAGCAGGGTGCCGCCGACCAGCTCGACCAGCATGGTGGCGGCGGCCCAGAACCCGGGCACTGGGGCGTGCAGCTCCGTGAACTGGGCGGCGGTCGCGGTCAGGCCGGCCTCGAGCTTGTGCCAGCCGTTGGCGAAGAAGATCCCGCCGACGCCCATGCGGGCGGCCAGCGAGGCGAGGTCGTGGAAGGTTTTCTTCACGGCTACTCATTCTGGGGAACGGGGGGTGGCTTGCCCAGACAATCTCCCCATAACCGCCGCCCTCATGCACGTCCGGTCAGACCGGGACGCGCTCGGGCTCCTCGGCGGCCGGGGGCGGTGCGGGACGGGGGATCAGCACGGCCACCGCGACCGCCGTCACGGCGAGCAGGGCCAGGCTGACGAGGACGGTGGAGTGCAGCGCGGTGACGAACGCGGCGCGGGCGGCGTCCATGAGCTCCGCGCCCGGGGCGCCGCCGGTGCGCCGCGCGGCGTGCGCCGCCGCCGCGAGCGACTCCCTGGCCTCGCCCATGAGCGGGCCGGGGACGCCGGGGACCGTGCCCAGCGCCGGCGCGTACACCATCGTGGTGATCGTCCCGAGGACGGCGATGCCGAGCCCGGCGCCGAGCTCGTAGGCCGTCTCCTCGATCGCGGCGGCGCCTCCGGCCCGCGACTCGGACACCGAGGCCATGATCGTGTCGGACGCCGCCAGCAGGGCGACCTCGACCCCGAAGCCGATGCCGGCGAAGCACACGGTCAGCATCGTCTCGTGGGGCTCGGCACCCCAGGTCAGCACGGGGGCGAGGGACAGCGCGGTGAGCGCGAGCCCGCCGCTGACGGTCGCCCGCAGCCCGGCCCGCTGCAGCACGTGGGCGGCGGCCAGGCCGCCCGCGATCGCGGCGAGCATGAGCGGCAGCATCCGGACGGCGGCCTCCAGCGGCGACAGGCCGAGCACGAGCTGGAGATACTGCGCCAGCATCAGCTCCAGCCCGACCAGCGCGAAGATCGACAGCAGCACGCAGCCGACGCCGGTGGCGAACCCCCGCTGCCGGAACAGCCCGAGGTCGAGCAGCGGGAAGGCCAGCCGGCGCTGGCGGCGGACGAACCAGACGAGCAGCCCGGCGCCCGCCAGGAACACGACCCCGGAGACGCCGCGGCCCATCGCGTGGCCGTAGCCCGCCTCCTTGAGCCCGAACGCCACGGCCAGGATGCCGAGGGTCGACAGCGCGGCGCTGAGCGCGTCCCAGCGCTGCCCGGTCCGGCGCGGCGACGCCGGCAGGATCCGTACGGCGACGGGCAGGACGACGGCCAGCACGGGCACGTTGATGAGGAAGACTGCCCCCCACCACAGATGCTCCACCAGGACGCCGCCTATTAGGGGCCCCACGGCCGCCCCGGCGGCGGCCACGGCGCTCCACACGCCGAGGGCGATCGCCCGTTCGCGCCGGTCGGTGAAGACCTGCCGGATGATCGACAGGGTGGCCGGCATGATCATCGCTCCGCCGACGCCGAGCACGGCCCGCGAGACGATGAGCGCCCCGGCCGACCCGGCGAACGCGGCCGACAGCGAGGCGACCCCGAACACGACGTACCCCGCGAGCACGAACGGCCGCCTGCCGAACCGGTCGCCGAGCGTCCCGAACGTGACCAGCAGCGGCGCGACGACCAGCGAGTAGACATCGATGATCCACAACAGCTGGACGGCCGACGGCTCCAGCGCGGCCGTCAGCGCGGGCACCGCGATGTGCAGGACGGTGGCGTCGACGGCGATCAGGAGCAGGCTGAAGCAGAGCAGCGCGAGGACCGACCACCGGCTCGCCCGGTGTTCGCGCACGACGCCTCCAACACGGACGGCGCCGGACTCGGCCTCGACCCCAACGGTGATCATAGGCCCCTCAGGGCCTCCGGGGCGGCTGGAACATGCGTGGCAGCTTAGGCCATCGGAAGCGGATCTCTCAGCCCTTCGGGTGAGGTCCGGCACATATCGCCAGAACGGCGGAGCAAGGCAGGATCAATGCCTACGAGCCCGCCTCTCTAGAGAGCTATAGGTATATATCCCGCGGCTAGGCAATCCGGGACCCGCAGCGGATCATGCGGGGGTGGGGAGCGACATCGAGGGATGGGATGCGTCCCCGGTGCCGCCCCCGCTCGACCGCGCCGATCCCCGGGCCTGGTGCGCGGTCGCCGTGGCGAGGCTGTCCCGGGGCCAGCAGGAGGCGGCGCTCGACGCCGCCCGCCAGGCGGTCGGCCGCGATCCGCAGGGCGAATGGGGGCATCGCCTGGCGAGCCTCGCCCTCGAGCGGCTCGGGCGGGACGCCGAGGCCGTGGCGTCCGCACGCGAGGCCGTGCGGCTCGCCCCCGGCTCGTGGGCGGCCCGGCTGCGGCTGGGCGCCGCGCTGCGGCGGGCGCCCGGCGGATGGCGCGAGGCGTGGGCGGAGGCCCACCGGGCCGTGCGGTTCGCCCCCGATGAGCCCGATCCCCACGTTCTCGTCGGCGACCTCGCCCTGCTCAGGGCGGACCACGAGCGGGCGGCCGCCGCGTACCGGACGGCCCTGCGGCGGCGGCCCGACCACCCGGCCGCGCAGGTCGGCCTCGGCCTCGCCCTGCTGCGCTGGGAGAGGGCGCGGGCCTATCACGACCCGGCATGGGAGGCCGACCCGCGGGAGACCGGCCGCACCCGGCACGCCCTCCGGGTCTGGTCGCGGCAGGTGCGCCTGCTGCTCGCGGCGGCGCTGGCGGCGGCCTCGGTCGCGGCGCTCGGCGCCGGCCTCCAGCGGGAGGCGCAGATCGGCGGGGCGCTCGTGCTCGCCGGCGTCGTGGCGATCACGGTCCGGCAGGCCGGCCGCGTCGCGAGCTGGTCGTACGTGCCGGCCATGCTCGGGCGGGACCTGTGGCTCAGCATGTCGGTCGCGCTCGGGTTCGTCGCCGCCGCCGCGTACGTCGTGGGGATCGCCACACTGCCGGCCGCGAGGCCCGCCTCGTTCGCGGTCGCGGCCGAGGGCGCCTGGGCCGGCGCCGCGGGCCTCGTGCTGCTCAACGCCGCCGTCGCCGCCCCCGTCAGGCTGCTGGGGGAGGCGTGGCGGGGCCGGCCGGTCCTCGCGCTCGCGCTGTTCGCCGCGGCGCTGCCGGACCGGGCCGCCCGGCGCGACGTCAACGTGGGCCTGTGGGTGGTCGCGGGCCGCGCCTGGTGGGCGGCCGCGGCGGCCGCCGCCCTCCCCGTGCTCACCGGCCGGGCCGGAACGGCCCTGGCCGCGCTCGCGGTCGTGGCGGCGGTCCTCCGGGCCAGGGCGGGGGTGGTGCGGCGGGCGGCGCTCCCGCTGCGGCCCGTCCTGCGCGCCGACCGGTGGCTGACGGTCGCGGCGGCCGCGCTCGCCGCCGCCCTCGCCTGCCTCGCGGCCGCGGGGGTGGTCGCCGAGGCCTCCGGGGGCGGGTGGGGAGCCGGTCCGCAGGCGGACGCCGTGGAGGCGGGGCTCGGCGCCGCGTGGGCGGCGCTGGGAGTCGTGGCGGTGGCGTTCGCGGCCCGGGCCGGCCGCGCGTGGTGGAGAGGCGGGCCGGGCCCGTGGCGCGGCTCCCTCGTGCCCTCGGAGTCGCGGGGGACCCGGATCCCCGGCGACGCCACCCCCTCGACCGGCCTGAGCGACGAGGTCAGGCACGCCGCCACGTACTCGCGCAGCGTGGTGCTCGCCTACAACGAGCCCGAGGGGCCGCGGGCGCTGGCCGTCAGCGCGGTGACGTCGGTCAGCGCGTCCGGGGAGTTCCGGCTGATCGCGGGCGACGAGGCGTGGGACGCCGTCGAGCGCGATCCCCGGGTGGTCCTTTTCGTCGGCGACCCGCGTTTCTGGGCCGAGGTCCGGGGCGTCGCCGTTCCGGACAACGATGTTTTGCGTGTTACTCCCCGGCAAGTTCTCATGCGTGAGTATCCCGGCCGCCACCAGGCCCGCACGAGGTAGGTCCACCCATTCCGCCTTTCCGTGCGGTATAACCGGGGGCGAAGCGGGGAGGCGTCGATGCGGGACTCCGACAGGGCACGGGCCGCGGGCCTGTTAAGTCGGACTGCGGCACGGGATCTGTTCGAACAGGTTCGTTTCCGGTATTTCCGCCTTCCGCCATTCGCACGACGTGCACTATTCGTTGTGTTGCTCGTCGCCACGATGGGAATGGCCGCCGCGCTCAACTGGCCGCTGGCGGCCACATTCGTCTACGCGGTCGTGGTGCTCGCGTTCGTCGCGCTCGCGCTGAGCTACCCGCGCGCCGCGGCCACCGCGCTCGTCCTCGCGGGTTGGGGGCTGCTGCTGCCGCTGTTCCGGATGGCGTTCGGCGGCGAGTCTCCCGCGCCCAGCCTGCTGATGGCCCTCGGCGTCCTGGTCGCGGGGGCCGCCCACCTGATCCGCTGGGTCCCGCCGTGGCTCACCACGCTGATGGCGCTCGTGCCCGCGGCCGCGCTCGCGGTGGCGCTGTCGCCGGTGTCCACTCCCGTCGCGCTGTGGGGGGCCGCGGCCGCCGCGGCCGCCGTGCTCGTCTACCGGCTCGTGCTGGCCCGCAAGGTCAGGGCCGAGATCGAACGGGAGCCGGCCGGAGGCGAGACGCAGATCCAGCAGCGGGCCAGGGCCGGCGGGCACCACCAGGCCGCGGGCGACCGCACCTCCCCTCCTCCGATAACGGTCGAGCAGGCGCTCGGCGAGCTGGAGGCGATGATCGGGCTGGAGCCGGTCAAGGAGCAGGTGCGGGCCATCGCCGCATCCATCGAGGCGGCCCGGCTCCGCAAGGAGGCCGGGTTCGCCAACGAGCCGCCGATGCGGCACTTCGTCTTCGTCGGGCCGCCCGGCACCGGCAAGACCAGCGTGGCCCGGACCCTGGCCAAGA
This sequence comes from Microbispora corallina, assembly GCF_016863035.1. Taxonomy (GTDB): domain Bacteria; phylum Actinomycetota; class Actinomycetes; order Streptosporangiales; family Streptosporangiaceae; genus Microbispora; species Microbispora corallina. Next base: position 193,781 of record NZ_BOOC01000003.1, read on the forward strand.
TCTTCTATGCCTTCGGCCTGCTCGACACCCCGTTCGTGGTCGAGGCCCAGCGGGCCGACCTCGTGGGGGAGTACCTCGGCGCGACCGCCATCAAGACCAACGAGCTGATCGAGCGGGCCCTCGGCGGCGTGCTGTTCGTCGACGAGGCGTACGGGCTGGTCAACTCCGGGGACGGCCAGCCGGACCGGTTCGGGGCGGAGGCCGTGCAGACCCTGCTCAAGCGGGCCGAGGACGACCGCGACCGGCTGATCGTCATCCTGGCCGGATACGAGCGGGAGATGAACGCCTTCCTGTCGTCCAACCCCGGTCTGTCCAGCCGGTTCGCGAGCCGGGTGCGCTTCCCGAGCTACAGCCCGGGAGAGCTGCTGGAGATCACCGAGGCGCTGCAGGCGAGGCGAGGCGACCTGCTCGCCCCGGACGCCCGTCCCGTGCTGCGCGGCCTGTACGAGGACGTCAACCGCAGGGGGCTCGTCGACGAGCTGGGCAACGCCCGGTTCGCCCGCAGCCTCGCCGAGGCCGCGGCCCAGGCGCGGGACGTCCGGGTGGTCAGCGCCGGCGGGGCGCCGCGGAGCGAGGACCTGCTCACGGTGACCGCCGGCGACGTCCTCAAGGCGTTCAACGAGATCACCGCGCGCTACCGCGGCTACCAGGCGACGCCGACCCTCGACGAGGCGCTCGCCGACCTCGACAGGATGGCCGGCCTGGAGCCGGTCAAACGGCAGGTCCACGCCATCACGGCCCAGCTCAAGGTGGCGCGGATGCGCCAGGAGCAGGGCCTGCCCGTGCAGTCGCAGATGCGGCACTTCGTCTTCGTGGGCCCGCCGGGGACGGGCAAGACGACGGTCGCCCGCATCCTGGGCCGGATCTTCTCGGCGCTCGGGCTGCTGGCGCGCCCCGACGTGGTCGAGGCCTCCCGCGCCGACCTCGTGGGCCAGCACCTCGGCGCCACCGCGATCAAGACGAACGAGCTCGTCGACCGGGCGCTCGGCGGCGTGCTGTTCATCGACGAGGCCTACGGCCTGGTCAACGCGGGCTACTCGGGGGGCGACGCGTTCGGGGCCGAGGCCGTGCAGACGCTGCTGAAGCGGGCCGAGGACGACCGCGACCGGCTCGTGATCATCCTGGCCGGGTACGAGCGGGAGATGGACGCCTTCCTCGCGACCAACCCCGGGCTGGCCTCCCGGTTCAACCAGCGGGTGTCGTTCCCGTCGTACTCGCCGGTCGAACTGGCCGACATCGCCCGCATGCTCGCGGCGGCGGCCGGGGACCGGTTCGACGCCTCCGCCGCCCGGGACCTCGCCGACGTGTTCGACTGGGTGTGCCGGGAGGGCCTCATCGACGGGCTCGGCAACGGCCGCTTCGCCCGGTCGCTGTACGAGAGGGCGGCCCTGCGCCGCGACGTGCGGCTGGCGGCCCAGGGCTCGGCGAACGCCGCCGAGCTCACCACGATCACGAGCGATGACGTGCGGAGCGCCGTGGACGAATTGTCCTGACCTTGACCGGAAACACCCCTCTTCTGGTGCGTGTCCCGATGCCGGTGCCGATTACATTCTGCTACTAATCTAGCGCGGTAAGTAGCCGGAGGGATCGGAGAAGCACGTGAGAGCTCGATGGCCCGTCGTTCTGGCCGCCATGTTCGCGCTCTGGGCCGCCGGCGGCTGCGGCGCCGTGTCCCCGCCCGGCGACCGGGACGGCGGGTCGGCCGCCTCCCCCGTCAAGGCGTACGACATCAACCCGCTGCCGCGCGAGCGGGTGCGGGACGGCGGGACCCTGCGCTGGGGGCTCGGCGACTTCCCGAGCCAGTGGAACCAGAACCACATCGACGGCGACACCACCACCGTGCAGACCGTCATGGACGGGCTGATGCCGCGGACGTTCCGCTCCGACGAGCGGGGGCGCGTGTCGATCGACACCGACTACGTCACCAACGCCCGGGTCACCGCGACCGCGCCCCACCAGGTCGTCACCTACACGCTGAACCCGAAGGCCCGGTGGTCGGACGGCAAGCCCATCACCTGGCTGGACTTCGCCGCCCAGTGGAAGGCGCTGAGCGGCAGGGACAAGGCCTACCGGGTCGACGCGGCCATCGCGTACGAGAACATCCTGAGCGTGGGCAGGGGGTCGAGCGACCACGAGGTGGTGGTCACGCTCAGCCAGCCGTTCAACGAGTGGCAGTCGCTGTTCACGCCGCTGTACCCGGCCGCGACCAACGGCTCGCCCGACGCGTTCAACGCCGACTGGGTGAACCGGATCCCGGTGACCGCGGGCCCGTTCAAGCTGGAGCGGCTCGACTCCAAGGGGAGGACGGTCACGCTCGCCCGCGACCCCGGCTGGTGGGGCAACCGGTCGAAGCTCGACCGCATCGTGTTCCAGGCCATGCGGCCCGACGGCATGGTCCGGGCGTTCACGAAGGGCGAGGTGGACGTCTTCGAGGTGGCGCCCTCGGCCGACGACTACTCGCGCGTCCGGGACGCCTGGGACGCGGTGATCCGGCAGGCCGCGGGCACCGAGTACCGCCAGTTCACGCTGAACGGCGAGAGCGAGGCCCTGTCCGACGTGCGCGTCCGCGAGGCCGTCGCCGCGGCCCTCGACCGGAGGGCCCTCACGCAGCTCGACCTGAAGGGCCTCGGCTGGCCGGTCGTCACGCTGGACAACCACTTCCTGATGAACGACCAGAACGGCTACCGGGCCAACGCGGGCCCCCTCGGCGGGTACGACCCCAAGCGGGCGGGGCGGCTGCTCGACCAGGCCGGGTGGAAGACGAACGGCAAGGAGCGCACGAAGAACGGCAAGCCCCTCGCGCTGCGGTTCGTCGTGCCGGCGGGGGTCGCGATCAGCGACAACGAGGCGCAGGTCGCCCGGCTCATGCTCCAGCGGGTCGGCGTCCGCGTCACCGTGCAGACCGTGCCGTTCGACGACTTCTTCAGCAAGCACCTCATCCCCGGCGACTTCGACATCGCCGCGTTCGCCTACCCGAGCACGCCGTACCCGATCTCCAGCGCGTTCGACATCTACGTCAACGGCGAGAGCGTGAAGGGTGACGACGTCCGGTGGTACTCCAACCTGGGGCGGAGCGGCAGCAAGCAGATCGACCAGGCCATGTACCGGGCGGGCAGCGCGCTCGACACCTCCAAGATCCTCGGCCTGGTCAACCAGGCCGACGCGCTGATCTGGAAGAAGCTCAACGTCCTGCCGCTGTACCAGTGCCCGCAGACCGTGGCCGTCCGCTCCGCGCTCGCCAACGTCGGCGCCAACGGCTTCTACACGATGCGGTACGAGGACATCGGCTACGCCTCGTGAGACCTCACAGGTCTCACAGGCGCGCCGGCGTGCCCGGCAGCCGGAACCGGAGCCGGTCGCCCGGCCGGAGCTGGGCCACCAGGGCCACGTCCGCGGACGCCACGACGGCGATCACGGGATAGCCGCCGGTGGGCGGGTGGTCGGCCAGGAACACGATCGGCCGGCCCCCCGGGGGCACCTGGACCGCGCCCAGCGGCATGCCCTCGCTGGGCAGCTCGCCGGGCCTGGCCCGCCTCAGCGGCGCCCCGCTCAGCCGCACCCCGACCCGGTTGCTCTCCGGCGTGACCTCGTACGGCCCGGCGCACAGGGCCCGCAGCGCGCCCGGCTCGAACCAGTCGTCGCGCGGGCCCGGCAGGACGCGCACGACGGGCGGCCGGGGGACCGGCGGCCGCGCCGCCTGGTCCACGATCGGAGCGGACGCGCCGGCGCGGCCCAGCGGCAGCACGGCGCCCGTCCGCAGCGGCGGCGGCCCGAGGCCCGACAGGGAGTCGGTGGACCGGCTGCCCAGCACGGCCGGGACGGCCACGCCCCCGCGCACCGCGACGTACGTCCGCAGGCCCTCCCGCGGCGTCCCCAGGCGAAGCTCCCCGCCCGGGGAGACCCAGACCGGGCAGTCCATGGCCGCCGGCCGCCCCGCCGCAGTGACCGGGCAGGCCGCGCCGGTGACGGCGACCCACGCGCCTTCAGGGAACGCCAGCGCCGTCCCCCCGAACGTCGCCTCGATGCCCGCCGCGCCCTCGGGGTTGCCGACCAGCCGGTTCGCCAGGCGCAGGCTCGGGGCGTCCGCCGCCCCGGAGCGGGGCACGCCGAGATGGGCGTATCCCGGTCTGCCGAGGTCCTGCACGGTCGCGTACGGCCCCGGGCTCACCACCTCGGCCCACCGCCGGGCAGCCGTCTCGTCCGGGGGCTCCCGCCGTCCCGTCACGCGCGGAACCGCACCCGCGTGCCCGGCGCCAGCGTCGCCGGGGGATCGGCGGTCACGTCCCAGACCCGCGCGTCCGTGCGGCCCAGCAGCCGCCAGCCGCCGGGCGACGCCGAGGGGTACACGGCCGAGTAGGGCCCCGCGATCGCCACCGAGCCCGGCGGCACCGCGGTGCGCGGCACCTCCAGCCGGGGCACGTGCAGCGCCGGGTCGAGCCCCACCAGGTAGGCGAACCCGGGGGCGAAGCCCAGCCAGCCCACCACGAACGGGGACGCCGCGTGCCGGGCGGCCACCTCGCCCGCCGTCATCCCGCTCAGCTCCGCGACGGCCTCCAGGTCCTCCCCGTCGTACACGACCGGGATCTCCACGGTCCCGCCCTCTCCTGCGGCCGGTACGGCCGGCTCCCCGGCCGTACGGAGGAGGCCGGCGAGCAGCGCCGCCAGCCGCGGCCGGTCGGCGCCGGGGGCCACCACCAGCACGGTTTCCGGGCCGGGGACGATCTCCTCCACCCCCGCCGGCGGGGCGGCCCGCAGCAGCGCGTCCAGCCGGTGCGCCGCCTCCAGCGAGCCGGTCTCCACCAGCAGCCCGTGTTCGCCCGCCGCCCGGATCGTCACGCGAACGGCTCCACCGAGACGCCCGCGTCGATCAGCGCCTTGCGCACCGCCGCCGCGATCCGCACCGCGCCGGGGGTGTCCCCGTGGACGCAGACCGACCGGGCGTCGACCCGCACCCGGGAGCCGTCGGCCGCCGTCACCACGCCCTCCCGCGCCATCAGGACGGCCCGGGCCGCCACCGTCTCCGGGTCGTGCAGGACCGCTCCCGGCTCCCGCCGCGGCACCAGGCCGCCGGACGGCGTGTAGGCGCGGTCGGCGAAGCACTCGCCCACGACGGGTACGCCGTACTGGGCGGCCACCTCGCGCACCGCCGACACCGGCAGCGTCAGCACCGGCAGCGGCCCGCCGCCCTCGGGCACCCGGTAGTCGGCGACCGCCGCCACCACCGCCTCGGCCTGCGCCGGGTCGCGGCAGATCCGGTTGTAGAGCGCGCCGTGCGGCTTCACGTACGCCACCCGGCCCCCCATCGACCGGGCGACGCCGTCCACCGCGGCGATCTGGTAGAGCACGTCGGAGCACAGCTCCTCCGGGTCCACCTCCATCTCGCGGCGGCCGAACCCCGCGAGGTCGCGGTAGGAGACCTGCGCCCCCACCGCCACGCCCCGGTCCACGGCCGCGGCGCACGTCCGCCGGATGATCAACGGATCGCCCGCGTGGAAGCCGCAGGCCACGTTGGCGCTGGTCACCAGGTCCAGCAGGGCCTCGTCGTCGCCGAGCCGCCAGATCCCGAAGCCCTCACCGAGATCCGCGTTCAGATCGATGACCACGGTCACCTCCGTGCCTCCTGCGCCACGCCCCTCGATTACATCCTGCCTCAGGGAGAGGGGACGATCACGCCGTTGCCGCAGGTGGGCGGTCAAATGGGAGGTTCGTCCGGGATGTCGGCGATGTCGTCGAGGGCGGCCGCCAGCTCGTCCGGGTGGTCGCCGATCCGCTCGGCGATCTCGATGAGCACGTGCAGCACGTCGTGCCGGTCGTGGCCGAGATCGGCGAGCCGCTGGGCGGCCTCCCACAGCTGCGGCGGGTCGCCCACCCACAGCCGGGAGGCGATCTCCTCGTGCCAGGCCAGGTGCTCCTCCAGGTCGGCCCGGCCCAGCTCGCCGGCGTGGTCGATCTCCAGCAGGATCCGCCGGTCGGCCTCGTCGGCCGGGTTCAGCAGGTCGAGGTTGGTCGAGCCGCGCATGCCCTGGAGCAGCGGGAACGCGAACGCCCGCCGCGCGAGCGCCGACAGGTCGCCGTCGGGCAGGAGCCGGTGCACCAGGGAGCGGTCCAGGCCGAAGGTCGTCGGGTCCCGGTACGCCTCGGTGAACCGGGCCGTCGCCTCCCAGACCGCGTCGAGCGTCGCCCGCACGCCCTGCTCCGGCAGCCCGATGCGGGGCCCGGCGAAGCGCACCCATGCCGAGAGCACGTGCGGCATCGCGTCCTGCTCGCCCGGCGACAGCAGTACCTTGCGCGGCAGCCAGTCGAGCAGGAACGTCTCGCACTTCGTGGGGCTGACCCGCATCGGGCGGTTGAAGTCCTGGTCGCAGCCGTAGTCGATGATGTGGTCGGTGCACCGGGAGGCGGCCGACGGGTCGGACAGGTTCTCCGCCGCGTCCGAGGCGAGGAACTCGGCGGCCAACATCGCTCTCCGGTCCCGGCTGTACGGCGCCTCCGTGTGGGCGGGGGCCGGCCGCATGCGCCCCGGGGGCAGCGCCTTGATCCTGGCCCGGGCGAACGCGTGGTAGGCGCTGTAGCTGTCGCTCACGAGCCTCGGGCCCTTGCGCACCGTGGCGGCCGCCCCCGTCGCCTTCATCGCGAACTCCAGCAGCGCCCGGGCCTGCTGGGGCTCGATGTCCTCGAACCGCAGCAGCGCGTTGGCCGCCGCCTCCAGCCTGGCCTGCTCCAGCAGCTTGTCGACCTGGGACGACACCCAGGCGTCGCGGGCCATCCCGCCCATGTTGTAGTCGACGACCACGACCAGGGCGTGGGTGTCCTCCCCGTTGTAGGCGAACGTGCACAACACGGTGTCCTGGTCGCCGTACACGTCCCTGGAGACGTAGCAGCCGGCGGGCTTGACCGCGCCGACCCGGTCGGCCCAGCGGGGCCGGGCCACGTCGGACTCCATGAGCGCCAGCGCCGCGCCCTCCGCCTTGGCGGCCTGCCGGGCCGTGCCGAGGTAGGCGACCGAGATCAGCAGGGTGAGCGCGGCCGGGGTGCCCGCCTTGGCGGCGTAGTCCACCAGCCCCTCGCCGAGGATCTGCTCGACGTCGCCGCCGCGCAGCCGCCGCCCCCACCAGGCGCCCAGCATGTCGGACACCATGAGCTCGGCGTCGAGGGGAGTGCGGACGGCGAGCAGTTCCCGGGCCGCCAGCAGCATCTCCGCGAACACGTCGTCCGGCGGCCTGGTCTCCCTGGGGTCTCGTCGGTGCCGACGGCTCACTCGATCTCGCTCCGGTCGTTCACGGACTCCACCCTCTCGCATTCCCGCGGGAAACTACATCAGGAACGCGGGCCGGTGACTTCCCCGTTATGTGGGCGCCCACGGCGATCACCGCGCTCACGTGCGGGAGCCGTCCGCGGCCTCCCCCCGGGGGAGACCGGCGGACGGGCGCGGGGCGCCGCGCGGCCGCCGGCGGGCGTCCGGCCGCGGACGCCCTGCCGTGCGGGCCGTGCGCGCGGCCCTCGGACGCGCGCCTCACACGCGGGACGGCGGGGCGGAGTTCACCAGCCCCAGGAGGTGCTCACGGGCCACGCGTTCGGCGATCTCGGGCGTGACGTCGAGCCCGAGGTGCTCGGCGCACGCCCACGCGTCCACGACGCAGCGGTCGACGGTGGTGAGGGGGACGGTCAGGAATTCCGCGGCCAGGCGGGCGATGACGCCTTCGAGGAGGGGGCGGAGCCCCGGCTCCGATGATGGGCCGCCACTGATTCGTGCTGCGAGTACGGGCATGGACTGCATTCCTCGCTGAATGGGGACCTGCCGCCCCTTATTCCACAACTTTCCGCCGTACTGTCAAGCCTTCCGGGCGTGTCCGCCGTACCGGCGTGCCAAGCTGGTCGCATGCGCACCCGGCTCGCCCAGGACCCCCAGGCCGACGAGCTGCTCGACCGCAGCCCGCTCGCGCTGCTGATCGGCATGCTGCTCGACCAGCAGATCCCCCTCGAGCGCGCCTTCGCCGGCCCCCGGACGATCGCCGACCGGCTGGGGCACGACCCGGACGCCCATGAGATCGCCTCCTTCGATCCCGCGGAGTTCGCGGCGCTGCTGTCGGCCAAACCCGCCGTCCACCGGTACCCGGGGTCCATGGCCGCCCGCGTCCAGACCCTCGCGGCCTATCTCGTCGAGCATTACGATGGCGCCGCAGAGAAGGTGTGGGAAGATGTCGGCGACGGTGCCGAGCTGCTGCGCCGGCTGATGGCCCTGCCGGGCTTCGGCAAGCAGAAGGCCCAGATCTTCCTGGCCCTGCTCGGCAAGCAACGCGGTGTGCGGCCGGCGGGGTGGCGCGAGGCGGCCGGGCCGTACGGCGAGGAGGGGGTGCACCGGTCGGTGGCCGACGTCGTGGACGCCGCGAGCCTCGAGCTGGTCCGCGCGACCAAGCAGGAAGCGAAGCGGGCGGCCAAGAAGTAGGCCGGATCTTCCTGCGCGAGGTGCCGGTCTTTTGACAGGATGCGTTGACCGCATGGCGGGCGGGGCTTCCGTCCGCGCATGCCGATCGCCGATGATGTAGGGCAGATCTGCACTACCAATCACAGTTATGGAGATGTGCCTCGTGGGAGACCCTGGCACGCGACGGAGGTGCCGACCATGAGCGCCGAAACCTCCGTGCCCCGTCCCCGGGAGTCCGGTTTGGACATCTCAGACTCCGACCTCTTCAGAGGCCTGATGTCGGAGGCTCCTTTCGCCTTCGCCTTCTTCGACCCGACGGGCAGGTTCGTCCGGGTCAACACGACCTTTACCGAGTTGACGGGCCACCCTGTCGAGCAGCATCTCGACCGGCTTCCCGCTGAGCTGCTGTCCGTCGACCTGACCGCGATCATCGACGCCGCCCTCCGCCGCATCGCCGAGGAGGGCCTTCCCGTCACCGACCAGCGTCTCCTCACGCGCGCCGAGAACGGGGACACCCGCCACTGGACCGTCTCGTTCTTCCCCATGCACGGCGACGGCGCCATGCTGGGCACGGCCCTGTTCGGCGTCGACCTGACCGAGCGCCAGACGAACGAGGAGGAGCTGCGGCGCAGCGAGGAGCGCTACCGCTCGCTGGTGGAGTCGCAGCAGCAGCTCGTGTGGATCACCCAGCCCAACGGCACGGTGGTCGAGGACGCCCCGCAGTGGCGGGCCATCACCGGTCAGGGCCTGGAGGAGTACCTCGCCCACGGCTGGCTGGACGCCGTCCACCCCGACGACCGGCCCGGCGCCGAGGAGGCGTGGCGGGAGGCCCTGCGCGGCCGCACCATGTTCGAGTGGAGCTACCGGGTGCGCACCCGGGCCAGCGGCTACCGGCACTTCGAGGTGCGGGCCGTCCCGATCATCAGGAACGGCCGCGTCGTGGAGTGGGTCGGCGCCAACACCGACGTCACGCCGCAGCGCGAGGCCGAGGAGATGCGGGGCCGCCTGACCGACCAGCTCGGCGCGGCCGCGCTGCGCACCGCCCGGCTCCAGGGCGCGACGGCCCAGCTCGCCGAGGCGCTCACGGTCGAGCAGGTCGTCCAGGTGATCATCGACGTCGGCCGCACGGCCCTGGCCGCCGACCACTCCGCGGTGGCCCTGCTCGACCCCGACCGGGCGACGCTGAAGGTCATCAACAGCGGCGGCATCCCGGACGCGCCGGGCGAGGAGATCGAGCTGTCGCACGCCAACGTGATGACCATGGCCGTCAACAGCCGGCGGCCGGTCTTCGCGGAGGCCCCGGCCAGCCTGCGGACGCTGCTGGTGGACGCCGGCGCCGAGGAGGATCACATCGGCGCCTTCCTCTCGCACACCGACGAGCGGGCCTGGGTCGGGCTGCCGCTGCTCGCGGCCGGGCGGGCCCTGGGTGCCCTGCGGTTCTCCTTCACCCGCACCCAGAAGATCTCCCAGGAGGACGGCGTCTTCCTGGAGGCCCTGGCCGGCCAGTGCGCGCTCGCCGTGGAGCGGGCGACGCTGTTCGAGCGCGAGCACCGCACCGCCGAGACGCTGCAGCGCAGCCTGCTGCCCGATCGGCTGCCGGTCGTGCGTGGCCTGGTGCTGTCCCAGCGGTTCCGCTCGGGCTCGCGGCACGTCCAGGTCGGCGGCGACTGGTACGACGCGTTCGTCCTGCAGGACGGCCGGGTCGCGGCGGTCGTCGGGGACGTCATGGGCAAGGGCGTCAAGGCGGCCGCGGGCATGGGCCGGATCCGCAACGCCATGCGGGCGCTCGCGCTGACCAACCCGCCCCCGGCGGCGGTCCTCACGGGCCTCGACCGGGTCTTCGAGGCGACCGAGGAGGAGGAGCAGGTCACGACCCTGGCGTACATGGTCGTGGAGCCCTCGACGGGGGAGGGGACGCTGGCCCTGGCCGGCCACCCGCCGCCGCTGCTGGTCTCCCCGCAGGGTGTCGGGCTGCTGCACGAGACCGAGCCCGGCACGCCGCTCGGCTGGGCCACCAGCCGCAAGCAGTTCCGCTTCTGCGTGCCGCCGGGCCACACGGCCGTCCTGTACTCGGACGGCCTCGTCGAGAACCGCAAGAGGGGGCTGGACGCCGGACTCAGGGAGCTTTCGTCCTCGGTGGCCGAGGCGCCCCCGGAAGTCGTGAGCAGCCCGCATATGCTGCTCGATTTCCTGGTGGACCGCATGTTGTCCGGGTATGAACAGGATGACGACGTAACGGTCCTGGCGGTTCACGTGCCGCCCACCACGAAGAGTGACTGAATGAAACAGTCATAACGGTTGCTTTCGGGTATCGGTGACCTCCTTCCGTACGCACTAGTGTCTCGGTCGGCCTAGGGTGGAGGAGCAACCGGCGGGACGCGGCCGTATCAGGTGCCGTGGCGTGCCACAATGGCATGTCGCGGTCCGCGCGACCACACCACCGGAAAAGAAGAAGCACCTGGGTCCATTCTCGCCATGCGTTCGTTCGAGAGGTGTTCGTGTCGCCTGCAAGTTCGACTCGCTCGAAGCCGTCGGAGCTGAACGAGCCAGTGATCCAGCAGCTCCTCGAGCGCGGCCGCTCGCAGGGCTTCCTCGAGTCTGAGGACGTCCGCAAGGCCTTCGAGGAAGCGGACATCCCGTTGTCGCAAGCCGCTGGATTCCTGCGCAGCCTCAGCAAGGAGGGTGTGACCGTCGTGGTGACCGCGGCGGACTCCGCGGCGGCGCCCAAGCGGTCTCGAGGTCAAGCCAAGCGCCGCACCCCCGCGCCCGTCAAGAAGTCCACGAAATCGGCCGCGGCGAAGGAGTCCCAGCCGGAGACCGTCACCGCCGTGGTGACCGACTCCGCGCCGGCCGCCAAGCCCGCCGTGAAGAAGGCCCCGGCCAAGCCGGCGCCCGCGAAGCCGGCTCCCGCCGCCAAGGCGCCCGCCAAGCCCGCGCCGCCCGCGAAGAAGGCCGCGCCCGACAAGGAGGCCCCGCAGGCTCCCGCCACGGGTCCCGAGCTCAAGGCCCCGAAGGCCGAGCCCCAGCCCAAGTCCGCCGTCGTCGGTGAGGACGACGAGGACATCGACCTCGACGGCGAGGTCGACATCGAGGACTTCGACCTCGAGGTCGAGGACGTCGAGATCGAGGCGGAGGTCGAGACCGAGGCCGACGCGGAGACCGAGACCGACGCGGAGACCGACGCCGACGAGCCCAAGCCCGAGGCCATCGCCCAGTCCGAGGACGAGGTGCTGATCCTCACCGACGACGACGACGACGCTCCCGTGGCCCAGGTGGCCGCGGCCGGCGCCACCGCCGACCCGGTGAAGGACTACCTCAAGCAGATCGGCAAGGTGCCCCTCCTCAACGCCGAGCAGGAGGTCGAGCTCGCCAAGCGGATCGAGGCCGGCCTGTTCGCCGAGGAGCAGCTCGCCACCGACGGCGAGAGCCTCCCCGTCGACGTCCGCGCCGAGCTGGAGTGGATCGCCGAGGACGGCCGCCGCGCCAAGAACCACCTGCTCGAGGCCAACCTCCGTCTGGTCGTCTCGCTGGCCAAGCGGTACACCGGCCGCGGGATGCTCTTCCTGGACCTGATCCAGGAGGGCAACCTGGGCCTGATCCGGGCGGTCGAGAAGTTCGACTACACCAAGGGCTACAAGTTCTCGACGTACGCCACCTGGTGGATCCGGCAGGCGATCACCCGGGCCATGGCCGACCAGGCGCGGACCATCCGCATCCCGGTCCACATGGTCGAGGTGATCAACAAGCTGGCCCGCGTCCAGCGGCAGATGCTGCAGGACCTCGGCCGCGAGCCCACGCCGGAGGAGCTGGCCCGCGAGCTGGACATGACCCCGGAGAAGGTCATCGAGGTCCAGAAGTACGGCCGCGAGCCGATCTCCCTCCACACGCCGCTGGGCGAGGAGGGCGACAGCGAGTTCGGCGACCTCATCGAGGACTCCGAGGCCATCGTCCCGGCCGACGCGGTCAGCTTCACGCTCCTGCAGGAGCAGCTCCACTCCGTTCTCGACACGCTGTCGGAGCGGGAGGCGGGCGTGGTGTCGATGCGGTTCGGCCTGACCGACGGCCAGCCGAAGACGCTCGACGAGATCGGCAAGGTCTACGGCGTCACGCGTGAGCGGATCCGCCAGATCGAGTCGAAGACCATGTCCAAGCTGCGCCACCCGTCGCGCTCGCAGGTCCTGCGCGACTACCTCGACTGACGGACCCGGGCGCGTGTCCCCTGGATCGTCCCGGCCCCGGCCGGCGTGATCCGCGGGACACCCCCGGGCTCGGCCGGGCGGCGACGGAGCCGTCCTCGCCGGAAACGCGGTTAACGTTCACGTAACATCCCGGTAGCGCCGTAGGCACGGTGACACTCCTAGGCTCGCGCCTCATGGGAGTGATCGAAGTGGATCGGGCGCGTGCTCGGGGGCCACGAGTGATCCCGGACCGCCCGTGGGCGGACACCATCCTCGATGCGGCGGTCGAGGCCGCCCATCGGGGTGATCTGGCGGCAGGGGCGTCGGCGCTCGTGGCGAGCCGGGGTGACCCGGAGGTCCGATCGCTCAGGGTGGAGGCGCTGTCGCGCGCCCTGATGGGGTCGAGCCGGGCCGTCGAGGCGCTCGTGGCCTACGACCAGGGCAACCCCGACCTGTGGCTCTGGCTGGGCCGGGCACGCCTGGAGGAGGCCTGGGAGCTCAAGCCGGACGTGCGGGCCCGGGCCGTTCAGGCCGACCGGCTGCGGATCTTCCACGGCGCGATGGAGCGCGCCCGCCAGCCGCTGCTCACGGCGGCCGCGCTGGCCCCCGGAGACCCGGTGCCGTGGGAGGGCCTGATGTGGCTGGCGCTGGGCCTGGACCGGCCGCGCGCCGACAAGGACTCCGTCTGGTACGAGTGCACCCGCCGCTGGTCCACGCTCTACCCGGCGGCCGTGGCCCGGATGATCACACTGTCGCCCGGCTGGGGCGGCACCGGGCAGGAGATGCTCGACTTCGCCCGGGCGGCCGCGTCCCGGGCGCCGGAGGGGAGCCCCCTGCCGGCCCTGGTGCCGCTGGCCCACTTCGAGAACGTCGCCTCCGATCGCACCCCGATGTCGCGGGGCGGCTGGTTCGCCTTCGACGTGCAGCGGGAGATCGTCGCCGCCGCCGGGCAGTGGTCCGAGCGCCGTCTGGGCGGCCCCCATCCCCGGTCGATCGAGGCGCACAACGCGTTCGGCGCCGCCTTCTACCTCGCCGACCTGCGCCGGCCGGCCCGGGGCCACCTCGCCAGGACGGCGGGCCGCTTCAGCCGCCTGCCCTGGTCGCACCTCGGCGATCCCGGCCAGCACTACCGCCGGGCGTGCGCCCGCCTGAACCTCGCCTCCGGCTGACCCGCCCCCGCGGCGCTCACTCCGTCACGATCACGTCGAGCGTCCGGGGGCCGCCGCGGGTCCGGCGGCCGCCCAGCTCCACCCGGTGACCCAGGTCCGCCAGCATCGCGGCCAGGTCCTCGGGCGTCTCCGGCCGGTCCGGGCTCTCGACCAGCGAACGGGCCACCGCGCCCCGGGTCGCCTTGGCCATGTGGCTGACGACGGTCCGGGTCCCGCCGGCCTCCCGGAGCACCCGTACCGCCACGGAACGCTCGCCCGGCTGCCAGGCGGCGGCGTAGGTCGCCGAGCGCATGTCGACGACGAGGCCCTTCACGGGCGCGAGCGCGGCGGTGATCGCGGGCCGCCAGAACGCGGCCAGGCCGCCCATGGGCGGCAGCCGTACGCCCATGGACAGCCGGTACGGCGGGACGCGGTCGGCGGGCCGCAGCAGCCCCCACAGGCCGGAGAAGATCACGATCCGCCGGTCGGCGCGGCGGCGGGCCTCGGGGGACAGCGTCCGCAACCCGAGGTTGTCGTAGAGGACGCCGGTGTACAGGTCGGCCACGCGGAGGGTCCGGGCCGCGGGCAGGGCGCGGTTGCGCTCGACCTCGCCGGCCTGCCCCTCCGTCAGGCCGAGCACGCCGGGCGCCTGCGGGGTGTGGCAGAGCGCGACGAGCGCGTCCAGGACCTTCTCGCGCGGGGAGTCGAGCTCGGGGAACCCGAGCCGCCGGACCGACGAGGTCCCCCGGGCGGCCTTCCCCTCGGACGGCGGCAGCAGGATGAGCACGACCACAGAGCCTATCGAGGCCGTCCGCCCGGTCAGCCCCGCTGCCCCGTGGTCGCGATGCCCTGGACGAAGTAGCGCTGCCCGACGAAGAAGATCGCGATCAGTGGGAGCGTGGTGATCACGCCGGCGGCCAGCACGATCTCCCACTTGGGATCCCCGCCCTGGTAGAACTGGTCGACGATCGCCTTGAGGCCCCGGGGGAGCGTGAACAGCTGCGGATCCTGCAGGTAGATCAGCGGCTTCATCAGGTCGAACCAGCTCGCCTTGAGCTCGAAGACGAAGGCGATGATCAGCGCGGGCCGCGCGAGCGGCAGCGCGATCCGCCAGAACAGGTCGAGGTAGGAGGCCCCGTCCACCCGGGCCGCCTCGAAGACGTACCGCGGGATGCCCAGGAAGAACTGGCGCAGCAGGAAGATGTAGAACGCCGAGCCGAACACGTTGCCCGCCCACAGCGGCACCTGGGTGCCGGTCAGCCCGACCGCGTTCCAGATCAGGTACGTCGGCACGAGCGTGACGGCGGCCGGGAGCATCATCGTGGCGAGCACGCTGCCGAACAGCACGCCCCGGCCCGGGAAGCGGAAGTACGCGAAGCCGAACGCCACGAACGCGCTCGACACGGTCACGGTCAGGGCCGCCATGAAACCGACGACGACCGTGTTGACCAGCCAGGCCGTCATCGGGGCGGCGTGCCACACGTCCACGTAGCTCTGCGGCGCGAACGGCCGGGGCCAGGGGAGGAACGGGTCGGCGAACGTCCGGTCCCGCGGCTTCAGCGAGGCCACGACCAGCCAGACGAACGGGTAGAGGAACACGGCCGACGCGGCGGCCAGCATGACGAGGAAGAACGCCCTGCGGGTGCCGGCGCCGCCGGGGCGGTCGTCACGCGCCACCGCGGCCGGGGAGGCCGGGCGGGCGAGCGGCCCCGCCGGGGCGGAGGTCCCCGCCGTGGTGCCGGTCATCGGGACTCCAGTTCCGTCGAGCCCTGCGGCTCGGCCTCGTAGTAGACGAAGCGGTTGCCCACCTTCACCTGGATGACGGTGATCACCAGGATGATCAGGAACAGCACCCAGGCGAGGGCCGAGGCGTACCCCATGTGCAGGAACTGGAAGCCCTGCTGGAACAGGTACACGACGTAGAACAGGGCCGCGTCGCCGTAGGAGTGCTGGGCCGACTGGTTGCCGAAGAACATGGTGTAGACCTGGTCGAACATCTGCACCGACGAGATCGTGTTGATGATCACCACGAAGAACAGGGCTGAACTGATCATGGGCACGGTCACCGAGCGGAACCGCTGCCACGCCCCGGCGCCGTCGATCATGGCGGCCTCGTGGAGTTCGCGCGGCACGTTCCGCAGGGCGGCGAACAGGATGATCGTGGTGGAGCCCAGGTTCCACAGCGACATGAGCACGATGCCGGGCTTGACCCAGGCCGGGTCGGTCGTCCACTGCGGCCCGTCGATCCCGAACAGGCCGAGGAACTGGTTGACCAGCCCCGCCTGGCCGTTCAGCAGGAACAGGAACAGCACGCCCACCGCGACGTACGGCGTCATCGACGGCAGGTAGAAGACCGTGCGGAAGACGCCCGCCGCCCGGCCGGTGACGCGGTTGAGCATGAGCGCGAGCGCCAGCGCGATCACCGCGGCCAGCGGCACGTGCAGGACCGTGTAGAACGCCGTGTTGGCGATGGCCCTGGCGACCTTGGGGTCCTGCGCCATCTGTGCGTAGTTGCCGAGGCCCACGAACTTCGGCGGCGAGATCAGGTCGTAGTCGGTGAGCGACAGCACGAGGCTGGCGACCATGGGACCGGCCTGGAAGAGGACCAGGCCGATCAGCCACGGGAGCAGGAAGACGTACGCCCAGCGGGTCTCCGGGCGGCCGGACAGGCGGCGTGCCATGGCTCAGCCCGCCGCCTGGATGGCTCTGGTGGCCTCCTGCTGCGCCTGGGCGAGCGCCGCCCGCGCGTCCTGGCGGCCCTGCATGACCCGCGTCGCCGCGTCCAGCCACGCCGTCCGGAACTCCGACGCCGCGCCCGACTGGGGGACGACGAAGCCCTTGTCCTGGACGGCCAGGATGGTCTTGGTGGCCTCGTCGTACGGCCTGTGGCCGCTCGGCTTCACGACCTGGGAGAAGATCGCCTGGTCGGCCTTGGCGTTCGCGGTGAACGTGCCCGGGTACGCCTTGCCCTCCTGGGCCCGCTTGGCGGCCCTGGCCCTGGCCGCGGCGGTCCACGTGTCGGCCGACGTCATCGTCTTGATCCACTGGCAGGCGACGTCGGGGTGCTTGGCGCCCTTGGGGATGACCCAGGCGTTGCCGCCGGCGTAGTTGACGGGCCGGCCCTGCCGGTCCTTGAACGGCAGCACGGTGATCTCGGCGTCCGGCGAGGTGCCCGCCATCGAGGTGACCAGGAACTGCTCGGTCAGCATCATGCCGATCTGGTCCTCGGTGATCGGGTTCTTGTCGCCGAAGTAGTCGAAGGTGTCGGTGAACGCCTTGAGCCTCGTCCAGCCGCCCTGGTCCTTGAGCAGGCGGTTGGCGTAGTCGAGCGCCTCCACCACCTTGGGGTCGTCGAGATGGGCCGTCTTCCCGTCGGGCGACAGCAGGTCGGCGCCGTTGGCCTTGGCCCACAGGGGGAGGAACTCGGGCAGCTTGGGGTAGAAGCCGAAGCGCTGGATCTTGCCGCCGGAGACCTTGTTCATCTTCTTGGCCAGGGCGGCCAGGCCGTCCCAGTCGGAGGTGTCGATGCTCGCGGGGTCGACGCCGGCCTCCTTGGCGGCCTTGTCGTTCACCAGCAGGATGATCGAGGTGTAGAACTCCGGCACGCCGTACCATTTGCGGCCGAACTTCACCTGCTGCTGGGCCGCGGGATAGAAGTCGGACATGGGGATGTTCTGCCGGGCGACGCAGTCGTCCAACGACTGGATGGCCCCCCGGGCGGCGTAGGTGCCGATGATGTCGCGGCCCAGGTACACCACGTCCGGCGGGTTGCCGCTGGCCACCGACGACAGGAACGCCTGCTCGTCGAACTGGCCCTGGTTGATCGTGAGCTTCACCTCCGGGTGGGCCTTCTTGAAGGCGTCCACACGGGTCGTGGCGATCTCGTCGGGTAGTCCGAAGCCCATGGTGGTCAGGGCGGCGGAGCCGCCGCCCTGGGACGTGGCGTTCTTGGAGCCCACGCCGCCGCACGCCGCGAGGGCGAGGCCGCCTGCCAGGACGACGATGCCGGTACGGCTCCTGGGTGACAAGGACACCGCCGCTCCTTAGGGGTCAGGAGAGTGGGACGGCGGCCAACTGCCCCTGTAACGAGTCCTAAACCCAGCAGTGCAGGTCAGCTACGCTGCCGGGGTGCGTCCTGAAACATCACCGTTCGACCGGCTTGTCGGTGAGGCGTGGCCGGCCCCGGGCCGGGTGGAGGCGGGCGGCTGGGTCTACCGGCACGCGGGCGGGGTGACCAAGCGGGCCAACTCGGTGTTGCCGCTGGGGACGCCCGGCGACCTGGGCCGGGCCGTCGACGAGGCCGAGGAGTTCTACGCCTCACTGGGGCTGCCGTGCGTGTTCTCGATCGGCCCGCGGGCCCCCGAGGGCCTGGACGGCGAGCTGGAACGGCGGGGGTACGGCCTGGTGGACCCCACGCTCGTCATGACGGCCCCGATACCGGAGAGCACGCGCGGCGGGGCGGGCACGCGGGTAGGAGACGCCCCCGACGAGCGGTGGCTGCGCGTGTGGTGGTCGGTGGACGGGGGCCGGCACCCGGAGACGGACGGAGTCCCGGCGCGGGAATGGGCCGCGCGCATCCTCACCGGGGTGCCCGCCGGCTACGCCCTCCTGCCGGGAGACCGGGGCGACGCGGTGGGCCGGGCCGTCCCGCAGGGGGAGTGGCTCGGCGTGTACTGCATGGCGGTGGAGCCGCCCGCCAGGCGCGCGGGCCTGGGCGCGGCCGTGCTGCGCGCCCTCCTGGACTGGGGGCGCGAGCGGGGTGCCGCCCGGGCGTACCTGCTGGTGACGGAGGCCAACGCGGCGGCCCGCGCGCTCTACGAGCGGGCGGGGTTCGCCGTCGCCGGCCGCTACCACTACAGGGTGGCCCGGGTACGGCGACGGCGCGCCGGGTGATCAGCTCACCCGGGCACGCCGTCTATGGTCAGCGTTCGTCTTCTGGGGCGGACGCGGGGGATTCACTGAGTCGGGCCGACTCGTCCTGGATCTCAGCACCTTTGTCGCGCAGCACAGCCACGTGCTGACGCCCGTGGTGGGCGCAGAACAGCAACTCCCCACCCACGGGCAGGGTCGCGCGGATGTAGGCCTGAGCACCGCACCGGTCACACCGGTCCAGGGCCGTCAGCGGCTTGATGGGGGCGAGAGCTCCAGTCACGTATCGCCTTTCGGGTCGCCCCACGACGTGGGGACGTTGGCGTCAGTCACTTGGGACAACATCTAACCGGATGGGGGGCTTCCCAATCATGCTGCGACTACGCCGAGAGCAGAATGATCCGGAAAGTGACGCGGATCACAGCGGTTTGGGCGCGTGGAGAGCTGTGCCTGGCAAGCTTGTACGCGTACAAACGTGGGAGTGGCGATAGGCTGCGTACGCGTGTTCGATTGACAAGTGGGAGCTCGGAGTGACGGCGGTTCGCGCGGAGACGGGGTACACGGCCCGGCATCTTTCGGTGCTGGAGGGCCTCGAGGCCGTCCGCAAGCGTCCGGGGATGTACATCGGCTCCACCGACACCCGTGGCCTCATGCACTGCCTCTGGGAGATCGTGGACAACTCGGTCGACGAGGCCCTGGCGGGCTACTGCACCCGCATCGAGGTGGAGCTGCACGCCGACGGGTCCATCGAGGTCCGCGACGACGGGCGCGGCATCCCCGTGGACGTCGAGCCCAAGACCGGCCTCCCCGGCGTCGAGCTCGTGTACACCAAGCTCCACGCGGGCGGGAAGTTCGGCGGCGGCTCGTACGGCGCCTCCGGCGGCCTCCACGGCGTCGGCGCCTCGGTCGTGAACGCGCTGTCGTCCCGGCTCGACGTGGAGGTCGACCGCGACGGCCAGGTCCACCAGATCAGCTTCCGCCGGGGCGTGCCCGGCGTGTTCGAGGGCGACGGCCCCACGGCCAGGTTCCGCAAGAAGTCGGGCCTGCGCGACGGCGGCAGGGCCGGGCGCCACGTCACCGGCACCCGGGTCCGCTTCTGGGCCGACCGGCAGATCTTCCTCCCGGAGGCCGAGGTCTCGCTCGACGAGATCCACGTCCGGCTGCGGCAGACGGCCTTCCTGGTCCCCGGGCTGACCCTGCTCGTCCGCGACAGCCGGGGCGAGGAGACGTCCGAGGAGACCTTCCGCTTCGACGGCGGCATCAGCGAGTTCACCGAGTTCCTCGCCCGCGACGAGGCCGTCTGCGACGTGCTGAGGCTCCAGGGCGAGGGTCACTTCCACG
Organism: Microbispora corallina; assembly: GCF_016863035.1. Lineage (GTDB taxonomy): Bacteria > Actinomycetota > Actinomycetes > Streptosporangiales > Streptosporangiaceae > Microbispora > Microbispora corallina. Next base: position 213,742 of record NZ_BOOC01000003.1, read on the forward strand.
AGACCGTCCCGGTGCTCGACGAGCAGGGCCACATGACGCCCACCGAGATCGAGCGGGAGCTCACGGTCGACGTCGCCATCCGCTGGGGCAAGGGCTACGAGACGACCGTCCGCTCGTTCGTCAACGTGATCGCCACGCCCAAGGGCGGCACCCACGTGGCGGGCTTCGAGCGAGCGCTGGTCCGCACGGTCAACGAGCAGCTCAGGGAGACCCGCCTGCTCAAGAACGGCGACGAGCCGGTCACCAAGGAGGACATCCTCGAAGGCCTCACGGCCGTCGTGACCGTGCGGGTGCCCGAGCCGCAGTTCGAGGGCCAGACCAAGGAGGTCCTCGGCACCGCCGCGGCCAGCCGCATCGTCGCCCACGTGGTCGGGCGGGAGCTCAAGGGCCTGTTCGCCAACCCGAAGCGCGGCCAGAAGCAGCAGCTGCGGGCCGTCCTGGAGAAGGTCGTCGCGGCGGCCAAGGCGCGCATCGCCGCCCGTGAGCACCGCGACAACCAGCGGCGCAAGTCGGCGCTGGAGAACTCGGCGCTCCCGGCCAAGCTCGTCGACTGCCGCAGCGACGACGTCGACCGCAGCGAGCTGTTCATCGTGGAGGGCGACTCGGCCCTCGGCACGGCCAAGCTGGCCCGCGACTCGGAGTTCCAGGCCCTCCTGCCGATCCGGGGCAAGATCCTCAACGTGCAGAAGGCGTCCGTCGCCGACATGCTGAAGAACGCCGAGTGCGCCGCGATCATCCAGGTCGTGGGCGCGGGCTCGGGCCGGTCGTTCGACCTCGAGGCGGCCCGGTACGGCAAGATCATCTTAATGGCCGACGCCGACGTCGACGGGGCGCACATCCGCTGCCTGCTGCTGACGCTCTTCCACCGGTACATGAAGCCGATGGTCGAGGCCGGACGGGTGTTCGCGGCGGTCCCCCCGCTGCACCGCATCGAGATCACCAACCCCGGGCGGGGCCAGGACAAGTACGTCTACACCTACTCCGACGCCGAGCTGCACAAGGTCCTGCGCGACCTGGAGCGGCGCGGCAAGCGCTGGAAGGACCCCGTCCAGCGCTACAAGGGCCTCGGCGAGATGGACGCCGACCAGCTGGCCGAGACGACCATGGACCCCCGCCACCGCGTGCTGCGGCGGGTGCGGATCGAGGACGTCGAGTCGGCCGAGCGCATCTTCGACCTGCTGATGGGCAGCGACGTCGCCCCCCGGCGCGAGTTCATCGTCGGCAGCGCCGCCGAGGTCGACCGCGACCACATCGACGCCTGAGTCCTCCCGGCAGGCGGCCGCGCAGGCCGTCCCCGAGACCGGCGCGCCGCCGAGGCGTCCCGGATACTCGTCGGGCGGCCGTCAAGGGGTGAGCAGCCGGCGCGGGCCGGGGCCCTCCTGGCCCAGCCGGTCGTACGGGTTCGCCAGGGCGCAGCGCTGCAGGGACAGGCAGCCGCAGCCGATGCAGTCGGTCAGGTCGTCCCGGAGCCGTTCGAGCTGCCGGATCCGGCTGTTCAGGTCCTCCCGCCACGACAGCGACACCCGCGCCCAGTCCTCCCGCGTCGGGGTGCGCTCCTCGGGGAGGAGGGCGAGGGCCTCGCGGATCCGCGCGAGCGGGATGCCGACCCGCTGCGAGACCCGGACGAAGGCGACGCGGCGGAGCGTGTCGCGGGTGTAGCGGCGCTGGTTGCCCGCCGTCCTGCGGCTCTGGATGAGCCCCTGCCGCTCGTAGAACCGCAGGGTCGAGGTCGGCACCCCGCTCCGCTCCGCCAGCTCCCCGACCGTGAGCTCGCGCCCCCTGCCCGGCGTCCGATCCACGGCCCCAGGCTAACCGACTTCACCCTTGGTTGAAGTTCGGGCCCGGGTCACCGTGAGGCGAGGCTCCAGACGCGCACGGACTCGTCCCTGCCGCCGCTGACGGCCACCGGTCCGCCGGGCAGCAGCCCGAACGCCACCGACCAGACGATGTCGGTGTGGCCCAGGAACGGCGCGCCCAAGGGCCGGCGGGCGCGCAGGTCCCACACGCGCACGGTCCTGTCCTCGCCGCCGGTCACGGCGACCGGGTCGCCGCCCAGGCTCCCGAGCGAGACCGACCAGACGGGCGCGGTATGCCCGGTGAGCGGCTCGCCCGCCCGCCGGTGCCCGGCGAGGTCCCACACGCGGGCGGTGTGGTGTCGTCGCTGCCCGTGAGGGCGATGGGCGTCCCGTTCAGGGCGCCGACGGCGACCGACCGGACGTCGTTGCCGTGCCCGGTGAGCTGCGGGTGGACGGCCGTCCCGAACGGCGGCAGGGGGGCGGTGGTGGCCGTGGCGTCGGCGGTCCTCCCGGTATGAGTGGGGGCCGAGGCCGTGCTGCTCGCGCTCGCGCCGCCGCGGTCGCCGGAGCCCCGCTCGCCGGGACCGCCCAAGAAGGAGGGCACGAGCACGAAGGCGGCCGCCGCCGACGCGAGGACGGCCAGCCCCGCCGCGAGCGCGACGCGCCGCCCGCGGGCGCCGGACATGGCAGGCGCGTCCGCACCCGGTGAGGGGGCGGTGGCCGGGGCACCCGCCTGTCCCGGCGAGGCGGGGCTGCCCGAGGCCCCGCCGGGAGCGGTGGGCGGGGATGCGGGCGACCCCGGCAGGGGCGGGGTCCGCGGCGCCACCGGCGTCCCGGACGGCCCGGGCGAGGGCTCGGGACGGGGCTCGCGCTCGCCCGTGAGCGACCGGTACAGCTCGGCGGCGGAGGGGCGCAGGCCCGGGTCCTTGTCCAGGCAGCGCGCCAGCAGGGGCGCGAGCGCGGCCGGGACGGCCGTGAGGTCGGGCTCGCGGTGCAGGATGGCGTGGAGCACGGCCGGGACGGTGTCGCCGGGGAAGGCCCGCCTGCCGGTGGCGGCGTAGACGATCGTGGCGGCCCAGCCGAAGACGTCCGCGGGCGGCCCGGTCGCGGCCCCGGCGATCTGCTCGGCGCCAGGTAGCCGGGAGTCCCGATGGAGCCGGGCCGGGTGACCGTGTGGTCGCCCGCCCGGGAGATGCCGAAGTCGATGACGACCGGCCCCTCGGGGCCGAGGATCACGTTGCCGGGCTTGAGGTCGCGGTGCACGATGCCGGCCCGGTGGATCGCGGCGAGCGCGCTCGCGGTGGTCACGGCGATCCGCTCCAGGCCGCTTCCCGTCCGCGGGCCCGACTCCCTGACCACCTGCTCCAGGGACGGCCCGGGGACGTACTCGCTCACGATGTACGGCCGGTCGCCGTGGAGCCCGGAGTCGAGTACGTGAGCGGTGCAGAACGGCGCGACACTACGGGCGATGTCGGCCTCGCGCAGGAAGCGCCTCCGGGCGTCGCCGTCCTCGGCCGTCACGGCGCCCCGGGCGACCCGGTCAGGCCTTGACCTCCCGGAGGCGGCCGGTCTCGACCTCGTACACGAATCCGCGCACCGCGTCCTTGTGCGGGATGAACGGGTCGGCCTTGATCCGGTTGAGCGACTGGACGACGTCCTCGTCGAGGTCGGGGAACGCCTCGGCCGCCCAGTCGGGCCGGATTCCCACCTCGGCCTCGATGTCCCGCTTGAACCCGTCGTCGGTGAAGGTGAGCATCCCGCAGTCGGTGTGGTGGATCAGGACGATCTCGCGGGTGCCCAGCAGCCGCTGGCTGATCGCGAGGCTGCGCCGGGCGTCGGCCGTCACCACCCCGCCCGCGTTGCGGATGATGTGCGCGTCGCCCTCAGACAGGCCCAGCAGCCCGTACGGGTTCAGGCGGGCGTCCATGCAGGCGAGGATCGCCACGCCCGCGGCCGGCGGCAGCGGCAGGTGGCCCTTGTCGAAGCCGGCGGCGTACTGCTCCGCTGCGGCGATGAGCCGATCGGTGACGCTCATGCGTGCCCTCCTGGGTCCGGGACGGTTCCCGCCCACCTTCACCCCTTATCCCTACCAAGTCAATGGGTAAGGTGACGCGAGGTCACCTCGCGGTCACCGGACAGGAGGACGGGCCGGGCCACCGACGGGCCGCTGGCCGGCCGGGGAATGGCCGGACCGCGGCGTCGCCGGCAGGCGGACTCAGAGCTCGACGGGCGGCTGGAGCCGTCCCGTGTGGACGTCGTAGAGGGCCCCGCCCACCACGAGGTCGTCGGGCAGGTAGGGGCTCGCCTTGATGCGGGTCAGGTCGTGCCTGAGCGCCTCGTGCTGGTCGGGGACGGTCTTGAACTCCAGGCTGCGCGTGTCCACGCCGTACTCGGACGAGATCAGGTCGTGGACCTGCTCGTCGGTCGACTTGGCCATGCGGCAGTCGGTGTGCGGCATCACCAGGACCCGGTTCACGCCGAGCAGGTAGACGGCCAGGACGAGCGTGCGCAGCACGTCGTCGGTCACCCGCGCTCCCGCGTTGCGCAGGATCTTGGCGTCGCCGGCCTGCAGTCCCAGCAGCCCCAGCGGATCGATGCGGGAGTCCATGCAGGTCACCACGGCGAGCCCCTTGAGGGCCCGCCCGGTGAGGTCGGAGTGGGAGAAGTCGCTCGCGTACTTCTCGTTCGCGGCCAACAGGTCATCGAAAGCACCGGACATGTCATAGATGCTGCCCGATGCCGGTTTCCCCGCCCAGGAGCGGGGTGCCTTCTTCTCGTGAGGTGTGACAACGCCAGGGTTCTGGGCACGGGGGAGAGCGCCGCACTGAGCGGTAACACCGGTATATGGTTTTCACTGGTGTCTCGACGAGGAGGTGTCGCATGAGCGGGATCGCGCGGATGCGATCGGTGGTGCTGGACTGTCCGGACCCCCGCGCGCTGGCGGACTTCTACTCGGCCGTGGTCGGCTGGGAGATCGCGTACGCGGACGACGAGTGGGTAACGCTGTCCGACGGCGGCGAGGTGCGCCTGTGCTTCCAGCTCGCCCCCGACCACCGGCCGCCCATCTGGCCCGGCTCCGAGCGCCCTCAGCAGTTCCACCTCGACCTCCTGGTGGACGACCTGGACAAGGCGGAGGCCGCCGTGCTGGAGCTCGGGGCGGTCAAGCACGACCACCAGCCCAGCACCGAGGGCGGCTTCCGCGTCTACCTCGACCCCGCCGGGCACCCGTTCTGCCTCTGCGCGGCGGACGGCGAGGACTGACGGCCGGCGCGCGGGTACGACCAGGGGTGCGGGCGGTCGCACCCGTGCCGGAGCGGGCGAGGGTGCCGGCCGGCGTGGCCGACGTCCGCTTCGGCTGATCACGGGGGCAGCGATGCCGGAGGAATCGCCCGACCCGCGCCCGACGCTGGTCACCGGCGCCGCCGGGGGGACCGGCGGCGTCGGCCGCGCGGTCGCCGGGAACCTGCTGGCCCTGGGGCTGCCGGTGCGCGCCCTCGTCCACCGGGACGACGAGCGGGCCCGGTCCCTCGGGGACGCGGGAGCCGAGGTGGTCGTCGGGGACCTGACGCGGGCTGCGGACGTCGCGGACGCGCTCGACGGATGCCGCCGGGTGTACTTCGCGATGAGCGTGTCGTCGCGCTACCTGGAGGCCACGGCCGTCGCCGCGGCCGCCGCCCGGGAGCACGGCCGGCTCGAGATCTTCGTGAACATGTCTCAGATGACCGTCTCGCAGATGGACCTGCGCAGCACCGCCGAGTCCGGCCAGCAGCGGCTGCACTGGCTGGGGGAGCAGGTGCTGAACTGGTCGGGGCTGCCGGTGGCGCACCTCAGGCCCACCGTGTTCATGGAGAACCCGCTGTTCGCCCTCCTGGCCGCGGCGTCCATCCGCGAGCGCGGCGAGATCCGGCTGCCGTTCGGGGCGGGCCGCACCTCGCCGATCGCGGCGCGGGACGTCGCCGACGTGGTGACGGCCGTCCTGCTGGACCCGGCCGCCCACGTGGGGTCCGTCCACGAGCTCACCGGCGGCGCCTCACGGGACCTCGCCGCCGTCGCCGCCGAGTTCGGCGCGGCGCTCGGACGGCCGGTCGCCTACGTGGACGTCCCGTTCGACGAGTGGGTGGAGCGCGACCTCCGCCCGCTCGGCCTTCCGGAGCACCTGACCGGCCACCTGGCCACGATGGCGCGCCTCCACCGGCTCGACCGGTACGACCGCGTGACGCACGAGGTGGAGGACATCCTCGGACGGCCGCCGTCGACCATCAGGGACTTCGTCGCCGCCAACCCGGTGCTGTTCGCCTGACCGGAGGTCAACCCGGCGCTGTTCGCCTGACCGCCGGTCAGAACGCCGGCTCCTCGCCGCCGGTGTCCCCGGCCGTGGCCATCCCCGCCGCCATGGCGTCGTCGTCCGGCTCGGCCGGGCCGGCGCCGAGGGCGCCGCCGATCGCGGCGACCGTGTGGACGAGGCGGACGCCCGAGCCGTCGCGCCGCCCCAGCTCCTCCGGCAGCGGCACCGGCTTGCCCGTGGACGTGACGGCCTTCTCGGGGGCCGGGCCCGCCCAGGCGAGCAGCAGCACGTCCTCGCCCTTGAGGAAGCGCTGGGCGCGCACGCCGCCCGTCGCCCGGCCCTTGGCCGGGAAGTCCGCGTAGTCGGAGACCTTGCCGGCGCCCATCTGCGTGCCCGGCAGGGCCGTCGAGGAGCCCGCGATCGTCACCACCCGGGCCTCCCGCGAGGGATCCACCACGCCGAACCAGACGACCCGCGCCGCGCCGTCGAGCCGCACGCCCGCCATGCCGCCCGCGGGCCGCCCCTGCGGCCGTACGGACGAGGCGGGGAAGCGCAGGAGCTGTGCGTCGGAGGTGATGAAGACCAGGTCGTGGTCGACGGAGGTCAGCTCCACCGCCCCGACCACCGTGTCGCCGTCGCGCAGGCCGACGACCTCGAACTCGTCGCGGTTCACGGGGTATTCGGGGACGACGCGCTTGACCACGCCCTGCGCCGTCCCGAGGGCGATGCCCGGTCCGTCGGGGTCGAGCGAGCCGAGCCCGACGACCTTCTCGTCCGGCTCGATCGCCACGTACTCCGAGACGGGGTGGCCGCCCGCAAGGGACGGCGGGTTGGCCGAGGGCGGCAGCGCAGGCAGGTCGAGCACCGAGACGCGGATCATCCGGCCCTTGGACGTGACCACGCCGACCTCGCCGCGGACGGTCGAGCGCACCACCGACACCAGCACGTCGTGGGCGGCCCGCTCGCCCTCGCCCGAGATCGGCGAGGCGTCGGTCGTCCGGGCCAGCAGGCCGGTCGACGACAGCAGGACCAGGCAGGGGTCGTCGGCCACCTCCAGCGGCACCACGGCCGTCCGGGCCGCGTCGGACGACTCCAGCAGCACGGTGCGCCGGGGCGTGCCGTAGGTCTTGGCGACGTCGGCCAGCTCCGCCGACACCACGCCGCGGAGCCGCTCCTCCGAGGAGAGGATCCCGGTCAGCTCGGCGATGTCGGCCTGCAGCGACTCCTTCTCGCGGTCGAGCTCGAGCTTGTCGTACCGGGTGAGGCGGCGCAGCGGGGTGTCGAGGATGTAGCCGGCCTGGATCTCGCTCAGCTCGAAGGTCTCCATCAGGCGGGTCCGCGCCTGGCCCGAGTCGTCCGAGGAACGGATCACCTGGATGACCTGGTCGATGTTGAGCAGCGCGACGATGAGGCCGTCGACGAGGTGGAGCCGCTCCTCGCGCTTGCGCAGCCGGTAGGCCGAGCGCCTGCGGACGACGTCGATCCGGTGGTCGACGTAGACCGTCAGCAGGTCGCGCAGGCCCAGTGTGCGCGGCTGGCCGTCGACCAGCGCCACGTTGTTGATGCCGAAGGTCTCCTCCATCGGGGTGAGCCGGTAGAGCTCCTCCAGCACGGCCTCCGGGTTGAAGCCGTTCTTGATCTCGATGACCAGCCGCAGGCCCTTGTGGCGGTCGGTCAGGTCCTTGAGGTCGGAGATGCCGGTCAGCTTCTTGGCGTTCACCAGCTCCTTGATCTTGGTGACCACGCGCTCGGGGCCGACGTTGAAGGGAAGCTCGGTGACCACGATGCCCTTGCGGCGCGGCGTCACGTGCTCGATGGTGGCCTTGGCCCGCATGCGGAAGGTGCCGCGGCCGGTCTCGTACGCGTCGCGGACGCCGCCCAGGCCGATGATCGAGCCGCCGGTCGGCAGGTCGGGTCCGGGGACGAAGCGCATCAGCTCATCGAGCGTCGCGTCGGGCCGCTTGATGAGGTGGCGGGCCGCGGCGACGACCTCCGCGAGGTTGTGGGGGGCCATGTTGGTGGCCATGCCGACCGCGATCCCGGAGGCGCCGTTGACCAGCAGGTTGGGGAACGCCGACGGCATGACCGACGGCTCGGTCTCCTGGCCGTCGTAGTTGGGCTTGAAGTCGACCGTCTCCTCGTCGATCGACTGCACCATGAGCATCGCGGCCGGGCCCAGGCGGGCCTCGGTGTACCGCATGGCCGCGGGGGAGTCGTCCGGCGAGCCGAAGTTGCCGTGCCCGTCGACCAGCGGCAGCCGCATGGAGAACGGCTGGGCCAGCCGCACGAGCGCGTCGTAGATCGCGGTGTCGCCGTGCGGGTGCAGCTTGCCCATGACGTCGCCGACGACGCGGGAGGACTTGACGTGCCCCCTGTCGGGACGCAGGCCCATCTCGCTCATCGAGTAGAGGATGCGTCGCTGGACGGGCTTGAGCCCGTCGCGGGCGTCGGGGAGCGCCCGCTGGTAGATCACCGAATACGCGTACTCGAGGTAGCTGGCGCGCATCTCCGCGGAGACGTCGATGTCGACGATCCGCTCCTCGAAGTCCTCGTCCGGCGGGGGTGTCGTCGTGCGTCGGGCCATATCGAACATTGTGCCGATGAGTGGGCGTGGTCGCGACTCGCCCGTCATTACCGCCCGGTTTCACCGCCCTTGTCGTATGGCCTCCCGCTCCGCGCCGACGTCTCGCGACGCGCCGGGCCGGCGTGAATCTTTCATCGCCGCGCACGCCGGCGCCGGCCGTCGTCCCAGCGTGAGGGGCACGGCCGCGTCCGGGTCGGCGGCCCGGTCCGGTGAACCGGCGGGAAATCTTGACGCACTCCGCGCACGCACGCATAGTGAGGGCCGTCGCGGCGCCTCGTCATCCACGGGGGCCGCATCCGCATCTCCTGGCCGGCCCGTGGGTTGTTAGCGCTAACACCGCCCAGGCGTGAGCGCCACCTGACCGGGCGCTCACTTCGCGGACGCCTCCCTGACCGGGCGCCCGCAGCGGGAGCCGCCCCCGGACACCCGGGGGCGGCTCCTCGCCGTTCCACGGAAGGTCAGGCGCGCGGCCCGGCGCCGGGCCAGGGGCCGGGGGTCGCCCCCTCGTCCTCGTCGCCGGGGACGTTGAGCCTCTCGTCGTACACCCGGAAGCCCCTGGCCTTGTAGTTGGCGAGGGCGGCGGGGCCGTCGAGCGAACAGGTGTGGACGTGCACTCGGCGGGTGGGCTCCAGCGAGGACCAGCGCTCGGCCAGGTCCCAGGCGCGGGAGGCCCCCATATGAAGCAGGTGTCCGCCCAGCCCCCGCCCGATGGCGTACGGCAGCAGCCCGAAGCAGGTGATCTCGACCTCGCCCGGCCCGGTCGCGCCCAGTTCGACGAACCCGGCGGGCGTGCCGCGGACCCAGGCCACCCAGGTCTCCGTGCCGGCGCGGCCGAGCCAGTCCATCCACTCCCGCCAGGTCCAGGGGAGGCGGGTCGTCCACTGCCAGTCGCCGCCGACGGCCGTGTAGAGGAACCGGCTGAACTCGGGGCTGGGCACGCCGGCGCGGACGACCTCGGAAGGCTCGGCCGGGGGGCGGCCGGGCCGCAGGTCGTCGGGGCTCGTCTGTTCGAGATACCACGTGGTCACGTCCATAACGGACATATCCAACCACTCGTCCCGGCAGGGGGCGTGAACGGTCGGCGGGACCTGGTACCAATGGGCGGGTGAGCGAAGAACAGACGCTGCGGGACGAGGCCGAGGCGCGGCTGCGGGCGCTCGCGGGCGAGGGCGCGCGGCTGCGCGACGACCAGTGGGCGGCGATCAGGGCCCTCGTGATGGACCGCCGCCGCGCGCTGGTGGTGCAGCGCACCGGCTGGGGCAAGTCGGCCGTCTACTTCATCGCGACGGCGCTGCTGCGGGAGCTGGGCGAGGGCCCGACCGTCATCGTCTCGCCGCTGCTCGCGCTCATGCGCAACCAGATCGCCGCCGCCGAGCGGGCCGGGATCCACGCCCAGACGATCAACTCGGCCAACCCCGAGGAGTGGGAGAAGATCTACGGCCAGGTCGCCGAGGGCACGGTCGACGTGCTGCTGGTGAGCCCGGAGCGGCTGAACAACCCCGACTTCCGCGACCAGGTGCTGCCCGAGCTGGCCGAGAGCGCCGGCCTCCTGGTGATCGACGAGGCCCACTGCATCTCCGACTGGGGACACGACTTCCGGCCCGACTACCGCCGGCTGCGCACGCTGCTGGCCGAGCTGCCGCCCGGCATCCCGGTGCTCGCGACGACGGCGACCGCCAACGCCCGGGTGACCCGCGACGTGGCCGAGCAGCTGGCCACCGTCCAGGAGTGGGACGAGCTCGCGGGCGGTGAGGTCCTCGTCCTGCGCGGGCCGCTGGAGCGCGACAGCCTCCACCTGTCGGTCGTCCGGCACGCCTCCGCCGAGCAGCGGCTCGGCTGGCTGGCCGCGGCGCTGCGCGAGCTGCCGGGCTCGGGCATCGTCTACACGCTGACCGTGGCGGGAGCCCAGGAGATCGCCGCCTACCTGCGGGAGCAGGGCCACCCCGTGGCCGCCTACACCGGGCAGACCGAGCCGGCCGAGCGGCTCGCGGCGGAGGACGACCTGCTGAACAACCGGATCAAGGCCCTGGTGGCCACGTCGGCCCTCGGCATGGGGTTCGACAAGCCGGATCTCGGGTTCGTCGTGCACGTGGGCGCCCCCGCCTCGCCCGTCGCGTACTACCAGCAGGTCGGCCGGGCCGGGCGCGGCGTCGAGCGGGCCGAGGTGATCCTGCTTCCCGGCCCCGAGGACCGGGAGATCTGGGCCTACTTCGCCTCCCTCGCGTTTCCGCCCGAGCCCGTCGTACGGGCGACCCTGGAGGCCCTCGGACAGGAGGGCCTGCTGTCCACCGCCGCCCTGGAGACGCGGGTGGACCTCAGCCGCGGACGGCTGGAGATGATGCTCAAGGTCCTCGACGTGGACGGCGCGGTCCGCCGCGTGAAGGGCGGCTGGGAGGCGACCGGCGAGCCGTGGGCGTACGACGCCGAGCGGTACGCCCGGGTGGCCGCCGAACGGCGCGCCGAGCAGGAGGCCATGCTCGGGTACATCGCCACGACCGGCTGCCGCGAGGAGTTCCTGCGCCGCCACCTGGACGACGACGCGGCGGCCCCCTGCGGCCGGTGTGACAACTGCACCGGCGTGCACCGCTCCCCGCAGGTGCCCGAGGAGGCTGTACGGGCCGCGCACGACCGGCTGGCCCGGCCCGGCGTGGACATCGAGCCCCGCCGCCAGTGGCCGACCGGCCTGCCCGACCTGAAGGGCCGGATCAAGCCGGAGCTGTGCGCGGAGACGGGCCGGGCGCTCGGCCGGCTCACCGACATCGGCTGGGGAACGCGCCTGCGCGACCTGCTGGCCGCGCCCGACGCGCCGGTGCCCGACGACGTGTTCGCGGCGGTGGTCGACGTGCTGAAGTCGTGGGACTGGGAGCGGCGCCCGGTCGGCGTGGTGACCGTGCCGTCGGCCACCCATCCCCTGCTGATCGGCTCACTGACCGAACGGCTGGCCCAGGTGGGCAGGCTGGAGCGGCTGGGCGAGCTGGGCTACCGGGCCGGAGCGCCCGCGCGGCGGCACAACAGCGCCCAGCGGGTGGCCGCGGTGCGGGCCACACTGGCCATGCCGCGGGAGGTGGCCGCCCGGATCGCCGCGGCCGGCGGGCCGGTGCTCCTGGTCGACGACCGCGTGGAGACCGGCTGGACCCTGGCCCTCGCCGCCGCCCAGATCCGCCACGCCGGCGCCCCCGCCGTCCTCCCGCTGACCCTCGCCACCACCACCTGATCCGGCCCCTGGCCGCCGCCACCTGACCCGGGCCCCCGCGCGGTCCTCGCCGGCACCGGGGTCACGCCGGGCGCGGTCCTCGCAGGCGTGGGCGCGGAACGACCGCCGGCCCCTGGCGGCGCGGGGCTTCTGGCGGGGCGTGACGGCGGGAAGGGACGCCGGTGGCGGGCGCCCTCGCGAGACATGGACGCGGGACGGCGGGAGGCCCTCAGGGGGCCTGCCGTACGGGATCTACAGGCGGGGACGGGCGCCCAGGTTGGAGATGCACTTGGCGGCGAGGGCGTTGCCCGCGGCCAGCGACTCGGACGGGGGCTTGCCCTCCAGCCACGAGGGGAGGAACCCGGCCGTGAACGCGTCGCCGGCGCCCGTGCCGTCGACCACGCGGTCGACGATCTCGGCGGGGGCGCGGACGGGCTCGGCGCGGTTGTTGGTGTACCAGAGCGCGCCCTCTTTGTTGAGCTTGATCACGACCTGGGGGAACCAGGCGGTGAGCACCTTCGCGGCGGCCGCGGGCTCCTCGCGCCCGGTCAGCACCTTGGCCTGGTCGGCGTTGGCGAACAGCAGCTTGGCGGCGTGGGTCCACTCGAGGAACGGCTCGGCGCCGGTGCGCTCCAGCGGCGCGGAGGAGGCGCAGTCGATCGAGATCGACATCCCGGCGCGGCGGGCGAGGTCGAGCGCGGCCAGCCCCGCGTCGCGCGACCCCTCGTTGATCAGCGTGTACCCGGACATGTGCAGGTGGCCGCCGGCGCTGAACAGGTCGCGCGGCAGGTCCTCGGGGGAGAGCGCGGCGTTGGCGCCGGGGTCGGACAGCATGGTCCGCTCGCCCTTGTGCGTGACGAGCACCACGCAGGTGCCGGTGGGCCGCTCGGGGTCCATCACGAGCCGGGCGTCGACGCCGTAGCCCATGAGCTCCATGTCGCGGTTGCGGCCGGTGATGTCGGCGCCGCGGCGGCCGATGAACGCCACCTCCGAGCCCTCCACCGCCAGCCAGCTGGCGATGTTGGCGCCGGACCCGCCACCGTGCATGGTCACGACGGCCGGCGTGTCGCTCGCCCTCGCCAGAGGGAACCGGGCGCGGGCGACCGCGTCTGTCATGAGATCGCCCACCACGACGACCCGCGTCATGATGTCACCACCTTGCCAACTGCTTGTGGAGGCGAGCCACGCCCATGGAGGGGCCGGGTCCTCTCCGTGCTCCGAGGCTGACGTCCAGAAACCTAACAGTTTCCGGGCATGTCGTGGGGCGGGGAGCAGACACCGGGGCATGTCGATGCACAAGCGTTGCCCAACTCACCCTGTCCGAGCTGCCCAATCCCGCCCAAGACGGTCCGACCGCCAGGAGTCAAGGGCGGACGAGATCGATGTCGATGCCGCGCCAAAAATCGGTCAATGCAGTGCAAGCCGGGCGGCGCTAGCCTCGGGAGGGTGCACCCTCAGTACCCCGCTCACTGGGAGGCGGACGTCGTGCTGTCCGACGGCGGCACGGCACACCTGCGCCCGATCAGGCCGGAGGACGCCGGCCTGTTGCGGTCCTTCTACTCCCGCCTGTCCGAGCAGTCGATCTACTTCCGGTTCTTCGGGCCGCGCCCCCGGCTGACCGACCGGGACGTCGCCTGGTTCACCAACGTCGACTACAACGACCGGGTGGCCCTGATCGCCACGATCGGCGCCGAGATGGTGGCGGTGGTCCGGTACGACCGGGTGGAGCCGAAGGACCACGCCGAGGTCGCCTTTCTCGTGGAGGACGCGCACCAGGGCAGGGGCATGGCCTCGGTGCTGATGGAGCACCTGCGGGCGGCCGCCCGCGAGCGGGGGATCAGGACGTTCATCGCCGACGTCCTCCCCGGCAACCACCGGATGACCGCGCTGTTCCGCCAGGCGGGCTACACGGCGCAGAGCCAGTTCGAGGACGGCGTCGTCCGCATGACGCTCGACCTGGCCAGCACGCCGACCGCGCAGGAGGTCAGGCTGGCCAGGGAGCACCGCGCGGAGGCGCGCTCGATCGCCCGCCTGCTCACGCCCGAGTCGGTCGCGGTGATCGGCGCGAGCCGCGAGCCGGGCGGGATCGGGCAGACCGTGCTGCGCAACCTCCTGGGGGCCGACTTCACCGGCCCGGTCTACCCCGTCCACCGGCACGTACGGGCCGTGGCCGGGGTCCGGGCGTACCGGAGCGTGTCGGCCATCGACGGCCACGTGGACCTCGCGGTGCTCGCCGTCCCGGCCGAGGGCGTGCTCGAACTCGTCGAGGAGTGCGCGGAGAAGGGCGTGAAGGGCCTGATCGTGGTCTCGTCGGGGTTCGGGGAGACCGGCCCGGAGGGGCGCGCCCGCCAGGACGAGCTGGTCCGCATCGCCCGCGCGTACGGCATGCGCGTCGTCGGCCCCAACTGTCTCGGGATCGCCAACACCGACCCCGCCGTACGGCTGAACGCCACGCTGGCGGCCACGCTGCCGGGCCGGGGCAGGGTCGGCTTCTTCAGCCAGTCGGGCGCGCTCGGCACCGCGCTGCTCCAGCGGGTGGCGCAGCGGGGGATGGGCATCTCGACGTTCGTCTCCGCGGGGAACCGGGCCGACGTGTCGGGCAACGACCTCCTCCAGTACTGGGAGGAGGACGCGGCGACCGACGTCGTCCTGCTCTATCTGGAGTCCCTCGGCAACCCGCGCAAGTTCACCCGGCTGGCCCGCCGGATCTCCCGCAAGAAGCCGGTCGTCGTCGTGAAGAGCCGGGGGGTGCCCGGCGGGCACGCCGCGCCCGTGCTCGGCCTGCCCGACACCGCGCTCGGGTCCCTGTTCGCCCAGGCCGGGGTGATCAGGGTGGACGACCTCACCCAGATGTTCGACGTGGCCCAGCTTCTGGCCCACCAGCCGCTGCCGGAGGGGCCCAGGGTCGGCCTGGTCAGCAACTCCGACGCCCTCGCGCTGCTCGCGGCCGAGGCCTGCGTGGGCGCCGGGCTGGAGCCGGTGCCGCCGGTGAACCTCGGCGCCCGGGCCGGCGCGGCCGAGTTCGGCACGGCGCTCGCGGGCGTCCTGCCGGACGTGGACGCCGCCGTCGTCGTCTACATGCCGCCTGTTCCTGGGCGGCCGGACGAGGTGGCGGCGGAGCTGCTCCGGGTGGCCCGGGAGTCGGGCAAGCCGGTGCTGGCGACCTTCCAGGGCGAGCTGGGCATGCCGGACGCCCTCCGAGTGGACTCCGGCGAGGGGTCCCCCGGCCGCGGCTCGATCCCGTCGTACCCGGCTCCGGAGGAGGCCGTGCGGGCGCTGGCCCACGCGGTCCGGTACGCCCGGTGGCGCGGCGAGCCCCCGGGCTCCGTCCCCCGGGTCGAGGGCGTCGACGCCGCCTCCGCCCGCCGGATCGTGACCGGCGCGCTGGCCGGGGGCGAGGGCGAGCGGGAGATCGACGCCGGGCCGCTGCTCGCCTGCTACGGCGTTGAGGTGTGGCCCGCGGAGGTCGTGCGGTCGCCGGAGGAGGCCGTCGAGGCGGCCGTACGGCTCGGCTGGCCCGTCGTGATCAGGTCCGCCGACCCCGAGGACACCCGCCGGGCCGGGACCGTCCGCCTCGGCCTCACCGAGCCGGCCGGGCTCCGGCAGGCGTACGCGGACCTGGCCGCCCTGCTCGGCCCCGGCACGACGCTCGCCGTGCAGCGGATGGCTCCGCAGCCGTCGGTCCCGACGGTCGTGGGCGTGGTGCAGGACCGGCACGTCGGCGGGGTCGTGTCGTTCGGGCTGGGGGAGGTCACCGCGCGGCTGCTCGGCGACCGGGCCCACCGCCTCGCGCCGCTCTCCGACGAGGACGCCGCCGGGCTCGTCCGGTCGGTCCGCGCCGCGCCGCTGCTGTTCGGGGAGTACGGCTACCCCCGGGCCGACGTGGCGGCACTGGAGGATCTGCTCGTCCGCGTGGGGCTGCTGGCCGACGCGTTCCCCGAGGTCGCCCGGCTGGATCTCGACCCGGTGCTCGCCGGTGAGAACGGCGTGGCCGTGCTGGGCGCCCGGGCCGTCCTGCGGGCCGCCGAGACCCTCCGCCCCGACGTCGGCCCGCGCCGGCTGGGCTGAGACCCGGGCGGAAAACCCGTCACGCTCGGGTGTGAAACAGGTGTCCCTTACAGGGCAGGATGGACCCATGAGGGAAACCCGAGTCTCCGCAGCGGGCTTGCGCGAGGCCATCGACCGAAGCGGCTACTACCCCGACCTGGTCTCCGACGCCGTCGAGTCAGCGCTCGGGAGCGAGCAGGTCACGGCGTACGTCGTGCATCACGAGGCCACGTTCGACCCGGCGATGGAGGTGCGCAGGCACGTCACGGTCCTCGTGCTGTCGCCCACCCGGCTGCTGGTGTGCCACACCGACGAGCACCCGCCCGCCGAGGGGATGCCCGCCTCCCACGCCTCCACGACGACGGAGGCCGTCCGGCTCAGCCGCATCCAGTCGGTGGCGGTCACGAGGGTGGTCCCCGACCCCGCGTCGTACGCCCCGGGCGTTCCCCCCACCGAGGTCACGCTCACGATCGGCTGGGGCGCGATCTCCCACGTCGATCTCGAACCGGCCACCTGCGGCGACGAGAACTGCGAGGCCGACCACGGCTACACCGGAGCGATCACGGCCGACGACCTGTCCCTGCGGGTGAGCGAGGCCGCCGACGGGCCCGAGGCCGTGACCCACGTGCTGGCGTTCGCGAAGGCGCTGTCGGAGGCCACCGCCCGCGCCGCCCGCTGAGACCGCCGTACGGGGGCAGGCGGACGTCCGACCAGACCGACCGCCGGGCGGTGCGCCCCGGCCACCCAGGGAGGCGACGTGATCGACCCCGAACCGTCCGCGACGCGGTCCGTGGCCCCGGCGGAGCCGGCGGCCGGGCCCTCCGCCGGGCCCTCGCACGGGCCGGGGCCCGTCCGCCCCGGCGGACCCGCTCCCGGTACGCCGCCCGCGCCCTACGTCCCCGCGTACGGAACGGCGTCGCTGGCGGACCTGCCGGGGTCCCTGCTGGCGAGCCTGGGCGTCCCCGGCGCCAACACGCTCGGGCTGGACCCGGCGGTGAAGGTGTGCCTGTTCCTCGTCGACGGTCTCGGGGCCGACCTTCTCGCGGCGCGCCCTGACGCGGCCCCGTTCCTGTCGTCCCGGCTGCGCCGCACGCTCACGGCCGGCTTCCCGTCGTCCACACCGACGAGCCTGGCCACGCTGGGCACCGGGGCGCCGCCGGGCGACCACGGGATGGTGGGCATCCAGATGGCCGTCCCCGGCGAGGGGCGGCTGTTCAACTGCCTGCGGTGGACCGCTCCGGGGCTGTCCATCGACCCCGAGGTGTGGCAGCCCAGACAGACGGTCTACGAGCGGATGTCCGCCCTCGGCGTCGACCCCGTCTACGTCGCCCCGGCGTCGTTCGACGGCACCGGCCTCACCCGGGCCGTCTACCGGGGAATGCGCTACTGGGCGGCCGAGACCGCGGAGGAGCGGGTCGCCGCGGTGCGGCACGCGCTGCGCGACAGCGGGTTCGTGACCGTCTACTACGGCGAGGTCGACCGGATGGGCCACGAGAAGGGCTGGGGCAGCCCGGAGTGGCTGGAGCAGGTGGCGATCGCCGACCGGATGGCCGAGCGGATCGCGGCGGCGCTGCCCCCGGGCTCGGCCCTGTACGTCACGGCCGACCACGGGATGATCAACTCCGATCACAAGGTGGACGTCGACACGCGGCCCGACCTGCGGGAGGGCGTGCTCATGATCGGGGGCGACGCCCGCGCCCGGCATCTGTACACGACCCCCGGAGCCGCCGAGGACGTCCGGCAGACCTGGCGTGCGGCCCTCGACGGGCACGCCTGGGTGGTCACCAGGGAGGAGGCCGCCGACGCCGGATGGTTCGGCCGCGCGGTCCGGCGGGAGTGGCTCGACCGGATCGGCGACGTCATGGCCGTGCCGTACGGCGACTGCGTGATCGTCGCCTCCGTCAGCGAGCCGGTCGAGTCGTCGCTGGTCGGCTACCACGGGTCGCTCACGCCCGCCGAGCAGAACGTCCCGCTCCTGGAAATCCGCGCCTAGCGGGTCCGTCCACAGACGGGTGGGCGGCGGTGCGGGGGCGTGGCGGGAGTGGGGGCAGAATGGCTGTCGCCGGTGTCCCGTCCTGGAGGTAGGTGCGATGAGCCCGCTGATCACGCCCGAGGAGCTGGCCGCGCTCGGAGACGTCACGATCCTCGACGTCCGGTGGAGGCTGGGCGGCCCTCCCGGGATCGAGTCGTACCGGGAGGCGCACATCCCCGGCGCGGTCTTCTGCGACCTCGCCGCCGACCTGGCCGCGGAGCCGGGGCCCGAGGGGCGCCACCCGCTGCCCGCCCCCGGCGACTTCCAGGCGGCCATGCGCCGCCTGGGCGTGTCCGCCGGTCGCCCCGTCGTCGTGTACGACGACGCCGACTCGACCGCGGCCGCCCGCGCCTGGTGGACCCTGCGCTACTACGGCCACCCCGGCGTCCGGGTCCTCGACGGGGGCCTGCGCGCCTGGACCCAGGCCGGCATGCCGGTGACCAAGGAGACGCCGCCGGCCGCCCCGGGCGACTTCACCGCCGTCGCCGGGGGGATGCCGGTGCTCGACGCCGGCCGGGCGGCCGAGATCGCCTCCGGCGGGGTGCTGCTCGACGCCCGGGCCGCGGAGCGCTACCGCGGCGAGGTCGAGCCGATCGACCCCGTGGCCGGGCACATCCCCGGCGCCGTCAGCGCCCCCACCGGGCAGAACGTCGAGCCCGGCGGCCGCTTCCACAAGCGAGAGTTCCTGCGCGAGCGGTTCAACACGCTGGGCGTGGTCGAGGGCGTCCCGGTCGGGGCCTACTGCGGCTCGGGCGTGACCGCCGCCCACGAGGTGCTGGCCCTGGAGGTCGCGGGCCTGCCCGCCGCGCTGTACGTCGGCTCCTGGTCCAACTGGGTCGCCGACCCCTCCCGTCCCGTCGCCACCGGCTGACGGGATCGGGGTCACCGGGCGGCGGGCCGCAGGCGCAGGGCGCCGTCGCCGAAGCAGACGAAGCCGGCCGCCCCGGTCTTGCCGGCCGCGACGCCCAGGGCCTCCGCGGCGGCGCGCCCGTCCGCGAGCAGGCCGTGGAACAGCGTCATGAGCGCGAACGCCTCGTCGTCGCGCACCGGGACCACACCGGCGACCACGCACGACGACCCCCGGTCGAGGAAGGCCCCCGCCAGGCCGAGGGCCGCGCCGTCCACGGGCGCGTGGGCCATCCCGGCGTCGCACGCCGACAGCACGACCAGCCGCGGGACCGCCTCCGCCCGGAGCAGGTCGTAGCCCATGAGCGGGCCGTCGTCCAGCGTGATCCGCGACAGCATCGGGCTGCGCGGCGAGAACATGCCGTGCGCGGCGACGTGCAGCGCGTCCGCGTGCTCCAGCGCGGCCATCACCTCCTGCCGCGTCGCCCCGACGCGCCGTCCCCCGGGATGGGCGGCGGCCACCGCGTCGGCCTCGGCGGCGGCGTGCCGCAGCCCCGGCCCCGCGAGGGCGACGACCGCGGCCGGTGAGCGCGCCGGACCGACCTGGGGCCCGCTCGTCTCCGTCGCGGGCCAAGGGGGCGATTCGTTCGCCGCGGAGCCCCAGGAGGTCGGACGGCTCCCGGTGCCCGGTCCGGCCCCCGGCCTGAGCCAGGGGACGGCGTCCGCCGCCACCGACACGGGCCGGCCGGCCAAGGAGGGCAGCAGAGGCCAGGGCAGCGTGCACAGGGCGCCGGTCGGCACGATCGTCACCGGCCCGTCGTCCAGGTCGAGGGGCTCCAGCAGCATCAGGTCCAGCGCCGGAAGCTCCCGCGCCAGGCCGTCCTCGTCCCCGGCGTCCCGCAGACAGCGGCGGCGCAGCCCGTACCGGACCCGGACCGTCGCCTCCACGGCCGCCGCGTACGACCCGAGCGACCGCAGCGCGCACTCCCGTCGGCCGGCCGTGACCGCCCACAGGTCGTCGCCTCGGCGGACCAGTTCGACCAGCGTGCCGAATGTGCCGCCGAGCGCGGCCGGGCCGGCGAGGGGCGGCGGGGGAGTGCCGCGCACGACCGACCGCCATCGCTCCGCCCACGTGAGCACCGTCCAGGGGTCCCCGCTCTCCAGGGCCAGGTCGAGCCCGAAGGCCGCCAGGTCCTCCGCCGGTCGCGCCGCGTGCGCCCGTACGTCGGGGCTCTCCGCGTCCAGGCCGGCGGCGGCCGCGCGGATGCCCGCGCCCGCGGCGGCGAGGGCCGCCTCCCGGTCTCCGTCGAGCCGGTGGAGCAGGGCACGGGCGTGCTGCCGCACGACGGGCCGTACACCCGGAGTCGGAGCGCCGGCCCCGGACGCCTGCGCGACGTCACCGGCGATGGCCGCGGCCGGCCCGGCCGGCGTCACCTCCGCGGATGAACCGAACGGCACGTCCCCGGCGTCCGGTCCGGATCCGGGGGAGAGCCCGGAGGACGACGCGAGCCGGAGAAGGTGGGCACGCGCGAGGCCGGGACGGCCGAGGCGCACGGCCGCGGCGGCGGCGGTGAGCCGGAGCGCCGCCGACTCGGCGGGCCAGCCGTGGGCGGCCAGGTCGTCGGCGCACGCCAGAAGCTCGTGGAGCGTCCCGTCATCCGGGGGCTCCTGCTGCAGGCGGGCCCGCAGGATCACCTCGGCCGCCAGCGGGATCCACGCGTGCCTGCCCTGTTCCGCCAGCTCGTCGAGCGCCGTCTCCGCGGACGACCGGGCGAGGCGGGCGTCCCCCGCGAGGAGCCCGGCCTGCGCGAGCAGCAGCCGGGCGCCGGGGACGGCGGCGTGCGCGCCTCCGGCGACCAGATCGGGTACGGCCTGTTCGAGCAGCGTCCGCGCCTCGACCGGCAGCCGGGCGGCCACGAGGGCCTCGGCGAAGTCCGTCCGCATCGCGGCCAGCCGTTCCGGGTAGCCGAACAGCGCCGACTCCGCCGCCTGGTACCTCTCGAACGCGGCCGCGATGTCGCCCCGCCTGGCCGCGACGAACGGCAGGTTGCCCTCGGCCAGCATGGCGACGTGGTCGAGCCCGGCGGCCCGGGCCGTGGCGGCGCAGCGGGACAGGTCCTCCTCCGCCGTGCCGTACTCCTGCAGGTAGGTGCGGGCGACGCCGCGGTTGAGCAGCCCGCCCGCCAGGAACCGCGGGTCCTCCTCCAGGAGGCCCACCGCCCGGTCGCAGTGCCGCACCGCATCGCGGTGCCGGCCCAGCAGGATCAGGGCGGCCGACCGCTGGACGTCGAGGCGGGCGAGGTCGGTCCCGGACAGATCCCGCTCCGCCAGGTCGGCGAGCGCGAGCCCGCCCTCCGGGTCGCCCAGCTGCGCCCGCACCGTGACCAGGGACATCCGCGCCTGCGCGACCCGCGGCGGGAAGGCCGCGCCGGCCGCGACGGCCTCCTCGAGCCGCTCCGCGGCCAGTTCGAGGTCGCCCAGTTCGCGCGCCGCGAGGGCCGAGGCCCGCAACGCGACGGAGACCGCCTCCTGCCCGTCCCGTACGGCCGCGGCCTCGGCGAGGACGTCCCGCGCCTCCGACAGCGCCAGCCGGGGATCCGACCCCGACAGCCGTACGGCGGACTCGGCCCGCGCGACGAGGACGGCGGCCGGGGGCGGGTCAGGGGCGGACATGCACCCAGCGCGTGAACACGGGCGGCAGCCCCGGGCGGTGGCACACGACGCTGACCCATCCCGGCGGCAGGCCCGAGACGGCGAAGTGCCCGCTGCCCGAGGGCGAGCGGACCTTGCCGACGTGCGGGGTGCGCACCTCCACCCGGGCGTCCGGCCCAGGCCAGGGCGAGATCTGCCCCGCCACCTCCAGGCGGCCCTCGACGACGGACGCCTCGACGTCGATCGTGAGACCGGCCGCCGTGAACCGGTGGAAGCCCGGCGCGTCCGGTGCGGCCTCGGCGGCGCCGAGCCGTGGTCCCGCGGAGCCGTCCGCGCCCTGCCGCGGAAGATCGGCGGACCGGGCGCCGGGCGGGACGGCGACGGCGACCTCGTCGGCCGCGACACCCCCGGGCAGCCGCAGCGCGAAGGCGGCCCGGGCGGCGGCGGAGACCCGTCCCGGCACCGGATCGGCTCCGGCCCCCATCCGCAGCGCGGCGAGCAGGTACTCGTCCCTCACGAGCCGGCCTCCTCTTCCACCAGCGCCCGCAGCCGCGCCATGCACCGGGCGCGGGTGGGGCCGATGCTGCCCACCGGCACATCCAGCCGTACGGCGATCTGGGCATACCGGGCCTCGGGATGGAGCACCCACAGGCGGATCAGCGACCGGCAGGGCTCGCCGAGCAGGTCGAGCCGCGCCCAGACCTGCCGGCCGAAGTCGGCGTCCACGACGGCCGCGGCGGGGTCGGGGGCGGCGGCCTCCGGCACGTCCGCGTCCGCCGGGGTCTCGCCGCGGGCCCTGCGGCTGAGCCGGGCGGCCTCGTGGCGGGTGGTGGTGACGAGCCAGGCGCCGACGGCGCCGGGGTCGCGGATGGTGTCGGCGCGCTCGACCATCTTCAGCCACGCGCCCTGGACGGCGTCGGCCGCGTCGGCGGCGCTCAGCCCGAAGGCGCGGGCGACCGCCCACATCCTGCCGTCGAACCGTGCGACGAGGTCCTCCCAGGCGGCCTGGTCGAGGTCGGCGAGAGAGTTGCGTTCTGGCATGTGACTCTGCGCGTTC
The DNA here is from genome assembly GCF_016863035.1 of Microbispora corallina. Lineage (GTDB taxonomy): Bacteria > Actinomycetota > Actinomycetes > Streptosporangiales > Streptosporangiaceae > Microbispora > Microbispora corallina. The sequence goes on from NZ_BOOC01000003.1 coordinate 236,234, forward strand.
GGAGGGGGACAACGGGTGACACGCACCCTATCGATCGACGGCGACCGCGACGCCGAGATCGGGAATTTGCCGGCCCTCCCGCAGCAGGCGTCGTACGGCCTCGGCGGGCGGGACGTCGCGGCACAGCCGCGCGAGGGCCCCCGTGACGCCCGCCGCCGCGAACGACGTGCCGCTCCACCGCGCGTAGCCGTGGAACTCGGCGTGATCGAGGAAGCTGCTCGTCAGGCCGACGCCGGGGGCGCAGGCGTCGACCCAGGGGCCGTACGCCGAGAAGGAGGCCCTGCCGTCCCCGTCGAGCGCCGCCACGGCGACGACCCGCGGGAGCGCGGCCGGCCAGAAGGGACGCGACGAGGCGGTGTTGCCCGCGCAGGCGACGACGGCGGGAAAGGCCGCCAGCGTCTCCGCCAGCCCCACCGGCGGCCGGTCGTCGAAGGTGTGGCCGCCGAGCGACAGGTTCACCACGTGGACCCGCTCGCGGCGCAGCCGGGCGAGCGCCCGCAGCAGCGCGGCCTCGTCGCTCACCCCGTGGCTGTCGAGGAGCCGCACGGCGCGCAGCGCCACGCCGGGGGCCCGGCGCAGGATCAGCCCGGCGACGAACGTGCCGTGGCCCGCCTGCTCGTCCAGCACGCCGTCGCCGTCGGCGTCCGGGGTGTCGGCCACCTCGTCGCGGTACCAGCGCGCCATCCAGGGGTGCGGCGCGAGGCCCGTGTCGAGCACGGCGACCGTGACGTCCCACGGCTCACCCGGTTCGTACGGCACGGCCCGCGCGGGCACCGGCATGCCGCCGGGGCCGCCGAACAGCAGCGGCTGCCCGAGGAGGACGTGGTTGGGCGACGCGACGTGCCCGCGGTCGCGGAGGGCCGCGGTGAGGTCGACGACGTCCACGCCGGGCGACAGCCGGACGTGGTGGACGCCCCCGGCGGCGGCCGTCTCGCGGGCCCAGCGGCCGACGGCCTCGGGGGAGGAGGTGAGCAACTCGTCCGGCCGGATGAGCGCGGGCCGGCCGGGGAGGGGTTCGACGAGCCGACCGCGCATCCCGCCGCCTTCCTAGGGCGATCACGGAGGGAGTCTTTCCCGATTCCGAGGGTTACCACGCCCTAATCGGTATGACCCCCCTCTGGTGCCGGGCCACGACGGACGGTAGTCTCTCCTACAGTCATCCAACCGTGATCATCCCAAGTATGAGGCCGTTGGGGAAGGCGCACCTCATGCGATTTGGGAGGTCCGGTGGCTGCTGCTCGTGGCGTCCTGTACGTCCACTCGGCTCAGCCTGCGCTGTGCCCGCACATCGAGTGGGCCGTCGCAGGCGTTATTGGCGTACCCGTCGATCTGACGTGGACGGCCCAGCCCGCCGCGCCCGGAACGCTCCGGGCCCAGGCGGAGTGGGAGGGCCGCCCCGGCACGGCCGCGGCGATCACGTCGTCTCTCATGGGCTGGCAGCGCATCCGCTTCGAGATCACCGAGGACGCCTCACCCGGCGTCGACGGCTCCCGGCACGCCTACACCCCGTCGCTCGGCGCCTTCACGGCCGTGGTCGGCGCGAACGGCGACATCCTCGTGCCCGAGGACCGGCTACGCAACGTGATGCTGATGGCCGCCCAGGGCCGCGTCGTGCTGGAGGACGAGCTCGACCGGCTGCTCGGCAAGCAGTGGGACGAGGAGCTGGAGTCCTTCCGGTACGCCGGGGAGGGCGCCCCCGTCCGCTGGCTGCACGCCGCCGTCTGACCGCTCCCGCCGACGGCGCGGGGCCTCTCCTGGAGGGTGCGCCCCGCGGCCGCCGTATTGCGCGCGCGTGACAACTCCCGCGTCGCGCGCCTTGGGAAAAGGCCATAGAAAGCGGTGTTTTCCACAGATATAACCGGGACTCACCATTTCCCACGTCACGCCTTCGGGCGGACCGGAGGAGGAGTCCATGAGCGTTCGTGCCCGGCGCCTCGCGACCGGCGTCGCGGCGGTGCTGCTGCTGGGCGGGCTGTCGGCTCCCGCCCAGGCAGCCGCCTACGACTACCACCCGAGCGACGCCGACTGGTCCGACTGCCCCAGGCTCCCGGCGGGCGCCACGGCCGACACCTGGAGCTGCATCTTCATCGTCACGGTCGGCGGGACGATCTCCCTCGGCAAGATCCAGCAGGACATCAGCCAGCCCCTGCGGATCACCGTCGCGCAGGGCAAACTGGCCGGCGGCGGCACGGCCGCGGCGTTCGGCAGCGTGGTGGGCGGCCGCATGAAGGTCCCCGGCGGCCTGCTCGGCAAGCCGCTCGAGGTGCCGAAGCTGACCGACGTGTACGTCGAGACCCAGGGCACCGGCCGCGTCGACGCCGGGCCCGTCTTCCCGACCAACGTCGGCATCAAGATCCGGATGATCCACCCGCTGCTCGGCAAGAAGTGCTACATCGGCGGCGACGCCGATCCCATCGTCCTCAACCCCGAGGTGACCTCGCTCGACCTCACCTCGATCGACGGTGTGCCGGTCTTCAAGGCGACGGCCAGGGACACGACGTTCGCCGTGCCGAAGGCGAGTGGCTGCGGCCTCAACTGGGGCCTGGTCAACACGGCCGTGAACCTGCGGGCCGGCCTGCCGTCGCCGAGCGGGAAGAACTCGGCCGACTTCCAGTGGTTCGTCCGCGGCAAGTCGTACACCGAGCTTCCCGGGCTGGCGTCCTGACCCGCCCGCTCCTTCCAACGCCGAAGCGCCGGCCCCCTCAGGGGACCGGCGCTTCGCCGTACAGGACGGGGACTACAGGGGGATGTTGCCGTGGGCGCCGCGGGCCGGGGTGGCCGTGGCGAGGACGCGGGCGATGGCGCCGCGCGTCTTGGCGGGCTCGACGAGCTCGTCCACCACGCCGAGGTCGATGGCCCGGGCGAGGCCCCCGGCCACCTTCTGGTGCTCCTCGGCCAGCCGGGCCTCCAGCGCCGGCCGCTCCTCCTCGGAGGCGGCGGCGAGCTCGCGGCGCTTGAGGACGCGCACCGCGGCGACGGCGCCCATCACGGCGATCTCCGTCGTCGGCCAGCCGAACACGCGGGTCGCGCCCAGCGCGCGGGAGTTCATCGCGATGTAGGCGCCGCCGTACGCCTTGCGGGTGTAGAGCGTGACCCGCGGCACCGACGCCTCGGCGAACGCGTGCAGGAGCTTGGCCCCGCGCCGGACGACGCCGTCGTGCTCCTGGCCCACGCCCGGCAGGTAGCCGGGGACGTCGACCAGCACGACCAGCGGCACGCCGAAGGCATCGCACATCCGGACGAACCGGGCGGCCTTCTCCGCCGACGCCGAGTCGAGGCACCCGCCGAGCCGCATCGGGTTGTTGGCGATGACGCCGACCGTGCGGCCGCCGAGGCGGCCCAGGGTGGTGACGACGTTCGGCGCCCACTTGGGGTGGAGCTCCACGCCGGGCTCGTCGAGCAGCCCGTTGACCAGGGGGTGGACGTCGTAGGCGCGGCGGGGGTTGTCGGGGAGCAGGGCGCTGAAGTCGACCTCGTCCACCTCGCGCACCCGGCCCTGGTGGCCGAGCAGCACGGCGAGCTGGCGGGCCCTGAGCAGGGCCTCCGGCTCGTCCTTGGTGACGATGTGGGCGACGCCGCTGCGCTTGCTGTGCGGTTCGGGACCGCCCAGCGAGGCCATGTCGATGTCCTCGCCGGTGACGCTGCGGACCACGTCGGGACCGGTGACGAAGATGCGGCCCTGGTCGGCCAGGATCACCAGGTCGGTGAGGGCCGGGCCGTAGGCGGCCCCGCCGGCGGCCGGGCCGACCACGACGGAGATCTGCGGGACGAGCCCGGACGCCTTGGTCATCGCGGCGAACACCCGGCCCACCGCGTGCAGCGACTCCACGCCCTCGGGGATGCGCGCCCCGCCGGAGTGCCAGACGCCGATGACCGGCACCCGCTCCCGCACGGCCACGTCGTACGCGTGGACGATGTGCTCGCAGCCCTCGGAGCCCATCGCGCCGCCCTGCACGCGGGCGTCGCTGCAGAAGGCCACCACGGGGACGCCCTCGATGCGGCCGGTCACGGCCAGCACGCCGCTCTTGTCCTCGGGAGTGATCAGCCGGATCGAGCCCTCGTCCAGCAGGTGGCCGAGGCGCGCCAACGGGGCGCGGGGATCGGCGGCCTCTCCCTCGGAAGCCGCGGCCACCAACCTGTTGTCCAGCACAGTCATCGGAGACTCCCTTGTCAAACAGTGGTGAAGGCCACGGCCACGTTGTGACCGCCGAACCCGAACGAGTTGTTGATGGCGGCGATCTGGCCGTCGGGAAGCTTGTGGGGCTCGTCGCGGACGATGGGAACCTCGATGCCGTCGTCGAGGTCGTCCACGTTCACCGTGGCGGGCACGACGCGGTCGGTCAGCGCCAGGATCGTGAAGATCGACTCGATGCCGCCCGCGCCGCCGAGGAGATGGCCGGTCATCGACTTGGTCGCCGTGACCAGCGGGTGGGAGCCGATGGTCTCCTTGATGGCGATCGTCTCGACGACGTCCCCGGCGGGGGTGGAGGTGGCGTGGGCGTTGATGTGCTTCACGTCGGCCCCGGTCAGCCCGGAGTCCTCCAGGGCGCGCTGCACGGCGAGCCGGATGCCGGCGCCGGTGGGCTCCGGCTGGGCGATGTGGTGGGCGTCCGAGGAGTACCCCGCGCCGGCGGCGACGGCGTAGATCTTCGCCCCGCGCGCCCGCGCGTGCTCCTCCGACTCCAGCACGACGATGCCCGAGCCCTCGCCGAGCACGAACCCGTCGCGGCCCTTGTCGAACGGCCGGGACGCGCGCAGCGGCTCGTCGTTGCGGGTGGACATGGCGCGCATCGCGGCGAAGGAGGCCACGTTCAGCGGGTGGATGGCCGCCTCGGTGCCGCCGGCGACGACCACGTCGGCGCGGCCGTCCCTGATCATCTCGATGCCGTAGCCGATGGACTCGGCGCCGGTCGCGCAGGCGCTGACGGTCGCGTGGACGCCGGCCTTCGCGCCGATCTCGATGCCGATCCAGCCGGCGGCGCCGTTCGGCATCAGCATCGGGACCGTGAACGGCGACAGCCGCTGCCAGCCCTTCTCCTTGAACGTGTCGTACGCCGCCAGGATCGTCGTGATGCCGCCGATGCCGCTGCCGACGACGACGCCCAGCCGCGTCGGCTCGACCTCGGGGGTGCCCGCGTCCCGCCACGCCTCGCGGGCGGCGATCAGCGCGAACTGCTCGGCGCGGTCGAGCCGCCTCGCCTCAGGCCTCGGAAGAACCTCGCCGGGGTCGACCGCGGCCACGCCGGCGAACTTCACCGGCACCGAGTCGACCCAGTCCTCGGTGAGCGTGCGGATGCCCGACCGCCCGTCGAGGAGCGCCGACCAGGTCGAGGCGACGTCTCCACCGAGGGGCGTCGTCGCGCCGAGCCCGGTGACGACGACACGTACCCGGTCCTTGCTCACTTGTCTGCACTCCTCTTGATCGGTGGGGGCCAGGACGCCCCCGGCGGGGCGGGCACGGCCCTGCCCCCGCCCCTGCTCGTGATCCGCCGGGGCCCGGGGCCCGCGGCGCGGGGTCGTCCCGCGGACCGCGCCGTCCGCCCGCGCGTACGCGGCGGACGGGAGATCCGGGGACGGGCCTGGGACGGGGTCCTAGGCCTGGATGAAGTTGATGACGTCCTTGACGGTCTTCAGGTGCTTGAGCTGGTCGTCGGGGATCTCGACGCCGAACTCGTCCTGGGCCGCGACGGCGATCTCCACCATGGAGAGGGAGTCGATGTCGAGGTCGTCGACGAAGCTCTTCTCCGGGGTGACCTCCGCCGCCGGGATGCCGGTGATCTCGTTGACGATCTTGCCAAGGCCGGCGAGGATCTCCTGCTCGGTCAGTGCCATGTCGCGACTACTCCTTGAGTTCGTGTGTCGGTCTTACGGTTTTGCACGGAGGTCCGTACAAGCCTTAGGGGATCTCGATCACCTGGGAGGCGTAGGTGAGGCCGGCGCCGAAGCCGAGCAGCAGCGCGAGGCCGCCCGAGGGGACCTCGCCGCGCTCGATCATCCGGGACAGCGCGAGCGGGATCGACGCGGCCGAGGTGTTGCCCGCGAGCGTGATGTCCCGCGCGACGACGGCCTTGTCGGCGCCGATCTTGCGGGCGATCGCCTCGACGATCCGCAGGTTCGCCTGGTGGGGGACGAAGGCCGCGAGGTCGGCCGGGTCGACCCCGGCGCGCTCGCAGGCGAGCAGGGCCACCGGGTGGAGCGCGGTGGTGGCCCAGCGGAAGACGGTCTGGCCCTCCTGCTCCAGGAAGGACGCGCGGCCGCGCACGGTGATGGCCTCGGCCTTGTCCCCGGCGCTGCCCCAGGCCACGGGTCCGATGCCCGGAGTGTCGGACGGGCCGACGACGGCCGCGCCCGCGCCGTCCGCGAAGATCACCGCGGTCGTCCGGTCGTTCCAGTCGACCCACTGGCTGAGCTTCTCGCTGCCCACGACCAGCACGTTGGTCGCCGACCCGGCCCGTACGGCGTCGCTCGCCGCGGCCAGGCCGTAGCAGAAGCCGGCGCAGGCGGCGTTGACGTCGAAGGCGCCGGGCGCGTCGATGCCCAGCCGGTGGGCCACCCGGGCGGCCGCGTTGGGGATCTGCGCCTCCAGCGTGCAGGTCGCCACGATGACCAGGTCGATGTCCTCGGCCGACAGGCCGCTCGCGGCGAGGGCCTTGCCGCCCGCCTGGACGGCGAGGTCGATCTCCGACTCCTGCGGGCCGGCGATGCGGCGCTCCTTGATGCCGACGCGGCTCTGGATCCATTCGTCGTTGGTGTCGAGCCGGGCGGCGAGGTCGTCGTTGGTCACGACCTCGGCCGGCTGGTAGCCGCCGAACGCGAGAACCTTCGCGCCCGGGGCGCCGTGGCTGAGCCTCACTTGAGCACCTCTCGGGCGTTGTCCAGGTGGTCGGGGGTCTTGAGTGCGACGGTCTTCACACCGGTCAGGCCGCGCTTGGCCAGTCCGGTCAGCGTGCCGCCCGGCAGCAGCTCGATCATCGCGGTGACGCCGTGCTCGGCCATCGTGGCCATGCAGGAGTCCCAGCGGACGGGGTTGGCCACCTGGTCGACCAGGCGCGCCACGAACTCCCCGCCGCCCGCCACGACGGCGCCGTCGGCGTTGGACAGCAGCGGGATCTTCGGGTCGCGCGGCATCAGGGAGGCGGCCTCCTCGCGGAGCCGGTCCACGGCGGGCGCCATGTGCACGGTGTGGAAGGCGCCCGCGACCGACAGCGGGATGAGGCGGGCCTTGTCCGGCGGCTCGGCGCGGAACGCCTCCAGGCGCTCCATCGTGCCGCCCGCCACGATCTGCCCCGCGCCGTTGATGTTCGCCGGCGTCAGGCCGTGCTTCTCGATGCTCGCCAGCACGTCGTCCTCGACGCCGCCGAGCACCGCGACCATTCCCGTCTCGGTGATCGCGGCGGCCTCGGCCATCGCGCGGCCGCGCTCGCGCACCAGCGTGAGGGCCTCCTCCGGGGTCAGCACCCCGGCGATCGCCGCCGCCGCGAGCTCGCCGACGCTGTGCCCGGCCACCAGGTCCGGCCGCACGCCCAGCACGTCGTACGACGCGAGGGCGGCCGCCACCAGCAGCGGCTGGGCGACCGCGGTGTCGCGGATCTCCTCGGCGCCGGCGGTCGTCCCGTACGCGACGAGGTCCAGCTCGACGATCTCCGACCAGGCGGCCATGCGGTCGCGGAACTCGGGGATCTCGAGCCATGGACTGAGGAAGCCTGGGGTCTGGGCGCCTTGGCCCGGAGCGACGATGACGAGCACGCTATCAACCCTGCCCTGTAGAGGTTCGCCACACTGATGGAGATCCGAACGAACTTTACGGCCCCTCCTTTGTGGGGGCCCTACAGTTTCGGTGTCCGCAGGGTTAACGCGCCCCCGCTCACGTAACGGACAGCCGTCCGAGTATGAGCCCCACCTGAAGGGTGAATGCGGACCGTCCCTCGGTGGGCTGGTACCCGGTCAGCTCAGTGATCTTCCGAAGACGGTACCGCACGGTGTTCGGATGCACGAACAGCAGGCGGGCCGTCGCCTCCAGAGAGGTGCCCTGCTCCAGGTACGTCGCCAGCGTGTCGAGCAGCGGGGTCCCGGCCAGCGGTTTGTAGACGTTCTCCACCAGTTGCTGGCGGGCGTCCTCGTCGCCGTCCAGGGCGCGCTCGGCCAGCAGGTCCTCGGCGAGCACGGGACGCGGCGCGTCCGGCCAGCCGGCCGCCGCGCGCAGCCCCGCGATCGCCGCCCGCGCCGAGCTGGCGGCCGCGTGCAGGTCGGGCACCTCGGGACCGATGACGATCGGCCCCGGCCCGAAGCGCGACACGACGCCGCGGGCCGCGTCCTTCACGCCGCCGGCTCCGCCGACGATCACGATCAGCCGGTCGCCCTGGACGCCCGCGAGCAGCTCGTGCCCGATGCGCCGTCCCTTGTCGCGCAGCCCGTCGATGATGGTCTGCGGGTCCTCGTCGGGGGCGTACCCCGCGAACACCACGACGGGCGCGGAGGTCCAGCCGAGGGCGGCGGCCCAGGAGTGCAGGCCGTCGTCGACCTGGCCGCGTACCAGCGCGTCGACGATCAGCGCCTCCAGCCGGGCGTCCCACGAACCGCGGGCCTCGGCCTCCCTGGCGTACACCTGGGCGGCGGCGAAGGCGACGTCGCGGGTGTAGCGGAGCATGGCGTGGCGCAGCAGCTCCGCGCCGCCGGGGGCGGCCAGCTCGTCGACCTGCGCCTCCACCACCTCGACGACGATGCGGACCAGGTCGACGGTCTGCTGGAGCGAGACGCTGCGCTTCAGCTCCCGGGGGGCCGTGCCGAAGAACTCGATGCTCGGCGTCGGGCGGCCCTCGCCCGCGTGGCCGAACCACTCGACGAACGCCGCGATGCCCGCCTGGGCGACGAGGCCGACCCAGGACCTGTCCTCGGCCGACAGCGCGCGGTACCAGGCGAGCTGCTCCTCCATCCGGGCCATCGCGGCCGTGCCCAGGCTGCCCATCGCGCGGTCCAGCCGCCGCGCCGTGTCCTCCCGGATCCTGTCGCTCATCGGCCCTCCCTCACCGGCGTCCCGCACGTCTCCGTCGCCGTGCCGGTTCGTCCCGGCCCGCCCGCCCCGCTCGCTCACGCCTCTAGCGTGCCAGGTCATCGGGCCGGGCGCGCCCCCCGGCATGCCGGCGTCGCCGTACGGAGGGGTTGCGGGGGGCCATGAGCGGCCCCGATGGAGGGCTAGAGCACGGCGACAGCGGTGATGAGGCCGATGACGAAGTGGGTCACCGCGAGCAGCACGGCGGCCGGGTGCAGCGCCGGCTCCTCGACCAGCTCGCGCACCGGGATCCCGGCGACCTTGTCGAAGGCCACCATGCCGAGCGTCTGCACGGCGATGCCCACGAGGCCGAAGACGAGCGTCGCGAGCAGCCCCTCGCGCAGCTCGCCGCCGGACGACCAGATGCTCGCCGCCACGACGAGGCCGACGCCGGCCAGACTCGCGGCGGCCAGCAGGGTGGCGTTCGGGTTGCGGTCGGCGCGGATGACCTTGCTGAGCCGGCCGGGGGTGGCGAGGTCGACGACGTAGAACCCGGCGACGAGCAGCAGCACGCCCAGGACGGCGTACGCCAGGATGGCCAGCGCGCCGTGCCCGAGCACGCCGGCGAGCGAGGTGGAGGGTGCGGTGTTCATGGGCGTGTTCGCTTTCAGCCGTGGATGCGGTGGGGGACGAAGGAGGACGTGTCGTCGGTGATCAGGCCGGAGGTCTCGCGGATGCCGAGCCCGGCCGCCTCGTCCTCGACCACCCACGCCCCGAGCACGGGACGCCAGCCGTCGAAGTCCGGCAGCGGCGCGAACTCCTGGTACACGAAGCCCTCGGCGCCGTACCCGCCCTCCGTCTCCACCTCGACGCCGGGGGCGGCGATGCGCATGGACGCCCCCTCACGGCCGAGGAGCGGTTTGCGCACGTACCCCGAGGTCCCGGCCAGCTCCCGCGGGCCGTCGAAGTAGGCGGGCAGGAGGTTCGGGTGGCCGGGGAACATCTCCCACAGGACGGCCAGCAGTGCCTTGTTCGACAGCAGCATCTTCCACAGCGGCTCGATCCAGGTCATGGAGACCTGCTGGGCCAGGGCGTGCGGCGCGAACGGCTCGGCGACGATCCACTCCCAGGGGTAGAGCTTGCACACGGTCCGCATGACGCGGTGCTCCATGTCGACGAAGCGGCGGTTGAGCGCGTCCCAGCCGATGTCCTCCATGGCGACCGCGACCGTGGTCAGGCCGGCCTGCTCGGCGGTCTCCTGGAGGTAGCCGGTCGTCATGGCCTCCTCGCCGGTTTCGTCGGCGTTCGTCCAGGCGAAGTGGACGGGCCCGGTCGGCAGCGTCAGCGATCTCCACCGGTCGATCAGCCGCTCGTGCACCGAGTTCCACTGGTCGTCGGCGGGGAAGACGTCGCGCAGCCAGAACCACTGCACCACCGAGCTCTCGACCAGGCTCGTGGGCGTGTCGGCGTTGTACTCCAGCAGTTTGGCCGGGCCCGTGCCGTCGTAGCGCAGGTCGAACCGGCCGAACAGGTGCGGGTCGCGCCGCCGCCACGACTGCGCGACGGCGGCCCGGCACTCCGGCGGGATGCCCAGGTCGGCCAGCCGGTCGTGCGCCACGACGTACTCGGCCGCGTCCAGGCACATCCCGTGCAGCTCCTCGACCTGGCTCTCCAGCGCCAGGACCTCGTCCATCGTGAAGACGTAGTGGACGCTCTCGTCCCAGTACGGGCGGGTCAGGCCCTCGGGGTGGGCGGACCGGTGGAAGGCCAGTCCCTGCGACTCGATGACGGCGGCCCAGTCGTCGCGGGGCCGCGAGCTCTCCCGGCGCACGGCGTCAGCCGCCCCCGCCCGAGTGGAAGCCGAACCCGCCGCGCTGGATGACGCGTCCCGTCCTGCTGGTGATGTGCGCGTCCGCGGGCTTCACCGTGGTCCCGCGCCACACCCGGCCCCCCGTCCGGGTGCCGCCGTAGTACCAGCCGTACGCGCCGTGCGAGCCGTGGTAGTGGTGGTCGTCGTCGCAGTAGTCGTCGGGCACGACGGGGTAGGAGCCGTCGGGCTGCCGGTTCGACAGGTCGACGCAGTCGGCGCCCACCTCGTCGTACCGGTTCTGGGCCGCGCAGAAGCCCACGACCAGCGTGGACAGGACGCCCAGCGTGCCGAGCTTGATGGCGGTGGACGACTTGGAGCCCCCGGACGGCTTCGGCGTGGAGAACTGCCCGGGCCGGCCCATCGCGAGCGGATGCGGCGGTGGAGGACCGGCCGGCCGCGCCACCGGGTGCCGCGGCGGGGGAACCACGGGCGGAGGCGGCGCAGGCCGATCCGGCTGCGTGGAGACCACGGGCTGGGGCGGCGCGGGCCGAGCCGGCTTCCGGCGCAGCGGCCGGGTCTTGTCGGTGTCCTCGGCGCCGGGCTCCGGCTCCGCGCCCGGCGGCGCGTCCTGCGTCACGCCGTCCGGTGCCGGTACGTCGAGCGGCTCGCGGTCCGGTGCCGGCGTGTCGTGTGTAGCGCCGCCGTCGGGCGTCGGCGTGTCACGTGTCTCGCCGTCCGGTGTCGGCCTGTCGTGCGAGGGGTCGTGCGGAGGCGTGGGGCGCTCCCCGGATCCGGCCATCGGGCTCCTGCTGTCGAGATCGGCACACAATAGCGTCGCTAGGACATAACGGGCCAACCTTCGGCGGCGTTCGCGGTTCTGTCAGGAGCGCGGAGTACGGTGCGGATGTGGATCCGGTCGAGGCCCTGAAGAGGATCGCCTTCCTGCTGGAACGGGCGGGCGAGCCCACCTACCGCGTGCGGGCGTTCCGGGGCGCCGCCGCGACCGTCGAGGCCCTGCCGCCCGGCGAGCTCGAACGGCTCGCCCGCGAGGGCCGTCTGAGCGACCTCAAGGGCGTCGGCAAGGTCACCGCCCTCGCCGTCACCGAGGCGCTGAACGGCGACGTCCCGACCTATCTGCGCCGGCTGGAGGACACCAAGGACGTCGACCTCGACGACGCGGCGCGGGAGCTGCGCGAGGCGCTGCGCGGCGATCTGCACAGCCACTCCGACTGGTCCGACGGCGGCTCGTCCATCGAGGAGATGGCCGCGGCGGCGCGGTCGCTCGGCCACGAGTACCTCGCGCTCACCGACCACTCGCCGCGGCTGACCGTGGCCAACGGCCTGTCGCCCGACCGGCTGCGCCGGCAGCTCGACGTGGTGGAGGAGCTCAACGCGTCGTTCGCGGCCGGCTCAGGTCCGCCGTTCCGCGTCCTGACGGGCATCGAGGTCGACATCAACGCCGACGGCTCGCTCGACCAGGAGCCCGAGCTGCTCGAACGGCTCGACGTCGTCGTCGCCAGCGTCCACTCGCTGCTGCGGATGGACGCGGAGGACATGACGCGGCGCATGGTGACGGCCGTGGCCAACCCGCACGTCGACGTCCTCGGCCACTGCACCGGCCGCGTCGTGCGGGCGGGCGGCCGGCGCGGCGGGCTCCGGCCGGAGTCGCGCTTCGACGCGGAGATCGTGTTCGAGGCGTGCCGGCGGTTCGGCGTGGCCGTCGAGATCAACTCACGGCCCGACCGGCTCGACCCGCCCAAACGCCTGCTGCGCCTGGCGTACGAGATGGGGTGCGACTTCTCCGTCGACTCCGACGCCCACGCGCCGGGACAGCTCGACTGGCAGCGTTTCGGCTGCGAGCGCGCCGCGCTGTGCGGGATAGGGCCGGACCGGATCGTCAACACGCGGCCGTGGGGCACGTGGGGTGATGGTGCTGTAACGCCCGAGTGAGGTGTGTCGTCCCGGAATCGCCCGTCTCGTCGGCGTAGCGTCATGGTCATGAAACGCCGGGACGCGCTCGTCGAGGAGCTCAGGTCCGGCGGATGCCTGTCCGCGCGCGAGCTCGCGTCGCGCCTCGGCGTCAGCAAGAGCACCGTCGTCCGGGACGTGGCGAAGTTACGGGAGGCCGGAGTCCCCATCCGGATCGAGCAGGGCGGGTACTCGATCGCCGGGCCGCAGGCAGTCAAACGCGCCATCGACGAGGCGCTGCTGCGCCGCCGGGTGCTGCGCGTCGACTACGTCAACAGCAAGGGCGTCTCCACGACCCGCGACGTCGAGCCGAGCATCTGCCTGGGCGGCCGCGGCGGGCACTGGTACCTCGTGGCCTGGTGCAGGCTGCGGGAGGACGTCCGGGTCTTCCGCCTCGACCGCATCACCTCGGCCGACGTCACCGACGAGCGGTTCCCCGAGCCCGGCCGCGAGCGCCTCGGCCGGATCGCCGAAGCCGTCGGCGGCTGACCCCCTCGTGCGGCTTCGTCCTCGGCCCTCTTCCCCGGTCCGTCCTCGGCCGTCTTCCCCGGGGCGCACGGGACGTCGCCACGACAGGCTGGAGATTCGAACGCGTCAGCGGAAATGTCGGTGGGGTGTCCTAGCGTCTGGCCTGTGAACCGTACCGACCGGCTCTATGCGATCGTCGAGGACCTGCGGGCGATCTCCCCCCGCTGCCGGTCCGCGCGTGAGCTCGCCCTGCGCTTCGAGGTGAGCCCGCGGACCATCGAGAGGGACATCGCCGCCCTGCAACAGGCGGGCGTGCCCATCTACGCCGAGATCGGCCGCAGGGGAGGCTACGCCCTCGAGAAGAGTATGTCCCTGCCCCCGCTCAACTTCACCCCGGCCGAGGCCGTGGCCGTGGCGATCGCGCTCAGCCGCACCGACCAGCAGCCGTTCGCGGCGGACGCGCGCAGCGCGCTGCGCAAGCTCGTCGCCGCCATGCCGGGGCCGGAGGGGGAGCGGGCGCGGCAGCTCGCCACCCGGGTGCAGATCCTGGCGGAGGACAAGCCCGACGAGGGCTACACCGGATCCATCGGGCGCGTCATCGAGGAGGCCCTGGTCAAGGGCGTCGTCCTGCGCATGCAGTACGCCGACGTCCACGGGTCGCTCACCAGACGGGAGGTCGAGCCGGGCGCTTTCGTGGGCGGGCGGACCGGCTCGTGGTACCTGGTGGCCTGGTGCCGCCTGCGCGACGCCGTCCGCGTCTTCCGGTTCGACCGGATCGCCGAGGCCGCCCTCACCGAGGAACGCGTGCCGAAGCGGCCCATCGAGGCGTTCGGCGCCGAGGTCCCTCACATGATCGCCCGTTATCCGGTGCTCGACTAGCACGACATTCGAAAACATGTTCCCCATAAACACCGACAGGGGGTTGTCGCCACAGGAGGAGACGCTGGAACCACGCGGGCGACGGGCGCCTTCGGGCATCCGGCTCGCGCACCACTTGTCACGAGCACACGCAGCAGGGAGAAGGACATGACCACGCCCGCCGCCGAGACCCCCGCCTTCGGCACCGTCGCCTGGTTCGAGATCGCCACGGACGACCCGGACGGCGTCCAGCGGTTCTACGGCGACCTGTTCGGCTGGCGCTACCAGGCCGACGAGCAGGCCGCGGCCGGCGGCATGGACTACCGCATCGTCAGCTATCCCACCGATGAGCGGCCGCAGGGCGGCGTCTTCGGCACCGGCGGCGAGCGCCCGAACCACGCCGTCTTCTGCGTGCACGTCGCGGACGTCGCCGAGACCTGCGACAGGGTCGAGGGCCTCGGCGGGAAGGTGGTCTTCAAGGCGGTCGGCAACCCGGGCGGGCCCGACTTCGCCTACCTGCACGACACCTCGGGCAACCTCTTCGGAGTCTTCGCGATGGCGGGCGTCTGACCCGCCGGAGCGTTCGAGGCCGTCCGACGCCCGCGGGACCTGACCTCCCGCGCTTCCCCTCCGGGCGTCTTCCCTCCGGGCACTTCCCCTCCGGGCCGAGAGGGCGTTCGGACGGCCCTCACCGAGGCCGGGCCGCGGCGGCGGCCGCCGGCTCGTCCCTTCCGCAGGCGCGCATCCGCGAGAGCCTTCCCATCGCGCCCGGGACGTGCGACGGCCCCTTCCCCCGCCCGCCCGGCCTCGGCGCGAGCATGCCCGCCGTGCTCAGGGGGCCCAGTGCCCCCTGGCCAGGCCTGAGCGTGGCCCACCTGGGCCCGGATGGCCCTCTCACCCGGCTCCAGGGCAAGCGTCCCCGCAGCGGTCAGGCGCGGCGGTGCCACCAGGCCGGGCCTGACCGGGGCCGCCGGGCCTCGGCCCTGGCCCTGTTACGGCAACCTCGGTCCCGGGTCGAGGGCTCTTCCGTGCGGGGTGGCGAGCGCGGGGGAGCCGGCGGGGGCGCGCGGGAGCCGTACGGTGACGACGAGGCCGCCGCCGGGGCGGGGACGGGCCTCGGCGGTGCCGCCGTGGGCGGTGGCGACGGCCCGCACGATGGACAGGCCTAGTCCGGCGCCCCTGGCCGAGCCGGTCCGGTCGCCGCCGAGGCGGCGGAACGGCTCGAAGAGGACGGCGACCTGGTCGGGCGCGACGACGGGCCCGGTGTTCTCGACCGTCACGAACGACGTGGCGCCGTCGCCGCCGCTGCGGATGTGCACCTCGCCGCGCTCGTCGTTGTACTTGGCGGCATTGTCGACAAGGTTGCCGATCATGCGTTCCAGCAGCACCGGGTCGCCCGTCACGGGGGCGGCGGCCAGGTGCGCCCGCACCGGCGGACGGCCGGGCGCGGCCGCGACGACGGCGCCGGCCAGGTCCTCCAGGTCGGCGGACTCGCGCGTGGTGAGCTCGCGCTCGGTCTGCGCGAGCAGCAGCAAACCGTCGATGAGCCGCTCCTGGCGGGCGTTGGCGGCCAGCAGTTCCGCGCCGACGGACCGAAGCTGTTCGGGCAGGTCCGGGTCGGCGAACGACACCTGCAGCAGGGCGCGGTTGATGGCCAGCGGCGTGCGCAGTTCGTGTGAGGCGTTGGCGACGAACCGCCGCTGGCTGTCGAAGGCGGAGTCGAGCCGTTCGAGCATCGAGTCGAAGGTGTCGGCGAGGTCGCGGATCTCGTCACGTGGCCCGTCGAGGGCGATGCGCTCGTGCAGCGTGCTGCCCGACAGCGTGCGGGCCGTCTCGGTGACGGTGTGGAGGGGCGCCAGCGCCCGCTTGGCGACGAGCCAGCCCACGGCCAGTCCGAACAGGCCGATGAGCAGCGTGCTCAGCAGCGACCACTGCAGCATGGAGTCCATGACGAGCTGGCGGAAGCGTTCGACCTCGTCGCTGACCGACCGGATGAAGACGGTGTCGCCGGGATCGCCGCTGGACAGCTCCGACTTGCTGAACTGCTGGATCAGCACGGCCTTGCCCGTGGGGACGCCCGCGGGCAGGTCGGGGAGGGGCGCGCCGGGCAGCCTCACCGTGAACCGCCGGTAGAGGATCTTGTTGACCGCGAAGTAGTTGATGACGACGAGGGCGCCCGCGGTCAGGAAGAACAGGCTTCCGTACACCGCCGTGAGCCGCGCCCGCACCGGCATGCGCAGGGCGGCCGGGCGCCGCAGGGCCCTCCCCGCGAGGGCCGTGAGCGTCGTCAGAGCCGGTACCCGGCGCCGGTGACGGTCTCGATGACCGGCGGCCCGCCGAGTTTCTTGCGGAGCGTCATGACCGTCACCCGCACCGAGTTGGTGAAGTAGCTGATGTTCTCGTCCCACGCCTTCTCCAGCAGTTCCTCGGCGCTGACCACGGTGCCGCCGGCCCGCATGAGGACGTCCAGCACGGCGAACTCCTTGGGGCTGAGCGCGACGTACCGGCCGTCCCGGAAGACCTCCCGCCTCCCCGGGTCGAGCGTGATGCCCGCCCGCCGCAGCACGGGCGGGACCGCCTGCGGCGCGCGCCGGGCCAGCGCGCGAAGCCGGGCCACGAGCTCGGGGAAGTCGAACGGTTTGGGCAGGTAGTCGTCCGCGCCGATCGACAGGCCCTCGACCTTCGACCGGAGGTCGCCGGCCGCGGTCAGCATGATGATGCGCGCCGGGATCCGCTCGGCGACGAGGCGGCGGCACACCTCGTCGCCGTGCACCTCCGGCAGGTCCCGGTCGAGGACGATGACGTCGTAGTCGTTGACCGTCGCCCGTTCGAGGGCGGCGTCCCCGTCGTACACGACGTCGACGGCCATCGCCTCCCGGCGCAGCCCGGTCGCCACGATGTCGGCCAGGACCCGTTCGTCCTCCGCGATGAGCACCCGCATGCCGCCCAGGATGGCGAGCCGGGGCTAAACGCCGCTTAAGGACGCCCCGGCCCGCGATCTCCGGGCGGCGGCGGTCAGGTGGACAGCGCCAGCGTGGGTGACATGCGCGCCGCCCGCATGGCGGGGTAGATCCCGGCCGCCGTGCCCACGAGGAGGGTCGCCCCCAGGCCCCCGGCCACCGCCCACACCGGGATGACCGAGGGCAGGTCTCGCCAGGCCGCGTACGCCGCTGTGACGCCCGTCCCCAGCAGGCAGCCGCAGAGCCCGCCGAGGCCCGACAGCAGCAGCGACTCGGTCAGGAACTGCGACCGCACGTTGCCGCGGGTCGCGCCCAGCGAACGACGCAGCCCGATCTCCCTGCGCCGTTCGAGCACGGAGATCACCATCGTGTTCGCCACGCCCACGCCGCCGACGAGCAGCGCCACCGCGCCCACGCCGAGCAGCACGTTCGTGAACGCGCCGGTCGCCGCGGCCCGCGCGGCCAGGGCGTCGGACGGCCTGCTCACCTGCACCTCCTCCGGATGCTCCGGGTTGACCGTCCGGGGCAGCACCTCCCGCACGTCGGTGACGAAGTCGTCCGCCGACCGGGTGTAGACGGTCGTGGGGTTGCCGTCGAAGCCGAGGTACGCCGCCGCGGCGTCGAACCCGACCAGCGCGGCCCGGTCGACCTCGGGCGCCAGTGGGGAGGCGTCCAGCAGGCCCACGACCGTCCACCAGCGGCCGCCGATCCACACCTGGTCGCCGGGGGCGTCGGCGCCGAGCCTGCCGGCCGCGACCGCCCCCAGCACCACCGCGCGCTGCCGGGCCGTCGCCGCGTTGAGCCATGCGCCCCGGCGTACGGCGGTGCCGAGCGTGCTCAGCAGGTCGAGCGAGGCGGCCCGTACGCTCAGCCCGCCCGTGTGGGTGGTGGGGATCCGGTCGCTGCGGAAGACGGAGGCCGAGGTGTTCCCCGTCATCGCGGCCGCGCGCACCGGGCCGATCCTGCGGACCATGCCGAGCGACTCGGGCGGCAGCGTGGCCTCCTTCCCGAACAGCGTCTGGCCGGGCGTGACGGTCAGCAGGTTGGTGCCCAGGCTGTCCAGCTCGTTCAGGAGCCGGGCCCGGCTGGAGGCCGAGATCCCGACCACGGCGACCATGGTGGCGATGCCGATCGCGATGCCGAGCGCCGACAGGATCGCCCGGGCCGGCCGTACTCGAAGGCCCGACGCGCCCACCCGGAGCAGGTCCGAGACGCCCAGCCGTGCCGGCCGGAGCCGCGGGCGGCTCGCGGGGTCGGCGCCGGCTCGTGGCGTCACGGGGTCGGTGCCGGCTCGTGCGCGGGTCATGGGGTCACCGCCGGCTCGTGGGCGGGCGCCGCGCCGGCCCGCTCGTCGGCCACGATCGCGCCGTCCCGCAGGCGTACGCGGCGAGGGGCCGCGGTGGCCACGTCGGGATCGTGGGTGATGATCGCGACCGTGGTGCCTGCGGCGTTCAGCTCCCGGAGCAGGGCCAGCACGCCCGCCCCCGACGCCGAGTCGAGGTTGCCGGTGGGCTCGTCGGCGAGCAGGAGCGAGGGCCGGCCCACGACGGCCCGGGCCACCGCGACGCGCTGCCGCTCCCCGCCGGACAGCTCGTGCGGGCGGTGGCCGAGCCGGTGCCCGAGACCCACCCGCTCCAGCGCCTCCACAGCCAGGCCGCGGCGTTCGCGGCGGCCGGCTCCGGCGTACAGGACGCCGTCCGCCACGTTGTCCACCGCCGGCACGCCCTCGGCCAGGTGGAAGCGCTGGAACACGAAGCCGATGTGCCGGGCCCGCAGGGCCGACAGCTCGCGGTCGTCCAGCTCCGCCACGTCGTATCCGGCGATGCGGACCGTGCCCGCCGAGGGCCGGTCAAGCGTGCCGATCAGGTGCAGCATCGTCGACTTACCCGACCCGGACGGGCCGACGATCGCGAGCAGTTCCCCGGCGTCCACGCGCAGGTCGACCCCGTGCAGCGCCCGGACGCCGCCCGGATAGACCTTCTCGGCCCCCGTCAGCTCGATGACGGCGCTCATGACGTGGGCACCTCGACCTTCATGCCCTCGGCCAGGCCGGATCCGCTCACCTCGACGCGGCCGGACGCGAACAGCCCGGTCTCCACGGCCACGACCCTCGACCGGGCGCCGTCCACGACCCGCAGGCCGTACCCGCCCTCGCGCAGCGCCAGCAGCGCCTCGACGGGGACGGACAGCACGTGCGCGCGGCGCTCGCTGGCCAGCTCGACCCAGACCGGCGCCTGGTCGAGCCGGCCGGTCCCGCCGCTGACCGTGATCTCAAGGTCGATCGTCGCCTCGCCGCCGTCGGTGCTCGCGGGTCTGGCCGCGGTCCCCACCGAGGTGATGCGGCCGCGGACCCGCCTGCCGGTCGGCGTCTCGACCGTCGCCTTGGCGCCCAGCCGGGCGAGGCTCTGGTCGGAGGCGGCGAGGTCGACGTGCACGATCCGCCGGGTCGACGTCGTGGTGACGACCGACATGCCGGCGCGGTCGCCCTTCTCCGCGGTCACGTCGGCGATCCGCACCGGCCCGGAGGCGACCACGACCTGGCGGGCGTCCACGGCTCCGGTGACCTGGAGTCCCTGGTCGTCCTGCCATTCTCGTACGGCCTGGGCGGTGCGCCAGGAGAACTCGTCGTCGACCGTGCCCGGGTCGTGGCCGAGGGCCTTCAGGTTGCGTTCGAGCTGGCGCACGT
This sequence comes from Microbispora corallina, assembly GCF_016863035.1. Classification (GTDB taxonomy): domain Bacteria; phylum Actinomycetota; class Actinomycetes; order Streptosporangiales; family Streptosporangiaceae; genus Microbispora; species Microbispora corallina. The sequence goes on from NZ_BOOC01000003.1 coordinate 255,973, forward strand.
CGGCGCCCTCGACGCCCTGCGAGAGGGTGCGGTAGACGGGGATCGAGCCGTACATCAGCACGACCGGCCTCCCGTCGACCTGGTAGAGCCAGCCGCCCCGGCGCACGACCGCGCCCTCGGACCGCGTCCGGGTCACGGTGCCGGTGGCGGCGTTGGGGACGGCCCGGCGCCCGGAGTAGCCGAGCGTGCCGTCGACGGTCTTGGTGTCCACGAGGTCGGAGCGGGTGATCTCGGCCGTCGGCCCGCTCGGCGTGGCGGCCGGAGCGGGCGCGTCATCGCCGTGGAGTGCCGCCGCCGCGGTCGCGCCGCCCGCGGCGACCGCCACCGCCGCCCCCGCGGCCACCACCGCCCGCCTCACGCCCGGCCTCCCTCTGCCGAGGTCATGACGCGCCGCCCTGAGAACCGTCCTGGGAGCCGCCCGGTCCTCCGCCGGGTCCGCCTCCCGGTCCGCCGCCGGGGAGGAGTTTCTCGCATGCGGCCATCGCGGCTTTCGTCGTCGGCGAATCCGGTTTCATTCCCGGGCCGCCGATCATCACCTTCCCGTCCTCGACCTTCGGGTCGGGCATGTTCACCCCGTGCTGCCGCATGCAGGCGGCGTATTTCAGCACGGCGTCCTGAAGCTGGGAATCGTTCGGCTTGGCTCCGTGGCCGATCGGGCTGTACTGCCGGCAGGCCTCCTCGGCCTTCCTCAGCTTCGCCTCGTCGACCTGCCCGCCCTTCACCCGCAGGCGGATCATGCCGCTCCCCGGCTCGGGGTCGGGCATGTCGATGCCCTGGTCACGCATGCACTGGGCGTACTTCAGGGCGTCCGCCTCCGGATCGGCGCCCGCGCTGCGCGACGGCGCGGGGGAGGAGCCGCCGCCGCCCGCGGAGGCGACGCCTGCGCCGTCCGCCGGTCCGCCGCAGGCCGCCAGGAACAGCAGCGGAACGGCTGAGGCGGCCGCCAGCAGTATTCGTCTGTCTGTCATGGGAAAGGTATAGCGAAAACCCCGATAAACACTCCTTAAGCGAATTCGCTTAACCGTTGTTTATCTCCCCGGCGGAAAGATGGCGGAAAAGGCCGGGGCCCGCCGGGAATTCGGCGGGCCCTCGCGCGGGTCATGCATTCTGCGGTCAGGCATCGTGCGGGCGCTGCTCCAGCCGGCGGCGCAGCTCCGCGATCTCGCGCTCCAGGTCTGCCACCTGCGCCGACGCGTCCCGGGTGGGAGGCTGGAAGCCCGGCGCGACCGCGGCCGCCCCCGGTCCCTCGTACGGCGAGGGCGCGGGCCGCACGTACCGGGTCGGGCCGTCGGGCCGCTGAACCTCGTGGCCGTCCTCCGGCCGCTGCCCGGCCCACGGCGAGCCGTGCGGCCCTGCCGGCGCCTCCTGCCGGGCGTCGTACCGGCGCGGGGCCTCCTGTCCGGCAAGCGAGGCCTCCTGCCGTCCCTCGTACCGGCCGGGCGGAATCTGCGGCCGCGGGCCGGGACCGATCTCGGCCTGGACCGGATACGCCCCGCCGCCGACCTGCAGCACGGGCTCCGGCTCGCCCGGCACGCCACGGCCGTCCGGGTAGCCCTGGTACGGCCCGCCCGGATAGGGGCCCGCGGGATAGGAGCCGCCGTACGCCGGGGCCTGCGCCGGCCCGGACGTCCGCCTGCGCCGCCGGAGGACGACCATCAGCAGCACCAGGCCGCCCGCGACGGCGACCACGACGGCGGCGCCGGCCGCGACCCACACCCACATCGGCAACGGGGTCTCGTCCCTGCCCGAGGAGATGGCCTCCTGGGAGTCGGTGATGTACTTGGCGACGTACGGGTGGCTCGGCAGCAGCGCCTGCACCTCGCGGAACTTGGGCAGCGCGTCCTTGTAGTGCCGCTGGAAGAAGTCGTTCAGCGCGTCGTCGTACTTGCGGGTCGTCAGCGACTCGGCCGGGTGGACGTTCTTCTCGTTCAGCTTCTCCTTGATGATCGAGACCGGCAGCACGAAGCTCTCGTTCTCCGACGCCTCGCCGTTCTCGCTGACCGTCCCGGCGATCAGCATGCCGATCACCCTGCCGTCGCGGCCGAACACCGGTCCGCCCGAGTTGCCGTGGTAGGACGGCGCCTGGGTCTGGATGTACGGCACGCCCTCCTTGGTGGTCCGCCGGGCGTTGTACGGGCCCTCGGTCAGCGCCGGCTCCAGCTTGGACTCCAGGCTGAACCACGGGGTGTTCGTGACGAGGCCGGGGAAGCCGCTGATGTAGAGCGTGTCGCCGGTCCGCACGTCGGCGTCGTCGCCGAGCGGCACGGTCGGCAGGTTCTGCTGGCCGTTGACCTTGAGCAGCGCGAAGTCCTTGCCGGGGTAGCTCTCGCCGACCGACACCAGCTCGGCCGGGACCTCCTTGGCCGTCTTGTCCACGCCGCCCCCGGGCAGGCTCTGCAGCACCGACAGACTCTTGCGCAGGCCGCGGATCTCCAGGTGGCTGCTGTTGAAGGTCACGTAGATCTGCTGGGCCAGCTGGACCATCTCCGCGTCGGCCGAGATCCCCCGCAGGTCCTTGAGGATCTGCTTGGCGTCCTGCTTGTTGAACTTCTCCAACGCCTGCTGGGCGAAGACGTCCGACAGCTCCTGGTCGCTCATCTGCACGCAGTGGGCGCCGGTGACCATGTACCCGTCCGGGGTCACCCACCAGCCCGTGCACAGCCCGCCGACCTGCGCCTTGACGGTCCGCTCGGGCGTGGTGGGGGCGATGTAACGGTCCACGTCGGCGGCCATCTGCTGGAACAGGTACTTGGCGATGCTCCGCTCGTCGGAGGAGATCTTGCCGTCGAGGACCGCCGCCGTCGCCTGATTGACGAGCTGGTCGAACGGCCCCTGCTTGATCGTGCCGGTCGGGACGACGACCTCGCCCGAGTAGGTGTACGCGGTGAGCTGCACGGCGGGCTGGGTGCGGGCGGCCAGCCGGGTGCCGGCCGGGACCGCGTCCCCGGCGTCCCCCGCGTCCGCCGCGGCGGGAGCCGCGACGCCGAGGGCCGCGACGGTGGCGAGCGCGGCCGCCGCCCCGACCAGCCTGCCGGCGAATTTCCTGATATTTCCATTCACGCAGGCAATCGTGAACGGGCCGTCTTGTCCCCTGCTTGGAGGTGGCTTGGGGCACGAGCGAGCCGCGTCCTGAGCGCGCCGGCAGCCGCCCGAACCCCGGGAACGCCGACGGCCCCCGCCCGGTGAGGACGGGGGCCGTACGCGGTCGGCAGCCTCAGACGCCCATGGACTGGGTGTCGTTGGTCTCCGGCGTGGGCTGGCCCACGACCTGGGTCACGCCGTTCTTCAGGTGGTAACGGGCGATGGCCTCCTGCAGGACCTCCTGCTTGGCCTCGCCCCGGCGTACCAGCTGGGTGAGCACGGCCAGCACGATCGACGCCGCGTCCACGTGGAAGTGGCGGCGCAGCGCCGAGCGGGTGTCGGACAGGCCGAACCCGTCGGTGCCGAGCGAGGCCCAGTCACCGGGCACCCACTGCGCGATCTGGTCCGGCACGGCCCGCATGTAGTCGCTCACGCCCACGAACGGCCCGGGCACGCCGGACAGCAGGTTCGTCACGTACGGCGTGCGCTGCTCGGCGTCGGGGTTGAGCAGGTTGTGCTCCTCGACGGCGAGGGCGTCCCTGCGCAGCTCCGACCAGGAGGTGGCCGACCAGACGGAGGCCGAGACGCCCCAGTCCTCGGCGAGCATCCGCTGCGCCTCCAGCGCCCACGGCGCCGCGACGCCGGAGACCAGGATGTTGGCCTTCGGCCCGTCGCCGCCGGCGGGGGAGTAGAGGTAGAGGCCCTTGAGGATGCCCTCGACGTCGACGCCCTCCGGCTCCGCGGGCTGCGGGTAGGGCTCGTTGTAGACGGTCAGGTAGTAGAAGACGTTCTCCGGGTTCTCCCCGTACATCCTCCGCAGGCCGTCCTTGACGATGTGCGCGATCTCGAACGCCCACGCCGGGTCGTACGACACGGCGGCCGGGTTCGTCGAGGCGATCAGCGGCGTGTGGCCGTCCTCGTGCTGCAGGCCCTCGCCGTTCAGCGTGGTGCGGCCGGCCGTCGCGCCGAGCAGGAAGCCGCGGCCCATCTGGTCGCCCAGCTGCCACATCTGGTCGGCGGTCCGCTGGAACCCGAACATCGAGTAGAAGATGTACACCGGGATCATGTGCTCGCCGTGCGTGGCGTACGAGCTGCCCGCCGCGATGACCGAGCCCATCGAGCCGGACTCGCTGATGCCCTCGTGGAGGATCTGGCCCTCGGTCGACTCCTTGTACGACAGCAGCAGCTCGCGGTCGACCGCCTCGTACGTCTGCCCGTGGGGCGAGTAGATCTTGGCGGTCGGGAACATCGCGTCCACGCCGAACGTGCGGGCCTCGTCCGGGATGATCGGCACGAACCGGGCGCCGATCTCCTTGTCGCGGACGAGGTCCTTGAGCAGGCGGACGAACGCCATGGTCGTCGCGACGTTCTGCTTGCCCGAGCCCTTGCGCAGGCCGGCGTAGACCGCGTCGCCGGGGAGCTTGAGCGGCTTGGCGCGCACGACCCGCTTGGGCAGGTAGCCGCCGAGCGCCGCCCGGCGCTCCTTCATGTACGCGATCTCCTCGTTGTCCTCTCCCGGGTGGAAGTACGGCGGGAGGTCGGCCTCGAGGTCCTTGTCGGGGATGGGCAGGTAGAGCCGGTCGCGGAAGTCCTTGAGCTCGGCCTTGCTCATCTTCTTCATCTGGTGGGTGGCGTTGCGGGCCTCGAAGTCCTTGCCCAGCGTCCAGCCCTTGATCGTCTGCGCCAGGATCACCGTCGGCTGGCCGACGTGCTCGCGGGCCGCCTTGAACGCCGCGTACACCTTGCGGTAGTCGTGACCGCCGCGCGACAGCTTGCGGATGTCGTCGTCCGACATGTGCTCGACCATCTTGCGCAGGCGCGGGTCGCCGCCGAAGAAGTTCTCCCGGATGTACGCGCCCGACTCGACGGAGTAGGTCTGGAACTGGCCGTCGGGCGTGGTGTTCATCTGGTTGACCAGCACGCTGTCGACGTCGGCCGCGAGCAGCGGGTCCCAGTCACGACCCCAGACGACCTTGATGACGTTCCAGCCGGCGCCGCGGAAGTAGGACTCCAGCTCCTGGATGATCTTGCCGTTGCCGCGCACCGGGCCGTCGAGCCGCTGCAGGTTGCAGTTGATGACGAACGTGAGGTTGTCGAGCTCCTCGCGGGCCGCAACGCCGATCGCGCCGAGCGACTCGGGCTCGTCCATCTCGCCGTCGCCGAGGAAGCACCAGACGTGGCTGCGGCTGGTGTCCTTGATCTGGCGGCTCAGCAGGTAGCGGTTGAACCGCGCCTGGTAGATCGCGCCGATCGGGCCGAGGCCCATCGACACCGTGGGGAACTCCCAGAAGTCCGGCATGAGCCGGGGGTGCGGGTACGACGGCAGGCCGCGGAAGCCGTGGGACAGCTCCTGGCGGAACGCGTCGAGCTCGGCGGCCGACAGGCGGCCCTCGAGGAAGGCGCGGGCGTAGATGCCGGGGGCGGCGTGCCCCTGGATGAACACCTGGTCGCCCGACTCGCCGTGGTCCTTGCCGCGGAAGAAGTGGTTGAAGCCCACCTCGTACAGGGACGCGGCGGAGGCGTAGGTGGCGATGTGACCGCCCACGTTGGTCCGGGCGTTCGCGCGGGTCACCATGACGGCCGCGTTCCACCGGATGTAGGCCCGGATGCGGCGCTCGACGTACTCGTCGCCGGGGAACCACGGCTCGCGCTCCGGCGGAATCGTGTTGATGTAGTCCGTGCTGCGCAGCCCGGGCACGCCCACCTGGTGCTCGCGGGCCCGCTCGAGCAGCCGAAGCATCAGATATCGGGCACGGGTGCGGCCCTCGGTCTTGATGACGTTGTCGAGCGATTCGAGCCACTCATGGGTCTCGCTCGGGTCGACATCAGGCAACTGGCTGGGTAGGCCGTCGCTGATGATCGAGAAACGCTGGCGTCCGGAAGCCACTGGGTCTCGCCTTCCGAGAATGGACTGTGGTCACGTCTGGTCTGGTACGTCTTGCCTGCTGTGTTCCCGCGGGGATCGCGGCTCGTGGTCGCTCTCCATCCTGGCTCGGTTCACCGCAAAGCGCATCTCTACTCTCCGGTAACCGAAGCGTCCCTGCTGGCAGCGGGGTACGCATGGCCTAGACCACCGATGGTAGGACGATTTTCCCCGACCGCCCATTCCCGGTCACGACCGGGGGTTCCATTACCTGCCGGACAGCAGGTTGTTCCTGGTCGGGAACCTCCGTACCCGCCTCCCCCGCCGCGTACCCGGACCGGTTCGCGATATCCCCCGAAAGAGGGACAAGCGGCCCCGCCGCGGCGCGATGCCGGGCGCCGTCCGCGCCGCCAGCCTGATCGTACGGCCCCGCGGGGTGCGGGGCCGTCCACCCCTCGCCGCTGCAGCCGTCTCCTCCGACCGTCACGCCGTCCTTCCGCGTGTCGCGTCAGCGGGGAGCGGGGAGCGGCACCGTCACGGAGGGCCGCCGATGAGACGCGCGATGATCCTGGCCGTCGCCTCCCTGTTCGTCCCGGTCGCGGCCTGCGGCACCGGCGACCCGCCGCACGCGCCCCCGGGCGCGGGAGCCGCCGGGAACTCAGGCGGGGAGTCGCCGGGCTCGGGAGCGTCCGGGGCGGGCGGGGTCTCGCCGGGCGCCGGGACCTCGGCAACGGGGACGGTTCAGGTGATGCCTGTCATGCGGGAGATCTCCCGGTGCTTCCGGTCGCACGGCGTCCCCGGATTCCCCGATCCGATCGTGGACAACCGCAGCGGCTACCCGATCTTCCCGCCGAACGCGCCGCGCGTCCCGCAGGCCGCCCGGGCCGCCTGCGAGCCCATCGCCCGGCGCCTTCCGCCGGGCGCGATGGCGACGCACCCACCTACTCCCGAGTACATGCGCGGGCTGATCGCGTACGCCGGCTGCATGCGGGCCCACGGCCTGCCTGACTGGCCCGATCCCGACCCGGACGGCGAGTTCCCGCTGCCGCCCCGGCTGCTGGCCGCCGGCAAGCGCGGCTTCGTCGCCCAGATGCGCAGCTGCGCGGCCGTCAATCCCGACCCCTCGAAGCGCGTCTCCATCAGAGGGGCGGCGTCGTGAAGCCCGAGCCCGGCGGGGACGCCCCCCGGTCGCCTGTCCGGCAGACCCGTGGCTCTCGTCCCTCGGAAAGGATGGTCATGAGTAGGCGATTCCGGCATCTGACGGCGTTCGCTCGGCCGGGGGCGCTGGCCCGGGCGTCCGCGTTCGCCCTGGCGGCGGCGCTGGTCGCGGGGTGCCAGGGCGCGGGCGCCGGCCCGCCCGCGGCCTCGGCGAGCCCGTCCGCCTCCCCGTCGTTCGGCGTCTACCGGGAGCTGGCCCGCTGCATCCGCGCGCACGGCGTCCCCGGCTTCCCCGATCCGGTCGTCGACTCGGCCACCGGCCGGGTCGACTTCCCCGGCGCCGACAAGCCGCCGCAGAGCGCCATAAGGGGGTGCAAGACGATCATCGACCGCCTGCCGCAGGACGCCGGGAAGACCCCCGCCCTCACGGCGGCCGACATGGCCGAGCTCCGGCAGTTCGCCCGGTGCATGCGCGGACACGGCCTGGCCGACTGGCCCGACCCCTCGGCCGACGGCAGGTTCCTGCTGCCGCAGCGGCTGACCGACAAGAGGGCGATCCTGACCCAGTTGCAGGCCTGCCGGCAGTCCATGCCCAAGGGTCGCATCCAGATCGTTCCGCCTGGGGGGAACCATGGCTGAGCGCGCCGAGCGGCGCGGGGGGCGGCCCGGCCGGGCGGTGCTCGCGGGCGCCGCCGTGCTCGCGCTGGCGGGCGGCGGCCTGGCCGTGGCCGACGGGATCAGGCGGGCCGGGCGGACCCCGGCCTCCGCCTCGTCGTCCGGGGACGCGCAGGGCGCCGCCGTGCCCGCCGTCCCGACGGGAACGGCCGCCGTCGAGCGGACCGACGTCACCCAGAGCGTCCAGATCAACGGCACCCTGACGTACGACGGCGCGTTCACCGTCCAGGGGACGGGCGGCCGGCTGACCCGGCTGCCCGCGCCCGGGTCGGTGGTCCGCCGGGGCCGGGCGGTCTACGAGGCCGACGGCAGGAAGGTCCCCCTCCTGTACGGTCCCCGCCCCGCGTGGCGGCCGTTCGCGCTCGGCATGACCGACGGCCCGGACGTCCGCCAGCTCGAACGCAACCTGAGGGCCCTCGGCTACACCGGCTTCACCGTCGACTCCCACTACGACCTGGGGACGTACTACGCGGTCCGCCGGTGGCAGCACCACCTGAGGCTGCCGGTCACCGGCTCGCTGTCCCTCGGGCAGGTCGTCTTCCTGCCCGGGCCGCTGCGCGTGACCGCGTACGACGCCGCGCTGGGCGCGGCGATCGGCGGCCCGGTCCTCCACGGGACGGGTGAGACGCCGGTCGTGTCGGTCCGGCTCGACCCCAGCATGGCCCCCGGCATACGGAAGGGCGACCGCGTCACGGTCACGCTCCCGGACGGGCGCGAGCGGCGGGGCCGGGTGTCCGAGGTCAGCGACGTCGCCCAGGCGAGCCAGGGGCCGGACGAGCAACAGCAGCAGTCGTACGTCCCGATCACCGTCCACCTCACCGGAAAGCAGCCCCGGGTGCTCGACCAGGCCATGGTCCAGGTGGCGATCACCACGGAACGCCACCGCGACGTGCTCGCGGTGCCGATCGTGGCGCTCCTCGCCCGGCCCGGCGGCGCCTTCTCCGTCGTCACCGTCGGCGCGGGCGGCCACCGCACGGAGGTTCCGGTGGAGACGGGCCTGTTCGACGAGGTCTCGGGGGTCGTCGAGGTGACCGGCGTCGCCGAGGGAGCCCGGGTGGAGGTGCCCGAGGGATGAGCGTCCCGTCGGGGGTCCTCGTGCTCGACGAGGTCCGCAAGGTCTACCCCGGCGAGCCGCCCGTCGAGCCGGTGCGGGGCATCTCGCTGTCGGTCGCGGAGGGCGACATGGTGGCCGTTCTCGGGCCGTCCGGGTCGGGCAAGTCCACCCTGCTCCACCTGATGGCCGCGCTCGACCGGCCCACGTCCGGGTCCGTACGGCTGGCCGGGCACGCGGTGGAGGGGCTGCCGGACCGGAGGCTGGCCGGGCTGCGGGCCCATCACGTCGGCGTGGTGTTCCAGCAGTTCTTCCTGCTGGACGCCCTCACCGCGCTGGAGAACGTCGCCACCGGGCTGCTCTACCGGGGCGAGCCGGCCCGGCGGCGGCGCCGGCTCGCCGTCGAGGCGCTCGACCGGGTCGGGCTCGGCCACCGCGGGGGACATCGGGCCGCCCGGCTGTCCGGTGGAGAGCGCCAGCGGGTGGCGATCGCGCGGGCGCTGGTGGGACGGCCGTCGATCCTCTTCGCCGACGAGCCCACCGGCAACCTCGACTCGGCCACCGGCGCCGAGATCGTCGCGCTGCTGCGCGAGCTGAACGACCAGGGGGCGACCCTCGTGATCGTCACCCACGACGCCGGCGTGGCCGCCGCGTGCCGCCGCCGGATCGTCCTGCGCGACGGCCGCGTGGTGGCCCGGGAGCACAACGGTGACCGCAACGACGGGCGGGAGTGACGACATGGACGAGCATCAGGGCGGCCGGGACGAACAGGACCCGGGAGCCGGGCCGCGCGGACGCGATCCGCTGCCGGGCGGGCGGGACGCGGGGCCGGGCGGGCCGCGTGCGCAGCCGGGCGGGCCCCGGATGCCGATTGGTGGGGGCGCGGGGCCGGGCGAGTCGCATGAGCAGCCGGACGGCCGCAAGGCGCCGCTGCCGCGGCTGCGGGCGGCCGATCTGCTGGCGACCGGCACGCTCGGGGTGCGCACCCGGCGGACCCGGGCCGTCCTGTCGGCTCTCGGCATCGCGATCGGCATCGCGGCGATCGTGGCCGTGCTCGGCGTGACGAGGTCGAGCCAGTCGGCGCTGCTCGCGCAGATCGACCGGCTCGGCACCAACCTGCTCACCGTCGTGAACGGCAGGGACCTGGGGGGCGCGGAGGCGACCCTTCCGGTGGACGCGGCGCGGATGATCCGCCGGATGACGGGCGTGCTGCACGTCGCCCCGACCACCCAGCTCGCCGCGCGCAACGTCTACCGCAACGCGCGGGTGCCCTCCGGCCAGACGGGCGGCCTGGCCGTCCGCGCCTGCGACCCGTCCCTGCCGGCGGCGCTGGACGGACGGGTGCGGCGGGGCAGGTTCCTCGACGCGGCCACCGCCGGCTACCCGGTCACCGTGCTCGGCTACGAGGCCGCCCGGACGCTCGGGATCACCGGGACCGGCCCGGACGTCCGCGTCTGGCTCGGCGGCCACTGGTTCTCCGTTGCCGGGATCCTCGACCCGCTGCCCCTGGCCCCGGAGATCGACCGGTCGGCGCTGGTGGGGTTCCCCGTCGCCGCCCGGCTGCTCGGGTACGACGGGCATCCGAGCCGCCTGTACGTCCGGGTGGCCCAGGACCGGGTCGAGCAGGTGGCGGGCCTGCTCGCGCTGACGACCGACCCGGCCAACCCGGAGCAGGCCGAGGTGAACCGGCCCTCGGACGCGCTGACGGCCCGGCTCGCCGTCGCCCAGTCGGGGGCCGCGCTGTTCCTCGGCCTGGGGGCCATCGCCCTGCTCGTGGGCGGGATCGGCATCGGCAACATCATGGTCATCTCGGTGCTCGAACGCCGGGGGGAGATCGGCCTGCGCCGGTCGCTGGGCGCCACCCGGCGGCACGTGGCCGGCCAGTTTCTGACCGAGTCGCTCGTGCTGGCCGCGATCGGAGGCGCAGGCGGGGTGGCCATCGGGTGCCTCGTCACGGCCGGCCTGTCCGCCTCTCGGGGCTGGGACCTGCTGATCCCGCCGGAGGCACTGTGGGGCGGCCCGGCCGTGGCCCTCGCGGTCGGCGCGCTCGCGGGCCTCTACCCGGCCCTCCGCGCCGCCGCCCTCGCCCCGACGGACGCCCTGCGCACCGTCTGACGGCCCGTGATTCCCAGGGTCCCTGACCGGTCGGCAGAGTCACTACGGCCGAAGCCTGCCAGGGGCGTCTCAGCCGTCCAGGGCCTCGTCGAGCGGGACGAGGCCCTGCTGGAGGCCGAAGATCGCGGCCTGCGTGCGGTCGGCCAGGCCGAGCTTCGCCAGGATGCTCGACACGTGGGTCTTCACCGTCTCCCTGCCCATGCCGAGCGAACGGCCGATCTCCGAGTTCGACCGGCCCCGAGCGAGCTGGGCCAGCACGTCCCGCTCGCGCGGGGTGAGCAGGTCGAGGGGCCGCCGGGCTCCGCCCCGCCGTACGCGTTCGACCAGCAGGGCGGCGACGCCGGGCTCCAGCACGCTGCCGCCTTCGGCGGCGGCCCGGACGGCGTCCACCACGCGGTCGACGGCGGTCGTCTTGGGCAGGTACGACAGCGCCCCCAGGCGCACCGCCTCCACCACCCGCTCGTCCTCCAGGAACGAGGTCAGCACGATCACCGCCGGGCGGTCCGCCTCCGGCGTCCCGGCGAGCCTGCGCAGCACACCCAGGCCGTCCAGGCCGGGCATCACCATGTCGAGCAGCACCACGTCGGGCCGCAGGGCCGGGATCACGGCCAGCGCCCGCTCGCCCGCGGCGCACTCGCCCACGACCTCGATCCCGTCCTCCTGGTCGAGCACGAACCGCAGGCCGTGCCGGACGACCTCGTGATCGTCCACGATCAGCACCCGGATCATGGCATCTCCCGTCCGTCGTCCGAGAGCCGTTCCGGCAGGGCGGCGACCGGTGGCGGCGCGGTCGCGGCGGGCGGCCTCCCGGAGGCGGGGAGCGGCAGCCGCGCGGACACGGTCGTGCCGCGTCCCGGCTCGCTCGTCAGCTCCAGGACGCCGCCCAGCTGGCGGACCCGCTCGCTCATGAGGCGCAGGCCCATCCCGTGGCGGGAGGCGGCCGACGCCGGGTCGAAGCCGGCGCCGTCGTCGCCGACCTCCACCAGGACACCGCCGTCGCGCACCCGCAGCCGCACGTCCACCGACTCCGGCTCGGCGTGCTTGATCGCGTTGCCGAGCGACTCCTGCACGAGCCGGAGCACGGCGTGCTCGGCGGCCGGCGGGAGGCTCACCTCCTCCAGTGAGGACGTCACCCGGATCCCGAGGCGGGCCTCGTACGCGCGGCACAGCTCGTCGAGGGCGGGCACGAGCCCGGCGTCCTCCAGAGCCACCGGACGCAGCTCCAGCAGCAGGGCCTGCATCTCCCGCATCGCCCGGGCGGCCGTGCGCTCCATCGCCTCGGCCTGCGGGCGCAGGGCCTCCGGGGCGGCCCGTCGCATCCCGGCGGCCAGCAGGCTGAGCGAGAACAGGTCCTGGGAGATGGAGTCGTGCAGCTCCCCGGCGATCCTCGCCCGCTCCGCGTGCCGGGCGTCCGCCTCGGCCGCCAGCCGCTCGGCGGCCACCGCGCCGCGCAGCCGCTCGGTCATCAGGTTGAACGCCTCCTCCAGAAGGCCCACCTCGTCCCCCGGCGTGACCGGCACCCGCGGCCGGAAGTCACCCCGGGAGACCGCGCCGGTCACCGCGGCCAGCCGCCGCACCCGGCCGATCAGCCGCCGCGTGCTCAGCAGGCCGAACAGCAGCCCGACCGGCAGCACCAGGCTGAGGGCGAGAGCCCCCGGAAGGACCATGGGATAGACGGACGAGAAGGAGAAGTCGCCGCCGTACCCCGGCGGCGCCTGCACGTACACGTATCCCGCGGTGACGAGCGAGGTGCCCTTAATACTCCCGTTCGTTTCGACGGACGGCGGGCTCGGAGGGATGCTCGCCGGGATGAGGACGGGGCTGGCCCACCACACGGCCTCGCCCGCCGGCGTGAGGCCTTTGCCCCCGCCGCCTCCGGGGGGCACGCGGACCGCCGAGCCGGGTGAGTAGGTGCCCTGCGCGGAGCTGCCGAGCACCTGGCCGGCGCCGTCGACGAGCACCTCCACCGGCCGGTCGGCGACCATTCCGTCCGTGGGGACGATCTCGACGCCCTTCTTGTAGTCCCGGGGCGTTCCGCCGAGGGAGGTGTCCTCGTTCGACGCCTTCATCGCCATGAAGAGCAGCCTGGCGGCGGGAACCTCCGGATAGTCGACCCTCAGCTTGGTGATCGTCAGGCTGAGCACCTTGGCGTCCCGGTTCGCCTGGTCCTGCAGCCGCGCCTGGAGGTCGGTGCCGCTCACCAGCGACGGCACGTACACGCCGAGGAGCACGGCCTCGACGGCCAGGACGGCGGCCGCGGTGACCATGACGTAGGAGGCCGCCATCCGCCCTCTGAGCCCCATTCGCGCAGCGTAACGTTTTGGTATGGGTTGTCCCTCCCTCTGTGGAGGGAGAGGTTTCTCCTCTTTCCAGGTGGCGATAGCCGTACCAGGCTCTGGAGAGAGAGGAGGGACCGAGATGCAGGCAGCGGTTGGCGACCGGCTCGTGGTGCACGGCGCCGTGGTGGGCGAACACGAGCGGCAGGGCGAGATCATCGAGGTGCGCGGCCCCGGCGGCGGTCCGCCGTTCATGGTCCGCTTCGACGACGGGCACGAGGCTCTGGTCTTCCCGGGGCCGGATGCGGTCGTCGTCCCAGCTCACAGTGGCGCGGCCCGGGCCGGATCGTAATATCACGGGGTGAAGTCGACGGAGATCAGGGTGCACACCGGTTCCGCGGAGCGAGTGCACGACATCACGCGCGAGTGCGCGGAGTTCGCCCGCGAATGCGGGGGAGACGGCCTGCTGCACGTGTTCGTGCCGCACGCGACGGCGGGGGTGGCGTTGCTGGAGCTGGGCTCCGGGAGCGACGAGGATCTGCTGGCCGCTCTCGGCGACCTCCTGCCGGCCGACGACAGGTGGAGGCATGCGCACGGCTCCCGGGGGCACGGAAGGTCGCATGTCATGCCCGCGTTCATTCCGCCGTACGCGACGGTTCCCGTACTGGGCGGCAGGCTCGCCCTCGGGACCTGGCAGTCGGTCGCCGTGATCGATGTGAACGTCGACAACCCGGACAGGCGGGTTCGTTTGTCCTTTTTGTCCGATTAGCAGATAACGGTGCGGGTCAGGCCCCGTGGCGACCGTTGACGACGGCGGGTCACAGCGTGTGGACTGTGCCGAAGCATGGCTCTCGATGAGCCGGACAACCGCAGACATGGGCGGGGTCACCCCAAGCAGGAGGGATGAACGTGAGCGCGACCGCGGGTCAGGCGCAGGACGAGCGCGGCCTGGCCGAACGACTCGGCCTCAAGGCCGGTCAGGTGGTGCAGGAGGTCGGCTGGGACGAGGACTGCGACGAGGCGCTGCGCCAGTCCATCGAGGAGCTGACCGGCAACGAGCTGGTGGACGAGGACTACGACGACGTCGTCGACGTGGTGCTCCTGTGGTGGCGCGACGGGGACGGGGACCTCTTCGACGCTCTCAGCGACGCGATGACCGCTCTCGCCGACGGCGGCCAGATCTGGCTGCTGACGCCCAAGGCGGGGCGTGACGGTCACGTCGAGCCCAGCGACATCGGCGAGGACGCGGCGACCGCCGGGCTGTCGCAGACGAGCAGCGTGAGCGCCGCCAGGGACTGGTCGGGCACCCGCCTGGTCGCCCCCAAGGCCCGCCGCTGAGGTACCGCCCTGCCGTACGGCCCCGCCGTGCCGTACGGCAGGATGATGGGCGGATCAGCTGGAAGGACTGCTCATGGCGGTAGAGGTCGGACAGATCGCGCCGGACTTCACCCTGAAGGACCAGCACGGCGCTCCCGTCAGGCTCGCCGACCTCCGGGGCCGCAGGGTCGTGCTCGTCTTCTACCCGCTGTCGTTCAGCCCGGTCTGCCACGGGGAGCTGGCCGCCCTCCGCGACGAGCTCGTCCCGGCCGCGCCCGAGGACGTCGAGGTGCTCGCCGTGTCCGTCGACTCGATGTACAGCCAGCGCGCCTGGGCCGACCAGGAGGGGTTCCCGTTCCCACTGCTGTCCGACTTCTGGCCCCACGGCGAGGTCGCCCGGGCGTACGGTGTCCTGGACGAGGAGCGGGGCCTCGCCCGTAGGGGCACCTTCATCCTCGACGGCGAGGGCGTCGTGCGCTGGAAGGTCGTCAACCCCGCGGGGTCCGCGCGGGACGTCGGCGAGTACCGGAAGGCGCTGGCCGACCTCTGATCGTTTGACCGCCCCCACGTGGGCATTGACATATCTCCGTCTGCACCTTTCCCGAACCGCACTTGGAGGCCCACCATGCCCTGCTACCGATGCGGGGCCCGGCAGACCGACCCCGTACGAGGCGTGAGCCCCTGGAAGCGCGGGGTGCGCCGCGAGGCGCAGGTCCTGGTCTGCCCGGACTGCCAGCGTGAGCACGACCTCGATCTCGACACGTGCGCCACCTGCGGCTCGATCGCGCTGATCTGCCGTCTCGGCGAGGTCGAGTGCCGTTCCTGCGGATCCGTCCGGCTCGCCCGGTCCCGCGACTCGCTGATCTCGGCCGACTCCCTCGTCCCGGCCGGCCCGCCCGGCCTGGCCGCCGAGGTCGAGGCCGCCCTCAACCGCGTGCTCGGCCGCTCGTGACGGCGTCCGTGCCGGAGTACGTCGTCGGCCTCGATGTGGGCGGCACCGCCATGAAGGGCGGGCTCGTCACCCGCGAGGGACGGGTCACCGCCCTCGACGGCCGCCCCACCGGCCGCGAGAACGGCCCGGAGGCCGTCGTCGACGCCGTCCGCGCCTACGCCGGGGAGCTCGCCGACCTGGGCAGCTCCCTGTTCGGCGGCCCGCCCGTCGCCGTCGGCCTGGCCGTCCCGGGCATCGTGACCTCGACGACCGCCATGTACTCGGCCAACATCGGCTGGCGCCAGGTCCCGGCCGCGGCCTTCGTGCCCCCCGGCCTGCCCGCCCGCCTCGGCCACGACGTCCGCACCGGCGGGCTGGCGGAGAGCGTTTTCGGGGCCGGCAAGGACGTGGACGACTTCCTCTTCCTGCCCATCGGCACAGGCATCGCGGGCGCCGTGGTCCTGCGCGGCGAGCCGTACGGCGGGGCCAACGGCTGGGGCGGCGAGATCGGCCACGCGGCTGTGTGGCCGGCGGGGGAGAAGTGCGCGTGCGGGCAGATCGGCTGCCTGGAGACCTACGCCTCGGCCTCCGCGATCGGCCGCCGCTACGAGACCCGTACGGGCCGGGCGGCCACCGCCAAGGACGTCGTCGGCCTCGCCGCCTCCGGCGATCCGGCGGCCCAGGAGGTGTTCGGGGAGGCCGTCGAGGCCCTCGCCATCTCCCTGGCGTCGTACGTCCTGACCATGGACCCCTCGCTGATCGTCATCGGCGGCGGCCTGTCGGAGGCCGGCCCGGCGCTGTTCGACCCCCTCCGCGAACGCCTGGCCGCCCGGCTGACCTTCCGCGACCCCCCGCCGCTGTGCCCGGCCGCCCTCGGCGTCCAGGCCGGGATGCTCGGCGCGGCCCTGCTCGGCTGGCAGGCGGTGGGCGCCCACGACGTGGGCCGCGACTGGTCGCTCGATGTGCTGAGAGGCGGCGAGGTGCCGTAAGGTGTAGTCCCGTCCGGGCGGTTAGCTCAGCGGTAGAGCACTCGCCTTACAAGCGAGGGGTCACTGGTTCGAACCCAGTACCGCCCACCTGCGAAAAGAGCCCCGTCTCCCATCAGGGAAAACGGGGCTCGTGCCATTAACGTGCCATTAGCGGCCGCAATCGATCTTGTTCAGTGACCACTCGCCTCGGTCGGTAGGACCTGTGTGATCTTGCCGTTCATGACGTCAGCGATCTTGTGGTCTGCTTCCGCTGTGCGGTGCTGATAGATCATCGCGGCGCGTACGCTGTCATGGCCCATGCGTGCCATCAGGTCGCGGAGGGAAGCGCCGGCACTCGCCGCGATCGTGTTCCCGGTGTGGCGAAGATCGTGGAAGTGGAGCCCGGGAACGCCGAGCTTCCGCGTGGTCTCGCTCCACTTGACCGCGCGACGGAAGTTGCTACGCCGCAGAATCCCGCCGTTCGCCCCGGTGAAGACGAGCGCGGTCGGTTCGGACTCGGTGAACTGGTCGAGGTGCTGACGCAGCGCCGGAATGATCGCCTCTGGGATCGCCACCGTCCGCAGACCGGCACGGGATTTGGGCGGCCCGACGAGGAGTTCGCCCGTGTCCAGCTCGACGTGCTGTTGCCGAACGCTGACGGTCCCGGCGTTCAGGTCCAGGTCCATCCGACGCAGCGCCGCGACCTCGCCCCACCGCAGACTCGCGAAGGTCGCCAGCAGGATCAACGAGCGCAGCCGTATCGGCACCAGGTCGGCGAGCTGGAAGACCTGGGCCACCGTGAGGACCGGCCGCTCTTCCGACTTCTCCTCCCCGGCACCGCGAATGCGGCAGGGGTTGCGCGGGATGAGCTGATCGTCCGTCGCGGTCATGAGCACGGCCCGCAGGAACCGGTACGCCTTTGCGATCTCCGTTGCCCCGACGCCGTTGCTCGCCAGACTCGCCCGCCATTCGCGGACCATCTCGGTATTGATCTTCCCGAGGGGGACACTGCCGAAATACGGGGCGACGTGCCGCCGGAGAAGCCCGCTGTAGATCTCGACCGTCCGGGGCCGCAGCTCCGTCCGCTCACTGATCCACTTGGCCGCGTAGTCGCCGAGCTTGACCTTGGACCGTTGAGGGTCCGTCCAGTCCCCGGTGACCATCTTCGCTTCGAGCAGCGACAGCGCCCGCTCGGCATCGCGTTCCCGTGCGTACGTCGTCTCTCCGCTGCGCAGCTTGCCGTCCGGTCCCGGATAGCGAATCTGGAAACGCCCGGACGGCAGCTTGCGGATGCTCCCGAAGCGGCGGTGACCTGCCTTGTTCGCCATCAGGCCGCCCTCGCTTCTGTTGCCGAAAGATTCGGCCCGTCCCCGAGCGCCTGGAGTTGGTTGATGTGGTTGCGCCAGCGCTGGCGTTCGTGGACCGAACGGAGCAGCCGTACGCCGATCGGGGCCAGTTCGGGATCACCGGGCTTGACCGGTCGCCAGATGTAGCGGTGGGGGTCGACCGGCTCGTCCGGGAGGCCGAGGGCTTCCAGGACCCAGGTGCGCCGGTCCTGCTTGTGCTCGGTCAGGGTCTTGTTCGACCACTTCCGCGAGACGAGCACGCGTCGGCCCGCGTAGCCGAGGTGATCGGGCTTGTGCGCCTTACCCTTGCACCGGCCCGGCACCATACCGGCGCGGGCGTTCTTGGGCTGCACGCCGTACCGCAGCCAGTTCGGGCAGGTCGGCGAGCACGGCTCGAAGCGCAGAGCATTGAGCAGGCGTTCGGCGTGTGCCTTGCGGCGTGGGTCGTCGGTGCCGAGGGCGTCGCCAAGGCTCTTGGTCAGGTACTTGGAGAGGTACTGAATCAGTTGGTCGGCGTCCGGGGTCCCGGCGAGGGGCGAAGGTTCTGGACGAACCGATCGACCAGCTTGGAGAAGTGCAGGGCGTCGCGGGCCGCCCGCGCGTAGTCGTACCGGTCCGGGTCCAGGGGCGCACCCTCTAGCACCCGCCCGTACGACGGCAGGGTCAGCGTGACGAACATCGACGGCCGGTAGACCTTGCCGTCCAACCCGGTGAAGGTCCGCCCGAGCGTGGCCCTGGTCATCTGCCGCTTGGGCAGATCCGGGGCATCTTGCCGCCGCTTCGTCGAGCGGGACCGCTTGCCGGAGGTGCGGCCAAGGACGTTGCCACGCATGCCCGCACGGTTGATCTCCTCGTCCAGGTCCTCGATCGCGGCGTCCAGGTCGGTCGTGTCGCCGCCGGCCTTTTCCACCTCATCCCGCCACGCCTGGGCGTCGGCACGCAGCTCGACGAGGTGACGCTGATAATCGTCCGCCTCGTCGGGGGTGTTCACGGGCTCGGATTCGAGGTGCCAGCCCTCCCGGCACTGCGCCCGCCGCAACTGCCGGTTCCGCTTGGCGCACGGCGGGCACCTGCTGTCCAGCGTCGCCCCGCAGGGGACGTCGATGACCTCAACCTGTCCGGTGAGGATGTCTTGCCGCCGGAGCGGCACCGGCCGGATACACACCCCGTACTGCTTGGCGATCTCTTCGACGACCTCGCGGGCGAGGGGTTGCGCCATTCGCACGGCGCGGGGTGTGGAGCGGTCGTGCGGGTTGGTCACCAGTCACCCCCGAGGGGGTCGGGCTCGTCACCAAGGACGCGAGCCTTGGCGCCGCATTCGTGGCACTCGACCAGGCCGCGCACGGGGTCGAGCCAGAGCACGTTGAGCACGCCGCAGCAGGAGCAGCGCAGCCCGTCAAGGCGGCGGCGCGCCGCGCCGCCGCATAGCGGCCCGTCGCCCGCCCGCCGTCCGGGCGTGCGGCCTGGGGGCCGGTCCCGGACGGCAGCGACTCGGGCCGCCGCCGAACGCGCGCTACGCCGTACGTAACGCCTTCGCCGACCAGAGCGCCGCGCTCGCCGTGTCGCTGCGCCGCACCACTCCGTCGTCGCAAGCGGCTAGGTGTTACTCACGGTCCGAAGTAGGGTGCGTGCATGTCGGATTCAGAGTCTCCCGCTTCGTGGCTCATTAGGCGTGTGCCCGCTCCGTCTATACGGGAATGGGCCGAGGCCAATGGCTACGGTCACCTAATCAGCGCGCGTGGCCGAGTGAGTTCTACGCTCCTTGACGCCTACTACGCCGCCCATCCGAAGGAAAAGGACGAGAACGAGGCACCCTCGAAGGAACACGAACAAGGATCCGAGGGATAAGCACGCGAGCAGTGGTGGGCGTCTGCTTCGACTCGCACAGAATCGCCTCCGGCGGGGGCCTCAGCTCCGGGGTGATCGCGACGGTCACGAGCCGGGTCCGTAGTGGCTGAGGTGGGCCTGATCGTCCCGCCTGCCCCGACCCAGGCAGAGCCCAGCAGCCCGACTCCTCCAGCTCAAGCCCGTCCGTGACCGTTGACATCTGGTGATCGAGGAACGGCGGCGGGTTGAGGTACACGCGAGGACGGGCTTGACCTTCCGTCGCCGGCCCGCTGCCGCTTCGCGGTGGGTCGAGGCAGACGGGAAGATCAGGCAGGGGAGAAGCGTGCAGGTCTGCACCTCGCGGCACACCCCTTGATCGTCGTGCCATTAGCGTGCCATTAGACGGTGGAGAGGTGGCCGACAAGTCGTGATCAGAAGAGGTCGCGAGCTGCGACAAGAGGCATGATCGCTGTGCCATTAGCGTGCCATTAGGGCAGCTCGAAGATGGTCGGCGGGGGAGCGGTGTCCCAGGTCGGCCCGCAGGTCAGCGTACCGCCGAGAGCGATCTTGGCTCCTTACAAGCGAGGGGTCACTGGTTCGAACCCAGTACCGCCCACCTGCGAAAACTCACTCTAGGCGATGTTGTCTGTACGGCCTGAGTGACTATCTGAGTGACTATGCCTCGAAGTTGCCGCTCGGCGCGGGGTGGCGCCTCCGGCGGGGGGCGCTCCGGCTCCGGGATGGCCTCGAACACATGTGCGGGTGGCGGGGTGGCTGGTGTGGGAGCCATCCCGCCCGCCATCGACCCCAGGCAAGCCCAGCAGCCCGCCTCCTCCGCCGCAAGCCCGGCCGTGACCGTTGGCATCCAATGACCGTGGAAGGTGCCCAGGCTCAGGGACACGTCAAGCCGGGCTTGCACCTCCGTCGCCGGCCCGCTGCCGCTCCGCGGTGGGGTCGACGGCACACGGGATGGACGGGCGTGTCGTTAGTGCCGGCCTAGCGTGCCCCTTCGCGCATGAGCTGGCTGCATTGGAAGAGTCGCAGCTGCTGCACCTCCTGCTGACCGGGGCAGTAGAAGGCCCTAAAGGGGATGAGAGGGGTCTGCCGAGGCATTGCGAGGACTACGGCTTCATCGCCTGAACGATCGCGGAGTGCAGGCCACCAGTCGCGGCATGGGTGCGAGTGATCGTGTACGTGGTGAATCCGACCCCTGCTAGCAGGGCGCGGTACTCGGTTTCGGTGAGGGTGCCGACGGAGCAGCCGACGAGGCGCTCGGCCTCGGCTCGCCGCGTGGGGTCGAGTCCGTCGTCGGCAATGACGTCGGAGACGCCGAACCTGCCACCGGGCTTGAGGACGCGGAAGGCCTCGGCGAGCACGCGGGGTTTGTCGGCGGACAGGTTGATCACGCAGTTGGAGATGACGACGTTCACGCTGGCGTCGGGGAGGGGGATGTCCTCGATGTGCCCGTGGAGGAACTCGACGTTGGTCGCTCCGGCCTCGGTGGCGTTGGCCTTGGCCAGTTCGATCATTTCGGGTGTGGCGTCCAGGCCGTACGCCTTGCCGGCCGGGCCGACTCTGCGGGCGGAGAGCAGGACGTCGATGCCTCCGCCCGATCCCAGGTCGAGCACGGTCTCGCCGGGCTGGAGATCGGCGACGGCGACGGGGTTTCCGCATCCCAGGCTTGCCCGGAGGGCTCCTTCGGGCAAGCCGGTGGTGTCGTCGTAGCCGGCCGCGCCGAAGCAGCCGTCGGTGAACTCCTGCGGCTCGCTGTCGATGACCTGTTGGCCTGCCTGGGCTGCTTTGGCCAGTTCGCCGTAGCGGGTGACGACGCCCGCTCTGATCTGCTCGACGCTCGATTCGGTGTGCTCGGACATGGCGTCTCCGTTCAGCAAGACGGGGGCGGTGTGTCAGGGACGGGGCGCCCCATGACGACGTCGGCGGCGGTGGGAAAGCACGCCACGCAGGCGTCGTTGATCCGGTAGAGACTTGTGGTGCCGCGATGCTCGACCAGGACGAACCTCACCTCGGCCAGCACCTTCAGGTGAGCCGAGACGGTCGACTGGCCGACCTCGACGGCGTCCACGATGTCCTTGACCGCCATCGGCGTCCGGGCTCGGGCGAGCAGCGTCACGATCTGGATGCGCGTGGCGTCGGCCAGGGCCTTGAACCAACTGGCGTACTCGGCGGCGGTGGCCCGGTCGAGCGGTCCCGATTCCATGTTCATCGTTAATCGACGATAGACGATGAAGAGCTGTAGTGGAAGAACGACAAACCGGCCCAGCGGACGCCGGGCCGGTCTGAGATGGGGTCGTTCTAGTGAGCGGGGACGAGTTCGGCGAGAAGGTCGCGGACGCGGCGGTCGATCTCGTCGCGGATGGGCCGGACCTGGTCGACAGGCTTGCCGGCGGGGTCGTCGAGCTGCCAGTCGAGGTAGCGCTTGCCGGGGAAGACGGGGCAGGCGTCCCCGCATCCCATAGTGATGACGACGTCGGCGGCCTGGACGGCCTCGGTCGTCAGCGGCTTGGGGAACTCCTTGGTCAGATCGAGGCCGAGCTCGTCCATGACGGCGACGACGGCGGGGTTGATCGTGTCGGCGGGGGCTGATCCAGCCGAGCGGACCCGGACGCGGCCGGCGGCGTGATGGTCGAGCAGGGCGGCGGCCATCTGGGAGCGTCCGGCGTTGTGCACGCAGACGAACAGCACCTCGGGGATGTCGGACACAGGGGCTCCTTGACAGGCTCAGCAGTAGGGGTCAGGGCGAATGCGGCACGACGACGTCATGGTCACGGTCGTCCTGACGGGCATCGGCGGCAGCCGGGCGACCCGACGTGGGGTACAGGGTGACGGCGAGGGCCACGCCCACGAGCGCGCCGAGCAGCTGCGCGGCGACGAAGGCGGGGACGGAGTCGGGGGCGATCCCTGCGAAGGTGTCGGAGAAGCCGCGAGCGATGGTCACCGCGGGGTTGGCGAAGCTGGTGGAGCTGGTGAACCAGTACGCGGCGCCGATGTAGGCACCGACGAGCGGCGGGGCCAGATGCGCGCGGCCTTGCCGGGCCAGGGCGATGATAAGGGCGACGAGGCCGGCGGTGGCGACGACCTCGCCCAGCCACAAGGGCAGGCCGGACCGGTCGTGAGTGGAGGCGGTCACGGGGGGCAGGGCGAACATGAGGTTGGCCAACACCGCCCCGGCGATGCCTCCGGCGACCTGGGCGGCCAGGTAGGCGACGACCTCGCGGGCGGTGAGCCCGGTCCGGTCGCGGCGGCCGAGCAGCCAGTCGGCCAGGGAGACGACGGGGTTGAGGTGGGCCCCGGACGCCGGTCCGACCAGGGTGATGATGACCGGCAACGCGGCCGCGGTGGCGGCGCTGTTGGCGAGCAGTTGCACCCCGACATCCGGCGATAGACGCACGGCCATGACGCCCGACCCGATCACCACGGCGACCAGCAGGCCGGTGCCGAGGAACTCGGCGAAAGCCCGCCGGGCAGGGCCCGGTGTCATGCGGTGCCGGCCAGGGCGGCGGAGGCCGGGCCGATCAGGGCGGACATGCGGGCCAGCACACCCGGGTTGATCCAGTAGTAGACCCAGGTGCCCCGGCGTTCGGAGTCGATGAGCCCGGCCTGCCTGAGCACCTTGAGGTGGTGGCTGATGGTCGGCGGGGTCAGGTCGAAGGCGCCGGTCAGGTCGCACACGCACGCCTCGCCGCCCTCGTGGCAGGCGATCAGGGACAGCAGGCGCAGCCGTACGGGGTCGGCGATCGCCTTGAACAGCGGGGCCAGCTCGACGGCCTCGCTGTCGGACAGCGGCTCGCAGACCAGCGGCGCGCAGCAGGCCGGGCCGGAGACGTCCACACCCGCGTCGATGATCGGCAGCTCTTGCTTCGACATGCCTCTAATTTGACAGAGATCTATGTCGCGGTGCAAGCTGAGCCCAGCGCGCTACTTAGACAAACATCTAATCAGGAGGCTGTGATGGCCCATCTGCTCTCGGCCCTGATCCGCACCGGCACCAGTCGTCCGCGTCGGGTGCGTGCTCTGGTGACCTTCAACGAGGCCACCGGCGAAGTCTGCGACGCCACCTGCCGCAGCGACGCCCACCTCGACCGCGCCCGCACCGCTGCCCTCGCGGTCGGCCTCGGCCGTATCTGACCCTCGCCCACCCATCAGCCCGCTCAACCACCAGGAGGAACCATGTCCCGTGTCCAGCTCGCCCTGCGCGTCGCCGATCTGGAAGGCTCGGTCGCGTTCTACTCCAAGCTGTTCGGCGTCGAGCCGGCCAAGCGGCGGCCCGGCTACGCCAACTTCGCGATCGCCGAGCCCCCGCTCAAGCTCGTCCTCCTGGAGGGTGAGGAGGGCGAGGAGACCCGGATGGACCACCTCGGCGTCGAGGTCGAGGAGACCGCCCAGGTCACCGCCGCCACCGAGCGACTGAAGCACGCCGGCCTGGCGACCTTCGAGGAGAACGACACCACCTGCTGCTACGCCCTCCAGGACAAGGTCTGGGTGCATGGCCCCGGCAGCGAGCCGTGGGAGGTGTACGTGGTCAAGGCCGACGCCGACGTCCTCACCAAGGAGACCGACTCCGCGTGCTGCGCCAGCGACGACGCGGCGGAGGAGACAGTAACCGCGAGCAAGTCCACCTGTTGCTGATCAACAGGAGAGCTGACTAGAAAACCCCTCTGGGCGCCGCGTGCCTCAGTTTCGTTCTGCTTCCGCCCGAGGCCGTAAAACGTCGGAAGCCAGGAGACGTTGAGAGCCGTATTGCCAGGTCAAAGCACTACTCCATGCCATACGCCCAGGTGGAGAAGTGGCAGGAGAGAGTTCGAGCTCTACTACAACGTCTGACGGCGTGCAGTGATCTTGTATGGCCACACAGACACAGTCTGTTCCGTCTCTGTTCCGCCGGAACGCGAAAGATCTCCGAAACCGTTGGCAACTGCTGGAACACAAAATCCCATCTCAAACCAGGTTTCGGAGATCCATCGCAGGTCAGAGGACCACCACGAGAAGAACCCGGGCCTACAGGCCAAGACGTATTGGGGGACTGGGGACCATCCGGGGACCACACGTTGTGCACGCAGCGCAACATCCCGCACGTCACCCAACGTCGTGCCTGGCTACCTGAAGGGCTTTGAGCTGCAAAAACGCCTACCCCACTTCCTGGGGGTCAAGCTCGGTTCACCCAGACAGGCGCGCTATGCCGCTCGTGCCCGGACGGTCGCCGGGCGGGAGCGGGTGGCAGGGATGTGGCGAATTGATGGACGCGCTGGGAAAGGTGCGTTTTCCTGTGATCGCGGGGGTGGGTTCGGCGGGTGGCTCTGTACGTGAGTTGCGACAGCGTTTGTAGGTCAGCTGTGACAGCGTCGCGTAGAGCGCTGGGATGTGTTGCTGAGTTTTGACAGCGCCCAGCCGGTTGCGGTGCGACTATCGAGGTGCTACGAAGCGTGAGGGAGCCCCCGTGCCTCGCATGTCGAAGGTCGAGGACCGCCGCCTCGAGGTCGTCAGCGTTCCTGGAAACCGGTCATTGACCGCTGTTGCAAGTCGCCGTGACCGGCCTGGAAGCGAGTGGCAGCAGGATCCCGTCAACGATCGAGCAAACGTGTTCTTCGGTGATTTCTTCATCTCCTCGGACGGTTTGCCAGTGGATCAGCAACGCGACTGCGGCCGATATCTCGACCGCGGGTTTGCCGTCCGGCTTCTCGAGGAGCGGTAGAGGGGGGATGTCGCCGCGCTCGAACGCGTGGGCGAGCACTTTCACCACCTCCCGATGCATGGAGTCGACATAACGCTCACGCATGAGCGCGAAAAGTCGTGGATGCTGCCTGGCCATGTCGAGCAGAGTGGTCACGAGCTCGCTGTGCTGCCTGTTGCTGCACTGCGTGACCTGCATCAAAGTCTCGACGAGTTCTTGGCGGAGCCGGCCTGGGCCGATGGTGATCGCCCGGTGGGTGTCAGCCAGCGAGGCATGCTCCAGAGCGTTCGCAGCGAGCTCCAGGCGGGACTTCCAGCGACGGTAGACGGTTGCTTTGCCCACCCCGGCCCGGGCTGCGGCCTTGTCCATGGTGAGAGCGGGGAATCCGCCTTCGCCCAGAAGCTCGATCGCGGCGTGCAGGATCCGGTCGTCGCGTTCCGGGTCCTGCGCGGGTCCCGAGCTGCCGGGCGGACGTCGCCAGGTGGCGTCGGCCTTGTCCACTCAAGAACTCCTCTTCCGCTCCGCGGACCGTGCTTCGAGAGTCTAGCGGAGGTTCGACCCCACTCGGAACGGTCTTGTCTCGGGTTGAATCGAGTGCTAGCGTGGCCGAGCCAAACCCGGAACGGTCTTGTCTCGGGTTGAAGGATGCATCAATCTATTTGGGGGTACCGCTGTGCGAGCTGTTGGGTTCACGGAGTTCGGAGGCCCGGAGGTGATGCGGGTCCTGGAGCTGCCGGAGCCGCACGCCGGCCCGGGACAGGTGCGGATCAAGGTGGCCGCGGCGGACGTCAACTCGGCGGACGTCGTCTCCCGGTCCGGCTACGTGAACAAGCTCAGCCCCGGCTCGTTCCCGCAGTCAGATGCGTACGTCATCGGGTGGGATGCCGCGGGGGTGATCGACGAGGTCGGCGATGGTGTGCGCGCGGAGCTGGCTGTCGGGACCGATGCCCTGGCACTGGTGGTTCCGATCCTGACGCTCGGGGCGCAGGCGGAGTACGTGGTGGCACCGGCGGAGTCGGTGGTGCGGGCACCGCGGGGTGTCGAGCTGACAGCGGCGTCGACCTTGCTGATGAGCGGACTGTCCGCGCGGCAGGCCCTGAAGCTGCTGGAGGTCGCGCCGGGCGCGACGGTGGCGGTGATCGGCGCGGCCGGAACGGTCGGCGGGTACGCGGTGCAGCTGGCCAAGGCCGCGGGACTGACGGTGATCGCCGACGCGGCCGCACGGGACCGCGACCTCGTCATCGCTCTGGGCGCCGACCACGTGGTGCCGCGCGGGGACGACTTCGCAGACGCCGTCCGGCGGCTGCGGCCGGACGGAGTGGACGGTCTGATCGACACGGCGCAGTTGACCGGGGCTGCCGCCACCGTGGTGCGCGACGGGGGTGTGGCCGCCGGGTTGCGTCCGCTTGCGGGGTCGTCGTCGTGGGCCGACAGCACGACCGACCGCGGAGTGCGTTGGCGCATCGTGAACGTCACCACGGACATGGACGACACCAGCGCGCTGACCGAACTGTGCGAACAGGCGGAGTCGGGTGTCCTGACGCTACGCGTCGCCGCCACCTTCGCTGCTGAGCAAGCCAAGGAAGCCCACGCACTCATCGAAGTCGGCGGAGTACGAGGACGCCCCGTCCTCGTCTTCTGACCACCACACAGCACGTCAGCACGAGAGCAGGAGAATCACATGGCAACGGTATCCGTCAGCCGGGTCGTCCCGGCCGACCCCGAGCGCGCCTGGGAGCTCGTCGGCGGGTTTCACGCCCTGCCCGACTGGATGCCCTCCATCCAGAGCACCCCCCTCCAAGGAGGCATGGTCCGCCGGCTGGTCAACCCCGACGGCGCGGTGGTCGTCGAGCGCATGGAGGAGTTCAACCATGCGGCGCGCTACTACACCTACTCCATCGTCGAGGCACCCTTCCCGGTAGAGGGTTACCTCTCGAACGTCCGGGTGTACGAGGTGCCCGGCGACCACGGCGCCACGGAGGTCGTGTGGAGCGTCCGGTTCGCCTCCGACGGTGAAGCGGCCGAGGCCGAACTCGTGGAAGTGTTCACCGCGGCCTTCCGCGACGGACTCGAAACGCTGCACAAGGCGCTCTCCGCCTGAGCCACCGATCACACCGCGGGCCCTTCCGCGCCGGATATGCGGGCCGCGGGTTGCCGGTGCACCCCGCGGCGCCGTTCAGCGCACCACGGCCAGGACGCAGCTGCTGCCGACCCGCCAAGCAGGACCGACCAGCGGAAACAGGGGCAAGTGCGGTGGGCGTCTCATGCACCGCTTCTCCCAGGTTCCGGGCGGCCGTGGTGACGATGAACTCTGCTCGAGCGGAGTTCACCGACACGTGCCGGTAACTGAAGAGCACAACGAGGGCACATGACATCGTGATCAACGTCGAAACGCCGAGAGCCATCGAGATGACCAACGCCAGGTCATCAGGCTGCAGGTTGAACCATGGCAGCAACCTTCACCATCGACGAGCGCGAGAGGCTGAGTGACGAAGTGGGTGACAGCCGCGGCGGACGGCCCTGAACGTTGGCGGACTGTCACGGATGTTCGCGCAGGTGACCGGCGCTATGTCCCCTGAGCAAATGCATCTTCCGGTTGCTTCACACCGAAGGGGTCAACAAGGCGTCGGAGCACAGCTAACGCGGAGCTACCCCCGGAGTGACCTACGAACGCACTAGGCGCCGACTGAGTGACTATCCGAGTGACAATCACCACGGACGAGTCCGGACAGCGTTGGACAACGGTGGACCGTACACCCAGGTCAGGGCGGGTGTCGGTGCTGGTCCCGCCCCTTCCTGGGTTGATTTACAAGCGAGGGGTCACTGGTTCGAACCCAGTACCGCCCACCAGCGAAAAGAGCCCCGCCTCCCACTTGGGAAACGGGGCTCGTGCCATTAACGTGCCGTTAGGGAACGCAATCGATCTTGCTCAGTGACCACTCGCCTCGGTCGGCAGGACTTGTGTGATCTTGCCGTTCATGACGTCGGCGATCTTGTGGTCTGCCTCCACCGTGCGGTGCTGGTAGATCATCGCGGCGTGCACGCTGTCATCTCCCATCCGCGCCGTAAGGTCCCGGAGCGATGCGCCGGCGCTGGCCGCGATCGAGTTCCCGGTGTGGCGAAGATCGTGGAAGTGGAGCCCGGGGACGCCGAGCTTCCGCGTGGTCTCGCTCCACTTGACCGCGCGACGGAAGTTGCTACGCCGCAGAATCCCGCTGTTCGCACCGGTGAAGACGAGCGCGGTCGGCTCTGGCTGGTGAACTGGTCGAGGTGCTGACGCAGCGCCGGAGATCTGCCGCAGCTCCGCACGGGGCAGCGTGCCGCGGATCGCCATGTGCAGGGGCGGGGCGAGCCGCTTCTGTGGCTCGACGGTGGCGAAGTACTGCACGTCGTAGCCCGCCACCCGGCGAAGGTTCTGCACGAAACGGTTGACGAGCCTGGAGAAGGCAGCGCGTCCCAGGCCGCGCCTGGCCGGCCGTCCGTGTCCCCCGGGTGGCCCGTGTCCCCCGGGTGGCCCGTGTCCCCCGGGTGGACCGGACCGGCGGACGGAGTGTGCGGCAGGGGCGGGGCGAACGCGGAGGCCGGGCGCCGGCCAGGCCGAGAACCTGGCGTATCCACGCCTCCAGGCCCGTCGGGTCCGGCGGGGTCAGAGGATTCTGCCCGTTCCGCCCGCTCTGCTTGCCGCGCTCCCGCCCGGGAGTCGCCGCGGTCCGCCGTCACCCCAGGAGGGCGGGGGCCATCAGCCGCAGGTGCTCGATCTGCGTGCCGACCGAGTCGGCCAGTGGCTGGACGCACACGTGATCGGCCCCCGCGTCGTGGTGGGCGCGTACCCGCTCGGCGATCGCCTCCGGCTCGCCCCGGGCCACTATCGCGTCGATGAGCCGGTCGCTTCCCCCGCCGTCGACGTCGGTGTCGGAGAAGCCCAGCTCGCGGAGGTTGTTCACGTAGTTGGGCAGGGAGAGGTAGAAGGCGGCGTACTCGCGGGCGATCTCCCGGGCGCGGCCGGCGTCGCTCTCGACCACCACGGCCTGCTCCGGGACGAGAACCGGGTCCTGGCCGAGGATCTCGCGCGCCTTCGCAGTGTGCTCGGGCGGCACGAAGTACGTGTGCGCCCCCTGGGCGTGCTGCGCCGCCAGTTCGAGCATCCGGCGGCGCAGCGCCGCCAACACCCGGGGTGGCCTCTCCGCCAGCGGCACGCCGAACGACGCCCGGTCCATCCCGTCGAGATAGTCCCGCATGAACGGCAGCGGCGCGGAGTATTCGTGGCCACGAGGGGCGACCAGCGGCTTGTGGCTCACACCGAGGCCGAGCACGAATCGGTACCCCCACGCCTCCGCCAAGGTCGCGGCGCCGTTGGCCGCGGCCACCGCGTCCCGGCCGTAGATGTTCGCGATGCCCGTCGCCACGTGCAGCCGCTCGGTGGCCGACAGCAGGAGCGCCGCGTTCGTGAACGCCTCCCGCCCGTCCGGGGACTCGCCCACCCAGAGCGCCGGGTATCCAAGCTGCTCGATGTCCGCCGCAGCCGTTCTGGCCTCGTCCGCGGTCGCCGTTCTCGACAGTGAGAACAGCCACGCCCCCGTCCGGCCGAGGCGGCGCCTCAGCTCGGCCCGTTCCACGGCGGGCGGTCGCATGCGCTCGGCCATCTAGGACGCTCCTTGTCTTGTTACGCGAGATCGGGCGAAGGGGGCGGTTAGCCAGGAACGTCGCCCCCGCGGGCCGGACGGCTGCGCCGGCGAGCATCGCAGCCTCAGCATCGCATCGCACGCGCCGGTGGCCTCGGCATCTCCCCGCGACCGGTTCCCGTGTCGGGGCTCACCGCCGCGTCCGCTCCGGGTTACTCCGATTTCCCCGAATCCGGCGGTTCGTCCGCGCGATCGCTGATTCGCCCCGAGGGCGGCGAGAGGTCCTTGAAGTGGAACCCACGAGACGGCAAAGGCCTGTCCTGGATCTTAAGCTCCCTGACGGCCGGCGGGGGAGCGGCGTCCCAGGTCGGCCTGCAGGTCGGCGTACCGCCGGGGCGATCATGGCTCATTACAAGCGAGGGGTCACTGGTTCGAACCCAGTACCCGCCCACCAGGTGAAACTCACTCTTTCCGATCTTGCTTCTCGGCTCTGAATGACTATGCCTCAAAGAGGCTGTCCATCTTCTCCGCGCCGATTCCGCCGTACAGGCAGGCCGTCCAGGTCCTCAAGGATGAAGGACTCGTGGAGACCGTGCAGGGCATGGGCATCTAGGTTGTCAAGCCCGATGAGGACGTCTCCCATGACGGGTGCATCGCCGCCTGAGCATCATCCGGCCGATGTCGACGGCCGGGTGAAGGTCTGGTACCGGTTCGTCGCGCGAAGGGGGCTTATTCCCGCACTTACCAAACAGTAGATATCGGCTTTGCCATACCTTGCCATGAAACTTCTTACAGTGTCTGGCGTGGAAAACCTCTTAGGCGAGTTTCTGCGTGCCCGACGGCAGGCGACAACCGTCGAACGGGCGGGGGTCCTGCGAGGTGCGGGCAGTCGCCGCACACCAGGGTTGCGCCGCGGCGAGGTCGCAACACTGGCAGGAGTCAGCGTCGACTACTACACACGACTGGAGCAGGGAAGGGAACGCAACCCCTCCGATGCTGTGCTGAACGCCCTGGCCAGGGTCTTCGGCCTTGACTACGAGGCCACAGGACACCTGCACGAGCTTGCCCGTTCCACGCGAGGAAGTTTCAGGCGCACATATGTGGCCGACCGCGTCTCCCCGTCCGTTCTCCGCCTCGTGAACAACTGGGAGCATGCCCTGGCGTTTGTGGTGAACCGCCGGTTAGACGTGCTCGTGCAAAACGCCGAGACCGCGGCCTTTCTTGAGGGTTTCTCCGATGGTGACAACCTGCTTCGACTGACCT
This sequence comes from Microbispora corallina, assembly GCF_016863035.1. Classification (GTDB taxonomy): domain Bacteria; phylum Actinomycetota; class Actinomycetes; order Streptosporangiales; family Streptosporangiaceae; genus Microbispora; species Microbispora corallina. The sequence goes on from NZ_BOOC01000003.1 coordinate 287,155, forward strand.
TCCTCAACCCGGCGTCACGCGAATTCTTCCTCGACTGGGAACAGGAGGCACGGTTCAAGGTCGCCCATATGCGCGCTGCGGTCGGTGCAGACCTCGACGACCCATCGGTTCTCGCCCTGGTGGAGGAGCTATCGCTAGCAAGCGAGGACTTTCGCCGAATATGGGAAAGCCATGACATACAAGTCAGACCGCATGAGATTGGGCGCTACCACCATGATCGCGTCGGCGATCTGACTCTCTGGCATGCGACGTTCTCCATCGACGGTGCTCCCGGCCAGCGACTCTTTGTCGCGCATGCCGAGCCCGGCACCCCATCCGACGACGCCCTAACCAGGTTGTCTGCCAGCCGGTGCTGAGTGGGACCCAGCTCAGCTCGCCCACACACGTAAGCTGATAATGAACGAGCGGCCCCGGGCACCACTCGAGAGACCAACGCCAGTACGGCATCCTCGTGGGCCGTCACCGGGACTCGCGGTCGTACGACCGCCATACGTCCAGGTCAGCATTTCCCAGCCCAGAGCGTGTGATCCTGAAAGCCTTACCAGGCTGATGGCCCCCCGGCCGGATTCGACATAGCCGGCACTATTCAACTGTTTCGCGTTGACGGCCTCATGTGGACGGGCCTCGTCTCGGGCGCGGCCGAATCAGGGCTGGCGTGGGAGCGTGCTTGACCTGACGCATCAAGGCTGAGCTTTCCTCCCGCAAACATCCAGGGCGTCGCGGCCGAGGACCAGGGACTCCACCCTCGATGTCTCCCCGGTTGTTCGCAATCCGAGTGGGCCGTCGAAGGCATCGGTCCGCAGCTGGAACCGGCTTACATCGTCGACCTTGAGAGTGCGGAGTCGCCATGGCTGATTCGGTGAGTCCTGCTCAGTGGGCGGGTGGGCTAGAACTACGACGGCAGAGGAGTCTCGCGGTATCTCGTAACGGCTGTGTGCGGCCGTGTACTTGGCAAACCGGAGATCACCCTCCAGGGCGAGGTCGAGAGCCGCTGCCGCGTCGAGGTGTGGGAGCGCCGCCCCTGGTGCGATGATTCCTTCGATCCATGCTTTGGTGGTGTCCGGAAGTCGCTCCTCGCGCATGATGAGACGTAGTTGATCTGTGAACCAGGGCGTAAGCGCGGGGTCGCCGTTCTTGATCCAGTTCTCGACCAGGCTGCGGAATGCCTTCTCCCGGCGGCTGCCTCGGCGAGCGCCTGCGGCCAGGATGTCCGTACCCGCGCCGTCGAGTGCGCTGGCGAGCAACCGGACAGGGATCCGATCGGCGAGGTGGGCGTAGCGGACCATGCGGATCTCCAGCATGACGCTGTGCAAGATCCTGGCGGCGACCAGGACCGCACCCTGTGGTTGTGGTCGCCGTCGCTCAGGTGCGCGGCTGGCGTGCTCCTCGCGAGGTGGAGTCCGCTGGTCGGCGGCCCGGCCGGCGGTGGAACGATGCCAGGCACGGTCATCGGGGTAGGCGGTCCCGCTGGTGGCGCGCAGTCTTCCGCTCGCGCCGACACTGATGGTTATCCCCTCCGTCCCGGAATCTATGGCGACTCCCATCCGGTCGTCGGAGTCGAAATCTGCGTCAGTGACGTCTTTCAACCACAGATACAACTCGGGCGGTTCCCCCGCCGGTAGGCCGGCGTCGTAGCGGCGCGGGGCGGCCAGGACCACAGACCCGGTCAGCCGGGTGCCGACACGTTCGAGCAGCAGGGTACGGACCTCGGCGGCGCCCAGGTCGTAATCGGTGCCGAGCGCGAGTGCGGCCTCGGCCGTCAGCGGTGTGGACGACGGCCTCACCCGTCCCCGATGGTCCCTTACGTGAGGAGGCTCCGCCGGCGGTGGCGGCAGTAAGCGTTGCATTTTGTGCCCCGCCACCGTGGCCTGCTCGACCATCCAACTCCGCCGCTCCGATCCGAGATCGGCCATCCATGCGAGGGCAGCGCGGGCACGTCGCGCACGCCCAACAAAGGTGAGGGCAGTAGCGGCATGGAACAACGGGAAGGTGTTGTTGTCCCACACGTCCGAGACCGTGTGGATCGTTCGCCGGTCATAGAGGCGTGCATCTGCTGACGCCTCCGCGATCTGTACGAGCGACCGCTCCAGCAACGCGCCCAGGGCGCCCAACGCTGTCCCACTTCTGATCATCTCGGCTACATATCACGATCGGTATTCACCATGCAGCTGTACCAATGAGGGCCTGGTGCAGCATGGTCTGCGGCAAGGAGAAGATCGGCGCAAGGACATACCCTCAAGCACTGGTACGCCGGAGTCCGACAGCAGCGAGACGAAGTGGTGCTCCATCTCGCGCGGCGACCTGTCCTTGGCGCTGAGATCCGCGTTGTCGGGAGCTTGCGAAAGTCACGCCGTGATGCCGTTCTTAACGACACCCGGCCGGGCCCCCAGCGATCGCGGTCCAGGGTCCACAGACTCGATGGCCGATGTGGATCGCTACCATGCCGATCATGGACAAACTGGATCCCCGTCGCACTGCATTGATCCTTATCGACCTGATGACGCGCATCGTCGAGCAGCCCACGGCACCCCATACCGGACCTGCCGTGGTCGCCCGCTCCCTCGCTCTGGCCGACGCAGTGCGAAAGGCAGGCGGTCTCGTCGTCTCCGTACGGGTCGAGCGTCCAGGCGTTGCGGAGCAGCCACCTGGGAGCGAACTGGTGGAAGGGGTGCTCGGCGACCTGGAGATCGTGAAGCGCACCTGGGGCGCATTCCACAACACGGGGCTGGAGGAGGCATTGCGTGAGCACGCCATCGACACTCTGATCATCACCGGGATCGCCACGAACTTCGGCGTCGAGCAGACCGCGCGTTTCGCCGACGAGTTCGGCTTCAAGGTGATCTTGCCCGAGGACGCGGTCACCGCACTCGACGCGCACGCCCATGAGTTCGCCTTCGACTACATCTTCCCGCGCATCGCTACCGTCTGCACCACCGCCGAGCTTGTGGCAGCGCTCGACTGAAGATCAGTACAGACTCGGCCGATACCGCGAGAACTACCGAGAGAGGTGGACGCCTGGTCGTCGGCCAGGGCGTGAAGTGCGTCGGAGCAGAGGCGTGGAACCTGAGGGATCTCCGCGACGTGAGGTCGTGGAGCCACCTGCCGGACCGATCGCCAGAGGCGAACTCGTCGTCGTCCAGCAGAATTGGCGGCGGGGACGCGCCCGCTGTTCTTGCCTGGTGATCCCATCGCAAAGCCTCGCTTGACCTTGACACGGTGACAAGGTCTTCACTGTGGTCGAGGAGGTGATGGTTCCGATGACCATGCCGGAAGACGACACGAACATGTCGCGAGTTCATCAAGGGCTGGAGGACGCCAGTTCGTCGGTGCGGCTACAGGCGGTGCTGGCGATCGGCACGGCCCCGGATTCGCGGTTCATCGACAAGCTCATCGAACGATGCGGGGTCGAGCCCGATTTCTATGTGCGTGACATGCTGACGTGGGCGCTCACCCGCCATTCGTCATCGATGACGGTTCCGAAGCTCGTCGGCGAACTTCGCTCGGAGCGTGCGCAGGCGCGAAGCCAGGCGTTGCACACGCTGTCCAAGATCGGAGATCGGCAGGCGTGGTCCGCGATCACGCGGGCGCTGCTGACCGACGGCGACGACGAGGTGGCGCGCAGCGCCTGGCGGGCAGCGGTCGTACTCGTGCCCGAAGGTGAAGAATCCGAATTGGCCGGGGTGTTGACGACACAACTCGGACGCGGCGAGCGTGAGACGCAGTTGAGCCTCAGCCGGGCGCTGGTCGCGCTCGGTGAGGTGATCGTGCCGACCCTGCACGCCGCGGTGACGAATCGCGACCCTCGCGTGCGTCAGCACGCGATCGCGACGGAACGGCTGTTGCGCAACCCCGATGCGGGATTCGAGTTCGCGATCGAGGAGGCGAAGCGCGTCTCAGTCCTCGGCGCGGCCGGCCAGGAGGGGTGACAGGCGGTGTTGATCGGCGATGTGGCACGACGGTCCGGGGTCAGCGCCCGGATGCTCCGGCATTACGAATCGCTCGGCCTGGTGCGGCCGACGGGTCGCAGCGAGGCCGGCTATCGGGAGTACTCCAGCGAGGACATCCGGCGGATCTTCCATATCGAGAGCCTGCGGTCATTGGGGCTGTCGCTGCGTGAAGTCGGGCGTGCCCTGGACGATCCTGGCTTCACGCCCTCGGAGCTCGTCGGCGACCTCATCCGCCAGACCCGAGAACGCATCGCGGCCGAGACGGAACTGCTCACCCGTCTGAGCCGGATCGGCGCCGCGGCACCCGCCGACTGGGAGGACGTCCTCCGGATCGTGGCGCTCCTGCAGGCCCTGGGGTCGGACAGTGCCGGAAAGCGCCAGCGCGCGGCCCTGTCGTCGGCCGAAGAGGCTCCGGTTCCGGTGGAAGCCCTGGTCGAGGCCGCGTTGAGCGAGGCGGACCCGAACGTCGCCGGAGCCCTTCAATGGGCTCTGGCGCGATCGGGCGGTGGCGCGGTGGCGCTGCTGGCGGAGGGCCTCGGATCACCGGCAGCCGAGGTACGGCGACGTGCCGTCCAGTCCATCGCCGAGATCCCGGACGGTGAGGCGACCGCAGTGCTGCGGGAGGCCCTCACGAGCTCCGACGTCGTGGTCCGCCGGTGCGCGGCTCTGGCGCTCGGGGCACGTGGAGTGGCCGACGCGGTTCCGGCGCTCATCGACATGATCGTCGAGGGGACGAACGACGTCGACGCGGCCGATGCGCTGAGCGCGCTGGCGAGTGATCCCACGCTGGCGGACCAGATCGCCACCGGGCTCGCCGGCCGCCTCGCCCACGGCACCGATGACTCGTCCGTACGTCTGCGGCTGGCGCAGGCGCTCGCGGACATCCCGGGCCCCACGACGTCACGTGCCCTCGCGGATCTGTCACACGACGAAGACCGTGCCGTCGCGCTCACCGCGAGGTACATTCGCACGCTCCGCGACGGGCGATGACGCGATCTTTCCTGGGATGCCGGGTGGCGTCCATGGCCCGCGATGGCACGAACTCGGCCTGGTCGAACTGGCGCATCTGGGTCGTCAGCGCCGATTACAGTACCGATCATGAGCGTGGATTGGGGCGATCTGGTCGCGAAGTCGCTCCCTGCCGTCGTTCCGCTGCTTACGGCTCTGTACGCCGCGACGCGAGGCCCGGGGGTGATCCGGGAGCGGCTGAAGAACGATGCTGAGGTGTTGGAGAAACTGCCCGATTCCGATGCCCGTACCCAACTGCTAGAACTCATAGGGGACGAAGTCAGGGCTCTTCGTCAGTACAACTCCGCGAAGCGGGACCTGACTTCTCTCGGAATGGCGCTTGTGGCCGCGCCGGCCCTTGGTTATCTCGCACTATGGTTGGCCGGCCTGGGGCCATGGTGGGGCCCGCCGGCAGCGCTGGTCGCCGGCTTCCTCGCTCTTGCCTGCACCTATGGGATCTTCGAGTCGGCGCAGCGCGTGCCCCGCGATGCCAAAGGACGACGTCTCCAGGTGGGACAGTCCGGAGAGGCGAGTGAGGCTGCCGACGTCCCGCCGGAGGTCGAGTCGGCTCGTCCCGCCGAATAGCAGCGCCGGCACATCACCCGTATCGAGCGCGTCATCACCGACAACGCCCTGGCCGGGATGGACTACTAAAACACCCGGCGACGTCACACCGCACTGGCGGCCTTCCACCAATCAGCCGACTGTCACCTTCGCCATGATCGAGTCCATCTAGCGTCCCGCTCGTCGGCTTCACGGTCCAAACGCCCATGCCACCATCAGCGGGAACTCGTCACGCCAGAACGCACCGCCGTGCGACCCGGCCCGCTCGGTCATGACAACGTCCGCACCCGCATCGCGCAGCGCGACCGCCCACCGGGTTGCGTTCTCAAGGAAGAAAGGCTCCAGTGTGCCGGCAACGAGGTACGCGCGCGGAATCGGACTCGGCATCACGCCAGGCGGCCGGAAACCCGCGCCCGGCGAGGCGCAGAGAACCGCACCGTAGACGTCCGGATGCCGAAGCCCCATCGCGAGCGCCAGTTCTCCACCCGCCGAGACACCGAACACCGCGTTGCGTTCGGTGGGGAGCACGACTCCGAATTGCGACCGCGCCCATCGGCGGACGTCCTCAACGAAGAACTGCTCGTGTGCCGCGAACCGTTCCTGGTCAAAACCCGGTGAGTACTCATGGAGCCGCAGCGTCTCATCGGCCAGGCGGTGTACACCGACGATCATCGTGGACGGTACGTCGGCTGCCTCAAGGACTCCACCCCATTGCGCGATCAACTGACCGTCACCGGCGAACACGACTGCCTCGGGCGGATCTCGCGGGATGTACACGGTGACCTGCCGACCACCGTCGTAATCGAACGTCTCGGTGACGACCTCTCCCGCAGCTGGCTGGTTATGCATTTCGAATCCCGGTCCTTCAGACACACCACCAGACCCAAAGCTATGGCAGCGGAAAACCGGCAGTATGAGGAAGCTGTAGCCGCTTGGCCGGCCGCGGCCGCCCGCGAGGGCGCCTCCCGCTACCTCACCAGGGGGGCGAGCGGCCTGTTCTGGCGCCACGTGCCGCATGTCATGTCCGGCCGACCTCGGGCGGCAGGTTGAAGTAGCAGGTCGTCTTCTCCGCCACACCGGCCTGATCCCGTCGGCACCGGCCCGCTCCGGCACGCGGGGCCGGCCCCCATGCACGTCCGTCGTGGCCGCGCACGACCCCGAGGTCAGAGCGCCGGCGGCGTCGCCGTGGAGGGCCCTTAAACTGCTTCAACCAGGCTGACCTGCCGATATCCCCAGGTTCGGTGGGGTCGTGAGCGGGCCTCTCGTGGCTCACGAATACCGTCGCAACTTCGGCAGCGAGGCTGGTCCGGCCGCTCACTCGGAGGACACCCTCGTCCGGCCCGGCCAACAGGACCCTGACCAGGCTGAACGCTTCGCCCCATCAGTTGGCAATAGCTGGGTGTAAGGCGATCCAGTAACGAGGAGGGGCATGGATCCGGATGATGCGGAGTTGATCGGCCGATCACTCCACGGCGATGAGGATGCCTTCGTCGAGGTGGTCCGGCGTCACGAGGCAGCGGTGGGGGCCTACCTCGCGCGACGGGTCGGCCGCGATCTGGCCGAGGACCTGCTCGGCGAGGTGTGGGTGGCGGCGCTCACCTCCCGGGCGGCCTACGATCGCTCCTTTCCCGACGCCCGCCCGTGGCTGTTCGGCGTGGCACACAACACGCTCCGGCGGCACTGGCGATCCCGTCCGGACACCGAGGAGCCGCTGGCGGACGTCACCGACATCACTGACAGGGCGTCCGGCTGGGACCCCTGGGCCGCCGTGGACAGCCGCGTCGACGTCGAGTCGGTGCTCCGGCAGGCCCTGGCGCTGCTCCGGCCGCAGCAGCGGGAGATCTTGACCCTGGTGGCCTGGGAGGACCTGACCGTCGCCGACGCGGGGCGGGCGATCGGCGTACCGCCGGGGACCGCGCGCCGTTACCTGCACGAGGCGCGCATGGCATTGCGGAACGCGCCGGGGATGGCCGCGCTGCTGACCGATCACAACACGATAAAAGAGGCCAACTGATGATCGACGAGATGGACCTGTTGAGGGACCTGAGGGACACCGAGCCGGTGCGGCCGCACGCCTTCGAGGAGGCCAGGGCCGTTCTACGGGCGGCGCTGGCCGTGGAAGGGGCGCCGGAAACGAGAACCGCGTCCCGTCGGCGGGCCCGGTGGGGCATGCGCCGGACGATGGGCCTCAGCGCCGCCGGCCTTGTCGCCGCGGCCGCGGCCGCGGCGCTGGTCGTCCCGTCCGCGTCGACGCCCGCCCAGCCCCTCGCGACAGCGGCGCCGGCAGCAGGGAACCACATCCTGGCCGAGCTGGCCGCGGCCATCACGCCCCTGCAAGCCCACGTGCCGGGCGACGCGACGCTGGAGATCCGCAACGAGTCGCCGACCAGTGACGAGCTGAGCAACGACCACGGCATAGGGCTGTTCACCGACGACGGCACCTACTACTGGGGGAACGACAAGAGAGCCCTGCGGCGTGCCGTCGTCCGGAAGGACGGCGGTGACGACATGTTCAAGCGCGACATAGCGGCGGCGCTCTACGCCGTGAAGGGCGACATCGACACCGCGCGCGCCCGGATGGCCGTTTCCAACCTCGCTCCGGGCACGGATCCCAAGTCGGGAGAACGAACCAAGATCGAGAAGCTCAAGGGCCTGGCCAAGGCGCGGGGCGAGAAGTACGTGCCGCCGAAGCCACTGACGGCCCAGCAGCAGAAGGACATCACCGACAACCACATCTGGACGAACGCGATCGACGCCCTGCTCGCGGCGCCGGAGAACCCCCAGGTCCGGGCCGGCGTACTCCGCATCATGGCGACGATGCCGAAGGTCAAGGTCACGAAGACCACCACCGCCGGAGAGCCCACGCTCACGCTGGTGGACAGCTGGCCCACGACCGGCGGGAAGACCGAGGAGAAGCTGGTCATCAACGCCGGCACCGGCCATCCTGTCGCGTTGACCAGCAGCGTGCCGGACATGCCGTCCAGCACGTACTACTACCACAACTCCCGGGTGACGCTCGCCGACGTCGAAGCCGGCAAGTTCTGACCCCGTTACCCCGAGATCGTGCGGGCCGCCCGGTTGCCGGGCGGCCCGCTTTCCACGCCTACCGATGGCGCGCGCTCAGCCCTCGTCGGCCACCTGAGCGACAGCCTTTGCCGCCGGCGTGGGATCGTCAGTCCGGCTGGGCCGGATACAGCCACTGCAGTGCGGCGAGGCCGTTGTCGAGGTATTTGCGGTGCCCTGTTTCTACTCCGTAGGCCAGGTCCTCCAGGACGCTGCACCGGGCGTAGAAGACGGCCCGGGTGCTGATCGCCTCGATCTCGTGCGGGTCGGCGTGGTAGTCGCGCAGGGCGACGCGGACGGCCTGGGGGCCGAGGTCGCGGCAGATGAGGCCGAAGTCGTAGGCCGGATCGACGATCGCGGCGTCGCTCCAGTCGATGATGCCGGTCACCTTCCCGGTGTCCGGGTCGACGAGGACATGCTCGATGCCCAGGTCGTTGTGGGAGAACACCAGTTCCTGTCCGTCCGCCGGCGGTGGCGTGGCGAGGAACGCCTCCACGGCCGGGCGATGCGCTGCCGGCACCCACGAGGCGAGGGTGTCGTACATCTCCGCGGCTTCGGCCAGCCACACCGCGTTCGGCTGGTCGTCCGCGTCCACCAGCTCGGCCATCCGGGCGAGTGGAGCGCGGTGGAGTACGGAGAGCAGCTCGCCGAGCGCGGCGGCTATCGACATGCTGTGCGCCGATCGTTGCGGCAACGGGAGGTCGATCAGCGGCACGCCGGGGATTTTGACGTACGCCAGGCAGCCCCGCTCGGCGACGGTGAAGGCCGGCTCGGGGACGGGCAGGGGCGAGATGGCCGCGACGGCGGCGAGCAGTTCGGCCTCGTCGTTCACCTTCGCGGCCCGGCGCTGCGGATCGGGCTCGTCGCTGAATCGGACGATCAGCTCGCCGTCGACCTCGTAGGCGGTGTTGTCCTGACCCGCCCCCAGCAGGTCCACTGAGTCGATCCGACAGCGGGGCAGCTGAGCGGCGACGATGTCCCGGACCTCTCCGGCGCGATCGCTGCTCCGGCTCTCCATGCCACGATCCTAGGCCGTTCTTGTCCGGAAATGATCACGTGGTTACGCTCGGAGGCCGGTCCCGCGAAAAGCTGGGAGTGGTTGTGTCCTCCTTCGGCATATTCCTTGGGCTCGCTTACGAAGTGCTTCGTTCGCTGGCCGTTCTCGGCGGCGCACTGTTCGTCTGCGGTCTCATCGCGGCCGTTGTCCTCGCCGCTGTGTACCACCTCGTCCGTGGTCTTCTCCGCCTCCGCTCGAAACCCCGGCTCCGGGCTGATCAGGAAGCCGAAGGCTCCGTCCTTGAGTGGCTGAGGTAAGGCCCGACACCGCATACGTCGTCGGTCGTAGGCGGCGGGCCCGATGCGCCCCGGACGTTAGGCGGGAGCGTATTCCGCCGGCCGACGACAGGGGGACGGCGGCGCAGGAACATCTCCGGTGGGTCGAATCCGCGGATCGGAACCGGAGGAAGCGAATGAACCTGGCACAGATGGCCTGGCGGCTGACCAGCAGGGGGAGGAGTTCCGAGCGTGGCGCCGAACTGGCCGTCAAACGCATGCTTCAGCTCTACTACCTGTCCGGCCGGCCGCCGTGGGACAGCGGCATCCCGGCTCCCGAACTCGTGGAGACGGTCGAGGGGGCGCAGGCGCTGCCGCCGGGACGCGCGCTCGAACTGGGCTGCGGCACCGGAACGAACGCCGTCTACCTCGCCCGGAACGGCTGGGACGTCGTCGGCGTCGATTTGATCGGCCGCGCGATCCGGCAGGCGCGGGACAAGGCCGAGGCGGCGGGCGTACGGCCGCAGTTGCTGCACGGCGACGTCACCCGGCTGGACGAGCTCGCGGTGACCGGGCGGTTCAGTCTGTTCTTCGACCTGAGCTGCTACTGCGGCATCCCCGGCCACCGCCGGGACGCCTACGCCGACGGGGTCACCCGGCGGGCCGCGCCGGGGGCGCGCCTGCTGATGTTCGGGTACGGCCCGGAGTCGTTCGCCGACGGCATCAGCGGGGTCACCGCGGACGAACTGCGCGCCCGCTTCTCCGGCTGGGACCTCACCGACGTCACACCCGGGACCAACTCCGTGCCCACGTTCTGGTTCACCCTGCACCGCCGCTGACGCTCCCGGGAACGGCGGGGACCCTCGCGGCTCCCGGCGCCGAGTCAGCCGGAGCAGTGGGCGTCGGCTATGGATCTGCCCGCGTCGGACTGGCCGAGGGACACCGCCGTGTTCCAGTCGGCGCAGGCCCCGCCGGCGTCACCCAGCCGGGATTTCGCCAGGCCGCGCCGGTAGTAGGCGTCGGCGTACTGCGGGAACAGCCCGATCGCCGTGTCCAGGTCGGATCGCGCCCCCTGCGGGTTGCCCAGCTCGATCTCCGCGACACCCCGGAAGTAGTACGCCTCGACCAGTTGCGGGTCGTACGTGAGGGCTGTGGAGAGGTCGGTGTAGGCGCCCCGGTAGTCCTTCAGGGCGATCTTCGTCTTGCCGCGCTCGCTGTAACCTGCTCCGAAGGTCGGAAGCCGCGACACCTCGTAGTCGAGGTCGCCGAGCGCCCCCGCGTAGTCGCCCTTGTTGTACTTGGTCATGCCCAGGTAGTGGTAGGCCAGCACGAAGTCCGGGTCGAGCGCGATGGTGCGCTGGAAATCCGTCGTGGCCCCCGCGTAGTCGCCGTCGCGGAACCTGGCGATACCTCGGCTGTTGTGCACGAACGCCACCCCGGGTTCCTTGGCGATGGCGTCGCTCATGATGGTCTCGGTGTTCTGCCAGGCCGTGTTCCGGACGACCGTCAGCGTGGCGAACAGCACGGCGAACACCGCCATCGCCGCGATCACCCCGATCCGGGGCATGCCGTTCCACTGGCTGAGCGCCCTGTCCGCGAAGTGGCCCGCGATGAGGAACAGGCCGAGATAGGGCAGGTAGACGTACCTGTTCGCGTGGTAGTTGTCGATGAGGAGGACCGCCTGGGTCGGCGCGACAGTGATCGCGAAGAAGCCCAGTCCGAACACCACGACCTTGCGGGACGACCTGATCGCTACCAGCGCGGCGGCCACGGCCGCGAGCAGGAGCGGAGACAGGTAGAGGTACCACGGGAGCGGCGTGCCCGGGTACTCGTAGGCGAGGGCCAGGTGGAACGGGTAGACCAGCTGCACCAGATAGTCGGCCAGCGCCGAGCTGGCCACGACGACCCGGTCGAGGACGGTGTAGCCGTGTGGCGGGACCACGTCCTGTCGCATGGCCAGCGCGACCAGCCCTGCGCCCGCGGCGACGGCGAAGAACGGGATCTTCTCCAGGACCAGTCTCCGGCTCGGGGCGCGGCCCTGGAGGTAGTCGACGAGGAACATCACCAGGGGCAGCGCGACCGCGGTCGACTTCGACAGCGTGGCCAGCGCGAAGAGGACCACGGACCAGGCCAGCGGCTGCCACCGTCGTGACGTCAGGTGACGTAGGTAGGCCAGGAGCGCGGCCAGCGAGAAGAGCGTGGCCAGCAGGGTGCTGCGGGCCGAGATCCAGGCGACCGTGTCCACGTTCATGGGATGGATCGCGAACGCGGCGGCCGTGAAGCAGGCCGGGAAGGCACGCCCGGTCAGCCCGCGGACCAGCAGGAACGCCATCACCACGTTGGCGAGGTGCAGCACCAGATTGGTGAAGTGGTACATGCCCATCGCACCCTGACCGAACAGGTGGTCGACGGCGTACGACAGGTTCACCAGCGGCGTGTACATGAACTGCAGCGGCGTGGTGAACCAGTGGCCGACATTGGCCCAGCTGAGTTCCCGGATGGACGCGTTGTCCACCACGCTCTCGGGATCGTCGAAATAGATGAAACCGTTGCCGATGCCGTTGGCGTGCACGGCGAAGGCCGCCGCGACGATGCAGAGGAGAATCCACCGTTGCCGGGAACGATCCCGCGCTTCGATCACGGCCCTGCGGGCCGCGGCGCCGCGAGCGCCGCGAGCACTGCCGGCGTCGCGGCGAGCACTACCGGGGCTGCGGCGAGCACTGCCGGGGCTGCGGCGAACGGCCGGGCGAGCGGGCGTCATCACACGTCTCCTGTGAGCGTCGTCGCCGTCGGGCGTCACAGTTCTTCGTCACGCCGGTCCGGACGTGCCCGGATGCGGTGGAGCGCCTCGGACTGTACGCCCCGGCCCTGACGGGGCGCCAGTGCCCGTCCCGCCCCCTCGCGATGCGGTACGAGCGCGCGGCCGGCCTGCCACCTGGGAGAAGAGCTCCCACCGGGCCGCCGTCGTGTCCGGTGGCGGACCGGCCGCGTAGCCGGCCCGGTGAACGTTTCACGGCACGTCGCGCGTGGACGGCGATCGGCGCGGAGAACCGTGACGGGCGAGGGCGTCCCGGGCGCGGGAACGACAGGCCCCTGTGCCGCCGCTCCCGCGCGGTCCCGCGGACGCCGTGCGTCACTTCCTGGTCAGGGTCCACTTCCCGTCGGCAAGGACCGAGACGTAGCGGGTGCCCGCCGGGACGACGACCTTGCCGGAGACGTGCCCGATCTTGTTGACGAGGAGGCCGGGGGCCCCGGACGGCGGCAGGGCGTAGACGACGAAGGTGCTCGTCCCGCCATGGGCGTACCGCAGGGTGTGCAGACCCTTGGTGGGCGCGGCCAGCTTGAGGACCGCGTCGCCGAGGCCCTTCTCGGTGAGGTGCTTCCAGAGCGGGGCGTACGAGATGGGGGCGAACCTGAGCGACCAGGCCCCGTCGGCCTCGATCGTGAATCCGGCCGTCTTCAGGTCGGTGTAGGTGTTCACGACGACGGTCCCGGAGTAGTCGCCGATGCGGTTGACGAGGAGGTCGTTGTCCTTGCCGGAGGGCTGGATGCTCCAGACCGCGAAGTTCGACTCGCCGCTGTGCCGGATGACGGCGATGCCGCGGAGCTTGGTCGACGGCACCCGTACGACGTCGTCGCCCTCGCCGTGGAAGGTGCGCGCCTTGATCGGCGGGGGAGCGGTGGAGGCGTCCGCGAGGTCTGGAACGGTCCAGCTGATGCCGGCGACCAGCAGGACGACGGCTAATCGGATGACACGGATGCTGCCCATGGGTACTCCTGAGGCTAATGACACTCCGTACGTTGGTGGGACGGTTGGTGCGTTCCACCGGGTTACCCCGACACGGGGCGAAATCGCATCGTTACCCTCGTACGACATGTCTGTCACCTGGCGTTCCCAGGCGCGAGGGTCAGGCCGTGCGGCCCTGCTCGAAGAAGGCCCGTACGGCCTGCGCGCCGCCGAGCTCGCGGAGCGGGCGCGAGGCGCCGAAGGGCGCGTTCCAGAACGGCCCGGTGCGGGGCGTCCAGGGGCCGACGTACGCGTACGGCTCGGGGAGGTGTCCGTCGCCGGGCGAGATCCCGTAGTTGACCTCGTCGAGGGTGACGGCGAGGTCGAAGTGCTCCGGCCACAGGACCGGTGTGAGGCCGGGGGCGAACGCGAGCAGCGCCTCCTCGCCGATCGCGAGGCTCTCGGCCAGCCGCGCGGCCGCGGCGGCGTCCACAGTGATCTCGTCGCCGGGAGCCGCGCCGGAGCCGTCGTGGTAGAGGCCCTCGGGCGCGCCGGGGTCCACGCCGGCCGCCGCACCCAGCTCGGCGTACGTGCCCGCGAGGGGCAGGCGGCGATCGCCGGCGACCAGGACCGCGCCCTCCACCCGCAGATCGGGCTCGGCGACCGTGCCGAAGCCGCCGGGCACGACACGCAGCCGGATCGTCCCGCTGCGCCGGTACTGCGGCCCGGCGAGGAGCAGTTCCGCCACGCCGTGCAGGGCCCGCCGGGTCGCGGCCGTCACCTCGTCCACGGGACCGAGCCTCTCACACCGCCCGCACCCCTCACGGCGCGTGGGGTCACAGATTGAGGGGCCACGGCCGGGGGTAGCGCCATCACATGGCACCACAGGACCACGGCGAGCAGTCCGAGGTCATCCTGGGGGTCGCCCGCCGGCTCTTCGCGGCTCTCGGCTACGACGGCACGTCCATCCGCCAGATCGCCGAGGCGGCCGGTCTCGACGTCCCCACGGTGACCGCGCGGGTGGGCACGAAGCGGGAGATCTACCTCACGGTGATGGACCGGGCGTTCCAGAACGAGCGAGCCGCGCTCGAACCGGCGGCCCAGGAGTTCGAGCAGACGGGGGACATCCACCGGCTCCTCGACCGCTACCTGGACTTCTACGTCCACAACCCCGACATCGTGGCCCTGTGGATGCACCGCTGGCTGATGGACGCGGCCGACGTCGCGGAGCTCGAGTCGGAGTACGTCCAGCCGCTCACCGCGATGATGGGCAAGTCGGTGCACAGCCTGCTGGGGGACGTCGACATCGACATCGAGTACACGTTGTGGACCGTTATCTGGTGCGTGCACGGGTACGTGCTGGCGGGCGTCCTGGAGGCCGACGGGGAGGTCCACGGGCCGTCCGACCCCCGGAGCCTGCGGCGGTTCCGGCGCAACATGCACCTCATGATCCACCGCCACCTGGGCATGCCCGGCGACCCGCCGCCCTAGGATCCGCGGCGACGGCCGCTCACAGGGCCACGTGGACGTCGGCCGCGCCGGGCTCCTCCAGCCGGAACGTCGCGGTCTCGCCCTCGACGGCCACCTCGTACTCGCCGAGGAAGCCCGAGAACCGGATGCGCCCCTCGGCGTCGGTCGCCGTCGTCGTGGGCGGCACCCACCACTCGCCCTTCACCAGCCCGTGCAGCGCCTCGTACGACGGCTTGGGCGTGCCGTCGGCCCGTACGAACCCGCCGGGCGCCCCGAGCCAGCCGCCGTCCTGGAGGCCCCAGTACGTCACCGCCTCGACCGAGGGATGCGACAGCAGCGTCGTGTAGTGGCGGACCACCTCGTCCGCCTGGCGGGCCTCGCCTTCGGGGGTCGAGGGCCACTCGGGGATCTGGTAGTCGTTCAGGTCCTCGATGTCCGCGGGCATGAGGTGGCCGGACAGGATCGTCGTCTCGGTGAAGTGGATCGGCAGCCCGTACCGGGCGAACCGGTCGAGGACGTCACGCGTCCGCTCCTCGCCCCAGTAGCCCTGGTGCATGTGGCTCTGCAGGCCGAGCGCGTCGATCTTCACGCCCGCCTCCAGGACGCCCTCGATCAGGCACTCGTACGCGGCGGACATGTCGAAGTCGTTGAGCAGCAGCGTGGCGCCGGGGGCCGTCTCGCGGGCGGCGTCGACGACCATCCTGACCATCGGGATCCGGCCCATCTCCCGGCAGATCCGGGTGAGGCCGTTGTCGTACTTGTCGAAGATCGGCATGATGACGACCTCGTTGACGACGTCCCACATGTCGATCAGCCCGGAGAAGTCGCGCACCTCGCGCCGGATCCGGGCCGCCTGCTCACGGGCGATGTCGGCGTTCGGCAGGTCCAGCAGCCAGGGGGCGGTCTCGGTGTGCCAGGCCAGCGGGTGTCCCTTGACCAGGCATCCCCGGTCGGCGAACCACCGGGCCGCCGCGCTGAGCCGCGCCGTGTCCGGCCGGCCCCGGACGGGCTCGAAGCCGGCCCAGTAGAAGGGCAGCGTGGCGAAGTTGAACAGGCCGGCCCACAGGTCGGCCAGGCGCTCGGCCCGTTCCGGCTCCGGGTCGTCGCCGTTCGCCAGCGGGATGAACTCGAAACCGGTGCATCCGAACAGGAAGGCGTGGTCGCGCTGCGCGACGACCACCTCCCGCCCGGCCAGTGGCACGCCGCCGCGGGTGAGCGTGACCGCGGCGTCCGCGGTCCGGTGCCTCCTGATCAGCGGGTCGGTCATCGGCGTCCTCCAGTCGCGCCGGAGATCCCGCCGTCGTGGGGCCCCGGCCGGGCTCCGCCGGCGGCCGCCCGCCGGCACCACAACTGTGGCGAACGGGGGCGGCCTCCGCAACCGTCGCTACTCGATCACCAGCTCGACGGGGATGTTGCCGCGGGTGGCGTTCGAGTACGGGCAGACCTGGTGGGCCTCCTCGACCGCCTTGCGGCCCTCTTCGGGGGAGATGTGGTCGGGCAGTTCCACCCGGAGCGTCACCGAGAGGGCGAAGCCGCCCGTGCCCGAGGGGCCGAGCCCGACCTCGGCGGTCACGGACGCGTCCGACAGGTCGAGCTTGGCCCGCGAGGCCACGAGGGCCAGCGCGCTCGCGAAGCAGGCGGAGTACCCAGCGGCGAACAACTGCTCGGGGTTGGTGCCCTCGCCCTTGCCGCCCAGCTCGACGGGGCGGTCCAGCACCAGGTCGAGCTTGCCGTCGGAGGAGACGGCCCGGCCCTCCCGGCCGGAGGCGGTGGCGATCGCGGTGTACATGGCGCTCATCGGGGTGCTCCTTACTGGACAGACCTGTCTGTCTCCGTTGGTCCCGAGCCTAGACAGACCTGTCTGGTAAAGTCAACTCATGACCACTACCGCCGCGCCCGAGCGCCGGGCCGCCCCGCCCGCCCGGCGGCGCATCCTCGACACCGCGCGAAACCTGTTCTACGGCGAGGGCATCCGCGCCGTGGGCGTCGACCGGATCATCGCCGAGGCCGGTGTGGCCAAGGCGACCTTCTATCACCACTTCCCGGCGAAGGACGACCTGGTCTGCGCCTATTTGAAGGAGCAGAGCGACCTCCAGCGCGGCCTGGCCGATGGGCTCCGTTCGGCCGAGGGGCCCGCGGAGGAGAGGCTGGTCGCGGTGTTCGAGGCGGTGGGGGAGATCGGCTGCGGGCCGGGCTTCCGGGGCTGCGCGTTCGTCAACGCCTCGGTGGAGTACCCCGACCCCGCCCATCCCGTGCGGCAGGTGGTGGCCGCGCACCGCGCCTGGTTCAGGGGGCTGGTGCGGGACCTGCTCGCCGCGACGGGCCACCCCGACCCCGACCCCACCGCGGGGATGCTCGTCATGCTGCGGGACGGCATCGTGGTGGGGGCCGACCTCGACGACGCTGCCGAGGTCCGCGCGCTCGTCCGCGACGCGGTGACGCGTCTGGCCGCCGTGCCCCGGTCCTGACCCCGTCCGCGCGCACGGCAGCGCCCGATCCGCGCTCGTCAGAATCGGATCGGCGCGCGCTTCGGGGCCGCCGCGGCATGCGTGGCCGCCGGCGCCGGCACGTCCTGACCGAGGGCGTGCGCGGCGAGGGTGGCGCACTTCGGGGTCGGGCCATCCGAAGAACCAGACGTCCGATGTATCGACACGATTAGGCGCGTCCGGCTTCCCCGCCCGCCCCGGTCCGCGCGGTGGGTGGCGATCGATCAAAGTTGGACACAAAACCCCACGTTCTCCCGCGATTCCGCATCAACTCCGGCCCTGTAGGGTGCCCCGTCCGGGCTGCGGCGTTTCCGGGTTGTTACGTCTGTTCCATCGTTCCAGCGTCTTGAGGGCGTTGACAGGTGTTCCCTTTTGTGGGATCACAGTCCAGAGATCCAATCTTTGCGAGAGGATCTCGACGCCGAAGGCTCCGAAGGGAGACCGATGGAACCGGGCAGGGCGCGGGCACCCACGTGACGCCCCGCTGCGCGGACCTCCGCGCGGCCACCGGTCCGTGAGCGCTCACGGGACCGCGCCGGTTCCCCGGGCCGTCCCCCTCCGAGGCCCTCCGGCACCCCCGTACCGCCGACGAGGCGGACACCTCGGCCGTTCACCGGGCCGCGTGCGGGCGCGGCGGCCGTATCCCTTCCGCAGGTCACCACCAGCACGACCTTGACGGCCAAAGGAGCCGACATGCCGAAGACGGCACCACGGAGGAGGCGGGCGGGCACGATCGTCGCCGCGATCGCGTCCCTCCTCCTGACGATGACGCTCGCGTCCCCCGCGCGGGCCGAGCTGCAGCACCCCCGCCAGGCGTTCCTGCGCAACTCGGTCGCGGGCCTGTTCCTGCACTGGGGCATGCGCACCTCGCCCGGCTACACGAGCTGCAGCGCCTGGGAGAACGCGGTGACGAGCGGCGGCTGGAACGCGACCTACTGGGTCAACGAGGCGAAGAAGCTGCACGCGCAGTACATCGTGCTCGCCGCATTCCACAGCAGGCTCGGCTACTCCCGGCCCTGGCCGTCCGCCATCCCCGGCTCGTGCAGCACGAAGCGGGACTTCCTCGGCGAGCTGATCGACGCCGCCGACGCCGCCGGTCTCAAGGTCATCAACTACATGACCGACGACCCGCAGTGGCACGACGAGGGCGGCCACGAGTGGCTCGACTCCTCGGCCTACTCCAGCTACAAGGGCCACACCGTGGACCTCACCACCCGCGACGGGTTCGGCGAGTTCAGCTACGACAACTTCGTCGAGGTCATGCAGCGCTACCCCAAGCTCGCCGGGTTCTGGATCGACAACGACAACGCGTACTGGGAGAGCCACGGGCTCTACGAACGCATCCGGCAGGACCGGCCGGACATGACGCTGTCGAACAACAACGAGGACACGCCGATCATGGACATGATCAGCAACGAGCAGAAGACCGGCATGACCCCGGCGTACGACTACCCGCAGGCGGTCTACACGGCGGCGCCCCGGCTGATCGAGGCCGACTTCAAGCTGCCGTCGAGCGGCCCGTGGTGGTACGGCGGGTCGGACTCGGCCGTCGACTACGCGCTCACGCTGGGCCGGCTCATCACCAACGCCGGGTCGTCGGTGAAGGCGCTGATGGCCGAGACCGCCATGGTCAACGGCAAGTTCCCCACCCAGCAGGTCAACTTCAACAACTTCGCCAACACCTATCTCAACGCCATCTGGGAGTCCCTGAACGGCACCGAGGGCGGCGGCTACATGTACGGCGGCCTGAAGCCCGGCTTCTGGAACAACGGAGCCCACGGGGTCACCACGATCAGCAGGACCAACCCGAACCTGCACTACATCCACGTGATCACCCCGCCGTCCGGCAGCACGCTGCAGATCCGCGACAACGGCTACCGCATCACCGGCGTGACCAACCTCCGCACCGGCGCGGCCGTGCCGTTCAGCCAGGCGAACGGCACGCTGACGATCAGCGGCGTGTCGAGCTGGGACCAGTACGACACCGTGTTCAAGGTGACCAGCAGCGGGCGTGAGGGGATCTACACCTCCGGCGTCACGATGAGCGCCAGCGCCTCGGCGAGCGGCCACGCCGCGTCCGCGGCCGGCGACGGCGACTACCTGACCTACTGGGACAGCAACAACACCACCCCCGTGTCGCTCCGCTTCGACCTCGGCTCGGCCAAGCGCGTGCAGTACATCGGGATCAACCAGCGCGAGGACTCGACCGTCTACCCCGAGTCCGCGTCCGCGCGGGCCTCGACCTACCGCGTGTACGTCAGCAGCGACGGGACGAACTGGGGCAGCCCGATCAAGACCGGCACGCTGCCGAACGCCCGGGGCGTCCAGTTCGTCGACCTGCCCGCCACCACCACGCGGCACGTACGGCTCGAGGTGACCGCGACCTACGCGACGAGCGGCAACCCGGAGCGGTGGCGCGTCGACGAGGCGTGGATCGGCGGCTCGTACGCCGGCTCGGGCGGCTCGTCCTCCCAGTCGTACGAGGCCGAGTCCGGGGCCCTCAGCGGCAAGGCCACGGTCGCCGCGTGCACGGGCTGCTCGGGCGGCCAGAAGGTGCGCTACATCGGCAACGGCACGGCCAACTACCTGACGCTCACGGTGAACGCCGCGACGGCCGGGACGAAGCAGATCACGATCGCGGGCACGGTGGACGGCACCCGCACGGTCTCCGTGAGCGCGAACGGCGGGACCGCGGTCACCGCCTCGCTCACCGGCACCGACTGGGCCACCCCCGTGACGGCGACGGTCGGCGTGCCGCTCAACGCGGGGTCGAACACGCTGAGGTTCTTCAACGACACCGCGAACGCGCCCGACCTCGACAAGATCACCGTTTCCTGACGCCCGGGACCGCCGTGCGCGGCCGGAACCTCCGCCCGGCCGCGTACGGCCCGGCGTCATGCTCGACCTTCCCCCCACCCCGCGCGGCCGCGCACCCAGGCGGCGGCCGCGCCCTGCTCCGGGAGAGCGCATGCCCAGACACGTCCGACGACGGTGGCCGGCCGCGGCCCTCGCGGCCCTCGCCCTCGCCGCCTCCGGCGCGGCCGCCGTGGCCGCCGTGGCCGCCGCCCCCAGCGCCTCGGCCTCCGACAACGGCCAGTCCGTCCGCCCCGCCATGGGGTGGAGCAGCTGGAGCTTCGTCCGCCGGTGGCCGGACGAGACGAAGATCAAGGCCCAGGCCGACGCCCTGGCCGGCAGCGGCCTGCCGGCCCTGGGGTACGTGTACGTCAACCTCGACGACTTCTACCAGAAGTGCGACTCCAACGGCTTCGTCGTCGACTCGTACGGCCGCTGGGCCGTCGACACCGCGAAGTTCCCCGGCGGGATCAAGGCACTCGCCGACTACGTGCACTCCAAGGGCCTGAAGTTCGGGTTCTACGTCACGCCCGGCATCGCGAAGAACGCGGTCACCCGCAACACCCCCGTCGAGGGCACCTCCTACCACGCGCAGGACATCGCCGACACCTCGCGCACCGAGAAGAACTACAACTGCAAGAACATGTACCGCCTGAACTACTCCCACCCGGGAGCGCAGGCGTTCATCGACTCGTGGGCCGACCAGATGGCCTCCTGGGGCGTCGACTACCTCAAGATCGACGGGGTGGACGCCTCGACGGTCGACGACGTCGAGGCCTGGGACAAGGCGTTGCGCCAGACCGGACGGCCGATCAACTTCGCGCTGTCGAACAACCTGCCGATCGCGCAGGCCACGACCTGGCAGCGGCTGGCCAACAGCTGGCGCACGCAGGGGGACGTCGAGTGCTACTGCGGCCCGGGGGCCAACGGCAGCGGCTTCCCGCTGACCGACTGGTCGCACGTGTCGAGCCGCTTCGGCTCGGCCGCGTCCTGGCAGCAGTACGCCGGGCCGGGCGGCTGGAACGACCTCGACTCCCTGGAGATCGGCAACGGCGACCAGATCGGCCTCACCGCCGACCAGCGCCGCTCGATGATGACACTGTGGGCGATGGCGGCCTCGCCGCTCCTGCTCGGCAGCGACCTGACCGCCCTGACCTCCACCGACCTCGCGATGCTGACCAACACCCGGCTCATCGCGGTCGACCAGGACGGCGTGGCCGCCCAGCGGATCGTCAGCAGCGGCGTCAACCAGGTCTGGCGCAAGCGGGAGGCGAACGGCGACTACATCGTGGCGCTGTTCAACACCGGCACCTCCGGCAACTCGACCGTGAGCGTGAGCTGGTCGCAGGTCGGCTTCTCCGGCAGCGCCCAGGTCACCGACCTGTGGTCGGGGTCGAGCGGCGGCACGGTCAGCGGCTCCTACAGCGCCACCCTCCGCCCCGGTGAGACCCGGCTCATCCGCGTCCGGCCCACCACCTCGGGCCCCTCGTCGTACGAGGGGGAGGGCGGCGCGCTCAGCGGCGCGGCGGCGGTCGCCTCGTGCTCCGGCTGCTCGGGCGGGCAGAAGGTCCGCTTCATCGGCAACGGAACGGCCAACTACGTCACGCTCACCGTGAGCGCGGCCGCGGCCGGGTCACGCCAGGTCACGATCGCGGGCACCGTGAACGGCACCCGCACGTTCTCGGTCAGCGCGAACGGCGGCGCCCCGGTGACGGCCTCGCTGACCGGGACCGACTGGAACACGCCGGTCACCGCGACCGTGAGCCTCCCGCTCAACGCCGGCGCGAACAGCGTGAAGATCTACAACGACTCCGCCTACGCACCGGACCTCGACAGGATCACCGTGTCCTGACCCCGTCCGATCCCCGGACCCCGTCCGGCCGGGCCCGCCGTCGGCGCCCGGCCGGACGGGACCAGGCGGCCGGGCTTTCAGGTGGCCGGGCGATCAGGTGCTCGGCGTGGCGGGGTGCGCGGCGTGGCGGAGTGCTCGGAGTGGCCGGGGTTCGGTGTGACGGGGTGTGCTGGGGTCGGGTGTGCTGGGTCAGGTGTTCGGCGGTCAGGTGGAGCCGCGCAGGAGCAGCTCGGGGCGGACCACGGAGTCCGGCACCTCGTGGGGCTCCGCGCCGGCCACCAGCTGCGCCGCCTGCTCCACCGCGAGCTCGCCCAGGCGCGGCTTGTCGATGTGCAGCGTCGTGAGCGGCGGCTCGACCAGCTCGCTCAGGCTGAGACCGTCGCACCCGAGGAACGCGCAGTCGTCCGGCACCCGAAGACCCCTCCGCACGGCCGTCCGCTGGGCGCCGATCGCGATCAGGTCGTTGTACGCGAACACGGCCGTGACGTCCGGGTGCACCTCCAGCAGCCGTTCCATGGCGGCGGCGCCGCCGGCCACGGAGTTCGCCGCGGGCTCGATCCACGACTCGTCGACCGGGAGGCCGTGCCGGGAGGCCAACTCCAGGTACACCTCGCGCCTGGGGTTGGGGGCGGCGGCGGAGATGCGGGCCTCGTCGTCCAGCATCGCGATCCGGCGATGTCCCCGGTCGATCAGGTGGCCCAGGCCCTCCCGCACGCCCGCGTCGAAGTCGATGCGCACCCCCGGGACCGAGGGGTTCATGCCGTCCTTGTCGAGCAGCACGATCGGCATGCTCATGTCGACGGCCCGGTTGATCGCCTCGGCGTGCAGGAGGAACGCCACGCACACGTCCACCTGCTCGGCGATCATGTCGACCACGGCCAGCTCCTTGCGGCGCTGGGAGCCGGTGTTGTAGACCACGACCTGCCACTCGCGGCGCTCGGCCGCCTTGAGCACGCCGGCCGTGACCTCGGGGAAGAACGGGTTGAGCACGTCGGCGATGACCAGGCCGAGCGTGGTCACGTCCTGGCGGACCAGGCCGCGGGCGAAACGGCTCGGCCGGTAGCCCATGAGACGCGCGGCCTCCAGGATGCGCTGCCGGGTCTCGGGGTCGATCTCGGTCTTGTTGTTGATGGCCCTCGACACCGTCTGGCGGGAGACGCCCGTGGCACGCGCCACATCGTCGATCGTGATCCGCCGGGTTTTCCTCGTGGTCGGCACGTAGCGAATCTAGCCCCATTCGGGACGTCTTCAGGTTCGGCGGCGCCGGGAAAACGTCGCGGAGGCGGTGAGAAGGTCGGATGTCTGGCCCGTTCCGAGGCGCGTCCTGATGCGGAGCCCCTGGTCGGCGCCATGGCGGGCCCCGCGATCGCCTCCATGACCGGTTGTGTCGTCGGTTCTGTGATCCGCTCTGTGATCCGCTCTGTGGTCGGCCCAGTGATCCGCTCTGTGGTCGGTTCTGTGGTCGGTTCTGTGGTCGGTTCTGTGGTCGGCCAGGACGGCGTGGTGGTCGACGCCGTCGCCGGGAAGCGGATCGGCGTGCACGAGGGCGGCCGTCAGGCGGGGGATCGCGTGGATCAGCGCGTGCTCGGCCTCGACCGCCACGGCGTGCGCCTCGACCACGGTCGTGCCGGGGTCGACGACGACGTCGCACTCGGCCCGGAGCCGGTGGCCGATCCAGCGCAGCCGGACCTGCCCGACGCCGAGCACGCCGGGCGTGCCCCGGAGCGTCGCCTCGGCCGCGTCGACCAGGCCGGGGTCGACCGCGTCCATCAGCCGTCGGTACACCTCGCGGGCCGCCTGCCGCAGCACGGCGAGGATCGGGACCGTGATCAGCAGGCCGACGACGGGGTCCGCCCGGTCCCAGCCCGCCGCCGTCCCGGCCGCTCCCGCGAGGACCGCGAGCGAGGTGAAGCCGTCGGTGCGCGCGTGGAGCCCGTCGGCCACCAGCGCCGCCGAGCCGATCTCGCGGCCGATCCTGATCCGGTAGCGGGCCACCGCCTCGTTGCCGGCGAAGCCGACCAGCGCGGCCGCCGCGACCGCCCACAGCCCGGTCACCGGCTGCGGGTGCAGCAGCCGGTCCACGGCCGTGTACGCGGCGGCGACACAGGACGCGAGGATCGTCAGCACGACGACGATCCCGGCCAGGTCCTCCGCCCTGCCGTACCCGTAGGTGTAGCGGCGGTTCGGCGGGCGGCGCGCGAGCAGAAAGGCGACACCGAGGGGGACGGCCGTCAGCGCGTCGGCGGCGTTGTGCAGCGTGTCGCCGAGCAGCGCCACCGACCCCGACAGCGCGACCACCACCGCTTGGACCAGCGCGGTCGCCCCCAGGCCCGCGAGACCGACCCACAGCGCACGCATGCCGCGCGAGGAGGTCTCCATGGCCGCGTCCACCTTGTCGGCCGCCTCGTGCGAGTGCGGCCGGACCATCTCCCGGATCCATCCGAACGGCCCACCCCGGCGCCCGTATCCGTGCCCATGACCGTGCCCAATACCGTGCCCGTGGCCATGTCCGTGCCCGTGGTCGGGCCCGTGGTCAGGCCCGTGCGCGTGGCCCTCGGCGTACGCATGGGCGTGCGAGGGGTCGTGGGCATGGCCGTCCGCGTGGGCGTGGCCGGGCCGCGGGCCGTGGGGGTGCCCGTGGTCGCTCTCGGAGGCGTGGTGGTCGGGGTGCGGCCGGCTCATGGCACCACGATGCCTCGGAAATCGCGTTGCGGCATCTCGACACCAGCGCCTCCGCCGCTGTTGCGAAGCGCCCGCAACGGCGGCGGTGCCCCCGCTCCCGCGACCGGGCGGAGGTGTGCACCGCGACATCCCGCACGACAGGCGGAACACGTGGACCATGGGGGGCATGCGCGTGCTCGGGGTCGACGGCTGCACGGCCGGGTGGATCGGGATCGTCCTGGCGGACGGCCCGGTGACCGCCCTGTTCGCCACGGGGATCGCCGAGCTGGTCCGCCTGGCCGAGGCCGGAGGACCGGTCGAGGTCGTCGCGATCGACATCCCGATCGGGCTGCCGGAGCGCGGCCGGCGCGCGGCGGACGTGCTCACCCGCGCGGAGCTCGGACCGCGCCGCCGGTCGCTGTTCATGACGCCGGTCCGCCCGGCCCTGGAGGCCGGCACGCACGCCGCCGCCGTCGAGATCAACCGGCGGCTGGCGGGCGAGGGCGTCTCCCGCCAGGCGTACGGCCTGCGGGACAAGCTCTTCGACGTCGACCGCTGGCGGCCGGGGCCGTCGAGGAGGGTCGTCGAGGTGCACCCGGAGCTGTCGTTCACCCGGATGGCCGGCGCCCCGCTCCCGTACCCGAAGTCCACATGGGCGGGGGCGGAGCGGCGCCGGGAGTTGCTGGCGGCGGAGGGCGTCGAGGTCGCGGGGGACCTCGGGCCCGCGGGGGCGTTCGCCGGAGTGGACGACGTGTTGGACGCGGCGGCCGCGGCGTGGACGGCGCGCCGGGTCGCGCGGGGAGCCGCCCGGCCGCTGCCGGATCCCCCGGAGGACCTCGGAGACGGCCGGCCCTGCGCGATCTGGGCCTGAGGGGCGCTCGGGACGCCCCCCGGATCAGGACGCGGCGACGTGCTCGGCGAGCCGGTCGAAGAACTGCAGCCAGCCGGCCTTGGCGGCCTCGGCGTGCGCCTCGTCGGTGTTGTACCCGGCCTGGTGGAACCGCATCTCGGTCCTGCCGTCGCCCAGGTCGTCAAGGGTGACGGCGGCGACCGACGCCGGCGCGCCCTCGGTGTTGTCGGGGTCGCCGGTGGTGAAGACCAGCCGCTCCGGCGCGGCCACCTCGTGGTAGACCCCGCCCAGCGGCGCCTTCGCGCCGTCGGGGGAGACCAGGACGGCGCTCCACGCGCCGCCGGGCCGTACGTCGAGGGAGGTGGTCGGCAGCGGGGTGGTGAACCCGCGCGGGCCGAACCACTGCGTGAAGCTCTCGGGGTCGGTCCACGCGCGGAACACCGTCTCGCGGGGGGCGTCGAGGACGACAGTGATCGTGTACTCGCGGTCGGGGGCGGCCATGGCCGTGTCCTTTCGTCGTGAATGAAGCGAAGGGTGGGAATGCCTCGAACGCGTGCGGGGCCGAGGAGCGGTGCCCCGGCCGCACGCCAGAGAGAGTGAAGTGGAGCGGTCAGGCGAGGACGTCGTCGAGCCAGGAGTCCCAGGCCTTGCGCAGCTCCTCCGGATCCGCGTCGCCGAAGACGTGGTGGCCGAGGACGACGGTGTCGCCCCTCAGCGGGCCGGAGTGGATGAACCGGTAGAGCCCGTCCTCCGTGCGCACCCCGAGGAAGGTGGGGAACCCGGCGTAGTCGACCACGCCCTGCATGGGCGGCAGGCCGTCCACCTCCAGGCGCGCCCGGTCGCCTTCGGCGGGCGTGCCGGGCAGGCCGAGCGCGGCCGTGATCCGGGTCCAGATCTCGTCTCCGTCGCCGGCCTTCGGCCGTACCGCGGCGACGGGCGTGCCGGTGCGGCCGCGGAAGTGGGTGAGGTACTGCGCCAGCTTGTGCAGGTACATGTCCCAGCCCACGCGCATGGCCTCGTACTCGGTCTCCCAGTCGTCGCCGAGGAAGCCGTTCTGCACCAGGCGCAGCACCGTGCTACCGCCCTCGCGCCCCTCGATGAGGTACTCGAACGCGAGGAACGCGCCGTCGGGCCCCTCGTCGCTGCGGAGCGCGAACCGGCTGCCCGGCTCCCATCCCGTGACGGTGGAGCCCTGGACGTGGCCGAGCAGGTCGAGCGCGCCCCGGCCGCCCTCCCGCGGCTCGACCTGGTTGCTGCCCATGAACCAGGAGTCGATCCCGGGCCCGGTGGCGATCGCCGCCCAGACCTCCTCGGGCGTCGCCTCCAGCTCGATCTCCTTGCGCAGCTCGAACGGGTGGGGCATGGTCAGGACTCCTCGCGGTCGACGGGGGGCTCGGCGTCCGGGCCCGTCTCGGTCTCGGTCTCGGTGTCGGTCTCGCTGGCGGCCCCCGGCGTCGCGACGCCGGCGGCCTGGTCGCGGGGGACGCTCGGATGGACGGCGACGATGAGGCGATGAGCGCGGCCGCCCTCGGCGCTCTCGTCGTGGTAGCGGCTCACCAGCCCGGCGACGGCGGCCGCCAGCTCCTCGGCGAAGGCGGCCCGGTCGGCGGCCGAGGCGAAGCGCACCTCGCCGTCGATCGTGAACGTCGCCACCTTCCTGCGGGCCTTGTCCGCCCCGCTGATGAGCGCCCCCACGTCGCGGACGAGCTGGGCCGCCACCGCGAGCAGCCACCGGGCCGACAGCCGGTCCGGCGCGCGCGCCGGGTCGGGGGCCACCGCCGACAGCGCCACCGGCGAAATGACGAACGACGCCGCCGTCGCCCGCATCACCCGCTCGGTCACGTTGCCCTTGCGCCGCTCCTCCACGAGCTCGACCAGGCCGTGCCGCTCTAGCGCCCTGAGGTGGTAGTTCACCTTCTGGCGGGGCAGGCCCACCTTCGCCGCCAGCATCGTCGCCGATCCCGGCTCGGCCAGCTCGGCGAGCAGCCGCGCGCGCACCGGATCCAGCGACACCTCTGCCGCCGCCGGATCCTCGATCACCGCCACGTCCAACATGTCTCAACCATGGCACCGACAATAATAATTGTCAAGAAGGTCGAAGCTGTCGGATGCGCGACTCGATGGTCAGCGGTCGCCCTCCGGGGCGTCGTCGATGGCGAAGGACAGGTAGCGCTCGGCCGAGCGCCGGACGGCCTCGCTCCCGTCCGCGTCGACCACCAGCCGCCACCAGGCGCCGTACACCCGGTCGAAGGGGTACGGCTGGAGCAGCGCGAGCGCCCGGCGGACGGTTCGCGGCCGCTCGGGGATGTAGTTGGGGTAGCTGTACATGAAGCTGACCCAGCGCCGGTCGCGGACGACCTGGAGGATGTCGCCGGAGAACAGCGCCCCGCCGTCCGCCGTCCGGCGGTGCAGCACCTGGCCGCCCGCGAAGTGGACCCCCGCGTTGATCAGCGTGAGGCCCTCGCCGATCTCCCGGGTGTCGCCCTCCCAGAACACGACCGCGTCGTCGGGCCGGCCCACCCACCGCCGGTCGGCGGCGTGGACGTACACCGGGGCGTCGAACGCGTGCGCCCACTCGACCATGCTCCCGTAGAAGTGGGGGTGGCTGACCGCGATGGCGTCGACCCCGCCGAGGCCCCTGACCTGCCGCACCAGGTCGTCGTCCAGGTAGCTGATCATGTCCCACAGGACGTTGCCGGACGGCGTGCGCACGAGCAGCGCCCGCTGGCCGATGGCGGTGGGCGGCTCGGCGCCGATCCCGACCACGCCGGGGCCCTCCTCCTCGACCCGGCCCCGGTGCCCGGCCGCCCGCAGCGCGGCGAGCGAGGTCCAGCGCTGGCCGTCCCATCCGACGTACTGGCGCTCGTCCTCGCAGATCGGGCAGTCGTCCCGGGGGGCGGCGTACTGGACGCCGCAGGTCACGCAGATGGGCAGGTCGTTCACCGGGCTCCCTCCGGTCGGCGTACCCGTATCCCATCACCCTGAGTCACCTCCGCGCCGCCGGGCTTCGGGCGTCCTGTGCCAAGACGTCCTGGTAGAGGCATTACGTGCATCACATTGCGCGTCCGATCTGTCACGTTATGTAATCACAACGGCGATGAGCCATCCCTATCCGGGCTCGAAGGAGTGACCATGACGTTCACAGCGATGCACCCCATGTCCGTGGCGACCTCGCTGGGTTACGGCTCCCAGCACCCGATCTCCGCCCTGCAGTTCGCCCAGATCCCACAGGCCCTCGGCCAGCAGCAGGTAACGCCCTTCGGCGGGATGGTCCAGCAGGAGGAGCAGATCCTCCCGCAGGAGCACCTGGTGAACCCGGCCGCCTTCTGGCACAAGGTCGCGCGGCAGGCCGTCCGGTACGGCGCTCCGGCCGCCCGGCAGATCCTCGAGATCGTCCAGTACCAGCAGATCCAGCCCCAGGTGGCCCAGCTGATGGCCCAGCAGCTCGCCCAGTCCGGGCTGCTCCAGCTCGCGCCGCAGGCCACGCTCCAGTACGGCCAGCCCGTGCCGTTCGGCGCGATGACCGGGCAGGAGGAGCAGGTCCTCCCGCAGGAGCACGTCGTGAGCCCGGTGACCTTCTGGATGAAGGTGAACCGCCTCAGCGCCCGGTACGGCGTTCCCGCCGTCCGGCAGATCCTGGAGAGCGTGCTGCACCAGCAGATCCAGCAGCAGATCCAGCAGCAGATCCAGGCGGGCATGCCGATCCAGGCTCCGCAGGCCGTCCAGGGCATGCCCGGCGTGGCCGCGCTGAACGGGCTGACGGGCCTCAACGGCATGGCGGGCCTCAACGGCCTGAACGGCGTCGCCGGATTGACCGCCGCGGCCGGGCTGACCGGGGTGAACGGGATGACCGGCGCGTTCGGCGTGCCCGGTGTCCAGGGCCTGCAGGCCGCCCAGGGTGTCCCGGGCATTCAGGGCGTTCAGGGCCTCCTGGGCGCCGCGGCCGTGCACCCGCTGCAGGCCGCCCAGCAGATCCAGCAGCTTGTGGCCCTGCAGCAGGCCCAGCAGGCGGCGGCCCAGCAGCTCGCCGCCCTCCAGTACGGCACGCCGTACGCCGCCCAGTACGCGGGCCAGTACGGGACCCCGTACGCCGCTCAGTACGCGACGCCGTACGCCCAGCAGCCGTACGCCCAGGCCCACTACGCGGCGCAGTACGCGACGCCGTACGCGGCCCAGTACGGCCAGGGTCACTACGCGACCCCGTACGCGACCGCCTACGGCACCCCGTATGGGCAGCAGGCCGGCCAGAGCCCGCTGAGCATGCAGCTGGCCCAGCAGCTCGCGGCCCAGCAGTACGGCCAGTACGGCCAGTACGGCCAGCAGGTGCCCCAGGCGCACGCCGCCCAGATGCACCAGCAGGTCCAGCAGCAGTCCCCGGTGCCGGCCGGTGCCGGATTCTGATCGGAGGCACGTGGTGGACTCGATGGGCGCAGGGCCGTCGTGGCCCGGAGCCGTCGCGGGGGGAGCCGGCGCTGCCATGAACTCCGTGAACCCGGTGACGGGTCCGGCGATGGCGATGACGACAGGGCCGGTGATGAACCCGGGTGTGGGCCCCGCGATGACGCCGCCGATGGGTCCGATGGGTCCGGTGGTGGGTCCGCTCGGCATGGCGACGACCCCGATGGGCCCGATGGGATCGATGGACATGGCGACGGCCTCGATGGGTCCGATGGGTCCGATGGGCCCGATGGGACCGATGGCTCCCATGGGCCTGGGGACTCCGCCGGCCGCGGCTTTCATGGGCGGTGCGCCGGCGGCCCCCGGGATGGGGCCGGTGACGGGGCCCGTCCCGGGCGTCCCGGGGCCGTTCGACCCGCCGCAGGCGCGGTGCGCCGCCGCCCTCCAGTGGATGTTCGGCTGGCTGCAGGCATCCCTCCCGCAGGCGCCGCAGCTCGCCGGGATCGTCCCACTGGCGGTCCAGGCGGTGCGGCTGTACCGGGCGGGTCAGTACGAGGCGTGCCTGGGCCAGATCCAGTACACGCTCACCGCCGTCCAGTACGGCCCGCCCATCGCTCCACCGCTGTGACGAGATCACCTGAGTGGCCCGGACCGGCCCGTCGCCGGTCCGGGCCCCTCCCGCACCGATCCCGCGGAGGTTCGTCCCCCCGCCACCCGTGCCCGGGCCGTACGGCCTCACGAGGTTGACGCCGGGCGGGGGCGGGCGGGGTGCGGAGGGCGGGGAGCCGGCCGCGGAGCCCCGCGACCGGCCCGGCCACCGCGGGTGACGACAGAGCCCGTTCCTGCCCCGTCGAGCCCACCGGGCACGGCCGGCGACGCCAGCGCGAGCTGGGGAGAGTCGAGACGTTGTGACGAGTAACGACAAGCCAAAGGACGGAACCGGGGAGGCGCGCCGCACGGCCTCGGGCCGGGCGCGGCAGACCTCCCGGCAGGCGCCGCAGCCGGTGGAGCCCCGGCCCCGGCGCCACATGGTGGCGGCGCTGCCCCAGCCGTACCTGACGGCCCTCGGGGTCGCCGCGCCGGCGCTCGACGCGGACGACCTGCACCGGCTGCTGGAGGACGACCCCGAGGTGCGGGTGCACCGCCGGGTCGTGCCCGCCGGAGGAGGGCTCGAAGGGGCCGACGCCATGCCCTTTCCACCCGTGGTGGTGGCGGACATGACGCCGGAGCACGCCGTGGCGCTGCGCAGACGCCATCCGCAACTGCACATCGAGCGCGACCGGCTGCTCACCTACAGCGAGGTGCCCGTGCCGCCCCGCCGGCGGCGGCCCGCCGCGGCGGTGCTCCCGGTCGGCGTGGAGAGCACGTTCACGTTCCTGGTGCGGGACGCCGACGGCGACCCCGTGCCGGACGCGACCGTCTTCGTGACCGGGAACGGCTGGCCCGCGCAGGCCGTGACCGGGACGGACGGCAGGGCGACGGTCACCATGGCGGGGGAGACCCCGGAGACCGTCGCGAGCGTCATGGTCCGGCCGCGCGCCGGATTCTGGAGCCGCCACATCGAGCGGCCCGCCCTGTCGACCAGGCGGGACAACCTGATCGAGCTGGTCAGGCTGTCGGAGACGTTCGAGGGCTTCCCGGGACGGCAGGTGTTCGGGTGGGGCCAGCAGGCCATGCACCTGGACCGGCTGCCGCCCACCCTCCGCGGCGCGGGGGCGCGGATCGCCCTGATCGACTCGGGGGCGGCCGTCCGGCACCCCGACCTCGCGGGCAGGGTGAGCGCGGGGATCGACCTCGTCGGCGGCAAGGCCGAGGGCTGGGCGCTCGACGCCGCCCAGCACGGCTCCCACTGCGCCGGGATCGTCGCCGGGGCCGACGACGGCCGCGGCGTCGTGGGCTTCGCGGTCGAGGCCGAGGTGCACGCCTGCAAGATCTTCCCCGGAGGCCGCTTCAGCGACCTCGTCGAGGCCCTCGACTACTGCATCGAGCAGCAGATCGACGTCGTCAACCTCAGCCTCGGCAGCCCGCATCCGTCGCCGCTCGTGGCCGCCAAGATCGAGCAGGCGCGGAACGCGGGCGTCGCGTGCGTCGTGGCCGCCGGCAACGACGGCGGGCCCGTCGGCTTCCCCGGCACCCTGCCCACCGTGCTGACGGTGGCGGCGATCGGCAGGGCGGGCACGTTCCCGGCCGGGACCTCCCACGCCGCCGAGATCCTGGAGCCGCGCACCGGCGAGGGGTACTTCTCGCCCCGCTTCACCTGCCACGGCCCGGAGGTCGACGTCTGCGCGCCGGGCGTGGCCGTCCTGTCGTCCGTGCCGCCCGACGCGTACGCGGCCTGCGACGGCACCTCCATGGCCGCGCCGCACGTGGCGGGCCTGGCGGCGCTCGTGCTGGCGCACCACCCGGACTTCCGTAACGGGTACGCCGCCAGGGACGCCCGCCGGGTCGACCGGCTGTTCCAGATCATCAGGGCGAGCTGCGTCCCGCTGGATCTGGGGGACCCGAGGCGCACGGGGGCGGGGCTGCCCAGTGCCCTGCGCGCGCTCGGGCCGGCGCTCGCGCACGTCACGCGGGAGATGGGGGAGGTCCAGGTGACGCTGGAGCAGCTGACGATGGAGATGATGTCGGCCGGGCTGCTCGTGCCGCCGGTCCCCTTCTCCGGCGTCGCCGGGGGCGTGCCCGGGGCGGCTCCGTCCGTGAACGGGACGGGCCCGGCCGCGATGGCCGGCACGTTGGCCGGCACGTTGGCCGGCACGTTGGCCGGCATGGTCCCGGGCGCCGGGCTCGGCCCGGTCTCCGTCCAGGTCGCGAACGGCCCGGTCGCGAACGGTCCGGTTCCGAACCCGTTCGCCAATGGCCCCGTCCCGAACGGCCCGTTCGCCAACGGCCCGGTCCTGAACGGCCCGGTCCCGAACGGTCCGGCGGCCTGCGGGCCTGATGTCGGCGGCCACCACTCCTTCACCGGCGGACAGCTCGCGGGCCAGGATCCCGGTCACCCGGGTGCCCCGGGGCCGGCTCACGGTTCTCTCCACGGTCCGGGCATGGGCGGGCCGGCGTACCCGGGCACGGCCGCAGCGGGTCACACCGGCCTGGGTACGCCCGGTCTCAACGGGCCGGCTTTCGACGTTCCGGGCGCGAGCGGGCCGGGTCTGCACGGGCCCGGTCTGAACGGGCCGGTCTCCAACGGGCCGGATCTGAACGGGCCGGATCTGAACGGGCCGGGTCTGAACGGGCCGATCCTGAACGGCCCGGCCACCGCCAACGGCCCGGTCCCGCACGTCAACGGCGGCTCATGGGCGCCGGACACGGCGGCCTCCGCGGGAGCCGGGACGCGGGGCGGCGTCGCGAGGCCGGACGCCGGGACGGGCACGGGCCGCGGCCGGACCGCGACCGGGCGGGCGTCCCACCCGGCCGGCACCGGGAAGGCGGGACGCGGGGTCTCCCGGGGCGCGGGCACGGCGTCCGCCGCGGAGGGCACCGCCGCGCCGGCCCAGGGGATCCCGCCGTACGGCGCCGCAGGAGCCGTGCCGGGGGTGGGCCCCGCGGCAGGAACGCCCGCCGACATGGGCGCGAACGGCGCCGGGGCCGCGAACGGCACACCCGGCGCGGCGGCCGGCTACCCGACGGGGAACGGCCTGACCGCCCTGTCGTGGCTGGCCGAGGAGATGCGCGCCGCCGGCCTCCTCGCGGAGCGGACGTCCGAGACGCTGGACTGACCCCGGCCCATGAGGGGACTTCCGCCGTACTCGCCGATGACGGCGCAGCTCGGGCCGCTGCCCGAGCCGGACCGGGACTACGCCCACGAGATGAAGTGGGACGGGGTCCGGGCGCTGGCCTACGTGGACGGGGGACGGCTCCGGCTGATCTCCAGGAACGCCAGGGACATCACCGAGGCGTACCCGGAGATCGCCGGCCTGGCCGGGGCCGTCGGCGGCAACGACGCCGTCCTCGACGGGGAGATCGTGGCGTTCGACGAGCAGGGGAGGCCCTCGTTCGAGGCGCTCCAGCCGAGGATGCACCAGCGCAACCCGGCGCGGATCGCCCAGCTCGCGGCGGCCGTGCCCGTGACGTACCTGCTGTTCGACGTGCTCCACGTGAACACCGCCCCCGCGATCGCCATGCCCTACTCGGCGCGCAGGGGGCTGCTCGACGAGATCGTGCGGAAGGGCGCCCACTGGGACATCCCGCCGTACTTCCGGAACGGTGGCGCCCATGTGCTGGCCGAGTCGCGGCGGCTCGGCCTCGAAGGCGTGGTCGCCAAGCGGCTGACCTCGCCGTACCGGCCGGGGAGGCGGTCACCTGACTGGGTCAAGGTGAAGAACGTCCGCACCCAGGAGGTGGTCGTGTGCGGCTGGAAGGCGGGCGAGGGCCGGCGCACCGGGACGATCGGGTCGCTGCTGCTCGGCGTGCACGACGAGCGCGGCCGCCTCCGGTACGCCGGTAGCGTCGGCACGGGCTTCACCGAGGCCGCGCTGCGCCGGATCGCCGAACGGCTGGCCCCTCTCGCGCGCCGGACCCCGCCCTTCGACGAGGAGCCGTCCCGGGAGGACGCGCGGGGCGCGCACTGGGTCGAGCCCCTGCTCGTGGGCGAGGTCCAGTACGCCGAGTGGACGGGCGAGCACCGGCTCCGCCACCCCTCCTGGCGGGGCTTCAGAGAGGACAAGAACCCCGAGGACGTGATGCGTGAGCAGTGACGGCTCCCGGCGCGCCCCGGCGACGGCCGCTCGGCAGGCAGCGGTGCTCGGCAGGCAGCGGTGCTCGGCAGGCAGCGGTGCTCAGTAGGCCGCGGTGCTCGGCAGGTCCCGGTGTTCAGTAGGTCTCGTACGCCGGGCCGGCGAGCTGGGCGACGTCCTCCGCGCCGTCGCCGATGAGTTTGGCCCCCAGGTCGGCCAGCGCCCGCCCGGCCGCCAGTTCGTCGCCGATCTCCGGAACCGGCCGGTCGGCCGGGTTGCGCCGGGCCCGGCCGACGCTCTCGTGCCGCATGCCCCCGCCCGTGTACAGCACGGCGGTCGCCGTGGTGACGTCGTCGTTGTCGTCCTCGTTGAGGAAGACCTCCACCGTCCATCGCTTGGATTCCATGACGAACACCTCCCTGACCAGCATCTCTCCGCCTCGGGCCGCACCGGAAGGGGCATAAGGCCAGTACGGCCGCCCGTGCCGGGGGCGGACGTGCGGCCCTGGGGGACGGGACCTCCGGCCCTGGAGCCGGGGCCGGGCGGCGAGGTCCCATGGGGTCGTCCGGGCGGCCGGATGGAGACAGGAGGACGGTCATGCCCCTACCGATCATCGTCGGCACCGACGGCTCGCCCGAGGCGACGTCGGCCGTCGAGTGGGCCGCCGACGACGCCGCCCGCCGCGGGCTGCCCCTGCGGTTCGTCTCGGTGGTGGACCACTGGGCGTACGGCATCCCGAAGTTCCCCGCGACCCTGGCCGACCCGCTGACCGTGCACGCCGAGCGCGCCCTCGAGGCGGCCGAGGCGACGGCCCGGGAGCGGCGGCCCGAAGTCGAGATCAGCAAGGAGATCGTCGAGGGCATCCCGGCGCGGATCCTGCGCGACCGCGGCAGGGAGGCCGAGGAGATCGTGCTCGGCAGCCGGGGGCTGGGCGGCTTCGCCGGCCTGGTGATCGGCTCGGTGAGCACCCATGTGGCCGGGCACGCCCCCTGCCCCGTCGTCGTGGTCCGGCCCGGCTGGCGCGACGCGCACGCGCGGGTGGTGGTCGGCCTCGACGACTCGGCGGAGTGCGACCCCGCCCTCGGATACGCGTTCGAGCAGGCCCGGCTGCGCCGCGCGACCCTGCGCGCCGTCTTCGCCTGGCAGCTGCCGGTCCACACGCTCGCGCCGGAGATCGCCTACGACATAAGCGAGGTGCGGGAGGCGCGGCAGCGGGTCGTGACCCGGAAGCTCGACACGTGGCGCCGCCTGCATCCCGAGGTGGACGTCCAGGAGGACCTCGTGTACGGGCATCCCGTCCAGGCGCTGACCGAGGCGTCCGGGGACGCCGACCTGCTGGTGGTGGGGTCGCACGGCCGGGGAGCCCTGGGGGCGGCGGTCCTCGGCTCGGTCGGCCGCGCCGTCCTCCACCACGCCTCCTGCCCGGTCGCCATCGTCCGCCCGCGGGCCGTCTGACCGGGCGCGGGGGCCTGCGCCGGGGCGGAGCGAGCAGGGGTGGGCCCGCCCTCGCGGAGACGGGCCCACGATGAGCGGGATCGGTCAGGTCTGCGGGCCGCCGCGTTCGACGGGAATGCGCTTGCTCTCTTCTCTCTCCTCGGCGAGCCGCACGCTGATCTCGAGGATCCCCTGGTCGTAGGTGGCCTTCACGTCGTTCTCGTCGGCGTTGGGCGGCAGCGGGACCGACCGGGTGAACGACCCGTACCGGAACTCGGTGCGCTGTCCCCGCCGCTCCTCCTGGCGCCGTTCCCCATGGATTGTGAGGATGCCGTTGGCCACGGTGATCTCGATGTCGCGCTCCGGGTCCATCCCCGGGAGCTCGGCGCGCAGCACGTACCGCCCGTCCTCCACGTAGTCCTCGAACCTCATCTGCTGCCCGGTGGTGGACCGGAACGCCGCCAGCGGGGCCTCCAGCAGGTCGAACAGGTCGGGTACGAGGCTTCGCTGCTCTCGTCGCATCATGGGTGCGCTCACGCGCCTCACCTCCGTCTGCTCCGCCGTCACGCACACGCGGAGACCCGCGGGGATCCGGCGGAGATCGAGTGGCGACGCCCCTCGCGTCACGGCGTCAGACAAGGCACCTACCCGCCCCGCCGAGCGAATATGTGACTGTATGGGAGGTTCGTGCCGGTTTAGGGGTGACAGTCGGGTCCCGCGGCGCCTGAGGCAGGATGGGGATCATGACACGAGACCTGTACGGCGGGACGGGACCCGGACCGATCACGCCGGACGGCTGCGCGGTCGACTACTACGCGACCCTCGTCCCCATGGGGGAGCCGGAGCTCGTCCACGGCGCCGTCCCGGAGGGCGCGTCGATCCTGGAGCTCGGGGCGGGCGCGGGGCGGATCACCCACAGCCTCCTGGCTCTCGGGCACGAGGTGGTCGCCGTGGACGAGTCGCCCGAGATGCTCGCCCGCATCAGGGGAGCGGAGACCGTCCGCTCGCCCATCCAGGACCTCGCCCTCGGCCGGACCTTCGACGTCGTCCTGCTCATGTCGTACGTGATCGACACGGCGGACGACGAGCTGTGCCGCGCCTTCCTGCGGACCTGCCGCCGGCACGTCTCCCCGGACGGCTGCGTGATCCTGCAGCACAAGCCGGCCGAGTGGCACGACGCGATCGGGCCGTTCGAGCGTGACCACGGCGACGGGAGGATCACCCGCATGACTGAGGCCCGCCGCCCCGAGCCCGACCTGCTGGCCGCCACGATGGAGTACGTCGTGGGCGACCGGCGCTGGACCCACTACTTCCTCAGCAGGCGGCGGGACGACGAGGTGTTCGCCGGGTTGCTCGCGGAGGCGGGCCTGGCGCCCGCCGGCCATCTCGGCGGCGACCCCGAGTGGATCAGGGCACTGCCGATCTGACGGGCACCCGCACGACCCCCGGCACGGCCGGAACGGAGACGACGATGAAGTTCGTACGAGAAGACCAGATCACGACCACCACACCGGAATCGAGCAGGTTCACCGGCGCCGTCTGGGAGGCCCGCGCCCTGGAGCCCGTCGAGGAGGACGGCCTGCGGGCGCAGCGCTTCTCCTACGCCCCCGAGGCCCGCTCCTGCTGGCACACCCATGAGGGCGAGCAGGCGCTGTACGTGCTCTCCGGCCGGGGCGTGGTCGCCCGATGGGGCGAGGCCACCGGCACCGTCATCGGGCCGGGCGACTGGGTGCACGTGCAGCCGGGGGAGAAGCACTGGCACGGCGCCCTCCCCGACGGCACGCTCGTCCACCTCGCCGTCACGGCGAGCGGCGGGACCCTGTGGCACGAGCCGGTCTCGGAGGAGGACTACCGGGCGGGCGTCGAGGCCGCCCGCCCCACCGGCTGACGCCACGCCGCCCCCGCCGCGACGCCCGCTCCCGCCGCGGTCCGGCGCGTCACCGGCCGTGCAGGGGGAGCGCCGGGGGAGTGCCGGGGGAGTGCCCGGGGAGTGGCGGGGGCGGGGTCACCCCGCGGGGTTCGAGTAGACCCGGTCCGGCGACAGCAGCACCGCGGTGCGGCCCTCCTCCGCCATGACCCGGTCGTAGGTGTCCCAGTCGTCGTGCGTCCCGCCCGCGGCGGCGAACACCTCGCGCAGGAGCAGGCGCAGGCCCTCGCCGTCCACGCCGGTGAACGGGTCCTCCGGCCCCACCAGGTCGGCCCGTCCCTCGGCGGCCGCCCACTGCCAGCCGCTGCGCACGACGACCGTCGCGTACGGCCGGGCCCGCAGGTCGCGCAGCTTCCGCGTGCTGCCGCGGACGACGAAGCCGACCACCGGCCGGCCGGTCGTGGGATGGTCGAGGACGCCGGCGTTGACGACGGACGACCGGATCGTGCCGTCGGGCCGCAGGGTCGAGACGACGCACAGGCCGTGGTCGCCGGAGACGAGCGCGGCGAAGTCAGCGAGGTCGGTCACGGGGCGAGCGTACCCCGCCCGGCCCCGCCGCCCCCCCTCGTAAGGGGTGTGCCGGGCGCGAACGGGGCGAATAGGATCACTGGGCCGGGCGCCGGACGGTGGGGCGGCGCGACCGCGCAGGGGAGGCCGTATGAGCACACGGGCCTGGGTGGCCTTCGCGTCGATGTCCGTCCTGTGGGGCATCCCGTACCTGCTGATCAAGGTGGCGGTCGACGACGGCGTGCCGCCGGGGTTCGTCGCCTGGATCCGGGTGGTGCTCGGGGCGGTCGTGCTGCTGGCACTGGCTCCCCGGCGGGGCGCCGTGCGCGCGCTGCGCGGCCGGCTCCGGTGGCTGGCCGCGTTCGCCGTCGCCGAGGTGGTCGTGCCCTTCCCGCTCATCGCGTACGGCGAGCAGCACGTGTCGTCCTCGCTCACGGCGATCCTGATCGCGTCGGCGCCGCTGTTCGTGGCGCTGCTCGCGCTGCGTTTCGACGCGGACGAGCGGGTCGGCGGGCGGAGGCTCGCCGGGCTCCTCATCGGCCTGGCGGGCGTGGTCGCGCTGGTCGGCATCGACGTCGCCGGCCGCCCGGACGAGCTGTGGGGCGCGCTGGCCGTTCTCGGCGCGGCCCTCGGGTACGCGGTCGGCCCGATGATCCTCAAGCGCCACCTGTCCGGCCTGGACGCGCGGCTGTCCATGGGGACCAGCCTGGCGCTGGCCGCGGTGTTCCTGGCCCCGGCCGCCGCGTTCGATCCCCCGGCCGCCGTGCCTTCGGGGCCGGCGCTCGCCTCGCTTGCCGCGCTGGGCCTGCTGTGCACGGCGGCGGCGTTCGTCGTCTACAGCCGGCTGGTCGCGGAGGTGGGCGCCGGCCGCGCGCTCGTCATCACATACGTCAACCCGGTCGTCGCGCTCGCGCTCGGCGTGCTGATCCTCGGGGAGCGCCCGGGGGCCGGGACGATCATCGGGCTGGTGCTCATCCTCGCCGGGTCGTGGCTGTCCACCGACGGCCGCCTCCCGTGGCGGGGTCGCGGCGGCCACGGCGCCCCGGCCGTCGGCCCCTCCCAGGAGCATGCGCGCGAACCCTCGGTGGATCGGGTCGGGAGCGGCGAGTGACGGACGACGAGGAGATCGAGGGCTCCGGCGGGCACACGGCCCCGTGAACCCCGCTCAGCCGGTGACGATCCTGATGCCGGCGCGTGAGCGCACGTCGTGGGCGGCGTAGTAGCGCTCCTCCTGCGCGGCCCACCGCTCCCAGTGCGGCGCGTACATCTCGCCGTCGCGTTCCAGGGCCCGGGCCCTGCGGACCGCGTCGTCCGCCTCCAGCCACACCAGGCCGCTCAGGTACGGCCACGCCTGGCGGGCGCCCGACCCCACCCCCTCGACGACGAGCGCGTCCAGGTCACGGGCCTCGTGCCATTCGGCGTACCGGAACCGCTCCCAGTCGTAGCGCCGCCACCGGGCGGGGCGGCCCCGGGCGAGCGGGGACAGCACCCACTCCACCAGGCGGTGGACGCCGGCGAGCAGGCCGTCCCAGCCCTCGTACAGGTCGTCCATGCGGACGACGGGAGCCGGGATCTCGGCGGCCAGGGCGGCCGCGAGGGTGGTCTTCCCGCTCCCCGACCGTCCCTCGACGGCCACGACGCGGACGCCTCCGGCCCGCGGCGGCCGGGTGGCCAGCCAGGCCGCGACGCCCGCGGCCTGGGCCCGCACCGGGGCGGAGAGGGACGGCGGCCCGGAGCGGCCCGGTTCCCCGGGCCCTCCGGGCCGCTCCCGCGAAGCCGCTACACCCCGGCTCGGGTGGGACGGCGGATGTCGCTGCTCTGCTCCTGCCACTCGGGGGTCTCGCGTCCCTTCTCCATTTCCAGCTCCTCCATGCGGAGGGCGACGCCGATCGCGAAGAAGGTGGGCGCCCACTCACCCACGAAGAGGGCCCAGCGGTCGGCGCGGTCCATGCCCGCGGGCTCGAACTCCTTGGAGATGAACCACGAGGCGATCGACGCGCCGATCGAGACGACGCCCGCCCCGTACATCATGCTGGAGCGCAGCCCCATTTTGTGGAGAGTCTTGATCATTTTGTCCCCCTTGTGGTGTTTTCCCCCGATTTATCGC
Source organism: Microbispora corallina (assembly GCF_016863035.1). Lineage (GTDB taxonomy): Bacteria > Actinomycetota > Actinomycetes > Streptosporangiales > Streptosporangiaceae > Microbispora > Microbispora corallina. The sequence goes on from NZ_BOOC01000003.1 coordinate 327,954, forward strand.
TACCCGGCATGACCTGCCGTAACCCGGGGGCATGAGCCGCCGCCGGGGGGCGGTGATCGGCGGTAGGTTGTGCGGTGCCCGCGCCGCCCCTCGCCGTACGGACGGGGGAGGCCGGGTGGCTGCTCGCGCGCGTTTTCGGCGCATAACGCGGGGACGGCGGGGTAGCCGTGGTAGTCGGACCGGGAGGGGCAATGGAAGCGCTGGGCATCGACATCGGCGGCTCGGGCGTCAAGGGCGCCCCCGTCAACACCGAGACGGGCGAGCTCACCCGGGAACGGCTGCGCATCCCCACGCCGCAGCCGTCGTCGCCCGCGGCGGTGGCCGACACCGTACGGCAGATCGTGCGGCACTTCTCGTGGACCGGTCCGATCGGCGTCACGTTCCCCGGGGTCGTCCTCGACGGCGTCATCCGCACGGCCGCCAACGTCGACCGCTCGTGGATCGGCGTGAAGGGCGCCGACCTGTTCGGCGAGGGCGTGGCGGTCCTGAACGACGCCGACGCCGCGGGGGTCGCCGAGGTCGCCTTCGGCGCCGGGCGGGGCCGGACCGGGGTCGTGCTCATGCTCACGTTCGGGACCGGCATCGGCAGCGCCCTGTTCCTCGACGGCAGGCTCGTGCCGAACACCGAGTTCGGCCACATCGAGATCCGCGGCAAGGAGGCCGAGCACCGGGCGTCCGACCATGCCAGGGAGGCCCACGACCTCAGCTGGGAGGAGTGGGCCGAGCGCGTCGAGGAGTACCTGCGGCACATGCGCGACCTGCTGTCCCCCTCGCTCGTCATCGTGGGCGGCGGCGTGAGCAAGAAGGCCGACAGGTTCCTCCCGCTCGTCAACCTCGGGGACACCCCGGTCGTCCCGGCCGAGTTGCTCAACCAGGCGGGGATCGTGGGCGCCGCCATGGCCGCCGTACGGGGCCGGGCGGTCTGAGGTCCGTTCGACCGTTCCACATCTTCCCCTTTTTCCTACCTGGACAGCAGGGAATTTCCTTGTCATGATGAGGTCATGACTCATTGGCGAGAGTTCACCCAACGTCGCCACATCGACCTGCTCCGCGTCTGCGGCGCCGCCTGTTGACGACCGGATCCACGAGCATCCGGCCGCCGCCGGGCGGGCACGCGACAACGACAAGGAGAGAAGACCGCCGATGTCCCAGCAGAATGTGATCGACTTCGCCGTACGCCAGCGCGGGCAGGGCCATGAGCCGCAGCCGCAGGACGACGGGACGGTCCTCGGGGTGCTGCCGCTCCCCGAGACCGGCGACACCCTGGTGATCGTGGGCTACCTGGTCCCGTCGGGACGGGCCGAGGAGGAGCGGCCCGGGCTTCCCGCCGTGGCGGCCGAGGTCGTCCACCGGCTCCAGGACCTCCCGCTCCACGAGGAGCGCCCGGCCGGGCACGCCCCCGTCTCCGGGGAGGGCCGCGCCGTCCGGCGCGGGGCCCACCCCGAGGAGGACCTGGTCGTCGACCGCGCCGCCCGCGTGGTCCGGGTGGACGGCGAGGAGATCGAGCTCACCTTCCGCGAGTTCGAGCTGCTCGACTACCTGTCCTCCGCGCCGGGCCGGGTCTACAACCGCCGCCAGCTGCTCGCCGCCGTCTGGGACCGGTACGGCGAGGAGGGCGCCCGGACCGTGGACGTGCACGTCCTGCGGCTGCGGCGCAAGCTGGGACGGCACGCCGCGCGCATCGTGACCGTGCGCAACGTCGGCTACAAGTACCAGCCGTCCCGCCAGTCCTGATCGGGGCGGGCGAAAAACGGCTGGCAGATCGACGGGGTGCGTTGCCTATCCTTGAGCATGGAATGAACATGCTCGCCGATCTCCAGGACCGCCTGCCCGACCTGATGCTGCGCGACCAGCGCAGGTTGCGCCGCCGCATCGACGGCATGCGCCGGGTGCGCGGAGCCTCCCGTCAGGCCGTCGCACAGGAGATAGCGGGGGACATCGAGGCCGCCGAGCGCCGCGTCGCCGCGCGCCGCTCGGCCGTCCCGGTCATCCACTACCCGCCCGAGCTGCCGGTCAGCCAACGCAGGGACGACCTGCTTGAGGCCATCCGCGACAACCAGGTCGTGATCGTCGCCGGGGAGACCGGCTCGGGCAAGACGACCCAGCTGCCGAAGATCTGCCTGGAGCTCGGGCGCGGCGTGCACGGGACGATCGGGCACACCCAGCCGCGCCGGATCGCCGCCCGCACGGTGGCCGAGCGCATCGCCGAGGAGCTGTCGATCCCGCTCGGCGAGGCCGTCGGCTACAAGGTCCGCTTCACCGACCACTCCAGCGACGGGACGCTGGTCAAGCTGATGACCGACGGCATCCTCCTCGCGGAGATGCAGACCGACCCGCTGCTGCTGCAGTACGACACGCTGATCATCGACGAGGCCCACGAGCGCAGCCTCAACATCGACTTCATCCTCGGGTACGTCAACCAGCTCCTGCCGAAGCGGCCGGACCTCAAGGTCGTCATCACCTCGGCCACGATCGACCCCGAGCGGTTCGCCCGGCACTTCGCCCCGCCGGGGAGGGACGCCGCGCCCATCGTCGAGGTGTCGGGACGCACGTACCCGGTCGAGGTGCGCTACCGCCCGATCGGCGAGGACGACGACCAGACCCAGGCCATCGCCGACGCCGTCGACGAGCTGTGCGCCGAGGGGCCCGGCGACATCCTGGTGTTCCTGAGCGGCGAGCGGGAGATCCGCGACACGGCCGACGCGCTGAAGGGCCGCCAGGAGGAGGTCCTCCCGCTGTACGCCCGGCTGTCCGCGGCCGAGCAGCACCGGGTGTTCCAGTCCCACCGCGGACGCCGGATCGTGCTGGCCACCAACGTCGCCGAAACCTCGCTGACCGTGCCCGGCATCAAGTACGTCATCGACCCGGGAACGGCCCGGATCTCGCGCTACAGCCACCGCCTCAAGGTGCAGCGGCTGCCGATCGAGCCGGTCTCGCAGGCGTCGGCCAACCAGCGGGCCGGGCGGTGCGGCCGCACCTCGGACGGCGTCTGCATCCGGCTCTACTCCGAGGAGGACTTCGTCTCGCGGCCGGAGTTCACCGACCCGGAGATCCTCCGGACAAACCTGGCCAGCGTCATCCTGCAGATGACCTCGCTGGGCCTGGGGGACATCGCCGCGTTCCCGTTCGTCGAGCCGCCGGACAGCCGGCAGGTGAAGGACGGCGTCAACCTGCTGCACGAGCTGGGCGCGCTGGCCGACCGCGGCGGCGGCCTCACTCCGCTCGGGCGCAAGCTCGCCCAGCTCCCGGTGGACCCCCGGCTGGCCCGCATGGTGCTGGAGGCCGACAAGAACGGCTGCGCCCGCGAGGTCATGGTCGTCGCGGCCGCCCTGTCGATCCAGGACCCGCGCGAGCGGCCGGCCGACCGGCAGCAGGCGGCCGACGAGAAGCACCGCCGCTTCGCCGACAAGGAGTCCGACTTCCTGACGTACCTCAATCTGTGGAGGTACCTGCGGGAGCGGCAGGCGGAGCTGTCGTCCAGCGCGTTCCGCCGGCTGTGCAAGGCGGAGTTCCTCAACTACCTGCGCGTACGCGAGTGGCAGGACATCGACAGCCAGCTCCGGCAGGTCGCCCGCTCGCTCGGCATCGTCCCCAACAGCGCGGACGCCGACCCCCAGCGGATCCACCAGTCCCTGCTCGCGGGCATGCTGTCGCACATCGGCGTCAAGGACGTCGAGGCCAAGCGGCGGCAGGACGGCCAGCGCCGCCCGCTGACCGAGTACATCGGCGCGCGCAACGCCCGCTTCGCGATCTTCCCCGGCTCCGCCCTCGCCAAGACCCAGCCGCAGTGGCTCATGTCGGCCGAGCTGGTCGAGACGTCCCGGCTCTGGGCCCGGGTCAACGCGAAGATCGAGCCCGAGTGGGTCGAGCCGCTCGCCCAGCACCTGGTGAAGCGCACCTACAGCGAGCCGCACTGGGAGAAGGACCAGGCCGCCGTCATCGCGCTGGAGAAGGTCACGCTGTACGGCGTGCCGATCGTGACCGAGCGCAAGGTCAACTACGGCCGCATCGACCCCGAGCTCAGCCGGGAGCTGTTCATCCGGCACGCCCTGGTCGAGGGCGACTGGCGCACCCACCACCGGTTCTTCCACGACAACCGCAAGCTCCTCGAGGAGGTCGAGCGGCTCGAGGAGAAGGCGCGCCGCCGCGACATCCTCGTGGACGACGAGACGCTGTTCGACTTCTACGACGAGCGCGTCCCGGCCGACGTGGTCTCGGGCCGCCACTTCGACAGCTGGTGGAAGAAGGTCTCCCGGGAGACCCCCGACCTGCTCACGTTCTCCGAGGACATGCTGGTCAACGACAGCGCCGGGGTGAGCGCCCGCGACTACCCGGACGCCTGGCGGCAGAACGGGCAGCGGATGCGGCTGACCTACCGGTTCGACCCCGGCTCCCCCGACCAGGGCGCGGCCGCCGACGGCGTCACCGTGCACATCCCGCTGGCCGTGCTCAACCAGGTCGACCCCCTCGGCTTCGACTGGCAGATCCCGGGACTGCGGGAGGACCTGGTCACCGCCCTCATCCGGTCGCTGCCGAAGAACCTGCGGCGCAACTTCGTCCCCGCGCCCAACTTCGCCAAGGCCGTCCTGGAACAGGTCCGGCCGGGCAGCGAGCCGCTGCTCGACGCCCTGGAACGGGAGCTGCACCGGCTGACCGGGGTGAGCGTGCCCCGTGACGCCTGGGCCGTCGACCAGCTTCCCGAGCACCTGCGCATCACCTACCGGGTGGTGGACGACAGGAAGCGCACGGTCGCCGAGGACAAGGACCTCGAGGCGCTGAAGCGGCGGCTCGCGCCCAAGCTCCGCGCGACGCTGTCGAGGGCCGCCGACGACTTGGAACGCGAAGGACTGCGCGCCTGGACCATCGGCGCCCTCCCGCGCGTGTTCGAGCAGGGCCGCGTGCGGGCCTACCCGGCGCTGGTGGACGAGACCGGCTCCGTCGCGGTCCGCATGTTCGAAACGGAGGCCGAGCAGGCCAAGGCCATGTGGGCCGGCACCCGCCGCCTGCTGCTGCTCAACGTGGTGCACCCGGCGAAGGCGATCCTGCGCGGGCTGACCACGTCCCAGAAGCTCGCGCTCAGCCGCAGCCCGCACGGGAGCGCCCCCGCGCTGTTCGACGACTGCACCGCCTGCGCCGTGGACACGCTGATGGCGAAGGCCGGTGGGCCCGCCTGGGACCAGGCCGGCTTCCAGCGGCTGTACGACCACGTCCGCGCCTCCCTGTACGAGACCACCGAGGAGGTCGTCTCCCGGGTCGAGCGCATCCTGGCCGCCTGGCACGCCGCGCAGACCCGGCTCCAGGCCCTGGGCGGCGCCGCGGCGACGGCGGAGGCGGCCGCCGACGTGGCCGGGCAGCTCGACGGGCTGGTCCACGCGGGGTTCGTGACCGAGACCGGGTACGCCCGCCTGCCCGACCTGCAGCGCTACCTGAAGGCGGTTGAGCGCCGCCTGGAGAAGCTGCCCGAGGACCCGCGCCGCGACCGCGAGTGGATGGACCGCGTCCACGACGTCGAGGACGACTACCGCGACCTGCTCGACCGGCTCAAGCCCGCCGAGCGCGACGCCACGGCCGTCCGGGACATCCGCTGGATGATCGAGGAGCTGCGGGTCAGCTTCTTCGCCCAGCAGATCGGCACGCCCACCCCGGTGTCCGAGAAGCGCATCCGCCGCGCGATCGAGCAGGCCGAGGCCGCCGCCCGCCAATCCTGAACGGCCCGGCGGCGGGCGCGGTCAACGGTCGTGCGCGGCGCCGTGCTTCAGGGGCCGGCGGCGGGTGCGGTCAGCGGCCGAGCGCGGCCCCCGTGTTTCAGCGGCGGGCGCGGATGCGGTCAGCGGCCGAGCGCGGCGCCGATCAGGGCGCGCGGGTCGGCCGCCCCGGCGAGCACGCCCGACGGCAGCACGTCGATGAGGTGCGCGTGGCCGAACGCGGATCCGTAGGGCACGGACGCCACCGTGTGGCCGCGCTCGCGCAGGCCCTCGGCCCACGGCGCGCCCTCCTCCAGCTCGACGACGGGCGCCGACCGCCAGGTGTCGAAGCCCGTCTCGCCGGTGCCGAGCGCCCACCGGGGAGCGCCCACGGCCCGGCCCGGCGACTCGCCGTGCCCCAGCAGCCGTGTGACGACCTGCAGCAGGATCTGCGGCTGGGCGTCCCCGCCCATCGTGCCGAAGACCGTGCGCAGCGAGCCGTCCGGGTGCGTGACCAGCGCCGGGCACAGAGTGTGCGGCGGCCGCCTGCCCGGTCCGTACTCGGCGGGGTGACCGGGGACGAGCGAGAACCCGATGCCGCGGTTGTGCAGGTTGATCCCGGTGCGGGGCTCGAAGATGAGGCTGCCGAACCCGGCCGCGTTCGACTGGATGAGCGAGACCCCCATGCCCTCGGCGTCGACCGCGCACAGGTACGTCGTGTCGCCCGCGCCCGCGGGCGGGTCGAGCAGGGGCGAGCGCCGTTGCGGATCGATGAGCGCCCGCCGGGCCTCCGCCGTGTCCAGGGGCGGTACGGCCGACTCGTGGAGCACGTCGAGACGGTCGCGGCCGGCCGCCCGGGCCGCCTCGACCAGCAGATGGGCCCATCGGGGATCGGCGGGATCGGCCGGCGGGTCGAGCTTGGCCAGGATCTCCAGCGCGAGCAGGAGCAGGTAGCCCTGCGAGTTCGGCGGGATCGTCCACACCCGGTGGCCGAACGCCTCGACCTCGATCGGCTCCACCCAGTCGGCGTTGGAACGCGCCAGGTCGTCCTCGGCGTACTCCCCCTGGCCGAGCGCGAGCAGGCTCTCGCCGAACTCGCCCTGGTAGAAGGCGGCGCGACCACCCGCGGCGACGGCCTCGAGCGTGCGGGCCACGCCGGGACGCCGGACGAGGTCGCCCGCGCGCCTGAGCCCCCTGAAGTCGTCCGCCCCCTGCAGCGAGCCGATGAAGTCGCCCGGCCCGAGGAGCGGCGACGCCGGGAAGCCGTCCTTCGCGTGCCGGACGGCGGGGGCCAGCAGGTCGGCGAGGGGCAGCCGCCCGTACCGCTCGTGCAGCGCGAGCCACCCGTCCACGCATCCGGGCACCGGGACCGACCTGATGTCCTGCAGGTGCGGCATCCGGTCGCGTCCCTCGGCCCGCAACCGCCCGGGGTCGGCGCCCGAGCCCGCCCTGCCCGACGCGTTGAGCGCCGCGACCGAGCCGTCGTGCACGATCGCGAACAGGTCCCCGCCGAGCCCGCACATGTGGGGCGCGGTCACGGCGAGCACCGCGTTCGCGGCGATGGCCGCGTCGACGGCGTTCCCGCCCCGGTCGAGCATGGCCACCCCCGCGGCGGAGGCGAGATGGTCGACGGTGCACACCATGCCGTTACGGGCGAAACGGGTCTCACTCACGAACGGCGACTCTACGGCAGCCGGGCTGTCCTGCTCCTGAGAGCCTCCTAAAGTTGCGATAACAAAGGTTGCCGCCGCAAGCAGGGATGAAGGGGAGGCCGCGTCCATGATCCGGGCGATCGTGTTCGACGTTGGGGAGACGCTGATCGACGAGACGCGGCTCTGGTCGCGGTGGGCCGACCGGATCGGTGTGCCCCGTCTCACCTTCATGGGCGTCATCGGCGCCATGGCCGCCCTCGACCGGTCCCACCGGGAGGCGTTCGAACTCGTCCGTCCCGGGTTCGACCTGGAGGCCGAGATCGACGCCTGGCGGCTGGAGGATCCGGCCGGCCTCCGCGAGAACTTCGACGCCGACGACCTCTACCCCGACGTGCGGCCGGCCCTCGGCACCCTGCGCGAGGCGGGATACCACCTCGTCATCGCGGGCAACCAGCCGCCGCAGGCGTACGGCGCGCTCGTCGCGATGGACCTGCCCGTGCACGGCGTGCACACCTCGGCCGCCTGGGAGGTGGAAAAGCCCGACCCCGGCTTCTTCGCCAAGGCGGCGGCCGTGGTCGGACGCCCGGCGGAGGAGATCCTCTACGTCGGCGACAGGCTCGACAACGACGTGCTCCCGGCCCGGGCGGCCGGGATGCGGACGGCGCTGCTGCGCCGGGGCCCCTGGGGGTATCTGCACACCGCGCGCCCCGAGGCCGCGGCCGCCGACCTCGTGGTGGACCGCCTCACCGACCTCGCCCCCCTCGTCGCCGCCCTGCCCTGACCCGGCGGGCGATCGAGAGTGGAGGATCGGGTGCTGCGGTTGGACGCGGGGTCCGGGCGTGGCGATCGGACGCGACGTGTGGGCGCGGTGTGAAGGCGGGTCACGGAGGCGGGGCCAGGAGGTCGCGCAGCGCGCCGGCGCGAGCGCTCGCCACGCCGTACGGGCGGCTGCTCACGGGGGAGATCCTCGACGCGCCGGTGCTGGCGCGCGCCGTCGAGCCGCGCAGCGAGGGTCCCGACGAAGTGCTGCTCACCCCGGCGGGTCCCGACCCCCGGTGGACGCCGCTGATCGAGGCGCTGTACGGCCTCCTCTGACCGCCGGTCACGCACGCCGATGCGGCGGCCCGCGGCAGGGCGGTGCGCGGCCGGCGTTCCCGGGTCCGCGGGGGTCCGTGAAGGCCCGGCGGGTTCCGGGCGCCGGGCCTTCGCGGGGACCGTGCGGGCCGTGCGGGGCGGGCCGTTTCGGCGCGGCCTGGCCGTGCGGGGTCAGCCCTGCTTGCTCTTGATGGCCTTGAGCAGCTCCTCCTTGCTCATGGCCGACCGGCCCTGGATGCCGAGCTCCTCGGCCTGGTGCAGCAGCTCGTCCTTGCTGCGCTGCCGGGGCTTGGGCGGGCTCTGCAGCTCCTGGGCCTTGGCCTGGCTGAAGACCTTGCCGAGGCGAACGCGCTCGGCTGCCGGGACGGCCTTCTCCAGAGCGGGGAGGATGTCGGTCTCCTCCTCCTGGACGTGGTGCGACACGGCGGCCACCAGCTCCTGGAGGATCGAGTCGAACTCCGGCCCGTCGGGGTCGGCCGCCATCAGCTGGGCCAGGGTCTCCTCGGCCTCGTGGTGCTCCTCGGCGCCGTGGTGGACCTCGCTCGCCTCCTCGGGGTCGCGCTTCTCGAGCAGCGGGTAGACCTCGCTCTCCTCCGCGCGGGCGTGCGCGACGAACTTCGCCGCGAGCTCCGCGACGAGGGCCGGGCGGTTCTCGGGCACCTTCTGGAGCCGTTCGAAGATCGACTCCACGTCCCGGTGATCTTCCTTGATCAGGCTGATGACGTCGGTTGCCATGGTTCCTCCTGTGCGTGGACGCGCTCGCACTACCCGGCGCCGCCCCGATCACACCGGCCCGTACGGCGCAGTGAGGAAGAACCGGGAGCTCCCGCCGTCATCCGTCCTTGGACAGGTCGCCGTTGTAGGTCACCAGCCCGGCGTCGTCCTTCCACCGGTACGCGAGCTTGTCGCCCTTCCGGGTCAGCGTGACGTCACCGGGGACGCATCCGGGCGCGGTCAGTCGCAGGGCGAGCGCGGAGTCGTCCGCGACGACGGCCTTCAGCTCCAGCGTGCCCACGCAGCCGTCGTCCGGCTCGGCCCACCGCGCCTCCATGCGGCCCGCCTGGAGGGTGATCTCGACGTCGTGCTCACCCATGATCAGGTCGGGGGTGGGGACGATGTGCCCGCGCCAGGTGCCGGCGAACGCCGCCGGGATCGTGCCCGCCCGGCCTGTGGTGGCCGGCTGCGACGTCCCACCCCCGGTCGCCGGCCGCGTGGTCCCGTACGACGGGCTCGGGGCCGCCGGGCTCCCGGTGGCCGCGCCGGACGCGGCCGAGGAGGGAGGAGCGGACGGGTGGCCTCCTGAAGGGTCCTGGATCAGCCGCGGGACCAGGAGTGCGGCCGTGACCGCGAGGGCCGCGACCGCGGCGGCGATCCCGACGAGGAGACCCGCCCGGGAGCGACGCGGCGCGGGGGGCCGCGTGTCCGCCTCGGCCGGGTGCGCCGGCCCGGTGGCCTGCCCGGTCCCCCCGGAGTACGCCGGCTGCGCTGCCCGCCCGCTGTTTCCCTGCGCCCCGAAATACGGCTGCCCCTGCCCGAAGCCTCCGCCGTTCCCGGGCGCGCCGCCCTGCGGCCCTCCGTAAGGGTCTCCGTACGGGCCGTTCGGGGGCCCGCCCTGCTGTCCGCTCCGCCGTCCCCCGTACGGGTCGCCCGGCGGGCCGCTGGAGGCGGCGGCGGCGCCGGCGCGGAGGGGGTCGGGGGACGAGCCGACCAGTTCCAGCAGCAGGTCGCGGGCGGCCGGGCGCGTCGAGGGGTCCTTGGCCAGGCAGCGGCCGACCACGTGCCGCAGGGGCTCGGGCACCGCCGACAGGTCGGGGTCGGTGGTCATGATGCGGTGCATGACGGCGGCGACCGAGTCGGCGCCGAAGGCGGCCCTTCCGCCGGCCGCGTACGCGATGGTCGCGCCCCAGGCGAACACGTCGGAGGCCGGGGTGGCCGGCCGCCCGGCGATCTGCTCGGGGGCCAGGTAGGCGGGCGTCCCGATGGGTCCGGCCGTGATCGTCTCGCTCTCGCCCTGCCGGGCGATGCCGAAGTCCACCACCCGCGGTCCGTCCGGGCCGAGCAGGACGTTCCCGGGCTTGAAGTCGCGGTGCACGATCCCGGCGGCGTGGATGGCGGCGAGGGCCGTCGCCGTCCCGACCGCGAGCCGTTCCAGCTCGCCGCCCCGCAGCGGGCCGTTCGCCGCCACCCGCTGCTGCAGCGACGGGCCGTCGATGAACTCGCTCACGACGTACGGCCGGGGTCCCTCGGCGACCGCGGTGAGGACGCGCGCCGTGCAGAAGGGGGCGACGCCGCGCATGGCGTCGATCTCGCGGGCCAGTCGCTGCCGGACGCCGGGGTCGAGCCCCGCCTTGAGGACCTTCACCGCGACGGGCTCGCCGCTCGGCGCGTATCCCAGGTAGACGATCCCCTGGCCGCCCTCGCCGAGGCGTCCGCTCAGGCGGAACTCCCCGAGTGCGCGGGGGTCATCGGGCTCCAAGGGGGTGACCATGGGTCATACCGTAGCGATACGGGTCCCCTGGAGCCGCAGGGATCACAGCAGGCCCAGGTTGACGGTGTACGCGAGCCTGCGGCGGCCGGCGTCGCTCATGTGCAGGTGGTCGCCGTGGTCGTACGGGAGCGCGAGCTGCTGGGGGAACTCCGGGTCCCGCACGGCCTTGTCGAAGTCCACGACCGCGTCGAACGCACGGCTGCTCCGGATCCAGGCGTTGATCTTCTGGCGGATCTCCTCGCGCTCCGGCGTCCAGGTGCCGAAGCCGTAGAACGGCGTGAGGGTCGCCCCGACGATGCGCAGCTTGCGGGCATGGGCCTGCTGGATGAGCCGCTTGTACGCGTAGATGATCGGCTTGGCCGAGGTGTACTCGCCGCGGGAGATGTCGTTGATGCCCTCGTAGAGGACGATCGTGCGGACGCCGGGCTGGGTCACCGCGTCGCGGTAGAACCGGCTCAGCCCGCTCGGCCCCTCGACGGGGTGGAGCAGGCGGTTGCCGGCGATGCCGGAGTTGAGGACGCCCATCCTCCGGGAGGGGGCCAGGCCGGCGATGCGGTGGCGCAGGTAGTCGGTCCACCGGCGGTTGGCGTCGAGGTCCTGCCCGGCGCCGTCGGTGAGCGAGTCGCCGAACGCCACGACCGACCGGACGGCGGCCGGCGCGGCCACCGCCATGCGGTCGAGGAAGTACCACTGGCTGCTCGTGTAGGTGAAGCCGTCGGCCTTCTCGTCGGCCGCGTGGTCGCCCGGCCCCGACAGGAACGTCGTCGCGTACGCGCGCTCGTGGCCGGTGATGTTCCGCACGGTGGCCGGGAGGTAGACGCTCACCACGACGTCGGCCCCGCCGGGGATCTTCCCCGGGATCGGGTCGCTCCAGACCGCCCGGCCCGGCCGCACCGTGATCGACGTCTTGCCGGCGAAGGTGATGGGCCGGTTGGTCCCCGACAGGATCTCCGCGCCGTACGCCTGGATGCCGAGGTGCACGTCGCGGAACGTCACGGCCGCGGCGCCGAAGACGTTCGACAGGCGGATGCGGGCGCCCGCGCCGCCGATGCTGGTGCGCACCACCATGCGGACGGTCTGCCCGCCGAGGGCCGCGTCGACGAGGTCGCTCGGCGCCGACCACGTGCCGACGAGGTGGGACGAGCGCTCCGGCTCGTCGCTCCGGTGGCCGGAGGAGCCCTTCCCGTCGGGGGCGCGGCGCACCGCCGACGACGAGGCCGCCGACAGGCGACGCCGCCCGTCCGTGGCCGCCCCCGTCGCCTCGGCGGCGGACGGGAGTGCGGCCGTCGTCGCGTCCGGGCGCGAGGCCGCACCCGGAGCGTCCGCCGCCGTGCCGGGAGGCGGAGCCGCCTCCGGGTCGCGTGCCGCGTCGTGCCGCAGGGTCGCCCCGGGCCCGCGCGCCGCGTCCCCCGTCGTGCCCGTCGCCGGCGCGCCCGTCGACACCGTGCCGGTGCCCGTCGCCGTCGCGGCGAGGGCCGCTGTGGCGGAGACGGCGATCGCGGCGAACAGGGTCAACCGGTGGGCCGGCCGTGGCATCGAGATCCTCCAAGGATGTGCCGGGAGGGGCGGGTGCGCCCGGGGGGAAGCGTCCGTGACGCCATACATTACGGCCCGGAGGGCCGCGCTTGACCACGACCCGCCCTGATCGTGAAGGTCGCCGCCGTAATGTCACCGGCGTCTGGTTGAATCTTTACCGTCGGACGACGGCGCCGAGCCCTCCCTCGTCGCCCTCCCTCGTCCCGGAGGACATGACGGATGCTCCCGTCCCCGCATGACGACGACGCGTCTCCCGGCCGGCGCCCGGAGGGGCCCTCGGGCCGGCCCGAGGCCGGTCCGCCGAGCCGCACCCCGAGAGGGTCCCTCAGCCGTTCCCGGGCGCGGGGCGGCGTCTCGCCCGTACGGCGGCGGATGTCGCTGGCGGCGCCCGCGGTCGCCGGCATGGCGGCGGCGGTGGCGAGCGCCCTCGGCACCTCGCTCGACATCTGGACGCTCCCCCTGACCGCGCGGATCGTCGTCACGGTGGCGGCCGCCGCCCTCGTCGGGACGCTGACCTGGGCGACCGCGACGCCCCACGCGTCCGGCGAGGGCCCGCGCGGGCCCGAGGGCGCGCCGCCTCCGGCCGAGCTGCCGCCGGTCATCGCCCACTTCACCGGCCGCCGGGAGATCCTCGACGAGCTGCGGCACCGGTTCGCCGAGCGCGACGGGGACGCCCCGCTCGTGGTGTCGTTGTACGGCCGGGGCGGGGTCGGCAAATCGGCGCTCGCGGCGCGGTTCGCCCATGAGGTCATCGGCGACTTCCGCGACGGCCAGCTCTACTTCGACCTGCGCGGCGCCGACGGCGAGGCCCGGCCGCAGGAGGTGCTCGCCGGGTTCCTGCGCGCCCTCGGCGTCCGGCTCACGACCGACCCGGGCGGCCTGACGGAGCTGCAGAAGCTCTGGTGGACCTGGACCAAGGACCGCCGCATCCTGATCCTCCTCGACAACGCGCAGAACGCCGACCAGGTCAAGGTGCTGGTGCCGCCCGAGCCGCGCTGCGCCGTCATCGTGACCTCGCGTCAGCCGCTGTTCCTGCGCAACCGCTACGACCGGCAGCTCGGCGCCTTCACCGAGGCCCAGGGCGTGGAGCTGCTGGCCCGCCTCGCCGGGGACGACCGCATCGCGGCCGACCTCGACGCGGCCCTGGAGATCGTCCGGCTGTGCGACCGGCTGCCGCTCGCCATCAGCATCTGCGGCGGCCGCCTGGCGACCAGGGAGAACTGGTCGCTGGCCGAGCTGGCCGGCCGGCTCGCGGACGAGCGCCGCCGCCTCGACCAGCTCCAGGTCGGCCGGGAGATCGACAAGAGCGTGCGGGCCTCGCTCCAGCTGAGCTACGACGACTGCACCGACATCCAGCGGCGGCTGCTGCGGCTGCTCGGCCTGCTCACCGCGCCCGACGTGCAGGCGTGGGTGGCCGGAGACCTGCTCGACACCTCGGAGCTGGACGGCGCCGACCAGCTGGAGGCGCTGGTGGACGCTCAGCTCGCCGAGTGCTCGGGCACCGACGCCACCGGCCACATGCGCTACCGGCTGCACGAGCTGGTCCGCCTCTTCGCGTACGAGCTGGCCGTACGGGAGGAGCCGGAGCCGAGGCGGCTCGCGGCGATCGAGCGCGTGCTGTACGGCTACCGCCGCCGCGCGGAGGCGGCCGCGACCGACCGCTGGCCGCAGGACTGGCGGCGGCGCGGGCGGCGGCCCGGCCCGTCCGACGGGGGCGCGGCGGCCGAGCGGCAGATCTCCTCGGCCGGCTGGTTCACCGCGGAGCGGCTGGCCCTGCTCGCGTCGGTCCACCAGGCGCGCGCCGCCGGGCTGTGGGACCTGGCCTGGGCCACCGGCCGGGCGTTCTGCTCGCTGTGCCACTCACTGCGCGCGTACTGGTCCGACTGGCGGGCCGTGGCCGACATCGCCTGTGAGGCGGCCGAGCGCACCGGCGACTCCCGTGCCCTCGGCATCGCCCTGCTGGAGCGGGCCGCCGTCGCCGGCGGGATCGGCAGGTACGCCGAGGCCCGCGCCGACGCCGATCGTGCGCGGGAGCTGTTCGACGGCCTGGGGGAGACGTGGTGGGCCGCCCGGGCGATGCGCACGGTCGGCATGACGCTGTTCAGCGAGGGCAACCTCGACCGCGCCCAGGGCCTGCTGCTGGCCGCCGTCGACGCGTTCAAGGCCGAGGACGACCGGTGGTGGCAGGCGCGGACCCAGCGCAACCTCGCCGAGCTGCGGCTGGCCCAGCGCCGGTACGCCGAGGCACGGGAGCTCCTGGAGGACTCCCTGACCGCCTTCCAGTCCGGGGGCAACCGCTACTCGGAGGCGCAGACGCAGCGCGTGCTGGGCGAGGTGCTGGCCGCCGAGGCCCGGCGGCTGCTCGCGGCCGGCGACGCGATGGACGCCGAGCGCAGGTTCGTCCTCGCCGGCAACGCCCTCCGCTTCGCCATCCGGGCCTTCCACGACCGCAACGAGGAGTGGGAGGAGGCCCGCTGCCTGCGCGCGGCCGGCGAGATCGGCGACCCGCAGAACGGCCTGCAGGAGTACGCGAGCGTCCGCGAGGCCAAGGAGACCCTGGCCAAGCTGGGCGACTCCTGGGGTGTCGCCCGTACCGAGATGTCCGAGGCCGGCGCCCTGGCGCGGCTGGGCCGCCAGGACGAGGCGGTCGAGGGACTGCGGGGCGCCGCCCGGCACTTCGCGGAGCTGGGCGACCGCTGGTGGCAGGCGCGCGGGCTGCGCACGCTCAGCGAGGTGCTCCTGGAGGCCGGGCGGCGGGCCGAGGCCCGGGAGCCGGCGGCCGAGGCGCTGGCCATCTACCGCAGCCTCGGGAACGAGGCCGGCATGTCGCGCGCCCAGGACGTCCTGGAGCGGGCCAGCCGCGGGTGACGCGCGGGTGGAATGTCCTGGCATGACGTTCGGTGGGACAGACATTCACTCTGCCCTCACGTTCGCGCCATTTTGCGACATATAGGCTCTTGGGGGTGAACGAGCGCTGGATTGATCTCGAAGGTGCGGTCAACGTACGGGACCTGGGCGGGCTGCCCACGACGGACGGCGGGACGACCCGGTACGGGCGGATCCTGCGGGCGGACAACCTCCAGGGTCTGACCGAGGGCGACCTCGGCCGGCTCGTGGGGGACCTCAAGCTGCGCAACGTCGTCGACCTCCGCTCCGACACCGAGGTGCGGCTGGAGGGGCCCGGGCCGCTGACCCGGCTGCCGGAGATCGAGATCCACCATCTCAGCCTGTTCGCCGAGGGCGGGCGGTTCACCGACGTCGAGGCCGACACGATCGACGACCGGGCGCTGCCGTGGCAGGACGAGCGCCCCGAGGACGAGGTCGCCGAACTCCGGGTCACCGGCTACTACTACGGCTACCTGCGCGACCGCCCCGACTCCGTGGTGGCGGCGCTGCGCGTGCTGGCCGACGGCGACGGCATGGCGGTCGTCCACTGCGCCGCGGGCAAGGACCGCACCGGCGTGGTCAGCGCGCTCGCGCTGGCCGTCGCCGGGGCCACCCCCGAGGCGATTATCGACGACTACGTGGCGACCGGCGAGCGGCTGGAGGGCATCCTCGCGCGGCTGCGGGCGAGCGACACGTACCGGACCGACCTCGACTCCAAGCCCGCCGACAGCCACCTGCCGCGGGCGGAGTACATGGCCCAGTTCCTGACCACGCTGGAGGACAGGTTCGGCGGCCCGTTCGGCTGGCTGGAGACCCAGGGCTGGACCGAGGAGGACACCGAGGCGCTGCGCGCCCGTCTGCGCGACTGAACCCCTGCGAGGGGGGTCGGCGAACCGGACTCACGGGAAGTTGTATAGGCTTCCTATGTAATTTCCGGTTCGCGTCAGGAGCATGCCCGTGGCCGACACCCACGCCGCCGTCCCCGGAGAGGAGACTCCTCCGGTCGCCGCCGTGCTCGAAGAGCTCGCGCTGCTCGCCGTACGGCGGCTGACGACGCCTCGCGACATCAGCCTCACGGCCGCGTCCACGCTGTCGTCCCTCGAACGGAACGGTCCCGCGCGGCTGAGCACCCTCGCCGCCGAGCAGGGGGTCAGCCAGCCGTCGATGACCCAGCTCGTGCAGCGCCTGGAGCGTGAGGGGCTCGTGGGCCGGCGGTCCGACAGCCTGGACGGACGGGCCACCCGGATCGCCGTCACCGACGCCGGACTGGAACTGCTGGCCGTACGGCGGCGCCGGCGCAGGGACCTCATCGCCGACATGCTCGGCGGGCTGTCCCCCGAAGAGCGGCGGGAGATCGACCGGCTCGCCGGCGAGTTCCTCCCGCTGCTGCTGCGCCTGCTGGAGACCCCGGCGGCCGAGTAGCCCCTGGCCGCCGCCCGACGGCCACCCCCTCGCTACCTCCAGGAGGTTCGGTGAGCTCTGCTCATGCCCCCGTTTCCAATCCCTTCAAGCAGCCGAAGGCGGTCTGGGCCGTCGCCTTCGCCTGTGTCATCTCCTTCATGGGGATCGGGCTGGTGGACCCGATCCTCCCGGCTCTCAGCAGCAAGCTGCACGCGACGCCGAGTCAGGTGTCGCTGCTGTTCACCAGCTACCTCGTCGTCACCGCGGTGGCCATGCTCGTCACCGGCTGGGTCTCCAGCCGGATCGGCGCCAAGCGCACGCTGATCGCGGGCCTGGTCCTCATCGTCGTGTTCAGCGCGCTCGCCGGGCTGTCCGGCAGCATCGGCGGCATCGTCGGCTTCCGCGCGGGCTGGGGACTGGGGAACGCCCTGTTCATCGCCACCTCGCTCGCGGTCATCGTCGCGTCGAGCAGCGGCGGGTTCGCCGGCGCCATCATCCTGTACGAGACCGCGCTCGGCGTCGGCATCGCCATCGGCCCGCTGCTCGGCGGCGAGCTGGGCGGCATCAGCTGGCGCGGCCCGTTCTTCGGCGTCGCCGTCCTCATGGCGATCGCGCTCGCCGCCACCGTCACGCTGGTCCGCCCGACGCCGCGGCCCGCCCGCAGGACCGGCGTCCTCGACCCCATCAGGGCGCTGCGCCACCGCGGCCTGCTCACCATGGGCCTGACCGCCCTCTGCTACAACTGGGGCTTCTTCACCGTCCTCGGCTTCGCGCCGTTCCCCATGGGGCTCGACGCCCACCGGCTCGGCTACGTCTTCACCGGCTGGGGGCTCCTGGTCGCCCTGTTCTCCGTCTTCGGCGCCCCCCGGCTGCAGGCGCGCTTCGGCATCGCCAAGACGCTCTACGCCAACCTCGTGCTGTTCAGCGCGGACATCCTGGTGATCGCGCTGTTCACGGACAACACGACCGTCCTGGTCTGCTGCGTCATCGTCGCCGGGGTCTTCATCGGCGTGAACAACACGGTCACCACACAGGCGGTCATGACGATCGCGCCGGTGGAGCGGCCGGTGGCCTCCGCCGCGTACGGGTTCATCCGCTTCATCGGGGGCGGCCTGGCCC
This sequence comes from Microbispora corallina, assembly GCF_016863035.1. GTDB lineage: Bacteria > Actinomycetota > Actinomycetes > Streptosporangiales > Streptosporangiaceae > Microbispora > Microbispora corallina. Next base: position 345,815 of record NZ_BOOC01000003.1, read on the forward strand.
CGTTCGCCGCGGGCAAGCTCGCCGAGGGGGTGAACGTCCACGCGCCGTTCTACGTGGGCGCGGCCTCGGTGCTGCTCGGCGTGGTCGTCCTGGCCACGGCGCACCGACAGCTCGGCGAGGCCGAGCGCGTCCAGGCGGCCGAGCTGGCCGCGGCCGCGCCGGCCGCCGCGCGGCGCGAGGAACTGCAGGAGGAGGCGCTCGCCGAGGACCTCGGCAGCGCCACCTGAGCACCCCTCACGGGCCCGCGGACGCGTCCGGCGCCGACCTCCCTCCGGCGCCGGGCGCGCCGCTCACCCGGCCGCGCCGCTCAGGCGGCCGTGCCGCTCACCCGGCTGCGACGTCGGTCACCCCTCGGGTACGGGCACGACCTGTCCCGTGCCGGCCGACAGCGTCGCGGCCTCCAGGACGGCGACGGTCGCGGCGGCGCTGTCCGCCGTCACGGGCGGCGGAGCGCCCTCCCGCAGGGAGGCCAGCACGCCCTCGTAGAAGAGCTGGTAGGCCCCGTGCTCGGTGGGGACCGGGCGGTCGTCGCCCTCGGTCCCGAGGCGGCCCCACCGCTCGGGCGCCTCGGCGCCCCAGCCCGCGCCGCCGAAGGCGTGCGGGTCGCCGGGCCGCTCGCCCGCCCGCAGGCGGTCCTCCTGTGGGTCCAGGCCCCACTTGACGTACGCCGCCTGCGAGCCGAGCACCCGGAACCGGGGCCCGAGGCGGGCGGCGACCGCGCTCATCCACAGATGCGACCGCGTGCCGCTCGCGTGCGTGAGCGCCACGAACGCGTCGTCGTCGTTGCTCACGCCCGCACGCCGGATGTCGGCCTCGGCGTACACGTGGGAGACCGGCCCGAAGAGCTGGAGCGCCTGGTCGACCAGGTGGCTGCCGAGGTCGTAGAGCGTGCCGCCGACCTCGCCGGGGCCGCCCGTCTCGCGCCAGCCGCCCTTCGGCACCGGACGCCACCGCTCGAACCGCGACTCGAAGCGGTGCACCCTCCCCAGCTCGGGCAGCAGGCGGCGCAGCGTCAGGAAGTCGCCGTCCCAGCGCCGGTTCTGGAAGACCGCGAGCATGAGGTCGCGCTCGCGGGCCAGCCGCGCCAGCTCGCGCGCGTCCGCGGCCGTGCCGGCGAGCGGCTTGTCGACGACGACCGGCAGGCCCGCCTTGAGCGCCTCGGTCGCGAGCGGCACGTGGGTGCGGTTGGGGGAGGCGACGACCACCAGGTCGGACCGGTCCCACAGGTCGGCCGCGTCGGCGACGACCTCGGCGCCGGGGTGCTCGCGCCGTACCCGCTCGGCCTTGGCCGGGTCGCGGGTGACGACGGCGGACAGCCGCAGGCCCGGGGTGGCCGCGATCAGCGGCGCGTGGAAGAAGGAGCCCGCGGGGCCGTAGCCGGCCAGGCCGACGCGGTACTCGGCGACGTCGGGGAAGCTCATCGGCGGTCAGGAGTCCCGGTCGTCGCGCTCGGCGAGGAACGCCTCGAACTGCGCGGCCAGCTCCTCGCCGGTCGGCATCGGGGTGTCCTCGGCGAGCAGGCTCTCCCGCTCCGCGCCCGTCTGGAACGCGTCGTACTGCTGCTCCAGGCCGCGGATCGCCCCCGACAGCTCCGCCGAGGCGCTGATCTGCTCCTCGATCTCGCCGGTCGTCCGTTCGGCGGCCTCGCCCAGCGCGTCCAGCGGGAAGACCAGCCCGGTCGCCCGGGTGATGGCCTCCAGCGCGGCCAGGGCGGCCTGGGGGTACTCCGCCTGGGCCAGGTAGTGGGGCACGTGCAGGGCGAAGCCGAGCGTGTCGTGGCCCTTGGCGCCGAGACGGTACTCGATGAGGGCGGCCGCGCTCCCCGGCACCCGCACCTTGCCGAACGGGCTCGGCGAGCCGCCCGCCAGCTCCGGCTTGGAGCCGTGGGCCGTGTGGCCGAGCGGCCGCGTGTGCGGGACGCCCATCGGGATGCCGTGCACGGTCACCAGCGTGCTCACGCCCAGCTTCGCGACGAGCACCTCGACGGCCTCGGTGAACAGCTCCCACTCCCGGTCGGGCTCGGGGCCGGTCATCACGAGGAACGGCGTGCCGGTGAGGTCGTACGCGAGGTGGACGGCCAGTTCGGGGGTGTCGTAGTCGGTCCAGTGGTCGCTGTCGAAGGTCATCACCGGCCGCCGGGACCGGTAGTCGAGCAGCCGGTCCACGTCGAACGTCGCGACGACCCGGTGCTCCAGCTCGGCGAGGAGGTGACCGAGCGCCAGCCTCCCGGCCGCGCCTGCGTCGACGAACCCCTCGAAGTGGTAGAGCAGCACCGGATCGGTCAGCTCGGGGAGCTCCCCTTCGAGCCGAAAGAGATCCGTGGGGTCGAACACGTGTCCCAGCCTTTCTCAAGGAGCCTTTACCTACAGAACCTACGGGGTGCCCCAGGGATTCCGCGCGGTTGCGGCGACCTTACCGGTGGACAATGGCCACATGGAGTCCGACCCGGAGCTGGAGGGATTCGCCACCCGCCTTTTCGACCTCGCGCGGGCGGGGGAGACGGAGGCGCTGTGCGCGTACGTGGACGCGGGCGTCCCGGCGAACCTGCGCAACCAGAAGGGCGACACGCTGCTGATGCTCGCGGCCTACCACGGCCACGCGGGCACGGTCCGCGCTCTGGCCGAGCGCGGCGCCGACCCGGACCTGGCCAACGACCGCGGCCAGACGCCGCTCGCGGGAGCCGTGTTCAAGCAGGAGGTCGAGGTGGTGCGGGCCCTGCTGGACGCGGGCGCCGACCCCCAGGCCGGCACCCCGTCCGCCCTGGAAACCGCCCGGATGTTCGGGAATCCCCAGATCGTCTCGTTGCTGGAGATCTGAATCGGGTGTCCGTAATTTGTCACCTTGGGCACATGGTCTGGCGGTATGGCCTACCTCTGGTCATGCTGTAACGCGTGGTTACTACGTTCACCAATCCCCTCGGTAGGCACCCACTTCGTATTCCTCCGCTGGACTGCCCCTTCCCCAGCGAGATCAACCCCCATGTTGACGAGGCGAATCAGGAGAGTTTCGCCTGGCTTCTCCGGACCGGAATGATCGAGGACGCGCGGCAACTCGACGTGTACCGGCAGGCGAAGTTCGGATGGCTGACGGCCCGCGCGTATCCGCGTGTCGACAGGGACATGCTCCGGCTCCTGATGGATTGGTGCGTCTGGCTCTTCGCGTTCGACGACGGCTTCTGCGAATCCGAGCTGCTGAGCCGCCGGACGGCTCTGATCGCCCAAGCGCTCCCCGACATGTTCCGGGTCCTGCACGATCTCGACTCGGGCGGTGAGTTGACCAACGTCTTCGCCCGCACACTTCGCGAGCTGAAGGAGCGAATCGCCGTACACGCCGAACCGGATCAGCTCGACCGTTGGTCCACCGCCACCAAGGAGTACATCTTCGCCCAGGTGTGGGAGGCGGCGAACCGGGAAACCCAGGCGGTGCCCACTCCCGAGGACTACATTTTCATGCGCCGCCGAACTGGGGCGATGTATCCGGTCTATGCCCTCATCGATATCGCGGGCGGTTACCGCCTGACTCCCGAGGAGTGGCACCACCCCGACATCCGGGAGCTCACAGAGCACGCCAACGATCTCGTGGTCTGGGACAACGATCTCTTCTCCTACGCCAAGGAGCGGGAGCACGACAGAGCCCGGCACAACCTGGTCAACGTTCTGATCACGCACCGCGGATACGCCCTGCAGGAGGCGCTCGACGAGGTGGCGGGGATGCACGACCGGGCCGTGGAGCGGATGGTCGAGCTTCGAGCCTCGGTCGAGAAGTGGGGTTCGCAGGGGGTCCTGGACTACACGCTCGGACTTGAGCACTGGGTGCGCGGGCACATCGAGTACTCCCTCAACAGCGCCCGGTACATCCACGCCTGGCCCTCGAACACGTACTGGCCGGCGATGGCCGACAGGGGCCGGGTCGAGGCCGACCGGGCTTAGTCGAAGTCCTGCTCACCCAACGCGTAGCTGATGGCGTCCTCGAGGTTCCTGCGCGCGCCCGTCTCGAAAGCCGTCTGATAGGGGTCGTCGCCGAGGATCCGCTGACATTCCTTCACGGCCTGCTCGTGTTCCGCGGTGAAGAAGGGCGAGCCGAACTGGGGAAGGCCGAACAGCTCCCAGTTGGCCTGGGCGGCGCCGAGGATCTGGGCCGCGTGGTCCGCATCGCCCTGGTCCACGGCGAGGTTGGCCAGCGTCTCCATCGTCATGACCGTGCCCAGGACATCGTGGAAGGAGCGCTTGAGCCGAAGCGCCAGCCGGGCGCTGTCCACCGCCTCGGGGATGCGCCCGGTCGCCCGGTGCGTCAGCGACATGGCATACGAGGCGTAGGAGCGGAGCCACAGCTCGCCTCGATCCTGGCATATCCTCAGGCAGTCCTGGAGGAGCGTCTCCGCCTCGAAGTGTTCCTCCTGGGCGGTGAGCACGAGCGACAGTTCGACGATCGCCGGGAGAAGGCCAGGATTGAGCTCTCTGCCTCCCCTGTGGAACTCGATGGCCACGCCGAGCAGGGCCATCGCCTTCTTCAGGTCGCCCTGAAGGAAGGCGGCGGTTCCGAGCATCTTGGTGGCGAGGATGACCGCCCCCGAGTCCCCGACCTGGATCGCATCGGTGCTGCACTGCTCCGCGGCCGAGATGGCGCCGGTGATGTCGCCCTGGGCGCTGCGAATGTAGGACAGCACCCACAGCGCTTTGCATCGTTCTTTGCTCGCCTGTACCGACACCTGCAGCGCCCGTTCCAGGTAGAGCCTTCCCTCTCGGGCGAACCCGCAGGCCATCCACATGTACCAGAGCGAGGACAGGAGATCGAGGCCGATGCGGCTCTCACCGGGCTGCGACAGGCAGTAGTCGAGGGCGACACGGATGTTGTCGTGCTCCTGCCGCATGCGCACGTACCAGTGCACCTGACGAGGGCCCGACCACGCGTGCTCGCCGCGCTGGGCGAGCTGGAGGTAGTAATCCCGGTGCCGCCGGCGCAGGGCCTCGGTCTCGCCGAGCTTGTCGAGCCACTCGCCGCCGTACTGCCCCAGGGTGTCGATCAGCCGGTACCGCTGACCGGCCGGGGTGGAGAAGCTGAAGAGCACCGACTTGTCGACCAGGCCCGTGATGACGTCGAGGATCCGCTCGGAGGGCAGGCTGTTGCCGGCGCAGACGTAGCGGGCGGCGTCGAGCTCGAAGTCGCCGGCGAACACCGACAGGCGGGCCCACAGCAGCCGCTCGGCCGGCTCGCACAGCTCGTGGCTCCAGCCGATGGCCGCGCGCAGCGTCTGGTGGCGCGGCAGAGCCGTACGGCTGGCCCCGGCCAGCAGGCTGAACCGGTCGGCCAGCAGCGCGAGGATCTGCTGCACCGACAGCGTCCGCAGGCGCACCGCCGCCAGTTCGATCGCGAGCGGGATGCCGTCGAGACGACGGCACAGCTCGGCCACGGCCGTGATGGTGTCCTCGTCGACCGCGAAGTCGGGCGCGACGGCGGAGGCGCGGGCGCTGAACAGCTCGACGGCCTCGTTGGTGTACGGGCTCTCCATGGGGTCGTCGCCCGGGACGGTCAACGGCGGCACGGCGACCGTGTACTCGCCCTGCGCGTTCAGGGACCGCCGGCTCGTGGCGATGATCCGCAGCTTGGGCGAGGCGCTGAGCAGCTCCTGCGTGAGCTCGGCCACGGCGTCGACGAGGTGCTCGCAGGTGTCCAGGAGCAGCAGGATCTCCCGGTCGGCCAGCCACTCGGCGAGCGTGTCCGATCCGCGCCGGGGCGACTGGTCCGCGATGCCGAGCGCCGCGGTGATCGTGTGGTGGACCATCCCGGGGTCCTGGAGCCGGGCGAGGTCGGCGTACCAGACGCCGTCCCGGAACTGGGAGCGCACCTGGTGGGCGATGCGCAGCGCGGTGCGGGACTTGCCCACTCCTCCGATGCCGGTCACCGTGACCAGCCGGGACTCCTGCAGCCGCTGCCTCAGGGAGGCCAGGAGCCGTGTCCGTCCCACGAAGCTCGTGAGCTCCACGGGGAGGTTCCCGTCTTGCCGCCATCCTGCTGGCGTAGCCATGCCGCCTCACGGGGGGATTCGTCCGGCGTGCTGTCTGCTCCCGCATCGTACCTTTGCGAACCGATGGCTGTCCGGTGGTGGGTACGTGACGTTTCTCCGCAGGAAAGGGGACGTGGCCGCCCGCCCTCGGGGAGGTGACGGGGGCCGCCGGGGCCGCCGGTTGCGGTTAGCATGGGCGCGTGAGCGTTCAGCATCCGGATGACATGCGTCCGGTGGACCTCTTCGACGAGGGGCCGCCGGTGCTGCCCGACCAGACGAGCGACGACACCGACCTCGGGTGGGGCGACTGGCGCCCCGACTCCGACGACCGCTACCTGGAGGAGCGGCCGCCCCACTGGTGACGGGTCAGGAGACCACGTCCTTGCGGCGGAAGCGGCGGAACGCCAGGGCGACGAGGATCGCCGAGTACGTCACGGAGATCGCCACGCCCTTGACCATCCCGCTGTAGTCGGGCCGCGGGGCGAGCGCGTCCAGCCAGGCGGTGTTCCAGAAGGTGGGGAGGAACTCGCGCAGCGAGCCGAGCGCCTCCACCGCCTGAAGGATGCTGCTCACGATCACCAGGCCCACCGCGCCGCCGACGGCGCCCAGCGGGGAGTCGGTGCCGACCGACAGCAGGAAGGCCAGCGCGGCGACCACCAGCTGGCTCACCAGGGCGTACCCGATGACCACGGCGAACTTGGGCAGCACGTCGGCGGCGGGGATGACCTCGCCGGTGCCCGGCACGCGGATGTCGTGCCAGCCGAACGCGAGCGTGCCGGCGAGCAGCGCCATGAGCGGCAGCACGGTCACCGCCGCGGCCGAGTAGGCCAGGGCGACGACCAGCTTCTGGCGCAGCAGCCGGTCCCTGGGCACGGGCGCGGCCAGCAGGTAGCGCAGCGACGACCAGCTCGCCTCGCTCGCGACCGTGTCCCCGCAGAACAGCGCGACGGCGACGACGAGCAGGAAGCTCGCCGACACCGACAGCGCGAACGCCGCGAAGTTGAGGCCGCCCTGGGTCGCCAGGTCCGACAGCCGCAGCCCGCCGCCCGGGCCGTTCGAGGCGGGCCCGAACTGGAACGCGACCACGAGGACCCACGGCAGCGCCAGCAGCAGGCCGAACATCACGATCGTCCGGCGCCTGCGGAACTGCCGGACGAACTCCACCCGCAGCGGCAGGGTCCGACCGGGCGCGTAGCCGGGGGCCGAGGCGGTCACCGTGTCGGCCGGGCTCATCGGCTCTCTCCGATCAGGTCGAGGAACACGTCCTCCAGCCGGGGGCCGGAGCCGTTCACATGGGTCGTGGCGCCCAGCAGGTCGCCGACGGGCCCGGCCGACACCAGCCGTCCCCGGTGCATGACCACCACGTGGCTGCAGGTCTGCTCGACCTCGCCGAGCAGGTGGCTGGAGACGATCACGGTGCGCCCGCGCTCGGCGTACGCCTTGAGCACGCGGCGCATCTCGGCGATCTGCGGCGGGTCGAGCCCGTTCGTCGGCTCGTCGAGCACGAGCAGGTCCGGCAGGCCGAGCATGGCCTGGGCGATGGCCAGGCGCTGTCGCATGCCCTGGGAGTAGGTCCGCACGGCGCGGTCGAGGGCCGCGCCCAGCCCCGCGATCTCCAGGGCCTCCTCCATGCGGGCGTCCTCGGCTGGCCGTCCCGTGGCGCGCCAGTAGAGATCCAGGTTGGCCCGCCCGGTGAGGTGCGGGAGGAAACCGGGACCCTCGACGAACGACCCCAGCCGCGACAGCACCGGGGCGCCGGGCACGACCCGCGTCCCGAAGATGCGGATCTCACCCTCGTCGGGGTGGATGAGGCCCATCAGCATCCGCATCGTCGTGGTCTTGCCCGCGCCGTTCGGGCCGAGCAGGCCGAGCACCTGCCCCCGCTCGACCCGGAACGACAGGCCGTCGACCGCCTTCTCGCCGTTGCGGTAGCGCTTGCCGAGGTCGCGGATCACCAGCGGCACGTCGGCCAGGTCGTCGTCCGTACGGCCGGCCGTGCGGGGGGCGCGGCCGGTCAGCAGCAGCACGGCGGCCACGACCACGGCGACCAGCGGGAGCACCCAGGTCCACCAGGCCGGGCCGGTGGCCGGGGTGGTCAGCGCCGGGTCGGACGGGACCGTCAGCTCAGGCGAGTCGAGCCCGATCCGGTACACGGCCGGGGCGGCGGGTGTGGCGTACCCCATGTCGGTGGTCGACACCACGAGCCGGAACCGGTGGCCCGCGTCGAACCGCCGGTCGACGGCCGGCAGCGTCACGGTCACCGGCGTGCCCGACTCGGTCGCGGTGACGCGCAGCGGGGCGACCAGGCTCGACGGCAGCACGGGAAGGGCTCCGCCCGTGTCGTAGAGCTTGGCGAACAGCGTCGCCTCGCCCGTGCCGTACACGCGGATCCTGACCGTGGGGCTGCCGGTCACCTGGACCGGCGCGGCCAGCGCCGCCGACTCGAAGGCGGCGAACTGCCCCGGCATGTCGAGGGCCACAGATACAGACCCGCCCCCGGCGCCGCCCAGCAGGCCGCCGAACCCCGGCACGGAGGAGACGGAGGCGGGGGAGCCGCCCGGCGGGTTCGCCACCGGCTGCTCGGGACCGGCCAGCTCGACCCGGGTCTGCCGGACGCCGCCCAGCCCCGGGTACGCCGCCGACGTGGCGTGCACGAGGACGGTCCGCCGGGTGCCCGGGTCGCGCCCGCCGTCCCGGCTCACCGTGAAGGGGGCGCCGTCCCCGCCCGCGGCCGACCCCTTGAGCCAGTGGTCGAACCAGCCCGTGGTGCGGTCGGCGGCCCAGTCGGGCTCGGCGTCGCCGCCGTCGTGGCCGCCGTCGTACCAGGCCACCTCGACCGGGGCGCCGGTGGCCGCGATCGCCCGGGCGTTCGCGTCGGCCTGCGACAGCGGGAACAGCGAGTCGTGCTGGCCCTGGATCAGCAGCGTGGGGATCCTGATCCTGCCGGGGACGGACACCGGGCTCGACCGCCGCAGCATGTCGACGGCCGCCTGGGTGGGCCGGCCCGTCTCGGCCACCGTCTGGTACATGTCGCAGATCGACGGCAGGAACCGCCCGCACCGCACCTGGTCGGCCGTGGGGACGGCCGCCGTTCCCGCCCGCCCGGCTCCGGTCAGGGCGGCGAGGGCGGACGCGTCCGCGCCGCCGTCCGGGGCGAGCCGGTCGGCCCCGGCGCTGAAGAAGATGCCGGCCCACATCTTCTTGAAAACGCCCTCGGCCGGGCCCCTGCCCGTCGCGTCGGGGAACAGCGCGTCGGCCAGGTCGTACCAGGTGATCTGGGGGACGATGGCGTCGATCCTGCGGTCGTACGCCGCGGCCATCAGCGCGATCGCGCCGCCGTACGAGCCGCCCGCGATGCCCACGCGCGGGTCGCCGGGGCCGTCGAGCCGGACCTCCGGCCGCGCGGCGAGCCAGTCGACGAGCCGGCGGACGTCCTTGACCTCGTAGTCCGGGGAGTTGAGGGCGATCTGGCCGGTCGACCGGCCGAACCCGCGGGCCGACCAGGTCAGCACGGCGTACCCCTGCGCGGCCAGCCGCGCCGCCTGCGCCCGCATGCTGTCCTTGCTGCCGCCGAACCCGTGGGCGAGCAGCACCGCCGGGGCCCTGCCTCCGGACGCCGGGGGGAAGAAGGTCGCGTCGAGCGTCACCCGCTGGTCGTCCGCCGGGCCGTCCAGCACGGGGATCGTCAGATCACGCCCCCTGACCGGCTCGTCGCCGGGCCACAACGCCCAGATAAGACCCCCCACCACCAGGACGAGCAGCGTGGCCACCGTCGCGAGGGCCCGCCGCCCACCCGGAAACGTCATGTCGCGATGCTACTTACCCCCTCCTGAGAGACGACTGAGGACCGGCCCCAGACCCGGTCGCACCGCCGCGATGTGCGCAATCGTGATGATGGATCGGGGTAAACCCCGATTGCGCGGCGGGTTTACGGACCGGCATCATTTCGCGCGTGACCCAAGGAACGACGCTCAGCAACGTCCCCGCCCGCATCATCGGGTGGGCCCTTCCCTACTGGACGCGGGGGGAGGCGGGCAGGCAGACCCCGGCGGACCTGTTCCGGGTGCTGTACCTCGGCTGGCTGGCGGCGTTCGTCCTGAAGGTCCTCGGATCGTCGTGGGACGTGTCGTGGCACTTCAGGTGGCTGCGCGACGACCTCGCCCCGCCGCACCTGCTCAACACGGTCGGCACGGTCATCGCGGTCGGCCTCGCCATCGTGCACTGGTACACCGGGTACGGCGTCGACCGGACGGCCTCCCGGCTGATCGTGTGGGGCACCGGCGTCTTCCTCGTCGCGATCCCGCTCGACTTGATCAACCACCGGGTGAACGGCCTCGACATCACCGCCTGGAGCCCCTCGCACGCGCTGCTGTTCATCGGCACCGCGCTCATGATCGCCGGGGCGATCCGGGGCTGGTGGACCGGGTCCGCCGGCCGTCCGGAGATCTCGCCGCTGCGGCGCTCGCTCGTGCTGGGCGGGCTGTTCGCGTTCTTCCTGGAGAACGCCCACTTCCCCGAGCAGCACCAGGAGTACGGCGTGCTGGAGCTGGCCTCCTGGGACCGCGGCCACCCGTACGCCGAGCCGAGCCTGCTGCACTTCGCGGCCGACCAGATGGGCCGGGCCGTGGACCGCGCGATGATCGTCAAGTTCTCGCTGCCGATCCCGGACTACGTCTACCCGGTGTACGCCGGGATCCTCGGCATGGCGATCCTGGTGTTCGCCCGGCTCATGGTGGGGCGGCGCCTCACGGCCACCACGATCACGGCCGTGTACGTGGGGTACCGCTGCCTGGTGTGGCCGCTCCTGGTGGGGACGGGCTTCCCGCCCTCCGCCGTCCCGTTCTTCTTCCTGCTCGCCGGGGTCTGCGTCGACGCGGCGTTCCTGCTGCGGCAGCCATACGTCCGGGCCGTCGGGGGCGCGGTGCTCGTCACGGCCGCGGTGTACGGCGGGCTCGCCGTGCAGGACCGGCTGCTGGAGGCGCCGCCGTACGCGCGGGACTCCTGGCCGGTGGCCGCCGCCGGGCTCGTGGTCGCCTGGCTGGCCGTGGAGTGGTTCGCCCGCCGGCACAACCTCGCGGCGTCCGACGCGGGTCAGGCGACCGCCCCGGCCGCGTCCGTGGCTCCGCTCGCCGTCCTGCCCGGTACGGCGCAGGCGTCCGAGGCCGTCGAGCCGCCGGCCCCCGCCGACCTGCCCGCCGCCGTCGACGTCGCCGTGGACGTCGCTGTGGCGGCCCCCGAACCCACCGCCTGATCGACGGCACCTTGGGTGCCTGTCTGATAGCCGAGACCCAGGTCCCGCCGTCTGTCCGCCGGGACCTGGGTGCCGTCGTCTGGTAGCTGGGACCTGGGTGCCGCCGTTTGAGGGTCTGGGATCCTGTCCCGTCCGCCTGGTTCCGGCCGCCGAGTCCTGGTCGCCTCAGCCCCACCGCCTGGTCCGCACGACTGGTCGTCCCTGGGGCTGGGACGGCGGGGCGGGAATCGCGGCCGGGCGGCGGGAGCTCGGGGTCAGGCGACGGGGGCTCGGGTCAGGGCGACGGCGACGCCGTAGGCGAGGCCCATGACGGTCAGCTCGAACGCCGCCCAGGCGGCGAACGCCGTTGGCGCCCGCCGTGCGACGGCGGGCATGAGGCGCCAGCGGATGTTGGCCCCCAGCACGGCGACGATCCCGATCAGCGCGGCCTTCGCGAGCACGAGCTGGCCGTACCTGGTCGTGACGAGCGACTCGGGGAACCGCTCGACGGGGGACAGGACCAGCTCCACCACCCCGTTGAAGATGCCGGAGGCGCCCACGACGAGCAGGGCGTAGGTGGCCAGCCGCGAGAAACGCGGCAGCGTCCTGGCCAGCAGCTCGCGGTCGCGGTGCACCAGGACGGCGAGGGCGATCAGGCCGCCCGTCCACGCCGCCGCTCCGAGGACGTGGAGCTCCATGGAGACCATGCTGAGGTCGTGCCAGTACCAGTTCGAGGCGTGGCCGGTCACCGGGAGCGGCAGCAGCCCGAACCCGGCCACCAGGACCCGCAGCTCGGCCGGCACCTTCTCACCGAAGCGCACGGCGAACATGCCCACGGCGGCGGCGGCCAGGGCGCAGGAGGCGCTCACCACCAGCCCCTGCCCCGAGCCGATGCCGTTCACATAGTCCGCGATGTCGGGGATCTTCCCAGGGGTCAGCTCCGCCGCGCTCAGCACCACGGAGGTCAGGGCGGCGGCGCACCAGATGAGCGCGCAGAGCACCGCCCAGTGGCGGGCGCGGGCCGCCAAGGGCTCCGTACGGACCGGGTCGTCGAAGCCGAGCAGCTTCGGCAGCAGGCTCAGCCCGACCGTCGCCGTGGCCGCCAGGTCGAGGACCAGCCGGGTCACCGGCAGGCCGTACTCGACCACCCTGCCCGGCATCGGGATGCCCGGAACCGCGCCCGGCAGCGTCAGCCACGTCGCGATCACCACGGCGAGCGCGCCTCCGGCGGTGAGTCCCGCGACCGGGATCCGCCCCCGGTATGGCTCGGCCGCTGAGCCCCTCGCGGTTCCCCGACCCAGGGTCGCGGTCACGCCTCGCCCCCCGAACCCCTGGCCGTGTCGCCGCCCGTCTTGTTCCCGCCCGCCGCGCTCGGCACATCCCCGCCGCCCGCCGGGGCCCCGGTGTCAGCGCTGTCAGAGGCTGGACGGGTGCCGCCGTTCCCCGCACTCGCGGGCGCGGTCCCATTCGTGGCTCCCGCCTCGCTCCCGGCGGTGCGGTCGGCCGGGGTGGCGGTGGCCGCCGGCGCGGCCGCATCGTCTCCGCCTGAGCCCGTGATGTCCGGGACAGGTCCGGAGGGGCCGCCTCCCGGGGGGCCACCGGTCGCGAGGGCGAGGCGGCGGTCATGGCGGACGAGCACGCGGATGGCCAGCGCGAGCAGCGCGGCGGTCGCGACCAGCAGCCCCCAGACCCATCCTCCGCTCGATCCGGGCACCTCCAGCGATCTCCCCGCGCCTGTCGCCGCTGTGCCGCCGGGCTTCGAACCGGAGGCCGGTCCCGCCACGCCGCCGGTGCCGCCGGTGCCGCCGGTGACCGTGAAGGTGATTGTGCCTGTGACGGGATGGCCGTCGTTGGAGACGATCCGGTACCCGATGGAGTAGTCGCCGGCGGGACCCGCAGGCCGTACTGAGATGAAGACGCCGGCGCCGCTCGTGCCCACCTCGCCCTGTTCGTAGTGGGCCCCGCCAGGACCGGTGACCGCGATCCTCGCGAAGTCGCGGCGGACCGCCTGGTCGAACGTCAATGTGACCACGTTGGGAAGAGCCGCGAGCCGCGCGCCCTGCTGCGGGTCGCTGCCGATCAGGACGTTGTGGGCCGATGCGGGGGACGCCAGCGGTGCCGCCGTCGCGAGCAGCGCCAGGACGAGCGCCGCGATCGCCCGCCCGGCCACCCGCGTCGCCGACGGAAGGGCGTGAGCCGCCCGGGACGCCCGCCGCTCGACCGTGACCGCCGGACGGGCCCACAGGCGCGGCGAGGCGTCTCCGACGAGGCGTCGGGGCGCCGGCCGGGGACCGGACGCGCGACCGCCCGCACCCGCAGTGCTCCCGCGTCCATGGGCGCGTGGGACCTCGAACACCTGGCTTGCCTTCCCCTTGCCGTGCACCGACCCAGCCATGGTCCCATTGATCCCGCCCGGCCCGGTCCCGGCCCGCGGCTCCTGTGGACAACCGAGCTTCGCCGGGCGACGGCGGGGCTCCGGGCCGCGCGAGTGTCACCGGTCTCGCGCGACCCGGAGGCCGTGCCCGGGGCGGGCGGCGCCGGCTGCCCGCCCCGGGGTGGTGCCCGGGCCGCGCGAGTGTCACCGGTCTCGCGCGACCCGGAGGCCGTGTCCGCGGCGGGCGGCGCCTGCTACCCGCCCCGGAGATCCGGAAGGGCCGGGGTCAGACCCTCATCCAGGGGGCGCCGCGACGTCGGCGGCTTCCACCCGGCGTTGGCCGTGTGCGCCTGGAGGCATTCGTAGGCGGAGACGCCGTACGTCACCTTCGCCCCGGTTGCGTACGCCATGCCGCCGGCTCCCAGGGCCGGCACGAGCCCGGCGACCGCCGCCCTCCTGAGGGGAGCGGCGCGGACCGCTCCCGCTGATGTACGCACGCGCACGGCTACACCTCCGATAGGCGAATGCCAGTCGTCGACCGCCCCGCCCCCAGGGGGATTGATCGGAAAGTAAGCCGCGCCCACAGGGCCCGTCAATGCCCTCTGTTAAGAAAGTTTCCTTATAATGCTGCCTTAATGCTGTCTTGAGCCGGAGAAATGCCGGGCATGGCACGAGAGGCCCGCGCACACCCCTTCGAAGTGGAGACCGTCTACCGGGCCGTCGCGGGACGATCTGTGGTCAGGGCGGGTGTGCTCCAGGACTCGAGCAGGCGCAGCGACTGTTCGGTCGGTGAGCCCGGTTCCACGTTGTAGATGTACAGGGTCTGCTCCGCGTCTCCAGGAACCTGGAAGGACTCGAAGACGAAGTGCAGGTCACCGACGACGGGGTGATGATAGAGCTTCGCGCCGTGGGTGCACCGCAGCACCCGGTGGTCGTTCCACCAGGTCGTGAACTCCGGTGACCGCAGCATCAGTTCGCCCACCAGGTCTGCGAGTTGCCGGTCGTGGGGACGGAGCCCGGCCTCCAGGCGGAGGATCGCCGCGGTTTGGGCGGCCACGCGTTCCCAGTCGCCGACGGTCTGCCGTGCGGTGGGGTCCAGCAGGTAGTAGCGGGCCAGGTTGCGGGCCGGCACGGGCAGGGCGTCGAAGTCGGTGAGGACGGCCCGGGCCAGCCGGTTGGAGGCCAGGACGTCGGTCCGCCGGCCGAGGATGTACGCCGGCACGTGCTGCAGTGTCTGCAGCATCAGGTGCAGGCCTGGACGGACTCGCTGCGGTCCGGTGGGGGTGCGGCGAGCGGCGGCCTTCGGCCGGGCCAGCAGATTGTGCAGGTGTTCCTTCTCGGACGCGTCCAGGCGCAGGGCCCGGCTCAAAGCCTCAAGCACTTCCGGTGAGGGGTTGCCGGCTCGACCCTGTTCGAGCCGTGTGTAGTACTCGGTGCTCACCCCGGCGAGCCGGGCGGCCTCGTCGCGACGCAGTCCCGGCACCCTGCGCGTACGGCCGTCCTCGGGCAAGCCTGCCTGGTCAGGGGTCAGGCGGCTCCGCCGGGTGCGCAGGAAGTCGGCGAGCTCGCTTCGGCTGTCCATACACCCAGTGTGGCGTCTCGCGTGTGCGGTGTTTCCGGTCTGAGTGGCCCTGCCGGTACCTGTTTCCACAGGGTGCGGTGGGCGTCCTTTGCGGTCTGCCGGGCCATGGTGTGCTGGATGAGCGGCCCGGATGAGCGGACCGCCCCCAAGAAAATCTACGAAAGGTACTTAGATGACCTCGCATACCTCTGCCACCCCACTCGCCGGCCGTGTCGCCGTCGTCACCGGCGCCTCCAGCGGTATCGGCGAGGCGACCGCCGAACACCTGGCATCGCTGGGAGCGAAGGTCGCCGTGCTGGCCCGGCGCGAGGACCGGCTCGCTGATCTGGTCTCGCGTATCGAGAAGAACGGCGGCACCGCACTGGCGATCGCCGTGGACGTGACCGACGCGCAGTCCGTGCGTGCGGCCGCTGACCGGGTGAAGAACGACCTGGGCGGCGCGGACCTGGTGTTCAACAACGCGGGTGTGATGCTTCCGGCCCCGATTGAGGAGCTGGCCACCGACCAGTGGCAGCGCCAGATCGACCTGAACGTCACCGGCCTGATGAACGTCATCGGCGCGTTCGTCCCGCAGCTGGTCCAGGCGGCCGCCGAGCGCGGCGTCGGTGACCTGATCAACAACTCCTCGATCGCCGCCCAGAACATCTACCCGAACTTCGCCGTGTACGCGGGGACCAAGGCCTACGTCACGCACCTGTCCCGGCACCTGCGGACGGAGCTGGGCCCGAAGAAGGTACGGGTCTCCGCGATCGAGCCGGGCATCGTCGGCACGGAGCTGCAGAGCCATGTCACCGACGCCGGTGCGCGGGAGTGGCTGGCGGGCTCCAAGGAGACGATGGAGTGGCTGACATCGGAGGACATCGCCCACACCGTCGGCTTCCTCGCCTCCCAGCCGGCACGCGTCAACCTCCAGCAGGTCACGATCATGCCGACCGGCCAGCCCAGCTGATCGCACCCGAGGCGCCGCCGTCCGCATCGGACCGGCCGGCCGGACGCGGCCGGGACACCCCGGTAGACCGGGCCGTGTCCGTGTGGAGGATGGGGCCGGTCACCTGACCGGTGCTCAGGCCAGGAACCACCCGTACAGCCAGGCGAGCAGGGCGAGCCCGGTCAGGACGGGGACGATCTGCACGGCCCGAGATCGCAGCCGGAACGCGTCGACGGCCGACAGCACGGTCGACACGAGGGCGAGGAGCCCGCACCAGGCCACGGCGTGCGGCACGCCGATCGCGAGCGCGGTCGGGTCGGGCACGCCGGACACGCTGAGGGCGCCCAGCCCGATCAGCGCGAGCCCGGCGAGGCCGGCCACCGCGTTCGCGCGCCCCGGACGGCGGCGGACGAGGCTCCACAGCCCGGCGATCAGCTGAACGGCCGACACGAGCCCGTACGCGCCGAGCGGCGCGAGCAGCGCCGGCGAGTTCATCGCCCGGTACGCCGAGATCGTGAGCACCAGGTCGCCGGGACGGACCATCGGGTACGGGGCCGTGCCCGGGTCGCACGGCGCGGCCGGCGACGCCGGGTTGTCGAGGAACGCGGCGATGGTCCTGCGGCCGCACTCGCTGGACAGGAAGACCGCGTGCCCGACGCCGGCGAACTCGGTGAAGCGGGCGCCCGGCACGCTCGACGCCGCCTGGCGGGCGCTCTCCGGGGGTGTGGTCGGGTCGAACCGGCCGCCCACGACGAGGACCGGCGGGTTGGCGGCCGCCCTGCGGGTGCGGTCCCCGGCGGTCGCGGAGCGGCCCGCGGCCCGGGTGGCGCCGGTAGCCGGCGTCGCGCCGTCAACGGCTCGCACGGCGCCGGCGTCGCTCGCGGCGGTGGTGTCGTCCGGGCCGGGCACGGAGCCGACGGGGGCCGTGGCGTCCGGCAGGACGGTGCTCTCGTCCCGGGCCGCGGGCAGCTTCCAGGCGCCGCAGACGGCCGCGTCGAGGACGGCGGTGAACAACCGGGGGTGCCCGCCGTCGGGGAACCGGTTGAACGGCACCTCGTCCTGGCACTGGACCGCGTAGTACAGGCCCCATTCGTGTGAGGTCAGCCCGTCGCCGGCCTGGTCCACGAGCGGCTGCAGCAGGTCGGCGTGTCCGTCCGCCAGGCCGTCCACCAGCGCCGGCATGACCGGGATGACGTCGGCCTCGTGCAGCGCCTCCTCCAGGATCGTCGCCACGTCGTCGCCGTTGAGCTGGACGGCGAGCCTCTTGCGCGTCAGCGGGTCCTGGGTCTCGTAGGTCTCGGGGTGGGCGTTGAAGCGGGCCACCATCGAGTTGAAGCGCGCGGTCAGGCCGAGCTTGGCGATGGCGGACGCGAGCGCCGGACCGGCCTCGTCGTACCACTTGGCCGAGGCGGGCAGGAAGGAGTCGAGCACGACGCTGCGCGTGCCCTGGGGGTCCTCCGAGGCGGCCAGCAGCATCGAGCGGGTCGAGTAGCTGACGCCGAACAGGTTCCACTGCCGATAGCCGAGAGCCCGGCGCAGGTCCACCACGTCGGCGGCGATCTCCGCGGTCTGGTAGCCGCGCAGGTCCACGTGCTCGGCCTCCAGCCGCGACTGGCAGGCCAGCGCCTCGCGGACGAGCGGGCCGGTCTCCTGCGCCGTCGGACCAGGGGTCTTCAGCGTCTCGACCACGCCGCGCAGGATCTCCGGGCAGCTCAGCCGGGGCTCCGAGTGGCGGCCGCCGCGCTGGTCGACCACGACGACGTCCCGGTCGGGCAGCATGTGCGCCAGGAACTCGACGAGCTGGAGCGAGGCGGAGCCGGGGCCGCCGCTGGAGTACACGACGGGGTCGGGCCTGTGGCCGGGCGCGGACGACTTGTGGACGGCGAAGGCGACCTTGATCGTCCTGCTGTTCGGCACGTCACGACGTTCGGGGACGAGGAGGAAGCCGCACGTCGTGCCGGCGGGGACGGCCAGCGGGCACTGCCGGTTCTCGACGGTCGGCTCGTCCGCGGACGCGGTGCGGCGCGGGCCCGCCAGGGAGTGGGCGACGCCGGGCGGTTTCGTGCCTCGTCCGGCCGAGACGGCGGCTGAGGCGGCGTGCGGCGTGAGCGCGGTCGCCCGCGTTTCGGTGCTCGCGGCGGCGGTGGGGGTGGCGAGCGGCGTGAACGCCGTCGCCCGCGCTTCCGCGCTCACGGCGGCGTCCGCGGCGACCGGCGACGCGACCGGGCCTGCCGCGAGCAGGACCGTCAGAAGGGCGACGAGGAGAGCCGCAGTCACGGCCGCGGCCGACGCCCTGACGGCCGCTCCACACCCACTCAGCAACCGTCAGCCCCGTCCCCGCGAACCCGGCGATATCCGCAGAAACCTTAGCGCGGATCCCCTCCGGTCGTGCCCGCGATCCCCATCCCCGCGAGGACGGAGGCGCGCGACGCCGCCCCTGACCACGTCCCCGACCCGTGCGCACGGCGGCTCGCCACGAGGCCCCGGCGAGCGCGGCGGCCGCGGCGAGCGTGCCGGACGCGTCAGCGGGGGGTGGCCGTGCTGTCGCGGATCACGAGGTCGGTGGCGAGCTCCACACGCCGGGCCTCGGTGCCCTCGCCCCGCCCGATGGCCAGCACCATGCGCGCGGCGAGCGCGGCCATCTCCTGCAGCGGCTGGCGGACCGTGGTCAGCGGCGGCCACGCCGAGCGCGACAGGGGCAGGTCGTCGAACCCCACGACGCTCAGGTCCTCCGGAACCCGCAGCCCCCGCTGGCGCGCCGCCTCGAAGACCCCGAACGCCTGCATGTCGCTGCCCGCGAAGATCGCAGTGGGCGGGCGGTCGAGCGATAGCAGCCCGTGCCCTTGGTCGTGGCCGGAGTTGACGAGGAAGTCGCCGTACCGGATCAGCTCCGGGTCGATCGGCACGCCCGCCGTCTCCAGCGCCGCCCGGTAGCCGTCGATCCTGGCCCGGCTGCACAGCATGTCGGCGGGCCCGCCGATCATGCCGATCCGGGTGTGGCCGAGGTCGAGCAGGTGGCGGGTGGCGGCCAGGCCGCCGTGCCAGTTGGTCGCGCCGACGGAGGCGACTCCCGGCGCCGGCTCGCCCTCCGGGTCCACCACGACGAACGGGATCGACCGGGCGCTCAGCTGGCCCTGCTGCCGGACCGAGAGCCGGGAACCCACGATGATCACGCCGTCGGTGCGCCGGGCCGCTATCCGCTCCAGCCAGTCGCGCCCCGGGCCGGCATGGGTGTGCAGCACGGAGATCACGACGCTGGCCGCCGCCTCGTGGGCGGCGGACTCGGCCCCCCGCACCAGCTCCATCGCCCAGGGACTCTCGATCTCGGCGAAGACCAGGTCGAGCAGGCCGACGGGGCCGTCTCCCTGGCCGGTCCTGCGCTGGTATCCGTGCTTGTGCAGCAGGCGTTCCACCCGCTGCCGGGTCTCGGGGGCCACCTCCGGACGCCCGTTGATCACCTTGGACACGGTCGGGACGGAGACGCCGGCCTCCTCCGCGATCTGGGCGATGGTCACCCGCCTTTTCACTGGCATGGAGCAGATCGTAGCCGAAAGTTTCGGAGTCGTCCGCATCGGTGTTCCCAGGTGAGGGCCATGACGCTTGGGATCGCTCCCACGGCGCTCTTGACGGTTAACGTTCGGTTTACTTATTCTCCGGGTCGCGAAACATTCGGATACATGCCGAAACTTTCAGGCAAAATGGGGGAGGTCGTGCCCGTCGGCCTCCCGGGCCGGTCGGGCGGTTTCGTCTTAGGGAGATTTGATGGCGCTGCGTGTCTCCGGAACACGACTGGTCGACGACGCGGGCAGCCCCGTACGGCTGCGCGGAGTCGGCCTCGGCGGCTGGCTCAACATGGAGAACTTCATCACGGGCTACCCGGCCAACGAAGCGGGGATGCGCTCCGCCGTGCGGGAGGTGCTGGGCGAGGAGCGCTACGAACTGTTCTTCGAACGGTTCCTGGAGTCGTTCTTCTCGGAGGCCGACGCCGACCTCCTGCGGGAGGTGGGCGCCAACTGCGTCCGGATCCCGGTGAACTACCGGCACTTCGAGTCCGACGACCGGCCGATGGAGGTCGTCGAGCACGGCTTCCGCCACCTCGACCGGGTCATCGGGGCGCTGGGCGAGCGGGGGATCTACAGCGTCATCGACCTGCACGCGCTCCCCGGCGCGCAGAACCAGCACTGGCACTCCGACAACCCGACCCACGTGGCGTCGTTCTGGCAGCACCGCCACTTCCAGGACCGCGTCGTCAACCTGTGGGAGACGATCGCCGACCGCTACAAGGACGACCCCTGGGTCGCGGGCTACAACCCGGTCAACGAGCCCGGCGACGTCAGCGGACGGGTGATCGGCCCCTTCTACGACCGCCTGGTCAAGGCGCTGCGCGCGGTCGACCCCGGGCACGTGCTGTTCCTCGACGGCAACACCTACTCCACCGACTTCTCGATCTTCCGTGAGGTCTACGAGAACACGGTCTTCGTCTGCCACGACTACGCCCTGGCCGGCTTCGCCCACGGCGGGCCGTACCCGGGCTACACGCGCGGCGAGTGGTGCGACCGCGACGAGCTGGAGCAGGCCTTCGAGCGGCGCACGCGCTTCCAGCGGGAGACCGGCACGCCGATCTGGGTGGGGGAGTTCGGCCCGGTCTACACCGGAGACCCCTCGGTCGACGAGCAGCGCTACCAGATCCTGCGCGACCAGCTGGAGATCTACGACGCCCACGGCGCCGGGTGGTCCCTGTGGACCTACAAGGACGTCGGCCTGCAGGGCCTCGTCTGCGCCGGCGGGCCGTACATGCGGCGGTTCGGCTCGTTCATCGCGAAGAAGAAGCGGCTCGGCGCCGACCGGTGGGGCTCCACGATGGAGGAGTCCGGCGACGACCTCGCCCCGCTGCACCGGCTGGTCGAGACCGAGTTCCCGACGTGGGACCCCTACCCCTGGGGCGCCCGCTACCAGACCGACGACCTGGTCCGGCACATCCTCGTCGCCCAGGCACTGCTCCCCGAGTACGCCGAGCTGTTCCGCGGCCTCGACGACGGCGAACTGCTCGCGCTGGCCGACTCGTTCGCCCTGGAGGGCTGCTCGCGGCGCGAGCCGCTGATCCGGCTGCTCACCGACAACCTGACCGGCTGACGACCTCACCCGCCGGCCGACCTCACCCGCTGACCGGCCAGACCCGCTGACCCCCTTCCCGCACCCGCCGGCCGGCGGCCGGGCGCCCACGCGCACCCGGCCGCCGGCCGGCCCACCCCTCCGAGAACCCCCCACCAGCGCCCCGTCGCTCCGCCCGAGGAGAGCCCATGTCCACCGCACGTCCCCGGGCGGCGTCCGCCCTGATGTGCCTCGCCGCGCTCGTCGCGGCGCTGCTGGCCGCCCCGTGGGCGCAGGCCCCCGCCCGCGCCGCGGCCGTCCAGGTCGCCGCGTACGACTTCGAGGACGGCACCGCCCAGGGGTGGGGGCCCCGGGGCGGCGCGACCGTGACGGTCACCCGGGACGCCGCCCACTCGGGCTCGTCCTCACTGCTCGTCACGGGGCGTACGGCGACCTGGGAGGGGGCGTCGATCACCCCGCCGTTCGAGAAGGGGGTGACGTACGCGGTTACCGCGTACGCCCGGCTCGTGAGCGGGCAGCCGTCGAGCACGATCGCGCTGACCGTGCAGCGCACCCCGGACGGCGGCGACACGACGTACGAGCGGGTCGCGGCGGGGACCGTGACCGACGGCGGCTGGGTGGAGCTGTCGGGCACCTACAGCTTCGGCGCCGACTCCACGGGCCTGCAGCTCTACGCCGAGAGCTCCGACGCCACGTCGCAGTACTACATCGACGACGTCGTCGTCACCTCCGACACCGACCCCACGCGTTCGGGGCTGGCGACCGACTTCGAGAGCGGGACGGCCCAGGGGTGGTCGCCGCGGGCCTCGGCGACGCTCACGCCCACGGCCGACGCGGCGCACGGCGGCGGCCACAGCCTCGCCGTGACCGGCAGGTCGGCCTCCTGGGACGGCCCGGCGATCAGCGTGCTCGGCAAGATGGCGAAGGGCGAGAAGTACACGCTGTCGGCATGGGTGCGGCTCGGCCCGGACACCCCGTCGGGGAACCTCGGCCTGTCGATCGAGCGGCACACGAACGGCACCCCCAGCTACGAGCGGGTCGCCGCGCCCACGGCCGTCCCTGCCGGGGAGTGGGTGCGGCTCACCGGCACGTACACATTGGCCTACGACGTCGACTTCCTCAGCGTGTACGTCGAGTCCGACAGCGGCACGTTCCCCTTCTACCTGGACGACTTCACGCTGGCCTACGTCGCCCCGAAGCCGATCCAGACCGACATCCCCTCGCTCAAGGACGCGGTGCCGTTCACCATGGGGTCGGCCGTCACCCGGCCCGACACCCTCGGGGAGCACGGCAGGCTGCTGCTCAAGCACTTCGCCCAGATCACGCCCGGCAACGAGCTGAAGTGGGACGCCACCGAGCCGAGCGAGGGGCAGTTCACCTTCGCCGACGGCGACTACCTGGTCGACTACGCCGTCGAGCACGGCCTGAAGGTCCGCGGGCACACGCTCGCCTGGCACAGCCAGACCCCCGACTGGGTGTTCAAGGACGGCGACCGCGACCTCACCGCGTCGGCGGCCGACAAGGCCCTGTTGCTCAAGCGGCTGGAGAACCACGTACGCACGCTCGTGACGCGCTACAAGGGCAAGATCGCCACCTGGGACGTCGTCAACGAGGCGGTCGACGAGAACCAGCCGGACGGCCTGCGCCGCTCGAAGTGGTACCAGATCGCCGGGCTGGACTTCATCCGGACCGCCTTCCGGGTCGCCCACGAGGCCGACCCCGCCGCCAAGCTGTTCATCAACGACTACAACACCGAGTTCCCCCGCAAGCGGGACGCGCTGTTCGCCCTGGTCAAGAAGCTGAAGGCCGAGGGCGTCCCGATCGACGGGGTCGGCCACCAGCTGCACCTGAACATCGAGCAGCCCCCCGCGTCCTCCGTCGAGGACACGATCGAGAAGTTCGCCAAACTCGGCGTGGACCAGCAGGTCACCGAGCTGGACGTGAGCGTCTACACCGACTTCGTCTCGACGTACGACACCGTGCCGGCCGAGGTCCTCGCGCTGCAGGGGTACCGCTACAAGGAGCTGTTCGACGTCTTCCGCCGGCACCGGTCCCAGATCAGCTCGGTCACCGTGTGGGGCGTGTCCGACGACGTGAGCTGGCTGCGGTCGTTCCCGATCACGCGGGTCAACGCGCCGCTGCCGTTCGACGACGACCTCCAGGCGAAGCCGGCGTACTGGGGCGTCGTGGACCCCTCGAAGCTGCCGCCGCTGGTACGGAAGCTGGAGGCCCCCGCGGGCACGGTCCGGGTGGACGGCGCGCGCGACCTCGAGTGGGACCTGCTGCCCGACGCCCCGATCGCCCGCGTGGGGGATGTGTCGGCCGGCTTCCAGGCCCGCTCCGCCCCCTCCGGTCTGTACGTCCTGGCCGAGGTGAACGACCCGACCGATGACAGGGACGACGCGGTCACCTTCACCGTGGGCGGCACGGCGTATCAGGTCAAACGGGGCGGCGCGCACCCCCGTGGCGTCGACGCCGCCGTGCGGCGGACCCCCGGCGGCTACCGGGTCGAGGCGCGGCTCCCGTCGGGCTCGGCCACCGCGACCACCGTCGTCGTCCACGACGCCCATGGCCGCACCGACGTCACCTGGGCGGGCGCGCTGACGTTCACGCCCGCCGTGAAGGTCACCACGGCGGCCCACGCGCGGCCCGTCGTGGACGGCGTGGCCGACCCCGTCTGGGCCGCCGCGCCCGAGGTGCGCACCGCCACCTGGATCCAGGGCACCTCCGGCGCCACGGCGCGGGTCCGGGCGCTGTGGCACGGCGGCACGCTCTACGTCCTCGCCCGGGTCACCGACCCCACGCTGAGCGCCGAGTCGCCCGACCCCTGGCAGCAGGACTCCGTCGAGATCTTCGTGGACCCCGAGAACGGCAAGACCAAGGGGTACGGCGACGACGACGGCCAGTACCGGATCGCCTTCACCGGTGCGCAGTCGTTCGGCGGCACCTTCGACGCGGCCGGGATCAAGGACAACCTGACCAGCGCGGTGAAGACCGTGCCCGGCGGGTACGTGATCGAGGCGGCAATCGCGCTGCCCACCGTGACCCTGGCACCGGACGCCCTGCTCGGGTTCGACGTCCAGGTGAACGACGCCACCGGCGCCGCCCGCACCGCGGCGGCGACCTGGAACGACGCCACCGGCCGCGGCTACCTGGACACCAGCCACTGGGGCGTGCTCCGCCTCGTCCAGTGACCCTCGTCAAGCAAACCCTCACTGATGAGCGCGGAGGCGCCGATGCGGACGTACACGAACCCGGTGATCCCCGGGTCCTACCCCGACCCGTCGATCTGCCGGGTGGGCGAGGACTACTACCTCGTCACGTCCAGCTTCGAGTGGTTCCCCGGCGTGCCGATGTTCCACAGCAGGGACCTCGTCCACTGGCGGCAGATCGGGCACGTCCTGGACCGGCCGTCCCAGCTCGACCTCGACGGCGTGCGCCCCTCGGGCGGGATCTACGCCCCGACCATCCGGCACCACGACGGCGTGTTCTACATGATCACCACGCTCATGGACGAGGCGGGCACCTTCCTGGTCACCGCGGACGACCCGGCCGGGCCGTGGAGCGACCCCGTCTGGCTGCCCGCCCTGCAGGGCATCGACCCGTCGCTGTTCTTCGACGACGACGGACGGGTCTGGGTGACCGGCACCCGGGAGAAGGCGAAGGCCGCCTATTCGGGCGAGACCGAGATCTGGCTCCAGGAGCTCGACCGGACCACCCTCGCCCCGATCGGCGAGGAGCACGTCATCTGGGAGGCCGTCCAGCGGGGCGCCGTGTGGTGCGAGAGCCCGCACCTGTACAAGGTGGGCGGCCGCTACTTCCTGCTGACCGCCGAGGGCGGCACGGCCGACGAGCACTCGGTCATGGTGGCCCGGGCCGACCGGGTGACCGGGCCGTACGCGTCGAACCCGCGCAACCCCGTCCTCACCCACCGCCACTTCGGGAGCCGGCACGCGATCACCTCCGTCGGCCACGCCGACCTGGTGGAGACGCCCGACGGCGAATGGTGGGCCGTCCTGCTCGCCGTCCGCCCGTACGGCGGGGGGCGCAACCTGGGCCGGGAGACCTTCCTCACCCGGGTCCACTGGGAGGACGGGTGGCCGCTCGCGGACCTGGTCGCGCCGGAGGCCCCGGCTCCGTCGCAGCAGGAGCACCGGTGGCCCGCCGAGCCCCTGTGCGACCACTTCGACGCGGAACGGCTGTCGCCCGTGTGGAACCTCCTCCGCACGCCCAGGGAGCCGTACTGGAGCCTGGAGGGCGGCCGGCTGCGGCTGCGCCTGCGGCCGGAGACGCTCGCCCAGCGGGCCAACCCCAGCCTCGTCGCGCGGCGGCAGCAGCACCGGGACTTCGCGGTCCACGCCGCGCTCGACTTCTCCCCGTCCGCGGGGGAGTGCGCCGGGCTGGTGCTGGTGCGCGACGACGACAACCACGTCCTGCTCGTCCGGACCGCCCGGGGCCTGCAACTCGTCCGCCGGGCCGGGGGCAGGGACGAGTTGCTCGCCTCCGTCCGCGTCCCCGAGGGCCGGCTCCACCTGGGCGTCGAGGCGCGCGGGCAGTCCTACCAGGCCCGCTTCGCCGTACGGCCGGGCGAGTGGCGCGACCTCGGCGGCCCCGTCGACGGGCGCCTCCTGAGCCCGCCGCCCGCCAGCGGCTTCACCGGCGCGTACGTCGGCATGTACGCCAGTTCCAACGGCCACCCGAGCACGGCGGTCGCCGAGTTCGACTGGTTCGAGTACCAGCCGCTCTGCTGACCGGTCCCGCGGCGCCGGCCTCCGGGCCGGCGCCGCCCGCGCGGCCCCCTGGGCGAGGAGCCCGGTCAGGCCAGGAACCGGCGGAAGGCCGAGCCCGCGACCCGGGTGGCCAGGCCCGGCGAGAGCCGGACGAGCCGCCACGCCACGCGCGCCGAGGCGGGCGCCACGATGAGCGCCCGGTTGAGGGCCACGCCGCGCAAGACGTCGCGGGCCAGGTCGTCGGCCGGGTAGAGCCGCCCCTGGGCGCGCAGCGCCGCGGCGCGGGCCTCCCGGCCCACCTCGGTCTGCGGCAGCCCGGGGTTGGCGTTGTCGAGCAGCGGCGTGTCCACGAACCCGGGGCAGACAACGCTGACCCGCACGCCGTGCGCCGCCGCCTCGGCCCGCAGCGCCAGCGACAGCCCCACCACGGCGTGCTTGGTCGCGGTGTACGGGATCATCAGCGGCGCCGGGGTCAGCCCGGCCAGCGACGCTGTGTTCACGATGTGCCCGTACCCCTGCTCGATCATGAGGGGGTACGCCGCCCGCACGCCGTGGACCACGCCGCGCAGGTTGACGTCGATCGTCCGGTTCCAGTGGTCGAGCGTGAGCTCCTCCGCGCTGCCCCCGACCGCGATGCCGGCGTTGTTGAACAGGAAGTCGAGCCGTCCGTGCTCGGCCCGCACCCTGCCGGCGAGGGCGGCCACGGCCTCGGCGTCGGTCACGTCGAGGGCGGCGCCGTCGCAGTCGAGCTCCTTGGCGACTCGGTCGGCGTCCCGGACGTCGGCGATCACGACGTGGACCCCGCGCCGGACCAGCCCGGCCGCGACGGCCCGCCCGATGCCCGACGCCCCACCCGTGACGATGGCGGTCTTCCTCACGCTGCTCTCCCGGTGGTCCGCTGGTCGTCCCAGATGCCCATGATCCGCCACAGACGGCGGCTGACGGGGTTCACCATGCCCAGCTCCGCGCACAGCTCCCGCGTCCGGCCCACGGATTCGCGGATCTCGGCCGCCGCCGCGGGGTTGTCCGTGTAGACCTCGCGGACCACGTCGTCCGGGATCCGGAACGCCGCGATGAGCGAGGCGGGCGGGGACAGCATGATCCTGGCCATGACGCCGATGATCACCGGGGCGATCAGGCTCAGCGCGAGGCGCCGGTAGCCGGGCATCCGGGGGACCCGCCGCCGCAGGTAGTGCCGGGCGAACGAGATGTGCCGCGCCTCCTCCGCCACGTGGATGCGCATGATGGTCTCCTCCAGCGGGTGCCGGGCCCGGCCGTCCCGCAGGGTCTTGCGCTGCACGTGGTCGATCGGGTCCTCGCCGCCCAGGACGAAGATGAAGAACAGCTCGGTCGAGATGAGCGGGATCCACGGCACCACCTGCGCGAGCGTGGTCAGCGGCAGCGGCATCCCGCGGATCGGGAGCTTCGTCCGGTTGACGAACTCCTGGAACATCATCCCGTGATGCCCCTCTTCGATCATCTCGTGGTAGACGTACCGGAACTCGGGGGAGCCGTTCGGCAGCCGGTAGGCGTAGTTGAGCAGCCCGCGCTTGAGCAGGTTCTCGAACTGCAGGCCCACCTTCATGGCCGTGGCCACCCGCCACAGGCCGATCCGCGCACGGACCTCGGGCGGCCTGCCGCGGTACCAGGGATGCCCGCCCAGCTTGTCGACGGGCGGCAGCTCCCATCGCGGGTCTGACTGGCTGACCAGGAACTCGGGGTCGTCCCAGGGGATATCGGCGTAGGGCTCCCAGTGCTTGTCGACCGAGGCCTTCGACAGGCGCTCGATGACGGCCTCGTACGCGCTCCTGTCGGCGACCTTCTCGTCCTTCTCCCTGCTCGCGGTGGTCCTGGGCGCAGCGGACATGACGGCACTCCCTTCCGGCGCCGTAATTGTACTTTCGATCCAATAGGCCGGGAAGGGATGACTTCCGCCGAGATGGGAGACCGGTCCACCTCCGGCCGCTAGCCTTCCGACTAACCCAGGGACGCCGACGCATCGGGAGCACGTGTGCCTGACACCTGCGATGTCGCGATCATCGGCGGGGGCGTGGTCGGATGCGCCGTCGCGCATCGGCTCGCCGCGGACGGTCGCAGCGTCGTGCTCGTCGAGGGCGGCCCGCGGCTCGGCCTCGGCGCCTCCGACGCCGCGATGGGCGGCATCACCCCGCAGTCGGAGCCGTCCTGCCTCGGCCCGCTCGGCGCGGTGGCCGGGCGGAGCCGCGAGCTCTATCCGGCGTGGCTGGACGAGCTCGCCGCGGCGTCCGGGGTCGTCGTCCCCCTGCTCGACGGCGGTGACATCCAGGTGGCGCTCGACGAGGCCGAGATGGAACGCCTGGAGACCGAGGTCCTCCCTGTCTGGATGAACTCGCCGTTCGCCGTCGAGCGCCTCACGGCCGCCGACGCCCGCGGGCTGGAGCCGCTGCTGAGCGAGTCGGTCGCCGGCGGGTTCCTGCTGCCCGACGAGCTCGCCCTCGACCCCCGCGATCTGCTGGCCGCGCTGGCCGCCACACTCGAGGCGAACCCCGCCGTCCGCGTGCTGACCGGCGTCAGGGCCACGGCCGTGACGTCCGGTCCCCGGGGCGCCCGCGCCTACCTCGACAGCGGCGACCGCGTGTCGGCCGGGTTCGTCGTCGTCGCGGCGGGCCTGCTGAGCCGGGAGCTCCTCCCCGGCCTCCGTGACCACCTGCTGCCCATCAAGGGCATGGCCTACGACGCCCGCGTGCCGGAGGCGAGGTCGTACCCGCTGCGCCACCACGTGTACGCGGAGTTCTCGGAGGACGGGGTCGAGCACAGTCCCTACCTCGTCCCCCGGCATGACGGCCGGGTCGCGATCGGCGTCACGTACGAGATCGGAGCGGACGACCTGACGGTGACCGGCGCCGGGCTCGCGGAGATCAGGCGCGGTCTCGAGGCCCTCATGCCGGCGGCCGTCTCCTGGCCGGTGGAACGCCGCTGGGCGGGGCTGCGGCCCGCCACGACCGACCGCATACCGATCATCGGCCCGGTGGACGCCAACGGGTACGTGCTCGCCGCCACCGGCCACGGAGGGCTCGGCATCACCCTCGCCCCCGTCACGGCCGACCTGGTCGCGGCACTCGTCCGCGGAGGCGTCGACGCCGGCGCGCGCGAGCTACTGCGGATCTGCCGACCCGACCGGCCTCTCGCCCCCTGGGGGCCGGAAGGCGGGCCCGTGGACGGGGAGAGGTCCGCGGCCTCCTGACACCGTCGCCGGCGAGGACGGGCGTACGGGGAGCGTCACCGCCGCCTCCGTCCGGCTTCGGCCGTGACGCTGAGAAGGGCCAGGGTGTTGACCGTTACCTGGTCGCGCACGCGGTCCACAAGAGACTGCCACTGGCGGCTGAAGCCGGGACGCCGGTCGAGGCTCTCCCAGTAGGGCGCCATCGCGTCGCCGAGCCGCGCCGCGGGCATCCACAGGTGCAGGAGGTGGTCGACCGCGGGGGCCAGCCTTGCGGCCGCCTCCGGGCCCGGCACGGCGCCGATCCGCGCCCGTTCCAGCAGGACCAGGAGCGTGGTGAGCAGCCAGTCGTGCAGCGCGAGGTCCTCGCAGAGGTCGGCCACGGCCGGGGTGAACGCCCCGTCGTGCACGACCAGGACCGACCGTGTCCGGTCGCTCCGCAGGACGAAGCGGATGGCCGGTTCGCCGCTCTCCGCCACCCAGCGCAGGCGGGTACGGGGGACCTTGAAGGGGGCCCGGCGGTCCAGCAGCGGGGACGACTGGGCCAGGTCGAGGAAGCGGCCGCTGATCGCGCCGAGGTCGAGGCAGCCGGGCGGCGGGTCGTCGGCGAACCCGTCGGCCAGGTCCCGCGCCTTCGCCTTGCCCAGCACCTCCACGACCCCCGGCCGGGCCAGGTAGTGCGACCAGGGCAGCCGCCGGTCGGCCTCCGCGCGCGTCAGCCGGACGTACGACGAGCCCTGGGCGACCCGTCCGCCCGTGATCGCGCACCGGGACAGGACCGTGCCGACGCCCCTGACGCGGGACTGCGTGGCGGACGGCAGCCGGCAGTCCACCCCGGTCAGCCGGTCCGGGGAGACGGCGTGCACGATCGGCCGCCGGGAGACCCGCACGGTCTCGCCCGCCGTCAGCGCGAGCACCTGCCGGCAGGCGGACTCCTCGATCTCCCCCGAGTTCTGCAGCAACCCCGTGTGCACTTCCCCCATGACCGGCATCGGCGGTGCGGCTCCCCGTCTGATCAGCAGAACACGTACGAGACGCGGTCGACGAGCTCGTCCTCGAGCCGGACGCCCTCGCTCTCGCTCCGCTCGGCGACCTGCCGCAGGACCTCGGCGTCCACCGCCACCTGGCCGAGGATGGTCCGTACGGCCAGCTCGACGGGCAGGAACCGGGGCGAGAGAACCGACAGCGTCGTGTACGCGCTGAACGGAGGGGCTTGAGCGTTCACCTGGACGACGGCGGGCAGGGCGTCCCAGCCCTTCGGCCACGTGTCCGGGGCGGGCACGGGCAGCAGGGGGAGGCGGCCGTCGCTGCGCAGCATCCCGAGCCGCAGGAGCTGCCAGACCGCGGCCAGGAAGGGGCACGACCACGTGCGCCCCGGACCGTCCTCGTCCCACAGCTCCACGTCGACGAAGATCGAGTGGCCGCGCTTGGCGTTCTGGCTGGGCGGCGCCCACCGCTGGGCCCTCCCCATCGCCTGCACGGTGCCGTTGCCGGGGGAGCGGGCGCCGTTGCACAGCCACCCCGTCTCCTGCACCGGCGGCCGCGAGCCGGTGGTCTCCGGCGGGGGATCGGCGACGAGCCGGTCCTCCACCAGCCGGGCCGGCTCCACGTCGTCGGCCTGCGCGCAGGCCGACTCCCGGGCCAGGTAGTCGACGGACAGGCCCTCCTCGGCCGCCGTGCCGAGGATCATCGGCACCAGCTCGGCGGGGCTGCTGGACCGGCTGAAGTAGTCGTCCACGAGGAAGCACGTGCTGACCCTGGCCCGGCCCCCGGGCACCCGCTCCTGCCACATCGACCGCACGGTCCGCGCCCAGGGGGCGACGCGGCGGAACTGCTCGCGCAGCCGTTCCGGGCCGGCCTCGACGTCCTCCATGTAGAGATGGCCGAGCTCGACGGACACGTGGGAGAGGGGGGCGGAGGCGATCCTGCGCTCCGCGGCCACCTCCCCGAAGGCCGCGTTCACCGACGTCACAGGCCCTCCCACGCGCTGTCGTCCACGATCTTCCTCGCCAGGTCGTCGAACGCCGCCGCCGTCTCCGCGTTCGCGATCTTGCTGGCCAGCACGTCCTCGTCGGAGATGAGCTGCTCGCGCCACTGCAGGACGGGGTCGAGCGGGATCCTGCCGAGCATCGCCGTACGGCCGACTCCGTGGCGGCGGGCGAGCTCGCGCAGCTCGTCGTCGCAGGTGCTCAGCCAGGCCCGCTGCTCGTCGCGCAGGCCGGCCAGCTCCGCCGCGCCGGGCTCCAGGACGGCGGTCCGCACGAACCGGATGCGGTCACGCAGCTCGTCCGGGTCGTGCCCGAACCGCGCCGCCACGTCGAGCAGCCCGTCGGCCCCGGTCACCAGGCCGTCGGCGGCGATGATGTGCTGGCGCGTCCAGCGGTGGAACACCAGCCAGCGGAACGGGACGTGGGCCAGCCGCGCGGTGGCCTGCAGGACCAACTCCGCGGTGAACGACCGGCCGGCGCTGAGGTCGACCACGCACAGGTCGAACTCCTCGTCGAGGCGCCCGAACAGCTGCGCGCAGCGCCGGACCACCTCCTCGTCCACAGAGGACAGTTCGCCGCCGCCCTCGCTGCCGGGGAGCAGGACGAGCCTGCCCGAGCCGGGCGGCCTGGCGCGCAGCGCCTCGCGGTCGGACTCGGCCCACACGTCGAGCCGCAGCGGCTCCGCCCGGTAGCCGCGCAGGTACTCGTGCAGGCCGCCCTCCCTGGCCCCCCGGGCCGCGGCGCCGATGCCGAAGATGGCCCCCGCCGTGGGGGAGCCGAGGTCGTAATCGAGATAGCAGGCGTCGTTACCCTGCAGCGCGTGGCGGTACACGACGTTCATCGCGGTGACCGACCGGCCGGTCCCGCCCTTGTCGGAGATCGCGAAGACCAGCACCTACATCGCCTCCGTGGCGCTGTCGCGTGCGGCGGCCAGGCGTTCGAGGTCGAGCAGGGCGTCCTGGATCAGAGCCAGCGCGGTCGCCGGGCGGTCGCCGAGGATCGCCCGGGCCCGCTGCAGGGCGGCCTGGACGCCGCGCAGCTTCGGCTGGACCGTCTGGCCGGCCACCAGCGGCCGGGTGACGAGCTCCCGGTCGAGCAGGTGCTCGGCCTCGCCCAGCATCTGCATGGCCAGGTCGACGAGCTCCGGGCTGCTCAGCGGCGTCTCCGCCCCGGCGTACGCCGCGGAGACCAGGATCTCCACGACGCGCTCGGTCATGTACCAGGACGGCTCCTCGTGGCGCGCCTCGACGTCGGGGAACACGTTGCCGGGCTGGTCCCACAGGCCGGCGCTCGGACCGTCGATGAAGCGGCGTCGCGAGATGTGCCGCCAGACGTGGTCGGCCAGGGTGAGCAGCCGCTCCCGCGTCCCGGTGTTCCGGGCGATCGAAGCGGCCCAGATCGTGCGTTTCAGGAGCTTGACGGCGAAGTCGGAGACGATCCACACCAGATCGGGACCCAGCTCCTCGCCGCCGAGCAGCCGCACCGGGAGGCCGGGGGAGTGCAGGAGGACGGACGGGTCGCCGGGGATCGCCCTGCGGGTGATGCGCGCCCGCACGGCGAGCTCCTCCAGCACGCCCGCCACCCGGTCGAGGTCCACGTCCGAGGAGCGATTGCTCACCAGGCTCTGGATCACCATCGCGCTGACACCCAGGCTGAAGTAGTCCGATTCCCGCTCATCCGTCGTCTGCCACGGGATGTCCTCAAGGGGCCAGGCGCCCCGGCCGGACATGGCGACCGTGCGCCAGTAGTGCTGGGTGAGGTCCCAGCGCCGCTGGATCGCCTGGGCGAGCGTGAGCTGCTCGTCGTCCAGCAGGCCGAGGACGCGGGTGCGCTCGGAGAACAGGTCGGCGATGCCGACGAGGGCGTTCACGGTGAAGTAAAGGAGCGGGACGTCGGCCGCCACGCCCTTCGGCTGGGGGCCGATCGGGAGCGGCGTCGCGACGTCGGGGGCGTCCTTCACGATGCCCCACGTCCATCCGCACTCGAACAGGAGATTGTCGTTGTCGAGGTCGACCTGGCTGCCCGAGCCGATCGTGAGGTCGCGCAGCCTCGCACGCACCGGCCGCAGAGCCCTCCGCAGCTCGTCGAGGACCCGCCGGTCCGGGGCGCCGGTCTGGTTGACCTGGCGCAGGAGGGTCAGGCCCTGTGGGGAGCCGGGATCGAACGCGTTGACCGTGAAGCTGCGCAGCAGGCCGACCATGGCCGCCGACAGCCGGCGGCTCGCCAGGTCCTCCAGCTCGCGGATCTCCCGGCGGATCGACTCCCGCCTGACGCTCTGCCGGAACACCTTGAGGAAGCCGAGCGTGCCGAGCATGAGCGTGACCGACATCGAGAACGAGTCCACGACGTCGAGCCGGAGCTGCTCGGCGGTGGGCGTCACGTCCTCGTCCGCCGTGCGGAAGTAGCCGCCACCGGAGAAGACGGGCCGCCCGTCCTCGGCGGTGTACGTGCGCAGGTAGTCGCCGATGACCTTCAGCAGCAGCTTGGGGATCTCCACGGAGTCGCCCAGGCGCGCCAGCGCGGCCAGCACGTCGTCGGCCGTCTCGTCGGGCGTGTCCAGCCGGAAGCCCGACAGCTCGGAGGCCGGATACATGAAGCACAGGAGCTGCTCGGCGTCGGAGATGGAGTTGGACCCGTCGCGTCCTCCCCAGCTCCACGAGCCGTCGCGGCAGGAGACGCGGGCGGCCGCCTCCCAGAGCTCGAGAAGCTGCTGGCGGGGCTGCAGCCTCACGGCGTTCCCTGCCTCCCCACGGGATGGGTGTTCACCGTCAGCTCCAGCAGCTCCTCCGGCTCGTCGAAGGGGACCGACCGGTTCTCCAGGTCGCGCCACATCTGCATGAACACCTCGAGGAAGTCGGCCTTCGCGTCGAGGACGATCAGCTCTCCCAGGAGCTGGAGGTTCCGGTGCCGGTCGAAGTGCTGCAGGGAGAGGACCAGGGACCGACCGTCGACGATGATGAACTTGTAGGGGTACCGCTGCGCGGCGACCCTGATGGACACCATGGTCGGGTCGTCGAGCTCCTGCCGCAGCCGCAGCATGGCGAGATAGTGGTCCAGGGCCTCGGTGCGCCCGGCGGAGGCGAACGGCTTGACGGTGGGGCCGTCGCCTCGGCCCGCCTCGTTCACCTCCACCTGGCAGATCCGCCGGTAGGCGATGGACGGCATGCTCTGGCGGACGTGCCGGAGCACCGCCTCGTGATGCTTGCGCATGTGCTCCCGGTTGACGCCGCTGTCCGGCCACTCCCCGTCCCTGGAGATGAAGTCGAGAACGTGGATGCTCTTCCGCGCCCCGACCAAAAGCTGTGTCAGGGGGTCGGCTTCGAGGTTCGTGAATTTCCTGATCTTGTCGATGTGCTGGAGTTCGACGCGCATCCCCGATTGGCGGATCAGGTCCGACATCTGGCGTTCGACGGCCTTCAACGCCTGCTCGCGGCTGCCCAGCATGGCGACCGCGGCGAGGGTGACGAGGCTGAGGAGTCCCAGGGCGGTCAGCGCGATGCGGACGGGACTGTCCAGAAGTCCCTGAACCACGGCGCCGAGGACCGCTCCCGCGACCGCGCTCGCTATCGCGAGCAGAGTACGGCTCAGTGCACCGGAATTTGTCAATATGCGCTCTCGGATATCGAAATCAGTTATTGGCTTAAGATCATACATCGGCTGCCGATTGGCATGAAGGGCGAATCATTGCGCTTGTAGGGGTGGACCCCAAGATGTATTTCGGTCTAGCCGCAACGATGGGTATCGCATAAAATGAGCGATATGCCTACACTTGAGACGGAAGTTGCCCGCGCTGCATCGTTGAGGAGCGGAGGCGGCCCTGGTCTCTGAACGGGGGATCGGCGGCGACCGCGTGATGCAGGAGCACGGCGATCACGCCCACCCCGGCGTGAACCTCCCTCCGGAAGCCGCCGCGCGGATCCTGGTCACCGGCGCGTGGATCGACGAGTCCCTGTTGTCGCCGCTGCGCGACCTCGGGTACGCCCCGCGCCGGCCGTCCTCGCCGTTCCTCAGCGAGGACGCGCTGATCTCCGAGCTCAGGGGCGCCGTCGCCTACCTGCACGGCGGCGAGGAGCGGGCGACCCCGCGGGCGCTGAGGGCGGTGCGCGAGACGCTCAGGGTCGTCGCGTTCCTCGGCGTGGGGTACGAGAACTTCGTCGACGTGGCCGCCGCCGACGAGCTGAGCATCGTCGTCACCAACACGGCGGGCGCCGCGACGGATTCGGTGGCGAGCTTCACGGTCGGGCAGATCATCAACGCCAACTGGCGTATTCCGCAGGGTCTCGGCAATCGCTTACCGGACTGGCGCGGACCGCACGACCTTCCGCACGAATTGAGCGCCCGAAGAGTCGGCATCATCGGGCTCGGCGCGATCGGCGCGAGAATCGCCGATATCCTCACCCGATCGTTCGGCGCGGACGTCGCCTATTTCAGCCGGACGCGCAGGCACGACGTCGAGGAGGCGCTGGGGCTGCGGTTCCTCCCGCTGCACGAGCTCGCCGAGCGCAGCGACATTCTCGTCGTGATGGTCCCGGAGACCGAGAAGACACGTGCCATGGTCGACGCCGGGGTCCTCGCGCGGATGCGTCCCGGCGCCGTCCTGGTGAACACCGCCCGCCCGGCCATCGTCGACCCGGCCGCCCTGCACGCGAGCATGCGCAAGGGCGAGGTCCATCTGGCCGTCTTCGACGGCTACTACGGTCCCGACTGCGAGATGGGCCGGCGGCTGCTGGACGACTTCGGCGACCGCCTCCTCGTCACCGGGCACGTCGCCTCGCACACCCAGGAGGCGACGGCGCGCATGGTCCGTCAGGCGGTGCGTTCGATCGCGAACGTCCTCACCGCGGGCGGCGACGAGCACGCCGTGGGCCTGACCAGGAGAGCCCGGCGGTAGAGGAGAAGAAGCGGTACTGTCCTCCACGTGGGACGTGGCACCCGGATCTCCTGCCTGCTGGGAAGTGATGCGTGGCCGGTCGAGAATCGATTCCCGCCCCGGCGCCGTCCGCGTCGATGACCGGGGCCGCCGCGCTGGTGGCGGCTCTGCGGCGGTACGGCGTGGACACGGCCTTCGGCATCCCCGGCGCGCACAACCTCGCGATCTACCAGGAGCTCGACCGCGCCGGCGTCCGGTGCCTCACACCGCGGCACGAGCAGGGCGCGGGGTACGCGGCGGACGGGTACGCCCGGGTGACGGGCAGGCCGGGAGTCGTGGTCACCACGACCGGTCCGGGCGTGGTCAACGCGGCGGCGGCCCTCGCGCAGGCGTACTCGGACTCGTCCCCGGTCCTGCTCGTGTCCCCGGGGGTGCCCACCGACCACCCCCGTCACGGCCGGGGCTATCTCCACGAGAGCAAGGACCAGACGGGCTCGGTCGGGGCGCTGTGCGCCTGGAGCCACCGCGTGTCCTCGGTGCGCGAGATCCCGGCCGCCGTCGCGCGGGCGTTCGCGTCGTTCGCCGAAGGGCGGCCCCGCCCCGTGCACATCGAGATCCCGGCCGACCTGCTCGACGCGGAGGCCGAGGTCGCGCTGGCGCCGCCGTACCGGATCTCCCCGCGCACCCCGGACCCGGACGCGCTGGACGAGGCCGCGCGGCTGCTGGGCGGGGCGCGGCAGCCGGGGGTGGTGCTCGGCGGCGGGACGCAGACGCCGGGCGATGACGGGCAGCCGGTGGGCCTCCTCGCCCTGCGCGTCGCCGAGCGGCTCGGCGCCCGGATCGTCACCACGGTCAACGGCAAGGGCGTGGTGCCCGAGAGCCATCCGCTGGCCCTGGGGACGACGCTCCGGATCGACGTGGTCCGCAGGTGGCTGGCCACGTGTGACGTCGTCCTGGCCGTCGGCACGGAGCTGGGGCCCGCGGACCTGTGGGAGGACGGGTTCGCCCTCGGGGGACGCCTCATCCGGGTGGACGTGGACCCCGCCCAGATGTACGGCGACCACGTGGCCGACGTGCCGATCGTCGCGGACGCCCGGCTGGCGCTGGCCGGCCTCGCCCGGCGGCTGGACGAGACGCCGTCCTCCTCGCCGAATGAGCCGCGCGGGCATCCGATACCGGATCACCGCGCCGAGCTGGCGGACGTCACCCGGCGGTGGGCGGGGCAGATCGCGGCGCTGCGCCGGGCGCTGCCCGACGAGACGATCATCGTCGGCGACAACTCGATGATGGTCTACCACGGCGCCCTGGTCGCGCTGCCGATGGACCCGCCGGGCCGGTTCCTGTTCCCCACCGGGTACGGCACGCTGGGCTTCGCCCTGCCGGCGGCCATCGGCGCCAAGACGGGCAGGCCCGACCGGCCGGTGGTCGCGCTGGCCGGCGACGGGGCGTTCCAGTTCAGCCTCCAGGAGCTCGCCACGGCCGTCGAGCTTCGGCTGGCCCTGCCGATCGTGATCTCCGACAACGGCGGCTTCGGGGAGATCCGCGACGAGATGCGGCTGCGGGGCATGCGGCCGGTCGCCGTCGATCTCCACGCCCCCGACTTCGCCGCCCTCGCCCGCGCGTACGGCGCGAAGGGGCGGGCCGTGAAGACGCCGGCCGAGCTGGAGGAGGCGGTCGCCGAGGCGCTGGAGGCCGCGGTCCCGACCGTCATCGTGGTCCCGGAGGGCTGACCGCGCGGGGGGCGCGAGCCGCCGCAGTGGAGGTCAGTCCTCGTCGACGGCCGGGAGGCGGAGCACGAACCGGGCGCCGCGCGGGCTGTCCTCGATGGCCAGCGTGCCGCCGTGGGTCTCGGCGATCTGGCGGGCGATGGACAGGCCGAGGCCGGTCCCGCCGGCGTCCCTGCTGCGCGCCGCGTCCAGCCGGGTGAACCGCTGGAACACCAGCTCGCGCTTCTCCGGGGCGATGCCCGCGCCGTCGTCGAGAACCTCCACGATCCCCGTGCCGTTCTCGCGGTAGACGGTGACCTTGAGCGTCGACTCGGCGTGCCGCTCGCCGTTGTCGAGGAGGTTGTTGAGCAGGCGGGCGAGGCTCAGCCGGTCGCCGACGACGACCACCCCGCCCTTGAGATCGCGCAGCACCTCCACCTTGCGCTGCCGCCGGTCGAGCTCGCGGGCGGTCAGCTCGCCGAGGTCCGTCGGCTCCATCCGGGGCGGCTGTCCCGCGTCGAGCCGGGCGATCTGGAGCAGGTCGGTGACGAGCGCCTGCAGCCGTTCCAGGCTGTCGAGGAGCGCCTCGGCGGTCTGCGGCCAGTCGGTCTGGTGGGGGTCGAGCAGCGCCGCCTCGATCTCCGTCCGCATGGCCGTGAGCGGGCTGCGCAGGTCGTGGGAGGCATCGGAGGCGAACCTGCGCTGCTGCTCGACCGCCATCTCCGCCCGGTTGAGGGTCTGGTTGGCCGTCTCGGCCAGCCGCCGGATCTCGTCGCGGTACTTCGGGACGGGCACCCGCTGGCTGAGGTCCGTCGCCGTGATCACCCCCAGTGTGTCGGTCATCGCGTCCACCGGGGCCAGGGCCTTGCGCACGGTCTGGTACGTCCCGAACGCCGTCAGCAACACGAGGAGTAGCGACCCCGCCAGGAGACCCGCGACCAGCGGGGTGCTGACGTGCCACGGCACCTCGTCGTCGGCGGCGTACACCGTCCACATCTCGTCGCCGCGCTGATAGCGGAACGCCGCCACGATCATGCAGCGGTCGGGGAACGCGGGGGAGTGGCACAGGATCCTGGTGGCCTGCGGCGCCACCGGGCTCGGCCGGAAGGCCGCCATCCGGGGCCGCCCGACGAGGGCGGCGTTGGTCGACACGATCCGGCCGTCGGCGTCGACGACCTGGACGCCGGGCAGCCGCTCGTCCAGCATGATCGGCGCCAGCCGGTCGCGCCCGGCCTGGTACGCGATCCGGATGGCGGTGCCCATGGTCTCCTCGGTCTTGTACTTCTCGGCCGTCCCCCGGACGGCGGACAGCACGAAGACAGAGGCGGCCACGCAAAGCACGGCCATCACCGCACTGGCGATGACCGTCAGGCGGACCCTGACGGACCATCCGTGCCACAAGCTCACCTGATTCCCCCCGGCAATCAGACGATCACACTAGGTCAACCCGCAGCCAATTTCAGGAGATTCCCCACTAAACCTAGACAAATCCCATCCAGAGCAATGCTCTGTACGGCGGGTGGCAGGCTGGTTAGAGTGAGTCGCCAGCCGCTTCCGGCCTCTGGGAGGTACGCCATGCCCGTGACCGGCATGCCGCCCGGTTTCTACGCGATCGCCCACCGGCACCCGGACCGCAGGGCCCTGGTCGACGGCGACGGCTCGCAGATGTCGTACGGCGAGCTGGGCGCCCTCGTGAACCGGGTCTCCCACGGTCTCCGGGCGCGCGGCCTGCGCAGGGGCCACGTTGTCGCCGGGGTGCTGCCCAACGGCCTCGACGCGGTGGTCATGCTGCTGGCCACGGGGCAGATCGGGCTCTACTACGTGCCCGTCAACTGGCACCTGACGTCGCCGGAGATCGCCTACATCTTGAAGGACTGCGACGCCCGGCTCGTCGTCCACGGGCCTGCCTTCGCCGATGGCGTGCGGGCGGCCTGCGCGGACGCGGGGGTGGACGTCGTCGTCGAGGGTACCTCACCCCTGGCACAGGACAGGCCGGTCGACGACCCGCCGGACCGGTCGGCAGGCTCGGTCATGTGGTACACCTCCGGCACCACCGGCTTCCCCAAGGGCGTCCAGCGACCGCTCCCCGGCCGTGCGCCGGAGGAGATCGTGCCGCTGTACACCTGGTTCCTGCGCGAGGTGTGCGACCTGGAGCCGGGCGACGGGGTCCACCTGGTCACCTCGCCCATCTACCACTCCGCGCCCTGCGCCCACGTGAGCTTCGCCCTCAACCTGGGGCACACGCTCGTGATCGCCCCGCGCTTCGAGCCGGAGGGCATCCTTGAGCTCGTCGACCGCCACCGGGTCACGAACGCGATGATGGTCCCGACGATGTTCCACCGGATGCTGCGGCTCCCGCGGGAGGTCCGCGAGCGGTACGACGTGTCGTCGCTGAAGCAGGTCATGCACACCGGCGCCGCCTGCCCGCCCGCGGTCAAGCGGGAGCTCATGGAGTGGTGGGGGCCGGTGCTGTACGAGTACTACGGCTCGACCGAGTCGGCCATCGCGTTCGCCGTGAAGCCGCGGGAGTGGCTCGACCGCCCCGGCACCGTGGGCAGGCCGGTGCCCACGTTCGAGGCGCGGATCCTCGGCGACGACGGCGAGGAGCTCCCCCCGGGCGAGCCCGGCATGGTGTACGTCCGGTCGGGCACCAACCGCTTCGAGTACCGCAAGGACGCCGCCAAGACCGCGGCCAGCATGCGGGGCGACTGGTACGCCCCGGGCGACGTCGGCTATCTCGACGAGGACGGCTACCTGTTCCTCTGCGACCGCCGCACCGACCTCATCGTCTCGGGCGGGGTGAACGTCTATCCGGCCGAGGTCGAGGCCGCCCTCCTCGGCCACCCGGGCGTCGCGGACGCGGCGGTGATCGGCGTGCCCGACGAGGAGTGGGGGCATCGCGTGGTGGCCCTCGTCCAGCGGCAGGCCGGCCCGGGGGAGCCGGTGACGGCCGGGGAGCTGCTGGAGCACCTCGGCCCCCGGCTGGCCCGGTTCAAGCACCCCCGGGTGATCGAGTTCCGGGACGAGCTGCCCCGGACCCCGACCGGCAAGCTGTCCCGTTCGGCGGTCAGGGAGGACTACCTGTCCCGTGCCGGCACGACCACATAGCCGCCGTCTTCGTAGCCGGTCACCCGGGCCCCGGACGCCATCAGGCCGCCCAGCACGTCCCGTACGGCGTGCCGCCAGGCCTTGGCCGTGCCCGGGTCGTCGCGGCGGAGGGCCTCGACGTCCTCGGGCAGGGCCACGAGGACCGCCGGCCCGTCCGTCCCGCCCCGCACCGGGCGACCGTCCCGCGCGGCGAGCCCGGCGACCGCGCCGTCCGGGACCTCCGGCCGGTACGGCCGTCCCGAGCAGGCCTCGGCCACGTGCGGCAGGCCGAGCCGCCACACCGCGAGCACCCGGTCGGACTCGTCGCCCGCGTTCAGCGCGTCGGCCATCGGCCCGTAGAACTCGGGCAGGTACTCCTCGGGGAGGGCGCCCAGCTTGGCCAGGTTGAAGTAGGCGTTGCGCCGCACGAGGGGGTCGTAGGTCCAGGTGATCCGGGTCAGGCCGCGGGCGACGGCCCAGGCCCGCTGGTGGAGCTTCAGCGCGTACCCGACCCCGCGTCTGACGGCCCCGGTCACATGAGAGTGGAGGACCTCGCCCGCCGGGGCGGCGAGGAAGGCGGCGGACGCGCCCACGACCCGGTCGCCCTGGAACGCCGCGGCGACGTAGTTCCCGGCATGGGAGAGCGCCCGCATCAGCTCGACGGTCACCGGCGGATTGGACGGGTCCGGGCGCCAGATCTCGGTGAAAAGGCGGTGCACGAGGAGGAACTCGGCGATCGTGCCGACCTCGCGGACGGTCACCCCACACCGCTCCGCCGCCACCCGGGCCTGCTCACCGGGGGTCATGGCCGTCCGCCGCCGGCCGACAGGACGTGGGACGCGAGCGCGGCGACCAGATGGGCCCGGACGGGCATCTGCGCGACCACGACGTGCTCGCCGGACGCGTGGGCGCCGCCGCCGACCGCGCCCAGGCCGTCGAGGGTTGGGCAGCCGACCCCGGCGGTGAAGTTGCCGTCCGAGCCGCCCCCGACCGCGACCCCGCGCAGCGGTCCCAAGCCGAGGTCGTCCGCGATCCGGGCGGCGATCTCGAACAGGTCCGCCGAGGCCGTGGGGTCGAGCGGCGGCCGGTTGGGGCCGCCCTTCAGCTCCAGCCGGGTGCCGGGCGTCCGTGGGGTGAGCGCGTGCATGAGCTCGTCCACCCGTGCCTGGGCGGCGGCGTCGGGGACCCGGACGTCGATGGCCACCCGGCCCACGGCGGGCACGGTGTTGGTGCTCGTCCCCGCCGACAGCATGGTGGGCGTGACCGAGGTGAGCCCGGCCCGCGACGACGAGTCGATCCGGTTGGCGATGTCGGCGATCGCGAGCACCTGGTGGGCCAGCTCGACCCCGGCGTTGGCCCCGCGCTCGGGTTCGAGGCCGGCGTGGGCGGCCCGGCCGTGGATCGTGAGCTCGTACCGGGACACACCCTTGCGGGCCGTCTTGAGCGCCCCGCCGTCCGCGCTGGCCTCCAGGACGAAGGCGGCGGCGCAGCCGGAGGCGCTCCCCTCGATCAGCGGCCGGGAGGTCGGCGAGCCGAGCTCCTCGTCCCCCACGACCAGGACGGTCAGGCCGTCAGGGTCGGGCAGCGAGGCGACGGCGTGGAAGAGCTGGACGAGGCCCGCCTTCATGTCGAACACGCCCGGGCCCCGCGCCACCCCGTCCACGACCGACCAGGGGTGGTCGCGCAGCGACCCGACCGGCCACACCGTGTCGTGGTGGCCGAGCAGCAGGACCCGCGGCGCGCCGAACGACCACCGCAGGTGCGTCACGCCGCCGAGGACGATCGTCTCGGGCCGTGCCCCGAGCAGCCGGCGACCCTGGTCGCCCACCACCTGGGCGCTGCGCGCGACCGCCTCGTGGTCCGAGGAGTACGACTCGCAGAGCACGAGCTCCTCGAGGTCGTCCAGCATCGCGTCGAGGTTCACGACCCGGGCCGTCCCAGCTCGGCGCGGAACAGCCGCATGACGTTCGAGCCGAGCACCTTGACCGTCTCCTCCTCGGAGAACCCGCGCTTCAGCAGCGCCTCGGTCACCATGGGGAGGCCGCGCGGGCCCTCCAGCCCGGGGATGGCGGCGTTCGCGTCGATGCCGGAGTAGCTGAAGCCCTCGCAGCAGGGCGGGGTGAGGTCCTCGTTGACCTCCCGCATGAAGTCGGGCCCGAGACCCACGTGGTCGACGCCCGCGACCTCGGCGACGTGCTCGATGTGGTCCACGAGGTGGTCGAGGGTGGCGGCCCCGGCGTCCTCGGTCAGGAACGCGGCGAGGAAGTTCACGCAGATCACGCCGCCTCCCGCCGCCACCCCCCGGAGCTGCTCGTCGGTGAGGTTGCGGTGGTGGTCGCGCAGCGCCCTGGCCGCCGAGTGCGTCGCGATGACCGGCCGCGTCGCGATCTCCAGCAC
Source organism: Microbispora corallina (assembly GCF_016863035.1). Taxonomy (GTDB): domain Bacteria; phylum Actinomycetota; class Actinomycetes; order Streptosporangiales; family Streptosporangiaceae; genus Microbispora; species Microbispora corallina. The sequence goes on from NZ_BOOC01000003.1 coordinate 389,022, forward strand.
GTGCGCCACGCCGGTGGCTCCCAGGTGCGACACGTCGAACACGATCCCGAGCCGCTCCATCTCCCGCAGCGCCTCCACGCCGTGGCTGGTCAGCCGGGAACCCGTGCCGTCCTGGCCGCTGCCGTCCGCGAGAGCCGTACGGCCCCAGTGGGCGATGGACGCGACGCGGACGCCGAGCCGGTGGAGGGTCGGCACCAGCTCCACGCTCTCGTCGATGCCCGGCATGCTCTCCAGCGCCAGGACCAGCGCGATCCGGCCGAGCGCGAGGGCCTCGTCGATCTCCTGGCCGTCCCGGCACAGGGCCACGGCGTCCGGGTTGCCCTCGGCCAGCACGTGGGCGCACTCGATCATGCGCAGCGTCTGGCGCAGCGCGCCCTCCGGCCTGAACTGGCTCTCCACGAACACCGGCAGCACCTGGACGTCCACCCCGCCCTCGGACAGCTGGGGGAGCCACCGGTCCCGGAAGAACGAGGCCCACAGGTGCGGGGGCCGGGCGGATACCGCCATGAGGAGGTCGTTGTGGGTGTCGGCGACGACTGCGTGGGTGTGCAGGCTCCGGTCAACGGGCACGTCGGCTGTCCTTCCTTGCCGAGGGACGTCAAAGGGGACGTTACCCTTCCCGGGACGTGCCGCCGCCAGGCTGTAGGGTGCGCGGGTGGCATTGATCTCCAGCACGCTCGCCGAGGTCGTCGCCTCCATGGAGGCGCTGTACGACCCCTCCTGGGCCGAGTCGTGGGACGCGGTCGGCCTGGTCTGCGGGGAGCCCGGGCAGCCCGTGCGCAAGGTGCTGTTCGCGGTCGACCCGGTCGCGGCCGTGGTGGACGAGGCGCTCGCCTGGGGCGCCGACCTGGTCGTCACCCACCACCCGCTCTACCTGCGGGGGACCACCAGCGTCGCGGCGACCACGTTCAAGGGCCGGGTCGTCCACCGGCTGATCAGGAACGACGTGGCCCTCTACACGGCCCACACGAACGCCGACGTGGCCGACCCCGGCGTGTCCGACGCCCTGGCCCGGGCCGTCGGCCTGTCCGGCCCGCTCCGCCCCCTCCAGCCGTCCGCCGCCGACCCGCGCCGCGGGCTCGGCCGCGTGGGGGACCTGCCCGCTCCGGTCACGCTCGGCGAGTTCGCCGCGCGGGCCGCGGCGGGGCTGCCCCGGACGGCCGGGCCGCTGCGGGTCGCCGGGGACCCCGGACGCCCGGTCCGCTCCGTCGCGGTGTGCGGGGGCGCGGGCGACTCCCTCCTCGGCACGGCCAGGGCCGCCGGCGTGGACGTGTATCTCACGGCCGACCTGCGGCACCACCCCGCCAGCGAGCACATGGAGGCCGAGGGCGGCCCCGCCCTGGTCGACGCGTCCCACTGGGCCACCGAGTGGCCCTGGCTCGCGGACGCCGCCGGGCGTCTGACGTCAGCCTTGGCCGCCGGTGGCATTACTGTTGAGGCGCGCGTCTCGGACGCCGTCACCGACGCCTGGACGGCGACGACCACCGACTTGACCCCCGAGCATCTTGAGGGATTGGGATGAAGGCCGCACCCGAAGCACAGAAGCGCCTGCTCGATGTGGCGGAGCTCGACGCCGCTGCCGACCGGCTCCGGCACCGGCGCCGGTCGCTGCCGGAGCTCGCCGAGGTCGAGGAGCGGTCGAAGCGGCTCGCGCAGCTGGCGACCCAGATCATCGCCGCCGAGACCGAGGCCGGTGACCTCGGCCGCGACCAGGCCAAGGCCGAGTCGGACGTCGACGCCGTCCGCACCCGCGTCGACCGCGACCAGAAGCGGCTCGACTCCGGCCAGGTCACCTCGCCCAAGGACCTGGCGAGCCTGCAGTCCGAGATCGTCTCCCTCCGCCGGCGGCAGTCGGACCTGGAGGAGGTCGTGCTCGAGATCATGGAACGGCGGGAGGCCGCCGACGCCCGCGTCTCGACCCTCAAGGCCGACCGCGACACGGTGACCGCCGCCCTGCGCGAGTCCGAGGACCGCCGCGACGCCTCGTTCGCCGAGATCGACAAGGAGGGCGCCGAGGTCCAGGGCCGGCGCTCCACCCTCGTCGCCGATGTCCCGGCCGACCTGCTCGCCCTGTACGAGAAGCTGCGTGAGCAGTCGGGCGTCGGCGCGGCCATGCTCCACGGCGGCCGCTGCCTCGGCTGCCGTACGAGCCTGTCGATCGCCGACCTCAACCGCATCAGGGCCGCCGCGCCGGACGAGGTGGTCCGGTGCGAGGAGTGCCGCCGGATCCTCGTCCGTACGCCCGAGTCAGGGCTGTGATGGCCGGGCCGCGGTTCGTCGTCGAGGCCGACGGGGGTTCGCGGGGCAACCCCGGCCCTGCCGGGTACGGCGCCGTGGTCAAGGACGCCGACGGGACCGTCCTCGCCGAGGCCGCCGAGTCCATCGGCACCGCGACCAACAACGTGGCCGAGTACCGCGGGCTGATCGCCGGGCTGCGGTCCCTGCTCGCGCTCGGCGGCGAGGGCGGGCAGGTCGAGGTCAGGATGGACTCCAAGCTCGTCATCGAGCAGATGGCGGGCCGCTGGAAGGTGAAGCACGAGGGGCTGCGGCCGCTCGCGCTGGAGGCCGCGGCACTGGCCCGTCGCCTGCGCGTGACGTGGACGTGGATCCCGCGCGAGCGCAACACGCACGCCGACCGCCTGGCCAACGAGGCCATGGACGCGGCCGCCCGGGGCGAGACCTGGAGAGCCACGGGCGTCACCGGAGCTGCGGGGGTCACGGGTTCCGCGGGGGTCGCGGGTTCCGCGGGCGTCGCGGGTTCCGCGGGCATCACCGGAGCTGCGGAGGTCGCGGAGGCTGCGGAGCCGCCCAACACCGACGCGGCGGACACCTCGGACCGCGGCCGGCGCGGCCACGGATGGATGCCCAGGGCCACCCGGGTTGCCACCTCACTGCTGCTCCTGCGGCACGGCGAGACCCCGCTGTCGGTCGAGAAGCGGTTCTCCGGGCTCGGCGACCCCGCCCTCACCTCGAACGGCCTGTCGCAGGCCGAGTCCGCCGCCCTCCGCCTGTCGCGCAAGCCGTACGACATCGAGGCGATCGTGAGCTCGCCGCTGACGCGCGCCCGGCAGACGGCCGAGGCGGTGGCGGCCCGGACCGGCCTGACCGTCCTCGTCGAGGAGGACCTGCGCGAGATCGACTTCGGCGCGTGGGAGGGACACACGTTCGCCGAGATTCAGCAGCGGTGGCCCGACCAGCTGGCCGCCTGGCTCGCCGACCCGGACACCGCACCGCCCGGCGGGGAGAGCTTCACCGCCACCGCCCTGCGGGTCGACCGGGCCAGGGACCGGATCGTGCGGGCCCACGAGGGCAGGAGCGTCGTGGTGGTGTCCCACGTCACGCCGATCAAGATGCTCGTCCGGTCGGCGCTCGGAGCGCCCCTGGACTCCCTCTACCGCATGCACCTCGACCTCGCCTGCCTGTCGGCCGTCGACTACTACGCCGACGGCCCGGCCGTCGTACGGCTCCTGAACGACACCGCGCACCTCCAGGATTGATCGTCGGGAAGGGATCGGGGAGCCGCTACGCTTTGTATTACGGTGGACGAGCCGGCCGGGCGGCCGCGTCGGGGCCTTGCGGCCCCGCCGAGGAAGGTCCGGGCTCCACAGGGCAGGGTGGTCGGTAACGCCGACCCGGGGTGACCCGCGGGACAGTGCCACAGAAAGCAGACCGCCCCCTTCGCGGGGGTAAGGGTGAAACGGTGGTGTAAGAGACCACCAGCGCCCACGGTGACGTGGGCGGCTCGGTAAACCCCACCCGGAGCAAGGTCAAGAAGGGATGTTCTCCGGAACGTCCCGCGCGCGACGTTCGAGGGCTGCCCGCCCGAGCCGCGCGGGTAGACCGCTTGAGGCCGCCGGCAACGGCGGTCCTAGATGGATGGCCGCCGGCCGGCCACACGGCCGGCCACAGAACCCGGCCTACAGGCCGGCTCGTCCTCCTACCACCCCTCTGAGCTGGGCCGACTTCCGGATCACTCCTGCTCGGGGGCACATCGGGGGCACATCGAGCACGCAACTCGCGCCGCGGCCGGCTGCGCTGGACGTCCTGATCGCTCGCCTGTCACCGGGCCAGGCCGAGCCCCAGCAGTCCGGTTCCTCCAGGTCAAGCCCAGCCGCAACCAGCAGGCGAGGAAGGCCGGCGGACTCTGAAAGTGCTAGTGAAACAGACACTGGTCAAGTGCGGCGCCGTTGGAACAGGTCTTGCGCTACTGCTGGGTGATGAAGTGCAGGATGACACTGTGGACGTGATGAGCCTTCTGCTCACCACGGAAGTCCATCTCGTACACGTGAGTACCGACATTGATGGCAATCGATCCGGAGGAGAAGAAGGATCCGGCGAACGACTTGTTGCTGATCGCACTAACGCTGGTGATTTTTGCATACGGGATGCTCGTGATCGCGATCTTCTTTCCGACAAAGGACTTGTCCTGAATGATGACCCGCCGGTCGGTCAATCCCAGGAATCCCGTGCCCACGCCGATGGCATCGTAGACGGCGATGATCTGCTCACCTTGCATCAGCCCGCTCTTAACCTGCTGCAACTGCTCCGGTCGGTCGTGGGGGATGCCCTGCATGCGTGCTCCTGACGTGAAGGGAGGCGCCGACCGCCGGAGGCGATGCGGCACATGATCAGACTCGTACTGTGTGGATCCGGCGTCGCGCCGTGATTGGTCACTGGCGGGTTCCGTCGGTGCCCCGGAAATTCATGAGGCGGGATTGACGAAGAATTCGTACTGTCCATCCCAGAGTGAATCACCGTCACGGTCGACAGCCTGCACATACAGCGTGTCCTGGTCTGCCGAGATCGGTGTGACGGTCACGGCGGCCGATCCGTCGGCGCCGGCCGCCACCTCGGTCGTCACGCCGTCGAAGGTGTACCGGTAGGCTGCGATCACATCCGAGAATCCGTTGGCGCTGAACGTGAACGAGCCTGGCACGCCGATTCCGCCGCCGTACTCCCACTCCGGGTAGTCTGCCGATCCGATCGTGGGTGATTCGACGCTGTTCACGTAGAACGCGTAGACGTGGATGGGCCCAATGTTCCCTGCCCGGTCCACACTGGCCACCGACAGACTGTTTCCCCAGTCCATGCGCGGTTTGATCAGTACCTTCGCGGATCCGTCCGCTCCGGCGGGCACCTGGTGGGAGATGTCACCCGACAATCCGTAGCGATAGCCTGCGACATCGTCCACACCGTTAGGGGTGAAGGTGAACTCGCCTGCGAGGCCGACGTGGCCACCGAGACCGTTCTCGGGGTAGTCGACGGAGGTGACGTCGGGTTGCCGGTCTGGAGCTGTCATGTCAACCGTGAACGCGCACCATTGGCTCCACGGGCCGGACTCGGTCGCGTCCTGGGTCCGCACCCGCCATCGGTAGGTGGTGCCGTCGGCGAGTTGTCCGCTGAGGATTCGCACCGAGGCGTCGTTCGGCGCCAGGGCCGTGAGACTGGCCTGTTCGCCCAGTGTCGCGCCGTCCAGCGTCCCCCATTCGAATTGCGCGGTAACCTGCTCCGCCGTCGCATCGGAGTCGGGATCGGTCAGCCTCGCGTGCAGTTCCGGCGTCGACGTAGGGAGATAGGGCCGCGAGGCTGACGAGCAAGGGATAGCGGACTGCCCGACGGTGAGGGCGGATGGTACGTCAGGGGGTGTGTTGTAGGTGACTTGCAGGCCGGAGCTGTCCCAGGTGGAGTCGTTCGTGAACAGGTACCACGCTGCGGAGTTCGTCTCGTCCTCGGCTCGAAGCCCGAGAGTGACGTACTTCCTGCCGGTGGCCGCCGCATCCGCTACGGCAGCCGTGGCGTCCCATTCCACCGAGCCGCCGTCGCACACGCCCGCTCCGCCGACCGCCGGGATGGCGAGGTCGAGCTTCTTGAGCCAGCGAGGCTGTTCCTTCCACGTGGTCTCCGGGCTGATCCGCGTGGTCTTCCACAGCTCTATGCCCTGATTGCAAGCCATGTTGGTATGGATCAGCCGCAGGGTTGCACCCACGATGTGCTTGCCGGCGTATTGAGAGACGTCGAACTGGAAAAACGAACGGTTGACCGTGTGCGTGCCCGCGTTATAGCCGACGGGTGCTGTCTTTTCCTGCCAGTATGACTGGTTTTGGTGTTTCGACGACACGTAGGTCATCACCACCGGTTTGCCCGTCTGTACGACCGCAGCGTCGGCGTGGGAGATGCCGACCAGGGGCGGCAAGAGCAGCAGCACGCTTGCACGACGGATCCACGTCACCGACTTCATTCGATCTCCGACGTTCGCCACCCGCGGGGCGCCGGAGTGCGGACCTTTTCCCGTCTTGAACCATCGGGCCCCCTGATCATTAGCTTCATCGGATGTGTCAGGGAAAGTGTTTCAACGCGCTGTTTCGATGGGGGACCTGCCCATTGATCTCGCTTTCGCCCGTCGGCCGCTGGCACAGCCGGCCCGGCACGTACGGGGCTGGCGGGCAGGCTGTAGTGCGCCGGCAGGCAACGGGATGGACAGGCAGCGGGGCGTCGTTCACTGGATAGAGCCGACGGTGCGTTCGACCAGTTGCGCTATCTGGGCCCAAGCCGGCTCGGAAGGAGAACGACCGATGGGTGCCAGAGACCTTGTTCTCGTCGCCGCCGCCGGTGGCACGGGCCGTACGGTGCTCGACCACCTGCGGGCGCAGGACGTGCCGGTGCGCGCGATGGTCCGCCGCGACGACGAACGTGCGGCTGAGTTGCGCGCCCTCGGGGCGGACGTCGTCGTCGGCGACCTGACCCGGCCCGAGAACGTCGCGGCCGCGCTGGAGGGTGTCGGGCGGATGTACTTCGCGATGCCCGTGTCGCCGGACCATCTGCTGGCGGCGACCGTGGTGGCCACCGTGGCGCGGGAACGCGGGGAGTTGGACGCTCTGGTGGGCATGTCACAGATGGCGGTGTCGGAGATGAGCGCCACCGGCACCGGCAGGGCGGAGTCACACCAGCACCGGCTGCACTGGCTGGCGGAGCAGGTATTCGAATGGTCGGGCCTGCCAGTGGTGCACATCCGCCCGACGGTTTTCCTGGAAAATCCGCTGTTCACCACATTCGCGGCCCGGTCGATCCAGGAGAACGGCACGATCACGCTGCCGTTCGGCACCGGGCGCACGGCGCCGATCGCCGTTGACGACGTCGCCCGGGTGGTCACCGCCGTGCTCCGCGACCCGGCTCCGCACGTCGGGCACGCGTACGAGCTTGCGGGGCCGCGCATGGTCGACATGACCGAGATTGCAGAGGACTTCTCACGGGCGTTGGAGCGTCCGGTGTCCTATGTGGATGTGCCGCTGGACCGGTGGCGGGCCGAGGTGCTCGCCAAGGCGGGCCTGCCGCCGCACATCGAACAGCACCTCGCCACCATCGTGATCCGGCTGCACGAGGAGAACCGCTACGACGACGCGTCCGACGACGTCGAACGCGTGACAGGCGTACCCGCCCAGACGATCGAGTCGTTCGTGGCCGCGCGCAGGGACTTCTACCTGGGCTAGCCGTCCTGGCGCGCCGCGGGTCTGCCCGGGACGTCGGCGGCCGCGACGATCCTTTCCAGCGCCGCCGCGTGCCTCTGGAATGCGTGCCGTCCTTGCGGGGTGAGCTGCACGTAGGTACGCCGTGCCCGGCTTTGCTGATCCTTCCGGACCGTGACGTACCCGGCCTCGGCCAGTGCCGACAGTTGCTTGGACAGCGCCGAATCGCTGGTCCCGATCGTGTCCCTCAGGAAGCCGAAGTCCACCCAGTCGGCCGGCGCCAGCAGGGCGACGATCGACAGCCGTGCGGAGACGTGGAGGAACTCGTCGAAGTGCGGATCCATCAGACGCGTCCGCCCTCGCGCCGCGTGACCGTGATGAGGGTCCGACGAGCCAGGGGCGTCACCGCGAGATACGTCACGGCCGTCGCCGCGGCGGCGACCGTGCCCTGCGACAGCAGTCCCTGTGCCGGGAGGGCGAACCACGCCCAGGCGGCGATCCGCAGGACACCGAACAGCAGCATGAGCCCGGCCGACAGCCCCGCCCAGAACAGCCATTCGGGGCCGGTGGGCTTCCTGTGGACGAGGGCGCGGTGCTCCTGGACGATTCCCACTCCGGCAAACAGGCCGAATCCGATCAGCAGGGCGGCGGAGCGCCAAGGGTTCTCGAGGTCCAGGGAGACCAAGCCGACGAAGAGCCCAAGAGCTGCGAGCAGGACGTAGGGACGGGCGAACTTCTGGCGGACCATCTCCTGCCGGGTCCTCCCCTCCAGGCGGCGGATCTCGTCGAGCGAGGACTGGGCGTCCTGAGGGTTCATGAGGGCCATCCCTGGTCGATATGACTGCTTTCCTCTGAGGAAAGTACCATGGACTTTCCTCAGAGGAAAGCAGTTGTCCATCGCGCTGTCCGATCGTCTTCGGGGCGACCCTCACAGCTCTGAGCGGCTGGGGCCGCCGGTGTAAACATCTCGCCCTCTGCTCGCCCCGCCCGCTACGATCGCGGGATCGTTCTGGCCGACGGGGCCCGGCGTTCGGTCTCTCCGGCAGCTCCCAGACTGAGAGTGGGTTTCGTCCATGGCGTGTCGCATCAGTGAGCTCGTGCTCGGTTGCCGCGACCCTGAGGCGCTGGCGCGGTTCTGGTGCGAGGTCCTGGACTTCGTCGTGCTCGATCGCGAGGACGACGGCTCGCTGGAGATCGGGCCGCGCGAAGGGTTCGGCGGTCCGCAGCCGACGATCATCCTCAGTCGCAGGGACGAGCCGGAGAAGGGGAAATCCCGGCTGCACATCGACGTCAACGCCACCGATCGCGATCAGGACGCCGAGCTCGACCGCCTTCTGAAGCTCGGTGCGCGCCCGGCCGACATCGGCCAGACGGGGGACGAGCAGTGGCATGTCCTGGCCGACCCGGAAGGCAATGAGTTCTGCCTGCTCAAGGCCCGCCTCAACCCGCTCTGACGATCATCGGTCGCCTCGACGCCAACCACGCGCTCGCCAACGCCACCGCGCCGTCCGCCACGAGGACATCCTCAACCGACGGGAGCGCCGGAGCCGAGCGCCCCGGCCCGCGATCGGGCCGAGGCCGCCGGCTCGCGTACGCGTGACGCTCGGGCTCGTCGGCGAATCCCCGTTCGTCAGGCGACGACCTTGTCGACGAAGGAGAACAGATGGGCCCGGGTGCGGGCCACCTTCTCCTCCACGGTGAGGGACTCGTCGACCGGCGAGGCACCCGCCGCCTCCTTCTTTCCGCGGGCGTAGAGGGAGCAGGCGAAGTCGGTGCACAGGTACTGCCCGACCGAGTTGCCCTGACGGCCCGCGTCGCCGGTCCGGCGTGCCGTCATCAGCGCCACGCCGCCGTTGGTGTGCGTGGTCAGGCACAGCGAGCACATGCTGCGCGCGGTGAAGCCGCGTGCCGTCCCGGACGTCGCCCTGAGCGCGAGGCCGACGAGGGAGCCGTCGCGTTCGGCGACCAGGTAGGCGCGTCCGGGCGCCCCCGGATCTCGCCAGCCGAGGAAGTCGAGGTCGTCCCACGGCTGATCGGCGAGATCTCTGGGAAGACCGAGCCGTTTGGCCTCACCCTTGGAACAGTTGACGAACGACGTGCGGATGTCCTGCTCGGTTACCGGTCTCATGGCCGGGGAGGCTAGCCTTCCTTAAGGCTAGTAGGCAACTGCTTAAAAGCTGTAAGTAAGAGAGGGTGGCGCATGGCGCGTGCGGGGCTCACCGCGGAACTCGTGACCCAGGCGGCGGCGGATCTGGCCGACGAGATCGGCTTCCACAACGTGACCGTCTCGGCGCTCGCGCGACGCTTCGGCGTCAAGCCCGCGGCTCTGTACTCCCACGTCAAGGACGTCCAGGACGTACGGGTCAGGGTGGCGGTCCTGGCCCTGGCGGAACTCGCCGACGGCGCCGCCGCCGCGCTCGCCGGTCGCGCGGGCAAGGACGCGCTGGTGTCCTTCGCCAACGCCTACCGGAGCTACGCGAAACGGCACCCGGGGAGGTACGCGGCGATGCAGACCGAGCTCGACCTGGAGACGGCGCTCGCCAGCGCGGCACGGCGGCACGCCGAGATGACGCGGGCCATCCTGCGCGGCTACGAGCTGCCGGAGCCCGATCAGACGGATGCGGTGCGGATGCTGCACAGCACGTTCCACGGGTACGTGAGCCTGGAGACGGCGGGCGGGTTCCGCCGGCACCCGCGCGAGGTGGACGCCTCCTGGTCCAGGACTCTGGACGCCCTCGACGCCGTCCTCAGGAACTGGCCGCCGGTCCGATGACGCCCCCCGCCTGTGGCATGCTGGTCCGACGGCGATCAGGAGGAGATCCGCGATGACCCAGCCCCTCGGCACCCACCCCGTACCCCGGCGCACCCCTCTCGACGGGGACGAAGCGGCACGGGCCGAGGCGACCTTCTCCACGCTGGTCGCCCACCACCTCCAGACGGACGGGCGGTTCAGGGTGAGCGCCGACACCCCGGACATGGTGGAGCTGTTCCAGAACGTCGCCCGCAGGGTGGGGGACATGCTTCAGCGGCCCGTGGTCAGCTACGCCAACGGCCGGTACATCGTGATCACCTTCGCGCAGGAGCAGCCCCCCGGACTCACCGGCTGACGCGAGGTCGCATCAGGAGAAGCGCTCGACGGTGACCGGGATCAGGCCCTCGTGACGCATGGTCGTGGTCAGCTCCCGCAGGAGGGGGCCGAGGGCCGCGTCGGATGACGTGCCGAGACAGGCCGTCAGGTCGAGCGACCAGGCGACGCCGGGGCCGATCCGGCGAAGGTCCCAGGTGAACGCGTCCCGGGCCGTGCGGCGCCCGGCTCGGCCGGCCACGCCCGGATCGGCGCGGTCGTCCGGGGGCGTCATGCCCCACAGGCCGCGGAGGCGTCCCGGGCAGCCGTCGTCCGGCTCGCCGGCGAACAGCAGCCGATAGACCCGCCTGTCGTGGTAGCCCTCGGGCACGTCCGCCGGGCCGAACCGCAGGGGAGGGGCGACCGGGAGCGGCTGAGGGTCGCGGAAGCGGGCTCGCAGGCCGGTCTCGTCCGGCAGGTCGCCGCCGCCGAGCCGGCGGTACGCCGCCTCGGCCTCCTGGCGGCGTGCCGCGACGACCCGGGAGCGCAACCGGGGATCGCGGCGCATCTCACGGCCGAAGGCGGCCGAACTCCACCACTCGCCGTCCGCGGCGGTCCACCCGGCGCCGTTGAGGGCCGTCGTCGTGAAGTCGCCGGCCAGGTCGAACTCCTCGACGACGATCCCCTCCACCCGCGACGCGGACGAACCGTGGGGACCGCCCTCGGGCAGGACGAGGTAGTAGTCCAGCCCGGTGTCCTGGGACCGGCGGAGGGCGGGAAGCACGGGCGACATTGTCCTCCACTCACCGTCCGGCCGGAACGGGGGCGAGGGCCTCCGCAGTCTCCGCGGCCTCCGCGGCCTCGGCCGCGCGCCGGCCCGCCAGGCGGCAGGCGAGGCAGTCGCGGTGGCCCGTCATCGGGTCCCGCACCCGCCAGTCCCACTCCTCCGCAGGGCGGACGCCGCTCGGCTTGCCCCAGCCCATCAGGTGCAACGCCCAGGTCGCCAGGCCGGCGAACACGACCAGGCCGGCCCCCAGCCAGATCCCGGCCGGCCGGCCCGCGCACAGGGCCGCCCCGGCCGTGGCGAATCCGGCGAGGGCGATGGCGCACCCCGCCCATCCCGCGACCGTGTGCCCCAGGTCGACGTCGTCATGCAGCGCGCTCATCGTTCTCCTCGCTCCGGTGAGATACTTATCTCACGTACTAATTATCTTAGATGCTAAGGAGAATGCGCGTGGAGGGCAAACCGCGTCCGCGGGCGTCGGCCCGGGAGGCGATGGCGGGGATGGACCGGCTCATCGCGCTCAGCCTGGTCGGCCAGCATGACATCGCCCAGCGGCTGGGCCTCAACATCACCGACCTGACCTGTCTCGGTCACATCCTGGGAGCCGCGGACGACCCGCTGACGGCGGGTGAGCTGGCCGAGCTGGCCGGCCTGACCACCGGCGCGGTGACGGGGGTGCTCAACCGGCTGGAACAGGCCGGTTACGCGCGCCGGCAGGCCGACCCCGGCGACCGGCGGCGCGTGCGGGTCGTCGCCGACCCGACGGCGGCCGAGCGGGTGTCCGCCGTGTACGAGCCGTTCTACGGGCGGCTCGCCGGCCTGTTCGCCGATTACACCCCCGACGAGGTCGGCGTGCTGGCCGACTGGTTCACGCGTGCGACGGACCTGATGCGGAGCTCGCTGGAGGAGATCCGCCGCGGATCCGGCCGGTGAGCGGGCCCCCGCCCCGCTCACGGCTCAGTCGACGCGGAACGGGTCGTGCTCGGCCAGCAGCTTGTCGAGCCTGGCCTGGTCGACCCGGCTGACGACGGACTCCTCCTCGTGGCGGTCGCGCACGCACTTGGCGAGCGTGAACGCCGAGGTGACGACGTACATCAGCCCGAGGGCGAGGAACGCGCGCACCCACGCCGTGACGGGCAGGTACGCGATGGCGACCGCCAGCGCGCCGAGCGACAGCGCGAACGAGATGACGGACTGAACGTAGAACGCGGTGGTGGTGGTCGTCTTCACCGGTTGGGTCATGCACCCATGCTCGGGAAACGGCGCGGACGGCGCGTGAGCGCGCGTACTCAGAACGCGGTGAGTACGTCAGTGGTCGGGGTGCAGGGACCCGCCGATGAACATGGCGGCGAGCATGGTGAACAGGAACGCCTGGAGGAACTGGATGAAGATCTCCAGTCCCGTCATCAGGACGGCCATGACCACGCTCAGGATGCCGACCGGCACCCCCGGCAGGGTCGGATGCTCGACGACGAACCAGAACCCGACGGCGCTGAAGAACGCCAGCAGCAGGTGTCCGGCGAACATGTTCGCGAACAGCCGCACGGCGTGGGTGAACGGCGAGGTGACGAACGTGTACAGCAGTTCGAGCGGGGCGAACAGGGCGATGGCGAGTGGCTTCGGCAGCCCGGGCGGGAACATCAGGCCGGTCAGGTAGCCCTTGAGACCCTGGTGTCGCACGCCCAGATAGATCTTGATGACGTACACGATCAGGGCGAACACCACCGGGAACGAGATGCGCGCGTTCACCGGGAACTGCAGCCCGGGGACGACCCCGAACAGGTTCCACAGCAGGATCAGGAGGAACAGGCTCAGCAGCAGGGGCATCCACCGGTCGGCGTCCGCGCCCAGGAACGGGCGGGCCACCTGGTCGCGGACGAACGGGTAGCCGTACTCGCCGGCGTTCTGCAGGCCGCGGGGGACGAGCGCGGGGCGGGCGAACGCCGCCCAGGCGAGAACGCAGAGCACGGCCACCCCGGCAAGGCCGAGCACGACCGGCTTCGTCAGCCAGTACGGCGCGCCGGACCAGAGCGGGGGGAAGTCGAACAGGCCGACGTCGGGAGGCGTGAAGACGTCTGAGGCGAGGATCGCGGGCATGAGGGTCCCCTCGTCCGGGCGTGACAAAACTGGGTACGACGTACTCGGTTTGTGCCCTCGACCCTAACCCGCCCGGTACGGTGTACGCAATACCGCTGCCGAGACGGGACGAAGGGCGATGACGGGTCGCGAGAACCTCTGGATGCGGCCGGAGCGGCCCGCGCGGGGGCCGCGGCCGAGCTTCAGCCGCGCCCGCCTGGCCGAGGTGGCCGTCCAGGTCGCCGACGCGGAGGGCCTCGACGCGATCTCCATGCGGCGGCTCGCGGGCGAGCTCGGGGCGGGGACGATGTCCCTCTACCGGTACGTCTCCGGCAAGGACGACGTGATCGAGCTGATGATCGACCTCGTCGTGGGCGAGTACCTGCCCGGCGAGACGACCCTCACTGGGGAGTGGGCGAGCGATCTGCGCGATCTCGCCTGGCAGGCGAGGCGGACCATGCTGCGCCATCCCTGGCTCGCGCCGCTCGCGGCGAGCCGCCAGCAGGCCAGCCCGACGCGGTTGCGGCTCATGGAGACGGCGCTCGGCATGCTGGACGGCCTCGGCCTGGGCGTCGACGAGATGCTGACCATCGTCGGCGGGGTCTTCGCCTACCTGAACGGCTTCGTCCAGAGCGAGCTGGCCGACGCCGAGGCCTTGCGGCGCACCGGGCTCACCCTTCAGGAGTGGATGACGACGCAGCTGCCGTACATCCAGTCGCAGATCGCGACCGGGCGCTATCCGATGCTGCTGCGCATGACGACCGAGGGCGGCCGGGAGCTCGTCGACGCCGACGAGCGGTTCGCCTACGGCCTCGACCGCCTCCTGGACGGCATCGCCGCCCGCCTTCCCCGCCCGGGCACCCCGCCCGTGCCGTAGCCCGGCCGGCGGCCGCGGGGGTCAGCGGACGGGGATCCGGTGGAGCTCGCAGACCCGCTGCCAGATGTGCGCGTCCAGCGTGCCCGCCCTGTCGTCGAAGGAGGCGGCGGGCACCCGGATCGGGCCCGTGAGGTCGAGGAAGCTGTTGTGGTCGGCGTCGCGGTCCCAGGCGCGGGTGGGGATCTCGATGTGGTCGGACCGACGGCTCTGGTCCTGGCTGGTGATCTTCAGCACCTCGGCCCCGCCGCGGTGGGTCCGGAGCACGAGGCAGGGACGCACCTTGGACCCGGGGCCGTCCTCGAACGGCACGTCCGCCCACCAGATCTCGCCGGGCCGCGGGCCGGCCGCGGCCTCCTCCGGCGCGCCGGCGTGCCCGGCCGCCGGCCCGCGCGCGGACGTGCGGGACGGCGCCTCGCCTGTCGCCGCCGCCCGGCCGCGGGGTCGCCGTCCACCGCCCGCGTGCTCGTCGCGCGACCCCCGGGTCTCGGGCCCCGCGTCCGGCCGCCGGTCACGGCCGGACCGCCCGTCGCGCGTCACGCTCCGGCGGCCGCTCCCGCGTCCCGCGGGAGGCCGCCGCGCGCCTCTCCGAGCCGGCGAGCCGTCGCCCCGGCCGGGCGAGTCGCCGGACCGCCCCGGCCGGCGGCGCGGTGCGGAGCGACGGAGAAGCGCGCCGCCGACGCAGGCGAGCAGCACGAGCGCGACCACGATCAGACCGATCCACAGCATGACCGTCAGCCTAGGACCCGCCGCCGACAAATCTCAGGAGCGGGCGTCCCACTCCGCCAGGATCCGGGCCTCCTTGTCCGGGTCGATCCCGTGGCGCAGCCGCTGCGAGCCGAAGCTGCGCCGCTCCTCGGGGACGTCCTTGAGCCACTCCCAGGTGTCCCTGACCGTCTCGTCGACCGGACGGCAGGTGAGACCGGCCGCCAGCGCCTTGGCCGACGAGTGCGACCACACGCCGGCGCCGGACTGCGACGTGGCCCACAGGGGCAGCTCGGTCCACTCCTGCACGTCCCGGTCCAGGAGGAACCGGTCGTCGACCCACACCAGCTCGGCGTCGGAGCCGGTGACCTCGACGCAGGCGCCGAGCCAGCTCCCGAACGTCGCGTTGCCCGGCACCCCGCCCGTCATGTAGCGGCCGGCCGCGCCGTTCGCCGCCTGGGTGACGGTGAACGCGGCGATGTCGCGGGCGTCGATGAGCTGGATCGGCAGGCCGGGATCGCCCGGGGCGAGGACCCGGCCTCCCTTCGCGATGCGGGTGAGCCACCAGGGCAGGCGGCCGACGTTCTCGTGGGGGCCAAGGATCAGGCCCGGCTGGACGATCAGGGCGGCGCCGTCGAAGTGCTGCTCCACGGCCCGCTCGCACCCGGCCTTAAGGACGCCGTACTCGCCGAAGCCGGCCTCCGCGTCCGGTGGGCAGTCGAACAGGGGGGACTCCTCGGTGACGCCCGGTTTGCCCGGCCAGTCGGCGTACGCGGAGATGCTGGAGATGAACGTGTACTGCGCGGCGTGCCCCGACAGCGCCCGCACCGAGTCGAGGACGACCCGGGGAGTGAACCCGCAGACGTCGACGACCGCGTCCCATCGCCGGCCGTCCACCAGGCGTTCGAGGTCGGCGGCGACCTCGCGGTCGCCGTGCACGGCCTCCACCCCCGGCAGGTCGGGCCCGCTCCTGCCCCGGTTGAACGTCGTCACCTCGTGGCCCCGGCCCAGCGCGTCCTCGACGATGGCCCGGCCGAGGAAGACGGAACCGCCGATTACCAGAATTCTCATGCCGCCATCCTTCGCGCGGGCGGCGCCGCCGTCTGCGGGGTTTCACGGTCGGCGGACGTGATCCGCTGAGAGCGAAGGCGGCGCCCCCGGTCAGCCCCCGCTGAGCTCGGGGACCGGCGTGAACCGTTCCCGGTCGAGCAGGTGGACCCGCGCCGCGCCGATGTCGAAGTAGAGCCCCGCGAGCTCCAGGTCGCCCGAGCGGACGAGCGCGTCCACGAAGGGGTACGTCCGGAGGTTGTCGAGCTGCTGGATGACGTTGACCCGGCAGAGCCGGTCGAGCGGACCGGCGTCGTCCTCGTCGCCGGGGTGGGCCACGAACCGGGCCAGGCTCTGGCGGCCGTGCCGCAGCCAGCTGCGCAGGGCGGGCAGGTCGGGGACCTCGCCCAGCAGGGCCGCCATCGCGCCGCAGCCCGAGTGGCCGCATACGGTGATGGTCCGCACCCCCAGCACCGTCACCGCGTACTCGACAGCCGCGGCCACGGAGTCGTCCGGCGGCGCGCTCGGCGCCCGGGGCACGAAGTTGCCGACGTTCCGCACGGTGAACAGGTCGCCCGGCCCGCTCGCCGTGATGATGTTCGGCACGATCCGCGAGTCGGCGCAGGTGACGAACAGGTGGGACGGCGTCTGACCACGGGCCATCCGGTGGAGCAGCGGGCGCACGAGCGGCGCCGTACGGCGCTGGAACTCGCGCGTCCCGTGCAGCAGATCGGGCATCGGCACGTCCGGGTGGACGGCGGCGTCGTGCCCGCCCGCCGGGAGTGGGGGCCGTGCGGTCCGCCGGTACGCCCAGGGGAGCCACCAGCGCTCGTGGCGCGGCGGGATGCGGGCGGGGAACATGCGGGCTCCGCTGACCCCGGCGGCGTACCAGTCCCCGTGCACCTCGTCGACGTCGACCGCGCCGCCGCCCCGCTCGTGCTCCAGCCGCCACGCGTGCAGGGCCTCGAAGGCGGCGTTGTCCATGAAGTCGAGGTGCAGGTCGAGCTCGACGCCGGCTCCCGGCGGCACCGCCGCGAGCGCCTCGGTCAGGCGCGGCACGCCGAGGAACGTGAGCGACCCGGTGACGGCGACCCGGCGGCGGCCCTCGCCCGTGTCGCGCACGTCGACCGACACCCAGGCGAGGCGGCGCAGCGCGAGCAGCGCGGCGAGGCCGAGGCCGATCGCGACGCCCTCGGCGAGCCCGATGAACACCACCCCGCCCATCGTCACGACGTACACCGGGACCTCCCGGTGGCCCCGCAGGTTGCGCACGTGGGCGAGGTTAACCATCTGCACGCCGATGAACAGCAGCAGCGCGGCCAGCGCCTCCAGGGGGATCAGCGCGATCATCCAGGCGAACGCCGCGGTGAACAGCAGCACCCACACGCCGTGCAGCACGGCGGACCAGCGGCTGCGCGCCCCCGCCCGCACGTTGGTGGTGGTGCGGACGACGACGCCCGCCACGGGAAGCCCTCCGAGGGCGCCGGACACGAGGTTGGCGGCGCCCTGCGCCGTCAGCTCGCGGTCGAGGTCGGCCCGCGGGCCGTCGTGGAGGCGGTTGGAGGCGACGCAGGTGAGCAGCGACTCCACCCCGGCGAGGAGCGCGACCAGCAGCACGGCCCCCGCGATCGCGTGCCAGTCACCCTTCGGCAGCAGGGGCCCCTGGAGTCCGGAGAACCCGGCGCCGAGGTCCACCCTGGTCAGGTCCCAGCCCAGGAGCGTGGCGACGACCGTGGCGACGACCAGGGCCGCGAGGGGCGCCGGCACCACCTTGAGACGCGGGATCCGGCTCCAGGCCATCAGAACGGCGATGGTCAGCGTCCCGGCCATCACGGCGTGGCTGTGGTTGCGGGCGATCTGCCCGGGGAGCTCCACGATGTTCTCCAGCGCCGAGCGCTGAGGGGTGCCGCCGAGCACGATGTGCAGCTGCGACAGGGCGATCACCGCGCCGACCCCGGCCAGCATGCCGTGCACGACCGCGGGGGAGACGCCGAGGGCCGCCCTGGCCACCCGCAGGCCGCCCAGGAGCAGCTGGACGACCCCGGCCATCAGCGTGATGCCGCACGTGGCCCGCCAGCCGTACGTGTCGACCAGCTCGGCCACCACCAGCGACAGGCCGGCGGCGGGGCCGCTGACCTGGACGACCGAGCCGCCGAGGGCTCCCGCGACGACGCCTCCGACGACGGCCGCCACGAGCCCGGCGGCCGGCGGCGCGCCGGACGCGAGCGCGATGCCGAGCGACAGCGGGACCGCCACCAGGAACACCACGAGCGAGGCGGGCACGTCGTGCTTGAGCATCGAGGTCAACACACCGTGTGAGATCGCGTGACTACGCACAGTCATGTCGCGACCCTACGACAGCGGCCGCCCGGGCTTCAGGCAAGCCGGAGGAAAATCAGCGGTAGTAGTCCGGATAGTCGGTGTCGGGGGTGCGGTGGCTCCCACGGCGCGCGGTCGAGGTGGAGGCGTCGCCGTACAGCTCGTCGTAGGACGGCCAGCCCGCCCCGGCGCCCTCCTGGGGCCACGCCGCCTGCTGGGCGTCGCCGCCACCGGCGCCGTTCGCCTGCTGGTCGTAGCCGTAGTAGCTCTGCCCGGACGGCACGTCGTACCCGGCCGACTCGTAGGCGGAGACCGCCCGTCCGGAGCCGGTCGGCGTGCCGGAGCCCGGCCCGGCCGCGCTGTCGGAGTCGTCGATGGTCGCCCAGCCGGCGCTCACCTCGTACGACGAGGAGGCCGAAGACGACGGGGACGACGTGGAGCCGGACGGCGCGGGCGGGGACGCCGGGGAGCCGTACCCGCCGGTGCCCGAGTACGTCGACGAGTAGTCGTCGTACGAGGGACTCTGGTAGGTCTCCGCGTTGGGCCAGGAGGACGCGCCGCGCGGCGGCTCCGGATCGTCGAGGACGTCGCGGGCCGCCGGCCAGCCGCCAGCCGGGGTGGAGGCGGCGGGGACGGGCGGATAGCTGCCGCTCACCGGCCAGCCGGGCTCGGCGGCCGGAGCGGCCGCCGTCCCGGACACGCTGGTCGAGGACGGGATGGTGTACGAGGGGCCGGTGTCGGCCGCCGGGAACGGTCCGGTCGAGCCGCGCGTCGCGTCGAACGCGTCGGCCCGCGGCGCGTCGTAGGCGTTCCAGCTGTCGAAGGAGCCGCCGGTGCTCCGGGGGGCGAGCGCGTCGGTCCCCGGGGTCGCGAGCGGGTCGGGCACGGAGAGCGAGGGAGACGTGGCCGGGGACGCGGGCGCGTCGAACGGGCCGGTGCCCCGGGTCGTGGCGTCGAAGGACCCGGTGCCCCGCGCCGCCTCGAACGGGCCGGTGCCCCGGGCGGTGGCGTCGAAGGACCCGGTGCCGCGGGCGGACTCGAACGAGCCCCCGGCGTCATAGGCGCCTGTCCCGTACGAACCGGTCGAGGCGGCCTCGAAGGGGCCGGTGCCACGGGTCGTCGCGTCGAACGGACCGGTCCCGCGGACCGCATCGAACGAGCCGCCGGCGCGGCCGGCGTCGAACGCGCCGTTGGTGCGGTCCGCGTCCAGCGGCGAGGCGGACGACGCGGACGAGGCCGGGGAGGCCGAGGCGGCGCGACGGGACGCGGCGCGGGAGGAGCGGCTCGACCGGCCGGAGCGGGCCGGGCGCGGCCCGGTGAGGGGGTCGGCGGCGGGTGGCGGCGGCGCCTCGAAGGAGCCGCTCGACGTCCCCGTCGTACGGCGGCCGGAGGACCCGGCGTCGAACGCCTCGAACGAGCCGGTCTCGAACAGGCCGGAGGCGGGGGAGGCCGGGGCGGCGCCGGAGGGGGTCAGGGGGTCAGGGGAGCCGAGCGAGGTGAGGAGGTCGGGGGTGGGCGCGGAGAACGTCACGGTCTTCTGGTCGGCCAGTGAGGCGGCGCTGGGCCGGGTCGTCTCGGCAGGGTCGGCCACGGGCCGCGGGGGCAGGGGGGCCTGCACGGTGACCGCGTCGGCGTCCGCCCCGGCGGGGGAGTCGTCACGGCCGGCGGCCGAGGGGCGGTCGGGCTGGGACACGGGCCGGGGGGCGCCGACCCGGGCGGCGATGCTGCCGCCGAACCCGCCCTCGTCCGCCCGCACGCGGGACCAGTAGTCGTCGTCGTAGTCGTCGGGCTCGCCCCACTCGTCGACGCCGCGGCGTCCACGGGCGGCGGCCGGCTGCTGCTTGCCACCGCGCTGGGCGGGCCGGGCCTGACGGCCGCCCGGCCGGGCCGCGGGGCGGGCGGCCCCGGAGCGCTGCTTGGAGGCGCCGCGCTCGGCCGGCTCCTCGAACGCGTCGAACCCCTTGGGGAAGCTCTCGAAGAACGTCTCCTCGGCGGGCCGCCGGGGCTTGGGGCCCTTGTTCTCCGCCATCGCCTTGATCCGCTCGGCCGAGAGCGCACTCTCCCTGCGGTTCATCGACCGCATGCCCAGTGCCACGACCAGCAGCACAAGGAGCACGACGGCGACAAGACCCATAATGACCGCAGTCATAGCACCACCCTCAAGGCCATGGCCTTCCTGCGGCGCCGGTGAGGTCGCGCGGCCATCGACGCGACCTGCCCCCTTTGACCACCTGCGCTCAGCAATTGGATCCGATTCTGCTCGACCACAATGACCGTTGTCACACAGTAGGTGAAGATTGGTGTAGCACGACTACCTCCGGTGTCCAGCATGTCACTCGATGGTGGACGCCGTGAGGCGTCCGCGAGCGATGGTGTGGTCGGCGATGTCCTCCAGCGTTTTGGCCAGGGAGGCTCCCTGCTGGAGGTTCAGCTTGACGTTGAGGGCGTAGACGGTGAAACGGTAGCTGCCGTCGGTCTCGCATGGGGGCGCATAGCCGATCTTGCCGTCCGTCGTCATGCCCTGCCTGGCGCCCCGGGGGACGTCGTTCTCGGCGAGCTCCGTGGTGTCGGGGTCGATGTTGAACACCACCCAGTGGACCTCCGAGCCCGTTCGCGGGTTGTTGTCGTCGACCACGAGGGCCACCGACTTGGCGCCCGACGTTCCCGACCAGCGGAGGGGCGGGTTGCCCTGCCCTCCCTTGCAGGAGTAGTCGTGCGGCAGTGGGGTGCCGTCCCGGAACCGGGGGCTCGACACACTGATGACGTCGAGGTTCCTCGGCGATCCGCCGCCGAGGATTCCACACCCCGACGCGGCGAGCGTCACCGTCGTCAGGGCGATGACGCCTCGCGCGACCGCTGATTTTCTCGGCCACCCCATGCTCGATGATGCTACGCGGATCAGAATGGTGCCCCGACCCGATCGCGCCGATCCGTACGGTTATCTACGCCCCTCCAGCTCTGCCACCTGCACATACTGCCATGGGGAGGACTTTCGTCCCTTTCGTCCGGGCGATTCGGCCGGTCATGAGGCCGGGTGGCCCTTGTGAACGCGGGGGAGGCCCTGCTTCCGCCACAATCGAGGCATGGAGGGGGCGACGCTGGACACGCGGGTTCGCTTCGCCGTGCTCGGCCCCCTCGAGGTGCGCGCGAAGGACGGCCGGCTCGTCGAGATCGGCGGGCGGCGGGTGCGCGCCCTGCTGACGCTCCTGCTGCTCGACGCGGGCCGGGTCGTCTCCACAGACGCCCTGGTCGCCGGCGTGTGGGACGACCGCCCGCCGAGCGGCGTCGGCAACGCGCTGCAGGCGCTGGTCTCCCGGTTGCGCGCGGTCGTCGACCGCGACCTCGTGGTGGGCGGGCCGTCCGGGTACCGGTTGGCCGTCCCGCGGGACCAGGTGGACGTGCACGTCTTCACGCGCCTGGCCCGGGAGGGCGGCCGCGCGCTCGCCGCGGGGGAGGCGGGCCGGGCCGCGGCCGCGCTCCGGGAGGCGCTCGGGCTGTGGCGGGGGACGCCGCTGGCCGACCTGCCGGGCGGCGAGGTCGAGGTGGCCCGCCTGGAGGAGTTGCGCGTCACGGCCACCGAGGACCGCGTCGAGGCCGACCTGCTGCTGGGGCGGCACGGCGACCTGGTCCCCGAGCTGTCCCTGCTCACCGCCGCCCACCCGCTGCGCGAGCGGCTCCGCGGCCAGCTCATGCGGGCCCTGTACGGCTCGGGACGGCACGTCGAGGCGCTCGCGGCGTACGAGGAGGCGAGGGAGGCGTTCGCCGACAGGCTCGGAACCGACCCCTCACCCGCTCTGTCCGCGCTCCACCTCGCGATGCTCCGCCGCGACCCCGCGCTGCTCACGCCGTCCGCGGCCCACCCCACCGCCGCCGACCCGCCCACCCCCGCCTCCGGCCACGCCCCTGCCCCCGAGCACACGCCCGGCCCCGGCCAGGCCTCCGGCCACGCCCCTGCCCCGGGCCGCGCGCCCACCGCCCCGGAGCACGCCGCCGCGCCGGGCCATGCGTCCGTCTCCGACCAGGCCTCCGGCCCCGCGCCCGCCTCCGGTGAGATGCGGGTCCCCGGGCACGCGGCGCCGCCGTCCGCGGCCCCTCCCGTACGGCTCTCGCAGGGGGCGGCCGACGCCGTCCCCCTGAGCCGTACCGGGGAGAACAGGGACGGCGAGGACCACGTCGCGCGCCGGGGCAACCTGAGGGCGCGGCTGACCAGCTTCGTCGGCCGGGACGAGGACGTGGCGCGGGCGGGCGAGCTGCTGGCGTCCACCCGGCTCGTCACGCTGCTCGGCCCCGGCGGCGCCGGCAAGACGCGGCTCGCGGTCGAGTCGGCGGAGGCGTTCGCGTCCCGGATGGCCGACGGCGCCTGGCTGGTCGAGCTGGCGTCCGTCCGCGACCCGGAGGAGGTGCCCCGCACCGTATTGGCCGCGCTCGGCCTGCGCGACACCGGCCTGGTGGCCGTCCGGGCGGCGCAGCAGCACGCGGGGGAGGCCGACGCCGCCACCCGGCTCGTCGCCTGGGCCGCGCCGCGCACGCTGCTGATCGTGCTGGACAACTGCGAGCACGTGATCGGCGCCGCCGCCGCGCTCGCGGACCGGCTGCTGGCCGAGTGCCCGAACGTGCGCGTCCTCGCCACCAGCCGCGAACCCCTCGGCATCACCGGCGAGACGCTCTGGCCCGTCCGGCCGCTCGACCTCGGCCCGGCCGTCCGCCTGTTCGCCGACCGCGCACGGGCCGTGCGCCCCGGCTACCGGGTCGAGGACGAGCGGGACGCCGTGGAGCGCATCTGCGGCGGGCTCGACGGGATGCCGCTCGCCATCGAGCTTGCCGCGGCCCGGCTGCGCGCCCTGTCCGCGGCCCAGATCGCCGACCGGCTCGGCGACCGCTTCCGGCTGCTCACCGGAGGCAGCCGTACGGCCATGCCGCGCCACCAGACGCTGCGCGCCGTCGTCGAGTGGAGCTGGGACCTGCTCGACGAGGACGAGCGCACGCTCGCGGCGCGGCTGGCGGTCTTCGCGGGCGGCGCCACCCTCGACGCGGCGGAGCTGGTGTGCGAGGGCGACATCGACGTGCTCGGCAGGCTCGTGGACAAGTCCCTCGTGGTGTTCGAGGCGGGCCGCTACCGGATGCTGGAGACGATCCGCGCGTACGCCGCCGAACGGCTGGCCGAGTCGGGCGAGGAACGGCGGATGCGGCGCGCGCACGCCCTGTTCCACGCCGGCCTCGTCGAGACGGCCGAGCCGTACCTGCGGCGGACCGAGCAGGTGGAGTGGCTGCCCCGGCTGTCGGCCGAGCACGACAACCTCTCCGCCGCGCTCCGCTGGGCGACCGAGGAGGGCGAGGTCGACCTCGCGCTGCGCCTGGTCGGCGCGATGGGCTGGTACTGGTGGCTGGTGGGCCACCGGCTGGAGGGCGCCCAGCGGGCCGCCGAGGTCGTCCGGCGGGCACGGGACGGCGACCCCCGGCGGCTCGCCCTCGCGTACGCGGTGCACGGCATCCTGCGCGGCGGCGCCATGCAACTGGAGGAGGCGGGCGAAAGCCTCGCCGCAGCACTCCGGATCGCCGCCGAGGACGACGGGCCCCCGCCGCACCCGTTGGTGGCGCTGGCCAGGCCGATCCTCGCGCTCTTCGTGGGCGGTGAGCCGGAGGCGGAGGCGCACCTGGTGGAGCTGCTGGAGCACCCCGACCCCTGGGTGGGGGCGGCCGCCCACATGTTCCGGGGCCACCTGCGCTTCAACTCCGGACGGACCGAGGAGGGGGAGCTCCACCTGAGGACGTCCCTCGACCTGTTCCGCCAGGTGGGGGACCGGTGGGGCGTCGGCAACTCGCTCGCCGCCCTGGCCGAGGTCAGCACCATGCGCGGCAGGCCGGCCGAGGCCGTCCCCGTGATGGAGGAGGCCATCGCCCTCGTCACCGAGGTCGGAGCCGTGGAGGACACCCCGTACATGCGGACCCGCATGGCGCTCGCGCTCGACGCGTGCGGCCGGCGTGAGGCCGCGCTCGCGGCGCTCGACGAGACCGAGCGGTTGTGCGAGGACACCCGCGACCTGATGGGCGTCGCGGGCGTGACGCACATCCGGGGGGACTTCGCCCGCGCGGACGGCGACCTGGAGGCCGCGCGGCGCCACTACCTGCGGGCGTTGGAGCTGGCGGACGGCGTGGGCGGGGCGCCCGGCGCCCAGGCGCTGCCCGCGCAGTTCGCCGCCGTCCTGCGCTCGTCCCTCGCCCTGCTGGCGGAGCAGGAGGGCGACGCGGCCCGGGCGCGCAGGCTCCAGGGCGAGGCGCTCGACCTGGCCGTCGAGTCCCAGGACGGGCCGGTGCTCGCGCAGGTGGTCGTCGCGTCCGCCGCGCTGGCGGCCCGGGAGGGCGACCACGCGGCCGCGGCCGCCCTGCTCGGCGGGGCCGGGACGATCCGGGGGTTCGTCGAGGTGGTGGGCTTCGACCACGAACGGGTGGTGGACGCGGCGACGGCCGCGCTCGGCCCTGAGGAGTTCTCCCGGTGCCACGAGCGCGGCCGCGCCATGGTCCGCGACGAGATCCTCGCCCTCGCCGACCGCCGCACCTGACCCCTCACCGTTGACGCGGCGGGATCCCCGCCCGCGCCGCCCGCCGCACCTGCCCCCACCACGGCCCGGGGGTCAGATGCGGGTGCGGAAGGCGCGGACGGCGAGGGGGGCGAACACGACCGTGATGCCCGCCGCCCACAACAGCGAGGTGACGGCGTCGGAGGCCACCGGACCGCCGCTGAGCAGCCCGCGCACCGCGTCGGCGAGGTGGCTGACCGGGTTGATCTCCACCCACTTCTGCAGCCAGGACGGCATGGTGTCGGTGCGGACGAAGGCGTTGCTGGTGAAGGTGATCGGCATCATCAGCGAGAACATCATGATCTGCACCTTCTCCTGGTCGGCCGCGGTGACCCCGACCAGGACGGCGGCCCACGACATCGCCAGCGCGAACGTCAGCAGCAGCGCCAGCGCCCCAAGGACGCCGGCGACGCCCGTGTGCACCCGGAACCCGAGGACCAGCCCGAGGCCCAGGAACAGGGCGAACGCCCACACCTGCTTCAGGGTGTCGGCCACGATCCGCCCGGCCAGCGGCGCCGACCGCGCGATCGGCAGGGTGCGCAGCCGGTCGAACACGCCCTTGGTGATGTCGGTGTTCAGCCCGACCGCCGTCGTCATGCTGGCGAACAGCATGTTCTGCGCGACCAGGCCCGGCAGCGCGAACTGCAGGTACTGCCCGGTGGACCCGGCGATCGCGCCGCCGAACACGTACGTGAACAGCAGCAGGAACATGATCGGCTGGACGCTGAGGTCCAGCAGCTCCATCGGGTTGTGTTTGATCTGCACGAGGCTGCGCCACGCCAGCGTCGCCACGTGGCGGGCGGTGGCCGCGGGCCGCACCCGGGGGGACGCGACGACCGCAGGCGCGGTCCGCGTGATCGTCGTCATGGTCTCTCCTCAGATGTCGGGGATGCCGGTCGCCGTACGGTGGTCACGCGGCGGCCTCGCCCTGCTCGCCGGGCTCCTCGGCGCGGTGGCCGGTGAGCGCGAGGAAGACCTCGTCGAGGCTCGCCTTGCGCAGGGACAGCTCGGCGGCGACCACGCCGAGGTCGTCGAGGCGGCGGACGATCGCGGGGACGATCGCGGGATCGGGCACCGAGCCCGTCACCAGCCCGCCCGTCACCTCGGGGGGGACGCCGAGCAGCTCGCCCACGACCCGTTCGACGAGGTCGAGGTGGGCCTTCTCGGCCGGCCGCACCTCCAGGACCTGGGCGCCCGCCGTGGCCTTGAGCTCGTCCGGCGTGCCGCCGGCGATGACTTTGCCGTGGTCGAACACCACGATGTCGTCGGCGAGCTGGTCGGCCTCCTCCAGGTACTGCGTGGTGAGCAGGACCGTCACTCCGTCGCTCTGCAGGGCTCGCACGACGCCCCACAGCTCGGTGCGGCTGCGGGGGTCGAGCCCGGTGGTCGGCTCGTCCAGGAAGAGCACCTGCGGCCTGCCGACGAGGCTCGCCGCGAGGTCGAGGCGGCGCCGCATGCCGCCCGAGTACGTCTTGGCGGCCCGGCCGCCCGCGTCGGTCAGGCCGAACCGGTCAAGCAGCTCGGCCGCCCGGCGCCTGGCGTCCGCGCGCGGCATGTCCAGCAGGCGGCCGATCATCACCAGGTTCTCCACGCCGGTCAGGGTCTCGTCGACCGCGGCGTACTGGCCGGTCAGCCCGATCAGCGACCGCACCTGGTGCGCCTGCTTGACCACGTCGAACCCGCACACCTGCGCCCGGCCCCCGTCCGGACGCAGCAGCGTCGCCAGGATCCGCACCGCCGTCGTCTTGCCCGCACCGTTGGGACCGAGCACCCCCAGCAGACGGCCCTGCGGCACCTCGAGATCCACCCCGTCGAGGGCCTTCGTCTCCCCGTAATGCTTGGCCAGGTCCCGTGCCTGGATCGCGTGCGTCATCGACTCTCCTCAGTTCGCGTCACCCCCCACCGTGGACCACGCCACTGACACTTCGCTGAGCGACGCCCGAGGCCACCGCCGTCCGCTGACAGATCGCTGACATACCGCGGAAGGCGCCGGGCTCCTAGGGTGGGGAGCGTGACAGGCCCCCTCCGGGATCCGGCCCACCGCGTCTCGCGGCGGGCGATCGCGCTGTGGCTGGTCGAGGCTCTGATCGGGTTCGTCCTGCTGGTGGGCGGCGCGGCCGCCGCCGCGCTGTGGATCGACGGCGCCGCCCTGCCGGGCGTCGCGGGATGGCTGTCGCGGCACGCCTGGACGCTGCCCGTCGCCGTCGGGGCCGTGATGCTGCCGTTCGTCGTGCTGGAGCCGCTGCTCCGGTACGCCGTCCACCGGTGGGAGCTGTCCGGCGACGTCGTGTACGCCCGGTCCGGCTGGCTGAGCAGGGAGTGGGTCTTCGTCCCCGTCGGCCGGATCCAGACGGTGGACACGGCGCAGGGCTGGTTCGAGCGGGCGCTGCGGCTGGCCACGGTGCGGATCCGCACCGCCTCCCACGCCGGCTCGTCCACGATCAAGGGGCTCGACGCGGAGGTGGCCGGCCGGCTGGCCGAGGAACTGGCCCGCCGCGCGGAACTGCTGAGGGACGACGCCACATGAGCGGCCCCGCACGCCCCGCCCCCTCGCCGTACGACGGGAGACCGTGCCGGCTGAGCCCGCGGGTCCTGCTCATCGACCCGATACGGACGCTGCCGTCGCTTCTGCTCCCGCTCGCGGGCGTGCTGCTGGCCGGGGGGTTCTCACCCCGGTCGTTCGGCTGGGCGGCGATCGGCGTCGCGGGGTCGGTCGTCTACGCGGTCGTCCGATGGGCCACCTTCACGTACCGCGTCCACGGTGACCGCCTGGAACTCACCCGCGCCTTCGTCGGGCGCTCGGTCCGGACCATCCCCCTCGACCGCATCCGGGGCGTGGACGTCACGGCGTCGCCTCTCCACCGGCTGCTCGGGCTCGCCGTCCTGAAGCTCGACACGGGCGCGGGCGGCGACGAGCAGGAAGGTGTGCTCGACGCCGTGACGGCGCGTGAGGCGGAAACGCTCCGTGGCGTCCTGCTGGCCCGCCGGGCTCCCGGCGCCGCGATCACCACGGAGGCCGCCGCCGGGGCCGCCGCCGGGGTCACCGGAGCCGCCGCCGGGCCGCCTGAACGGCTGCACGCGCGTGTCCCCCCGTCCTGGCTGCGGTACGGCCCGCTGTCGGGCGCCTACCTGCTGACGCCGTTCGCGCTGGCGGCCGGCGCGGCCGGGTTCGTCCTGCAATGGGGTGAGGAGTTCGGGCTGACCGGCCGTACGGCCCGGCGGGCCGCGGGCTGGGTGTGGGAGCACCCCACCCTGCTGTTCGCCGCCGTCGTCCTCCTCGTGCTCGCCATGCCCGTGGCCGGCGGACTCACCTACGCGATCTTCAACTGGAACTTCACGCTCCGCTCCCGTGAGGGCTACCTGGTGGCCGAGCGCGGGCTGCTCACCCGCCGCGCCGTGTCGCTGGAGCGCCGCAGGATCCGCGGGTACGAGCTGGCCGACGGTCTGGTGGAGCGGTGGGCCGGCGTCGTCCGGCTGTGGGCGCTGGTGACGGGGCTCGGCGACTCCGCGACCCGCGGCCAGCTTCTGCCGGTGACGCCCCGGGCGTACGCCGAGCGGGTGGCGGCCGAGGTGGCCGGGCCCGTTCCGGGTCCGCTGCGGTCCCACCCCCGGCCCGCGCTGCGCCGGCGGCTGTTCCGGGCGGTCGCGCCCTGGCTCGCGGTGGCGGCCGTCGCACTCGCGCTCGGCTGGCGGGTGGTGGCGGTCGCGGCCCTCGTGCCGGCCGTCCTGGGCGTGCCGCTGGCGTTCGACCGCTACCGGAGCCTGGGACACGGGTACGACGGCCTGCGGCTCTCGGTCCGGTCGGGGTCCCTGCGCCGTGCCCAGGCGGTGGTCGAACGCCCGGCGCTCGTGGGGTGGCGGATCAGGCAGACCGTGTTCCAGAGGAGGTCGGGCCTCGTGACGGTGGTGGCGGGCGTCGGCGCGGGCAGCGGCGGCTACGCCGCGGTCGACGCGGGGGAGGACCAGGGGGTCGCGTTCGCCGCCGAGGTCACCCCCGACTGGATCACTCCGTTCCTCGCCCGCCCGCCCTCGTCCAGCCTTCCGCTTTCCTGACCCACCCCCTGGCGTCACCCGCCTGGCCCCGCTCGCCGTGGTCCGGCCCTTGGCTTCCTGACTCACCGGCTTGGCCCCGCTCGCCGTCGTCGGGCCTTTGGCTTCCCGCTCCTGGCGCAGCTCGCGTCGCGGGTGGCGCTCGCCGTGTTTCAGCCGTGCTCCCGCCCGCCGCGCGACGGTCCGGCGCGAGAGATTTATGCCCACTTTCCGCGTACGTCTGGCCACCTATCGTGATCACGGCTAGCGTGATCTGCGGTTCCCTGGTGCATCCCGCCCCCGTGGAGGTGGCCCCGTGAACGCGAACGGACGGGTCCTGCTGTTCATCGTCGTCGCCTTCGCGGTGTTCGCGGCAGGTCGCCAGTGGCAGCGCTCCGCCGACCTGTGGCGGACGTGGCGGCAGGCCGTCAAGAACGTTCCGGCTCGGCGTACGGCGGCCTGGGGCGGTGTGCGCGCCATGGTCAAGGTCGGCCTGGTCGCGGCCGTGATCCTCTGGGCCGTCGCCAACCTCAACTACTTCCTCTGACCGCCCTCCCGCCGGCCGGGGCGGGGACGTCCCTGAGAGCGACGCCCGGGACAGGTGGCCGGCTCACACGGGCGCGGAGACGGTGATGGCGGGGGTCGAAGGCCCCCGCCATCACCGATCGTCGTCAGTCCTGCTTGCGCGCGCCGAACATGATCTCGTCCCACGTCGGCACCGAGGCCCGGCGCCCGCGCGACTTGCGGGGACGCGGGGGAGCGGGC
This sequence comes from Microbispora corallina, assembly GCF_016863035.1. Lineage (GTDB taxonomy): Bacteria > Actinomycetota > Actinomycetes > Streptosporangiales > Streptosporangiaceae > Microbispora > Microbispora corallina. The sequence continues at coordinate 418,726 of NZ_BOOC01000003.1, forward strand.
TTCGGAACGGGCGGGGCGGGTGTCTCGGGCTTGCCGTCCTTCGGCGCGTCCTTGGGTCCCTCGGTCGTGGCGGCCACCGCGGGACGCTTCGGCGCGGGCGCCGCCGGAACCGGCGCCGCAGGCGTGGGCGCCGCCGGAGCAGCGGCAGCCGGTGGCACAGCGGGAGCCGGCGTCGTCGTGGGCGCGGCGGGAGCCGGCGTCGCAGGTCCGCCCGGGGCCCGCTCACCCGTGTCCCGCGACGGCGCCGGGCGTCCGGCGGGAGCGGAAGTCTCCCGGGTCTCCTTGTCCCGTCCGCTGTCGGCCGTCGGCCGCGCGGCGGCGTCCTCGGTCGCGGGCCGGGCGCTCGGAACGGTCACCGGGACGGGCTTGGCCGTCTCCCGTCCCGCGGGCGGGCGCGCGTCGGCCCCGGCCGGCTGAGCCGACGGGGTGTCCTCGTCGCGCCGCCGCTGGGACTGCTCGCGTGCGGGTGCGGCGCTCGCGTCGCGGGCGGTGTCCGTCGCGCTCGGGCCGGCCGTGGACGTCTCCGCCTCGTCCGATCCGGTCTTCACCCCGGCGGTGACGTCCGTGTCCGGAGCCTCGGCGTTCCCCGCCCGCGCGGTCGCGGCCTTCTCGGGCCGATCCGCACCCGCACCCGCCGGAGCGCCGTCGGTGTCCTGGGCTTGCGAGCCGTCGGCCTCGGCCTGGGCCGGAGTGCCGTCGGAGGTGGTGCGCGCCGCAGTGCCGGCGCCGGTGGTCGCGACGGCCGCTCCGTCGGTCTCGGCCGAGCCGGTGGCGGCCCGGTCCGCCGCGGAAACGGCGGCCGCGGCGGCCGCCTCCTCGGCCCGCCGCGCCTCGCGTTCGGCGTCCTCGCGGGCCTTACGCTCGGCCGTCTCGCGGGCCTCGCGTTCGGCTGTCTCGCGGGCTTCCCGCTCGGCGGCCTCTCGGGTCGCGCGTTCGGCGTCCTCCCGGGCCTTACGCTCGGCCGTCTCGCGGGCCTCGCGTTCGGCTGTCTCGCGTGCCTCGCGCTCGGCGGCCTCTCGGGTCGCGCGTTCGGCGTCCTCCCGGGCCTTACGCTCGGCCGTCTCGCGGGCCTCGCGCTCGACAGCCTCCCGGGTGGCGCGTTCCGCCGCTTCGCGGGCCTCCCGTTCGGCCTGCTCGCGAACCGCGCGCTCGGCGGTCTCGCGTGCTTCCCGTTCGGCGGCATCGCGGGCCTCCCGCGCCTGCCGGGCGGCCGTCTCGCGCTCCGCCGCCTCCCGGGCCGCGTCCTCGGCGCGCGCGTCCCGCTCGTAGTCCGGGACGTCACCGGGACGGGCGAGGGGGTCGGGCAGCCGGAACGGCACCGGGGTCAGCTCGGGGCGGTAGCCCGCGGGCTCGGCCAGGGCGGCGGGCTCCTGCCGCACGGAGGGCAGGTCGGCCTCGGCGCGCCGGTAGGGGTCCTCGGGCAGCGACGGCACGGGGGCGAGCTTGGACGCGAGCCGGGGCACGAACGGGCGGACCGTCGCGTCGTCGGCCCCGGGATCGACGTACTCGGCGGCCGACAGGCGCATCGCCTCGTCGTCGTTCGGGGTGATGTGGCGGCGGCGGGGATCGAACAGCCACTCCGCGTGACGCGTGTGGCCGTTCCAGACGAAGCCGAGCCTGACCCGCCACAGGTTGTCGTCGCGCTTGCTGGAGTCCCAGTCGATCTCGTCGGCGGGGACGCCGCGCCTGGTGAGGCGCTCGGCGACCAGCTCGCCGAGGGTGGGCCCGGGGGTCGTCTCGCCGGGCATCCGGACGGACACCCGCTGGGCCTGCTGGGCCATGTACTCGCGCTCCTGGAGAACGGGCCCCTCGAACCAGCGGACTCGTTCCACCGGGATGCCCGCGGTGGCCGCGATCTCCTCCGCCGTCTCGCCTGCGCGGATCCGCGCCTGGATCTCCTTGGGACGCAACGGACTCTCCACTTCGATCTCGTACTGGCCGAGACGGGAGAAGTTGCCGCGGACGGCAGCACGGAGCCGGTCGTCGACGGGGAGCGTGAACCGCGTGCCCCGCCCGGCCGTCGCCAGGACGAGGTACGTGCCGTCCTCACTGACCGCGACGAGACGGAGCTCCTGCATGCGAGTCCCTTCGTCGTCGTGCTCTGTCTTCCCCCGGACCCTTGAGTCTCTCGCGTGAACCGGTTGCCTGCCAGCACCGTACCCGGCATGTCCGAACATCGCCTCGCCCGGGGGCGCGGCAGGTGTTGTGACGCCGGTCACATTTCTGGCGTTCACCTTTACGCTACCCGCCGGACATGTGTGAGCGGCCTGCTTCCGGATGCCATCCTGTGCGGCCGGACCCCGCCGAAGCGGGGACGACGGCTCAGGAGGCGAGAGCGAGGGTCGTGTCCTCTCGTCTGACGCGCGCCCGCGGCCCGTCCGTCCGGCGCCGGCGTCGCCGCGGCGTGGACGGTCGTGCCGTACCTGGGGGAGGGTCTCATCCTCTGCTTGCTCCCTCGGTTCGAGTGGCGCGCCGGGCTCAGGAGTGCCCGTGCCCCGCACTGTGCCCGCCCACAGGCCGGCGCGGGCAACGCGACACGCGCACGGCGCAGGACCGTGGAGAGGGACTTTACGCGGCCTTGGCCTCAGCTCTCCCGCGACGCGCCGAGCACCCGGTCCAGGTAATCGTTGGCGAAGACCCCGTCCGGGTCGAGCGTGTCGCGCAGCGCGACGAAGTCGCCGAACCTCGGGTAGACGGTCCGCAGGTAGGAAGCGTCGCAGGTGTGCAGTTTGCCCCAGTGGGGACGGCCCTCCAGCCGCTGCATGATCTCCTCCACGCCGTCGAAGTAGGCCTGGTTGGGCGTGGGCCGGTAGATGTGGCACGCGACGTACGCCGAGGACCGGCCGTACGCGGTGGACAGCCAGGCGTCGGACGGCGGCGTCACGCGGACCTCGACCGGGAACGTGACCGGCCAGCCCGAGCGCTCCATGAGGTCGCGGGTCTCGCGCAGGGCGCGGGCCAGGTGCTCGCGCGGGACCGCGTACTCCATCTCCAGGAACCGCACCTCCCGCACGGAGGTGAAGACCTTGTACGACGTGTCCACGCACTCGGACGCCCCGAGGGCGCGGGCCGACAGGGCGTTGATCCGGGGGACGGTGCGGGGGAGCCGGGCGCCGACGGCGCAGGCGGCGCCGAAGACGGTGTTCTCCAGGAAGACGTTGTCGAGCCACCGCTTGACGGCGGCCGGCGGCCGGGCGGGGCCGGGTGTGCGGTTGTTCCGCTTGACGAGGCAGGTGTCGGTGTGGGGCAGCCAGAAGAAGTCGAGGTGGTCGTTGCCCGCCGTGAGCTCGTCGAGCGAGTCGAGGATCGCGCTGAACGCCATGGGCGCCCGCCGGTGGTGCAGCAGGAACGCCGGCTCGACCCGGAACGTCACGGCCGTGATGATCCCGAGGGCGCCGAGGCCGACGCGGGCGGCGTCGAACAGGTCGCCCTCGCGCACGGTCGCCGCCGAGCCGTCGGCGAGGACGAGGTCGAGTTCGAGGACCTGGTCGGCCAGGCCGCCAACGTGGCGCCCGCTGCCGTGGGTCCCGGTCTGGATCGCCCCGGCGGCCGTCTGCGCGGTGATGTCGCCCATGTTGGCCAGGGCCAGCCCGCGCCGGTCGAGCTCCTCGTTCAGGGTCCTGATCGGCGTCCCCGCGGCGACCTTGACCCAGCCCTCGCCCGCGTCCAGGACGCCGGTGAGCGCGGTGGGCCGCAGCAGGATGCCGTCGGTGAGCGCCACCCCCGTGAACGAGTGCCCCGAGCCGATCATCCTGACCCGGCGGCCGGTCTTCGCGGCGTCCCGGACCGCCTGGGCGACCTCACCGGCCGACGCGGGCGTGCGGACCTCCGCGGGCGCGGCCGACTGGTTGCGCGCCCAGTTCACGAAGGCGTCCATGCTCCTCCTCGCGGAGGCCTGTCGCGGATCCTCCGCCTGCGGCCCACCCTATGGGCCGGAAGGGAACATGAACAGTGCTCATGAAGCGGCGCGTCAGCGCGCGCTGTGCCGGGCCCGGACGAGCGCCGAGCCGCCCAGTCCCACCGCCACGGCCAGCAGCGCGCTGGCGTAGGCGAACCCGTACGCGTTGGACGCGCCGTAGAGGTCGGTGAGCCGGCCGCCGGCCCAGGCCCCGATCGCCACGCCGAACCCGATGGACGTCGAGATCCACGACATCCCCTCGGTGAGCTGCCGGGCCGGGACCAGCCGCTCGATCAGCGAGAAGCCCGTGATGAGGGTGGGGGAGATCGACAGCCCCGCGAAGAAGAGGGCGACCGCCATGAACCGGATGTCGTCCACCAGCAGCACCGGCGTGAGCCCGGCGGCGAACAGCGACAGCGCGCGCACGAACCGGCTGCGCAGCGTGATCTTCCAGTGCCGGGAGCCGAACCACAGGCCCGAGACCATGCTGCCGCACGCGATCGACGCGAGCAGCAGGCCGGCCGCGCCCTTGCTGCCGTGCTCGTCGGCGAACGCGACCGAGATCGTGTCGACCGAGCCGAAGACGGCGCCCATCGCGAGGAACACGGCCGACAGCAGCGCGACGCCGGGGATGGCGATCGGCGACCCCGCCGTCCCGCGCTCGCGCACGACCGGGGGCTCGGTGGAGCGCATCGCGGCGAACGCCAGCGTGCCGCCCACCGTGAGGACGATCGCCACGATCAGCCCGGCGTACACGTTCACCCCGGTCGTCAGCGCGGTCACGAACGCCGGGCCGCTCACGAAGACGACCTCGTCGGCCACCGACTCGAAGGAGAACGCGATGTGCAGCCGGGAGGGGTCCTGGAGCACGTGGGACCACCGGGCCCGGACCATCGAGCCCAGCGAGGTGGCGGTGGCGCCGGCCGCGGCGCCCGTGGCGTACAGGGTCCACTGCGGTTCGTGGGCGTGCGCGCACAGCAGGAGCCCCGACAGCGAGGCCGCGTGCAGGAAGACGAACGGCACCAGCACCCGGGCCTGGCCGAACCGGTCCACCAGGCGGCCCGACAGCGGCGCGGCCACGGCGTACGCGAGCGACACGACGGCCGCCACGGCGCCGGCGGTCGCGTAGGAGCCGGTGAGCGCGGAGACGAGCAGCACGACGCCGATGCCCAGCATGGACATGGGCATCCGCCCGACGAATCCCGCGACGACGAACCCCTTGGTTCCTGGCGCGCCGAACAGCCCTCGATACGGCCCGACCATCACGCGTTCCCTTCGGCGCCTGAGCTGTCCGGGCCGGCCGTTGGGGGAGCTCGGCGGCCACGGGGTCATTGCTTCCCGGGGCACGCGGACTGCGATTTTTCCAGTTTGACCCTGACGCACATGCCTAAGGTGTGGCAAGTGATTTTTCCGTCTTTGGGGTGAAGGGTTTAACGTGAGCGGCGTGCCCACTCTTCCCGCCGCGACGCTTCGCACGTTCGTGGCAGGACTGGCCGCACTCATCACCGCCGTGATCGCCCTGGGCAGCCTCGTCCTCGTGACGGAGGACGGACGGCCGGCGGCGACGATCCAGCAGGACGGCGACCCGGCGGCGGCCGGCGGGCTGCGGCCCGACCCCACGCTGCCGTCGAACTCGCCGGTCATCGGCGGCCCGGGGATCCAGGTCACCCCGCCGGACCTGATGGCCATCAGCCCGGCCGCCGTGTCGATGAGGACGCTGCGGAAGATCGCGAAGCTCCGCCACGTGCAGAAGGTCGCGGCGGCCGACGGCGGCACGGTGCGCGTGTCGGGCACCGCCCTGCAGTTGCTGGCCGTGGACCCGGCCCAGTTCCGGTCGTGGACGCCCAAGGCGGTCGCCGAGCATCCGGAGGTGTGGAGCGCGCTCGCGCGCGACGAGTTCGTCGCCGACGGGGGAACGATCAAGCGGCTGGGCATGGTCCTGGGCGCGGAGTACCAGCTCGACGGCGGCCCCCGGCTGCGCGTGGCCGCCTCGGCCTCGCTCGGCCTGCCGGGGGTGGACGGCCTGGTGGGCAAGGACCTCGGACGGCGGCTCGGGTTCTCCTCCGCGGTCGTGGTGCTCGTCCACGGCGACTCGCCCTCGCTCGACGCCCACGCCGTCGCGCGCCTGCTCGGCCCGAAGGCCCAGGTGGTCAGGGTCGGCGCGGCCGTACGCCGGGCGGCCGCCCCCACGCCGTCCGCGCCGCCGGCCCAGGCGCTCGTCGGCCGGCCCGAGAGCTACCTGGAGCTCTACCAGCGGTCGGCGGGCGTCTGCCCCGGCCTGTCGTGGACGGTCCTGGCGGCCATCGGCCAGGTGGAGAGCGGCCACGGGCGCAACAACGGGCCCTCGTCGGCCGGCGCCCTCGGGCCCATGCAGTTCATGCCCGCCACCTGGAAGGCGTACGGCGTGGACGGCGACGGCGACGGCGACGCGGACATCTGGAGCGCCTACGACGCCGTCCCGACGGCCGCGAAGTACCTGTGCGCGAACGGCGCCGGCCAGGGCGGCGACAAGCTCAGGAAGGCCGTGTGGTTCTACAACCACTCCTGGGACTACGTGGACAAGGTCCTGTCGCTCGCCGACGCCTACGCCCGCACCTACTCCTGACGGGCCGGCCGGACCGGGGCGGGGCAGCAGGTCGCCGCGCACGGAGCGGGCTCCGGCTCCTCCAGCAGCTCGCGGACCATCGAGACGAACCTCGGGTGGACGCCGGCGGTCGCGGCCCGCGTCAGCGGCATGCCGAGCTTGTCCGCGGTGGCGGCCGCCTCGACGTCGAGGTCGTACACGACCTCCATGTGATCGGAGACGAACCCGACGGGCACGAGCACGGCCGCCGGGACCCCCTCGCCGTGCAGCGCCTCCAGATGGTCGCAGACGTCGGGCTCCAGCCAGGGCACGTGCGGGGGGCCGCTGCGGCTCTGCCAGACCAGGTCCCACGACCGGCCGGGGTCCACCTGCTCCGTGACGAGCGCCGCGGCCGTCCGCAACTGCGCCTCGTACGCCCCGCCGGTGGGGCCGGCCGTACGGGCCATGGAGACGGGGATGCTGTGCGCGGTGAAGACGAGCCGGGCGTCGTCGCGCACGCCCTCGGGCAGCCGGGCGAGCGCCTCGCGCGTGTGGTCGGCCATCGCGGCGACGAAGCCGGGGTGGTCGTAGTAGTGCCGCAGCTTCACGATCTCGGGCGCGCCGGGCACTGCGGCGCGGGCGCGCGCGATGTCGTCGAGGTACTGCCGGCAGCTCGAGTAGGAGCTGTACGCCGCGGTGACGAACGCGGCCGCCTTGCGGACCCCGTCCTGCGTCATCCGCCGGACCGTGTCCTCCAGGAACGGGTGCCAGTTCCGGTTGCCCCAGTAGACGGGCACGTCGACGTCGAGGGCCGCGATCAGGTCACGGCACTGCCGGTTGATCGGGCTGACCCCGCCGAAGCCCTGGTAGTGGGCCTCGACCTCGAGCAGCCGTTCGCGGGGCACCCCCCGGCCGCGCACCACGTTCTCCAGGAACGGCATGACGTCGCCGGGCTTCTCCGGCCCTCCGAAGGAGACGACGAGCAGGGCGTCGTACCCGTTTGTGCTCCCCATGTCCCCACACCCTACGCGGGCTGACCGGCGGTCCGGCGCGTGACGGCGGCCCCTTGGGCTCCTCCGCTGGATGGCGATAGGTTCGACCGGTGACTGATTTTCCTGACATCCGTGAGTACGTCGCTCTGCCGCGCGTGCAGTCGCTGCGACTGTCGCCCGACGGGACGCGGCTCGTGTCCGTCGTCCAGTCCCTTCTGCCGGACGGGGCGTCGTACGGCACGGCACTGTGGGAGATCCCGCTCGACGGCGGGGGCGAGCCGCGGCGGCTGACCCGGTCGTCGAAGGGCGAGGCGGGCGCGGAGTTCGCCCCCGACGGGAGCCTGCTGTTCGTCTCCCGCCGCCCTGACGAGACGGTCAAGGACTCCGGCGAGGAGGTCCCCGCGCTGTGGCTGCTGCCCGAGCGTGGCGAGCCGGTGCGGATCGCGCGCCGTCCCGGCGGCGTCGGCGCCGTGCGGACCGCGCGGGACACGGTCGTGTACGCGGCCCAGGTGCTGCCGGGCGACCTGGCCACGGAGGAGGAGCGCCGCAAGGGCCGCAAGGAGGCGGGGGTCTCCGCCATCCTCCACGAGGGCTACCCGGTCCGCTACTGGGACCACGACCTGGGCCCGGCCGGCACCCGGTTCTTCGCCGCCCGTCAGGTGCGGGACGGCCTGGAGGACGAGCGCGACCTCACGCCCGACACGGACGGCGCGCTGAGCGACCACCTGTCGTTCGACGTCACCCCGGACGGCTCCGCCGTCGTCACCACGTGGCGGGTGCGGCTGCCCAACGGCGAGGTGCGCGAGGAACTCGTCGCCCTCGACGTCGCGGACGGCTCCCGGCGCACGCTCGGCTCGTCCGACGCGCACGACTTCGGCGGCCCCGTCGTGGTGTCGCCGGACGGACGGCACGTCGCCTGCACCCGGGAGCGGCACGGCACCGAGGAGGTGCCGGTCGAGGTGGACCTGTGGGTCGTCGACCTGGAGACCGGCGAGGGCCGGGCGGTCATGGAGCGGGTCTTCCCCGCGTTCGTCGCCTGGGCGCCCTCGTCCCGGGAGCTGTTCGTCGCCGCCGACCACCAGGGCCGCCGGCCGATCTTCCGCGTCCCGCTCGACGGGCCCGCCGCGCGGCTCACCGGCGACGACGGCGCGTACGCCGAGCTGTGCCCGGCGCCCGACGGCTCGGTCTACGCGCTGCGCGGCGCCGTGGACGCGGCCCCGGCGCCGGTGCGGGTGGCCCCCGACGGCGCGGTGACGCCGCTGCCCTCGCCGACGCCGCCGCTCGACCTGCCGGGCACGCTGACCGAGGTCACGGCCACCGCCGACGACGGCACCGAGATCCGCGGCTGGCTGGTCCTGCCCGCCGGCGCGTCGGCCGAGAGCCCGGCGCCGTTCCTGCTGTGGGTCCACGGCGGCCCGCTGTCGAGCTGGAACGACTGGAGCTGGCGCTGGAACCCGTGGATCATGGCGAGGCACGGCTACGCGGTCCTGCTGCCCGACCCGTGCCTGTCCACCGGGTACGGCCAGGAGATGATCGACCGCGGCTGGGGCGAGTGGGGCCCGGTCACCCACGCCGACCTCATGGCGATCACCGACGCCTGCCTCAAGCGGCCGGAGATCGACGAGCAGCGCGTCGCCGCGATGGGCGGCTCGTTCGGCGGCTACATGGCCAACTGGATCGCGGGGCACACCGACCGCTTCCGCGCGATCGTCACCCACGCCTCCCTGTGGAACCTCGACCAGTTCGCCGGCACCACCGACGGGGCCAACTACTGGCAGCGGGAGTTCGGCGTGCTCGGGTCGGAGCGGTACGCCCGGCTGTCGCCCCACCGCTCGCTGGAGGAGATCCGGACGCCGATGCTGGTGATCCACGGCGACCGGGACTACCGGGTGCCCATCGGCGAGGCCCTGCGGCTGTGGTGGGACCTGCAGAGGTCCGGCGTCGAGTCGAAGTTCCTCTACTTCCCGGACGAGAACCACTGGGTGCTCAAGCCCGGCAACGCCGTGGCGTGGTACGAGACGGTTTTGGCCTTCCTCGCCCAGCACGTCCTCAAGGAGGAGTGGGTGAGGCCGCCGTCCCTCGGCTGATCCCTCAGAGCCGGGATCAGGGCCGCCAGCCGTAGACGACGGAGGTGGACGCGGACATGTCCGGCGCCGCCGGGTAGGCCGCGCCCACCGCCCAGAAGCGGCCGGTCCCCGGGACTCGTGCCAGCCCCCGGAGCACCACCCGCCCGCCCGGGATCGGCGGCTCGGCCGACGTGGCGGGGCCGGTGGGCGTCAGGGTCAGCACGGCGGTGTCGGCCGCGACCGCGTCCTCGTCGCCGATCGTGCTCGCCACCACGGCCCGCAGCCCGCCGTGCCCGTCGACGACCGCCGCGCCGGTGAACCGCCAGCCCTCGGGCACGGCCACGGCCCGCCAGGCCCGCCCGTCCCAGTGCGCGGCGATCGGGTCCCTCACCGGGTCGCCGTCCCCCTCCGGATCGGGGCGCCGTCCGTACGTGCCGTACGCCCAGACGTCGCCGTCCGAGGCGGCCACCACCCCCTGGAGGTCGAGCGAGTTCTCACGGGTGTCCGCCGGCAGCGCCCCCCCGAACCCGACCGGCTGCCACCGGCCGCCGGGCGGACGCCGGTACAGCCCCGAGTCCCAGCGCCGCATGTCCTTCGTGACCGCCCAGTACGTCCCGGACGGCGGCACGGAAAGCGCCTGGACCGCCAGGCGCGCCCCGGGTCCCGGCATCCACCGCCAGGGGCCGCCCTCGGACAGCCAGACCGCGGTGTCCTCGCCGCTCAGCGCCCATGCCTGCCCCCGGCCCGCCGAGCCCAGGGAGGCGAACGACCCGTCGCCGGCCGGCGACCACCGCGCCCCGTCCCAGTGCAGGACCTGGCCGCCGTGACGTCCCGCCCGCAGCATCAGCCAGACGTCGTCCGGCCCCGAGGCGGCCGCGGCCACCGGAGCGGCGGTCGTCTGCGCCAGGTCGTACCTGGTCCAGCGGGCTCCGTCCCAGCGCAGCGCGACCGGATGGCTGCGCTGCGTCCCTGTGACCCCGAACGCCCAAGCCGCTCCGGGAGCCGTGGCCACCACGCAGGTCATCTCGTCGAAGACGCCGTAGTCGGCGAGCACGCGCAGCCGCCACGGTCCCGACTCGTCGGCCGGGACCGTCACGGGCCGGTGCTCCGCCGGCGGATTGTCGGGATACAGATAGTCCCAGGCGCCCCGGAAGCCCGTCCCCGGGGTGGCCGAGGCGGTCGCCGGCGGCCGCGCGGACCCGCGTTCGCGGGCGTGCGGCGTGGCGCAGGCGGCGGTCAGCACGGCCACGGCGGCGGCGACCGCCAGCGCCGGAGCGGGCAACGCACGGGGGCTCATGGAGCATGGGACGCGCGAATGCGTCGTGAAGTTCGGGCCGGCCCGATCCTGCCGACCGTTGCATGGGCGCGGAGCCGCACGGCGGGCGGCCGTCGCTCCGCTGATCGCCCGGGTGACCTTCCGTTCACCCCGGTTTGGCAGGATGTGGTGCGAATCGGACGAGGAGGGGGCGGTCGGAGTGGCCGAGTACGGACAGGGACCGGAACGGGACGAGGCGGAGCCGCCGGACAGGGAGACGCTGCTGGCGCTCGCTGTGGAGATCGCCGAGGAGGCCGGCGAGATGCTCCTCGCCAAGCGGCCCGACCGGCCCGAGGTGCTCGCCACGAAGTCCAGCCCCACGGACGTGGTGACCGCGCTCGACCGGGCCGCCGAGGAGCTGATCCGCGCCCGCATCGGCGAGGCCAGGCCGCACGACGCGATCCTGGGCGAGGAGGGCGGCGACACGCCCGGCACGGGCCGCGTGAAGTGGGTGGTCGACCCGATCGACGGCACCGTGAACTTCCTGTACGGCCTGCCCGACTGGGCCGTGAGCATCGGGGTCGAGGTGGACGGGGAGATCGTCGCCGGGGCCGTGCACAACGTGCCCCGGGGCGAGCTGTTCTCCGCCTCCAAGGGCGGCGGGGCCTGGCTGAGGGGTGAGCGGCTGAGCTGCAACACCGGCGTCCCGCTCGACCGGGCCCTGATCGCGACCGGGTTCGGGTACGGCGTGGCCCGCCGCCGCGTCCAGGCCGAGGTGGTGGCGCAGGTGCTCCCGCGGGTGCGCGACATCCGGAGGATCGGCTCCTGCGCCCTCGACCTGTGCGCGGTCGCGACCGGCCGGGTCGACGGCTACTACGAGCGCGGCGCCAACTACTGGGACCACGCGGCGGCCGGGCTGGTCGCCACCGAGGCCGGCGCCCGCGTCGGCGGGCTGAACGGCAGGCCGGTAGGCGTGGACATGCTCCTGTGCGCGGCGCCGGGCCTGTTCGAGGACCTGCACGACCTGCTCGTGCCCCTCGACCCCGAACGCGACTGACCGTCCGCCCGGGCCGGTACGGCTCCGGACACGGCTGAGGGGGCCCGCCGTCGCGGCGGGCCCCCTCAGTCACGAATGGTCAGCGCTGGATCGGGATGCCGTGATCCTCCGCGAGGCGGTGCAGATCCTCGATCTCGGCGGTGAGGGTGTCGGCGAGGAAGTCGTCCCCGCTCGTCGTGGCCTCTTCAAGACCCTTGTAGGCCTGGTCGAGCCTGGTTTCGATCGTGGTCGTGAACTCGCCCATCTCACCTTCTTTCTCAGGGGGCGAATGTGCCGTGCGTGGTCCCCGAACGCGGATCCTGGAGAGAGCGCGCCCTTCCCCGGCACACGACAATGAGGTGTAGCCCCGGGCCTACCCACCTTCGGGCTTGCCTCAAACCACCCAATTCCTGTGCTCTACCTCACGTAGAGCGCCGGAACCGCTTACCGGCGTCTTACGTCGAATATGGCCACAATGAAGGCGTTGTGCCTGATGAGGAGGACTTCGATGCGTGTGCTAGTGGTGGAGGACGAGCGGGTGCTCGCGGACGCGATCGCCACCGGCCTCCGCCGTGAGGCGATGGCCGTGGACGTGGCCTACGACGGCGCCGCCGCGCTGGAGAAGACCGGGTACATCGACTACGACGTGATCGTGCTCGACCGCGACCTGCCCAGGGTCCACGGCGACGAGGTGGCCCGCCGACTCGTCGCGCAGCGTTCCGCGTCGCGGATCATCATGCTGACGGCCGCCGGCGACGTGGACGCCAAGGTCGAGGGCCTGGAGCTGGGGGCCGACGACTACCTCGCCAAGCCGTTCGTGTTCATGGAGCTGGTCGCCCGGGTGCGGGCGCTCGGCCGCCGCTCCGCGCCGCCCCTGCCGCCCGTCCTCGAACGGGCGGGCATCAGGCTCGACCCGGGCAAGCGCCTCGTGACGCGGGACGGCAACGAGGTGCCGCTCACGAAGAAGGAGTTCGCGGTGCTGGAGGAGCTCATGCGCGCCGAGGGCGCCGTGGTGAGCCAAGAGGACCTGCTCGACAAGGCGTGGGACGAGAACATCGACCCGTTCACCAACGTCGTCCGGGTCACGATGATGACGCTGCGCAAGAAGCTCGGCGAGCCCCAGGTGATCGAGACCGTGCCGGGAGTCGGGTACCGACTGTGATTGTGATTCGTACCTGCGGATGCCGGGAGGTGGGGACGTGAGCGAGCGGGGCGAGCAGCGCGACCGGTCGTCGGGGCGCCCCGAGGGGCCCACCGCGCCCCAGATCCTGCCCGCCCCCACGTCCGAGTGGCGCGGGGACGACACGCAGCCCGGCGGCTCGGGCCGGCGCATGGCATCGGCCATGGGCACCGGCCCGTACCGCAGCCAGGTCCCGCCGCCGCCGAGCGGCCCGCCCGCCTGGGACGGCCCCCCGCCCCTCACGGCCCACCCCATGCAGCGCGCCAATCTCCTCGACGAGATCAAGGCGCTGTCGAATCGCATGAGCGTGCGATGGAGGCTCACGCTCACTTACAGCGCCCTGTTCTTCGTCGCCGGCGCGCTGCTGCTCTTCGTGATGTACCTCCTGGTGCGGCCCGTCCTCGACACCGCGCTGCACGTGCGCCTCTCGGTTCCGGACGACACGCCCCAATGGCTGATCGACTACTGGAACCAGGAGATCACGGTCAGGAACGCCTCGGTCACCGACACCGTCCTGCAGAGTTTGATCACACGAGGCCTCATGGCGCTGCTGGGGGTGGGAATCCTGGCGCTGATCCTGGGGTACGTGGTGGCCGACCGGGCGCTGCGGCCGATCAAGAAGATGACGGGGACCGCGCGCAAGCTGTCGGAGACCTCGCTCGCCCACGAGCGGATCGACCTCCAGGGCCCGGACGACGAGCTGAAGGAGCTGGCCGACACCTTCGACGCGATGCTGACCCGGCTCAACACCGCCTTCGACGCCCAGCGGCGGTTCGTCGACAACGCCTCCCACGAGCTGCGGACCCCGCTCGCGATCAACCGGACCGTGCTGGAGGTGGCGCTGTCCGACCCGGAGGCGTCCGAGGACCTCAAGGTGCTCGGCCGCACCCTGCTCGGCACCACCGCCCGCAACGAGAGGCTGATCGAGGGACTGCTGCTGCTCGCCCGCAGCGAGCGCGAGCTGTCGGTCCGCAAGCCGGTGGACGTCCAGGAGGTGGCGCGGACCGCGGTCGAGCAGCTGACGCCTTTCGCCGAGGAGGAAGGGGTCACGGTCGAATACGACCTTCATCCGGCGGCGACGACAGGAGATCCCGTTCTCATCGAACGGTGTGTCTCGAACCTCGTCGAGAACGGTATTAAGCACAACATCGGCGCATCCGGAAAAGTCTGGATCCGTTCGGGAATTGTCGACGGGGGTGCCGTTGTTCAGGTCGCGAACACGGGACCGCATGTTCCCGCGTACGAGGTGGAGAGCCTGTTCGAGCCGTTCCGGCGACTGAACGCCGACCGGGTGCAATCCGCCAAGGGCGCGGGTCTCGGGCTGTCCATCGTGCGCGCGATCGTGCGCGCGCACGGGGGCCGCGTGGCCGCCGTTCCCCGAGACGGCGGGGGGCTCGTGGTGACGGTACGTCTATCGGGAACCGGGGTGACTCCTGGGTTGCCGCAGTCGGCGCGCTGATGGAGCGTGCGCGCCGCACATGTGGTTGGATGTGCCGTCGAACACGGTGGGGTCATACCGTCGATACTGTGGTTTGCGCCATATTTGGCTAACCAGAGCCTTAGGCGGCATACCCCTCCCGTGCCGGAAGGTTCATCGTTCGTCCAAGCGGGTACCGATTGCACAATTTCCCGGCCCCCGCGGGCACAACGACGGCCTCCCGAGCGTTGAAGACGCGCGACACAGGCGCAGGCAGATAGATGAGGGGGATGGAGTACGCAGATGGCTACCGACTACGACAGCCCGCGTAAGACCGACGACGACCTGAGCGAGGACAGCCTTCAGGAGCTTCAGGCACGACGGAGCGACAAGTCGTCGGGCAGCATCGACATCGACGAGACCGACCTCGCCGAGTCGCTCGAGCTGCCGGGGGCGGACCTGTCGAACGAGGAGCTCTCGCTGCGGGTGATTCCTCGGCAGGCAGACGAGTTCACCTGCTCGCGGTGCTTCCTGGTGCACCACCGCAGCCAGCTGGCCTCAGAGAAGAACGGCCAGCAGGTGTGCCGGGAGTGCGCCGCCTAGGAGACCCATAGGAGGATCCGTTGACTTCAGACGCGGATCGATCGAACGACGAGGTGGCCGACCTGGTCGGCAAGCTCGTGGCCCCTGGGGAGACGGACGGGGCCGAGCGGCGTCGGCTGCTCGGCCGCCTCAGCGGAGCGCTCGCGGAATCGGCGAGGAAGGCGCGCGCGTCGGGGGCGGGACGGGGACGATGGCTCGCCGACGTGTTCATGAACATCGCCCCGCGGTTACCGGTCAGAGACTACGCCACCCTGCAGGAGCACCACTACGGGCTGACCGGCGAGCAACTCGCCGACGACCTCGTCCGCACCGCCGGCAAGGCGACCATGGCGGTCGGCGCGGTCGGCGGAGCGCTCGCCGCTGCCGAGTTCGCGGCGCCGCCGCTCCTGCTGTCGGCCCCCGCCCAGATCGTCGCCGAGACCCTCGTCGTCGCCGCGATCGAGGTCAAGCTCCTCGCGGAGCTCCACGAGGTGTACGGCGTGAAGGTCCCCGGGAACGGCTCCCAGAGGGCGACCGCCTTCGCCCTCGCCTGGTCCAAGCAACGCGGCGTGACCCCCCTCGCGCCAGGCTCGGCCACCCTCGCCCTCGGCACCGCCGCCAAGACCGCCCTGCGCAACCGCCTGATGCGCACCCTCGGCCGCCACCTCACCACCCTCGGACCCTTCCTCACCGGCGCCGTCGCCGGAGGCGCCCTCAACCGGGCCGCCACCCGCAAGCTCGCCGAGGCCGTACGGGCCGACCTTCGCCACCAGCGCGCCCTGCCCCCCGCCTGAACCCTTCGCTCTGTTTGCCTGCCTCGCCTCCGGCGAGGCGGGCTCGGGGCGCGCTTCAGGCCGCGGGTCGTGCCGGAGGCGCGCCATGAGCACTTCCTTCGTCGCGCTCTGGTCGCTGCGCTCCCGCGCGCTCCTCAGTCCAGACACGGCCGCGCCCCTCGCTGTTTGCCTGCCTCGCCTCCGGCGAGGGGGCTCGTCGTGATCTCGCCGGGCCGAATCGGGGCCTCCGGGCCGACCCCATCGGGGGGTAGGGAACTGTCACCCGCAGGTCCGACGCTTGGAGACCTCGGGTGACGCCGATGAGATCATCCTCACACGTCAGAGCGTGAATTGTGCACGTCCTTACGGGTATGGGTGGCCTTGGTGGCTTTCCGTTTGGTGGTCACAGGCGACCCTGGAGGGTTAATGCGTGGCACCAGCTCGTTTCTGATCGTCGCGAACCGCCTCCCGGTGGACCGGGTGGGGGACAAGGAGTGGCGGCGCAGCCCCGGCGGGCTCGTGACGGCCATCGCCCCCGTGATGCAGCGGCGCGACGGCGCCTGGCTCGGCTGGACGGGGGCGGCGGGCGAGGAGCTCAAGCCGTTCGACCACGAGGGCATGCACCTCATCCCCGTCCCGCTGTCCGGGCTCGAGGTCGAGCTGTACTACGAGGGGTTCTCCAACGCCACCCTGTGGCCCCTCTACCACGACGTCGTGGCCAAGCCGACCTACTCCCGCGTCCTGTGGGACGCCTACCGGGCGGTCAACGACCGCTTCGCGCGGGCCGCCGCCGACGCGGCCGCCCCCGGCGCCGTCGTCTGGGTGCAGGACTACCAGCTGCAGCTCGTGCCGGCCATGCTCCGCAAGCTGCGCCCCGACCTCAAGATCGGCTTCTTCCTGCACATCCCGTTCCCGCCGGCCGAGCTGTTCAACCAGCTCCCGTGGCGCAACGAGATCCTGGAGGGCCTGCTCGGCGCCGACCTGGTCGGCTTCCAGCGGCCCGGCGGCGCGTCGAACTTCGTCCGGCTGTCCCGCCGGCTGCTCGGCCTGCAGAACCACCGCAACGAGATCCTGATGGAGGGCCGGACCGTCCGCGCCGAGGCGTTCCCCATCTCCGTGGACTTCGGCGAGCTGGACCAGCTCGTACGCGAGCCGCGCGTGCTGCGCCGGGCCAAGGAGATCCGCGCCGAGCTGGGCGACCCCGAGCACGTGCTGCTCGGCGTGGACCGGCTCGACTACACCAAGGGCATCGGCCAGCGTCTCAAGGCGTTCGGCGAACTGCTCGACGACGGCGCGATCAAGCCGGGGGAGGCGGTGTTCGTCCAGGTCGCCACGCCGACCCGCGAGCGCGTCGACGAGTACCGCCGGCTGCGCAACGACATCGAGCTGCGGGTGGGCCGGATCAACGGCGAGCACGGCGTGATCGGCCGCCAGCCGATCTCCTACCTCCACCAGTCGTACAGCAAGGAGGAGCTGGCGGCGCTGTACTGCGCGGCCGACGTCATGGTCGTGACCCCGCTCCGCGACGGCATGAACCTGGTGGCCAAGGAGTACGTCGCCTGCCGTCACGATCTCCGCGGGGCGCTCGTCCTCAGCGAGTTCGCCGGGGCGGCCGACGAGCTGCGCCAGGCCTTCCTGGTGAACCCGTACGACATCGACGGCCTGAAGCGGGCCATGCTGGCCGCGATGCGGGCCACCCCGCACGAGCTGGCGCGCCGCATGCGGTCGCTGCGGCGCCGGGTGGCCACGCACAACGTCGACAAGTGGGCCAGCGACTTCCTCACGGCCCTGGAGTCGGGGGAGGGCGTCGCGGAGGAGCAGCTTACGGCGTGAGGTCCTTGGCGGCGTCCTTCCAGGAGCGCCACTTCTTGGCGGCCGCCCGGGTCGCGACGATCCGGGTGACCTCCATGCCCAGCCCCATCACCACGGCGTAGGCGATCGCCTCGCCGAGGCTGATGTCGGGGGAGTCGGCGCTCGCCGGCGGCTTCCGGCCCGTGGCCTTCTCCCACGCGAACGCCAGGACCTTGCGCGAGGCGAACCCCACCACCAGGCCGAGCAGCCCGCCGACGAGCCGCCACTGCATGTCCGGCTTCTCCGAGGCGCCCAGCTCCCGCCGGGCCTCCCGCGCCATGTCCGCCATGATTCCTCCTCGATAACGACCTTAGTGTCTCCACGCCGGGAGTCGGCGCACGCCATACCATGTGGAGGCATGACCGAACAGCGACTCCCCGCAGCCATGCCCGAGAAACCCGCACTCGACGGCCTGGAAGCGGTATGGGTAGAGCGCTGGGAGGCCGGGGGCGTCTACCGGTTCGACCGGACGCGGAGCAGGGACGAGATCTACTCGATCGACACGCCGCCGCCCACCGTGTCGGGGTCCCTGCACGTGGGTCACGTCTTCTCCTACACGCACACCGACACGATCGCCCGGTTCCAGCGGATGCGGGGGCGCGAGGTCTTCTACCCGATGGGCTGGGACGATAACGGCCTGCCCACCGAGCGCCGCGTGCAGAACCACTTCGGCGTGCGCTGCGACCCCTCGATGCCGTACGACCCGGAGTTCGTCCCGCCGGACCGGCCCGACCCCAAGCGGCAGGTGCCGATCTCGCGGAGGAACTTCATCGAGCTGTGCGAGCGGCTCACCGCCGAGGACGAGAAGGCGTTCGAGGAGCTGTGGCGCCGCCTCGGCCTGTCGGTCGACTGGTCGATGACCTACGCGACCATCGACGACGGCGCGCGGGCCGCGTCCCAGCGAGGGTTCCTGCGCAACCTCGCCCGTGGCGAGGCGTATGTCTCGGAGGCCCCGACGCTGTGGGATGTCACGTTCCGCACCGCGGTGGCCCAGGCGGAGCTGGAGGACCGGGAGTGGCCCGGCGCCTTCCACCGGATCGGCTTCGACCTGTCCCCCGGGCAGCGCGACAGGGGCTTCGGCGACCGCGTGTGGATCGAGACGACCCGCCCCGAGCTGATCCCGGCCTGTGTGGCGCTGGTCGCCCACCCGGACGACGAGCGCTACCGGCCGCTGTTCGGCACGACGGTCCGCACCCCGGTCTTCGGGGTCGAGGTGCCCGTCGTGGCCCACCACCTCGCGGAGCCGGACAAGGGTTCAGGCATCGCGATGATCTGCACCTTCGGCGACGTCACCGACGTCACCTGGTGGCGCGAGCTCGACCTGCCGACCCGCCCGATCATCGGCTGGGACGGCCGCCTGCTCCCCGAGCCGCCCCAGGGCGTCCCCGCCGAGCCGTACGGGGAGCTGGCGGGCAGGACCGTGCACGGCGCGCGCGAGCGCGTGGTGGAGATGCTGCGGGAGTCCGGCCACCTGGACGGCGAGCCCCGCCCGATCCGGCGCCCGGTGAAGTTCTACGAGAAGGGCGACCGCCCGCTCGAGATCGTCACCACCCGCCAGTGGTACATCCGCAACGGCGGCCGGGACGCGGGCCTGCGGGCCGCGCTGCTCGATCGGGGCCGGGAGCTGGTGTGGCACCCGCCGCACATGCGGGTCCGGTACGAGAACTGGGTCGAGGGCCTGGCGGGCGACTGGCTCATCTCCCGGCAGCGCTTCTTCGGCGTGCCGATCCCGGTGTGGTACCCGCTCGACGCGGAGGGCGAGCCCGTCTACGAGGCGCCGATCACGCCGCCGGAGTCGGCGCTGCCCGTCGACCCCTCGTCCGACACGCCTCCCGGCTTCACCGAGGACATGCGGGGCAAGCCGCTCGGCTTCGTGGCCGACCCGGACGTCATGGACACCTGGGCGACGTCCTCGCTGAGCCCGCAGATCGCGGGCGGCTGGGAGCGGGACGACGACCTGTTCCGCCGGGTCTTCCCGATGGACCTGCGGCCCCAGGCGCACGAGATCATCCGTACCTGGCTGTTCTCCACGGTCGTCCGGGCCCATCTGGAGCACGGCGGGCTGCCGTGGCGGCACGCCGCGATCTCCGGGTGGATCCTCGACCCGGACCGCAAGAAGATGTCGAAGTCCAAGGGCAACGTCGTCACGCCCGTGAGCCTGCTGGAGGAGTACGGCTCCGACGCCGTCCGCTACTGGGCGGCCAGCGGGCGGCCGGGCACCGACACGGCCTTCGACACCGGCCAGATCAAGATCGGCCGCCGCCTGGCCATCAAGATCCTCAACGCGTCGAAGTTCGTGCTGGGCTTCGAGCCCAGCGGGACGCCGGAGGTCACCGAGCCGGTCGACCGGTCGATGCTGGCGGCCCTGCGCGCCGTGGTGGGCGAGGCCACCGAGGCGTTCGAGGGCTACGACTACACGCGGGCCCTGGAGCGCACCGAGCGGTTCTTCTGGGCCTTCTGCGACGACTACGTCGAGCTGGTGAAGGCCAGGGCGTACAACGGCGACCCGTCCGCCGTGGCGGCGCTGCGGCAGGCGCTCGACGTGCTGCTGCGGCTGTTCGCGCCGTTCCTGCCGTTCGTGACCGAGGAGGTCTGGTCGTGGTGGCGCGCCGGGTCGGTGCACCGCGCCGCCTGGCCCTCCCCGGACGACCTGGCGCCGGGCGCGGACGGCGACCCGGCCGTGCTGGACGCGGTCGGAGAGGTCCTGCGGCAGGTCCGCCGGGCCAAGTCCGAGGCCAGGCTCTCGATGCGCGCCGAGGTCTCCCGGCTCGTCGTCAGCGGCGCCCAGGCCGGCCTGGTGCGCCAGGCGCAGGACGACCTGTGCGCCGCGGGCAACGTGGAGGAGTTCGTGCTGGAGGCGCCCGCCGAGGCCGCGGCGGACGCGGACGCCCCGCTGACCGTGACCGCCACGCTGGGGGCCTGACCCGTACGGAGGCACGGAGCACGGGTACGACACCCCGTCCGGGCAAAGTCCTGGCAAGGACTTTCCCGGACGCGGGTCGCGGTCCCCCGCCCGCGGTGGACGCCGGGTAAAACGGCTGCGCGTTTGGAGCGCGGACATGCCAGGCTGGACAGGTGATCTCGTCTAACCGACGCGAGAGCGAGGGTGTCCCTCCGGCTCTCGTCACGATGGCCGCGTGGAGCTGGCGCCTGCTGCTGCTCGGCGCGATGATCTACGTCGTCTCGCTGATCATCGGCCGGCTCAGCTTCGTCGTCCTGCCGGTGGCGGTCGCGCTGCTGCTGACCGCCCTGCTGTACCCGCTGACGAGGCGGCTGCGCACAGCCGGCCTGCGGCCCATATACGCCACCTGGATCACCATGCTGCTGGGCCTCGCGCTGATCGTGGGCATCGGCTTCATGATCGGCCTGCGGGCCAACGAGGAGTTCCCGCGTCTGGTGGCGCAGGTCCAGCAGACCGCGCGCAACGCCCAGGACTGGCTGCTGCACGGACCGTTCCACCTGAAGGAGGCGCAGATCGCCGACTTCGTCGACGAGCTGAGCAGCCAGGTCAACCAGCAGCGCAGCCAGATCACCAGCACGCTGCTGACCGGCGCCACAGCGGTCGTCGAGGTGCTCACCTCGATCGTGCTGATCCTGTTCATCACCTTCTTCCTGCTGAAGGACGGCGACCGGATCTGGACCTGGTTCCTGCGGGCCTTCGGCCGCGCAACGCCCCGGGTCGACCGGGCGGGCCGTGCGGCGTGGGCGACGATCTCCCACTACGTGCACGGCACGGTGGCCGTCGCGGCCATCCACGGGATCGTGATCGGCGTGGTCCTGGCCGGGATGCGGGTGCCGCTGTGGGCGCCGCTGGCGGTGCTGGTCTTCCTGGCCAGCTTCATCCCGATCGTCGGCATCCTCTTCGCGGGCGGCCTCGCGACGCTCGTGACCTTCGGCTCGCAGGGCTGGTTCTACGCGCTGATCTTCGTGGGCATCCTGGTGGTCGAGCAGCAGTTGGAGAACCACGTGCTCCAGCCGCTCATCGTCGGCCGGGCCCTGGCGTTCCACCCGCTGGCGATCATCCTCGTCCTCGCGGTCGGCGGCGTCCTCGGCGGCATCGCGGGCGCCGTGGTGGCCGTGCCGCTGACGGCGGTCATCTACCGCGCCCTGCCCGAGCTGCGACGCGACCAGCAGGCACTCCCGGCGGCCGAGCATCCCGACGCGCCGGCGCCGCCCGAGCCGTCCGACGAGCTCACCGGGCAGGAGGTGCCGCCGGCGGTTGCGGCATCTCCGGACGAACCGGGACAGCCCGAGCCCGAGCCTGACGCGGCACACTCTCCGGCGACGGCCGGAGAGGCGGTCTCGCCCCACCGCAACAGGTAGGGTCTTGCCTCGTGAGCGAGCGTAACGTGGAAGCGGGCGTCGAGGTGCTGATCCACCGGCTCGACCCGGGGCTTCCGCTGCCGTCGTACGCCCATCCCGGCGACGCCGGGGCGGACCTGTACGCCGTGGAGGACGTGGAGCTCCTCCCCGGCGAGCGGGTCGTGGTGGGCACCGGCGTGGCCATCGCGCTGCCGGACGGCTACGCCGCGTTCGTCCACCCGCGCTCCGGGCTGGCCGCCGCGTTCGGCGTGACGCTGGTGAACGCCCCCGGCACGGTGGACGCGGGCTACCGGGGCGAGATCCGGGTGACGCTGCTCAACACCGACACGAAGAACGCGGCACGGCTCAGGCGCGGCGACCGCATCGCCCAGCTGGTGATCCAGCGGGTGGAGAGGGCCGCCTTCTACGAGGTGGACCGCCTGCCCGGCTCCGTCCGGGGCGCGAACGGCTTCGGCTCGACAGGGGCCTGACCGGGCGGGGGAGCGCCGGGGCAAGGCCGCCGGCGGCCCCTCGATCGGGTGAGCCGCAGACATGAGGAGAGTGAAGGAAGTGTTCGGACGCCGGCGACGCGCGGAGGAGGAGACGGCACCGGTCGTCGCGCGGGAGGAGAGGCCCGCCCCGGACCCGGCCCGTGAGAACGGCCCGTGGGACGCGCAGGAGGGATACCCGGAGGCCGAGCGGGTCGACCTGGGCGGCCTGCTGCTGCCCATCGGACCGGGATTCGAGGTGCAGCTCAGCATGGCGGGCGAGCACATCGACGGCGCCGTCGTCCTCGTGGAGGAGAGCGCCCTCCAGCTGCACGCGTTCGCCGCCCCCAAGCGGAGCGGCATCTGGGAAGAGGTGCGGGCCGAGCTGGCGCGCGAGGTCGGGGCCGCGGGCGGCACGGCGCGGGAGCAGGAGGGCCCCTTCGGCCCCGAGCTGGCCGCGCAGGTCCCGGCACAGGGGCAGGGGCAGGGGCTCCAGCCTGTCCGGTACCTCGGGGTGGACGGGCCGCGGTGGTTCCTGCGGGCCGTGATCAGCGGACGGGCCGCGCTCGACGAGGCGGCCGCGGCCGTCCTGGAGGACGTGGTGCGCGGGGTCGTGGTCGTCCGGGGCGACGACCCGATGCCGCCCAAGGAGCCGATCCAGCTGCGGCTGCCGGCCGAGGCCCGGCAGGCCGTCGAGCAGCAGGCGGCCGAGCAGGAGGAGTTCCGGCCGTTCGAGCGGGGTCCGGAGATCACCGAGACCCGCTGAGCGCGCGGGGGACCTCCCGGTCCTCCGCACGTTGAACATGCCGGGGGCAAGCCGTGCCCTTTCCCGTCCTTCTGGCCGGGGGACGCCTCACGTATGCTGCGGGGGAACCGTCCCCTAACCTTGAGACGGCACGACCACGGTCCGCGGGAACCGCGGACGAGGAAGCTGGGTGAGCGACCGATGGGCACGCCGGAGCCTGCCAAACGCGGCGGACTGCGGGGCTTCTTCCACCGGCTGACGACGAGTCAGGCCGAGCTGGAGGCCGCTGAGCTTCAGGAGGACCTGGGGCGCCAAGGCGCGACGCCGATCGCCCGGTGCGGCGGCCGGCAGAGGTTCTGCGTGGCGGGTACGCTGCGCACCGTCACCCTCCGGCCGCGCGGAGGCGCGCCGGCCCTGGAGGCGGAGCTGTACGACGGATCCGACGTTATCGACCTCGTCTGGCTCGGCCGCCGCAAGATCGTCGGCATCGAGCCCGGCCGGGTGGTCAAGGCCGAGGGCCTGGTGAGCGTCCAGGACGGCCGTAAGGTGATGTTCAATCCCCGCTACGAGCTGCGTCCGGCTGGTGGCCCGTGATCTCTCAGGAGACCGTATGAGCACAGCGGACATGGCGGCCGCGCCGGCGGCGCACGCGACCGTCGAGGCGGCCGTCCGTGCCCAGATGAGCAAGGCGCTGGGTGGCAGGAGGGGGATCGTCGAGGCGGCGGTCCCCACCATCGCGTTCACGGTGGCCTTCGTGGCGACCAGTGAGCTGAAGCCGTCACTGGTGATCGGCATCGGCTCGGCGGTGATCCTGCTGCTCCTGCGGATCGCGCAGCGGACCACGCCGCAGTTCGTGCTCAACAGCCTGGTCGGCATCGGGATCGGCGCGTTCTTCGCCGCCCGGACCGGCGACGCCAAGGACGTCTTCCTGCCGGGGATCCTCTACAACGGGGCGTACGCCGCCGGGATGCTGCTGTCGATCGCGGTCCGCTGGCCGATCGTGGGCTTCCTCATCGGATCGGTCACCGGTGACCCGACGGCCTGGCACTCCGATCCCGCCCTGGTGCGCCTGTGCTCACGGCTGACGTGGCTGCTGATGCTGCCGTGCCTGCTGCGCGTCGTCGTCCAGCTCCCGCTGTACTGGGCGAACCAGGTTGCCGCACTCGGCATCGCCAAGATCGCGCTCGGCTGGCCGCTCCAGGTGGCCGGCCTGGCCGCCATGGTGTGGGTGCTCGCCCGCGGGCGCACCCCCATCCAGCCGGCCGACCCGCCGTACGGGCCGGAGCAGCCGGCCTGAACGGCCGCACCGACGTGAGACGGCCCCGGACCTCGCCAGGTCCGGGGCCGTCTTCGCGTGCGGGGTGTCAGTGGGCCGACAGCAGTGCCGACAGCTGCTGCTCGACCTCCTGGCTCGCCACGAACAGCAGTTCGTCGCCGGCCTCCAGCGGGTCGTCGGCCGAGGGGACCAGCACCCGGCCCTCGCGCAGGATCGCGACGAGCGCGGCGTCGACCGGCCACGGCACCGACCCGGCCCGCTGGCCGACGACGGGGGCGTCCTCGGCGAGCGTCAGCTCCACCAGGTTGGCCTGGCCCTGGCGGAACGTCATCAGGCGCACCAGGTCGCCCACGCTGACGGCCTCCTCGACCAGGGCCGACAGCAGGCGCGGCGTGGACACGGCCACGTCGACGCCCCACGACTCGTTGAACAGCCACTCGTTCTTGGGGTGGTTGATCCGCGCCACGACCCGCGGCACGCCGTACTCCGTCTTGGCGAGCAGCGAGACGACGAGGTTGACCTTGTCGTCGCCGGAGGCGGCGATGACGACCTGGCAGCTGTTCAGCCCCGCCTCGTCCAGCGAGGAGATCTCGCACGCGTCGGCCAGCAGCCACTCGGCGCGCGGGACGCTCTCGATCTTGATGGCGCGCGGGTCGATGTCGATGAGCAGGACCTCATGGCCGTTCTCCAGGAGCTCGGCCGCGATGGAGCGGCCGACGGCTCCGGCGCCGGCGATGGTGACGCGCATCAGTGCTCCTCGTCGGATGGCGGGCCGGACAGCACCTTGTTGATCCGGTCCATGTCGTTCTCGGCGGCGACCAGGTGGATCAGGTCACCCTCCTGGATGACGGTGTCGTCCTTGGGGACCAGCGCCTCGCCCATCCGGTTGACGAAGGCCAGCCGCGCGCCCGTGGCCTCCTCGATCGCCCGCGCCCGGGTGCCGATCCAGCCCTGGTGGAAGGCGACCTCCGCGAGGATCACCGTGCCGGTCGGGTCGCGCCACAGCGGCTCGGCGCCCTCGGGAAGCACCCGGCGCAGGATCTGGTCGGCCGTCCAGCGGACCGTGGCGACCGTGGGAATGCCCAGCCGCTGGTAGACCTCCGCCCGGCGGGGGTCGTAGATGCGGGCCACGACGTTGTCCACGCCGAACATCTCCCGCGCCACGCGCGCCGAGATGATGTTGGAGTTGTCGCCGCTGCTGACGGCGACGAAGGCGGCGGCCGAGCTGATGCCGGCCTCCTCCAGCACGTCGCGGTCGAAGCCGATGCCCGTCACCCGCCGTCCGCGGAAGCCGGCCCGGAGCCGGCGGAAGGCCTGGGGATCGCGGTCGATGATGGCGACCGAGTGCCCGTTGTCCTCCAGGATGTGCGCGAGAGTCGACCCGACCCGCCCGCATCCCATGATCACGATATGCATGCTCCCCCGCCGTGCCGTTGTGGCGGACTCCTATCGCAGACAGTATGTCGCGCTTGCGTGCCACCACGTGACCCGGGCGGGGCCCCGAAGGACTAGGCTCAACAGACGTGTCAAAGGTGACAGATCTTGTCAAGCGGCTTCTCGTGGGGCGGGCTCTCAGAAGCACCCAGCTCCACCACCAGCTGCTGCCCAAACGCGTGGCACTCCCGGTCTTCGCCAGCGACGCCCTGTCCTCCGTGGCGTACGCGCCGCAGGAGATCCTGGTCATCCTGTCGATCGCCGGCGCGGGTTTCTACAGCTTCAGCCCGTGGGTCGCGGCGGCCGTGGTGCTCGTCATGCTCGTGGTCGTCGCCTCGTACCGGCAGAACGTCCATGCCTACCCGAGCGGCGGCGGCGACTACGAGGTGGCCACGACCAACCTGGGCCCGACCGCCGGCCTTACGGTGGCCAGCGCCCTCCTCGTCGACTACGTCCTCACCGTGGCCGTGTCGGTCGCGAACGGCGCCGACTACGTGGGCGCGACGATCCCGTTCGTGGCCGAGCACCGGGCCGTGGTGGCGATCGCCATCGTCATCCTGCTGACGATCATGAACCTGCGCGGCATCAGGGAGTCCGGCGTGGCGTTCGCCGTCCCCACGTACGCGTTCATGGCCGCGGTCATCGGCATGATCCTTTGGGGCCTGTTCCGGCTCGTCGTGCTCGGAGACGACCTGCGGGCCCCCACCGCCGACTTCAAGATCATCGCGCAGCAGGGCGACCTCGCCGGGTTCGCCCTGGCGTTCCTCGTCCTGCGCGCCTTCTCCTCCGGGTGCGCCGCCCTGACCGGCGTCGAGGCGATCAGCAACGGCGTCCCGGCCTTCCGCAAGCCCAAGAGCAAGAACGCCGCGACGACCCTGCTGATGATGGGCCTGATCGCGGTCACGATGTTCAGCGGGATCATCTTCCTCGGCCTCAAGGCCGGGGTGAAGGTCACCGACCCCGCCAGCGTCGCCCGCGACGTCATCATCAACGGGCACCCCGCGGGGGCCGGCTACTACCAGCAGCCGATCATCGCCCAGGTCGCCTCGGCCGTCTTCGGCGACGGGTCGGTCCTGTTCGTCGTCATCGCCGCGGTGACCGCCCTCATCCTGTTCCTGGCCGCCAACACGGCGTTCAACGGCTTCCCCGTGCTGGGCTCGATCCTGGCGCAGGACCGGTACCTGCCGCGCCAGTTGCACACCCGCGGCGACCGCCTGGCCTTCAGCAACGGCATCGTGATCCTCGCCGCCGGGGCCTGCCTGCTCATCTGGGCCTTCAACGCCGACGTCAGCAAGCTGCTCAACCTGTACATCGTGGGCGTGTTCGTCTCGTTCACGCTCAGCCAGATCGGCATGGTCCTCCACTGGACACGGCACCTCAAGACGGAGACCGACTCCAGGGTGCGCTTCCGCATGATCCGCTCGAGGGTGATCAACGGCTTCGGCGCGGTCATGACCGGCATCGTGCTCGTCGTCGTGCTGGCCACCAAGTTCACCCACGGCGCGTACATCGTCTGCATCGCGATGCCGCTGCTCTTCCTGATGATGAAGGGCATCCGGCACCACTACGACCGGGTGGCGGAGGAACTCGCGGCGCCGGAGGAGGGCGAGGTCGACGAGTCGATGCTGCCCGCCCGCAACCACGCGATCGTGCTCGTCTCGAAGATCCACAAGCCGACCCTGCGCGCGCTCGCCTACGCCCGGGCCACCCGGCCGTCCAAGCTGGAGGCGGTGACGGTCAGCGTGGACGCGGAGGAGGCCGCCCGGCTCCAGGAGGAGTGGGACCGCCGTGGCATCGATGTGCCGCTGAAGATCCTCGACTCGCCGTACCGGGAGATCACCGGTCCGATCCTCGACTACGTCAAGTCGCTGCGCCGCCGCTCGCCGCGCGACGTCGTGACCGTCTACATCCCCGAGTACGTGGTCGGCCGCTGGTGGGAGCACCTGCTCCACAATCAGAGCGCGCTGCGCCTCAAGGGGCGCCTGCTGTTCAAGCCCGGGGTGATGGTGACGAGCGTGCCGTGGCAGCTCGCCTCGTCCGATCGGCTCAAGCGGCGCGCCTACCCGGCCGCGGCCGGCGCCGTACGGCGGCCGTACCGCCAGCCGGCACCGAAGGACGAGCAGATCAAGGCATGATGGACCGCATGCCGACCCGGACGACGCCGCAGGGCGAGAAGGAGGCCCCGGTGCGGGTGGAGATGACGGTGGGCGCTGTCGCCAACGGCGGCTGGTGCGTGGCCAGGCACGAGGGGCGCGTCGTGTTCGTCCGCCACGCCCTCCCCGGCGAGCGGGTGATCGCGGAGATCACCGAGGAGACCGCGCGGTTCCTGCGCGCCGACGCCGTGGAGATCCTGGAGCCCTCGCCCGACCGGGTGAGCCCGCCGTGCCCGTTCAGCGGCCCCGGCCGCTGCGGGGGGTGCGACTGGCAGCATGCCTCCCTGGACGCCCAGCGCCGCCTCAAGGCCGAGGTGGTGGCCGAGCAGTTGCACCGCCTGGCCGGGATCGACCGGAAGGTGGTCGTGGAGGAGGTCCCGGGGGCGCCCGGTGGTCTCGGCTGGCGCACCCGGGTCCAGTTCGCCGCCGACAGGGACGGCTCACTAGGGCTGCGCCGCCACCGTTCCCATGAGATCGAGCACGTCGACCACTGCCCGATCGCGCATCCGGGGGTCGAGGAGGTGGGCGCGGAGCGCCGCGACTGGCGGGGTGCCGCGGCCGTCGAGGTCGTCGCCTCCTCGGGCGGCGACCGCGCGGTGATCGTCGAGCCTCTGCCGCGGCGCCGGGCCGACCTGCCCGACGTCGACGCCTCCGTCCTGCTCGACGAGGGCAGGCGCGGCACCCGCGCGCTGAGCGGCCGGGCCTCACTCGTCGAGCAGGTGGCCGGCCGGGACTTCCGGGTCACCGCCAGTGGGTTCTGGCAGGTTCATCCCGGCGCGCCGGCGACCCTGCTCGGGGCGGTGATCGAGCTGGGACGGCCCGAGCCGGGGGAGTGGGCGCTCGATCTGTACTGCGGGGCCGGGCTGTTCGCCGCCGGGCTCGCCGAGGCCGTCGGGCCCGAGGGGGCCGTCCTCGGCGTCGAGTCCGAGCCGCAGGCGGTCCAGGACGCCCGGTTCAACCTGCGTGACCTGCCCCAGGCGAGCGTGGAGCGGGGCCGGGTCGAGGAGGCGCTCGACCGGCTGGACATCGAGCGGGCCGACCTCGTGGTGGCCGACCCGCCGCGGGCCGGGCTCGGCCGTCCCGTCGTCGACCGGGTCGCGGCGCTGGAGGCGTCCAGGATCGTGTACGTCTCCTGCGACCCCGCGACCCTGGCCCGCGACATCGCCTGGTTCGCCCCGCACGGCTACGAGCTGGCCGATCTGCGGGCCTACGACCAGTACCCCATGACCGCCCACGTCGAGTGCGTGGCCCTGCTGGTCAGGTCGCGGGCCGAGGACGTCACGGGCTAGATCGGGGTGAGGGCCTCGACGACGCCGGGGGCCGGGTCCGCGCCGCGCAGCGACAGCCAGCCGAGGCCGGTCCTGGCGCGGAAGGCGGCCAGCCGCCCGGCCTCCTCGGGGCCGAGGTCGCCGGCGGCGGACAGCACCGGGGTCAGGGCCATGCGCCGCCAGACGTCCGGCCCGGCCACGCCCAGCGCCTCCCCGATCTGCGGGCGGGCGGCGCGGACGGCGAGGGCCAGGCGGTGCAGGTTGCCGGGCGAGCCGGCGCCGGGCGTGAGGGCGACCAGCAGCTCGACGGCCTCGATGTCGGCGCCGGCCGCCCGGGTCGTGCGGAGCATCTCCAGGTCGCCGGGGGCCAGGCCGTCGGGGGTGGCGGGGACCGTGAACGTGAGGGCGAGCGGCCGTCCCCGGTCCCTGGCCGCCCGCTGCAGGCGGACGACGGCGGCGGCGCGGCGGAGCGTGGCCGCCCGGCCCGCCGAGCCGCGCACCTCGAAGTCGATCCCGCCCGCGCGGAGCGCCTCGATCGCGGTGCGGTAGGCGGCGGCCAGCCTGGCCTCGCTCACGCAGGTGACGGACGGCTCGGGCCCGTCGGGGCCCCCGAACGCCGGCCGCAGGTCGCCGCCCGCCAGCCGCATCCGGGCGAGCCGCGTGACGGCGCCGGTCACCGGTCCGCTCCAGCGGGGCGTGCACCCGTCGGGCCCGGCGATGACGTGGCCGACGAGGTAGGAGCCGCCCGGGTGGACGCGATGTGCCGCCCCCGGGGTGCGGGCCAGGTCGAGGAACTGCCGGAAGGCCGGCCCCGCGCTCGCGGCGACCGCGGGGCCGGCCGGAGGGCGCGGGAGCGCGATCCCGGACGGCGAGGGCGCCGGGGACGTCCCCACGGACGACGCCTGCCGGGCGGCGAGGAGCGTCTCGGCGGAGGAGGGGAGCGCGGACGGCGGGCGGCCGGACGGGAGGTGGGCGGACGCCGTCCAGCCGGCGCCCGAGGCGCCCGGCAGCAGCCACAGGGCGGCCCCGGTTCCCGCGGCGAGCGCGACCGCCGCCAGGGCCACGAGCGACCGGGGCGGGTTTCCCGCACCGCGGGCATGACGTGCCGACTCCACCTTCATCACCCCGAGTCGCTTTGCCGTCACTGTGCGCACAGGCCGTCTGCACTTTAGCAACCTTCCGTACCAGGGGAGGCGATAATGGGCGCATGAAGTTGAGGATCTTCACTGAGCCGCAGCAGGGTGCCACGTACGACGACCTGCTGGCCGTCGCGCAGGCGGCCGAGCGGCTCGGCTTCGACGCGTTCTTCCGGTCCGACCATTACCAGCGCATCGGTCCCGGCGAGCCCGGGCCCGGCTCCACCGACGCCTGGATCACTCTCGCCGGTCTCGCGAGGGAGACCTCCCGGATCCGTCTCGGGACGCTCGTCACCCCCGCCACGTTCCGCCTGCCCGGGCCGCTCGCGATCACGGTCGCCGGTGTCGACCAGATGAGCGGCGGCCGGGTCGAGCTGGGCCTCGGCACGGGCTGGTTCGACGACGAGCACCACGCGTACGGCATCCCGTTCCCGCCGGTCGGGGAGCGGTTCGCGCGGCTGGAGGAGCAGCTGGAGATCATCACCGGGCTGTGGGCGTCCGCCAAGCCGTTCTCCTACGAGGGGGCGCACTACGGCCTGATCGACTCCCCGGCGCTGCCGAAGCCGGTCCAACGGCCCCGCCCGCCGATCATCATGGGCGGCACGGGAGCCCGCAGGACGCCGGCGCTCGTGGCCCGGTTCGCCGACGAGTACAACGTGCCGTTCCGCAGCGTGGAGGACACGGGCGCGGCGTTCTCCCGCGTGCGGGAGGCGTGCGCGGCCGCGGGGCGCGAGCCGATCGTGCTGTCGGTCGCGCAGACCGTGTGCGCCGGGTCCGACGAGGCCGAGGTGGCCCGCCGCGCGGCCGCCATCGGCGAGGACCCGGACGGGCTGCGATCGGGCGGGCTCGCCGGCACCCCGCAGGAGATCCTCGACAAGATCGGCCGGTTCGCCGAGCTCGGCGCCGAGCGGGTCTACCTCCAGGTCCTCGACCTCGGCGACCTCGACCACCTGGAGCTGATCGCGGCCGAGATCCTGCCGCACCTCTGAAATCACTGGCCGACAAAAAGGGGCATCCGGCACACTGTGCCGGGTGCTCCTGACGATCTCGACGACCCTGCGGCCGGCCACCGACCTCGGCTTCCTCCTGCACAAGCATCCCGACCGGGTGCAGGAGTTCGGCCGCTCGTTCGGCACGGCCCGGGTCTTCTACCCCGAGGCGTCCCAGGAGCGGTGCACGGCCGCCCTGCTGCTGGAGATCGACCCGGTACGGCTCGCCCGCTCCCGCGGCTCCTCCTCGCCGGACTTCTCGCTCGGCCAGTACGTCAACGACCGGCCGTACGCCGCGTCCTCCCTGCTGGCCGTCGCGCTGGCCGACGTGTTCCGCACGGCCAGGGCGGGTCGGTGCGCGTCCCGGCAGGAGCTCGCCGACTCCCCGATCCCGCTTGAGATCGGCCTCCCGGCGCTGCCGTGCCGCGGCGGCCCCGACCTCGCCCACCGGCTGTTCGAGCCGCTCGGGTGGCGGGTGGACGCCGCTCCCGTGCCCCTCGACCCCGCCTTCCCCGAATGGGGCGACTCCCGGTACGTGCGGCTCACCCTGCGGGGCGAGGTGCGCCTGGCCGACGCGCTCAACCACCTGTACGTGCTGCTGCCGGTCCTGGACGACGCCAAGCACTACTGGGTGGCCGGGGACGAGGTCGACAAGCTGATCAGGGCGGGGGAGGGGTGGCTGGCCGCCCATCCGGAGAAGGGGCTGATCACACGGCGCTTCCTCGGCCGGCGCCGCGGCCTCACCCGTACGGCCTTCGCACGTCTGGCCGAGGTCGGCGACGACGTCGAGGAGGCCCTGGAGCCGCCGGTCGAGGAGGAGGTCGCCGGCCCCCTCGGCCGGGACGAGGGCGGCGAGCCGTTCACCGACGACGCGACGGCCGGCCCGGCGCCGGGCGAGGCGTTCCCGGGAGGCGCATCCCCGGCGGGCGCGGTCCCGGACGAGGCGTTTCCGGCCGCGGTCCCGGCCGGTGTCCCGGGCGAGGCGGAATCGGGTGAGGGCGAAGGCGAGGGCGGAAGCGAGGGCGAGGGGCGCACGCCGCTGAACACGCTGCGCCGGGACGCGGTGGTCGGCGTCCTGGAGGAGATCGGGGCGCGCACGGTCATCGACCTCGGCTGCGGCTCGGGACAGCTGGTCGCGGTGCTGCTCACCCGGCCGTCCGTGGTCAAGGTCGCGGGCATGGACGTGTCGGCCCGCGCGCTCGCGCTCGCGGCCCGCCGGCTGCGTCCCGAACGCATGCCGGAGGCCGGCAGGTCCCGGCTGGAGCTGTTCCAGGGCTCGCTCACCTACACCGACGCCCGGCTCGCCGGGTACGACGCGGCCGTGCTGATGGAGGTCGTCGAGCACGTCGACCCGCCCCGGCTGACCGCCCTCGAACGGGTGGTCTTCGGCGCCGCGCGGCCCGGCCACGTGATCGTGACGACCCCCAACGTGGAGTACAACGTGCGCTACGAGTTCCTGGGCCCGGACGCCGTGCGGCACCCCGACCACCGGTTCGAGTGGACGCGGGACGAGTTCGGCGCGTGGGCGTCCGGGGTCGCCGGACGGTACGGCTACGAGGTGGTCCTGCGTCCCGTCGGCGGCGACGACCCCGAGGTCGGGCCGCCCACCCAGATGGCCGTCTTCACGCTCGCTAAGGGAGGCGCGCGATGACAGAGGTGAGCGTGCCGGCGCTGTCGCTGGTGGTCCTCGTGGGCATCTCGGGCAGCGGCAAGTCGACGTTCGCGGCCCGGCACTTCCGCCCGACCCAGGTGATCTCCTCGGACTTCTGCCGCGGGCTGGTGGCCGACGACGAGAACGACCAGACGGCGACGCCCGAGGCGTTCGACCTGCTGCACCACATCGTCGGCACCCGGCTCAGGCGGGGGCTGCTCACGGTCGTGGACGCCACCAACGTGCAGTGGGAGGCCCGCAAGAAGCTGATCGAGCTGGCCCGCGCCCACGACGTGCTCGCCGACGCGATCGTGCTCGACGTGCCCGAGGAGGTCGCGGTCGCGCGCAACGCCGCCCGGCCCGACCGCGCCTTCGGGCCGCACGTCGTCGTCCGGCAGCGCAAGGACCTGCGCCGGTCGCTCGCCAAGATCGCCAGGGACGGCTTCCGCCGGGTCCACGTCCTGCGGGGTGAGGAGATCGACGGCGCCGTCGTCACGTACGAGAAGGCGTGGACCGACAGGACCGAGCTGACCGGGCCGTTCGACCTCGTCGGCGACGTCCACGGATGCCGGTCGGAGCTGGAGACGCTGCTGCGCGAGCTGGGCTGGAGTGTGACGCCCACCGGGGCGACCCACCCCGAGGGCCGTACCGCCGTGTTCGTTGGCGACCTCGTCGACCGCGGCCCCGACACGCCCGGCGTGCTGCGGCTGGTCATGGGCATGGCGGCGGCCGGGACCGCGCTCGTCGTGTGCGGCAACCACGAGCAGAAGCTCGTCCGCGCGCTCGACGGCCGCAAGGTCCGCGTCGCCCACGGCCTGGAGCGGTCGCTGGAGCAGCTCGCCGCGGAGCCGGAGGAGTTCCGCGCCGCCGCGAGGGCGTTCATGGACGGCCTGATCAGCCACTACCGTCTCGACGGCGGCCGGCTCGTGGTGGCGCACGCCGGGCTCAAGGAGGCCTACCACGGGCGGGCCTCCGCGCGCGTGCGCGCCTTCGCCCTGTACGGCGACACCACCGGCGAGACCGACGAGTACGGCCTGCCCGTCCGCTATCCCTGGGCCGACGACTACCGGGGACGGGCGACGGTCGTCTACGGCCACACCCCGACCACCGAGCCGGAGTGGGTCAACAACACGATCTGCCTGGACACCGGCGTCGTCTTCGGCGGCCGGCTGACCGCGCTGCGCTACCCCGAGCGCGAGCTGGTGTCCGTGCCGGCCGAGCGGGTCTGGTACGAGCCGTCGCGGCCACTGGAGCCCCGGACCGGCCGCGCCGCCCGGGACCCCGGGGTGCTCGACATCGGCGACGTGGACGGCACACGCTTCGTGGAGACCCGGCACGGCGGCCGGATCAAGGTGGCCGAGGAGAACTCCCGGGCCGCCCTGGAGATCATGAGCCGCTTCGCGGTCGACCCGCGCTGGCTCGTCTACCTCCCCCCGACGATGGCGCCGCCCGAGACGTCCCGCCTCGACGGCTACCTGGAGCACCCGGCGGAGGCGTTCGAGGAGTTCGCCCGTACCGGCGTCACCCGGGTCGTGTGCGAGGAGAAGCACATGGGGTCGCGGGCGATCGCCGTCCTCGCGCGCACGCCCGAGGTGGCCGCGAAGCGCTTCGGGGTCGCCGACGGCTCGGCAGGCAGCGTCTTCACCCGCACCGGGCGGCCGTTCTTCGGCGACCGCACGGCCGCGCTCGTGGACCGGCTGCGCGCGGCCGTGACCCCGCTCTGGGAGGAGCTGAACACCGACTGGGTGGTGCTCGACTGTGAGCTGCTGCCCTGGTCGGCGAAGGCGGAGGGGCTGATCCGGGACCAGTACGCCTCGGTGGGGGCCGCCGCCGCGGCCTCGCTGCCCGCGGCCCTCGCCGCGCTGGAGTCGGCGGCGGGGCGCGGCCTGGATGTAGGCGCTCTGCTCGACCGCACCCGCCGCCGTGCTGCCAACGCTTCCCTTTTCCGCGACGCCTATGCCCGCTACTGCTGGCCGGTTTCCGGTCTCGACGGGGTACGGCTGGCGCCGTTCCATATCCTCGCCTGCGAGGGCCGGGCGACGGCGGTCACCGAGCCGCACGAATGGCACCTCGACCTGCTCGGGCGGCTCGACGCCGGGATCCTCACGCCGACCCGGCACGTCTTCGTCTCCCTCGACTCGCCGGACGAGCGGGCCGCCGCGGTGGCGTGGTGGGAGGCGCTGACGGCGTCCGGGGGCGAGGGCATGGTCGTGAAGCCGGCCGGGCACACCCCCGGACGCGTCCAGCCCGGCGTCAAGGTGCGTGGCCGCGAGTACCTGAGGATCATCTACGGCCCCGACTACACCGACGCGCTCGACGTGCTGCGGCGGCGCTTCACCGGCAGGAAACGGTCGCTGGCGCTGCGCGAGCACGCCCTCGGCCTGGAGGCGCTCGAACGGCTGGCGCAGGGCGAGCCGCTCTGGCGCATCCACGAGGCCGTCTTCGCCGTCCTCGCCCTGGAGTCCGAACCGGTCGACCCCCGCCTCTGACGGGGGCCGCGCGGGGGCGGCTAGCATCGCGGGCATGGCCCCCACCAAGGCCGACCTCGAGGCGGCCAGGAACGCGACGATCGACGACGTGCTGGGGCCCGGCCTCGACGTGCTGTTCTGCGGGATCAACCCCAGCCTGTACTCCGCCGCCACCGGCCACCACTTCGCCCGCCCCGGCAACCGGTTCTGGCCGGCCCTGCACCTGTCGGGCCTGGTGCCCCGCCGGCTCGCGCCGGCCGAGCAGCACCTGCTTCCGTCGT
This sequence comes from Microbispora corallina, assembly GCF_016863035.1. Taxonomy (GTDB): domain Bacteria; phylum Actinomycetota; class Actinomycetes; order Streptosporangiales; family Streptosporangiaceae; genus Microbispora; species Microbispora corallina. Next base: position 454,530 of record NZ_BOOC01000003.1, read on the forward strand.
ACGGCCTCGGCATCACGAACATCGTGGCCCGGGCGACGGCCCGGGCCGACGAGCTGACTCCGGAGGAGATCCGGGAGGGCGGGGCGCGGCTCGCCCGGCTGGTCCGCGAGGTGCGGCCCGGGACGCTGGCCGTCGCCGGGGTCTCCGCCTACCGCGTCGCCTTCGGCCGCCCCGGCGCGCGCATCGGCCCGCAGGAGGAGACCGTCGGCGGCGTCGCCGTCCGGGTGCTGCCCAACCCCAGCGGGCTCAACGCCCACTGGACGCTGGAGGCGATCGCCGCCGAGATGGCCCGGCTCCGCCCGCGGACCTCCCCCGACGGGGTCAGGACGGGATCCGGCTGACCTCGGGCGGGGGGAGCGGCGCCACCTCCCGGTCGTGGTAGGCGATGACGTCCTCCGCCCGGCCGTACAGGTCGGCGATGATCCGGGCGCACGGCTCGATCACCGTGGGATCGGTGATCCGGCGGCCCCCGGTGTGGGCGCCGATCTCGTCGTACAGGACCTCGTACATGAGGTCGCCGCGCAGGATCAGCATCTCCGGCAGGGGCCCGCCGCACTCCAGGTGCCGTACGTACTCGGCCGGCAGCACGCGGACGCGCTCGCCCGCGCGCGTGCGGGCGGCCAGCAGGACGATCTCCCACTGCATGTACGGCGTGAGCGGCGTCTCCACGACGCGCAGCCGCCGCAGCTCGGCCCGGGGCGGCAGGTCGCCGGCGAACCGCGACTCCCGGATGAGCGCCACGGCGCGGTCCCAGTCGCCGTTCACCATGGCCGTCCAGCTGGGGACGTCGGGCTCGTGGAAGTGCTGGGCGCGCTCGAGCTTCCACACGACTCCCTCGTGCGAGCGGAGGTGTCCGTAGAACTCGGTCTGGTAGTCCCGCACCGGGAGAGTCACTCCCGCGGTGTGTCTGACGTGCTCGAACGCATCTCCGGGCATGGATCGGGGCCTCCTTCGGCCATTGGGTGGTCGAGGCGGCGCCCGGTCCCCGCCCGGATCGAGGGACGGGGCGCACTGACGTTCGTCTGGATGTGCGGGCGGATCGGCGTCCCGTCGGGCAGCCGCACACGGCCGTCTCCGCCGTGTCCGGCGACCGGCTGACGATCGCCGTCGACCGCCGTCGCTCGCGCCCTGCTCTGGCTCTCCTGCACCACCTCGGGCTCTGGCTCGCCTGGCTGCTACGTCCGCACTCCGTCGCCGGCGGGTCCGCGGACCGCTCTCCCGAGGACGACAGGTCGATGGTTCGCCGTGCCCGACCCGCGGTCAAGACCCAAATCTCGCACCGGGACGGGACAGCCCGGCCGGAGCGGGGAGCGGCAACGGCGGCCGGGAGGACCCTGATCCGCTCGCCGGCCGCCACTCGCACGGCGAAGATGTGCGCCTCCCACCGCAGGTAGGGCGTCAGGGGCGTCTCGACGACGCGCAGGCGCAGGAACGCCGAGGGATGCTCGCGGTACACCCGCGTGAGCGGAGCGCGCATGCCCTAGATGACATCGAGGGCGCGCGGCCAGTCCCCTTCGTCAGCCGCCAGCCAGCTCGGCACGGACGGCTCGTGGAAGTGCTGCGCGCGCTCGAGCTTCCAGACCTCCCCCTGCGCCGCGCCGTACACCTCGTCGGACTCGGCCTGGTAGTCGTCCAGCGCGAGGAACTCGCCCTCGGCGTCCCGGACGGCCGCGAACACCCTGTGCTCTGTCACGTGCGATCTCCTCGGAGGACGGCCGGACGGGACGGGCGGACGCCGCCGTCCGGCACTCCGTGCGCGCGGGTCGCGGCCGGAGACGGACGGCGGACGGCGCCCGGTCCCACCTGACACGCCATCACCGGAGGAGACCTCGATCAAGACCCCGAACGCGCGGTACGGCTAACGCCGGGGCCGGTGACCGTGGTGGTGGCGGTGCCGGGACACGCCGAACACCGCCGCGGCCAGCCACAGGAAGAACAGCACCTTGACGGCGAGGAACAGCGGCCACGCCGTGCCGAGCAGGGCGGCGACCAGCAGCACGGCGGGGATGACGAACAGCGCGCGCGGCGCGCCCCCGCGGCGCCGCCCGGCGGCGGTCCGCCTCCGCGCCTCGGCGACGTGCCACCCCCATGTGGCCAGGTCGCCGTGCCGGCCGTCCCACGGCGGGACGCCGTACCGGCCCGGGCCCCATGGCCCCCCCGCCGCGCGGGCTGGGCGGCCGGCGGGCAGGTCGTACGGCCCGTGCCAGGCGCCGGCGCCGTCGGCGCCCGGCAGGTCGGCGGTGACCCGCCGCAGGTCACCGGCGGTGCGGGCGGACAGGGTGGCGTCGAGGCGCTCGTCGAGCTCCTCGCGGGTGATCCGCCCCTGCGCGAACGCGTCGTGCAGCAGGGCGGTCACCTCGTCGCGCTCCGCGTCGCCGATTCGCAGGTCGTCCCCAGAGGCCATCGGGGTCACTCCTCCGCGGGGTCGCCGTCGGCGAGGATCTGGTACAGCTTGCGCCGGGTCTCGGTCAGCACCTGCTTGGCCTGCCTGATCTGGCCGTCCGAGCCGGTCTGCGCGAGCTGGAACAGGGCCGACGCCGCCTGGCGGGACAGGTGGAACAGCTCGTGGACGTCGTCCCCGATGTCCGGCGTCATCTCCTCCCAGGGGGCGTGCACCTCGTCCGGGTGCTCCTGCATGTAGGTGCGTCCGGCGTCGGTGAGCTGGAAGGTCTTGCGGCCGTCGCTCTCCTCCGACCGGACCAGGCCCTCGTCGGTGAGCTGCTGGAGCGCCGGGTAGACGGCGCCCGGGCTCGGCTTCCAGCCGCCCTGGCTGCGCTCGGCGATCTCCTGGATGATCTGGTAGCCGTTGCGCGGCTCCTCGGCCAGCAGCGCGAGGATCGCGGCGCGGACGTCGCCGCGCTTGGCCTTGCGTGGCCGGCCGAAGCCCCGGCCGCCGAGGGGGCCGAGCGGCCCGCCTCCGAAGCCGGGCCCGAACGGGCCTCCCGGGCCGAAGCCCGGCCACGGCCCGCGACCGCGGCCGCCCCTGTGCCGGTGCTCGCGCGGCCCGGCGTCGCTCTGCTCCTGCCACATGGCGGCCCCCCTGAGGATCGTGCCGTACAGCGCGCGCCGCAAGTGGCGGCGCATCTCGTGGGGGTGGGCCCACGGCCCTCCCTCTGCGTACGTGGAACTCATGCCGTTCCCTCCTTCTGCGATCTGTTCTCGATGGCTCAACGATATATCGACAGTGTTCTAGAGACAACCCCTCCTTGGCGGAGTCGTGAGCGTGACATAGGTCACGGGAAACTTTTCCTGGTCGGGGGAACATGTGCCGAGACCCCCGCGTTATCTCGTGCGAAGGCGGGATTGTTCTGCTCTGAGAGGGCTGGGGGGTGCTCTTGGAGCGGGACGATCCCGTCTTTGCTTTTCGGGCGCAGGATCGCCGCCTGGGCCTGCCCCACCCCCTGGGGCGACACGCGTGGGTGCTTCGCGGATTTTGTCGGTCGTTTGCCGTACGCTTTCCAAGCGTGATCTTGTCATGATGGGGCACTCGCACGCCCTGAGCGGGGCGGCGGTGTGGCTGGCGGTCGCGCCGGCCCTGGTGGCGCTTCCCGGCGTGGTCTCGCCCGAGCTGGCGACGCTGACCGGGCCGATCCTCACGCCGTCCGAGCTCGTCGCGGGCGCCGTCGTGTGCGCCGGCGCGGCGATGCTGCCCGACCTCGACCACCCGAGCGCCACCATCGCGCAGACCTTCGGCCCGGCGACCTGGCTGCTCAGCAAGGGCGTCAACGCCATCAGCGGGGGGCACCGCCACGCGACCCACTCGCTGCTGTTCGCGGTCGCCGCCGGCCTCGGCACGTACTTCCTGTCCGAGCGCTACAGCGTCGCGCGCGACATCCTGGTCGTCCTGATGATCGGGCTGGCCCTGCGGGCCGTGGGCATCGGCGTGCCGGGCAAAACCATCACGTCCGCCGTGGTCAACATCGTGCTCACGGCCGCGCTGTACCTGACCTTCCTCATGCTGGGCGTGACCTACTCCTGGATCGCGTTCGCCATCGGCATCGGCTGCCTCGTCCACGTGATCGGCGACTGCCTGACCGAGCGCGGCTGTCCTGTCTTATGGCCCATCAAGGGGCGGTGGCTGCTGCCGTTCGACATCGGGATCAAGACGGGGAAGACGTTCGAGAAGCAGATCCTCGGGCCGGCCCTGTCGATCCTCGTGCTGGCCCTGCTCTGCCTGCGGCTGATGCCCGCCTGACTCGCGGGCACTTCCCAAAACCCGAAAAATCCCGATCTTTGCCGCCGGCGGCGCATGTCCGCCGGTCTACCCACGAGTAACTTGATGTCGAGATATCCGGGGCGATATCTTGACATCGAGACATCCCACCGGTGTGTTAGGCGAGCCTAATTACCTGGAGTGCCGCTCAAGTGCGGCAGGATGCATACCGCGAAACTTGGACAAGCCCGGAAACCTGGGGAGGCGACTTTCGTGTCCGCGAACAGCTTCGGCAGCCGTGACACGCTGCGCGTCGGTGACGCGTCGTACGAGATCTACCGGCTGGACGCCGTCGAGGGGTCGGCGCGCCTCCCGTACAGCCTGAAGATCCTGCTGGAGAACCTGCTCCGCACCGAGGACGGCGCGAACATCACCGCCGACCACGTCCGCGCGATCGCGGGCTGGGACCCGGCGGCCACCCCGAGCGTGGAGATCCAGTTCACCCCGGCCCGGGTGATCATGCAGGACTTCACCGGCGTGCCGTGCGTCGTCGACCTCGCCACCATGCGCGAGGCGATGCGCGACCTCGGGGGCGACCCCGCGAAGATCAACCCGCTCGCCCCGGCCGAGATGGTCATCGACCACTCGGTCATCGTCGACTTCTTCGGCCACCCCGACTCCTTCACGCGCAACGTGGAGCGGGAGTACGAGCGCAACCGCGAGCGCTACCAGTTCCTGCGCTGGGGGCAGACGGCGTTCGACGAGTTCAAGGTCGTCCCGCCCGGCACCGGCATCGTCCACCAGGTCAACATCGAGCACCTGGCCCGCGTCGTCATGACCAGGGACGGCAAGGCGTACCCCGACACCTGCGTCGGCACCGACTCCCACACCACGATGGAGAACGGCATCGGCGTGCTCGGCTGGGGCGTCGGCGGCATCGAGGCCGAGGCGGCCATGCTCGGCCAGCCGATCTCCATGCTGATCCCGCGCGTGGTGGGCTTCAAGCTCACCGGCAAGCTGCCGGCTGGCGCGACCGCGACCGACCTCGTGCTCACCATCACCGAGATGCTGCGCAAGCACGGCGTGGTGGGCAAGTTCGTCGAGTTCTACGGCGAGGGCGTGGCGAGCGTGCCGCTGGCCAACCGGGCGACGATCGGCAACATGAGCCCGGAGTTCGGCTCCACCTGCGCGATCTTCCCGATCGACGGCCAGACGATCGACTACCTGACCCTCACCGGCCGCTCGCCGGAGCAGGTCGCGCTCGTCGAGGCGTACGCCAAGGAGCAGGGCCTGTGGCTCGACCCGTCGGCCCCCGAGCCCGTCTTCTCCGAGTACATCGAGCTCGACCTGGCCACCGTGGTGCCGTCCATCGCCGGGCCGAAGCGCCCGCAGGACCGGATCGCGCTGGCCGAGGCCAAGTCCGCCTGGCGCGCGGCCGTCCGTGACTACGCTCCCGGCGACAGTGTGCAGGGCCCGGCCGACGAGGCGTCCGCCGAGTCGTTCCCGGCGTCCGACTCCCCGGCCATCTCGCACTCCGGCAACGGCGACGCGCCGCACCCGGCCCCGCACAACGGCGACCGCCCGCACCGGCCGACCCCCGTCACGCTGTCGGACGGCACGTCGTTCGAGATCGACCACGGCGTGGTGACGATCGCGGCGATCACGTCCTGCACCAACACGTCGAACCCGTACGTCATGCTGGGCGCGGCCCTGCTCGCCCGCAACGCGGTCGACCGCGGCCTGACCCGCAAGCCGTGGGTCAAGACGTCGCTCGCCCCGGGGTCGCAGGTCGTCACCGGGTACTTCGAGCGCTCGGGCCTCCAGCCGTACCTCGACAAGCTGGGCTTCAACCTGGTCGGGTACGGCTGCACCACCTGCATCGGCAACTCCGGGCCGCTCGACCCGGAGATCTCCGAGGCGATCCAGTCGGCCGACCTCGCGGTCACCGCCGTCCTGTCGGGCAACCGCAACTTCGAGGGCCGGATCAACCCGGACGTCAAGATGAACTACCTGGCCTCGCCGCCGCTCGTCGTGGCGTACGCCCTGGCCGGGACCATGGACGTCGACCTCAACAACGAGCCGCTCGGCACCGGCTCGGACGGGAAGCCGGTCTTCCTGGCCGACATCTGGCCCTCCCCTGAGGAGGTCGCGGCCGTCGTCTCCGAGTCGATCGGCCAGGACATGTTCCTGCGCGACTACGCCGACGTCTTCAAGGGCGACGAGCACTGGCAGTCGCTGCCGATCCCGACGGGCGACACCTTCGAGTGGGACCCGGCGTCGACCTACGTCCGCAAGGCGCCGTACTTCGACGGCATGCCGGCCACGCCCGAGCCGGTGACCGACATCCGCGGCGCCCGCGTGCTGGCCAGGCTCGGCGACTCCGTCACCACCGACCACATCTCGCCCGCCGGGTCGATCAAGGCCGACTCTCCCGCCGGCCGCTACCTGCGGGACAACGGTGTCGAGGTCAGGGACTTCAACTCGTACGGCTCCCGCCGGGGCAACCACGAGGTGATGATCCGCGGCACGTTCGCGAACATCCGGCTCAAGAACCTGCTGCTGGACGGCGTGGAGGGCGGCTACACCCGCGACTTCACCCAGGGCGGCGAGCAGTCGTTCATCTACGACGCCTCGCAGAACTACCAGGCCGCCGGCATCCCGCTGGTCGTCCTGGCCGGCAAGGAGTACGGCTCGGGGTCCTCGCGCGACTGGGCCGCCAAGGGCACCGCGCTCCTCGGCGTCCGCGCCGTGATCGCGGAGTCCTACGAGCGCATCCACCGGTCGAACCTGATCGGCATGGGCGTGCTGCCGCTGCAGTTCCCCGAGGGTGAGAACGCCGCCTCGCTCGGCCTGACCGGCGAGGAGACCTTCGACATCATCGGCGTCGAGGAGCTGAACAAGGGCGCCATCCCGGCCACCGTCACCGTCCGGGCGGGCGACGTCGAGTTCCAGGCCGTCGTGCGCATCGACACGCCGGGAGAGGCCGACTACTACCGCCACGGCGGCATCATGCAGTACGTCCTGCGCTCCCTCATCGCGAAGAGCTGAGCGACGAGCCGGCGGCCGGCGCCGGGGACCCACGCGTCCCCGGCGCCGGCCGTCGCGCTTCTACGGCCTCATCGGATGACGCAGCGCGCCGCCCATCCCGGCGAGCGCCTGCTCGTCCACCGAGCCGATCCCGCGCCGCAACCGTCGCACCGGCAGGGAGCGGAACTGTTCCACCATCGCCCAACTGGGCTTGTCCAGACCGGCTTCGGGGCCGATCTCGACATGACTCGGCCAGCCCCAGCCCGAGCCTGGCGCGCTGAGCCCGGACGCGCCCGGGGATCAGGCGGGCGCCTCACGGAGGCGATCGACCCGGACCCCGCGCAGGAGCAGCTCCGCGGTGACGGCGGCGGCGACCAGGCAGGCGACCAGGGCGGCGGCGCCCACCAGCACGACCGGACCCGGGATGATCGTGTACACGAGCGCGGGCGTCGAGGGCGGCTCGGTGAACTCCGGCATCCGCGGCAGCGCGACCCGCGCCGCCAGCACGCCGGCGAGCACCCCGGCGAGGCTCGCCCACGTCAGCGTCACGGCCTGCTCGATCAGCAGGGCCCGCCGCAGCGGGCCGGTGCGCGCCCCCGCCGCCTCCAGCGCGGCCAGTTCCAGGGTGCGCCGGCGCGCGGCCACGTACAGGGCGAGGACGGCGCGGCCGAGCGCGAGCAGCGCGGCCGCCCCGGCGGCCACGACGAGCAGGATCAGCGCGAGGCCCGGACCCTGGCCGGCGAAGCCCGTCCGGAGGCCGTCCACCGTCCGGGTGGCCAGGACGGGCACCCCCGCCGCGCGCAGCCCCCGCAGCACCGGCGCGGCGCGTCCGGGCGCCGCCCAGATCTGGAACTCGGCCTTCTCCGAGTACCCGTACGCGGCCCGGTCGGCCAGCTCCAGGTCCACCAGGCCGCCGGGGGCGTCGAGGCCGGGCACGGCGGCGGCGGACACCGTGGCGGCGTACCCCACGCCGTGGGCGTCGTCGAGGCCGGGCAGCTTCCGGTTGCCCGGCGTGCCGTTGGCCAGCGCGGGCAGCGGGTCGGGGAACGTGGCGGGCACGGCCGCGGAGGGCCCTCCCCACAGGGACATCGACAGGACGAGCCCCGGCCCGCCGGCGACGCCGGGCCGCCAGCGGGCCCGGTCGCCGAGACCCGCGTCGACGGGGGTCCACCGGTCCCCGTGCCGCACGTCGAGCCCGGTGACCAGCAGGTCGCCCGGCTGGTGCTCGTAATCCACGGTGCCGGCCGGGGTGGTCTCGACGCGGAGCCCGCGCAGCTCGCAGCCGCCCGTACGGCAGGCCCGCGGCAGCCCCCACTCGTAGGTCGCCCGGCCGGGCCGCGGCCGGGCGAGGGGGATTTCCGAGAGCAGGGCCTGCCCGGGGACCCGGACGCTCGCGTAGAGGACCGCCGTCCAGCCGGCGGGGAGCTCCCCACCCAGGACACGTACGCGGATGCGCTCCCCGGTGAGCGGGACGCGGGGGGCGACCGGGGCGGCCAGGCGCGGCACGAGGTCCTCCAGCGCGTGGCCTCCGGCGTAGGAGGGACGCCACAGGGCCACGGCGGCGAACCGGGCGGGGTCGGTCGCCAGCATGGCGGGCGGCCCCGGCAGCCGGACGACCGGCGCGCTGTCCGGGATGCCGTCGGACATCCGCCGCAGCGCCGCCGCGTCGGTGGCGCGCACGACGTACACGGTCTCGGCGCCGTTGTGCACGCGGGCGACCTCGTCGAAGTTGCGCGAGGTGACCGACCAGGCCGCGACGGCGAAGACGGCGAGGCCGAGCCCCGCGCCGAGCACGATGACCGTGCTGCCGGTGGCGCCGCCGCGGGCGATCTGCCGTACGGCCAGGAAGGGGGCGATCCCGCCGCGCGACCGGGTGAGCCGGAACAGCGCGGCGCACGCGAGCGGCAGCAGCCGCCGCGCGAGCAGCGCGAACGCCACCGCGAGCAGGCCCGGCGCGAGGAGCGCCCCGGCGCCCCCGCCGGGAGACCCGCTGAGCGGTCCGCCCGCGAGCAGCTCGACGAGCCCGACGGCCGCGACGGCGATCACCACGGCCTCGGGGATCCAGGTGCGGCGCCGGGCGCGCGGGGTCCTGCGCCACTGCTCCACCACGGGCCGCGTGACCGCGCCGCGCGCCGCGGCAGCGGCGGCGAGCAGACCGCCCGCCGCGGCGGCCGGGCCGTACAGGAGGCTCGGCCCGTCCAGCGTGACGGGGACGTCCCCGCGCAGGAACTCGGCGGCCATCCGCGCGGCCACCGCCCAGCCGGCGGCCAGGCCGATCGGGAGGGCCGCGACGAGCAGCGCGACCGGCTCGGACAGGCCGAACGCCCACATGCGGGCGGTGCCCAGGCCGCGCAGCCGGGCCAGGGCGGTCTCCGGGGCGCGGGCGGCCGCGAGGTCGCGCACGGTCAGGAACAGCAGCAGCCAGCCCAGCGCCACGAGCTGCAGGGTCACGAGGGTCACCGGCACGGACAGGGAGCCGATCTGCCGCCGGACGGCGTCGAGCGTGTCGGCCATGCGGGTGAAGACGGTGACGACGTCGCCGCTCCGCCCCATCGCCGCGAGCCTGGCGTGCACCGCCTCCAGCCCGTCCAGGTCGGCCCCGGTGAGGGCCGCCGGATCGGTGTAGACGATCGCGTAGCCGGTCCACGCCGATCCGGAGGCGGCGTCGGAGGCCCGCTGACCCGGCGGCAGGCCCGACAGCGCGCGCGTCTCGGGGACGGTCAGCAGGGGGTCGCCGTTCCCCTCGCTGACGCCGGCGGTCTGCGTGAAGAGGTTGCGGCCGAACCAGAAGTCGTCGCCGGGGTCGGCCCGGTAGACGCCGACCACGCGCAGCGGCACGAGGCGGTCCTCGGTCCCGACGCGGGTCCTGATGGAGGTCAGCTTCACGCCGTCGCCGATCCGGAACCCCGACGCCCGCGTCACCATGATCTCCATGGCCGAGCGCGGGCAGCGTCCTTTGATCAGGGTCACGTGGCCGCACTGCCCGTCCTGCCACATCAGCGGGTACGTCCGGTCGCCCCGGGGGTCGGGGCTCAGCAGCTCGGCGCCGAGGACGGGCGGCCGCAGGTACGGCGCGGACACCGCGCGGGCGAGGTCGGCCGCGTCGTCGTGCACGGAGGTGACGCGCCAGCCCCGCTGGTCCGGCGGCACGCCGTCGAGCGCGTTGCGCAGCACGGCGGTGCGGGCGGCCTGCGCGTAGAGGGGGCCGAGGGACGCGGAGGCCACCGTGACGGCGGCCACGACGAGCAGCGCCAGCGACAGCCACCTGCGCCGCCAGAGCCCGCGGAGCATCACGGCTCGGCCCTCCTCAGGATCACGCCGTCGCGGACCGGCTCGACGCGGGCCATCGACCCGGGGGGCAGCAGCCCGTGGTACTCGGGCGGCAGCTGGACGGCGCCCTCGCGCCCGATCACCACGAAGTCCTCGCCGTCCCTGCCCTCGGCGCCGATCCGCCCGTCCCTGATGGTGACCGTGCGGCTCATGGCCTCGCCGACCCCGGGATCGTGGGTGACCACCACGGACGTCGGGCCCATCTCCTTGATGAGCTCGACCACGGCGGCGGCCGAGCCGGCGTCGAGCTGGCTGGTGGGCTCGTCGGCGAGCAGCAGCCGGGGGCGGTTGGCCAGCGCGACCGCCACGGCGAGACGCTGCTGCTCGCCCCCGGACAGCAGCCCGGCCGGGCGGTCTCGCAGCGGGGCCAGGCCCACCCGCTCCAGCAGGTCGTCCGTCCGCTGCCGCGACCGCCGCCGGACGGCCCGCTGGGCGAAGGCGACGTTCTGCGCGGCGGAGGCGTACGGGACGAGGTTGCGGGCCGGGTTCTGCAGGACGACGCCGATCTGGGCGGCCCGCAGCCGGTCCAGCGCGCGGGGGCCGAGCCTGCCGACCTCGGCGCCGCCCAGCCACAGCCGCCCGGCGCTGGGCCGCAGCAGCCCCGCCAGCAGCCAGAGCAGCGTGGTCTTGCCGGCGCCCGAGGGGCCCAGGAGCGCCACGCTCTCGCCGTCCTCGACGACCAGGTCGATGTCGCGCAGCGCGACGACCTCGACCTCCCGGGTCTTGTAGATCTGCACGACGCCGTCGCAGCGCACGGCGGGCGCGGTCGGGGTCACCGGCGGCCCACCGCCGTCCGCAGCTCGACGACGCGGTCGCAGCGGGCGGCCACCTCCGGGTCGTGCGTGGCCACGACCAGCGCAGCGGGGGCCGTGAGCAGGGCCTCAAGCACCAGCGCGCGGTTGACCTTGTCCTGCTCGGCCGTCGGCTCGTCCGCCAGCAGCACCCGTGGCCGCAGCGCGAGGGCGCGGGCGACCGCGACGCGCTGCTGCTGGCCGCCGGACAGCTCCTCGACCAGGTGCTCGGCGTACGGCCCGAGCCGCATGCGCTCCAGCGCCTCCGCCGCCTCGCCGGGCGCCTCGCCGGGGGCGCGGCCGGCGGCCCGCAGGGCGACCTCCACGTTCTCGGCGGCGGTCAGCAGCGACAGCAGGCCGTACGACTGGAAGATCAGCGCGGTCTCCCGGCGCAGGCCGGGGCGCTCGTCGAGGGGCACCCCGCCCACGAGCACGCGGCCGGCGGCGGGCCGCAGCAGGCCGCCGAGCGTGGTGAGGAGGGTGGTCTTCCCCGAGCCCGAGGGGCCCACGAGGGCGACGCGCTCGCCGGGCCCGACGTCCAGCGACAGGTCCGCCACCACCTCGCGTCCGCCGACCCGGCAGCTCAGCGACTGGCAGGACAGGACGGGCTGGGACATGCCGGCCTCCGCATCGCCGGCCCCGCCGCGGACGCGGGGGGCGTCCCTGCCGACAGTAGGAGGGGCGGGGTCACGAACGCGTCACGATCATCGTTCGACTCGGGCCGGCGCGGGATCCGCCTGGTGGCGCCCGTATTGGGGGTATGTTTCTTCATTGTTACCCCGCACAACAAACGTTACCGTCCTGTGTCTTTCACCACTTTGGCTTTGGGCTTACGTTGTCTCAAACAACATTCCCTGGAGCGGTGAACGCCGTGACCCGGCTCTGCCGTACCGGGTGGCCACGAGCTCGGCCGCACCCCCACATAGACCCCCAGCCAGAGAAAGGACCCACGCCAAATGCGCAAGGGGATCCTCAGCATCGGTGCCGCAGCCGCGGCGCTCTCCCTCGGTCTCACCGCCTGCGGGGGGAACAGCGGTGACACCACCGCGCAGGGCAGCAGCGCCCCGTCGTCCGCGGCGGCCGCCAAGCCCGGCAAGATCGGCGTCATCCTCCCCGACAGCAAGTCCTCCGCCCGGTGGGAGACCGCGGACCGCAAGTACCTCAAGGAGGCGTTCGACGCCGCCGGCATCGCCAACGACATCCAGAACGCCCAGGGCGACAAGAACGCGTTCCAGACGATCGCCGACCAGATGATCACGAACGGCGCGACCGTCCTGGTCATCGTCAACCTGGACAGCGGCACCGGCAAGGCCGTCCTCGACAAGGCCCAGTCGCAGGGCGTCGCCACGATCGACTACGACCGCCTCACGCTCGGCGGCAGCGCCTCCTACTACGTGTCGTTCGACAACACGAAGGTCGGCCAGCTCCAGGGCGAGGGCCTCTCCAAGTGCCTGACCGACAAGAAGGCGGACAAGCCGATCATCGCCGAGCTCAACGGCTCGCCGACGGACAACAACGCCACCCTGTTCAAGAACGGGTACGACAGCGTCCTCAAGCCGAAGTACGACTCCGGCGACTACGTGAAGGGCCCGGACCAGTCGGTTCCGGACTGGGACAACACCCAGGCCGGCACGATCTTCGAGCAGATGCTGACCCAGCAGCCGAAGATCGCGGGCGTGCTCGCCGCCAACGACGGCCTCGGCAACGCGGCCATCTCGGTGCTGAAGAAGCAGAAGCTCAACGGCAAGGTGCCGGTGACCGGCCAGGACGCGACCGTCCAGGGCCTGCAGAACATCCTCGCCGGCGACCAGTGCATGACGGTCTACAAGGCGATCAAGAAGGAGGCGGACGCCACCGCCCAGCTCGCGATCGCCCTCGCCAAGGGCGAGAAGCCCTCGGCGAGCGCCACGGTGAAGGACCCCGAGTCCGGCCGTGACGTCCCGTCGGTGCTGCTCGAGCCGCAGGCCATCTACTTCGACAACGTCAAGGACGTCGTGGCCGACGGGTTCGTGAGCAAGGACGAGCTGTGCACCGGCGACTTCGCCGACCTGTGCACCAAGGCCGGCGTCAGCTAAGTCCTCAACCCGCCGGGTGAGTCCGGCGGAACCGGCGCTCCGCGCGCCGATGCGGGGCGCCCGCGCCAGGGCGCCCCGCATCGGCGCGGATGACGCGGGGCGCCGCGAGCGCCGTCCACCGCCCTTGAACAATGGAGTAGCCCATCGTGTCCCAGGGACCGATCCTGGAACTGCGCGGCATCAACAAGAGCTTCGGCCCCGTGCAGGTCCTTCACGACGTCGCCTTCTCGGTGTATCCCGGAGAGGTGACGGCACTTGTCGGCGACAACGGAGCCGGTAAGTCCACGCTGGTGAAGTGCATCGGCGGCATCCACCCGATCGACTCGGGCGAGTACCTCTTCGAGGGCGAGCGCGTCCACGTGAGCGGGCCCCGGGACGCCGCGGTGCTGGGCGTCGAGATCGTCTACCAGGACCTCGCGCTCTGCGACAACCTCGACATCGTGCAGAACATGTTCCTGGGCCGTGAGCGCAAGAGCGGGCTGGTCCTCGACGAGGACACGATGGAGGAGATGGCGGCCAAGACGCTGGCCGGCCTGTCGGTCCGCACCGTCAAGTCGCTGCGTCAGCACGTCTCCAGCCTGTCCGGCGGTCAGCGGCAGACCGTGGCGATCGCCAAGGCCGTGCTGTGGAACAGCAAGGTCGTCATCCTCGACGAGCCGACCGCCGCCCTCGGCGTCGCGCAGACCGCCCAGGTGCTGGAGCTGGTCCGCCGCCTGGCCGACAGAGGTCTCGCGGTGGTGCTCATCTCCCACAACATGAACGACGTCTTCGCCGTGTCCGACCGGATCGCGGCGCTGTACCTGGGCCGGATGGCGGCCGAGGTCAAGACGTCCGAAGTGACCCACGCGCAGATCGTGGAACTGATCACCTCGGGGCGCAGCGGGGAGCTCGGCCTCAAGAACGGCAACGGAGCGGCATCATGACAACCGAAACGCTCCCCAAGCAGGAGAACGCCGAGTCCGCGCTCGGCGGGCACGTCAAGGGCTACTTCGAGCGCGTCAGGGGCGGTGAGCTGGGGGCGCTTCCCGCGGTCTTCGGCCTCGTCATCCTCTGCGTGGTCTTCTCCGTCCTGCGCCCGGCCTTCCTGTCGGCGGTGAACTTCGCCAACCTGTTCACCCAGGGCGCGGCGGTCGCCGTCATCGCCATGGGCCTGATCTTCGTGCTCCTCCTCGGCGAGATCGACCTGTCCGCCGGTTTCGCGAGCGGCGTCTGCGCGGCGGTGCTCGCCGTGCTGCTGACCCTGCAGGGCTGGCCCTGGTATCTCGCGGTCCTGGCCGCGATGGTCACCGGCGCGATCATCGGCCTGGTGCTCGGGTCGCTGGTGGCCAAGCTCGGCATCCCGTCCTTCGTGGTCACGCTGGCGGCGTTCCTGGCCTTCCAGGGCGTCGTGCTGCTGCTGGTGAAGGACGGCACCAACATCTCGATCCGCGACGAGACGATCCTCGCGATCGCGAACAAGAACGTCCCGCCGGCCGCCGGCTGGGCGGCGCTGATCGTGGGCGTCGCCGTGTACGCCGCCATCCAGTTCGTGCAGGCGCGCCGCCGCGTGGCCCGCGGCCTGGTCGCCACCCCCGTCGCGGTCATCGCCGCCCGGGTCGTGACGCTCGCCGTGGTCGCCGGGGTCGCGGTGTACGTGCTCAACCTGGAGCGCAGCCGCAACGCGGCGCTCGTGTCGCTCAAGGGCGTGCCGATCGTCGTCCCGCTGATCGTGATCCTGCTGATCGTCTGGACCTTCGTGCTGCGGCGCACGGCGTACGGCCGGCACATCTACGCGGTCGGCGGCAACGCCGAGGCCGCACGCCGGGCGGGCATCAACGTGGACCGCATCCGCATCTCCGCCTTCGTCATCTGTTCCTTCATGGCCTCGCTCGGCGGCATCATCGCGGCGTCGCGGGCCAACTCGGTCGACCCCAACACGGGCGGCAGCAACGTGCTGCTGTTCGCGGTGGGCGCGGCCGTCATCGGCGGCACCAGCCTCTTCGGCGGCAAGGGCCGGGCGCTCGACGCGCTGCTGGGCGGCGCGGTCGTCGCGGTCATCGAGAACGGCATGGGCCTCATGGGCTACAGCGCCGGCGTCAAGTTCGTCGTGACCGGCCTGGTGCTGCTGCTGGCCGCGGGCGTGGACGCGCTGTCGAGGAAGCGGGCGGCGTCGACCGGCCGAAGATGATCTCGGCCGCTCCAGTATGGTGATCTCCGCCCCCCCGACCCCCCGACGGAATCCGAGGCTGCCCGATGATGCGCGCAGGTCCCTCACAGGAGGAGATCCGCAAGCACAACCTCGGGACGTTGCTCCGTCACGTCCACCTCGGGGGCCCGACCTCCCGGGCCGAGCTGACCTCTCTCATGGGGCTCAACCGGAGCACCATCATGGCCCTCACCGCGGACCTGACCGCGGCGGGCCTGGTGCGGGAGGAGCTGCCCAGGGACACCGGCCGGGCGGGACGCCCCTCGCTGGTCGTGCGGCCCGAGACCGCCCGGGTCTACGTGCTCGCGTTCGAGGTGGGGGTGGACCGGCTGGCCGCCGCCCGCATCGGCCTCGGCGGGGTGATCCTCGACCGGCGTGAGATCGTGCGGGAGCGCGGCCCGTTCGACATGGGGCAGGTGGTTGGGACGCTCGCCGGGTTCGCCCGGCAGATGCGGCGCAGGACCCGCGACGACACCGTGTGCGTGGGCGCGGCCGCCGCTTTCTGCGGCGCCGTGCGCAAGTCGGACGGCCTCGTGCGCAGCGGTCCCAACATCGGCGCCGAGGAGGTCCCCCTCGCGGAGGAGCTGTCACGGCGGCTCCAGCTCGGCCTGCCGGTCTCGGTCGGCAACGACGCGAACCTCGGGGCGCTCGCAGAGCACACCCGGGGCGTCGGCATGGACTGCCGCGACCTCGTCTACCTGCACGGGGACGTCGGCATCGGCGGCGGTGTGATCGTCAACGGCCAGCTCCTCGGCGGCCACGGCGGGTACGGCGGCGAGGTCGGGCACATGATCGTGAACCCCGACGGCCGGCCCTGCGGCTGCGGCTCCCGCGGCTGCCTGGAGGCCGAGGTGGGGGAGCGGGCCCTGATGGAGCACGCCGGCCGGTACGGCGAGGGCAGAGGCAGGGACGGGGTCCGCGACGTGGTCGACGCGGCCGACCGGGGCGACGTGGTGGCCCAGGGGGCCCTCCAGCGCGTCGGCGGCTGGCTCGGCCTCGGGGTGGCCAACCTCGTCAACATCTTCAACCCCGAGATGGTGATCTTCGGGGGGATGCTGCGGGAGATCTACCTCGGGTCCGCGGCGCAGGTGCGCAGCCGGATCGCGACCGGCACCCTCGCGGCGACCCGCGAGCACGTGCGCCTGCGCACCTCCACCCTCGGGGACGACGCCACCCTGATGGGCGCGGCCGAGATGGCCTTCGCGCGGGTCCTCGCCGACCCCCTGGAGGCCCTGTCCCGCGTCGCCAACTGACGGCCTCTACGCGAGCGCCCCGCGCCCGTCCACATCGGACGGGGCGCGGGGCGCTCGCGCGTGGTCAGGCGACCAGGGACCTGGCCGCGGTGAACGTGTTGCACGACTTCGGGCCGTTGCCGTACCAGCCGCGCTTGAGCCAGTAGACGATGCTCTTGCGCTTGCCGTGCAGCGCGTCGCCGACCTTGTAGTCGAGCAGGTCGTCCCAGTCGAACTGGTCGCGCCCCAGGGAGTGCCAGACGCTGCCGATGAACGCGCCGGAGAAGCACTCGGCCTGCAGCTCGATCCGCCGGCTGTACGCGTACATCGTGGCCTTGCCCGCGTGCCGGGTCAGCCTGTCCACGGCGGGCAGGATGCCCACACGGTCCTGGACGAAGTGGCCGTACTCGTGGGCGATCACCTGGAACAGCTCGAACTCCGACGGGTCGGCGAGCTGGTACTTCGAGATCATGATCCACATGGTCTCGTCGATCTCGCAGTAGATCCCCGCCGCGTAGTTCGCCGGGTACTTGCCGCAGCCCGTCCTGACCGAGTGGGTGATGTACCTCACCTTCGGCTTGGCGAACGTCAGCCCGGCCTGCCGGAACTCCTCGCCCCACGACAGGTTCAGGCAGTCGAGCAGGTGGTCGAGGTAGAGCTTGTAGGAGTCGACGTCGTCCGGCTGGCGGTCGAGCTCCTTGCATTCCGTGAAGTCGAACTCCCCCGTCTTGTAGATGGGGTTCTTGGTCAGCGCTCCCGTTCCCTTGGGGACCGGCCGGGCGGCTGCGGGCGCGGATGCGGCCGCGGACGAGGCCCCTGCCGTACTGGTGAGGGAGAGGACGGTGGCCGCCGCGGCGACGGCCACGGCCATCGTGCGGAGGCTTACGCGAATCATGAGTGGGCATCCCCAGCGCACAGAGTGTCATCGGAAACGTGCCGAACAACCCGAACACACCGTAATCAGGGTTTTCCGCACGAGATCAGGAGCGTAGGGCAGAAGTAAGCGACGGGTAAAGCAGAATGCAAATGGTTCGTGAGAACGTATGTCGAGGTTCAGTGCAGCCCCTGGAAGGGCGGCGCGGTAAGCGAACTACACTCGGTCTGTTCGATGGCGAGCGGGAGAGGATGAGCGGTGGGGATTCTGGAGACGATCAAGGACCCGCTCGACGTGAAGCGCCTCGACGCGGCCGACCTGCCGCGCCTGGCCGCGGAGATCCGGGAGCTGCTGGTCTCCTCCGTCGCCCGCACCGGGGGTCACCTCGGCCCCAACCTGGGGGTCGTCGAGCTCACGATCGCCCTCCACCGGGTCTTCGAGTCGCCGCGCGACCCCATCCTGTTCGACACCGGGCACCAGGCGTACGTCCACAAGATGCTCACCGGGCGGGCCGGCGCGTTCGGCACGCTGCGGCAGGAGGGCGGCCTGTCGGGGTATCCGAGCCGGGCCGAGTCCGAGCACGACTTCATCGAGAACTCCCACGCCTCCACCGCGGTCTCCTACGCCGACGGGCTGGCCAAGGCGCTGACGCTGCGCGGCGAGACCGGGCGCACGGTGGTGGCCGTCATCGGGGACGGCGCGCTCACCGGCGGGATGGCCTGGGAGGCCCTGAACAACATCGCGGGCCGCAAGGACCTCCCGCTGATCATCGTGGTGAACGACAACGGCCGCTCCTACTCGCCGACGATCGGCGGGCTCGCCTCCCACTTGTCGTCCCTGCGGATGACCCAGGGCTACGAGCACGCGCTCGAGCTGGTCAAGAACAACCTCGGCCGGGTGCCGCTCGTCGGGCCGCCCCTCTACGACACCCTGCACGGCGTCAAGAAGGGCCTGAAGGACATCCTGGCGCCGCAGGTCATGTTCGAGGACCTCGGGCTCAAGTACGTCGGGCCGATCGACGGCCACGACGAGGGGGCCGTGGAGGCCGCCCTGCGCCGCGCCCGCGCCTTCCGCGGGCCCGTCATCGTCCACGTCCTCACGCGCAAGGGGTACGGCTACTCGCCCGCGGAGAACCACGACGAGGACTGCTTCCACTCGCCGCAGCCGTTCGACCCGCTGACCGGCGAGGAGCGCCCCAAGCCGCACAGCTGGACCAACGTGTTCAGCGAGGAGCTGGTGAAGATCGGCGCCGAGCGGGACGACGTGGTCGCGATCACCGCGGCCATGCTGCACCCGACGGGCCTGGCCGCGTTCGCCGAGGCCTACCCCGACCGCGTCTACGACGTCGGCATCGCCGAGCAGCACGCGCTGACGAGCGCCGCCGGCCTCGCGCTCGGCGGCGTGCACCCCGTGGTCGCCGTCTACGCGACGTTCCTCAACCGTGCCTTCGACCAGCTCCTGATGGACGTGGCGCTGCACCGCCTGCCGGTCACGGTCGTGCTCGACCGGGCGGGCGTCACGGGCGACGACGGCCCGAGCCACAACGGCATGTGGGACATGTCGATCCTCCAGGTCGTCCCCGGTTTGGCGCTGGCCGCGCCGCGCGACGGCGTGCGCCTGCGCGAGCTGCTGGGCGAGGCCGTGGCGATCGAGGACGGCCCGTCGGTCGTGCGCTTCCCCAAGGGCGCGCTGCCCCGCGACATCGAGGCCGTGGGCAGGCTGGGCGAGATGGACGTGCTGCGCGCGGGCGACGGAGACGTGCTGCTCGTGGCCGTCGGCTCGATGGCGGAGGCGTGCCTGGACGCCGCGAGCCTCCTGGACGCCCAGGGCATCTCGGCCACGGTGATCGACCCCCGCTGGGTCAGGCCGCTCGACAAGGCCCTCGTGCTGGCCGCGGCGGCGCACAAGCTCGTCGCGGTGGTGGAGGACAACGGCCGGGTCGGCGGCGTCGGCGACGCCGTGGCGCGGCTGCTGCGCGACGCCGACGTGGACGTCCCGGTCCGCACGTACGGCATCCCGCAGCGCTTCCTCGACCCCGCCAAGCGAGCCAAGATCCTCAGCGACATCGGCCTGACCGGGCAGGACCTCGCCCGCCAGATCACCGAGGCGGTCGCCCGGCGCACGCCGGTGCTGGAGAGCCATCCCGTCCGACAGGTTCAGCCAACCGACTGACAAACCGGGAGTAATACCGGCGCGCCGGGGAAGTCTGCAGGTCATCGACCTCATTGAGGGAGCTGCGGATGAGCCTTTTCCGGACGAAGTCGGTTGAGCAGTCGATCCAGGACGCCGAGGGCGGCGAGCACCGGCTCAGACGCAGCCTGAGCGCGCTCGACCTGACCGTCTTCGGCGTCGGCGTCATCGTGGGAACCGGCATCTTCGTGCTCACGGGCGTCGCCGCCCGCAACACGGCGGGGCCGGCGGTCGCGCTGTCCTTCGTGGTCGCCGGGATCGTCTGCGCGCTGGCCGCCCTCTGCTACGCCGAGTTCGCCTCGACCGTGCCGGTGGCCGGCTCGGCCTACACGTTCGCCTACGCGACGATCGGCGAGTTCCCCGCGTGGATCATCGGGTGGGACCTGATGCTGGAGATGGCCCTCGGCGCGGCCGTGGTCGCCTCCGGATGGTCGGGATACTTCGCCTCCCTCCTGAAGAACTTCGGGATCGACCTGCCGGAGTCGCTGGCGGGGGAGCACGCGACCTTCAACATCCCCGCGGCCGTGATCGTGCTGCTGCTGACCGGCGTGCTGGTCGCCGGGATCAAGCTGTCGGCCCGCTTCAACGCCGTGATGGTCGCGATCAAGCTCTGCGTGGTCATGCTCGTGATCGTCGCCGGGATGTTCTTCGTGAAGGGGGCCAACTACCGGCCGTTCGTCCCGCCCTCCCATCTCATCGAGGGCAAGGGCGGCCTGCAGGCCCCGCTCATCCAGGTGCTCTTCGGTGTGACGCCCGTGGCGTACGGCGTCTTCGGCATCTTCACCGGCGCGGCGCTCGTGTTCTTCGCGTACATCGGGTTCGACGTGGTGGCGACCGCGGCCGAGGAGACAAGGCGCCCGCAGCGCGACCTGCCGGTCGGCATCATCGCCTCGCTGGTCATCTGCACGGTCCTCTACGTCGCCGTGTCGCTCGTGGTCGTCGGCATGCAGCACTACTCGTCGCTGAGCGTGTCGGCGCCGCTCGCGGACGCGTTCCAGTCGGTGGGGGAGTCGTGGATCGCCACGCTGATCAGCGTCGGCGCCATCGCCGGGCTCACCACGGTCGTGATGATCCTCATGCTGGGCCAGAGCCGGGTGCTGTTCGCCATGTGCCGCGACAACCTGCTGCCGCGGCCCCTCGCCCGGGTCCACCCCCGGTACCGCACGCCGTACCGGATCACGATGCTCATCGGCGGCGCGACGGCGCTGCTCGCCGCGCTGATCCCGCTGAGCGCCATCGCGGAGCTGGTGAACATCGGCACGCTGTTCGCGTTCGTCGTCGTGGCGATCGCCGTGGTGATCCTGCGGCGGACCCGGCCCGACCTGCCCCGCGCGTTCCGCACGCCGTTCGTGCCGGTGGTGCCGGTCGTGTCGGCGCTGGCCTCGGTCTACCTGATGCTCAACCTGCCGGTCCAGACGTGGATCCGGTTCCTGGTCTGGATGCTCGTCGGCACCGGGATCTACTTCCTGTACGGCCACCGGCGCAGCCGGGTGGCGGCTAGGACGGAAGCAGTCCTCGAAGTGTGAGCACGGCCCCCACGCCGGCGAGCAGCAGGCCGCTCCCGCCGAGCAGCAGCCGGTAGCCGCGGGGGGTGAGCCGGTGCCGGCCGGCGCCCACGGCCCAGGCGAGCACGAGCTTGGAGCCGACGAGGACCACGTAGAAGCCGGCGAGGAACGCCAGCGCGGACGCCGGGGCCCGTCCCCACGCGGCCACGAAGAGGGGCGAGCCCACCACGATCCAGAACAGCCAGGGGTGCGGGTTCAGCACGTTGACCACGACCCCGCGCAGCACGTCGGCCGCCGACGTCGGCGCGTCCGCCCCCGGCCGTGGGGGCTCGGCCGTCCGGGCCTCCCGGGCCGTCGAGACGCCCAGGTAGACGACATACAGGCCGCCGACGACGGACAGGACGCGTACGGCGGCGGCCGGCATGGCGCCCACGGCGGTCACGCTGAGCAGGACGACCGGCAGGTCGGACAGCAGGGGAACGCAGGCGAGCCGCATCCCGGCCCGGAATCCGCCGCGCAGGCTGGCCGTGATGACGAGCGTCAGCAGCGCCCCCGGCGTGACGCCCGCGCCCAGGCCGAGGCTGAGCCCCATGAGCAGTTCCGGCACGCCTGCAACCTCCCGTTCCGTCCGCACGAGAGGCTATCGCCGCGACGCACCCATCGTGACCGGACGGCGGTTCGCCGGCCCCGGCCGAATCGCCGAAACTTTTCCCGCAACTATTTCCCTGATTGAGCTGCCGATACGCCTCTGAAGGAGAGACCGGTCAAGCACCGGAAACGGTTGCCCGGTAAACCTCGCCGGTTATGTCGCCGTGAGGAGAGCGCTCCATCGCCGTTCGCGTGATGCGCCGGGCACCACGCGCCCGTCACCGGAAAGCGGACAGGCGCGAGGCCGCCCGCGCGCCCAGCGACGCCTTGTCCGCCCTGCTCTCATGGCGGCATGCCTCCCGAGCGCGCGCCGGCAGAACCACGTCATCCTGGCCGTTCGCCGCGATTCGGCCGCGTCCTTTCCGGGCGTACGGCCGGCCGGCCACGAGGTCGAAAGAGGCTTGTGTTTCCAAAAGGTATCAAGTACCTTGACTCGTGAAATCGCGGCTCTAACGCTCGCGGGTAAATGAGAGTGAATGCGCCCGTGGCGACGGTGGTCCAGGCGCGGTATCCATGGCGCTTTCCGCCGACGAGTCAGATCTGTTTGTCGGATCGACCGCTGCCGACCATTAGGGGAGTTTCGGTATGACGTTATTCCATCACGGCGGAGTGCCCCCCACGGGGTTGCGCCGGCTCTCCGCGGTGATCACCGCCGGAGTCGTGGCGGTCGCGGCGGTTCTGGTCGCGCCCCGGCCGGCGGTGGCGGACACGCCGTGGCTGGTGGTTTCGGACGACGGCTACGTGTCGATCAGCATCCCGGCGGCCTCCATCGAGGCCACGGTGGGCCCGGTGTCGGAGGTGATGGTCGAGGGGAACTTCGGTCCCTCCTTCGCCTGGGCGGAGTACGGGCTGACCCGCCGGGGCGACGTCTGGTGGGGGGCCCTCGGCCCGCTCAAGCCGGGGCTGTACTCCTACCAGGTCACGGGCGACGTCACCAAGGGTCTCAAGGATCCGACGAACAGCGCCGGCGTGGCGTCCGAGCCCCTGTGGAGCACCTTCCTCGTCGCGGGCGGCTCGGCGCGCCTGCTGGCGGACGTGCCTCAGGGGCAGGGCGGCACGGTCGGGACCCTGACCTACCGGACCGGGCAGAAGGAGCGGTCGGCGCTGGTGTGGACGCCGCCGGGATACGCGGCCACGGGCCCGAAGACCTACCCGGTGCTGTTCCTGCAGTCCGGCGGGAGGGCCGCCGACTGGCTCGACCTCGGCCGGGCCAGGCAGATCCTCGACAACCTGTCGGTCCAGGGCGCCATGGAGCCGATGGTGGTCGTGATCGGCGACGGGCCGGATGACGACAAGGACCTGAAGGACCTCCGGAAGGCGGCCGCGGACCACTACCGCGTCCAGCGCGACCCGGCGCACCAGGCGATCGCCGGTGCGGCCGAGGGCGGGACGCGGGCGCTGCGGGCCGCGCTGAGCGCTCCGGGCCGGTTCGCCTACGCCGGCTCCTTCTCGGGTCTGCTGGACGGCGTGGACCGGGCGAACGCCAAAGGCGTCAAGCTGCTGCGTCTGTACACCGGGAACGTGACCGATCCCGCGTACAACGCGACCGTCCGCCTCACGAGGGCGCTGAAGCGCGCCGGGGTCAGGTACGAGTTCGACGGGGTCAACCCCGACGCGGGAGGGAACTGGAACGCCTGGCAGGAGAATCTCATCGATTTCGTGCCGAGGCTGTTCCGTGACGTGCCGGATCACGGTCCGAGCGCCGGTCACCGGCCGCTGAAGGGCGAGTTCGCCCCGCCGCCGGCGGGTACCACCCCGACGCCGTTCGTGAAGGACGGCTTCGTCACCTTCGAGACCACGACGGACCTCAAGGACGCCAGGCACGTCACGGTGTGGGCGAACGACGCTCCCGGCGGGAGCTGGCTGCGCGTCCCGATGTCCCGTGAGGGCGACCGGTGGCGGGTGACCGTGGGTCCGCTGGACCCGTGGTTCTACTACTACCAGTGGATCGTCGACGGGGTCTCGGTCAAGGACACGTCGAACCCGACGAAGGTGACCTCCGAGCCGACTTGGAGCTCCTTCTTCATCCCGGGCGAGAGGTCACGCCTGCTCTCGGACGTTCCCGCCGGCCAGGGAGGGAAGGTCGAGAGCCTGACGTACCGGAGCACGGTGGCGAATCAGGACCGGACCGCGTTGGTGTGGACCCCGCCCGGCTACGACGCCGGCCGCGCGGAGCCGTATCCCGTCCTCTACCTCCAGCACGGCAGCGGCCAGAGCTACACGGACTGGGTGGAGATGGGACGCGCCAAGCAGATCCTCGACCACGAGTCCCTCGACGGGGACCTGGTGCCGATGGTGGTCGTGATGGGCAACGGCAACGTGTCCGACTTCAACAAGGAACTGCTGGACAACATCGTTCCGGCGGCTCGCGCCCGCTACAACATCTCCGGCGACCCGTCCCGGCAGGCCCTCGCCGGCCTCTCGATGGGCGGTGTGCAGACGCTCGGGCTGCTCAAGGCGTACCCCGGGAGGTTCGCCTACGTCGCGGCCTTCTCGGCCTGGTTCGGCAGCGGCGACGGCGTCGACGCGGAGGCGATCAACAAGGGGACGAAGATGCTGCGCCTGTACGTCGGCGACCAGACCGACTTCGTGCAGCCGTTCTTCATGGCGTCCCTGCCCACCTTGGACGGCCTCGGCATCCACTACGAGTTCGACGGGGTCACCCCCGGACCGCACGGCTGGGACGTGTGGCAGAAGAACCTCATCGACCTGGCGCCGCGCCTGTTCAAGCGCTGACCCGGGGCCCGCGCCGCATCAGGCCGGTACCCGCCGTACGGCGCAGGCGGTCAGGCTCGTCAACGATCCGGACGAGCCTGATCGCCTGCGGCGCGCACGGGCGAGCCGGTGCGTCAGGCCGGCACGGAGGCCACGCCGGGCTCCAGGAAGCGGGAGCCGGTCACCTCCTCGGCGATGCCGGTCCGGTCGAGGTACGGCGTGATGCCGCCCGTGTGGAACGGCCACCCCGCGCCCAGGATCATGCACAGGTCGATGTCCTGGGGCGCCGCGACGACGCCTTCGTCGAGCATGAGCCGGATCTCCTGGGCCAGCGCCCGCAGCGCGCGCAGCCGGACCTCCTCGCCGCTGGAGGGACGCGTGCCGCCCTCGAACAGGGCCCGCGCCTCGGGGTCGATCTGGAAGTCGGGGCCGTACAGCCCCGGCTTGCCGGCCGCGACCAGCTTGGCCAGGTTCTCCGACACGCCGAACCTGCCCGGGAACGCGGCGTGCATGGTCTCGGCCACGTGCAGCGCCACGGCCGGGCCGACGAGCTGCAGCAGCGCGAACGGCGTCATCGGCAGGCCGAGCCCGTCGAGCGCGTGGTCGGCGACCTCCAGCGGGGTGCCCTCGTCGGCGGCGGCCGTGACCTCGCCCATGAACCGGGTCAGCAGGCGGTTGACGACGAACGCGGGCGCGTCCTTCACCAGCACGGACGACTTCTTGAGCGTCCTGCCGACCGAGAAGGCCGTCGCCAGCGTCGCGTCGTCGGTGGCCTCGCCCCGGACGATCTCCAGCAGCGGCAGCACGGCGACCGGGTTGAAGAAGTGGAAGCCGACGACCCGCTCGGGGTGCCGGAGCCCGGACGCCATCTCGGTGACCGACAGCGAGGAGGTGTTGGTGGCCAGCACGCAGGTCGCGGAGACGAACTCCTCGACCTCGGCGAAGACCTTCTGCTTGACGCCCATGTCCTCGAACACGGCCTCGATCACGAAGTCCGCGTCGGCGAACGCGTCCTTCGTCAGCGACCCCGTCACGAGGCCCTTCAGCCGGTTGGCCTGGTCGGCGGTGACGCGGCCCTTGGCGAGCAGCTTGCCGACCTCGCCGTGCACGTAGCCCACGCCCTTGTCGAGGCGGGCCTGGTCGAGGTCCGTCAGCACGACCGGGACCTCCAGGCGGCGCGCGAACAGCAGCGCGAGCTGGGAGGCCATGAGCCCGGCGCCGACGACGCCGACCTTGGTGACCGGGCGGGCCAGCGCCTTGTCCGGCGCCCCCGCCGGCCGCTTGGCCCGGCGCTGCACCAGGTCGAAGGCGTACAACCCGGCACGCAGCTCGTCGCCCATCAGCAGGCCGGCCAGGGCCTCGTCCTCCGCCGCGAAGCCCTCGTCCCGGGACGCCGTGCGGGCCAGCGCCACGAGATCCAGCGCCCGGTACGGCGCGGGGGAGGCCCCGCGCAGCTTCAGGTCGACGAGCGCGCGCGCCTGCTCGATCGCGGGCGTCCAGTCGTCCTCCACGTGGGCCCGGCGCTCCACCGCCACCTCGCCGCGCAGCACCCGCGCCGCCCAGCGCAGCGACTCCTCCAGGAAGTCGGCCGGCTCGAACATCGCGTCCGCGACGCCCAGCTCGTACGCGTCGGGGCCCTTGATCATGCGGTTCTGCGACAGCGGGTTCTCGACGATGAGCCGCAGGGCCTTCTCCGGCCCGACCAGCCGGGGGAGCAACTGGGTGCCGCCCCAGCCGGGGACCAGCCCGAGGAAGCACTCCGGCAGCGCGACGGCCGGCACGCCCGACGAGATCGTGCGGTACGTGCAGTGCAGCGCGATCTCCAGGCCGCCGCCCATCGCCGCGCCGTTCACGAACGCGAACGACGGCACCGGCAGCTCGCCGAGGCGCCGGAACACGTGGTGGCCGAGGGCGCCGATGGCCGTGGCCTCCTCGCGGGACGACACGGCGGCCGCGCCCTTGAGGTCGGCCCCCACGGCGAAGATGAACGGCTTGCCCGTCACGCCCACGGCGACGACGTCGGTGCGCGCCGCGATCCCGTCGAGCGCCTCGTCCAGCGCCAGCAGGCCGTGCGGGCCGAACGTGTTGGGCTTCGTGTGGTCGTGCCCGTTGTCGAGCGTGACCAGGGCCATCGTGCCCGCGCCGTAGGGCAGCTCGACGTCCCGGACGAGGGCCCTGGTGACGACCTCGTCGGCGTTCGCGCCCGCGAGGACGGACTTCCAGTTCGCGACGTTGCTCATGCGAGGTTCTCCCAGATGACGGTGCCGCCCATGCCCATTCCGACGCACATCGTGGTGATCCCGTACCGGACGTCCGGGTGCTCGGCGAACTCCCTCGACAGCTGGGTCATCAGGCGCACGCCCGACGAGGCGAGGGGGTGGCCGAACGCGATCGCGCCGCCGTAGGGGTTCACCCGGGGGTCGTCGTCGGCGATGCCGAAGTGCTCGAGGAACGCGAGCACCTGCACCGCGAAGGCCTCGTTGATCTCGAACAGGCCGATGTCGCCGATCGTCAGCCCGGCCAGGCGCAGGGCCCGCTCGGTCGACGGGATCGGCCCGACGCCCATGACCTCGGGGTCCACCCCGGCGAAGGCGTAGGAGACCAGCCGCATGCGCGGGGTGAGGCCGAGCTCCTCGGCGACGTCCCGCGCGGCCACGACGCACCCGGTGGCGCCGTCGTTGATGCCGGAGGCGTTGCCCGCCGTGACCCGGCCGTGGGCGCGGAACGGCGTCTTGAGCGTCCGCAGGCCCTCCAGCGTGGTGCCCGGGCGGGGCGCCTCGTCGGCGGTGGCGAGCCCCCAGCCCTCGGCGGCCTTGCGGGTGGCCACCGGCACCAGGTCGCGCTGGATCCTGCCGTCCGCGTACGCCTTGGCGACCTTCTCCTGGGAGGCCACGGCGAACGCGTCCGCCCGCTCCTTGGTGATCGTGGGGTAGCGGTCGTGCAGGTTCTCGGCCGTCATGCCCATCACGAGGGCGGACCCGTCCACCAGCCGCTCGGACAGGAACCGCGGGTTGGGGTCGACGCCCTCGCCCATCGGGTGGCGGCCCATGTGCTCGACGCCGCCGGCGATGGCCACGTCGTAGGCGCCGAACGCGATGCCGCCCGCGACCGTCGTCACGGCGGTCATCGCGCCCGCGCACATGCGGTCGATCGCGTAGCCGGGGACCGACTTGGGCAGGCCGGCGAGCACCGCCGCGGACCGGCCGATGGTCAGGCCCTGGTCGCCGATCTGGGTGGTGGCCGCGACGGCCACCTCGTCCACCCGCTCCGGGGGGAGGCCGGGGTTGCGCCGCATCAGCTCGCGGATGACGCGGACTACCAGGTCGTCGGCACGCGTCTCGGCGTACAGGCCCTTCGGGCCCGACTTGCCGAAAGGCGTCCGAACGCCGTCGACGAAGACGACTTCACGGGACGCAGGCACGGGTTCGCTCCTACTGGTCGGTAGCTTCCGGCTCTCTATGCTACTGGCCGGTAACCGGTACTGGGATCAGTGGTCCCGCCGTACGTGTGAATGATCGTTAACCGGCCGGCAACTCGGGTGAATCAGTACAGGTCCCCGGCGACGATCTTATTCGGGATGCAACCCCTCAAATCCCAAGAATCACTCCTCTAGCTCCCGCCAGCGGATTTCTTGGGACATTGCACTCGGAGAAAGAACCAATGCGCTCCCCTGTGCGCGCCTGGACCAAGGCGCTCGCCGCGGCCGTCACGGCCGCGACCCTGTCCACCCCCCTCCTCGCGGGACCCGCGTACGCCGCCCCGCCCGGCTCGATCGGCTCGTCCGGCGAGGACGGCGCCTGGACCGTCGAACCCGTCGGCGGCGGCCACCGGGTCACCCTCCATCTGAGCAAGCCGCTGCCGGTCCGCGACGCCGTCCCCGAGCTCGCGGCGGACGGCCGCTCGCTCGGCCCGGCCGAGGAGTCGCCCGACGGCATGACGCTGACCCTCGTCACCCCCGACCCCGCCGTCGCCACGGCGTCGTCCGTCGGCGTGGCCTGGAACGGCGAGGTGCCCGAGGCCACCGCGGCGGCCGCCGGCAAGGCCGCGCCCAAGCCCGGCAACCCGCCCGCCGATCCGCCCGGCAAGCCGGGCAAGCCGGATCCCGCGCCGGTCGACCCCGCCGCGCCCGGTCCGTACGCCGTGACCCACGACGAGTACGACCTCGGCGACACCGCCATCACCCTGGAGGGGCTCGGCGGCCGCCCGGCCGAGATCCGGGCGAAGGTCTACCTGCCGGACGGCGCCCGCGGCGAGCGCCCGCTGGTCGTCTTCCTGCACGGCCGCCATTCGGCCTGCTACAACCCGACGGCCTGGACGACGTCCAACACCCAGTGGCCCTGCCCGGCGGGGCAGCAGCCCATCGCCAGCTACCAGGGCTACGACGGCCCCGCCGACGTGCTCGCGAGCCACGGGTACGTCGTCGTGTCGGTCAGCGCCAACGGCGTCAACGCCGCCGACAACCCCTACAGCGAGGACCGGGGCGCGCTGGCCCGGGGCGAGGTCGTCATGCGGCACCTCGACCTGCTCGCCGACGCCGACCGGGGCGTGGGCGACGCGAAGCTCGTGAGCCTGTTCAAGGGCCGCCTCGACATGGCCGACGTCGGCCTGATGGGCCATTCGCGCGGAGGCGAGGGCGTCGTCAAGGCCGCACTGATGAACGCGGGCCGGGCCAAGCCGTACGGGATCAAGGCGGTGCTCCCGCTCGCGCCCACGGACTTCGCACGGGCGACCCTGCCCGGCACGCCGATGGCCGTCATCCTGCCCTACTGCGACGGGGACGTCTCCAACCAGCAGGGCCAGCACTTCTACGACGACTCCCGATACGCCGAGGACGACGACCCGGCCTTCCGCTCCTCGCTGATGGTCATGGGCGCCGACCACAACTTCTTCAACACCGAGTGGACCCCGGGGGTGGCGCACGCGCCCGCGTCCGACGACTGGTCCAACCGCAACGACCCGGTCTGCGGCGGCACCGCGCCGTCGCGGCTGACCGCCGCCGAGCAGTACGCCGTCGGCACCGCGTACATCGCGGGGTTCTTCCGCCTGGTCCAGGGCGGCGAGCAGGGCCTGCTGCCGCTGTTCGACGGCAGCGGCGGCACGACCGCCTCCGCCGGGCGGGCCGTCGTGCACGCCGTCGCCCAGGCGCCCGCCGGCAAGCGCTTCGACGTGGCCTCCTTCACGTCGCTCGCGCCGTCGGTCTCCGGCTCGGCCACCGCGGCCGTCTGCGCCGGGATGCTGGACCGCTCGCCGCAGAGCGGCCTGCCGTCCTGCGCCTCCACGCTGACCACCGCGCAGGCGCCGTCCTGGACGCCCGCGACGTACGCGAACAACGTCGCCTCGACACCGGTGCTGCGGTTCTCCTGGAGCGACCCCACGGGCACGGTGACGGTGCCGCTCGACAAGCGGGACCAGAACGTCTCCCAGTACGACGCGCTCACCTTCCGCACCGCGAGGGACGAGACGGCGACCGGCGACGTGGACCTCGCGGTCGAGATCGTCGACAAGCACGGCGCGTCCCGCACGGTCAAGGTGTCCGAGGTCAGCGACGCGCTCACGGCGTTCCCCGGCACGGCCTCGCCGCTGCCCAAGACCTGGCTGCGCACGGTGCGCGTCCCGCTGAGCTCGCTCACCGGCGTCAAGCCGCAGCAGATCAGCGAGATCCGGATCTCGGGTGCGACTCAGACGGGCGCGGTCTACCTCGCCGACGTCGCGTTCACCACGGAGGCCGCGGGTGAGGCCCGCACCGACAGGCTGCCGCAGGTGTCGGTGGAGGGCGCCACGGTGGACGAGGGCGACGGCCCGGGCACGGCCACGATGACGGTGCGGCTGTCGAGGAAGAGCGCCACGCCGGTGACGGTCCAGATCCAGACGATCGCGACCGGGGGCGCCCCGGTGGTCGCCTCGGCGGCGCAGGAGGTCGTCATCCCGGCCGGGTCCCCGCAGGCGACCTTCCAGGTGCCCGTCAACGGCGACACCGCGGTGGCGTCCGCGCCGCAGTCGTACCAGGTGGTCGCCTCGGTGCCGGTCAACGCGACGATCGGGAACGGCTTCGCCCGGCTCGTCGTGACCGACGACGATGCGGTCTGATCACGAGCGGCCCATGGCCGCGCGGTAGAGACACCCCTGCCGGGAGAGGAGGCTCCTGGACGTACGCCGGCCGCTGCCGGGTCGCGTACGTCCAGGAGCTTCACGTAGCGGTGGAGGGCTGGTCGTACGTGCCGGTCAGGTCTCCGGGGAGAGGAATTCGAGCCGGTTGCCGACGTTGTCGTGGGCGTAGAAGCGGCGGTGGCCCGGGAAGTGCGCATCCCAGGCGACCTCGACGCCGGCGGCCACCAGGCGCGCGGCGAGGTCGTCGAGGCCGGTCACCAGGATGCCCGGGTGCGCCTTGCGCGCGGGGCGGAAGTCCTCCTCCACGCCGAGGTGGATCTCCAGCGTGTCGGCCCGCACCCACAGGCCGCCGCGCGCGGCCAGCTCGGGCGGCTTGCGGATCTCGGTCAGGCCGAGGACGCCGACGTAGAAGGCCCGGCAGGCGTCCTCGGAGCCGGGCGGGATCGCGAGCTGGACGTGGTGCAGGCCGTACCCGAAGGGGGAGACGACGTTCGGGCCGTACCCCTGATCGGCCACCTCAGACCTCTCCCTTGATCTCGAGCCGTTCGAGGGCCTTGGCCAGCGGATGGGCGGTCAGCCCGATCTGCCATTCGCGGGCGCCGAGGGCGCGCAGCCGCGCGGCGACCGTCTCCTCGGTGATCTCGGCCGGGGGCTCCCAGGTGAGCCGCCGTATGGCGTCGGGCTGGACGAGGTTCTCGGTCGGCATGCGGTGCTCGTCGGCGAGCGCGGCGACGACGGCGCGGGCCGCGGACAGCCGCTTGGCGGCGGCCGGGTCGCGGTCGGCCCACCGGTTGGCCGGGGGAGGGCCGTCGCCCGGCCCCACCGGCTGCGGCAGCGCCGCCTCCGGCATCGTGCGCGCCCTGTTCACCGCGGCGAGCCAGTCGCGCAGGTGCCGGCGGGCGCTGCGGCCGGTGAACGAGGCGATCTCGGTGAGCGCCTTCGTGGTGCGCGGTTGGTCGAGCGCGGCCTGCACGATCGCGGCGTCGGGCAGCACGCGGCCCGGGGCGAGGTCGGCCTCCCGCGCGATCTCGTCGCGCAGCGTCCACAGCTCCCGCACGATGGCGAGCCCCCGCAGCGTCCGCACCCGGTGGATGCCGGAGGTGCGCCGCCAGGGGTCGTTCCGCGGCGGCAGCGCCGGGGCGGCCAGGATCGCGGCGAACTCCTCCATGGCCCACTCGAGCTTCCCGCTGGCGGCCAGCTCCTCGTGGAGGACGTCGCGCAGCTCCACCAGCACCTCGACGTCGAGCGCCGCGTAGCGCAGCCAGGCCTCCGGCAGCGGCCGGGTCGACCAGTCGGCGGCCGAGTGGCCCTTCTCCAGCCGCAGCCCGAGGACCACCTCGACCATCGTGCCGAGCCCGACCCGCTCGTAGCCCAGGAGCCGTCCGGCCAGCTCGGTGTCGAACAGCCGGCGCGGCCGGAAGCCCAGCTCCGCCAGGCACGGCAGGTCCTGGTTGGCGGCGTGCAGCACGACCTCGGCCCCGTCGAGGGCGGCGTCGAGCGCGCTCAGATCGGGGCAGGCGACCGGGTCGACGAGCGCGGTGCCCGACCCCGCCCGCCGCAGCTGGACGAGGTAGGCGCGGCCGCTGTAGCGGTAGCCGGAGGCGCGCTCCGCGTCCACGGCGACGGGCCCGGCGCCCCGGGCGAAGGCCTCGACGGCGGTCGCGAGCTCCGCCGGGTCCTCGATGACTGCCGGTATACCCTCGCGCGGCTCCAAAAGCGGCTTGACTTCGGGTTCTGTCACGGGCTAAGGGACTTTCGGATCTTCTCGGCGGACGGGGCGCGGGTGCAGCGCCGCGACGTCCGGGGGCAGCGGCGGGATGCCCGCCGCCAGGCACATGAGGTCGCACCAGGCCGCCACGTGGGCCGTCAGGTCCTCGTCCAGCGGGGACCAGGACGCACGCAGCTCCAGCTCGGTGGTGACGGGGTCGTCGGCCTTGTCGCCGAATCCCTCCGACACCGCGCGGGTGACGGTGCCCCCCACGGCCGCGTACGTCGCGCCGTGCGCGTCGAGGGCCTCGGTGAGCCAGCTCCACGCGACCGGCCCGAGCAGCGGGTCCGTGGTGATCTCCGGCTCCATGTCGGCCCTGACGTAGGCGACCAGGCGGAACGGCCCCTCCCAGCCGCGCTGGCCGTCCGGGTCGAACAGCATGATCAGGCGGCCGACCGCGAGCTCGTCGTCGTCACGGTAGACCGAGGCCCCGACCGCGCCCGAGTAGGGGGCGAGGCGCTGGGGCGCCGGAATGTCCTCGAGCTCGATCTCCGGCCGCACCTCGGCGGGGCGCAGCGTCTCCAGCGCGCGCCGGAAGGCGGCGGGAGGGGCGGGCGGCTCACCGAGGGTCATGACCGAAGCGTAGGTCGGATTCGGGATGGCACGAAGCAGGGGGATGGCTGTGGGGGGCATGGGTGGTCGTCAAGCCGTGGCCGTCACAGACAGCGGGGCTGATCCGCGGTCCACGCGCGCCCATCCCGGACCGTCGTCGCGGCCGCCCGGACGGGACGGCTGCGCGAAGCCGCGCTCGGCGCCGCCGGCGCGCTGCGCGGCGCGGCGTTCGAGCTCAGTGCGGCGTTCGGGGGAACTCCACATCGAAGTCATCGCTCCGGGGCCTCTCGTCGGATCCACGGTCGTGTCGGTAGCTCGGGACTGATCCGACGTTGGCACGTCCCGCCGACATTTCCCCGCAACGCGCTCGGCGTGTCTCGAAAGTGGCATTGGAATCGATGCCGGGACGCCGATTGGCGAACACATTGCCGAGCTGTGAGAACACTCACGCGAAGGGGAGGGATTCACCATACCGACACGAGGGCCGTGCCCGCTCGATTCAGGGACTCCAGGTCGGCGCGTGGTGCCGGGGGGTGTCCCGGCATGGCACGCTGGGAGGGTGAATCCCCAGCTGGCCGACTCCGTCTTCGTCCGCGCCTGCCGGCGCGAGCCCGTCCCGCACACCCCGGTCTGGTACATGCGCCAGGCGGGCCGTTCGCTCCCCGAGTACCGGCGGGCCCGCGAGGGCGTCGAGATGCTCACCGCCTGCGCGACGCCGGACCTGGTCGTCGAGATCACCATGCAGCCCGTCCGCCGGTACGGCGTCGACGCGGCCATCTTCTTCAGCGACATCGTCGTCCCGCTCAAGGCGATCGGCGTCGACCTCGACATCAAGCCGGGCGTCGGCCCCGTCGTCGCCACCCCGATCCGCGACCGCGCGGGGGCCGCGGTCCTGCGGCCGCTGGAGCCCGGCGACGTGCCGTACGTCACGGAGTCCGTGGAGGCACTGCTCAAGGAGCTCGGGGGGACGCCGCTGATCGGGTTCGCCGGTGGGCCCTTCACGCTGGCGTCGTACCTGATCGAGGGCGGGCCGTCGAAGAACCACGACCGCACCAAGGCCATGATGTACGGCGATCCGGAGCTGTGGCACGAGCTCATGGACCGCCTCGGCGCGATCACGCTGGCGTTCCTGCGGGTGCAGGCGGAAGCCGGCGCCTCGGCGGTCCAGCTGTTCGACTCCTGGGTCGGGGCCGTCGCGCCGCAGGACTACCGGACGTACGTCCTGCCCCACACCGCCAAGATCTTCGCCGGACTCGCCGACCTCGGTGTGCCGCGGATCCACTTCGGCGTCGGCACGGGCGAGCTCCTCGGCGTCATGGGCGAGGCCGGCGCCGACGTGGTCGGCGTCGACTGGCGGGTGCCCCTCGACGAGGCCGCCCTGCGGGTGGGCGCGGGGAAGGCCCTGCAGGGCAACCTCGACCCCGCCGTGCTGCTCGCCCCCTGGGAGGTCGTCGAGGAGCGCGCCCGCGAGGTGCTGGAGCGCGGCCGGGTGGCCGAGGGGCACGTGTTCAACCTCGGCCACGGCGTGCTCCCCTCGACCGACCCCGACCAGCTCGCCCGGCTCACCGACCTCGTCCACGAGGCGTCCGCGCGCTGACCCACCCGGGCCGCGCGGCGGGCAGGGCTCCTGCGGGGAGCCCGGCCCTGACCGGCGGGGTCACGCGGCCGGCGGGGGCTCCTCCGGGGAGTCCGGCCCGCCCCGGCCCGCCGGGGCGCCGACCGGCACCGGCGGGGGCGGCGGGCCCTGCCAGCCCGCCGGATGACCGGGCGGGGGCGGCGGGCCCTGCCGGCCCCCGGGATGACCGGGCGGCTGCGGAGGCGCGAACGGGGACGTGCGGCGGAGCCGGCGCCACAGGACCAGCGTGACGACCCAGACCACGGCGATCAGCACGAGCCAGGGGAGCAGCGCGCCGAACACGGTCAGGGCGATCTGGGTCGACGTCGTCAGGGCCCGCCAGCCGGACCGCAGGCCGGCCAGGAAGCCCGACGGCGGCTCCGACGGCCTGGCGCTCGGCTTGGGCTCCGCGAGCAGCGTGAGCGTCAGCGTGGCCATCCCCGTCTGCGCCGCCAGCGCCTTCTGCCTGGCCTGCAGCGACTCCAGGTCGGCCTCCCGGCTGGAGATCTCCCGCTCGATCTCCATGATCTCGCCGATCTTGGTGGCCTTCGACAGCAGCGTGCGGAACTGGTCGAGGGTGGCCTGCGCCGACTTCACCCGGCTGTCGACGTCCGCCACCTCCTGGGTGACGTCCTGGGCGCCCTGGTGGACCGACACCCGCTTGCCCAGGTCCCGGCCCAGCTGGGCGAGCACGTCGGAGTAGCGCTCCGGCGGGATCTTGAACGTGATCACCGCCTGGTCGCCGCCGTCGAACGCGCTGCTCCGCTCCTCGGAGACGTAGCCGCCGGCGCCGGTGACGATCGCCTTGGCCCGGTCGGACGCCGCCGCGACGTCCTTCGCCCTGATCGACATCTCGGCCGTGTAGACGACCGACCGCTGCGCCGGGGCGATCGTGACCTGGGCGTCCGCCTGCCGTCCGCCCGCGTCCGCGGCGGAGGCGGCGGACGCGGCGGCCTCGGGCTTTTCCGGGGCCGCGGCCCCGGCGGCCGTGCCTCCGGAGGAGCCGGCGGAGTCCGCCTGCTCGTACGGGCCTCCACAGCCGGCTGTCAGGAGGGCGAGGGCGGCCAGCGCCGCCACGCCGTACCGGAATCGAGTCATGTACTTAACACGGGTCGCCACGCCTCCAGAGTTCGCCCCCGCGATCACGATGCCGTCACGGTGCCGTCACGAGCGGCGACGTCCCGCCGGCGGAGGCGCTTGGCGCGCCGCGGTTCGGTCGGCACGGACGCCGCACGGCCGGCCCGGGGCGTCCGCGCGGCGGCCGGCGCCGGCACGGCCCGCCGGTGCGGCGACCGCGGAGACCGGCCGGTAACTTCTCTGGGTATGGACGGGATCTCTGGTCGTCATGTCGTCGTGGTGGGCGCGGGCATCGCGGGACTGGCCGCGGCCCTGCATCTCCGGCGCGGGGGGACGGGCCCGCGGGTGACCGTACTCGACGGCGCCTCCCGCATCGGCGGCAAGCTGCACATCACCGAGGTCGCGGGCGTGCCGGTCGACGAGGGCGCGGAGTCGATGCTGGCCCGGCGGCCGGAGGGCAAGGAGCTGGCGCGGCTGGTGGGCCTCGGCGACGAGCTCGCCGACCCGGGCACCACCCAGGCCTCCGTCCTGTCGCGCGGGTCGCTGCACCCGATGCCGGCCGGCCAGGTGATGGGCGTCCCGTCCGACCTGCTCGCGCTCGCCAGGTCGGGCGTGATCTCCCCGGCCGGCGTCGCCCGGGCCGCCCTCGACCAGGTGCTGCCCGCGTCGCCGATCACGACGGACGTCTCCGTGGCGGCGTACGTCCGGGCGCGGCTGGGCGGCGAGATCGTCGACCGGCTGATCGAGCCGCTGCTCGGCGGGGTCTACGCCGGCCGGTCCGACCAGCTGTCGCTGGAGGCGACCATGCCCCGGGTCGCCGCCGCCGCCCGGACGGAGCGGTCGCTGCTGGGGGCCGCCCGGGCCATCGTGGCGGACGCGCCCGCGGACGCCGGGCCGGTCTTCACCACCGTCAGGAGCGGCCTCGGCGCGCTGCCGCCCGCCGTGGCGAAGGCGTCCGGCGCCGACGTCCGCACGGGCGTCACCGTGCGCGACCTGGTCCGCACCCTGGAGGGCTGGCGGCTGGTCACCGGCCCCACTCGGGACGAGGAGGTCGTCGACGCGGACGCCGTCGTCCTCGCCGTGCCCGCCCGCCCCGCCTCCCGGCTGCTGAGCCGCGAAGTTCCGAAGGCGGCCGCGGAGCTGGCGCGGATCGAGTACGCGAGTGTGGCGATCGTCACGCTCGCCTATCCGAGGACGGCCTTCCCCGAGGCGCCGTCCGGCAGCGGCTACCTGGTCCCGCCGGTCGAGGGCCGCCCGGTGAAGGCCGCGACGTTCAGCACGGTGAAGTGGCCCCACCTGGCGGAGGCGGACCGCAACCTCGTCGTCGTACGGTGCTCCATCGGCCGCCTGGGGGAGGAGCAGGTGCTCCAGCGGGACGACGCCGAGCTCGTGGCTCTCGCGATGAACGAGATGACCGAGGTCATGGGGGTGCGCGGGCTGCCGCTCGACACCCGGGTCACCCGGTGGGGCGGCTCGCTCCCGCAGTACGACGTCGGCCACCTCGACCGCGTCGCGCGGGTCCGCGCGGAGATCGCCCGCCACCCCGGCCTGGCCGTCTGCGGGGCCGCCTACGACGGCCTCGGCATCCCGGCCTGCGTCGCCACCGGCCGTACGGCGGCCCTGCGCGTCCTGGAGCACCTCGAGGGGCTCGCGGCGGCCTCCGCCTGACCAGCTCGGCGGCCCCTGACGGGCGTGGCCTCCTGGAGCGTTCTGGAGGCCCCCGCGGCCAGGCCGGGCGGCGGACCGGCCGCCCGTACGGGCACAATGGAGCCATGACCGAGCGCACCCCGAGGCCCAAGGCA
This sequence comes from Microbispora corallina, assembly GCF_016863035.1. Classification (GTDB taxonomy): domain Bacteria; phylum Actinomycetota; class Actinomycetes; order Streptosporangiales; family Streptosporangiaceae; genus Microbispora; species Microbispora corallina. The sequence continues at coordinate 492,177 of NZ_BOOC01000003.1, forward strand.
CGCGACCTGAACCAGGTGATCCGCTACACGATGTGGTCGGTGTTCCGGCTGCGCGACCAGCTGCCGCAGGGACGCGAGGGCGTCGCCGCCGAGGTCGAGGAACTGCTCGCCCAGTCGGCCGGCAAGGACGTGGTGACCCGGGGCTGCTACGACGTCGCCGGGTTCCGCGCCGACGCCGACTTCATGTTCTGGTGGCACGCCCCCTCCGCGGAGGACCTGCAGGAGGTCTACACCCGGTTCCGCCGTACGGCCCTGGGCCGCGCCGCCGAGCCCGTGTGGTCGGCCATGGCCCTGCACCGGCCGGCCGAGTTCAACAAGTCGCACATCCCGGCCTTCCTGGCCGAGGAGGAGCCGAGGGGCTTCGTGTGCGTCTACCCGTTCGTCCGGTCGCTGGAGTGGTACCTGCTGGAGGACTCCGAGCGCCGCACCATGCTCGCCGAGCACGGGAAGATGGCCCGCGACTACCCCGACGTGCGGGCAAACACGGTCGCCTGCTTCGCGCTCAACGACTACGAGTGGATGCTCGCCTTCGAGGCCGACGAACTGCACCGCATCGTCGACCTGATGCGTCACCTGCGGGGCGCGGAGGCGAGGCGGCACACCCGCGTCGAGATCCCCTTCTACACCGGCACCCGCAAGCCGGTGGCGGAGCTCGTGGCGGCCCTGCCGTAACCGCTGGGAATCCGGACATCTCGGCGAACCGTGCGCGAAATGTCGGAAACGGCTTTGATGGCCGCCGTTCTTTGCCATACTGTGACCACGCATCAAGGTCTTTGTGAGGCAGAGTGTCGAGCCGACTGGCACGTTCCAGGGGGCGCCGCCGCAGGAGGCGGGCCCGTCCACGCGTCGTCGAGGTGTCCCTGGGGGTGGCCGCCTTCACGGTCGGAGCCCTCGCGGTGGCGGGTCCGCTGACCCACCGGGACGCCGGGCCGTCCCGTCTGGTCGCGGCTCCCAAGCCGAGCCCGGCGGGGGAGCTGACCGTCGCGAGCGTGGAGACGGGCGCCAAGGCCGACTCCGCCGACGCCGGGAAGGCCGTCAAGAACGAGAAGAAGGCGTCGGGCCCGTCCAGGTACACCGACGCGACGGCCGCCGCCTACTTCAGGGGCAGGTGGAACGACCACGCGTCCAAGCGGGTCAAGGACATCCGCACCACCGGCCGCTACCTGCGGATCTACACGAACCTGCCGGAGGACGCCGGCAACTCCAAGGACGCCATCACGCTGTGCAAGCGGGGGCTGGAGTACCTGTCCGAGCGCGGGGAGGCCAACCCCGTGGTGTTCGTCCAGGCCAAGTTCGGCGAGAACGGCAACCCGGTGCTCGCCAACGTCCTCGGCCCGGACGACTCCGACTGCCGGGTCACCCACCCCAAGCCCAGGTGACCCGGCCGCGTCACTCGGCGGGCCGCAGCGTCAGGCAGACCGAGTTGATGCAGTAGCGGTCGTCGGTCGGGGTGGGGTAGCCCTCGCCGTGGAAGACGTGCCCGAGGTGGGAATCGCAGCGCGCGCAGCGGACCTCCACCCGCCGCATGCCGAGCGAGTCGTCCTCGAGCAGCGTCACCGCGTCCGACTCGCTGGGCTCGAAGAACGACGGCCACCCGCAGTGGGAGTCGAACTTCGCCTCCGACCGGAACAGCTCGGCGCCGCAGGCGCGGCAGGAGTACACGCCCACCGTCTTGGTGTCGACGTACTCGCCGCTGAAGGGCCGCTCGGTCCCCGCCAGCCGCAGGACGCGGAACTCCTCCGGCGACAGCTGGACCCGCCACTCGGCGTCGCTCTTGATGACCTTGTCCATGTCCACCAGCCTAAGCACGGGGCCCCTCTCGGGGATTACGTAACGGGAACCGCCGGACCGCGTGGGATCTTCCCGGGGGACTTCTTCCCCGGCGAGGCATCCTTTCGCCGGTCTTCCTGCGTCTTCTCAGGTGAGGAGGCAGATCGTCCTTCCGTGAGGGAGGGGTCGGCCCGTCCCGCCGTCGGCGCGGCGATGCACCCGACCCGTGCTGGACGCCCGCCCGGCGGCTGGGGGCGCCGCGCGAGCGCGGCCTCGTCGTGGTCCGTTCCGTCGCGGGGCGGCGCGCCAGCGCCGCCGCCAGCCCGCGACCACGAGACGGCGCCGGACATCGGGCGCCCTCGTGGGAGCTCCCGGTCCGGCCGCCGTTGGCAGCCCGGGACGGGCCACGACTTCACGGGTAGGGTCCTCATCATGGCTTCGCCCTACATCGAACTCGAGGTCGGCGACCGGGTCGTCAAGGTCACCAACCCGGACAAGATCTACTTCCCGGCCATCGGGGCCACCAAGCGCGACCTGGTGGAGTACTACGTGAGCGTCGGCGAGGGGGCGCTGCGCGCGCTGCGGGACCGGCCGACGTACCTCAAGCGGCACCCCGACGGGGTGGAGTCCGAGGCCATCTACCAGAAGCGCATGCCCAAGCACCCCGAGTGGATCGAGACCGTCACCGTGCGGTTCCCCAGCGGGCGGTCCGCGGACGCGTTCTGCCCGACCGAGGTGGCCGGGCTCGCCTGGTGCGCCAACCTGGGGACGATCGACTTCCACCCCTGGCACGCCCGCCGCCCCGACCTGGAGCACCCGGACGAGCTGCGGATCGACGTCGACCCGCAGCCGGGCACCTCGTTCGAGGAGGCCCGCAAGGTGGCGTTCACGGCCCGGGAGGTCCTCGACGAGCTCGGCATGACCGGCTTCCCGAAGACCTCCGGCAACAGGGGGATCCACATCACCGTGCGGATCGAGCCCCGGTGGACGTTCACCGAGGTCCGGTACTCCGCGATCGCGTTCGCCCGGGAGGTCGAACGGCGGGCCCCCGGCCTCGCGACCACCGCCTGGTGGAAGGAGGAGCGCGGGGAGAAGGTCTTCATCGACTTCAACCAGAACGCCAGGGACCGCACGGTCGCCGGGGCCTACTCGGTGCGGGCCCGGCCGGACGCCCTGGTCTCCGCGCCCGTGACCTGGGAGGAGCTGGCCGACTGCGATCCCCGCGACTTCGACCTCCGCACCATGCCCGCGCGCTTCGCGAAGCTGGGCGACGTGCAGCGGGCCATCGACGACCGGTCGTACGCGATCGACACGCTGCTGGAGTGGTTCCAGGCCGACGAGCGGGGCGACATGCCGTACCCGCCGAACTATCCGAAGATGCCCGGCGAGCCGATGCGCGTGCAGCCCAGCAGGGCGAGGCCCTCTAGCACGGGAAATGATGTCGGATGACCTGTCGTACCTTCTAGCACAGCGCTCACTCGCCCGATAACCCAGACCGGTTGTTTCCCGGCGCTTGGGTTACTTAGCCGCGTCTTTCGTGCTGACCAAAGGCGCGATCTCCGCGTGGCTGGCCGAACTCAAGGAGTCGCAGGCGCCCGGAACCGTACTCACTCGCTACCGCATGGCTCGACATCGGCTACCCGCATCGGAAGGTGTTCGTCGGCCGCGGCCGCACCACCTCCCCGCAGCGAACGGACCCTGTCTCAACTCCGGCCACTACGCCGTGCTCGGCCTCGTCGGCAACGCGGGCCTGGTGGAGCCGAACGACGCCATGCTGCTCGGGATCCTCGACCCGATCGCCTGGCTGCGCCGTGAGGGCGCCGCCGGGCACGAGATCAAGGGCCACCGTGACGGCTACTCGACCGACTGCCCCGGCCCGAAGCTGTACGCCTGGGTCAAGGCCGGCGCCCCTCGCCCCGGCGGTGATCCTGACCCGCCCCCGGAGCCGCCGGCGCCGCCGTGGCCCGGCCGGCTCCCGCAGTACCCGCCGCTCACCGTCGGCGACGACGTGCAGACCTGGCAGCAGCAGATGCGCCGCCGCGGCTGGGACATCGAGGCCGACCGGATGTACGGCCCGGACTCCCGCGACGTCGCGATGCGGTTCCAGGCCGAGAAGGGCCTCGACGTCGACGGCGTCGTCGGTGAGCACACCTGGCGGGTCGCGTGGGAGGCCCCGATCACCTGAGACGTGGCCGCCGGTTGGATCGGCGGCCCTGCCCTCCAACGGAGGTAGCACATGAAGATCGGTTCCTGCGCGAAGGCCATCGTGTCCGCGGCGTCCGCGGGCCTCGCGGCGTTCGTCACCGCGATGGGCGACAACGTCGTCTCGCAGGGCGAGTGGGTCACGATCGGCCTGGCCGTGCTCGGGGCGCTCGGCATCGCATACGTCGTGCCCAACGCCGCTCAGTCCGACCCGTCATCGCGCACGCGCCCGTAGCCGCTGGGCGCTCCCCGCCGTACCGTGAGAGCGCCCAGGGACACGCACGCCCCCGTCCTCCCCCGGGAGGGCGGGGGCGTCGCTGTGCCCGGGGCCAGTTGGGCCTGTCGGGCTTTAGGAGAGCAAATTCCGCCCAAACTCGCTGATGGGGAGCCCGCACGCTGAAATCCGAATTTTCCCTCTTGCGCCCAATGCCAGCGTGTCGCATGCTTGATCCACACGCGTTCCGCAGAGCAATGGGGGAAGAATGAATAAACTATTCAAGACCCTGGTCCGAGGTGCAAGTGTCGCGGCATTGGTAGCGGGCGTAAGCACGGTCGCTGCCTTACCGGCGAGCGCGGACAGCACGAGCTGCACCGTAACCACCAGCTACTGCAGCACGGCCATCATCCCCTCGTGGGTTGGGCGGAACTACATCAAATGGAATCTCGATTCCAGCGTCTCAGGAATAGGCTGTAGCTGGGAGGTATGGGACTATCAGACCGGCGTTCTCGTCGGGTCGGGGAGAATAGGCGCATTCCGGCACGGTAGCGGGCAGATTAACGGGCTCTACGGTCTTTACTGGATGCAACTGTACAATTGCGGGCCTTCAGCATTCGGCTGGATCAGCAACCAGTAACGAGCCGGCCGACAATTCCTGCCTGACCTGATTCTCCGGACTTCGAACAGGTGATGGGCGTTCCCTGGAGGCTCACCGTCGACGCGATCGCGGATCACGCTCCGGGCGGCCGCGCGGTTGCGCCGCTAGCCTGGCCGCTGGCTTCGATCGCCCCGATCGAGCGCGCCCGTGGCGCATGAGCTCCGGCCTAAGGGGCAGCGCATGGCCCCGGTCCTCTTCAGAGGGCCGGGGCCGCTCTTCGCTTTGCGGCATCGGGTTGTTCAGGAGGGGCCTGAGCACTGTCAGCAAGCACGCCCCGCCTCCGAGTGGACCGCCCGGGGCGAGGATCCGGGCAATCTGGCATGGCGGTGACCCGCTCCCTTCTGCGCCCCGCTCCCCTGCAAACTAGAGGGGCGCTTCATCGTGTTCCATCAGGTGTTCGATACCGGCCGATGCTCGCCCCCGCCCCCCGGCAGCCCATACCGGGTCGACACCTACACCCCGGTCCAGTCGCCGCGGCCGGTCGAGGTCCTCATGGACGACGACACCTGGGCGGCGGCGATGCTGTACTCCTGGTCCCCGGGTCGGCGATACCTGGCACACGATGATCTCTGGCGGTCGGCCGACCTGCTGCGTACGTACCACACCGCAGTCATCTACTCCCGGGCCGCGCTCCGGACTGTCTCGGACAAATGGTGGGAGGCGCAACAGCAACCGGCGGCAGACGCGACCGGAACGCAAAGGCCTCCCCGGCGGCGTGAGCAGCCGGGGGCCGACACCAGCCCCCTTGTGTGAGGTAACCAGCCCGAGAGGTGCGGTGTGTCCACTCCGCACGGTAGAACGCTTGCAGTTCATGCAGTGGTGCGCGGAGCCAACTGAGAGATCCGCTGGTGCGACAGGCGGAGCGCACCGCCGGCGTCGCGGGTGGTCCACCCCTTATCGGTCAGGATGCGCGCGGCTTGGCGGACCGCGTCCCGCTCGGCCTGCTCGGCATAGGCGCGTGCGACGCGCGCTTCGGTCACGGCGGCCAGGGCGGCCGCGGCTTCCTCGTCATTGGGGGCGAGGTGGATGTTTACCGTGTGGGGCTCAGCCTGAAGCAGGTCGATGACGCAGGTGAGTGCGTTCTGTTCGGCGTCGGTCCAGGTGGCGCCTTGGGCCTGGACGGCGCGTCCCTCGGGGAGGTCGTTGACGGTGACGGTCCACTGCCTTCCGGTGCGGGTGGCGGTGGCGTGGTAGGTGGTGGACTCGACCTCGAGGTCGTCAAGGTTCTCGACGATGTCGGGTTGGTCGAGGATCGCTTCGAAGGGAGTTCGCATAGCTCGCAACCTAGGCCCGTCGTTCGATGTCGTCTAAGACATTAGCCAATTTTTGGCTAGCATCACTAGCAACCTGCTGGAGCCGGCCAGCCGGCCCCACGCGTCTCGACCACCACGTCGTACTGCGCCTCGGTCCGGGAGCTCAATCCCACCGCCGTACACCATTGGGGAGAGGGCTACAGATCAGGAAGGGTGCCACGGTCGTGGCACCCCTCCGTCGCACCCTGTGGCACCCACGCGTGGCACCCGCAGGGGCATGGGACCCCAGGTGGCAGGCCCGAGCAGGATCGATAAGCGGGGTGCGCGCATCCATGTGCACCCGTACGCGCGACCATGTATGCGGCGTCGCCCGCGGCGGCCCCTCCGCCTCAGTAAAGGAAGTAGGAGCCACCGCTGTCCTCTTGGTACCCCGATCCCGTGGTACTTTCAGGGAGTTCAGACGAAACTACGCTTTGCCCGGTTTCGGTTATGTCGACTCCTCCTTGAGGGGGAGGTGCTTCCGGATTTACCGTTAAGGGTTGATCCGAGACCGACGTGTAGGAATCATCGTCATCCTGCGGGACGAAAGTTCCTATATACGCGACATGAGACTGCGTGGCCATGACGTTACCCTGCGCGAACGCGGGCGACGTTGCGAGCAGCGGAGCCGCTATCGCGGCGGTCGCCAGGCCGCAGGCGGCGATTGCCTTTCTCAGCACTTCAGCTCACCTTCTTTGCCCGTCCGATCCTAGGACTTATACGTCATTATCTCTCGGCAAACAACCTATTCAACCACCATGTAGTAATATCGCCGCAAATCCGATTGCATGGTGATTGAAATCTTCCCGCCGCCACTTCGGGTCAACAGCCACAACACTGTCGGCGCACGCGCTGATCGGGCGTTCTCCGCCCGCCGAAATCGCCGATCAATCAGCCGCCGTCGCCATCATCTCGGCACCGAGGGAGCCAGAGAGATATTCATCTCGCGGTCGCCGACGTGTGGTGGAAGGCACAGCAGAGCGAATCAGCCGCCGGGCCGGGGGTGCTTCGCGACCTCTGGGGCACGGCCACGGCGTCATACCAGATCGAGGGGGCCGTGACGGAGGACGGCCGGGGCCCGTCCATCTGGGACACCTTCTCCCACGAGCCCGGACGGATCCGGGAAGGGCACACCGGCGACGTGGCCTGCGATCACTATCACCGCTGGCCCGAGGACGTCGCCCTGATGGCTCAACGCGTACCGGTTCTCGATCGCGTGGCCGAGGATCCTGCCCTCCGGGCGCAGCTCGCCGATCTTCCGGTTCATGCAGCAGGTCACGGCGCTGGCCAAGGCCCACCCGGAGCACACCGTCACTTGGACAGTCAGCCACCCCGCCACCGGCGAGGTCCTGCACGCCTACGACCTGTTGCCCGCCACGTCGACCTTGCAGACCTCGTGGAGGTCGTCACTCTCCAGCGGTAGCCGTACGAGATGGCGTCCCAGGATCTCGATCTCCTCGTGTACCCCAACAGCCCTGCGAGGCTGTGATCGCCCTGGCCTTTGAGGGGGGAGGCCAGGGCTTCTTGGGGTCAGAGGGCTATCACCGGGTGAACCGTCGGTGAGTCTCTTATGAGCCAACATCCCCCAGCTCTAGGGAGAGCACGTGCTCCGTCGTCTCCTCGTGTCGGGCGCGCTCGTCGCGTCCGCTCTCGTCGCCCCCGCCGTCGCCGCGACCCCGGCCGGCGCCGTCTCGCTCTCGGCCGCCCACTCGGCCAGCGCGGCGGCGAGCTGTTACACGCGGGTGGGCAACCACTGGAACTGCATCACCCCGGGCGCCTACTGCCCGGCGGCCGCGCATGGCAAGTACGGGTACGCCAAGGTCACCAAGCGGCGGTACAAGTGCAGCTACTACAGCAGCGACGGCCGCTGGCACTGGAAGCGCGCGTACTGATCTCGGAGCAGCACAGGACGCCCGCCCTCCCTCGCCCAGGGAAGGCGGGCGTCGCCGCATGCGCCTCGTCGAGGCACTACATCGGAATCAGCTGCATGGCGGCCTGGTCGACGTCGAGCTCGTTCTCACATGGCCCCGGTCCTCTACGGAGGGCCGGGGCCGGTTTTGGTGTTACGACTGTCCCCTCGCTGTCATGATCTTGTGGACTTGCTGAAGATCCATTACCTTCGAATCTGCGCTTCTACCTGCGCCTATACCACGCCTATACCAGCAAAGCCGATCCTCCATGTGAGCCAATGCCGGCTCAGTCCCCGCCCGCGTCGGCGAACGAACCGGGCGTTGTGGGACCGATACGGGAAGAAAGGCGATCATGAAGCGTCGTACAAGGAAGTTCGCTGCGGCTGCGGTTGCGAGCCTCGTCGCGTTGGCGGCTATGTTCGTGGGCCCTGCACCCGCGAACGCCGCGCCTAATCCTGCTAGCTGGACCGTCCCGTACATCAGCAATCTGGGTCCGAATGGGAGCATCGGTCCGTATGTGATCGACATCAAGGACGGTTCCCAGGCGAACGGGGCTCGGGCTCAGCTGTGGCTACGTAACGGCAACCTGCAGCAGGCCTGGGCGGTGTTGTGGGACGGCACGTACTACGGGTATGACTACTTCCATCTCATCAACAAGAATTCCTTTAAGTGCCTCGACATGGCGGCCGACGGGGCGATAGGAGACGGTACCCGCGTCCAGCAATGGGACTGCAACGGCGGTGCCAATCAGCACTGGATCGCAAAACCGGTCGTGAATGGGAACAAGTGGGTCACGCTAAGGAGTCTGCAGAACCCGAATCTCTGTCTTGACCTCTCGAACTTCAACTACTCCAACGGCGCGCTGCTGTGGGTCTGGACCTGCACCGATGACTGGAACCAGCGCTGGAACATCTACCCCTAACCATAACGAGTCGCTCGTTTCGCGGTCATTCCGCATGGCGGCGAGCACCGTCCGCAGACATGGACGACCCGCTGCCGGATATCGGCCCCCGCCTCCTGGGGGCTGGCGAGAGGCTGGCCGAGCGGATCGGTCGTGAGCAGGTCGCATCCATCGTCAAGCAGTTCGTCGAGGGCGTTACTTGGCAGACCTGGCTCAAGGAGAGCGGCGTCGAGCTGCTGGAGATGGCGCGGGGCCGGATCGACCTCGGGCACGAGCCGGACCCGGAGACAGCGGCGCTGATCGCGGACCTGCTGGGTGTCCTGATGGCCGTCTCCATGGAGGTGGGCTTCGGCCCGTCCCCTTCCTGACGGGCCGAGGTGGTGATCAGGCTCGCACGAGCACGGCTGCCGTACTGCGTGATCTACGCGCTGGAGCGCCAGGGATACGCATTGTGCACCGAATCCTTTGCGTGGGCGTCGAACGGTGGGACCGTGAGGCGACGACCCACGAGGAGGTAGAGGATGTTCCGCAGAATCGAAGATCTCGAAGGCGGCGACGGCGACCCGCGCAACTTCGACGAGTGGGCGTCGAACTTCAAGGGCTTAAGCAAGAACGTGCTGATCCCGATCGTGATCACCGTCGGGGTGATCCTGCTGCTCTGCGTCGTGTTCGGCGCGATCCTGTCCGGGCTGAGCTGACCCGGTTCCGGCAAGAGGCCGGTCCCGGCTGATCACAAGATCGCCTGTGTCGCGGCGAACAGCCACGGTGTACCCAAGCTCGGTGAGCCTGGTCGCAAGCGCCAGCCGTACGGCATCCTGCAGGGCGAAGTCTCCGACGCGCTCTTTGGCTACCGGCCCCGGCGGCTCGCACGCGAGCGCGGCGAATCCGTCGGAGGGCTGCCACCTGATCGACACGCCGTCGTCGATCTCCCGCACGTGCAGACCGTCCCACCCCCCTTCTGGGTCCGGTGAATCGCCGAGGAGGTGGAATCCTGCCCGTGTGAGGTCAGCCCGGACCTGTTCCATCAACGCGGGCACGCTATCGGGCATAAGGCTAGATCACCTACAGGGTCAAGGTAGGGATACAAACGGCACATTCGTGCGCACATGCTGCCCCAGGGGACGCACGTTATGCCTCTGACCTTAACTGTCTTTACTTCGATGCCGGAAAGGGATCACGGTCGACGCTACGACGCCAGGCCGCACGAGGGTGGCCCCGAGGTGAGCGCCGTCAGACCTCGGGGCCAGCTCCGGAAGGCGGCCCCTCCCCAGCTCTACGGGAGAGGGGCCGCGCCGCGATGGCCGCGGCGTCGTCGCGGCCGGTGTGCACGAGCACGGACCCGGCGAGCTGCCAGGCGTGCGACAGCGGCCCGGCGGCGGCGCCCGGGTCGACGGTCTGCAGGAGCCGGCACTCGTTGATGAGGTTCGGCAGGTCGGCGGCCAGGACCCCGAATTCGCCGTCGAAGTACGCGCCGTACGCCCGCTCGACCAGCCGCCACACGTCCTCGGAGGAAGCGGGTTCGCCGTCGTGGTCCGGGTGAAGGCCCGGCAACAGGTCAGGGCTGATGACGGCGTCCCGCACGGTGAGCACCGCGGCGCCGGGCACGGGGTCGAGCTGCGGCGACTTCCCGGCGATGACACCGGGGTCGACGTCGAGCGCGCGGGCCAGCTTGACCATGGACGCCCACGACATCGACTCGCGGACGTCCCGCTCGAGGAGCGAGACGAGGTCGACGCTGACGCCGGCCCGGTGGGCGAGCTCGGCCTGGCTGTAGCCGCGCTCGTTGCGGAGTGATCGGAGACGTTGTCCGACGGTCGTGCTAGCGTCTTTCACAGGCCCCGCCCTTTCGCAGGAAGCGTCGCAACTTCAGGCCCGCGCGGCGCGGGCGATCGCGCGGAGCTTGCAGTCGCGGAGGTAGGCCTGCAGCTCGTCGAACAGGACGAGGTTCGCGGGGTCGGAGGCGGCGTGGTCCTCCAGCCGGTTGAAGAACCGGGCGAGGTTCGCGGCGAGCTCGGCAGGCTCGGTCACGCGCTTGTCGCGCTGGCGGGGGGCCTGGGCGGGGGCGGTGGTCGCTGGGGCGCTGTTCGTGGTTTCGGGGTCAGGCTGAACCTGACCCGGGCGGAGGTCAGGCCGGACCTGACCCGGGCGGAGGTCAGGCCGGACCTGACCGGAGGCGTAGGGTGCGGGGGCGGACATCGGGGGGTCCTCTCGGAGGCGGCGTGATACTCACCAGATAGCGATTGCCGCTGCGAGGTGACCTGCCTTTTCCTGGGGCGGCACAGCGCTCATACCGTAGGCATCCCGAAGATGCCCGGCGAGCCGATGCGCGTGCAGCCCAGCAGGGCGAGGCCCTCTAGCGGGGGAAATGATGTCGGAGAAGGTGTAGCTCCTCCGTGAGCGCGATCGATGTCGTGATCTTCCCGCCAATTCCGGCTTTCCGTAACGAGTGACGGGCGTCGGCGAGGAGGCCGCGGACGGTCCGGTCAGTATGCGGGCTTTCAGTGCCAGCGGCGGTTGATGTCCCCATTAGGACCCGATCCACGTCGTTTCGCGGGTCATGTGGTCCACTGTGTTCAGGGGCCATGAGATGGGCGCGAGGCAGTTGTCGATCAAGCGGCGAAGCACTCTGTTCGCCGCTGGGGTGGCCACATTGCTGTCGACGTTGCTGGCTGCGCTGCTCATGATCGCCGTCCAGCGTCTTGCCACGCGATGGCTCACCGAGGAACTCGTGGTCGCGGGTGGCCGTGTGGCGATGCAGGTGGAGCGGGGCCAGATCGTGGGGTACCCCCTGGCGTTGCACCCGTCTCGCAATGTGCAAGTGGTCGACGCACGGAGCCGTGTCGTCGCCTCGACCCCCCAAATGAAGGGGCAGCCGGCCATGGCGCGGTTTACCCCCCACGATCAGCGTGTCGCCACCTCGATCGTCTGTAACGGTGTCTTCAACGGCCAGTGCAACATCGTGGCGGCGCAGTGGGCCCATCACGGCCAGGACACCTTCGTCGTCTACAGTGCCTCTCCGGTGATCCCTCCATGGGTCGATCCGCAACTCGCCGCGGTAGTGGGCGGGGGCGCGGTCCTGCTCACCGCGGGCATCACCTTGCTCGGCCGACGGCTCACCGCCGTCTCGCTCCGACCGGTGATCGCCATCAGAGCAGAACTGGATGAGATCAACGCGACCAGTCCCGGCCGAAGGGTGCCGGTGCCGCGCACCGATGACGAGATTCAGGATCTGGCCGACAGCGTGAATCGCACGCTGAGCCAACTGGAGGCGGCGCTGCAACGCGAGCGCCAGATGGTGTCCGACGTCTCTCACGATCTGCGCACTCCGATCACCGCCATGCGCACTCAGGTAGAGGTCGCACTGGCCGCTCCCAGGGAGACCAGCGTGACCGCGTTGGGATCGACCCTCCTGGGCAGCCTGGACCGGATCTGGGACATTCTGAACGACCTGCTGACGCTGGCGGCGTTGGATGCAGGAGCGGAACTTTCTCAGAAACGCCTCGATCTAGCCCAATTCACCGAGCGAGAATGCCGGATTCGGCATGCGGCGAAGACGATCGAGTGCATGCTCGAACCGGGAGTCATGGTGATCGGGGACCAGTCCCGGCTGTGTCGGCTCCTCACCAACCTCGTCGACAATGCTTTCCGGCACGCGGAATCGGTTGTCACGATCAGCGTGCGGCGTGAGTCGAGCGGCGACTCCTTCGATCAACGGTTCCGGCATGGTGTCGCCGTGCTCGAGGTGCTCGACGACGGCGCCGGTATTGATCCGACCCAGCGTGAGAAAGTGTTCCACCGCTTCACCAGGCTCGACGCTGCCCGCGCCCGGGACCTCGCCGGCAGCGGACTGGGCCTGGCAATCGCCCGGCAGATCGCCGAGATGCACGGGGGAAGCCTGGGGATCGAGGACAGCCCGCGAGGTGCCCGGTTCGTCCTGCGACTCCCGCTTGCCGAGACCGCTTCAACGCCTGCGACGGACGCACACCAATAGGTCGGGCTCTCGCTGCTGGCGCAACCACTCGTGACAGCGGTTCTACCTGCGCATATGGCTGGCCTATACCTGCCCTATACCGACGTCCGCGATGCTCTGCCCGAGCCGTTCCCGGCTCCATGCCAACGAATGGAGTGGAGATGCTTCGCAGACGTGTGGCGGTCGCGGTCACCGCTGTCCTGCTCTGTTGCCTGGTGCAGGCGACACCGGCAACTGCGGACAATTACTGTAGCGGTTCCTGGTGCACCACGTCCGGGCAGGACCTGACCCTGGACAACATATTCTGGGCGGGCGGGCCGGAGATCTTCCGTGTCGGCACGGCGACCACGTACTCCACCAACCCCGGCGCACTCTGGCACCGGTGGGAGAACACCGACGGATCCTGGTCCCCGTGGCAGAGCCTCGGCGGAGAGATCCACGACGGCTGGTGCGGCAACCGGAACAAGGACGGCCGGTTGGAGATCTTCGTCAAGGCCCGCGGCGGGGATGTCAACCACATATGGCAGTTGAAGCCGGCCGGCTCCTGGAGTGGCTGGGCCAGCCTGGGTGGCCTCATCGCTTCCGGCAATGGGGTCTGGTGTTCCACGAGCGGCAACGGGGAGCTGGGAATCGCCGTCTACGGTCCCGACAACATGTGGCACTACAAGTGGCAGACAAGCCCCGGGGGCGGCTGGACGGGTTGGCAGTAGTCCCGCCTTGTCGAGCCAGGAAAGTGGGACCCCGCTCTGCGGGGCCCCACGCTCCTAGGGCAGCACAGCGCTCATGCCGTAGGCATCCCGAAGATGTCCGGCGAGCCGATGCGGGTCCAGCCGTCGAGGGCGCGGCCGTCGTCGGACTGAAGCCGCGTATAAGGATCTTCCACCCGAGTGGGGTGAATGATCTCCCGGAAGGCCGCGTCGCGGGGGAGAAACCACTCCCCGCGTTGCGGCCGTGATCATTACCGGATGCAATTGTCCCGTGAGGGCAGTATCCGACTCCGTCCCGCCTCACGGCTGGCGGATCCTGCGCAGCGACGCCGGACGCCTGTGGGCGACCCGCGAGCGCCCCTTCGGGCACGCCGCCGAGACCGCCGGCGCCGCGCGAACCGTCGACGGCGACGACCTGGCGGAGCTGCGGGCCGTCATCGAGGAGCAGGAGCGCATCGCCAGGTCCGCCGCGGACGAGTGGAGCCGCCGCCGGGCCTGACAGGCCTGCGACGGTCTGTCGGGGGCGTGTGCCAATGTAGAGAGCGTGCGCCGCATACACCCCGACGTCGAGGACGAGCCCGATCTCGCCGCCGCCTACGCCTATCCCCGGGACGCCTGGCTCCGGCTCAACATGGTGGCGAGCACCGACGGCGCCGCCTGGCTGAAGGGCCGCTCCGAGGGCCTGTCGAGCCAGGGGGACAAGCGGATCTTCGGGCTGTTGCGCGGCCTCTCCGACGTGGTGATGGCCGGCGCCGCGACCGTCCGCACCGAGGGGTACGGCCCGGCCCGGCCGCGCGAGTCGTGGCGGGCCCTGCGGGAGGGCCGGCCGCCCGCCCCGCCGATCGCCGTCGTCACCCGGCGGCTCGACCTCGACCTCGGCGGCCCCCTGTTCACCGAGACCGAGCCGTACGCCCGGACGATCGTCGTCACCACGGAGTCGGCGCCCAAGGACCGCCGCGACGAGGCGGGCAGGAGGGCGGAGGTGATCGTGGCGGGCGACGACCGCGTCGACCTGGCACTGGCGGTCCGTGAGCTTCGCGAGCGCGGGCTCGGCAGGATCCTGTGCGAGGGCGGCCCCCGGGTCAACGCCCAGCTCGCCGCCGCCGGGCTGGTCGACGAGCTCGCCCTGACGGTCAGCCCGCTGCTCGTGGGCGGCGACGCCGCCCGCATCCTGAACGGCGTGGCCTCTCTCACTCCGATGGCGCTCGCCCAGGTCATCGAGGAGGATGGCTTCCTGTTCTGCCGTTACGTCAGGGAGACGCGCGATGACCACACCGCCTGAGACCGCCCCAGAGGAGGCGCTCGACCTCCCGGTCGTGCCGCCGGTCGCGCCCATGCTCGCCAAGGCGGTCAAGGCGATGCCCCGGCAGGACGGCTCGCTCTACTACGAGCCCAAGTGGGACGGCTTTCGCTGCATCGTGTTCCGCGACGGCGACGAGGTCTACCTGGGCAGCCGCAACGAGCGGCCGTTCACGCGCTACTTCCCCGAGCTGGTCGAGGCGGTCAAGGCCGAGCTGCCCCCGAAGTGCGTCGTGGACGGCGAGATCGTGCTGATCCGCGGCCAGTCGCTCGACTTCGACGCGCTGCAGCAGCGCATCCACCCCGCCGCGTCCCGGGTGCGGATGCTGGCCGAGACGACGCCGGCGTCGTTCGTGGCCTTCGACCTGCTGGCGATCGGCGACGAGGACCTGATGGAGGCGCCGTTCTCGGCCCGCCGCGCCCGGCTGGAGGAGGTCATGGCGGGGGCCGGGCGGTCGGTGCGGCTCACCCCGATCACGCGGGACGAGGGCCGGGCGGGCGAGTGGTTCGACATGTTCGAGGGCGCCGGCCTCGACGGGATCGTGGTCAAGCCGGGCGACCTGCCGTACACGCCGGACAAGCGGGTGATGTTCAAGGTCAAGCACGAGCGCACGGCCGACTGCGTGGTGGCCGGCTACCGCGAGCACAAGACCGGCCCGATCGTCGGATCGCTGCTGCTCGGCCTCTACTCGCCGGACGGCCGCCTCCACCACGTGGGCGTGGCCGCCTCGTTCCCGATGAAGCGGCGCGAGGAGCTGGTGGAGGAGCTCGCGCCCTACCGGCTGGAGAACCTGGGCGACCACCCCTGGGGCCACTGGGCCGAGGTGGCCGGGGGCGGCGCGCAGGGCCAGCGGCTGCCCGGCGCCGTGTCCCGGTGGAACGCCAAGAAGGACCTGTCGTTCATCCCCTTGCGGCCCGAGCTCGTGATCGAGGTCGCCTACGACCACATGGAGGGGGACCGGTTCCGCCACACCGCCCAGTTCCGCCGCTGGCGGCCCGACCGCGAGCCGTCCTCGTGCACGTACGAGCAGCTGGAACGGCCGGTCGTCTACGAGCTCGACGACATCCTGGCGAAGTAGGGCCGGGCGGCGGTCAGCCCGCCAGGGCGCGCACGGCGGCCGTCACGGCGACGGCCACCGCGATCACCACGAGGAAGGGCGCGCGCAGCAGCAGCGCCACGGCGGCCGCGGCGAGACCGGCGGCCCGGGCGTCGACGGTCAGCGAGCGCCCGTGGGCGAAGGCCTGCAGCGCGACGAGCGCCGCCAGGGCGGCGACGGGCACGAGCGCGGCCATCCGGCGCACCAGCGGCCGTTCCAGCGCGGCCGCCGGGACCGACAGGCCGAGCAGCTTGAACCCGTAGCACCCCGCCGCTGTCACGGCGATCGCGATCCAGACGCTCACGACGCCTCCTCTCCCGAATCCCGGGAATCTGGCGAATTCCGCGAATCTCGCGGATCTCCCGCATCCGGGCCGGCGCGGCGCTCACCGGCGCGGCGGGCGCGCAGGTGGGAGACGACCAGGACGGCGGGGGCCGCGAGCACGGCCACCAGCACCGGCGCCCCGGGCGGCAGGAGCGGCACGCAGACGAGCGCCGCCGGCACGGCGAGGGCGGCCGCGGCCCGCTCGCGCCCCCGGTCCGCGCCGCGGAGCATCGGGCCGAGCAGCGCCAGGAACGCGGCCGGCCCGGCGGCGTCGAGCCCCCACGCCGCCGGGTCGCCGAGGGCGGAGGCGCCCAGCGCGCCGAGGAGCGTCGAGAGGTTCCAGACGGCGAACAGGCTCACGCCCGTCACCGTGAACCCCAGCCGGGCGGCGTCCCGGCCCGGCTGCGCCAGTGCGACGGCGGTCGTCTCGTCGATCACCCAGTGCGCCGCCAGCGGACGGACGGCGCCCGGCAGGCGCAGGAGCCCGGCCAGCCGCAGGCCGTAGAGGGCGTTGCGCGCGCCCAGGAGCAGCGCGCCGGCGACGGCCGCGGCGGGGCTCCCGCCTCCGGCCAGCGCGCCGACCAGGGCGAACTGCGACGCCCCCGTGAACACCAGCAGCGACAGCGCGCACGTCTGCGCGAGGGCGAGGCCCGATCCCGCCGAGGTCACGCCGAACGCGAACCCGGACAGGCCGACCGCCACCCCCACTCCCAGGGCGTCGCGCACGACCGCCGCGCGGGGCCGTCCCGCACGGCCCGTCTCCACCGGTGCCGTCGTCACCCGGCCGAGGCTAGGCCCCCGCCGCGGGCCCGTCTTGTACGGAATTGCGCTCCCGCCTGTACGCCCCCGGGGTCACCCCGACGATCCGGGTGAAGTGCCGGTTCAGGTGCGGCTGGTCGGTGAAGCCCACGGCCGCGGCGGCGTCGGCGGGCGTCGTCCCCTCCGCCAGGAGCCGGCAGGCCCGGTGGACCCGGGCGTCGATCAGCCACGTGTGCGGCGGCATGCCGTACGCCTGCTTGAAGGCGCGGATCAGGGCGAAGGGGCCGGTGCCGAGGGCGGCTGCGAGTTCCTCCAGGGACGGCGGGTCCGCGAGGCGCGCCTCCAGGACGGCCCTGGCCCGCTCGGCCGTCCGGGCGCCGGCGCCGCGCACGGCCCTGGCGGGAAGCGGCGCTCCGTGGGCGCGCAGCAGGCGGGTGACGGCGAGCCGCATCAGCGTGTCGGCCGCGAGCGGGTTGCGGGCCTCGACCGCCGCCAGGACGCGCGTGATGAGGCGCACGGCCTGCGGGTCGTCGGCCACCGGGACGGCGAAGCCGGGCGTCCCCCGGACGCGGGTCGTCTCGGCGGCGATCGCGGCGACCAGATCCGGTGACGGGTACAGCACGCTGTAACGCCAGCCGCCGGGGACCCCGGCGTGACCGGTGTGGGGGGTGTCCGGGTTGACCAGCGCGACCTGTCCGGGCCCTGCGCGTTCGAGCGAGCCCCGGTGGAGGAACTCGTCGACCCCCTCCGCGACCCCGGCGATGACGAACGTGTCGTGGGTGTGCCGGGCGAACGTCTTGTGCACGTAGGTCGCCCGGAGCAGGTCCACGTCCGGCAGCCGCGGGTCCCGCCAGTGCCGGGCCCGTTCGCGCGGGGGCCCGCTCACCCGATGCGGCGCAGGATCTGCATCGAGCGGTCGGTCACCGTCACCTTCGCCCCGGCCGTCAGCGCGTCGTCGGCGTACGGATCGTCGCGGACCCGCTCGTCCGCGGTGTCGAGGACGGGTCGCCAGCCCGGGCCGTACTCGGGCCCGGGGAGGGCGAAGGTCAGGTTCTCGTGGTGGCCGTTGACCAGCAGCAGGAACGAGTCGTCCCTGATCCGCTCGCCGCGCGGGCCGGGCTCGCTGATCGCGTCGCCGTTGACGAACACCGCCAGCGACTTGGCGTACCCCGTGTGCCAGTCGCCGTCGGTCATCTCCGCCCCCGACGGGGTGAGCCACACGATGTCGCGGGTGCCGTCCTTCTCCCTGCCGTGGAAGAACCGGCGCCGGCGGAAGACCGGGTGCCGCCGCCGCAGGTCGCTCAGGCGGCGGACGAAGTCCAGTAAGTCCCGCTCCTGCCGCAGCAGCGACCAGTCGGTCCAGGAGATGTCGTTGTCCTGGCAGTACGCGTTGTTGTTGCCGTTCTGGGTGCGGCCGAACTCGTCGCCCGCCAGCAGCATCGGCACGCCCTGGGACACGAACAGCGTGGTCAGGAAGTTGCGCCGCTGACGTCTGCGCAGCCCCACGATCGCCGGGTCCTCCACCGGGCCCTCGGCGCCGCAGTTCCACGAGCGGTTGTCGTCCGTGCCGTCGCGGTTGCCCTCGCCGTTCGCCTCGTTGTGCTTGCGGTTGTACGACACGAGGTCGGTGAGGGTGAACCCGTCGTGGCAGGTCACGAAGTTGATCGAGGCGACCGGCCGGCGGCCGCTGGTGGCGTACAGGTCGCTCGACCCGGTCAGGCGCGAGGCGAACTCGGGCAGCGTCCTGCCGTCGCCGCGCCAGAAGTCGCGCACCGAGTCGCGGTACTTGCCGTTCCACTCGGTCCACAGGGGCGGGAAGTTGCCGACCTGGTAGCCGCCGGGGCCGACGTCCCAGGGCTCGGCGATGAGCTTGACCTGCGAGATCACCGGGTCCTGCTGGATCAGGTCGAAGAACGCGCTCAGCCGGTCCACGTCGTGGAGCTCACGGGCGAGGGCCGCGGCGAGGTCGAAGCGGAAGCCGTCCACGTGCATGTCCTGCACCCAGTAGCGCAGCGAATCCATGATCAGCTGGAGCGCGTGGGGCGAGCGGACGTTCAGCGAGTTGCCGCAGCCGGTGTAGTCGAGGTAGTAGCGCCGGTCCTCGTCGCGCAGCCGGTAGTAGGCGACGTTGTCGATGCCGCGGAAGCCCACGGTCGGGCCCATGTGGTCGCCCTCGGCCGTGTGGTTGTAGACGACGTCGAGGATGACCTCGATCCCCGCCTCGTGCAGCGCCCGGACCATCGCCTTGAACTCCTGGACCTGCTCGCCCCGCTGCCCGGCGCTGGAGTAGGCGTTGTGCGGGGCCAGGTAGGCGATCGTGTTGTAGCCCCAGTAGTTGGTGAGCCCGCGCGCGACCAGGAAGTGCTCCGGCACGAACTGGTGGACCGGCATCAGCTCGACCGCCGTCACCCCGATCGACTGCAGGTGCTCGACGACCGCCGGGTGGGCGAGCCCGGCGTACGTGCCGCGCTGCTCCTCCGGCACCTGCGGGTGGCGCATCGTGAGGCCGCGCACGTGCGCCTCGTAGATCACGGTCTCGTGGTACGGGATGCGGGGCGGGCGGTCGTTGCCCCATTCGAAGAAAGGGTTGACGACCACGTTCTTCGGCATGTAGTGGGCGGAGTCGTCGGTGTTCAGCCGCCCCGGGTCGGCGAATTGGTAGGAGAACAGCGACTCGTTCCACCGGACCGAGCCCTCGATGGCCTTGGCGTACGGGTCCAGCAGGAGCTTGCCGGGGTTGCAGCGGTGGCCGTGGTCGGGCTGGTACGGCCCGTGCACGCGCAGGCCGTACCGCTGGCCGGGCATGATCCCCGGCAGGTAGCCGTGCCAGACGAACCCGTCGACCTCGGGCAGGTCGACCCGGGTCTCCTCGCCCGCGTCGTCGAACAGGCACAGCTCGACCCGCTCGGCCACCTCCGAGAACACCGAGAAATTGGTGCCCACACCATCCCAGGTGGCGCCGAGTGGGTACGGCTCTCCAGGCCAAACTTCACGCATGTGACATCATTCTCCACCCCCCGGGCCATTCGCGCACCTGGGAGGATGCCGGGTCGTACCGGGCGAGCACGTCGAAGCCCCCGCCGGAACCGCGTCCCGGCGGGGGCCCGTGCGCCGATCAGCCGATCAGTTCGGCGTTCAGCGAGATCGTGGTGCCGGCGAGCGCCTTGCTGACCGGGCAGTTGGCCTTGGCCGTCTCGGCCGCCTGCTGGAAGTCCTCAGCGGAGATCCCGGGCACCTGGGCGCGGACCGTGAGGACGATCCCCGTGATCCCCTCGCCGGGCTGGAAGGTCACGTCGGCCCGGGTCTCGACCGACTGCGGCGGCGTGCCCGCCTGGGCGAGGCCGTGCGACAGCGCCATCGAGAAGCACGACGAGTGGGCCGCGGCGATCAGCTCCTCGGGGCTGGTCTTCCCGTTGGCCTGCTCCGCACGCGACGCCCAGGAGACGTCGAAGGTGCCGACGCCGGAGGTGTCGAGCGACACGACGCCCGAGCCGTCGAGCAGCGCGCCCTTCCACTGCGTCGTCGCGGTACGAGTGGTCGCCATGGCGATTCCCTTCACTAGTGAGCCATATCCACCGACGACCCTAGCGCCGTCCGGAGGAGGCACGGTGAACGACGCCCCCCGACGCCCCCCCGACGCCATTCAGACCCCCGCGCGCCCTCTGAGGCCCTCCATACGCCCGCGAGCGGCCCCGGGCCGCTCGCGGGCGCCGGTCACGGGGACAGGCGGGCCTGGTGGGCGCGGTGCTCGGCCCTGACCAGGTCCTCCACCGCGGCCTTGATCTTCAGGAACTCCGGGGTCCGCTTGACCTCCAGCGAGCGCGGCTCCGGCAGGTCGATGGCGATGTCCTGGCTGATCCGCCCGGGGTCGCTCGACAGCACGAGCACCCGCTGACCGAGGAAGACGGCCTCCTCGACGTCGTGGGTGACCATGACCACCGTGGAGCGCCGGGCCGGGCCGGTGGCGGCGCCGTCGGCCGCGCTCGGCACGTCCTGCCACACCTGGCGGATGAACAGCTGCATGTCCTCCTTGGTCTGCACGTCGAGCGCGCCGAACGGCTCGTCGAGCAGCAGTACCCGCGGCGCGCAGGCCAGCGCGCGGGCGATCGACACGCGCTGCTGCTGCCCGCCGGACAGGCGGCCGGGCAGGGCCCCCGCGAGGTGCGCGAGGCCCACCTCGTCGAGCAGCCACCGCACCCGCTCCTGCCGGGCGGCCCTGGGCACGCCAAGCGCCTCCAGCCCGAACGCGACGTTGCGGGCCACGTCCCGCCAGGGGAACAGGGACGCGGTCTGGAACACCAGACCCCGGTCGGGTCCGGGCCCCAGCACCTCGTGGCCGTCGAGGAGCACCCGCCCGGTCGAGGGCCGCGACAGCCCGGCGATCAGGCACAGCAGCGTCGACTTGCCGGAGCCGCTGGCGCCGACCACGCAGACGAACTCGCCGGGCGCCACCGAGACGTCCACGTCCTGGAGGACCGGCCGCCCGGGGACGAACTCCTTGCCGAGCGCCTCGACGCGCAGCCCGGCCGTCACCGCGTCCACCTCCCCACGCGGGTGCGCAGCAGCCGCAGCGCGACGTCGATCGTGAGCCCGATCAGCCCGATGACGACGAGGATCGCGAAGATCCGGTCGGTCTGCAGGAACCGCTGGGCCCGGGTGATCCGGTAGCCGAGCCCGGACGTGGCGGCCACCAGCTCGGCGACCACCACGAAGTTCCAGGCCGCGGCTGCGTTCACCCGCATCGCGTCGATGATCCCCGGCAGCGCGTGGGGGAGCACGACCCGCGACGCCACCCGCAGCCGCGACGCGCCGAGGGTCGCCGAGACCTCCAGCAGCCGGTGCGGCACCTGCCGCACCACGTCGGCGGTCATCAGCGTGTTGAAGAACACCACGCCCAGCACGAGCAGGGCGATCTTGGACGGCTCCCCGATGCCCAGCCAGATGATCAGCAGCGGGATGAACGCCGAGGCGGGCAGGTAGCGCAGGATGCCGATGACGGGTTCGAGCAGCGGCTGCGCCCACCCGAGCGTCCCCATCGCGAACCCGACCGGCACGGAGATCAGCACGGCCAGGCCGAAGCCGGCCCCGATCCGGCCCAGGCTCGCCAGCAGGTCGGACGGCAGGTCGCCGGTGCCCGCCATGTCCACCGCGGCCGACCAGACGGCCGAGGGGGACGGCAGGAACGTCGGGTCGACCATCCCGGTCGCGCTCAGCGCCCACCACGCCGTCACCGGGCCGAGGATCGACACGGCCCGCAGGATCCAGGCCGTACGGGGGGAGACCGAGGTGGTGAGCAGCCGGATCCGGGCGGGCGGGGGGAGCGGCGGCTCGGGCGGCCCGCCCTGGACCCCGGTCTCGGCGGCCTGACGGCCCTCCTCGGCGACCATCGGCTCGGCCCGGCTCACGGCTGCACCGCCTGGACGAACTGGGGGGCGAACAGGCCGTCGAGCGGCGGCGGCGCGTCCACCAGCTCGGACGCCACCAGGAAGTCCGAGATCTGCCGCGCGCTTGCCGTCAGGTCGCCGCCGAACGCCGCCCGGTTCTGGTCGAGCGTGAAGATCGTCGTCCCCTTGTCGTACGACTCGTAGTCGGGCACGCCCACGCCGGCCCGCTTGGCCATGATCTCCATGGCCTCGGCCCGGTGGTCCCTGATCCACGCGATCGTGTCGAACCAGGTGTTCACCAGCCCCTGGACGGCCTTGGGGTCACGGCCGAGCAGGTCCCGCGTGACCACGAGGTGGTCGGGGATCGCGCCGGGGAAGTCGGCCGAGGTCGCGATCGCCCTGCTGCCGGGCCGCTTCAGCGCCGTCGTGGTGAACGGCGCGAACACGCCCACGGCGTCCACCTGGCCGGCGACGAAGGCGGCCGCGGCCGCGTCGGTCGCCAGCGGCTGGAACTTCACGTCGGCCTCGGTGAGCCCGGCCTTCTTCAGCGCCAGCAGGAGCAGGTAGTGGTCGACCGTGCCCTGCTCGGCCGCCACCGTCTTGCCCTTCAGGTCGGCGAGCGAGGAGATCCCGGACCTGGCGATGATCTGGTCGTTGCCGGTCGAGTTGTCGTTGACCAGCACGATGCTCTGCTTGGCGCCCCCGGCGACCGAGGCGAGCGTGTCGTTCAGCGTCTGGCTGTTGGCGTCGATCTTCCCGGTGGCCAGGGCGTTGAGCGAGTCGGTGTAGCTGTCGAAGTACTTGAGCTCGACGTTCACCCCGTTCGCGCGGAACAGGCCCCGCTCCTCGGCCACCTGCCAGGGGAACCAGCCGGGCCAGGCGCTGAAGCCCAGCGTGATCGCGCCTCCGGGCGAGGCGGCCGGCGTTCTCGCCGGTGAGGCGCACCCCGCGCCCAGGGCGAGCGCGAGGACGAGCGTGAGGACGGCGGTGAGGCGACGGCGGGGCGTCATGAGGCGGCCCCCTTCTTCTTGGGGAGATGGCCCGCGCGGACCAGGCACCCGAGGGTGTCGCAGATCACGCGGGTGGCGATGAGCGAGGTGATCTCCGCGTTGTCGTACGGCGGGGAGCACTCGACCACCTCGATCCCGGCGAGCGGCCGGGCGTCGGCGATGAGCTGGATGAACTTGAGCACCTCGCGGGGGAGGAACCCGCCGGGCTCGGGCCAGCCGGTTCCGGGGACGAAGGCCGCGTCGAGGCAGTCGACGTCGAAGGAGAGCCAGACGGCGTCGGCGCCGTCCCAGGCCACGTCGAGGGCCCGCTCGGCGGCCGTCTCGATGCCCATCTCGACGCAGTCGGTCACCGTCATGATCGTGGTGCCGCGCTCCCTGCCGACCTTGACGCCGGGGCGGGGGGCCTGCCAGCCGCCGATGCCGATCTGGACGAGGTTCTTGGGCGGCACGTTCGGGATGTCCGTGGCGTGGAACCACGGCGTGGTGTGCATCCGCTCGTCGAGGTCGGTCTCCTGGGTGTCGACGTGCCGGTCGAAGTGGATGATCCCGACGTTGCCCTGCACGTGCTGGGCCACGCCGCGGACGGTCGGGTACCCGATCGAGTGGTCCCCGCCGAGCACCACGGGGAAGGCGCCGCTCTCGAAGACGTGCGCGACGCCCTTGCTGATCTGGTCGAAGGTCTTCTCGATGTTCCCGGGGATGGTGAAGATGTCGCCGAGGTCGCAGATCGTGATCGACTCCCGCAGGTCGACGCCCAGCTCGAAGCTGTAGGGGCCGTACAGCGCGGAGATCTTGCGGATGCCCTGCGGGCCGAACCGGGTGCCGGAGCGGTAGGTGGTGCCGCCGTCGAACGGCGCGCCCAGCACGGCCACGTCGTATTCCCCGCAGCGCCGCACGTCCTCGACGTACGGCGCTTTGAGGAAGGTGTTGATCCCGGCGAAGTGCGGCAGCTCGCCGCGGGAGAACGTCGGGATGCTCCGGTCGACGATCGAGTCGGCCCCCTGGAGGCCGAGCTCGAGACCCCGCCGGATCTCGCGCTCGTGCATCGTGGTGGGGAGCTCGGCCTCGCGCTCGACGGCGTAGCGGGCTTCGGGACCGTAGTTGCTGTGGAGGTGTCCCACGGCACTCCTGTAGGGAAGGCCTCAGCCAGGGAGGCGTGCGGTCTCCCGCCGCCCGTGCGGGCGGCGGCTCTTCGACTGCGTGCGATCCCATGCCCGTGAACGCGTCCGCGGACTGTCCGCGTACGGTCGCCGGGTCCAGGGACCGCGGCCTCCCGGGCTTTTGTCCCGCCGTGGAGCGGCCGTCGCCGGCCGCCTGCACCTCTCGGACCAGCCGAACGGAACCCTAGGTGCGCCCCACCGCCGGGCGGTGAGTCCCCTTCATGACAGCGCTGGGCTGTTTCCTCCGGATGTCGCGGGTGTAGCCGTCCGGTGACCGCCTATTCACCGCGCCGTCGCCCGCCGGCCCTCATACGCCGGGCCGCCCGGCGCGCTCGATCACGGCCTCCAGGTCGAGCCCGGCGGGCAGCGTGCCGAACGCCCGCCCCCAGTCGCCCGACAGGCGGGAGGCGCAGAACGCGTCGGACACGGCGGCGGGCGCGTGCCGCACCAGCAGGGACGCCTGGAGGACCAGGGTCATCTCCTCGGCCACCCGGCGGGCGTCGGCCTCGCCCGCCGACGCGAGCCGCTTGAGCAGGCGCTCGGAGGCGTCCGCCACCCGGCGGTCGCCGGCGAGGGCCACCTCGGCGAAGAAGGCGTCCACCGCCTCCGGCTCGCGCGCCATCACCCGCATGAGGTCGAGCGCCGCCACGTTGCCCGAGCCCTCCCAGACGCCGTTCAGCGGCGACTCCCGGAACAGCCGCGGCATCTGCGACTCCTCGACGTACCCGTTGCCGCCGAGGCACTCCAGCGCCTCGGCCGCGTGGACCGGCGCCCGCTTGCAGATCCAGTACTTGGCGGCGGCGAGCGCGGACCGCCGGAACAGGCCCTCGCCCGCGTCCCCGCGGACCGCCCGGTCGGTCGCCCCGGCCAGCCGCGTCATCAGCGCGGTCGCGGCCTCCGACTCCAGCGCGAGGTCGGCCAGCACGGCCCGCATGAGCGGCTGGTCGGCCAGCTCCCTGCCGAATACCCTGCGGTGCCGGGCGTGGTGGAGGGCCTGGGTGAGGCCGTACCGCATGCCGGCGGCCGAGCCGATCACGCAGTCGAGCCGGGTCATGTTGACCATCTCGATGATCGTGCGGACGCCGCGGCCCTCCTCGCCGACGAGGTGGGCGACCGCGCCCTCGTACTCGACCTCGGCGGAGGCGTTCGACCTGTTGCCCAGCTTGTCCTTCAGCCGCATCAGCCGCATCGCGTTGCGGGTGCCGTCCGGCAGCACGCGGGGGAGCAGGAAGCACGACAGCCCGCCGGGGGCCTGGGCCAGCACCAGGAACGCGTCGCACATCGGGGCCGAGTTGAACCACTTGTGCCCGGTCAGAGCGAAGGTGCCGTCCGCCAGCGGCTCGGCCCGGGTCGTGTTGGCCCGCACGTCGGAGCCGCCCTGCTTCTCCGTCATCGCCATGCCGGCCAGCACGCCGCGCTTGTCCAGCGGCGGCCGCAGCCCGAAGTCGTACGTCCGGGAGGCCAGCAGCGGCTCCCACTCGGCCCGCAGCGCGGGGGAGTGCCGCAGCGCCGCGACGGCCGCGTACGTCATGGAGATCGGGCAGCCGTGCCCCGCCTCCACCTGTGACCAGACGTGGAACTTGGCCGCCCGGGCGACGTGCGCGCCGGGCCTGGCGGACGTCCAGGGGGCCGCGTGCAGGCCGTTCTCGACGGCGACCGACATCAGCTCGTGCCAGGCCGGGTGGAACTCGACCTCGTCGATCCGGTGGCCGTACCGGTCGTGCGTGCGCAGCACCGGCGGGTGCTCGTTGGCCAGCCGGCCCCACTCCTGCGCCCGCGCCGAGCCCGCCAGCAGGCCGAGCTGGCGCAGCTCCCCCACGGCCCAGTCGGCGCCCTCCCTGGCCAGGCCCTCCAGCAGCGCGGGGTCGGCGGCCACGTCGTGGCCGGTCAGCGGGGGCACCTGGTTGGTCACGTCGTGGGTCACGGGGGGTCCTCCTGTCGCCGTCCGGACTCCATCTCAGCACTCCCCGCGCACGGCTGGAACACCCGGGTCGCGGCGGTCACGAGCCGGAGATCTCCAGCCCGAGCTCCTGGGCCGCCTCCAGGGCCAGCTCCCGCGCGTACGACTGGTCGCCGGGCAGGCGGCGCGTCTCGCACAGCACCCGGTGGATGCCCTCGATGGCCCGCCTGTCCCCCCGGGCCGCGAGCCCGTGCGCCGCCTCCGCCGCCGTGGCCGGGTCGGGGTCGCCGAGCCGGGCGGCCAGCGCCTCCCGGATCCGGGGCGTGTCGGCGGCCAGCCCGGCGACGGCCATGGTGGCCCAGTCGCGCACCTCGTCGTCCGGGCACTCGCTCAGCCGCACCAGCGCGGCCAGCCCCTCGTCGTCGTCCGGCGGCAGGACGGCCGCGAGCGCCATGGCGTCGCTCACGGTCGGCCGGCGGCCGGGCCGCTCCACGACCGCCAGCACCTCGGGCAGCGCCCGTTCGTCGGCGTGGTGGCCCAGGGCGTGCAGGACCGCGTCGAGGACCTGCGGGTCGTCCTCGCGCCGGGCCATCTCCCGCAGCAGCGGCAGCGTGCGCTCGTGGTAGGAGCCGCGTCCCTCCTGGCCGAACTCGGCCAGCACGTCGGCGCCGAACTCGCGGCCCACGGGGTCGTCGCCCTCGCACAGCCGGGCCGCCGCGGCGAACGTCTCGTCGTCGTGCCGCTGCCGCAGCGCGTACACGGCGGCCCACCAGGTCTCGTCCTCCCCGTCCAGCTCCCGGTACGGCAGCACCCGCCGCAGCAGCTCCCCGGCGGACGGCCGGACGCCCAGCGCCGTCTCCAGCACGGTGGCCACGGCGGCGTGGCCCAGCTGCCGGGTCAGGCCGTACCCTGACCCGTCGGGCCGCCTGGCCTCGACCGTGACGAGCTGGGTGCCGTCCGCGGCCCTGCTCCTCCCGACGAGCAGCGTGCACTCGCCCTCCACCTGCGCGGCCGCCTCGGCGCGCAGGGCCGCCTCCAGGTCGGCCGCCGCCCACCGGCGGGCGATCTCGAGCGGGGCCGCGCCGTCCGTCCCCGGCAGGGAGGGGTCCGCCCCGTGCTCCAGCAGCGACCACACGATGCCGTACGCGCCGTAACGGGCGGCCAGCGTCAGCGGGGTGTCGCCCTCGTCGTCCGCCAGGTCCGGCGTGGCTCCCGCGTCGAGCAGGATGTCGGCGGACGCCAGGTTGCCGTTCGCGGCCGCCCACAGCAGGGCCGTCCAGCCCCCGGCCTCCCGGGCGTCGGGGTCGGCGCCGCCGTCGAGCAGCGCCTGGACGGTCTCGGCGTGGTTCCAGCAGGCCGCCGCGCACAGCGGCAGCCCCTCCTCGTCGCCGCCGCTCGGCTGGTCGGGGTCCGCGCCGTACTCCAGCAGCAGCCGCACGATCTCCTGGTCGCCGCGCATCGCCGCCCGGTACAGCGGCGTGCTGCCCTGGGCGGGGTTCAGGGCCGTGTCCGGGTGCAGCAGGGCCGCCACCCGCGACAGGTCCCCTCCCGCGATCGCCTCCAGAAGCTTGCTGCGGGTCACTTCTCCATGCTCACACAGCGGTCAGGGAAGCCCGTCCGGGGGAGAGGGGATTCGTTCCCAGGGAGGATGGGTCGGGCGCCGATCACGCGTTACGGTAGACGTCGTGAATGATCCGGGTGGTATGCGTGCTTCCGACGCCGAGCGGGAGACCGTCGTGGAGCGGCTCCGCGAGGCGTCCGTCGAGGGACGGCTGACGCTCGCCGAGCTCACCGAGCGCACCGAGGCGGCCTACCTGGCCCAGACCCACGCCGAGCTCGCCCAGCTCACGTCCGACCTGCCGGGCGCCGCCCCCGTCGCGCCGCCGGCGCCGCAGCCCTCCTCGGCCCTGCCGCAGCGTCAGCCGGGCAAGGTGCGGACCTGGATCGTCGCGGTCATGGGCGACGCGAAGCGCCACGGCAAGTGGCGGATCGACCAGGAGATCGCCGCCGTGTCCGTGATGGGCGACGTCACGCTCGACCTGCGCCAGGCCGAGGTGCGCACGCCCGAGGTGGACATCCTCGCCACCTGCGTGATGGGTGACATCAAGGTCATCGTCCCGGACGGCGTCGACGTCGAGCTGTCCGGCGTGACGATCATGGGGGACAAGAAGGTCAGGGTCGTCGAGGCGCCGCCCGGCCACAACGCCCCGGTCGTCCGGGTCAAGGCGTTCGTCCTCATGGGCGACGTGAAGATCATCGGCGACTCGCAGGCCGGGCCGATCAAGCGGGACTGGTTCGCCTGGAGCGAGTGGTGGCGCGAGCGCCGCCACGGCCTCGGCCACGAGCGCGGCCGCTACCTCCCCTGACGTCTTCCCGGCGAATCCCCTCCGCGCGGCAACACGGGCGCGGGCCCGAAGAGTAGTCATCGGTGACCGTTCACCGATCGACGAGGGGCTCCCATGCGCGACCGGGCCGACTTCGAACGCTACGTCGAGCAGCGCTCGGACCGCCTGCTCCGGACGGCTTACCTGCTGTGCCGCAACTGGGCCACCGCCGAGGACCTGGTGCAGACCGCCCTGGCCAAGGCGTGGACGGCCTGGCGCAGGGTCGGCGACGACCCCGACCCGTACGTCTACCGCATCCTGGCCAACACCCACGCCACCTGGTGGCGCAGACGCTGGCGCGGCGAGCAGCCGACGGCCTCGCCGCCAGAGCCCGCCGTCGCCGACGCCGCCGACGCGCTCGGCTCCCGGGCCGCCGTACGGCAGGCCCTCGCCTGCCTGCCGCCGCGTCAGCGAGCGGTGATCGTTCTGCGCTACTTCGCCGATCTCGGGGATCCCGAGATCGCCGAGATCCTCGGCTGCACGCCCGCGACCGTCCGCAGCCAGGCCAGCAGGGCGCTGGCGCGGCTCCGCGTCGATCCCGCCGCCCGCTCCGCCATGAGCCTGGAGGGCTGACATGACGATGACCGAGACCGAGCTGCGCGACCTGCTGGCGGGGGACTCCGCCGGACCGCCGGGGCGGGTGACCGTGGCGGACGTCGGCCGCCGTGTCCGCCGGATGCGCCGCCGCCGCGCGGCCGCGGGCGTCGCGCTCGCCGCGGGGGTGGCCGCGGTGGCGCTCGCCCCGAGGACGATCCCGGTGGCCGCGGACGACACCTGGATCGCCACCCCGGCCTCGCCGGCGCCCACCCCCTCGGTGATGTACATACCGGACGGCAGGGTGGTGCTGGACGAGGAGATCGGGACCGGGGGGCTCGTGCGGACGTACCCGTACACGGGCGGCAGCGGGCCGGCGACCGTCCAGGTCGCCTGCCGCGTGCCGTCCTACGTGTTCCTGTGGCTGGACGGCGACCTGATCGACCAGGGCCCGTGCGGCATCCAGAGCGATCACGTGGACCGCCTCCGTTCCTGGACGGACCACTCGGGCCGGGATCTGAAGGGCCGCCACGAGGTGGGCGTGGCCGTGGTGCCGGCGGAGCGGGTGGGGCAGGACCGGCAGGCGGCGCTCACCAGGGACCAGGTCGCCGCCCTGCTCGGCGCGACCGGCCGGTACCCGGTCTCCGCCCGGCTCACCGTACGGGAGGCGTGGCCCGTGACCGGTGTGGGCATGCCTCAGAACTGCCGCGGAGACGTGGTGATCCGTAACGGCAACGGCCAGGAGGTGCACTCGTCGTGGTGCGACCTCCAGCCGGGGATCCCGTTCCCGGGGGACGGCCCGTCCCCCTCGTGACGGCGGCGTCGCGGCCGTGCCCTCTCGGCGACGGCCTCGGCCGGGCGTGCCGTCCCGGGCCGCGTGGCGCCGGTCAGGCGGTGGCGACGGCCTCCGGTCGGTGGAGGGCCTGGTCATAGCGCTCCAGGAGGATGCGGGCGATCTCGGGGGCCGGCCCGAGGACGTCGGCGACCACCTCGGCGCCCGCCTCGCGGGCGTCGCCCGCCACCCGGTCCGCGAACAGGCCCGGCGCCAGCAGGTACGGCGCGACCACGACGCGGGGGGCTCCGGCGCGCGTGAGCCGTACGACCTCGTCCCTGGGGGTGGGGGCGGCGGCCGAGGCGTAGGCGGGCGTCACCGACCACCAGGGACGCCGCCGGGCCCACGTCCGGGCGACGCCGCCGACGGTGGCGTTGGCCCGGCGGTCGCTCGACCCCGCGGACACCAGCACCACGGCCGTGTCCGGGTCGCCGAGCGGGACCCCGGCCTCGGCCAGGCGCCGTTCCAGGGCGTCGACCAGCAGCGGGTGCGGCCCGAGCGTCGCGCCGAGCGCCACCCGCAGCCTCGGGCGCCGGGCGGCCGACTCCCGCAGCGCCGCGGGGATGTCCACCCGGCTGTGGTAGGCCGCCGTGAGCAGCAGCGGCAGGACGACGGCCTCGTCCAGCCCCGACAGCGCCTGCGGCAGCGCCGGCGCCGCGTGGTCGAGGTAGGCCGTGCGGACGTCGAGGCCGGGCCGCGCCCGCCGGACACCCTCCAGCAGCGCCTCCACCGCGACGGCGGCGCGCGGGTCGCGGGACCCGTGCGCCACCGCGATGAGCGGCGGGGCGCCGTGCGGGCGGATGCGCGGACGGGCGGTGGTCACGGCGGACGGTCCGATGGGCGGGTTCAGAGGTGGATGCCGCACTCGATCTTGCCGAGCCCGGCCCAGCGGCCGCTGCGTGGGTCCTCGCCCGGCGCCACGCGGCGGGTGCAGGGGGCGCAGCCGATCGACGGGTAGTCGTCGTAGTGCAGCGGGTTGATCAGCACGCCGTTGTCGGCGATGTAGTTGTCGACCTCCTCCTGCGTCCACCGGGCGATGGGGTTGACCTTCACCATCTGCCGCTTGGCGTCCCACTCCACGACCTTCGTGCCGGCCCGGGTGGGCGACTCGTCGCGGCGGATGCCGGAGATCCAGGCGAGGTACGGCTCGAGGGCCCGGTTGAGCGGCTCCACCTTGCGCAGGTAGCAGCACAGGTCGGGGTTGCGCCCGTGCAGCCGCGGCCCGAGGTCGCGGTCCTGCTCCTCGACGGTACGGGACGGGGTGATGTTGATGAGGTTCACCTTGTAGACGGCCTCGACCGCGTCCCGGGTGCCGATCGTCTCGGCGAAGTGGTAGCCGGTGTCGATGAACAGCACGTCCACGCCGGGCTTCACCCGGCTGACCAGGTCGATCAGCAGGGCGTCGCTCATCGAGGAGGTGAGACAGAGGCGGTCGCCGAACGTGGCCGCGGCCCAGCGGATGATCTCGCGGGCGGGCGCGTCCTCAAGGAACTCGGCGGCGGACTCGACGATCCCCTGCAGGTCGAGCGTCACTCGCTGGCGCTCCAGTCCTGCCTCTATCTCCACCAATGACATCGTTACTCCTCAGGCATCGTTCGTCTGGTTCTTCGGGGTTGTGGGATCGGAGGCGGGCGGGGGGCTCAGGAGCGGACGCCGAGGCCGAGGAACTTCACCCGGAAGGCGCGGGCGCAGGACCGGCAGTACCATCCGTGGCTCTCCTCCTCCGTGACGTACGGCTCCAGGTCCTCCTCGCCGCAGTACGGGCAGTAGAAGGGCGCCGCCCGCTCGGTCATTTGAGGTCGGCCTCGTCGGCGCGCTGGACCCACTCGGAGAACGTCTCGCCGTTGTTGCGCTGCTTCTCGAAGTTGCGCACGACCCGCTCCACGTAGTCGGGCAGCTCCTCCGCCGTGGCCTTGAGCCCGCGGACCTTGCGGCCGAAGCTCGGGTTCAGGCCGACCGAGCCGCCCAGGTGGATCTGGTAGCCCTCCACCTGCTCGCCCTTGTCGTTCACGACGAGCTGGCCCTTGAGCCCGATGTCGGCCACCTGGATGCGGGCGCAGGAGTTGGGACAGCCGTTGACGTTGATGGTGAGCGGCTCCGCGAAGTCGGGCAGGCGCCGCTCCAGCTCCTCGATCAGGCCGGAGGCCGTCCCCTTGGTCTCGACGATCGCCAGCTTGCAGAACTCGATGCCGGTGCACGCCATCGTCTGCCGGCGGAACGTGGACGGCGTCACCCGCAGGTCAGCCGCCTCGAGGTCGCGGACGATCGAGTCCACCTGGTCCGGCGCGACGTCGAGGACGACCATCTTCTGCTCGACCGTCGTGCGGACCCGGGTGGAGCCGTGCCGCTCGGCGATGTCGGCGATCCGGTGGAGCGTGTCGCCGTCCACCCGGCCCACCCTGGGGGCGAAGCCGACGTAGAAGTTGCCGTCCCGCTGGGGGTGGACCCCGACGTGGTCGCGGCGGCCGCCGCGCGGCGTCTCGGGGGCCGGGCCGTCCGGGAGGGCGTACTTCAGGTACTCGGTCTCCAGGACCTGCCGGAACTTCTCGGCTCCCCAGTCGTTGACCAGGAACTTGATGCGGGCGCGGTGGCGCAGCCGCCGGTAGCCGTAGTCGCGGAAGATCCCGCAGACGCCCGCCCACACCTCGTGGACCTGCTCGGGACGGACGAACGCGCCGAGGCGCTTGGCGAACATCGGGTTGGTCGACAGGCCGCCGCCGACCCAGACGTCGAAGCCCGGCTCGCCGCGCTCGTTCACGACACCCACGAAAGCCACGTCGTTGATCTCGTGGACGGTGCAGTGGGCCGGGCAGCCGCCGATGGCGGTCTTGAACTTGCGCGGCAGGTTCGAGAACGCCTGGTCGCCGATGTAGCGCTCGTTGACCTCGCGGATCTGCGGCGTGCCGTCGATCACCTCGTCGGCGTCGATGCCCGCGAGCGGGCACCCGAGGATGACGCGCGGGGTGTCGCCGCAGGCCTCGGTCGTCGACAGGCCGACCGCCTCGAGGCGGGCCCAGATGTGCGGGACGGCCTCGATCTCGATCCAGTGGAGCTGGATGTTCTGCCGGTCGGTGATGTCGGCCGTGCCCCGGGCGTACGTGTTCGAGATGTCGGCGATGACCCGCAGCTGCTCCAGGCTGAGCTGCCCGCCGTCGATCCGGACGCGGAGCATGAAGTAGCGGTCGTCGAGCTCCTCCGGCTCCAGGATCGCGGTCTTGCCCCCGTCGATCCCGGGCTTGCGCTGCGTGTACAGCCCGAACCAGCGGAACCTGCCGCGCAGGTCGGCGGGGTCGATCGAGTCGAAGCCCCGCTTGGAGTAGACGTCGATGATCCGCTGACGGACGTTGAGCCCGTCGTCGTTCTTCTTGTTCTCCTCGTTCTTGTTCAGCGGCTCACGGTAACCGAGAGCCCACTGGCCTTCGCCGCGCGGGCGTTTGTGGTGGCGGTTCGCCGGGCGGGCCGGGGTGCTCATGGGCACGTCCTTCTCCGAGGATCGGTCTGAGGATCGGTCGTCGGGCGCCCGGCGCAGGCGGCCTCTCACCTCGCCGTCGAGTGTGAGGGCACAAAAAAGACGCCAGGCCGCGCGCCCGAGTTGAACAGCGGAGGGCGACGGTCAGCCGGCGTCAGTACAGATCGCGCTGCGGACACGCAGGAGATCGACGTGGCGTCGCACGACGAGCAACGGGTCCGCTGGCATGTCCCAAACGATACCCCGGAGATCCTGGATGTCCAAGTTCGTGTCCACGATGCGGGACTGTAACGAGGCTTTAACCGGACAAATCCTCTTTACGTCATCCTTGCCTGACCCAGTTCTCCGGAGGTTCGGCCTCGCCCGTCTCCCACGGTTCCTGGTGCTGGCAGTCGCACCAGGAGCCGCCGCGGCACTCCTCGTGCCGGCGGCCGGCGCACGCTTCGCAGATCATGTCTCCATGCTCCCCCCGGTCACGGCCGGATGAGTGGCGCGTCACCCGGAGATGTCACCGGCGTTACGTTCTCCGGACCCGCCGGCGACATCCGGTTTGACGGCTTCCGACAGCTTGGCGCGGGACCTCGCGAGCACGCTCCGCACACCCCTATCCTGGGCAGCGACGATCCGCCCCGCAGGTCCGTACTATCCGCCGCGGCAGCGGGTAGTGCACTGTTCTCATGACCGGTTGGGTGCCATGACCTCCACGGACGCGCCGACGCGCCGATCGCGGCACATCTCGCGCCGTGGGATGGAGCTTGCCCGCGCGCGCCTGAACCGCATCGGCGAGACCGGCCTGTGGGCGCTGGCGAAGGCCACCACGATGGCGGGGATCAACTACCGCGTGACGGGCCTCGCGGGCGAGGCCGCGTTCTTCGCGCTGCTGTCGCTGCCGCCGTTCGTGCTCGGGCTCCTCGGCGTCATGGGCCACCTCAGCGGGCTGCTGGGGCAGAGCACGGTCGGCGAGATCAAGCAGTGGGTCATCGAGCAGTCGGAGTTGCTGTTCACCGACAACACGGTCGAGCGGGTGGTCAGGCCGCTGCTGGCCGACGTCCTGAGCGGCGGCCAGGTGTCGCTGATCTCCGTCGGCTTCCTGCTGTCGCTGTGGTCAGGCTCGCGCGCCCTGTTCGTGTACGTCGACCTGATCTCCATCGCGTACGGCCTGGGGGAGACCCGGGGGATCATCCGCACCCGCGTGCTGTCGTTCGCGCTCTACGTGGCCGCCCTGCTGAGCGGCCTGGTGGTCATGCCGATCCTGGTCGTCGGGCCCACCCTGCTGTCGAACGCGCTGCCGCGCTACGCCGTGTTCGTGACCGTCTTCTACTGGCCGGTGGTCGTGGTGGGCTCGGTGCTGATGCTCACGCTGCTGTACCACGTCAGCGTGCCGCGCCGCACCCGCTGGTGGCGGGAGATCCCCGGCGCCGCGCTGGCGCTGGTCATCTGGATCCTGTGCGCCGCCGTGCTGCGCGAGGTGCTGGCCGCCTGGTTCACGCCGCTGTCGATCTACGGCTCGCTCGCCGCCCCGATCGCCGTGCTGCTGTGGCTGTACATCACCGCCCTCGCCGTGCTCATCGGGGCGACGCTGAACGCCGAGATCGACCGGCTGTGGCCGCTGAACGGCGTCGGCCGCCACCACCATCGGCACCCGCACGGCGGATCGTGATCCAAGCCCCCCGGGGAGCGGCGCCGCTCGGATAAAGTGAGACGTCGCGACTGGCGCTGACGTGCTCTCGGGCGCGTCGCTAGGTGGGGCACCACCGGGGAGCGAAAACGCGGAGGCCGTGCGCCTGGGTCGCCGCCGCCGTCGATGGAGAAGGAAGGCGCCATGACCGAGAAATCGCTGACCGACGTCGATCCCCAGATCGCCGCGCTGATCAGGGCGGAGGAGCGGCGCCAGGCCGACACCGTCAAGCTGATCGCCTCGGAGAACTACGTCTCCCGCGCCGTCCTGGAGGCGACCGGGACGGTCCTGACGAACAAGTACTCCGAGGGCTACCCGGGCAAGCGGTACTACGAGGGCCAGCAGGTCATCGACCAGATCGAGACCCTCGCGATCGAGCGGGCCAAGTCCGTGTTCGGGGTGGGCCACGCCAACGTCCAGCCGTACTCGGGCTCGCCCGCGAACCTCGCCGTCTACCTGGCGTTCCTCAGCCCGGGCGACACCGTGCTCGGCATGGGCCTGCCGTTCGGCGGCCACCTCACCCACGGCTGGTCGGTCTCGGCCACCGGCAAGTGGTTCAACGCCGTCCGGTACGGCGTGCGCAAGGACACCGGCCGCATCGACATGGACGAGGTCCGTTCGCTCGCCCTGGAGCACCGGCCCAAGCTGATCTTCTGCGGCGGCACGGCGATCCCGCGGACCATCGACTTCCCGGCGTTCGCGGAGATCGCCCGGGAGGTCGGGGCCGTGCTCGCGGCCGACATCGCCCACATCGCCGGCCTCGTGGCGGGCGGCGCGCACCCGTCGCCCGTGGGCCACGCCGACGTGATCTCCACGACGACCCACAAGACGCTGCGCGGTCCTCGCGGCGCCATGCTCATGGCCACGTCGGACGAGCACGCGACGGCGCTCAACAAGGCGGTCTTCCCGGGCCTGCAGGGCGGGCCGCACAACCACACCACGGCCGCGATCGCGGTGGCGCTGCACGAGGCCGCCCAGCCGGAGTTCCGGGAGTACGCCGCCCAGATCGTGAAGAACGCCCGGGCGCTCGCCGAGGAGCTGCTGGCCCGCGGCTTCGACCTGGTCTCCGGCGGCACCGACAACCACCTGATCCTGATGGACCTGACGTCCAAGGGCGTCGGGGGCAAGCCGGCCGCCCAGGCACTCGACCGGGCGGGGCTGGAGACCAACTACAACGCCGTGCCGTTCGACCCGCGCAAGCCGTTCGACCCCTCCGGCATCCGGATCGGCACGCCGTCGGTCACCTCGCGCGGGATGGGCGAGGCCGAGATGCGGCAGATCGGCGCCTGGATCGACGAGGTCGTCACCGCGGTCGCGAAGGGCGACGCGGAGGACGTGATCGGCCGCGTGCACCAGGAGGTCACCGAGCTGACCGGGAAGTTCCCGGCGCCCGGCCTGTCCTGACCCGGCTCACACCGGCCCCGCGGCGGACGTCTCCGCCGCGGGGCCGGCGCGCGTCACGGGCACACCGCCGGAAGCCGGCCGTCGACCGGGTTCCGTCGATCGGGCCGCTAATCGGGTTGCGCGGACCGGCCCCGGGCGCGGTACGGTTTCGCCATCGCCGCCGCGAGGGCGGCTCACGGGATGGGGAGGTGACGACTATGCGGGTCTTTCTGACGACCGTGCCGTCCGTCCACTTCCGGGTGCCCGCCTAGACGATCTCGCGGGACACCCGGTCTCCGAAGGGTGTCCGACTCAGCGATGTATCCGTCAAACGATCTTTCTCTTCTCGGCTGGAACGACGGCCTCGCCGCCGCGCTCCCCGGCGGCACGGTCCCCGCCCGCGTGGCGCGGGTCGACAGGGGCGCCGCCGAGGTGGTCGCCGCCGACGGCCGCCACCAGGCGAGGTACGGCGCGCGCGTCCGGCGGGCCGCCGCGTCCGACCCCGTGGCGCTGCCCTGCGTGGGCGACTGGGCGGCGCTCGCCCCGCTCGACGAGGGGCGCTACGAACTGGCCGAGGTCCTGCCGCGCCGTACGGCGTTCGTCCGGGGCGGTGTCAGCCGCGACTCCCGCGGCGGCCTGTCGGGCGACGGCCAGGGCCAGGTCCTCGCGGCCAACGTCGACGTCGTGTTCGTCGCCGAGCCGTCCATGCACGCCACGGACTTCGCCGACCTCGGCAGGATCGAGCGGCTCGTGGCGCTGGCCTGGGAGAGCGGCGCGACGCCCGTCGTCCTCGTCACGAAGGCCGACCTGTTCGAGGCGTCCGCGGGCGCCGCCCTGGCCGACCTGCTGGCCGACGTCGCGGACGCGGTGCCGGGGGTCGACGTGCACCCGGTGTCCGCGGCCGCGGGGGAGGGGGTGGACCTCGTCCGCTCCTACCTCGACGGCGCGAGGACCGCCGTCGTCCTCGGCCCGTCCGGCGCCGGCAAGTCCACGCTCGTCAACGCCCTCGCCGGCGCGGAGGTCATGGAGACCCAGCAGGTGCGGGCGGCCGACGGGCGCGGCCGGCACACCACGGTCCACCGGCAGCTCATCCCGCTCCCCGGCGGCGGCATCGTCATCGACACCCCCGGCATCCGCCGGGTCGGGCTGTACGACATGAGCGACGGCGTGGACCTGGTCTTCGCCGACATCGAGGAACTGGCCGCGGACTGCCGGTTCTCCGACTGCGGCCACGCCGACGAGCCCGGGTGTGCCGTGCTCGCCGCGGTCGCGTCCGGCGACCTGCCCGAACGGCGGCTGGAGAGCTGGAACCGCCTCCAGCGGGAGGCCGCCTGGATGGCCCGGCGGAGCGACGCGCGCCTGCGCAGCGAGGAACGGCGCAAGTGGAAGGTCATCCACAAGGAGATGCGCGGCCGGTCCCGCCCGTGACCGGGGGAAGGCTAGAAGGCGAATGATGCCGGGTATGCCGGGTTCATGAGCCCCACCCGGGTGCGGCTGCCGTTCCTCGACCGCGCGGAGGCGGGGGCGCTGCTCGCCGAGGCCCTCCGGGAGACGAACCCGGAGGACCCGGTGGTGCTGGCGCTCCCGCGCGGCGGGGTGGCGGTGGCCGCCCCGGTGGCCGATCTGCTCGGCGCCCCCCTCGACGTCCTGGTCACCCGGAAGATCGGGTTCCCCGGGCAGCCGGAGCTCGGGGTGGGGGCGATCGCCGAGGGCGGCGAGCCGGTGTTCGACACGAGGATGCTCGGCCGGCTCCACATGGGGCCGGAGGACCTGGAGACCGTCGTCCGGCGGGAGCGGCGCGAGCTCGCCCGGCGGGTGCGGGTGTACCGGGGGGAGCGGCCGCTGCCAGACCTCGCCGGCCGCACGGTGATCGTCGTGGACGACGGCCTCGCGACGGGCGGGACCGCCCGCGCCGCGCTGCGGGCCGTACGGGCCCTGCAGGGCGGGCGTGGCCGGGTCACGCTGGCCGTGCCGGTGGCCGCCGCGGACACGGCCGAGGACATGCGTGACGAGGCCGACGAGGTCGTGGTGCTGGCGACGCCCGGAGGCTTCCGGGCGGTGGGCCAGTGGTACGAGCTGTTCGACCAGCTCACGGATGCGGACGTGCTCGCCCTGCTGGCCGCGCCGCCTCCCGGGGGCTGACGGGACGGCCGCGGGCCTGGGGAACGCCGGGCAGGGGCGGGCGAAGGGGGCGCGGGCGCCGGCCCGGGGACGCCGAAAAGGGTGCCCCGCTGAGCGGGACACCCTCGGCTGAAGCGCGTGTCGGGGGAAGGGGGAAGCGGCTCAGGCGACGGCGCTGATGCCGGCGCTCGCCGCGCGGCGCATGCGGCGACGACGCTCGGAGGCGCGCTCGTCCTCGTTCAGACCACCCCAGGTGCCGTACTTCTCCGGCCGCGAGAGGGCGTAGTCGAGGCATTCGGCGCGCACGGGACACTGAGCGCAGAT
Source organism: Microbispora corallina (assembly GCF_016863035.1). GTDB lineage: Bacteria > Actinomycetota > Actinomycetes > Streptosporangiales > Streptosporangiaceae > Microbispora > Microbispora corallina. Next base: position 531,462 of record NZ_BOOC01000003.1, read on the forward strand.
GGCCTTGGCCTTGCGCTCGCGGATGTCCCGCTCCGGCTGACGCTCACCGTCAGGACCGAAGAACAGCACAAGGTCCTCTCCCCGGCACGCGGCATCATCCTGCCATCCCCAACTGGGGCGCGGGCGGGCGAGCTGCCGACGTACCTGAGACATGAGAAACCACCTTTGGTGAGAGGTATTTCGTGTTTGTGCCGCTTTGGACGCTTGTGGCGTCCCTTGTGCCAACGCAGGGAAGGGCCGTGGTGTTCCCGTCCCGGACGGCTCAGGTCAACGCCGGCGTGAGCTGCCTCAGCTCGGCCAACCTGTAGGTCGTGATCTCGTCGGCGCAGACCGTTCCGCACGGTGCCGTGACCACCGCGGGTTCGACCACGACCCGAAATCGCGACGTCCCACGCCGCGTCGTGCAGCGCACGACGCAAACCGTGGCGTCGCCTTCCGACCGGGAGGATTCCACGGCCACCCCGCCGACCGAGAGCTCCCCGGTCTGGGACCGGACGAAGTGCTCGGCGGCTTGCAGTGGCTCAGGGATGCCCGCGCGTCCCCGGAAACGGTCGAGGACGACCTCGCCGTGCCGGTACGCGTTTGCCGCCGCGATCGCAGCAGCCTGAGACATGCTGCCGTAGTAAAGCCCGTGTGGCAAGCACACGAGGTTGGCGGCGTATCGATCGCCGCCGACATGTGTGGTCTCCCACACCTCGCCGGGCAGGTTCTCACCAAGGAACCGGGCCAGCGGAAGGCCGATCCGGGCGCAGCACGCGTTGCGCTTGCCGTGCGTGCAGACCAGGAACATCGGCTCCGTCACCAGTATGCAGGACTCCGGAACCACTCCGTCCACGAGAGAGCCCAGGTCAAGATCGTCGGGGTGCCCGACGACAGCCTCTGCCAGCCACGGCGCGTCCCCTGTGGAGGAGGCCACGAAGACGTGCAGCGCCTGCGCCCCTCCCGCCCTGCGGCTGCCGGGGCGGCGGATCAGCTGCGGCCTGATCCCGAGCGAGGCGGCCCGGTCGACGAGCGCGCGGATCCCGTCCGGCAGGCGGGACTCGCCGACGGACGCGGCCCAGGGCCCGTCGTGCTCGACGAGCAGCCAGAAGCGCGCGCCGACGGTCGCGCTCGCCAGGATCGGCGCCTCGCCGCTATGGCAGGAGCGCGGATGCTCGCAGCCGTTGGCCATCCGGTCCCGCCCTCCCTGTGCCGTTAGGTAAGTCTTACCTTAGCAACTACGTCAAGCGCCCCGCAGGGATCACGCGTCCCGATGCCCCCGGGAGGCCGCCTCGAACGCCTCCCGTGCGGCGGGCAGGGCCCTTTCGCGGTCCTCGGGCACCAGGCCGACGCGGGTCCTGCGGTCGAGCAGGTCGTCCGCGTCGAGGGCGCCCTCGTGCAGCACCCCCCAGACCAGCTCGGCCCTGGTCACCCCGAGGACGACCGGCTCTGCCAGGGCCGGGTCCTCCCGGGCCAGCGCCTGGACGGCCGCCGCCTCGGCGCCGTACCGCTCCAGGAGACGCCTGGGCGCCCCGTCGGCGGTCCCCGCGCCGACCAGCGGGAGCCGGGCCGTACGGCTCGCCGGGGCGCCGGGGCACGCGGCGTCGACGGCGTCCTCGGCCATCCGCCGGTAGGTGGTGAGCTTGCCGCCCACGACGGTGACGACCCCGTCGGGGGAGCGGAGCACGGAGTGGCGGCGCGAGAGATCGGCTGTACGGCCCCCAGGGGCGTCGATCAGGGGTCGCAGGCCCGCGAACGCCCCGGCGACCTCCGCGCGCTCCAGGGGCCGTTCCAGGACCGTCCCGAGCACCTCCAGGAGGAACGCCACGTCGCTCTCCGGCGCCTCGGGGACGTCGGGGACGGGACCGTCCACGGGCTCGTCGGTCAGCCCGACGTAGACCCGCCCGTCGGCCTGCGGGAGCACGAGGGCGTAGCGGTTGCGCTCGCCGGGGATCGGCACGTGCAGCCCGGCCCGCAGCCCGCCCAGGGCGCCCGGCCGCAGCACCAGGTGGGTGCCGCGGGAGGGCCGCAGCGCCACGGACGGCACCAGCCCCCCGGCCCACACCCCGGTCGCGTTGACCACCGCCCGCGCCCGCAGGCCGAACTCCTCCCCGGTCAGCTCGTCGCGCACCTGGGCGCCGTCCCCCGACAGCGCGAGCGCCCGGCAGCGGGTGAGGATCCGCGCGCCGTGGCCTGCGGCCGTGCGGGCGAGCGCGACCACGAGCCGGGCGTCGTCCACCACTCGCCCGTCCCACGACAGCAGCGCGCCGCGCAGGCCCTCCGCCCGCAGGGCGGGGGCCAGCGCGAGGGCGCGCGCGGCGGGCACCCGCGCCGGGCCCGGCAGCGTCCGCCGCGGCGTCCCGGACGCGGCGCGGAGTGCGTCGCCGAGCCGGTAGCCGGCCATGACGGTGGCCGCCTGCGCCCGGCCCACCCCGGGCGTGAGCGGCAGCAGGTACGGCTGGGCCGTGACGAGATGGGGGGCGGTGCGGCCGAGCAGCAGGCCCCGTTCGGCCGCGCTCTCGCGGGCCACGCCGACCTGGCCCTTGGCGAGGTAGCGCAGCCCGCCGTGGATGAGCTTCGAGCTCCACCGGGACGTGCCGAAGGCCAGGTCGTGGGCGTCGATCGCGGCCACCGACAGACCGCGGGAGGCCGCGTCGAGCGCGGCGCCGGCGCCGGTCGCCCCCAGTCCGACCACCAGGACGTCCAGGACGGCGTCGCGCGCCTCCTGGAGCTCACGGGCGCGCCGCGCCGCGTTGAGGGAGGAGTTCATGCCCTCTCCAGACTTCCGCATTACTCTTGGGTAACCTATCTGGAGGCGTGCACGACGTGGAAACCCCGTTGACCCCCGCGGAACCCATGCTCTGGTCCGGCTGGGGAGACCCGGCCAAGGCCGTGGACCTGCCCGACCCGGTGCGCAAGCTGCTGCACGAGCTGCTCGGCGTACGGGAGCCCGCCGCGCCGGCCGCCACCTTCGGCGAGGTGCGCCTGCCGGCGTCCGCGCTGCCGCCCCCTGTGCTGTCCGCCCTGGCCGGCGTCGTCGGCGCCCCGCACGTGCGGTCCGACGACGACGCCCGCATCCGGCACACCCGCGGCAAGTCCACCCCCGACCTGCTGCTCATGCGGGCGGGCGACGGCTCGGACGCGCCCGACGCCGTCGTGCTCCCCGGGTCGCACGAGGAGGTGGCCGAGGTGCTGCGGCTCTGCGCGGCGCACCGGGTGGCCGTCGTGCCGTTCGGCGGGGGGACCTCCGTGGTCGGCGGGCTCGTCGCTTCCCGGCGGGGCTTCTCCGGGGTCGTGGCCCTGGACCTCGCCCGGCTGAACCGCCTGGTGTCGGTCGACCGCGTGTCGATGGTGGCCGAGTTCGAGCCCGGGCTGCGCGCCCCCCAGGCCGAGCAGCTCCTCACCGGGCACGGGCTGACCCTCGGCCACTTCCCGCAGTCCTTCGAGTACGCGACGCTCGGGGGGTTCGCCGCGGCCAGGTCGAGCGGCCAGGCGTCGGCCGGGTACGGCCGCTTCGACGACATGGTGGTCGGGATGACGGTCGCCACCCCCCGGGGGACGCTCGACCTCGGCCGGGCGCCCAAGTCCGCCGCCGGCCCCGACCTGCGGCAGGTGATCCTGGGCTCGGAGGGCGCCTTCGGCGTGATCACGTCGCTGCGGCTGCGCGTTCGCGAGGCCCCGGCCGTCCGCGTGCACGAGGGCTGGCGGTTCGACGGCTTCGCCGCGGGGGTGGACGCCGTGCGGAGGCTCGCCCAGGAGGGTCCGCCGCCGACCGTCCTGCGGCTGTCGGACGAGGCCGAGACGATGGTGGGCCTGGCCAGGCCCACCGAGCTGGGCGGCGGCCTGTCGTCCGACTCCGGCTGCCTGCTCGTGGCGGGCTACGAGGGCGGGCCCGGGGACGTCGCCCACCGCCGCGACCGGGCCGCCGCCGTGCTGGCCGCGGCCGGCGGCGTCTTCCTCGGCCCGGAGCCGGGCGAGGCCTGGGCCTACGGCCGCTACTCCGCGCCCTACCTGCGCGACGCGCTGCTGGCCGCCGGGGCCACGGTGGAGACGCTGGAGACCGCCTGCTTCTGGTCGGGTCTGCCGCGCCTCTACGACGCCGTACGGCTGGCCCTCGCGGGCGCGCTCGGGTCGCCGCTGGTCATGTGCCACGTCTCCCACGTGTACGCCACGGGGGCCTCGCTGTACTTCACCGTCGTCACCGCCCAGACCGGCGACCCGATCGGGCAGTGGGCGGCCGCCAAGCGGGCCGCGACCCAGGCGATCGTGCGGGCGGGCGGGACCGTCTCCCACCACCACGGGGTGGGCCGCGACCACCGGCCGGCGTACGCGCTGGAGATCGGCGAGTTGGGCGGCGAGATCCTGCGGGGGATCAAGGAGCGGCTCGACCCGGCCGGGATCCTCAACCCGGGTGTGCTGATCCCCTAGAAACGTCAAGATTGTCCCCATGGTCGATGTGGGCGCGGCGGCCGCGCGGGGGAAGCAGGTCTCGTCCCGGGTCTCGGAGGAGGGCGCGGGGTGGAACTGCCAGGAGATCGGGACGTTCGAACGCCTCCGGCCCAACCGCGACTCCTTCACCTGGCTGTCGCCCCGGACGCTGTGGCGCTCCCGCAACGAGATCCTCTCCCAGCTGTTCGGCGACCCGTCCAAGGAGGTGCGCCGCCGGTGGGTGGCGGCCCAGCGGGAGCACGGCGCCGACCCCGACCTCCGCATCCGGATCGAGCCCGGGGACGACTTCTCGTTCCTCGTCCTCGGCGACACCGGCGAGGGCGACGCCTCGCAGTACGCGGTGGTGCCCGGCCTGCTCAAGATCGGTGAGGGGACGGCGTTCGCGGTCGTCGCCAGCGACGTGATCTACCCGACCGGGTCGGGCAACGAGTACGGCGACAAGTTCTTCCGCCCCTACAAGGACTACCGGGCGCCCATCTACGCCGTCCCCGGCAACCACGACTGGTACGACGGCCTGGGCGGCTTCATGCGCGTCTTCTGCGAGGCCCACGCGCTCAAGATCGAGCGGCAGGGGTTCCGGCTGTCGCCGTCCGGGCTGCGCGGCCTGCTGTGGAAGAAGCCCGACGTCGTGGACGAGGCGGCGCTCGCCGAGGCGCGCACGCTCAGGTCGCTGCCCGAGCAGCAGGCGATGCTGCCCGCGCCGTACTGGGTGATCGACGCCGGACGGCTGCTGCTGGTCGGCATCGACACCGGCATCGCGGGCGACATCGACCGCGAGCAGGGCGAGTGGCTGCGCCGCGTGTCCGCCGACCCCCGGCCCAAGATCCTCATCACCGGGAAGCCGATCTACGTGCGCAACGAGTACCACCCGTGCGCCATCGAGGGCGGCGGGACGGTCGACGAGATCGTCCGCGACCCGGCGAACAACTACGTGGCCGCGATCGGCGGCGACGTGCACAACTACGAGCGCTACCCGGTCCGGGTGGACGGCCGGGTGATCCAGTACATCGTGTCGGGCGGGGGCGGCGCGTTCATGCACGCCACCCACACGATCCCCCGGGTGGACGTGGCCGGGGTGCGGGAGGACGACTTCCGCTGCTACCCGCTGCGCGGCGACTCGCTGTCTTTCTACAGCCTGCTCTACAGCCGCCGGCTGCGCATGCGGTGGCTCTACATCACGCCCGAGGAGGGCCTGGAGCTGATGTCGCGGCAGATCGGCAACACCCCGCCGCGGCCCACGCCCGGCGCGCCGGTCACGGCCAGGACCAAGTGGGCCGCCCGGCTGCTCGGCGGCTGGCCCATGCCGTTCCACCTGCCGGTCGGGCGGACCTTCCACAGGTGGATCTCGGAGCTGTCCGACTGGGACACCCCGCCGTTCTTCAAGAGCTTCCTCCACCTGTCGGTCACCGGCGGCCTGCTCAAGGTGCGGTGCTTCGCGGCCACCGGCTGCCTGCCGCAGGAGATCGACCCGCCGCTGGAGGACGAGGTCGAGATCCCGCTCTGACTCGGCCCGCTCGGCCGGCCCGCGCCGGCGGGCCTGCTCGGCGGGGCGCGGTGTTGTCGGTGCGGACTGGCAGGCTGGGGGCGTGCACGTTGTGGTGGCGGCCGATCCGGAGGGGGGCGGGACGATCCGCCCCCTCGGCGGCCGCGCGACCCGGGTGCCCGACCTCGCGGCCGCCGTGCGGGACCTGGAGGCCGGGCACGTCCCCGACCGGTGGCCGGACGCCGGGCGGCCGCGGTGGGTGTGGGCCGACGCGCGGCGCGTCTACCCCTCGCTCCTCGCCCGGGGGGTCCGGGTGTCGCGCTGCCACGACCTCGCGCTCACCGAGGGGCTGCTGCTGGCCGCTGAGGGCCGCTACGGCGAGCCCAGACAGGCCGGAGCGGCCTACGCCCGCCTCCACGGCCTCCCGGTGCCCGAGGACGCGCAGGAGCGCCCTCAGGGCGCCCAGGAGAGTCTCTTCGAGCCCGTGCGGCCCGGCCCGGACGTGCCGGAGGCCGACCTCGTGGCCGAGGTCTTCGAGGACCAGCGGCGCCGGATCGCCCGCACGGCCGACCCGGCGCGGTTCCGGCTCCTGGTGGCCGCCGAGTCGGCCGGGGCGCTCATCGCCGGCGAGATGGGCCACGACGGCATGCCCTGGCGGGAGGACGTGCACGACGCGCTGCTGACCGAGCTGCTCGGGCCGCGCCCGGCCCACGGCCTGCGGCCGGCCCGGCTCCAGGCGCTGGCCGACGAGGTCTCCGCCGCCCTCGGCCAGGCGGTGAACCCCGACTCCCCGCAGCAGATCGTGCGGGCGTTCAAGGCGGTGGGCATCGAGATCCCGTCCACCCGGTCCCACGTCGTCAAGACGGTCGAGCACCCGGCGGCGGCGCCGCTGCTCGCGTACAAGGAGCTGGCCCGCCTGTACAGCTTCCACGGCTGGGCCTGGGCCGACCAGTGGGTCAGCGGCCACCGCCTCCGGCCGGAGTACGTCGTGGGCGGCGTGGTGAGCGGCCGGTGGGCCACGAGCGGCGGGGGAGCGCTGCAGATCCCGAAGGTCATGCGCAGGGTCGTGGTCGCCGACGACGGCTGGACGCTGGTCGTGGCCGACGCCGCCCAGCTGGAGCCGCGCGTGCTGGCCGCCATGTCCGGCGACCGCGGGCTCGCGCGGGCCGCCGGGGAGATCGACCTGTACGCCGCCCTCGCCCAGGCGTTCGGCGGCGCCAGGGACGCCGCCAAGATCGCCATGCTCTCCGCCATGTACGGCGGCACCAGCGGCGACGCCCCACGGCTGCTGGCCGTGATGCGGCAGCGCTTCCCGCAGGCGTACGCGTTCGTGGAGGACGCGGCCCGGGCGGGGGAGGAGGGGCGGCTGGTCAGATCGTGGCTGGGCCGCACGAGCCCGCCGCCGTCGGAGCGCTGGCGGCGGCTGGTGTCGGGGCCGGAGGGGGCGCGGGCGGCCCGCGACCGCGGCCGGTTCACCCGCAACTTCGTGGTGCAGGCGACCGCCGCGGAGTGGGCGACGACGCTGATGGCCGTGCTGCGCGGCCTGCTGCCCGACCCGGCGCGGCTGGTGTTCTTCCAGCACGACGAGGTGATGGTGCACTGCCCGCTCGACCTGGCCGGGCAGGTGCGGGCGGACGTCGCCCGGGCGGCCGAGGAGGCCACCCGGCTGCTGTTCGGCGCGACCCCGGTCCGGTTCCCGATGGAGGCGGTCGCCGTCCGCTGCTACGCCGACGCCAAGTGACCGTCTCCAGGTGAGCATGGCCAGGTGACCGCCGCCTGGTGACTGGAGCCAGGTGACGCTCCACGGCCCACGCGAGCCGGCCGGGGTTCAGCCGGGGGTCAGACCGGGTTTCAGGCCGGGATTCAGACGGGTTCAGGCGGGGGCGAACGTGGCGAACAGGGTCTGCCGCACCGCCGCGGCCGACTCGCTCCAGTCGTAGTCGGGGGAGGTGAACGTGACGGCGTAGGCCTGGCCGTCCGCCTCGACGTACCGGGTCACGCTGTGGATCGTGACCTGGCTGGAGTTGGTGTAGGTGTACTCCCAGTCGGCCGCGGGCCACTTGTAGCTCGCCTGGCGCAGCTGGATCTGGGTGTAGTCCGGGTAGTCCTTGATGTTCAGGCTCTGCTCGGCCGCCTGGAGCGCCGAGAGGCTGCCGTCGGCGATCTTCTCGATCTTGATGTGCTGGGCGCTGTCCTTGGGCCCGGAGTAGAGCACGGCGCCGTTCTGGCTCGAGACCGTCCACTCCTTGGGCACGGCGATCGACACGCCGCCCTCGGACCGTACGCGGTAGCCGCGGGGGGCCTCCGCGGCGGCCAGCGGCTGCGCGGACGGCGCGGCGACCTTGGGCGTGGTGGTCACCGGACGGCCCGAGGCCGCCACCGGCTCCTGGGACTCGTCCCCGCCGCCGGGCAGCAGCACGAGCAGGACCGTCACGAGCACGCCGATGACGCCGACGGCCGCGACGGCCAGGAGGATCGTCGACCGGGAGTCCCGCTCGCGCGGCGGGTCGTGGTGCGCCCGCCGGCTCCGCCCGCCCAGCCGCGCCGCCTCCGGCGGCTCGGGGGTCGAGTGCCGCGACGGGCGGGGCCGCGGGCGGCCACCCACGGTGTGCTCGCCGGTGTCGCGCGCGCCGTCGCCCCACTCGGCGCCCGGCGCGCCGGCGCCGAGGTCGCCGGGCAGGTCGCCGGGCGCGGGGGCCGGCCACATGCCGTCGCGGCGCTCCGGCGCGTGCGACGAGCCGGAGGGCGAGGCGAGGGCGTCGAAGGCGGCCGGCACGGCCTGGGGCCCGGTGACGGCGGACGGCGCCGCCAGCGGGTGCGGGCCGGAGACGGTCTGCGGACCGGCGAGGGGGTGCGCCGCGGCCCGGCCGTCCGGCGCGTACGGCACCCGGACCGGCCCCGAGGGCGTCTCGATGATGCGCGAGGGCAGCGGCCCCGAGGGGATGTCCAGGGGCGGGAGCAGCCCGGCCGGGGTCGAGTCGTGCGGCGTGGGCATCGAGGAGGGCGCGCCGCGGCCCGGCACGCCGGCGCCGTGGGTGTGCAGGAGCCGCTCCAGCATGTCGGCCACCTGGGCGGCCGGGAGCCGGTCCGCCGGGTTCTTGCGGAGCAGGCCCTCGATGACCGGCAGCAGGGCGCCGGCCCGCTGCGGCCGGTTGGGCTCCTGCGTGAGCACCGCGCCCAGCACGGCCACGGCGTCCGGCCCCTCGTACGGCGGGCGGCCCTCCACGGCGGCGTACAGGGTCGCCCCGAAGGACCACAGGTCGGCCGCGTGTGTGATCGGGCGGCCCTGCAGCCGCTCCGGCGGGATGTACGCCGGGGAGCCCATCAGCAGCCCGGTCTGGGTGATCGTGACGTCGCCCTCGATGGCGGCGATGCCGAAGTCGGTGAGCACGACCCGGTCGGCCGTGAGCAGCACGTTGCCGGGCTTCACGTCGCGGTGCAGGATGCCGGCGGCGTGGGCGTGGCGCAGCGCGTCGAGCACCCGGATGCCGATCTCGGCGGCCTGCACGACGGGCAGCGGCCCGCTCTGCCGCACGGCCTGCTCCAGCGACCAGGCGCGGACGAGCTCCATGACGATCCAGGGACGGCCGTCCTCCTCGACCACGTCGTGGACGGTCACGATGCCCGGGTGGCTGAGCCTGGCCGCCGAGCGCGCCTCGCGGAGCATCCGCCGGTGCGCCGCCTGGGCGCCGGCGTTGTCGAGGCCGAACGGCAGCAGCAGTTCCTTGACCGCGACGTCCCGGTCGAGCAGCACGTCGTGCGCGTGCCAGACCATCCCCATGCCCCCGCGGCCGACGGGCGACAGCAGCCGGTACCGGCGGCCCACCAGCCGTCCCTGCCCCTCGGGAGCCGCTCCGCCCGGTACGCCTCCCATGTGGCCCTGACCCTCCGGCATAGGGGGGACCATACCGAGCAGGCGATCGGTCGTCATAGAAAGGTCCCCAATTCGCGCGCGATCCGCAAGATCCCCCGAACGGATCGTGCGAATTCCATCGGATATCTGAGGTCGGCCACCGATATTAGGGTCAAACGGCGGTCAAAGGGAATTCATCCTGCAGCCAAGGCCTCCAGCGCGGCGGTGAACGCCTCGGCCGGCGGGCTCACCAGACCCGCTCCGACCTGGCCGGTTCCGGCGACGCGGCCGGCGATGCCGGTGTTGACGACCGGCAGCAGCCCGGTGCGCGCCACGAGCGTCACGTCGATCCCCACGGGCGTGCCGCGGAACCCGAGACCCGGGATCTGGTACGCCGGGTGCTCGGCCAGCGTGATCTCGTACATCGAGGTGGTGGCCGCCACGGCGTCCGACACGTCGCCGCCGACGAACCGCACGATGGCCGGCGAGGCCGCCATGGCGAAGCCGCCGAGCCCCGTCGTCTCGGTGATCGTGGAGTCCCCGATGTCCGGATTGGCGTCGTCCGGGCCGTACCCCCCGAGGTAGAGGCCGTCGGGCACCCCGGCGGGCCCGGTGAACCAGCGGTCCCCCAGGCCGGACACCTGGATTCCGAATTCCGTTCCATTGCGCGCCATCGCCACCACGAGGCTCGATCCCGGAACGTTCCGCGCGGCGTCGGCGCTGACTTTCGCCGCCGCCATTCCCGCGTTCAGGAAGAAATGATCATTTCCGTTGACGAAACGCAGGACCTCGGCCGCCCGGTCCGGCGCGGCCTCGACCACGGCCGGGGCGATCTCGCGCAGCAGCAGCGAGGTGGCCGCCCGGTTCCGGTTGTGCAGCTCGTCGCCCATCTGCAGGGCCTGGGCGATCAGGTTGCGCAGGTCGACCGGCCCGGTGCGCTCCAGCGCCGCCGCCAGGACCGGCCCCAGCACCTCGCCCATCCAGCGCAGGCGGTCGACCACCTCGGGGCCGTACGCGCCGTACCGCAGGACCTTGCCGAGGCCCTCGTTCAGCGAGCAGTACGCGGTGCCGCCGTGCTCGGCGTCGGCGACCTCAAGCATCCACATGGACGGGCTCACCACGCCCGCCATCGGCCCGACCGTCCGGTGGTGGTGGCACGGGTCGAGCGTGATGCCGTCCCCGGACGCGAGCCGGGCCTCCGCCTCCTCGGGGGTGGTCGCCAGGCCCTCGAACAGCATGGCCCCGATGAGCGCCCCCCGCATCGGGCCGGACGCCCGCTCCCAGTCGATCGGCGGCCCCGCGTGGAAGAACGTGCCCTTCTCCAGGCCGAGGGCCTCACTGGCCGGCCGTACGCCGACGAGCCGGGGGCGGGCGGAGGTGAGCCGTCCCACGGCGACCTCGTTGGCCCGCGCGCGGCGCGGGTCGGCCAGCACGGCCGCGAGGGCCGTGGAGGCGCCGGGAAGCGGCGGGCGCCAGTCGACGGCCCGGCGCGGCACGGCCTGGTGGTCCAGGGCCTCGCCGAGGAGCTCGGCGCCGACCGTGATCACGCGTGGCTCGCCGTTCAGCATCGAGAGGGTCATCGGGCTCCTTGGGTCGGACGGTGGGCCGGCAGGGGACCGATCGGCGGCGGTCCCCGCCGGCCCCGCGAACGGGCCGCTCGTGGTCGGCGGCGGTGCGGGTGTGGGCGGCGGTGCGGGTGTGGGCGGCGGTTCGGCTGGGGGCGGCGGTTCGGTGACGGCGCCGGGTGGCCGGCGGGGGTCAGCCCGTGGCGAGCGAGCGTGCGTGGCGGGCGGCCGCCGCGTTCGAGGTGAACACGGCCGCCCCGGCGGCGCCGAGCCGCTCCGCCTGGCCGCGCAGGCCCTGCGGGTCGCCCTCGGTCCCGATGAGCGCGACGACCACCGCCACCCCGCGGGCGCGGGCCTCCTCGACGGCGGGCGCGAGCCTGGCCGCCGGGTCCGGGTCGGCGCCGTGGCCGAGGACGACGTCGAGCAGCGCGACCCCCTCGCGGACCCCCGCCAGCGCCTCCAGGCGCAGGGCGGGATCGATCATCGGGTGCGCCCGGCCGCGGGTGTACTCGTCGTCGCCGTAGTCGGTGAACTCGCCCGTGCCGGCGATCAGCGCGGCCTCGGTGCACAGGGTGCCGCCGGAGTAGAGCCCGCGCAGCGGGCCGCCGCCGGGTTCCCGGCCGCCCCCGGCCGGCCATGAGGGCCACTCGGGCACGTCGCGGCCGAGCGCGCGCAGCGTCTTCTCCGCGGCCGCCGTCAGGTCGTCCTCGCCGGGGCCGAGGAGCGCGGCGACGACCGGCGTGCCGAGGTCCAGAGCCTGGACGGCCCGGGCCACCTCGGGCGCGGGCGGCTTGGAGACCAGCACGATCAGCTCGGTGGCCGGGTCGGCGTCGAGGGCCCGCAGCGCCTGGACGGCGGAGCGGCCGCCCACGGCGGCCGACAGGTCCCGCCCGCCGACGCCGAGCAGATGGCTGACGCCCACCCCGGCGAGGTCGAGCAGGCTCGTCACCTGCTGGGCGCCGGTGCCGGACGCGGCGACCACGCCGACCGGGCCGGGCCGCAGCACATTGGCGAAGCCGAGCCCCGCCCCGCCGACCACGGCCGTGCCGCAGTCGGGGCCCATCACGAGCACGCCCTTCTCCAGCGCCCGGTCCTTCAGCAGGATCTCCTGCTCGACCGGCACGTTGTCGCTGAAGACCATGACCGAGAGCCCGGCCTCCACGGCGTCCATCGCCTCGGCGAAGGCGTGCTCGCCCGGCACGCTGACGAGCACCACGTCGGCGTCCCAGCCGCGGGCCGCGGACCTCGTGGTGCGCGGGGCCGCCTCGCGCGTCCCGGAGCCGCCCGCCGGCTCGCGCGCCGCGAGCTGCCGTTCCAGCTCGGCGAGCGCCTCGGCGAGCTCGGCCTCCGACGACGCCCGGACCGCCACGAGCAGGTCGCCCGGGGTGGCCGCCGGGACGTCGAAGCCGAGGTCGCGCGCCAGCCCGACGTTGAGCTCGGTCGCCATGGCGACGACGGCGACGGCCACGCCCGGCCGGGCGGCGAGCGACTGGCTCACCCGCATCAGGCTCACCGAGTCGCGGTAGACCCCGGCGCGTACGTCGACCAGATCGTTCACGGGCGCTCCCTCAGGGACAGGACGGCGGACAGGCCGATGTGGACGCCCCACACCATGTCGGCGCCCGACGTGTGGCCGAGGTGGAGCAGCCGGGTGACGGCCGCCTCCAGCGGCTGGTGCCCGGCGACGCCCCTCAGGACGCCGGTCACCTCGGGGCTGGCCTCGCCCCGGGCCGCGCAGTGCAGCAGGGTCGCCGAGATCGGCGTGGTGCGGGTGCGGGCGTCGTACGTCACGGTGGCGGCCAGCCAGTCGGCCAGCCACACGGCGCGGGGGGCGCCGGCCGCCCGCCCGAGGTGCCGCAGCGCGACGAGCAGGCCCGCCAGCATGTCGTCCCCGCTGGGAGTCAGCCCGGGCCCGAGCCCGATCAGCCGTTCCGCCGCGGTGACGGCGTCGACCAGACGGCCCGACAGGCAGCCCTGCGCGAGCAGCGCCGGGGCGCCCCCGGGGACGAGGCCGGGCTGCCGCGGCGACGCCTCGCGGAGCGCGGCGAGCCGGTCGGCGGCCTCGGCCGTGCGGTCCGGGTCGGCGGGCGCGAGCGGCGGCGCCGGGTCCCACCAGCGCCGGACGGTGATGCCGAGCCCGCCGATCTCGATCCCGCCGTCGCCCACCCAGCCGTCGTCGCCGGCCGAGAAGCCGTCCAGCGGCTCGCCCAGCACGACGGCGTTGGGCAGCCGGGTGCCCTCGCCGGTCACCAGCGCGATGACGTGGGGCTCGGTCTCGCTCCTGACCTCCAGGTAGACGGCGAGCGGGAAGGCCGCCAGCACGCGGGCCGGGCGGCGGGGCGACTCCAGCGCGGGGCGCAGCGCGACGCTGGCGGCGCCGCTGACGAACGCGGGGCTCGGCGGGACCCGGGACGCCGGCTCCCGCCGTGCTCTGGGGGCTCTCGGACGCGTGCCAACAGTCACCGGACCTCCTGAAGCCAGTCCTTGCCGACGGTAGAGCGCGGCCCTGACCCTCCGTACGGAGAAAGCTGCCAACAGTCGGCCCAAAGCTTGGCTCTTCCTGACAGGAAGGTCGTTCAGGCACAATCTTCCTGATACGTCCTGAACCTCGGGACCACCGGAGCACATCATGACGAACGACCCGGCACCCCCGGCCATGCGGCTGGCCAGCACTGGAACGATCCTCCACGGGGTGTCGGTCGGCGAGGTGCTGGGCGTGTCGACGCTGGCCGACGCCCGGCTCATCGCCGGCAAGAGCGGCCTCGACCGCATCGTCCAACGGCTCAACGTCATGGAGGTGCCGGACATCCTGGCGTGGGTCAAGCCCCACGAGCTGCTGCTGACCACGGGCTACCCGCTGCGCAACACGCCGCAGTCGCTCGACCGGCTGGTGGCCGACCTCGACGAGCGCGGCCTGGCCGCCCTGGCGATCAAGCTCGGGCGCTACCTGGACGAGCTGCCGGGGGAGATGGTCGAGCAGGCCGACCGGCTGGGGTTCCCGCTGATCCTGCTCCCGAACGACGTCGGCTTCGACGACATCCTCAACCAGGTGCTCACCGACATCCTGAACCGGCAGGCCGCCATCCTCGCCCGTACGGAGGAGGCCCACCGGGCGCTGGTGCAGATCGTGCTCGCCGGGGGAGGGATGCGGGAGGTGACGGCCGAGGTCGCCGGGCTGCTCCACGTCGCGGTCGCCGCGGTCGACGCCTCAGGGGCGGTGCTGGCCACGGCCGGCGAGGCCGAGCAGGTCGCCATGCTCCGCGAGGTCCACACCACGGCGGGCCGGACGCCGGCCACCTCCCTCACCCCGGTGACCGGCGCGGACGGGCACTACGTCGCCGTCCCGGTCGTCGCGGGCGGCCACCACCACGGCAGGATCGTCGCGTTCGGCGCCCACGCCACCCTCAACCCCAGCGACGTGGGCATCCTGGAGCGCGCCGCCACGGTGGCGGCCCTGGTCATCACCCGCCAGGAGGCCGTCACCGCCGTCGAGAGCAAGTACCGCGCCGACTTCCTGCGCGACGTCCTCACCGGCCGGGGCGGGCTGCGGGTCGCCGAGCGCGCCCGGGCCTTCGGCTGGGACCTCGAACGGCCGGTCGCCGTGCTGGTCGCCGAGATCGACCCCGACGTCGAGGAGCGGTCGGTCCAGGACCGCATGCTCGCCGCGTGGCAGGCGTCGGTGCGCAAGCACGACCCGAAGGGCGCGGTGGCCGGGTTCTCCCACGAGGTGGTCGCCGTCGTGGGGGCCGGCGCCGACGCCCCACGGGTGGCCAGGGACGCGCTGGCCGCGATCTCCGACGGCTCGTTCTCCACGGGCCTCAGCCGGGTCGCCACCGGCGTCGACGCGCTCCCCGGCGCGTACGGCCAAGCCCTGAAGGCCGCCCGGGTGGGGCGGCAGCTCCACGGCGCTGGGGCCGTCGCCCACTTCGACGAACTGGGGGTCTACCGGCTGCTGTCGCTCGTCAACGACACCGACGAGCTGCACGCGTTCGTCCGGGAGACGCTCGGCTCGCTGGCGGGCGACGACGACGCCGAGAACGCCGACCTGCGGCGCACCCTCCAGGTGCTGCTGGAGACCAACCTCAACGTGGCGGAGACGGCCCGGCGCCTGCACTTCCACTACAACACCCTGCGCTACCGCATCGGGAAGCTCGAGCGCCTGCTCGGCAACTTCACGGAGGACGCGCACCTGCGGCTGAACCTCACGCTCGCGCTGCATGTACTGCGGATGCGGGGCATCTGACCCCGCGTGCCTATGCTGGCGCGGTGAAGGAAGAGTTCGAGCTGGAGAGCGAGCACATCCCCTTGTGCGACCTGCTCAAGTACTGCCAGATAGCCGAGAGCGGCGGCGCCGCCAAGCACTTCATCGCCGAGGGCAACGTGCGGGTGGACGGCGAGGTGGAGCTGCGCAAGGCCCGGAAGATACGCGCCGGGCAGGTCGTCAGCGGAGACGGGTTCGAGATCCACGTGGTCTGACGCCCCGGCCCGCGCCGCTTTGGCAGATCATGCCCATGTCTCGCGGCGGCGCCAGTCCTAAAGTGCCCCAAACGGTCAGGCTCGACCGCTTGAGGAAGCGCCGCGGAGGGACGCCTGCGGGGTGGCTACCGGCCCACGGCCCGTTAGCAAAAGGGGCTCAAATGGCTTTCAGATGGACGGTGCACGGCGACGGCGCGGGTCTGGCGCCCGGCGAGGTGGTGAAGCCGGACGAGCGGCTGAGCTGGCCGCGGACGATCGGGATCGGCGCCCAGCACGTGATCGCCATGTTCGGGGCCACGTTCGTGTTCCCCCTGGTGATGGGGCTCGACCCGAACACGGCCGTGATGATGTCCGGCGTGGCGACCATCCTGTTCCTGCTGATCACACAGGGCCGCATCCCGAGCTACCTCGGCACCAGCGCCTCGTTCGTGGGCGGCGTCGTCGCGATCCGGGCGGCGTTCGGCGGTGACACCCCGGCCGCCGACAAGGTGGTCACCGGCGCCATCCTCGTCGCCGGCCTGGTGCTCGCCCTGTGCGGCGTGGCCGTCCACGTGCTCGGCGTGCAGATCATCCACCGGATCTTCCCGCCGGTGGTGACGGGCGCGGTCGTGATGCTGATCGGCTTCGGCCTCGCCTACGTGGTGGCCGACGTGTACTGGCCGCAGGACCCGTGGATCGCCCTGATCACGATGGTCGCGACGTTCGTGTTCATCGTGCTGTTCCGCGGCTTCCTCGGCCGCATCGGCATCCTCCTGGGGCTGATCTTCGGGTTCGTCGTGTCCTGGCTGGCCGACAAGGTCTTCGGGAACATCACGGCCTTCAACGCGGCCACCTCGAAGATCGACACCCATCCCCGCGTGAGCTTCCAGAGCGTGGGGGACGCCGCCTGGATCGGGCTTCCCCACTTCCACGCGCCGTCCTTCCAGGCGTCGGCGGTCGTGCTCGTGCTGCCCGCCGTGATCGCCCTCATCGCGGAGAACGTCGGCCACGTCAAGGCGGTCGGCCAGATGACCGGCGCCGACGTCGACCCGCTGATCGGCCGCGCCGTCCTGGCCGACGGCGTGGGCACCGCGGTCGCCACGGCCGTCGGCGGCTCGCCCACCACGACGTACGCCGAGAACATCGGCGTCATGGCGGCGACCCGCGTGTACTCGACCGCCGCCTACTACGTCGCCGCCGTCATCGCGATCCTGTTCGGGCTGTGCCCGAAGTTCGGCGCGCTCGTCGCCGCCACGCCCGGCGGCGTCCTCGGCGGCGTGACGGTCATCCTGTACGGCATGATCGGTCTGCTCGGCGCGAAGATCTGGGTGGAGAGCCGGGTGGACTTCTCCGACCCGGTCAACATGGTGCCGATCGGGGCCGGGATCATCCTGGCCATCGGCCCGGTGACCCACCAGATCACCCACGACTTCTCGCTCGCGGGCATCGCGCTCGGCACGATCGTGGTACTTGCTGGATATCACCTGCTCCGCGCGATCGCGGGCAGATCCGCGAAGGAGGTCTCCGGTGGCGAGATCGGATACGAGCGCGACGCGACGGGCTGACCGGCGGGTCCCGCGCTCGTGAAACCGCCCCCGTTCGACTACCACGGCCCGGTCACCCTGGACGAGGCGCTCGGCGTCCTCGCCGAGACCGGGCCCGACGGCAAGGTGCTGGCGGGCGGGCAGAGCCTCATCCCCCTGCTCAACATGCGGCTGGCGGCTCCCGCCCACCTCGTCGACATCAACCGTCTGCCCGGCCTCGACACGATCGAGGCCGGGCCCGGCGGCGTGCGGGTGGGCGCGCTCGCCCGGCACGCCGCCGTGGAGCGCTCCGCGGCGGCGGCCGCCGTCCAGCCCCTGCTCGGGCAGGCGCTGCGGCTCGTCGCCCACCCGGTCATCCGCAACCGGGGCACGGTGGTCGGCAGCCTCGTGCACGCCGACCCCTCGGCCGAGATGCCGGCCGTCCTCGCCCTCCTCGGCGGGTCCGTACGACTCGCGCGACGAGGCGGCGAGCGCGAGGTGCCGGCGGAGGAGTTCTTCACCGGGCCCATGGAGTCGGCGCTGCTGCCGGGGGAGATGGCGGTGTCCGCGTTCTTCCCCGCCCTGCCCGGGCGGTCGGGCACGGCGTTCCGCGAGCTGGCCCGGCGGCACGGCGACTACGCGATGGCCGGGGTGGCCGCCGCGGTCACCCTCGACGACGACTTCCGCATCGCGGCGGCCAGGGTCGCGTGCGTCAGCGTGGGCCCGGTTCCCGTGGTGGTGGACGTGACCGCCGCCTGCGGGCCCCGCCCGGCCGCCTCGGTCGACTGGGACGCGGTCGCCGCCGCCGTCCTCGACCGGATCGAGCCCGAGGCGGACATCCACGCGACGGCGGAGTACCGGCGGCACCTCACCGGCGTCCTCGCCGTGCGGGCGCTGCGCGACGCGGCGCGCGAGGCGTCCGAGGACCCCGAGGCGTCCGACGCGTCCGACGCGTCCGAGGCCTCCGAGGCGTCCGAGGGAGAGGAGGGGGCGTGAACCACGCCATCACGCTCACGGTCAACGGGGTGGTCCGGGAGGTGACGGTCCCGGGGCGGCGGCTGCTGTCCGACTGCCTGCGTCACGACCTCGGCCTCACCGGCACCCACGTGGGCTGCGAGCACGGCGTCTGCGGGGCCTGCACCGTGCTGCTCGACGGCGAGCCGGTCCGCTCGTGCCTGACGTTCGCGGTCACCGTCGACGGCCACGAGATCACCACGGTCGAGGGGCTGGCGTCCGGCGGCGGGCTGTCGCCCGTCCAGCGGGCCTTCTCCGAGTGCCACGGCCTGCAGTGCGGCTTCTGCACCCCCGGCTTCCTGTGCACGGTCACCGCGTTCCTCCGGGAGAACCCGGCGCCGGACCACGAGGAGGTCGTGGAGGCGATCTCGGGAAACCTCTGCCGGTGCACGGGGTACCAGAACATCGTCAAGGCGGTCCACCGCGCCGCCGAGATCCAGGCGGAAGAGGCCGGGTGAGCGCATGACGACCAAGCTCTTCGGGGAGCCCGTCCGGCGGAGGGAGGACGCCAGGCTCGTCACCGGCCAGGGCCGCTACCTCGACGACCACGGACGCGACGCCCTGGCCGCCGCGTTCGTCCGGTCCCCGCACGCCCACGCCCGGATCCTCGACGTCGACGTCTCCGACGCCGTCGACGTGGACGGCCTGGTCGCGATCTACACCTGGGAGGACCTGCCGGGCGCCCTCGCCGAGCCGCTGCCGCTGCTGATCCCCCACCCCGCGCTCACCCACGGCCGCACGGCGTACCCGCTCGCCCGGGAGGTCGTGCGCCACGTCGGCGAGCCGGTCGTCATGGTCGTGGCCCGCGACCGCTACCTGGCCGAGGACGCCTGCGCGCTCATCCGCGTCGACTACGAGATCCTCAAGCCGGTCGTGGGGGTGGAGGAGGCCGCCCAGGGCGTCCACCTGGTCCACGACGACGTGCCGGGCAACGTCGGCGCCAACCTCGTGCAGGAGGTGCCCTCGCCGTCCGGCCTGTCGGCCCGGGAGGCCATCGAGGCGGCGCCGCACACGCTCGCGTTCCGGCTCGACATCGAGCGCAGCGCCAGCACGCCCCTGGAGGGGAGGGGCGTGTACGCGCGCTGGGACGCCGACGACGAATCGCTGCGGGTGTACTCCTCCACGCAGACCTCGACCAGCGTGCGGATGGCCATCGCGACCAAGCTGGGCCTGCCGCTGCCGAAGGTCGAGGTGATCGCTCCCGACGTGGGCGGCGGGTTCGGCGTGAAGATCGTGCACCCGTGGCCGGAGGAGGTCCTCGTGCCGTGGGCCGCCCGCCTGCTCGGCCGCGAGGTCAAGTGGACCGAGGACCGGCGCGAGCACTTCGTCTCCTCGGCCCACGAGCGCGGCCAGGTGCAGTACGTGCGGGTCGGCTTCGACGACGACGGCCGCCTCCTCGGCCTCGACGTGACGATCCTGCACGACCACGGCGCCTACACGCCGTACGGGATCATCGTGCCGATCATCACCTCGACCCAGCTCCTCGGGCCGTACAAGGTGGGCGCCTACCGGGTGGAGTTCTCCTCCATCTACACCAACACCGTGCAGGTCACGCCGTACCGGGGGGCCGGGCGGCCGCAGGGCGTGTTCTGCATGGAGCGCACGATCGACCGGATCGCGGCCTTCCTGGGCAGGGACCGCACCGAGGTCAGGGCACTCAACTTCATCCAGCCCGGCGAGTTCCCCTACGACCAGGGGCTGACGTTCCAGGACGGCCGGCCGCTGATCTACGACAGCGGGGACTACCCCGAGTCGCTGCGGATGCTCAAGGAGCTGATCGGCTGGGACGCCTTCCCCGAGGCCAGGGCGCGGGCGGCGGCCGAGGGCCGCAGGATCGGCATCGGCATCGGCTGCTACGTCGAGGGCACGGGAGTCGGGCCGTACGAGGGCGGCCACGTGCAGATCACCTCGGACGGCCGGGTGCACGTGTCCACCGGCCTCACCTCGCAGGGGCAGGGCCACGAGACCGTATTCGCCCAGATCGCGGCCACCGAGTTGGGCGTGCCGATCGAGAAGGTGTCCGTCGTCACCGGCGACACCCGCCGGTTCGGGTACGCCGTGGGCACGTTCGCCTCGCGGGCGGCCGTCATGAGCGGCAGCGCCATCGCCCTGGCCTGCCGCAAGGTCAGGGAGAAGGCCCTCAGGATCGCCGCGGACGCCCTGGAGGCCGACCCGCGCGACCTGGAGATCAGCGACGGCCTCGTCCACGTCGTCGGGACGCCCTCGGCCTCGATCCCGCTGGCCACGGTCGCCGTCCTGTCGAACCCGCTGCGGTACGCCTTCGACGAGGAGACGCAGCGGGCCACCCAGTTCGCCGGGTCGTCCTCCCCGGACCGGCCGCCGGTGAGCGAGGGGGACGAGCCCGGCCTGGAGGGCAGGGACTACTACTCGCCCGTCCGGTCGACGTTCGCCTCCGGCATGCACGCCGCCGTCGTCGAGACCGACCCCGAGACGGCCGAGATCAAGATCCTGAGGTACGCCGTCGTCCACGACTGCGGGCGCCTGATCAACCCCATGATCGTCGAGGGGCAGATCCACGGCGGGGTGGCGCAGGGCGTCGGCGGCGCGCTCTACGAGAAGATGGTCTACGACGAGCACGGCCAGCTGCTCAACGCCTCGTTCATGGACTTCCTGATGCCCTACGCGACCGAGGTCCCCCGGATCGAGACGGCCCACCTGGAGACGCCCTCGCCGCTGAACCCCCTCGGCATCAAGGGCGCGGGCGAGGCCGGCGTGATCCCCGTCTCCGCCGTCATCGCCGCCGCCGTGGAGGACGCCGAGGGCATCGTCGTCGACCGGATGCCCATCTCGCCGTCCGACCTCCACGCCCTGCGCCAGGCCCGCGACGCCGGGATCACGCCTGGCGCCCCGTGAGGACCTGCCCCGGGCTCTCGGGCGCGGGCTGCGCCGGCGCGGAGACGCGCCGGCGGAAGACCCAGTAGGTCCAGGCCTGGTAGGCGATCACGCCGGGCAGCGCGACCAGGCCGATCCAGGTGAGCACCCGCAGCGTGTACGGCGCGGAGGCCGCCTCGGCGAGCGTCAGCCCGGGGAGCGGCGCCGCCCACAGCGCGCCGAACAGGGCGGCCGTGGTCGCCGCGATCGCCGTGGCGGTCGCGACGAAGGCCCAGCCCTCGCGGCGCCGCCAGGACAGGGCCGCCCCGGCCGACAGTGCGGCCATGGCGAGCAGGGCCACCCCCCACGTCCAGGCCCGGCCGTGGTCGCCCGCGATCGACGGCAGCGCGACGACCGCGGCGGGGACCGCGCCGGCCGCGGCCAGTGCGGCGGCCCGGCGCGCCCGGTCCCGGACCGGTCCGGTCGTCTTGAGCGCGACGAACACCGCGCCGTGCAGGACGGCGACCGACAGCGAGAGCGCGCCGCCGAGCACGGTGGCCAGAGGCGTGCCGTACAGGAGGTTCCCGAAGACGGCTCCCCACAGGAACGCGGGGAGCACGCTGCCGGTCACGATGCCGGCGTCGCACAGGGCGACCTCCCGGCGGGAGCGGACCTTGCCCCGCCACTCCAGGCCGACGCCGCGCACCACGAGGCCGGCGATGACGAGGAAGAGGGGCAGGTAGTAGCCGCTCAGCAGGCCCGAGTACCACGCCGGGAAGGCGGCGAACATCGCGCCGATCGCCGTGATCAGCCAGACCTCGTTGCCGTCCCACACGGGCCCGATCGTGCCGAGCACCTGCCTGCGGTCGGCCTGCGACCGCGACAGCAGCGGCAGCAGGGCGCCAACCCCGAAGTCGAAGCCCTCCAGCACGAAGTAGCCCGTCCAGAGGAAGGCGATCACCAGGAACCAGAACGTCGTCATCGCGAAGCTCCTCAGTACATGAGGGTGGGGGCGAGCCGGGCCTCGTCCGGCTCGGCGGGGGCGGGTCCGGCCGGGGCGGGCGCCTCGGGACCGGCCTTGACGTGGCGCAGCAGCAGCGCGCCCTCGGCCAGGGCCAGCACGCCGTACAGGACGGTGAAGACGGCCAGGGTGATTCCCACCTCGGCGAGGCTCACGCCGGGGGAGACGCTCGCGGCCGTCATGAGCTCGCCCTGCACGGTCCACGGCTGGCGGCCGATCTCGCTGAGCAGCCACCCCGCCACGATCGCCGCGGTCGGCAGCGGCAGCGCCAGCACGCAGGCCCGCGCGAACCACGCCGGCACTGGACGTCCGGCGCGGGCGCCGCGACGGCCTCCGCGGCGGCTCCCGCGGCGGCTCGCGCCACCCCGGGTCAGCCAGAGGCCGAGCACCGACAGCCCGACCGTCGCCATCCCGAAAGTGATCATCACGCGGAACGACCAGAAGACCACGGGCAGGTCAGGCCGGTAGTCCGCCGGCCCGAACGTCTTCTCGTACCGCGCCTGGATGTCGTCGATGCCCTGGACGGTCGCGCCCGGGTCGTGCGCCGACAGGAGGCTGAGCAGGCGGGGCACCTCGACGCCGGGGACGATCGAGAACGACGCGCCCGCCGTGTCGTGGCGCAGGCCCTCGGCCGCGGCCAGCTTCATCGGCTGCTGCTCGGCGAGGAGCCGGCCCGACGTGTCGCCGGTCCCCGCGACGACGACGCCCGCGAGCGCGGTCATGACGAGCGCCGCCCGCAGGCTGGTGCGCCACATGCCGGTCCGCTGCGGCGTCGGCGTCGCGGTGTCCGGGCCGGGCCCCCGGCCGGGGACCAGGGCGAGACCGCGCTCGCGCAGGATCCGGTAGCCGCTGACGGCGATCACGAAACCGCCCGCGACCACGAACGCCCCGGCCACGACGTGGGGCACCTGGGCGAGCGCGGTGGAGTTGGTCAGGACGGCCCACAGGTCGGTCATCCGGGCCCGGCCGTCCACCACCTCGTACCCGACCGGGTGCTTCATCCAGGCGTTGGCCGCGAGGATGAAGTACGCCGACAGGTTCGAGCCGATGACGGCGGCCCACAGGCAGGCGAGATGGAGCCGCTTCGGCAGCCGGTCCCAGCCGAAGATCCACAGGCCGAGGAAGGTGGACTCCAGGAAGAACGCGAGCAGCGCCTCCAACGCCAGCGGCGCCCCGAAGACGTCGCCGACGAAGGTCGAGTACTGGCTCCAGTTCATCCCGAACTGGAACTCCTGCACGAGACCGGTCACCACGCCCATCGCGAAGTTGATCAGGAAGAGCTTCCCGAAGAACTTCGTGAGCGTGAGGTAGTGCTCCTTGCCGGTCCGGTTCCAGGCGGTTTGGAGCCCGGCCACGAAGACGCCGAGCCCGATCGTCAGGGGTACGAAGAGAAAGTGGTAAACGGTGGTGACCCCGAACTGCCACCGTGCCAGGTCCAGCGCGTCCATGTCCCCCTCGCGGGTGCCGGAGCTCTACAGCCTGTAGTTCTATCTCCAGTAGTACTACGGCTTGTAGAGCAATGGGAGCGTGCGGAGCCGCGACGAGGTGCGATCTTCGTCACACCGGGACGAGGCCCCCCGATCCCGGTTCGCGGCGCCCTTTCCGAGCGTCGTCCTGCCGTTGACTGCCGTGACGCCGCCCGGGCGGGATTCCCGCGCCGTGCGGCGCCGCCCTCCTCGGCGGCATGACACCAATGGTGGGCGAAACGGGGTCAAAGGGCGTCCGCCGCGCGGCTGATCCGGCCGTACGCCGCCGGGGTGACGCCGGCCGCCCCCAAGGGGGCGCCGCCGATGTAACTTGTGCACCATCACCGGCATGCCGAAGGGCACATGTTGCCGTTCTCCCCGCCGCGGTGATTCTCTAAGGTGCTCGGCATCGGAGGTGGCCCATGAAGGTCGTCGGGAACGCGCTGGTGGCAGCGGAGCGCAAGCGGGTGTGGGACGCCCTGCAGGACCCGGCCGTCCTGGTGCGCACGATCCCCGGATGCGAGCGCCTGGAAGCGGTCGGCCCTGACGTCTACAAGATGACGGTGACCGCCGGGGTGGCCTCGATCAAGGGCCTCTACCTGGGCGAGGTCGCCCTCTCCGACCCGGAGGAGCCGGATCGGTTCGTGCTCAAAGCGAGCGGCCAGGGCGCTCCCGGAACGGTCGACGCGACCGTGCGGGTGCGCCTCAGCGACGCCGAGGGCGGCACCCGCGTCGACTACGACGCCGAGGCCGTCGTGGGCGGCATGATCGGCGGCGTGGGCCAGCGGATGCTCGGCTCGGTCGCCAAGAAGACGGCGGGAGAGTTCTTCGCGGCGGTCGAGCGGCACCTGCTGTCCGCCCCCGCCGCGGCGGCCGCTCAGGGCCAGGCCGCAGAGGGTCAGCCGGCGCAGGCCCAGGGCGTACCCGGTCAGGCGGCGCAGGGGCCCGTCGCGCCCGCGATCTACACCCGCGGTCCCGAGCCGGCCGCCGCCGCCCGCCAGGGCGTGCCCGCGTGGACCATGCTCGCGGCCTTCGGCATGGGCTCCGCCGTCGCCCTCGGCAGCGCGGCCATCGGCTGGCTCCTCGGCCGCGCCTCCCGCCGGCGCTGACCCGGCCCGCCGTGCGGTCGCCACTGTGGGCAGGGTCTGACGACGGCATGGCGATTCTTCGGCAGAGTGCGCCGGTTCGGCCCCTCGGCCGGCCTCGGTAAACAGGAGCATGCCTAGCGTCCGCATCGGGGTCGACACGGGGGGCACGTTCACCGACGTCGTCCTCGTCGACGAGGAGACCGGTCAGATCGTCACGACCAAGACCCCCTCGACTCCTGCCAACCCGGCAGACGGGTTCATGGCAGGCGTTCACAAGGTGCTGGAGGCCCACGGCGGCTCGCTCGGCGTGGACGCGGTGTCCGCGATCGTTCACGGCACCACGGTCGCGACCAACCAGCTGCTGGAGGACCGGCCCGGCGGCACCTCCCATCTCGGGTTCGTCACGACCGAGGGCTTCGAGTTCGTGCTCGAGATCGCCCGGCAGAGCGTGCCCGACGGGTACGGCAACTCGTACTTCTGGGTGAAGCCGCCGCGGATCGTGCCGGTCGGCAGGGTGCGGACCGTGGGCGGGCGCCTCGACCACCTGGGCCGCGAGGTCCGGCCGTTCGACGAGGAGGGAGCCGTGGAGGTGGCCCGCTGGTTCGCCGAACGCGGGATCACCGCCGTCGGCGTCTGCTTCCTCCACTCCTACGCCAACCCCGAGCACGAGCGGCGCATGCGCGACGTGCTGGCCCGTGAGCACCCCGGCGCCGTCGTCTCGCTGTCGAGCGACGTCCTGCGGGAGTACCGGGAGTACGAGCGGTCGGTCACCACCCTCGTCGACGCCGCGGTCAAGCCGGTCATGCGCCGTTACATCGCCAACCTGTCGGAGCGGCTCGGCCGCGGGTTCTCGGTCATGAAGAGCAACGGCGGCGTGCTGTCGGCCGCCGAGGTGGTCAACCAGCCGATCACCACCGTGCTGTCCGGCCCGGCGGCGGGCGCCCTGGGCGCCGCCATGATCGCCGGTACGGCCGGACGGCCGAGCGCGATCACGCTCGACGGCGGCGGCACCTCGACCGACGTGGCCGTGGTGGTGGACGGCGAGCCGTCCCTGACCACCGAGGGCAGCATCGGCCGCTATCCGTGCAAGATCCCCATGATCGACATTGTGACCGTGGGGGCCGGCGGCGGGTCGGTCGCCTGGATCTCCCCGGAGGGGACGCTCAAGGTCGGCCCCCGCTCGGCCGGCGCCGACCCCGGCCCGATCTGCTACGCCAGGGGCGGCACCGAGGTCACGGTGACCGACGCCCACGTCTTCCTCGGCCGGGTGCCCCCGCACCTGCTGGGCGGCGAGATCCCCCTCGACGTCGCCGCGGCCCGGGCCGGCGTCGAGGCGCTGGCCGGCAAGCTCGGCCTCACGCCCGAGCGGTGCGCGACCGGCATCCTGGAGATCAGCGCGTTCAACCAGTCGAACGCGATCCGCCAGATCACGGTCAAGCGCGGCCTCGACGTGCGGGACTTCCCGCTCGTCGCGTTCGGCGGATCGGGGCCGCTGCTCGCCTGCCGGCTCATCGACATCCTCGGGCTGCCGGCGGCGATCGTGCCGCCCGACCCCGGCAACGTCTCGGCGTTCGGCCTGCTCACGGTCGACGTCAAGAACGACTACGTGCGCACGCACGTCTCCCGGGACCCCTTGCCCGGCCTGCTGGCCGAAATCTTCGCCGACCTGGAGGCCCAGGCCGCCGCGGCTCTCGACCGTGAGGGCTTCGCCCGCCACGTGTACGTCCGCAGCGCCGACCTGCGCTACTACGGCCAGGCGTACGAGGTGCGGGTCCCCGCCCCGGAAGGCCCCCTGGACACGGAGTGGCGCGGCGTCGTGGAGGAGCGCTTCCACCGGGAGCACGAGCGGCTCTACGGGTACGGCTACCGCGGCGACCCCCGGCACGCCGTCGAGTGGGTCAACCTCCGGGTGTCGGGCGTCGGGCCCATCAGCCGGCCGAAGATCGCGCGGAGGACGCCGCAGGCGGACGAGCCCAGCCCCGTCGCCACCCGCGACGTGTACTACGAGCAGTGGGGCCGCACCGTCGTCTACCGCCGGGGCGACCTCGGCGCGGGCGCCGTCGTCCGCGGCCCGGCGGTCGTCGAGGAGTACGGCTCCACCCTCCCCGTCCATCCCGGCTTCACCGCGACCATGGACGACTACGGCAACCTCGTGGTGGTGAGCGACCGATGAGCACCGTCGACCCGATCCTGGTGGAGATCGTCGAGGGCACCCTCGCCTCCGTCGAGATGGAGGTGGAGACCGCCATCGCCCGCACCGCCCGATCGCCCATGATCCGGGACGCGCACGACTTCCGCGCGGGCATCCACGACGTCCGGCTGCGCAAGCTGACCGGCCGGTCGTACTCGGCCCTGGTGCAGCCCGTCGTCCGCGACTTCCCGATCGGCACGATGCGGCCCGGCGACGTCTTCTTCCACAACGACGTCTACCTGTCGGAGGGCGGCATCGGGCACCTGCCCGACCTGTGCGTCACCGTGCCCGTGTTCCACGACGGGCAGGTCGTGGCGTTCGTGCAGGCGTTCGGCCACCACGACGACATCGGCGGCGCCGTCCCCGGGTCGATGCCGTCCCACGCGCGCAGCGCGTTCGAGGAGGGCCTCATGGTCCCCCCGATCAGGCTGTGGGACCAGGGCGTGCCCAACCGGGCCGCCTTGACGATCATGACGCGCAACTCCCGGATGCCCGACTCGCTCGCCGGCGACCTCGACGCCGAGTGCTCGGCCTGCCTGATGGGGGCCCGCAGGCTGGGCGAGCTCTTCGACCGGTACGGCCGCGAGGCCGTCGAGTCCTGCTTCGACGCGATCATCGCCAAGACCACCGAGACGTTCCGCCGGGAGCTGCTGTCGAAGATCCCCGAGGGGGTGCACGTCTGGGAGGACTACGCCGAGCACGACGGCGTCGACGATCCCCGCCTGCACGCCCAGCGGATCACCCTCACGGTCGACCACGCGGCCGACCCGCCGCTGACCATCGACTTCACCGGCACCTCGCCGCAGGCCAAGGGGCCCATCAACCACGCGGGCGACTACGCCGACGGGGTCTTCCTGAAGAAGTGGCTCGCCCCGATCCTGCGCAACCTGGCCGACACTCCGGCTCGGATGGCGGAGCTCGACGTCAACGAGGGCGTCGTGCCGCTGATCACGACGGTGTTCCCGGAGAAGGGCACGCTGCTCACCCCGATCTTCCCGGCCCCCACCAACGCCCGGACGTTCGTGATCCTCCGCCTCCTCGGCGTCCTGGCCGGGGTACTGGCCAAGGCCACCGGCGGCCGCATGCCCGCCGACCAGGAGACGATCCGCTACACCGGCGTGTACGGCGAGTCGGACGACGGCCCGTACCTCATGCGGGAGGTCCTCGGCGGCGGCTCCGGCGGCCGCTGGTACGCCGACGGCGAGGACACCATCCACATCGTCCCCGACTCCCGCAACATCCCGGTCGAGTTCGCCGAGGCCCGCTGGCCGTTCCGGGTCGAGCGGCTCGGACTCGCCGTCGACAGCGGCGGGCCGGGGGAGTTCCGCGGCGGGCTCGGGTACGACAAGCACATCCGCATGCTGCGGGACGCGTCCTTCATGTCCATCGCCGACCGGTCGATCCTGTCGTGCTGGGGCGTTAACGGTGGCCGAGCCGGGCGCCCCTTCCAGGTGACCGTGAACGGCGAGGAGATGGAGGGCCTGGTCGACGACTTCCCGGTGCGGGCAGGCGAGATCATCCGGGTCCGGACGACCGGGGGCGGCGGCTGGGGCTCCCCGTACGACCGGCCGGCCGAGAAGGTCGCCGCCGACGTCCGGGACGGCAAGGTCTCACCCGAGGGGGCGCGTGAGGACTACGGCGTCGTCCTGACGGGCCCGGCGGGCGACCCCCAGGTGGACGCCGAGGCGACCGGGAAGCTGCGGGCGGAGCTGCGCGCGGCCCGTCCGGCCGCCTTCTTCGACCGCGGCGCCGGTTATCCCACCCTCTCCGGCGGCGCCCCCCACGCGGATGTCGACCTGCTGTAGGGCCTGACTCAAAGCCTGATCGCGGTTATGAAAAGGGCGGGCTTGATAGCGGACGGGGAGTTTGTCGTACCTGGTCGCGCCCAGACGCGCGGCGAAGCGATCGGCGAGGTTCGGGATGGTGCCTGATCCCACGGCTACGCAATGCTCACTCCGCCCGGCGTCGGCCGGCGGGTACCCCCGCGGCGCGCGCCTGCCGCGTGCTGGTGGGCACCACACGATGGTGGACTCAACTCCGACCTGCCTGCTGATCAGCTTGGTGGCGTCGGCCGGGCCTGCCAGCAGCCGTAGTACTCCGGAACGTCCTACCCTGGGAGCCCCGACCCGTACCCGCCACCGGATTCGTCGATGAGCTGCCGCTTGGTCCACTTCGACGGCCGCCCTGGTCTGCTCGGCGCAGGCAGCAGCGGCTCCAGCCGCGCCCACTGCGCATAGGTAAGGTCGACCGCCTCGTCACCGATGAGGTGGCCACGAAGTCTCCGGTATTCAGGTTCTTCGCGATCGATGAACCCTTCACTGGAGACCTCACAGCACGTCCGGGTGCGACACATCGTCAGATAGTGGACTTCGAAACCGATCCTAAGAGGCCGCCGCCCTCGTGGGGCCGGAAGATTGCGATAACGGCCTCCGGACCAGGAGCTCCTACGTCATGCTTGAGCCGCTGCCCGACTCGAGAAGGGGCCGATGGGATGGCGGCGGCGAAGTACTGTGCCCGGACTCAGGACGGGTACCGGGTCGCAGACCCCTCGCGAGTGGCCCTCGCGGTGCTGGTCGAGGAGCTGCACCCGGCGGACAACACCTACATGATCGTCCGGCCTCGCGGCGAGCAGGCGCAGTGGCACGCCTCCGTGTCGCTGTGGGGCGAGAACCGGTACGCGGTGGTCTTCCGCGACCCCCCTGAACTGGAGTTCCGGCGCGAGATCCACACCGACCCGCGCAGAGCGGCCCGATCGCTCTTCCGGTGGCTGCGCGCACGCCCTCAGCCCGCCGACCCTCCCCGCCCCGCCGGCTGGTGAGGCGCCCCCAGCCGCCTCCCTGGCCTACGCGGCGAGGAGAGCGGCAGGGGCCTCGGCGTGCCCAGCCTGCGTGGGGCGTGGCATGCAGAGCGGCTTGGGGCTTGGTATGCGGGCCCTCGTCGGGAGGTGGTCAGGCCCAGCCGGTTGTGGCGGCGGCCGCCGTTCTGGGCACGTGGCTGGGAGCGGCGCGAAGCTCGGCCTCCAGCTCGGCGAGCACCTGTCGTGCGGCGGCCCTGAGCCGGGCGCGCCTGCCCTGCAGCTCGTCGCCGAACGCCCGGGCGGCAGGCCCCACCCACACCGCCTCGCCGCCGAACTGCGCGCAGGCGGCGTCGAGGGCTGTCTCCAGGACGTGGAGGTGCTCGCGTACCGCCGCCAGCGCCGCCTCCAGCTCCCGACGCCGTGGATTCGGCACCAGGTCGTCGTGAGTGGCCAAGCCGGTACTCCTCCATTGCGGCGGCGAATAATGGTGGCGCGCGGGTTCTCCTTGAGATTATGTGTGCTCAAGATGATGCCGGCCAGACATGGAGGCGAAGACGATGCCCGGCCTGTCCGTTTCCGTGCGCCTTCGCCGTATCGCCGTCGTACTGGCATTGGTGTCTTTCGCACCGGTCGCCTGTACCGAAGATGACACCCCCACCGCCGCCCAAGCCGGCCAAACACTGAAAAATCACATTCTCCAACTATTGAAGGAACGGGACGCAGTAGATGTCCGAGTTACCGATGCGGGCGGAAAGGACGTCGCCTGCGGCGAGGGCAGGGCTAGGCGGACGTTCGCGGCGACCGGGCTGGACACCGCTGGGAGCACGAGCTCCTACATTCTCCGCACCGCCATGGTGGGCGCGCTGAACAAGGTGGGCCATTACCAGCTTGTTGGCGAACCACGGCCGGGTGAACCTATTCGGGCCGCCGACGCTGAAAGCCGGACGCACCTTATTCTGGATTCGCCCCAAAGGGGCATCTACTCTGTTACTGGCGAGACTGATTGCCTCCGGTTGAGCCGGTGATGCCTAGCTGAGGTAGCGCGCCCGAACCTCGCTGGTGTCCTTTCCTCCATTGAAGACGTCTGCGAGGCGCTTGGCCGATTTCCCCAGCGAATTGTTGTCCTGGCTGCCCATGCCGTTGGTGATGAACCATTGGTCGAGGGCGCGGAGGGAGCGGGGGCCGGACTGGAGGATGTCCACGAAGGGGCGCAGGCGGCCGTCCGAGTCGGCAACGGATACGCCGGGCGGAAGGGAGGCCTGGAACTCCGTGGGCGGCACCTTCGCCGGGAAGCCGGCGTCCATGAGCATCTGAGCGACGGAATGCCGGCGGCCGAGGGTCTCCCGGTCGTCCATGTCCCGGAGCTTGCCGACCTCGCCTGGCGGGTCGTCCTGGTAGGTGTCGAGGAGCGACCATCCCATGCTGAGGGCGGTCCACGCTATGGCGCCGTACATGCCTCCCGGCACGGCCAGCCCTGCCATGCCCAGCGTGCTGCCGTAGCCGAAGCTCCAGTCGCTCCGGGCGGCCTGGGCGCGGTCGTCGATCGGCCGGCCGAGCTTCTCCGCGGCGCCGAGCTCGAAGCCGCGGACGTTGCCCAGCGCCGCGAAGAGGTCGTCCAGCCGGGTGGGGTCCCCGGCCGCGCGCATCGCCGGGACGCCCTCCTTCACGAGGCGCAGCGTCAGGTCGCCCATGCCGGCGTCGAACGGCGCCCTGGCCGCGGCGTCGCCGGCGAAGGTCAGCAGGAAGCGGAACGTGTCCTCAGGGCTGAGCCGGAACGCGGGACGCAGGCCGGGGATGCGCGAGCGCACGGGCCCGAACGCGCTCGGCAGCAACTGGTTGTCGTCGCCCAGGTCGGCGCCCTCGGTCATCTCGGTGGCGTACGACCCGGCGATCTCGGCCAGGTGGACGCGAGCCGGCGGCGCGAACGGGAAGCGGGCCGCGCCGGTGATGACCGCGAACGCGAACCGGGCGGCGACGTCGCTGTGCGCGCCGTCCCTCTCGTCGTACGCGCCGGACGCCGCGGCGAGCAGCCGCCCGAACGCGGCGGCGGAGGCGTCGTCCCGCCCGGCCCGGGCGTCGAGCTCACGGAGGAACGTCACCAGGTCGGGCCGGCGGTCGACGCGGGCGAGCGCGGGGACTGGGGACAGCAGCCGTCCCAGGGCGTCGGGCGGCCGCGGGGCGTCGCGGGTGACGCTCCACATCGCGAGCCGCGCGGCCGCGGGGTGGCGGGCCAGCGCGTCGAGGTACGGGGCGAGGGCCGCGCCGGAGGGGCCTCCGTGCGGGAGGAACGCCTGGGCCGCCACGACCTGGGCGACCCACTCGGTGGGGAAGCGGCCGCCGGACAGCAGGTCGCCCACGCCCCGGCGGTCGTCGTCTCCCTCGGCGGTGACCTGGAGGGCCCGCGCGACTGCCGCGAAGCCGGGGACCGCCGCCCCGCCGCTCACCGCCGAGCCCAGGGCGCGGCTCACGGTGGCGACCGCCTCCTCGACGCCCTCCTCCAGCCCCCGGCGCAGCCGCCCCGGCAGCTCGACGGTCCGGCGGGCGCCGATGGCGGCGAAGAAGGCCGCGGTGAACTCGGGGTCGTCGACGTGCTCGGCCAGGGTCCGCACGATCTTCGCGTACTTCTCGTCGAGCCCGGGGTCGAACAGCGCGCCCGAGTCGACGGCCCGGTACGCCACGGCGAGCTCGCCGCCGAGGCGCCGCGCCTCCACGGGGGAGGGCAGGTCCCCCTCCTCGTACGGCAGGAGGGCGCCGGGGGACCAGGACGGCAGGCGGGCCATGCCGGCGGCGATCTCCCGCCGCCTGCGCAGGTCGGGCAGCCGCTCGTCGAGCCACCGCTCGGCCTCGCCGATGGGGCCGAGCGAGGCGGCCGGGAGTCCCCGGGCGGCGAGGACCCGGCGGACGGCCTCGGCGCGCTCCCCGATGACGCCCCGGGCGTGCTCCACCTCGGCGACGAAGCGGCTCATCGGCTCGGGGGAGATGCCGGAGAAGCCGGGCGAGAGCGGTCCCGTGCCTGGTGCCACTGCTCCCACGCCCGTGTCCCCTCCGATCGCCGCCGCGACACCCACGGTAACCGCCACGCACCGCACACGCCCGGATACGCCGATGATTGGCCGTCCCTCAGGCGGGTAGCCGGATTACATAACCGGCGAAAAGGGACGGTGAAGGACAGATGGCGTCGATAGTCCAGCGCATCAAGGAGTATTTCCAGAGCCAGAAGGGCCGTGAAGGCGTCGAACGCGTCAAGACGATGGCGCGGGACCCTCGCAACCGGGAGCGGGTCCACCGGCTGATGGACCAGTGGCGCGGGCGGCGCGCGGGGACCCGTCACCGTGACGTGTGACGGAGGGCGTACGGGGTTCCGATGGTGATCGGAACCCCGTACCGAGGGTGCCGTCCGGCGGCCTGACCTGGCAGGCTTGCCGTGAAGAGCGAAGGGCGCTCGTTCACGGACTCCAGGAGGCCGGCAGTGCAGGGACCCCTCAGCGGAATCGTCGTCCTCGACCTGTCCCGGGCGCTGGCCGGGCCGCACTGCGCGCAGATGCTCGGCGACCTCGGCGCTCACGTGATCAAGGTGGAGCATCCGGAGGGGGACGAGTCCCGGGGGTGGGGGCCGCCGTTCGTCGGCCCCGGCCACGACATCTCCACCTACTTCCTGGCGGCCAACCGCAACAAGCGGTCGATCACGGTGGACATGAAGTCCGATGAGGGCCGTCACCTGGTCGAGCGGCTCGTCCGGCAGAGCGACGTGCTCGTCGAGAACTTCCGCACCGGCGTCCTCGACCGGCTGGGCTTCCCCGTCGAGCGCCTCCACGAGCTGAACCCCCGGCTGGTGATCCTCTCGATCACCGGCTTCGGCCACGACGGCCCCGAGGGCGGCCGGCCGGGGTACGACCAGATCGCCCAGGGCGAGGCGGGCCTGATGTCGCTGACCGGGCCCTCGCCCGAGGAGCCGTACCGGGTGGGCGCCTCGATCGCGGACCTCCTCGCGGGCATCCACGGCGCGTACGGCGTGGCGGCGGCCCTGTACGAGCGCGAGCGCACCGGCCGGGGGACGGTGGTGCGGACGTCGCTGCTCGCCTCGGTCGTCGGCGTGCACTCCTACCACGGGACGGCCTGGACGGTCGGCGGCAAGGTGCCCGAGGCCGGCGGCAACCACCACGCATCGATCGCGCCGTACGGGGCCTTCCACTGCGCGGACGGGATGATCCAGCTCGCGGTGGCCAACGAGGGGCAGTGGCGCAAGGTGGCCGGGCTGCTCGGCATCGACGCGGAGCAGCCCCGGTTCGCGACGAACCGGGACAGGTTCGCCCACCGGGACGAGCTGATCGCGGACATCGAGAAGGCGCTGGCCGTCCACGACCGGGGCCACTGGCTGGCCGCGCTGGCCGAGCTCGGCGTGCCTGCGGGGGCCATCCGGTCGATCGACGAGGTCTACGCCTGGGACCAGGTGAGGTCGCAGGGCCTGGTCGTGAGCGTCGACCACCCCGTCCTCGGGCCCATCGAGCTTCCCGGCCCCCCGCTGCGGTTCGAGGGAGGCGACAGCGGCGGCGGTGAGGGCCACACGCCGCCTCCGGGCCTCGGCCAGGACACCGCCGCCGTCCTCGCCTGGCTGGCCGAGCGGGAGCGGCCGGCGTGAGGACGGCCGCCGGCGCGCCGGAGCACCCGGGATGAGCAGGCCGGGCGCCCGCGACCTGATCGCGACGGTGCTCGACCCCGGCTCCTGGCTGTCGTGGGACGAGCCGCCGGCGGACCGGGCGGAACCCGGCTCCGCGTACGCCGCCGACCTGGCGGCCGCCCGCGCCCGGACCGGCTACGACGAGTCCGTCGTCACCGGGGAGGGACTGCTGGACGGCCGCCGGGTGGCCGTGGTGGCCTGCGAGTTCTCGTTCCTCGCGGGGTCGATCGGGGTCGCCGCGGCGGAGCGGCTCGTGCGGGCCGTGGAGCGGGCGACGGCGGAACACCTCCCGCTGCTCGCGGCCCCCGCGAGCGGAGGCACCCGGATGCAGGAGGGCGCGCTCGCCTTCACCCAGATGGTGAAGATCACCGCCGCCGTCGGGGCGCACCGGGCCGCCGGCCTGCCGTACGTCGTCTACCTGCGCCACCCGACGACGGGCGGGGTGTTCGCGTCCTGGGGGTCGCTCGGCCACGTCACCGCGGCCGAGCCGGGCGCGCTCATCGGCTTCCTCGGCCCGCGGGTGTTCGAGGCCCTGTACGGCCATTCGTTCCCGCGCGGCGTCCAGGTGTCGGAGAACCTGTTCGCCCACGGCCTGGTGGACGCCGTGGTGTCGGCCGAGGACGCCCGCGAGATCGCCATCCGGGCGCTGTCGGTGCTCTGCGCCCCGCGGAGGGGCCTGGAGCGCGGGCCGGAGCCCGAGGAGTCCGCCGACGACGTCCCGGCCTGGGAGGCCGTCTCCCGCTCGCGCCGCGACGACCGGCCCGGCGTGCGGAGCCTGCTCAAGCTCGGCGCGACCGGCGTCACCCCGCTGCACGGCACGGGGACCGGGGAGGACGACCCCGGGCTCCTGCTGGCCCTGGCGCGGTTCGGCGCGGCGCCCGCCGTGGTCCTCGGTCAGGACCGGCGGCGGCAGCGGGCCGGGAACGCGCTCGGCCCGGCGGGGCTGCGGGTGGCCCGCCGCGGCATGCGGCTGGCGTCCGAGCTCGGCCTGCCCCTCGTCACGGTGATCGACACGGCGGGCGCCGCGCTGTCGAGGGCCGCCGAGGAGGGCGGCCTCGCCGCCGAGATCGCCCGGTGCCTGGCCGACCTCGTGATGCTCGACGCGCCGACGGTGTGCCTGCTGCTCGGCGAGGGCGCCGGGGGCGCCGCCCTCGCGCTGCTGCCGGCCGACCGGGTGGTCTGCGCGCAGCACGCCTGGCTGTCGCCGCTGCCGCCGGAGGGCGCCTCGGCCATCCTCTACCGGACCGTCGACTTCGCCTCGGAGATCGCTGCGGCCCAGGGGGTCAGGGCCGCGGACCTGCGGCGCGACGGCATCGTGGACCGGGTCGTCCCCGAGCGCCCCGACGCTGCGTACGAGCCGGAGGAGTTCTGCGCCCGGGTGGCCAGGACGCTCGAGTACGAGATCATCGGCCTGCTCGACCGGGACCCGGCGGAGCGGCTGGCCGCCCGGTTCGCCCGTTACAGGTCGCTCGGGTCCTGATCCCGCGACGTGGGCACCGGGATCCGCTCCACCCGTATGGAGTGGACCTCCTCGCGGGGGACGACGACCTCGTACGCCCCGTGGTCGACCAGCCAGTAGCCGAGGGCCTCGGCCTTCATGCCGCTGTGGCCGGTGTAGGCGATGTGCAGGCCGTCGGCGTCGTCCTCGTCGAGCACGAGGCACGGCTCGCCGCCGAACGCCCCGACGGTGCGCAGCAGCGTCAGCCCCTCCAGGTCGGTCCGCCGCACCCGGAGCCGCCAGTAGCCGCCGGCCTTGGCGAAGCCCGCCTCCGGCGACTCGCTGAACAGCACCACGTCGTCGCTGTCCGGGCCGACGGCCGCGGCGTACGTCTGGTCGCGGTAGCGGGCGATGAACCCCAGCCCCACGGGCTCGGCCTCGTTCATGACGCGCGCCGCCAGGTCAGGCCGTCGTACCCGGCGAAGGGCCGCTCACCCGCGGCGGTGAGGTGCACGATCCGCGCGCCCGCCGGGATCGGCATCGGCATCGTGTGGAACTGCGGGACCACCTGCTCGCGCGACGCCGTGAACCCGTTCCCGGTGAACGGCGGTGAATCGCTCCAATCCCCGCCCATGTGCGGGCCGTAGGGGACGACGTACGTGTCGATGTCCCGGGCGAACCACCGCAGGACGTACAGTTCGGGCACTTCGGGGGTCAGCTCCGATCCTTCGAAGCACAGGTCGAGGGCCTCGACGAGCGCGGCCGGCGAGGCGAGGCCCCCGCAGTCCTGCACGCGGTACACGTACCCGGAGATGATCGTCCGCTTGCCCGACAGGTACGGCACGAGCAGCCGCGGCGGGATCACCTTCTGCATCTCGGTCCTGTGCCCCGGCTCGCTCATGCCGCCTCCCGGCCCGGCGGCCCGAAGCGGGGCCGCGCCGACGGGGCGGGGGCGGACGCGGCGCGGCACCCGCCGCCTCGCTCGCCTCGCTCGTTCATGGGGGCAAGTTTACGATCTGCGGACTCCGAGCCGGCGGTGTTCGAGAGACGGGAGGGTCCGCCGCACGCTCTCGGTCACCGCCGGGTCGATCTCGCCCACGTGCACGGCCGGGCCGGGGCCCAGGTCGTGGCGCACGACGCCCATCGGGTCGACGAGCATGCTGCGCCCGATGCCGAACCCGTCCGGCGCCTCGGGGTTGGGGGCCTGGCCGACGGCGACCGTCCACGTCGTGTTCTCGACGGCCCTGGCGCGCACGAGCGTCGTCCAGTGCTCCTCCTTCATCGGGCCGGAGCCCCAGGCCGCGATGACGGCGAACGCGTCGGCCCCCTGGTCGACCAGCGCGCGGGCGAGCTCGGGGAACCGCACGTCGTAGCAGGTGATGAGCCCGAGCCGCAGGCCCGCGAGCGGGACGACGACCGGGGTGTCCCCGGCGGTGACCAGCGCCGACTCCGCGGCGCCGAAGGAGTCGAACAGGTGGATCTTCCGGTAGGCCGCGGCGAGGGACCCGTCCGCCTCCAGGGCGACCGCCGTGTTGGCCACCCTTCCGTCCCCGGCGGGCTCGAACACGCCCGCGACGACCGCGATCCGGTGCTCGCGCGCCGCCTCGGCCAGCCCGGTCACGAACGGCCCGTCGAGCGGCTCGGCCACCTCCGCGACCCCCCGGCCGAACCTCGTGAGCGTCGCCTCGGGGAAGACGGCGAGGTCGGCGCCGCGGGCCCGGGCGAGCGCCTCACGCGCCGCCTCGAGGTTCGCCTTCGGGTCGTGGGCCACTGGGATCTGGCAGAGCGCTACGCGTGTCACGGCTCCCAGTGTGCCGGTTGGGGACCGGACCCCACCAGGTGAGGCGGCGCCACACCCACTCCACGGGCCCGTAGCGGTAGCGGGCCAGCCACCAGCGGCTGAAGACGGCCTGCGCCGCGAGCGTCGCCGCGGTCACGGTCAGGACGGCCGCCCCCGACGAGTCGGCCAGCAGCAGCGGCATGGCCGCCAGGATCACGAACGTGCTGGTCAGGTAGTGGGTCAGCGCCATCCGGCCGAGCGCCTCCAGCACCGCGGCCCGGCGGGCGAGCAGCAGGAGGCCGGTCGCGTAGGCGGCCGCCCCGCACAGCGCCGCCGCCTGGTAGACGCCCCCGCCGGGCGGGTCGTGGTTCCACCACCAGGTGAAGGCGACGGCGCCCGCCGCGGCGGCCGCGAACACCCCGCCACCGGCCGGCCGCTCGGCCCTGCCGTATCCGACGACGGCCAGGCCGAGCAGGAACAGGGCCGCGATCAGCACGTACGGCTCCCCGCCGAGCAGGGCGGCGACGGTGGCCCCCGCCGCGAGCAGCAGGACGACCGGCGCGGGCAGCAGGCTCGCCGGGAGCAGGAGCACCGCCCCGAGGACCGCGTACGGCAGCAGCACCTCGCCGGGGTCGAGCATCCGGTGGGCGAGGCCGATGACGGCCAGCACCGCGAGCCGCCGCAGCAGCACCAGCCGGGGCCGGTCGGAGCGCCGCCCGGCGGACTGGAGGAACAGCGCGAAGCCCACCCCGAACAGGAACGAGAAGATGGGGTAGAAGCGGCTCTGGGCGAGGTTGTCCATCGCCCAGTCGATGGACGTGCGTCCCCCGGCCTGGACGGTGTGCTGCCAGGTGTTCACCAGCATGATCCCGCACACCGCGAAGCCGCGCAGCGCGTCGAGCGAGCGGATGCGGCCGGGCGGCGGGGGTCCGTCCATGCGGGCAAGTCCACCACGATCACGGGCGGCCGGTCCATTGACGGGAGCCCGCCGGGGCGCCGGATAAGGTGACGGACGTGAGCGAGCTGAGCGAGGCGACCGGGGCGGACGCGGGCGGCGGGCCGCTGGTGCGGCGGATGCGGGAGTTCGGCACGACCGTGTTCGCCACCATGACCAAGCTGGCCGTGGACACCGGGTCCATCAACCTCGGCCAGGGCTTCCCCGACACCGACGGGCCCGAGCGCATGCTGGAGCGCGCCGCAGAGGCCGTCAGGGGCGGCCTGAACCAGTACCCGCCCGGCCCCGGCCTGCCCGAGCTGCGGCAGGCCGTCTCCGACCACCGCAAGCAGTGGTACGGCCTGGCCTACGACCCGGACGGGGAGGTGCTGGTCACCGTCGGCGCCACCGAGGCGATCTCGGCGGCGGTCCTCGCCCTGTGCGAGCCGGGCGACGAGGTGGTCCTGTTCGAGCCGTACTACGACTCGTACGCGGCGGCGGTCTCGCTCGCCGGGGCCGTGCGGCGGCCCGTCACGCTGCGGGTGGACGCCGGCCGCTTCACGTTCGACCCGGCCGAGCTGGAGGCCGCGATCGGGCCCCGCACCAGGGCGATCCTCGTCAACTCCCCGCACAACCCCACCGGGACGGTCTTCACCCGCGAGGAGCTGGAGGCCGTGGCCCGGGTCTGCCGGGAGCGCGATCTGATCGCCATCACCGACGAGGTCTACGAGCACCTCACGTTCGACGGGGTGGAGCACATCCCGCTGGCCACGCTGCCCGGCATGCGTGAGCGGACCGTGATGATCTCCTCGGCGGGCAAGACGTTCAGCGTCACCGGGTGGAAGACCGGCTGGGTCTGCGGGCCGGCGCCGCTGGTCGCCGCCGTGCAGGCGGTGAAGCAGTTCCTCACGTTCACCTCGAGCGCGCCCTGGCAGACCGCCGTGGCGTACGCGCTGCGCGAGGAGATGGAGTGGGTCGCACGGCAGCGGGCGGCGCTGGAGGCCAAGCGCGACCGGCTCGTCGCGGGGCTGGAGGAGGCCGGGTTCGGCGTGCTGCGCCCGTCCGGCACCTACTTCGTGCAGACCGACATCCGGCCGCTCGGCTTCGAGGACGGGCTCGACCTGGCCGGGAGGCTGCCCGGGCTGGCCGGGGTGGTCGCCATCCCGACGCAGGTCTTCTACGACCGCCCTTCTCGCGGCCGCGCGTACGTGCGGTTCGCCTTCTGCAAGCGGGACGAGGTCATCGACGAGGCGGCCGCCCGCCTGCGCGCTCTCCGCGGCTGAGGCCTGCGGCCGTCAGCGGCGCCGGCGCAGGACGACGACGACGCGGGCGACGCCGAAGGCGATCAGCGGGGTCGCCAGCCACAGGAACGGCACGTACTCGGCCGCCCGCCCGCTCACGGCGGCCGTCAGCAACCAGTACACGCCGCCGACCCAGTCGACCCAGCCTTCGGTCCGCAGCCGGCTGAGGTTCGCGTCCGGCCGCTGGAGGCCCTGCCGCAGCACGACGGCGATCATCGCGCCCTGGCACAGCATGAGGATCGCCTCGTTGGCGGCGAACAGCGCGATGGCGAGGGCGCGGCCCCCCGCCGCCTCGTCCGGCAGCCCCGTCGCCTCCCCGAACACCGACGTCGTGTACGGCAGGAACGCCACGAAGAACAGCAGCGGCACGTGGAGCGCGAGCACCCGCTGCGACACCCGGGTGATCTGGTCGAACAGGCTGTGGTGGGCCCTCCAGGTGAACCACAGCATCAGGAACGCGATGGCGAACGCCACGAACGAGTTGGCGTGGTCGCCGAGGAACGCCCCCAGCCGGGCGTAGTCCTCGCGTTCCGGCCGGGGCAGCTCCAGCGCGAGCAGCGTGATGGCGATGGCGAAGATGGCGTCGGCGAACACGCCGACGCGTTCGTGGGTGAGCCCGGGGCGCACGCGTGGCTCGGGCGCGCCGACGTCCTGGCCGACGGGAGGGTCGATCACGCGGCGGGCCCGCCGTTCCTGGAGCGGCGAATCATGGCGGCGCGGTCAGTCCCGCCGGTGCAGCGCGCGGGTCAGGACGTAGGCGAGGTTGACGAAGGCGACCACGCCGAAGACCATCATGAACCCGATCGTGCCGCCGCCCTGGGTGGCCAGGATCGCGACCAGGGGCACCGACAGGGCCAGCGAGCCCAGGCCGAGGGTCATCTGGGCCCAGTCGAGCGGCGGGCGGCGCGTCCTCCGCTCGGCCAGCCGCGCGTCGATCACCGCGTTGACGCGCTCGACCAGCGACTCGGCGAGCTCGAGCTCGTACTGCGGGCCGAGCTCACGCCTGGCGGCGAAGGCGGCGCCCATCTCGTCGGGTTCCAGCTTCTCGGGGGGCACGCGGAGATTGTGCCGCCTCCGGGGGGCCGGGCGATATACCCGGGCGGGAAAAGGTCCACATCGGTGATCTCGCCCGGTCGCGGGCGCCTTGGTGATTGTTGCCGACGAAACGGGACGGGGTGGGCGACAGTCGCCAATGTACGCGCCGTGGCGGCTGGATAGCTTCGCGGTGTGGGCGGACGCGTACTGATCGCACTGGGCGGCAACGCCATGACGGCTCCCGACGGGAGCGCGTCCCCCGACGACCAGCATCGGGCGATCGGCCGGGCGATGGAGCACGTCGCGAGCCTGATCAGGGCCGGCCACGAGGTGGTGCTGACGCACGGCAACGGGCCCCAGGTCGGCAACATCCTGCTGAAGAACCAGCTCGCGGCCCACGTCGTGCCGCCGGTGCCGTTGGACTGGTGCGTCGCGCAGACGCAGGGGACGCTCGGCACGCTCATGATGAACGCGCTGGAGCGCGCGCTCGCGCCCGAGCCCGTGCGGGTCGCGGCCGTCGTCACCCGCACCCTGGTGGACGCCGGCGACCCCGCCTTCCAGGACCCCGTGAAGCCGATCGGGCAGTACTTCGGCGAGGACGAGGCGCGCCGGTCCGAACGGCAGGGGCAGACCTGGCGGCGGTTCGAGCGCGGCTGGCGCCGCGTGGTGCCGTCCCCGGCCCCGGTCGAGATCCTGGACGCCTCCGCCGCGATCGCCCTCATGGAGGCCGGGTACACCGTCGTCGCGGCGGGCGGCGGGGGAGTGCCGGTCGTCCGCGGGGCGGACGGCGCCCTGGAGGGGGTGGAGGCGGTCGTCGACAAGGACCTGGCGGCCGCCGCGCTGGCGAGAGCCGTACAGGCGACCGACCTCGTGATCGCGACCGACGTGCCGAACGCGGTCGCCGGCTTCGGGACGCCCGGTGCGCGGCCGATCGAG
Organism: Microbispora corallina; assembly: GCF_016863035.1. Lineage (GTDB taxonomy): Bacteria > Actinomycetota > Actinomycetes > Streptosporangiales > Streptosporangiaceae > Microbispora > Microbispora corallina. Next base: position 573,280 of record NZ_BOOC01000003.1, read on the forward strand.
GCGGTCACGGTCGCGGAGCTGCGGGCCCTGCAGGCGGCCGGGCACTTCGCGAGCGGGAGCATGGGCCCGAAGGTGGAGGCCGCGCTGCGCTTCGCCGAGGACGGCGGGGAGCGGGCCGTGATCACCTCGCTGGAGCACATCGGCGAGGCGCTATCAGGAAATATCGGGACAAGGGTATTCAGAGGGGTGGAGAACTAGATGCCGGATCCGATCGAGGTGCGGAAGGTCGCCATCGAGAGCGTGACCGACGCCTCCGGGCTCGCGAAGCTCATCGACGACGGCGTGATCGAGGCCGACCGCGTTCTCGCGGTGATCGGCAAGACCGAGGGCAACGGCGGCGTGAACGACTACACGCGGATCCTGGCCGACCGGGCCTTCCGCGAGGTGCTCCTGGCCAAGGGCACGCGCACGCCCGAGGAGGTCAAGCAGGTGCCCCTGGTCTGGTCGGGCGGCACCGACGGCGTCCTCAGCCCGCACGCCACGATCTTCGCGACCGTCGACCCGGCCCAGGCCGTCCGTACCGACGAGCCGCGGCTGAGCGTCGGCGTGGCGATGAGCGAGGTCATCCTCCCCGAGGACATCGGCCGTCCCGCGATGGTGGAGAAGGTGGCCGCCGGGGTGCGGGAGGCCATGAAGATCGCCGGGATCGACGACCCCGCCGACGTCCACTACGTGCAGACGAAGACCCCGCTGCTCACGCTCTCGACCATCACGGACGCCAAGGAGCGCGGCCGGACCGTGGTCACCGAGGACACGCTGAAGTCGATGGACATCTCCAACTCGACCACCGCCCTCGGCATCGCCGTCGCGCTCGGCGAGATCGAGATGCCGGCGGCCGAGCAGATCCACAAGGACCTGTCCCTCTACTCGTCGGTCGCCTCGTGCTCCAGCGGCGTCGAGCTCGACCGCGCCCAGATCGTGGTCGTGGGCAACGTCCGCGGCATCGGCGGCCGCTACCGCGCCGGGCACTCCGTCATGAAGGACGCCCTGGACGCCGACGGCATCTGGGAGGCCGTCCGGGACTCCGGGATCGAGCTGCCCGAGCGCCCGCACCCGAGCGACCTCGGCGGCCGGCTGGTCAACCTGTTCATGAAGTGCGAGGCCGACCCCTCGGGCCGGGTGCGCGGCCGCCGCAACATCATGCTCGACGACTCCGACGTCCACTGGCACCGCCAGATCAAGGCGACGGTCGGCGGCGTCGCGGCGTCCGTGACGGGCGACCCGGCCGTGTTCGTCTCGGTGGCCGCCGTGCACCAGGGGCCGTCCGGCGGCGGCCCCGTCATCGCCATCGCCGACCTGGGCTGACGCCGCGGGCGGGCCCGCCGTCCTCAGAGGGTAGGCTCGCGGAACGTGCCGGCCATACCGCAGCCCCTGCGACCCGACGACGACGGCGCCGCCGACGCGGCGGTCGCGGCGGCCCTGTCCGCCTTCCAGGCCGGTACGGCGGGGGCCGCCGACGTCCTGGCCGCCCTCGCGGGGACCCGGCTGCTCGTGCCGGTGGTCGCGCTCCTCACCGAGTCCGAGGTGGGGGAGCACGGCCTGCGGCAGGAGAAGGAGAGCGAGATGGCCCTCCCCAAACTCGTCGGCAGGGACGGGCGGGAGGCGGTGATCGCCTTCACGGGGGCCGGCGCCATGGCGCGGTGGCGTCCCGACGCCCGTCCTGTGCAGGTCACCACGCCACAGGTGTGCCAGGCCGCCCGGCACGAGAACGCCGCGGCGGTCGTGATCGACGTCGCCGGGCCCGTGCCGTTCGTCGTCGAGGGCGGCATGCTGGAGGCCCTCGCGGCCGTCGAGGAGGCCAGGCGCGACCCGGCGGCCCTCGACCGGCTCGTCGCCTCGGCCCCCGGTGTGACCGTGGCCCGCATCGGCGAGGTCCCGGCGGAGCCGGGCGAGGCGGAGGCGGGCGAGGCGGCGGGAGGGCGCCGGCGCGCCTGGTGGCCGCGCCGCCGCGCCTGACGGTCCTCCGCCCCGATGCGCGCAGGTCCGCGTCGCCAGGCCTGACGGCCCTCTACCCCGAGGCCGCAGGTCTGCGTCGCCGCGCCTGACGGTCCGCCCCGAGCGGCGATGGACGGTCCGCGCCGTGCGCCTGACGATCTTCCGCCCCGAGCAGCGAAGGACCGGCCCGGGGAAGTTGTCCACAGGCGGAAGCGGGGCCCGGCTCCGCTCGCCGGGAGGGGGCTAGGGTCGGGCGCGTGGCCTTCCTCATCGTCGCCGCCGTCGTCCTCGGGCTCGTGGCCGGGTCGTACGCCCGGGCGTTCGCGGCCGGGTTCGGGGCCGACCCCGGCGACCACCGGCGCGAGGCCGCCGACGCCCTGCGCGCGGCGGCCGCGACCGTGCCGCTGCCCCGCCCGCCCTACCTGGTGGAGGGGGCGACGGCGGCGGCCGCGGGGCTGGTCGCCTGGCGCGTGCCCGGCGGATGGGTCCTCGCGGCCTGGTTCTGCGCCGTGGCGGCGGGGGCGGCGCTCGCCGTCATCGACGTGCGGACCTGGCGGCTGCCCGACGCGGTCACGCTCCCGGCCTACCCCGTCGTGCTGGCCCTGCTGGCGCCGTCGGGCCGGTTCCTCACCGCCCTGGCCTGCGGATGCGTGCTCGGCGCGCTCTACGCGGTGCTGTGGTTCATCAGGCCGACCGGTCTCGGCCTCGGCGACGTGAAGCTCGCGGGCCTCGTCGGGCTGCTCACCGGGGCGGTCGGGGTCCAGGCCGCCGTCGTCGCCGGGATCGGAGGCTACGTCCTCGGCGCCGTCTACGCGGTCGGGCTGCTGCTGACCGGGCGGGGCACCCGGACCAGCGAGTTCCCGTTCGGCCCGTTCATGCTCGCGGGCGCCCTCGCGGGTGTGCTGCTGCCCGTTCAGGGGTGATGACGGGAGTGTCAGGGGGACACCGCACTGGGGGACGCATGGAAGACTTGTCACCATGTTGCGCTGGTTGACGGCCGGGGAGTCGCACGGCCCCGAGCTCCTCGCGATCCTGGAAGGCCTGCCCGCCGGGGTGGAGGTGACGACCGCCCAGCTCGACGAGGCGCTGCGCCGCCGCCGGCTCGGTTACGGCCGCGGGGCGCGGATGAAGTTCGAGCAGGACGCGGTGACGATCTCCGGGGGCGTCCGGCACGGCCGCACGCTCGGCTCGCCCGTGGCGATCCGCGTGGGCAACACCGAGTGGCCCAAGTGGGAGACCGTGATGGCGGCCGACCCGGTCGACCCCGCGCTGCTGGAGGGCGTGGCGCGCAACGCGCCGCGGTCCCGCCCCCGTCCCGGCCACGCCGACCTCGCCGGCATGCAGAAGTACGGCTTCGACGACGCGCGCCCGGTGCTCGACCGGGCCAGCGCCCGCGAGACGGCCGCCCGGGTCGCGCTGGGGCAGGTCGCGCGGAGCTTCCTCAAGCAGGCGCTCGGGGTCGACGTCGTCAGCCACGTGGTCGCGATCGGCGAGGCGACGGCCCCGCGCGACGTGCTGCCCGGCCCCGGAGACATGGCCGCCGTGGACGCCGATCCGGTGCGCTGTGTGGACCCGGAGGCGAGCGCCGCCATGGTCGCCGAGATCGACAAGGCGCACAAGGACGGCGACACGCTCGGCGGCGTCGTCGAGGTGGTCGTCTACGGCCTCCCGCCCGGCCTCGGCAGCTACACCCACTGGGACCGGCGGCTCGACGCGCGCCTCGCGGCCGCGCTCATGGGCATCCAGGCCATCAAGGGCGTCGCTGTGGGCGACGGCTTCGAGACCGCCCGCCGCCCCGGGTCCCGGGCGCACGACGAGATCGAGAACACGCCGGAGGGCGTCCGCCGCATCACCAACCGCGCCGGCGGCATCGAGGGCGGCATGACCAACGGCGAGCCGCTGCGCGTCAGCGCCGCGATGAAGCCGATCTCGACCGTGCCCCGCGCGCTGTCCACCGTGGACGTGCTGACGGGGGAGGCGGCCAAGGCCCACCACGAGCGGTCCGACGTGTGCGCCGTGCCCGCGGCGGCGATCGTCGCCGAGGCCATGGTGGCCCTGGTGCTGGCCGACGCGGCGGTGGAGAAGTTCGGCGGCGACTCCGTCGAGGAGGTGGCGCGCAACCTGGCGGGCTACCTCTCGTCCCTGGTCATCAAGTAATAAGGTCTGTGATCATGCAATCGGCGTCTCAAGGCCCGGCCGCGGTGCTCATCGGCCCGCCCGGCTCGGGCAAGTCCACGGTCGGGCGGCTCCTCGCGGAGCGCCTCGGCGTGCCGTTCCGCGACACGGACGGCGACGTCGAGGCCGTCGCCGGCAAGCCGGTGAGCGACGTGTTCGTGGAGGACGGCGAGGCCAGGTTCCGCGAGCTGGAGGCGGAGGCCGTGCGGACCGCGCTCGACACCCACGAGGGCGTGCTGTCGCTGGGCGGCGGGGCGATCCTGCACGAGGCCACCCGCGACCTCCTCGCCGGGCGCCGGGTCGTCTACCTCCAGGTCGGGCTCGACCAGGCCGTCAAGCGCGTCGGCCTCGCCTCGGCCCGGCCGCTGCTCGTGCTCAACCCGCGCAGCCAGTTGCGCAGGCTCATGGAGGAGCGCCGCCCCATCTACGAGCGCCTGGCGGCGATCACCGTCGCGACCGACGACCGCGACCCCGCGGACGTCGCCTCAGAGATAGCGGCCGCGCTGTGACCGCCACGCGAATCCCCGTGCGGGGCGACAGCCCCTACGACGTGGTCGTCGGCACCGGCGTGCTGTCGGAGCTGCCCGGCCTGCTGGGCCCGGGGGTGCGGACCGTCGCCGTCGTCCACCCGGCCGGGCTGCCCGAGATCAGCCGCCCGGTCTGCGGGGCGCTGGAGGCCGCCGGCTACGAGGTCGTCTCCCTGCCCGTGCCCGACGGCGAGGCCGCCAAGACCGTCCAGGTGGCCGCCGAGCTGTGGTCTGCCTTCGGGCGGTACGGCGTGACCAGGTCGGACGCCGTGGTCGGCGTCGGGGGAGGGGCGACCACCGACCTGGCCGGCTTCGCCGCCGCCACCTGGCTGCGCGGCGTCAAGGTCGTCCACGTGCCGACGACGCTGCTGGCCATGGTGGACGCCGCGGTCGGCGGCAAGGCCGGCATCAACACCCCCGAGGGCAAGAACCTCGTCGGGTCCTTCCACCCGCCCGCGGGCGTGCTCTGCGACCTCGCCACGCTGGTGAGCGTGCCGCGTCCCGACTACGTGGCCGGGCTCGCGGAGATCATCAAGGGCGGCTTCATCGCCGACCCCACCATCCTCATGCTGATCGAGGACGACCCGGCCGGGGCCTGCACGCCGGAGGGCGAGCACACCCGGCAGCTCATCGAGCGGAAGATCCAGGTCAAGGCCGACGTCGTCGGCGCCGACCTGCGCGAGAGCGGGCTGCGCGAGATCCTCAACTACGGCCACACGCTGGCCCACGCGATCGAACGGGTCGAGGACTACCACATCCGGCACGGCGAGGCCGTGGCCATCGGCCTGGTCTACGCCGCCGAGCTGTCGCGGCTGGACGGCCGGGTGGGCAGGGACGTCGTCGACCGCACCCGCTGGATCCTGGAGGCCGTGGGCCTGCCCACGGCGTACCGCAAGGAGGCCTGGCCCGAGCTGCGCGAGCACATGCGGGTCGACAAGAAGGCGAGGGGATCGGTGCTGCGGTTCGTGGTGCTGGACGGCGTCGGGAAGCCGGGCCGCCTGGAGAACCCGTCCGAGGAGCTGCTCGAGACCGCCTTCCGGGAGGTGGCCCGATGAGGCCCGTGCTCGTGCTGAACGGCCCCAACCTGGGCCGGCTCGGCAGCCGGGAGCCCGACGTGTACGGCGCGCAGACCTTCGAGGACCTGTCCGCGCTGTGCCGCGAGGCCGGGCGCGAGCTCGGCCTGTCCGTCGAGGTCCGGCAGACCGACGACGAGGCCGAGCTGGTCGGCTGGATCCACGAGGCGGCCGACACCCGCACGCCGGTCGTCCTCAACCCCGCCGCGTTCACGCACTACTCGTACGCCCTCAGGGACGCGATCGCGCAGCGCACGGCGCCGCTGGTCGAGGTGCACATCTCCAACCCGAACGCCAGGGAGACCTTCCGCCACACCTCGGTCGTGGCCGCGGTGGCGACCGGGACGATCGCGGGCTTCGGACTGCGGTCCTATGAGCTGGCTCTCAGGGCCATCGCGGATACTGGGGAGTAACAGAGCATCGTTCGAGGCAAGGCGGGGTCGATGGGTTACACGTCGTTCGTGGCGGTCGGGGACAGCTTCACCGAGGGTCTCAACGACCCGCCCGTGGACGGGCCGGTGGGGGGCCTGGGTGAGGTCCAGCGGTTCAGGGGGTGGGCCGACCGGGTGGCCGAGCGCCTCGCCTTAACGGAGCCCGGCTTCCGCTACGCCAACCTGGCCGTCCGGGGCAAGCTCATCGACCAGATCGTGCAGGACCAGGTGCCCCTGGCCGTCGAGATGAAGCCCGACCTCATCAGCTTCTGCGCGGGTGGCAACGACCTCATCCGGCCGGGCAGCGACCCCGACCGGATGGCGAAGAAGGTCGCCGCCGCCGTGCGCGAGCTGCGGGCGAGCGGCGCGGAGGTCGTCCTGTTCACCGGCACCGACCCCCGCGACACCCCCATCATGCGGCGGGCCCGCGGCAAGTTCGCCGTCTTCTTCATGCACGTCCGGTCCATCGCCGACCTGTACGGCTGCCACCTGGTGGACATGTGGTCGATGCAGGGGCTGCGCGACTGGCGGGCGTGGAGCGGCGACCGGCTGCACATGAACGAGGTCGGCCACCGCCTGGTCGCCGCCAAGGTCCTCCACGTCCTCGGCGTTCCGGGCGACGACGACTGGCGGATGACCTGGCCGCCGCGCGAGCGGGTCGACCCCCGCGCCAAGCTGCGCGAGGACGCCCAGTGGTTCAGGGAGCACTTCGGTCCCTGGATCGGCCGCCGCATCCGCGGCACCTCCTCCGGCGACGGCCTCGACCCGAAGCGTCCCCACCTCACGCCCTGGGAGCGGGCCACCCGCGAGCGCGGCTGACTCGGGCGGTTGCCCCTCACCTCATGCCTAAGGCCCGGCCGTCCGCGGGCGCGGCCGGCTCGGGCGGGCGTCCGTGGCGGCTTCCCCCGGAGCCGTGGCCCCCGGCCTCCTGGCCGGGGGCGTCGCGGACGTGCAGGGGGTTGTGGAGTCGTCCGCCACCTGTGTGAGCGCTCTCACAGAAAGGCCTCGCGCCGTATCCTTGGATCATGCAGCTCACCGATATCCGGATTTATCCGCTCAAGTCGGCTGCTGGCCTACCGGCCGACCGGGTCCGTGTCGAACCGTGGGGGCTCGACGGCGACCGTCGATGGGCGGTGATCGGTGAGGACGGCGAGAACCTGTGGCTGGGCGAGTACCCGCGCATGGTCACCGTGACGGCCCGCAACCTCGACGACGGCGGGCTGTCGCTCACCGCGCCCGGGATGCCCGGCCTGACCGTTCCGCCGGCCGCGGGGGACACGGTGCCGGTCGGCTTCTCCGGGCTCGACCGGGCCGTGAGCGCGGATCCGGCGGCCGACGACTGGTTCACCCGGCTGCTCGGCGTGCCCGCCCGGCTCGTGTGGCTGGACGACCCCCGCCGCCGGTCCATCGACCCCGCTCACGGCGGCCTTCCCGGCGAGATCGTCAGCTTCGCCTGGGACGCCCCGCTGCTGCTGACCACGCGGGCCTCGCTGCGCCTGCTGAACGACTGGATCGCCGAGGGCGCCGCCGAACGGGGGGAGGAGGCCCCCGAGCCGCTGGCCATGGCCAGGTTCCGCCCCAACGTCGTGATCGACGGCGACGAGCCGTACCGGGAGGACGAGTGGAAGGAGGTGCGCATCGGCGAGGTGGAGTTCCGCGTGTCGGAGATCTGCGACCGCTGCGCCGTCACCACCATCGACCCGGACACCGCGGTGAAGGGCAAGGAGCCGATCCGCACCCTGGCCCGGCACCGCCGGTGGGACGGCAAGACCTGGTTCGGCATCCGGCTCGTCCCACGCGCCCCCGGCGTGGTGTCCGTCGGCGACCCCGTGACCGCCCTGCCCTGACCGCTCAGCCGTCGGCGCCGAGACGGCGGAGGGCGTCGCGGACCTTGGCCGGGTCGGTGGTCCGCCAGAACGGCGGCAGGGAGCTCAGCAGGAAGCCGCTGTAGCGGGCCGTGGCGAGGCGCGGGTCGAGCACGGCGACCACGCCCCGGTCGTCCATCGAGCGCAGGAGCCGGCCGGCGCCCTGGGCCAGCAGCAGGGCCGCGTGCGTCGCGGCCACCGACATGAAGCCGTTGCCGCCGGTCGCCGCCACGTGGCGCTGCCGGGCCGAGGCCAGCGGGTCGTCGGGCCGCGGGAACGGGATCCTGTCGATGAGGACGAGGGTCAGCGACGGCCCGGGCACGTCGACGCCCTGCCACAGCGACAGCGTGCCGAACAGGCAGGTCGCCGGGTCGGCGGCGAACTGCTTGACCAGCAGCGACGTCGAGTCGTCGCCCTGGCACAGCAGCGGCACGTCGAGCCGCTCCCGCAGCGCCTCGGTCGCCGCCTTGGCGGCCCGCATCGACGAGAACAGCCCGAGCGCCCGGCCTCCGGCCGCCTCGATCAGCTCGGCGATCTCGTTGACGTACGCCTCCGGGAGCCCGTCCCGGCCGGGCTGCGGCAGGTGCGAGGCCACGTAGAGGATGCCCCGCCGGGGATGGTCGAACGGCGACCCGACGTCGAGGCCGGTCCAGCCGTCCTTGCCGAGACCCCACTGGCGGGCCATGCCGTCGAAGGTGCCGCCGAGCGCGAGCGTGGCGCTGGTCAGGATCACGGTGCGGTCGCCGAAGAGCCGGTCGCGCAGCATGCCGCCGACCGACAGCGGCGCCACCCGCAGCGTGGGAGGGACGCGGACGCGGCCCTGCTGGTGAGCCGCCTCCAGCCACACCACCTCGGCCCGGTCCACCTCGGACTCCGCGCCGAAGGCGTCGAGCATCCGCTGCGCGGTGTCGTGGACCTCGTCGAGGGCCGTGAAGGCGGCCTTGCGCAGGCCGGCGTTCTCCACGTCGTCGGCGCCCGATCCCCGGTCCTTGTTGCGCGGGCCGAGCGCGGTGATGCACGCGAAGGCCGCGTCGCGGACGAGCGCGAGCGTCAGCCCCAGCGACTGGGGGAGCTCGTCGACGCGTCCGGCCGGGGCCACCGCCAGCAACGCCTGGAGATCCTCGCCCGCCTCCTGGAGGCGGTCGGCGAGGCCCTGCTCGATGAGCCGCCCCGCCCGCCGCACCGCGAGCCCCACGGTGGACTCCGACAGCTCGTCGGTGACCACGGACGTCACCCGGTCGGTCAGCTCGTGGGCCTCGTCGACCACCACGACGTCGTGCTCCGGCAGGACGAGCAGGTCCTCCATGGCGTCGATCGCGAGCAGCGCGTGGTTGGTGACCACGACGTCGGCCTCGCCGGCGCGCTCGCGGGCCAGCTCGGCGAAGCACTCGGCGCCGCTGGGACACCGCTGGGCGCCCAGGCACTCCTTGGCCGTCACCGAGAACTGCCGCCACGCCTGGTCGCTCACCCCGGGCACCAGCTCGTCGCGGTCGCCGGTCTCGGTGTCGTTGGCCCACTCCTGGATCCGCTGCACCATCCGCCCGGTCGCGCTCACCTCGCGGGGGTCGAAGAGCTGGTCGTCCTCGTCCTCCGGCATGCCCGCGCTCATCTTGTGCCGGCACAGGTAGTTGCGGCGGCCCTTGAGGATGGCGAACTCCGGCCGGTGCGGCAGCAGCCCCTCCAGCGTGTCGGCCAGCCTGGGCAGGTCGCGGTCGACGAGCTGGCGCTGCAGCGCGATCGTCGCGGTCGACACCACCACGGCCTTGCCGCGATCCGCGGCGTGCCGGATCGCCGGGACCAGGTAGGCCAGGGACTTGCCGGTGCCGGTGCCGGCCTGGACGGCCAGATGCTCCTCGGACTCGATCGCGTCGCGCACGGCCTGGGCCATCTTCACCTGCCCGGGGCGCTCGGCCCCCCCGAGCCCGGTCACCGCGGCGGTGAGCAGTTCTTCGACGGGCGGAAGCTCCGGACGGTCCTTGGGCACGGAAGAACGCTACCCGCTGGCACCGACAACCGGTGCGTGACCGTCCCACCACATCCTGGCGTTCCAGGAACCCCCGCCTGCCGCACATGGCACACTGAATGTCACGCGCATTTGGTCAACGGCGATCCGCGGATAAAACGGCAAAGAGGTACGAAACGGACTTTCGCAAGGGTTTCCCCGAGGTCGAGTGGACGGATAAGGGCAGGTAAAGGCACTATGTCTGCCATGTCGGAAGTTGTCCCATTGCCATCGTTCGGTGAGGTGTTCTTCGACGCGCGCGGGCAAGACCGCGTGCTCCGCGTCACCTGGCACGACGGCACGCTGGTGCTGAGCCTGTGGCGGGGCGAGATGTGCACGGCGAGTTTCCGTATGCCCATGAGCGATGTGGGACGCCTGATCGACACCCTGGACGAGGGATTCCACGAGGCCGGCGGCCACCTCCAGGACGAGGACGCCGGGACCGGCCCGTTCCCCGCTCCCGAGGGCGTCTACCAGGCGCGCGAGGGGCACGACGGGTACGCCGTGCAGGACGACTACCCGGCGGCCCAGGCCCCCGAGGAGTACGCGACGCAGGTCCACGACCCGTACGCCCAGGAGCGGGAGGGCTACGCCCGTCCGGCCCACGCCGACTATCAGGACTACCCCGACTATCCGGACTATCCGGGGACCGGGCAGTACGCCCGGCCGCCCGTCCCGGCTCCGGCGCCGTCGATGGAGTCCTATCCCCAGGAGCCGTACGCCGAGCCGTATCAGCCCGCGGCCGCCACGCTCGGCCCGAACGACGTCCTCGTCGCCCGCGGGGCCCCCGTGCAGGACCGTCTCGTCGCGTCCTCGGCGGCTCAGCAGGTTCCGCAGAACGCCCAGTACGGCCCGATGGACGGCCAGGGCGTCCCCCAGGCCGGGCCGCGGAGCGCGCCGCAGCCGGGCCGGCCCGTGGCGCCGCCGCAGCAGGTTCCCCAGGGGCAGTGGGCCCCCCAGCACCAGCCGGCGGGCGGGGCCGATGTCGACCCCAGCGACCCCCTCGGCCTGGGACAGGTCAGACCGTACGTCCAGGAGCCGATGTACAGCACCGGCGAGCGGCTCCGGCCGGAGCCCCGCAGGGAGCACCGGGTCGAGCCGCCCGTGGACCAGCCCGTCGAGCAGTGGGCCGACCACCGCGCGGAGACGTGGGAGGACGCGCGCGGCTGGTGACCCAGCCGGACGCCGCCGGCCGGATCCACGGCCGGCGGTTGCGCGATAAGCCCGCCGGATCCGCGTCGCCTGGCGCGCCGCCGAGCCGGATGGACAGCGTCGCCCGGCGCGCCGGGGACCCGGCCGGGGACATTTGGGGTCTCAGCTGTAAGTAATCTCGTCGATTGATGGACACGTCAACGGCGTTACAGCTCCTCCTGCTCCCGGCCGGCGCGCTGGCGGTCGCGGGCGTCGCACGATGGCGGGGCTGGTCGGCTCCGCTCCTCCTCGTCCTGGCCGGCCTGGTCGCGTCCTACGTCCCGGGCGTCCCCAGTTACCGGCTGGACCCGCACATCGTCCTGTCGGTGTTCCTGCCGCCGATGCTCTACTCGGCCGCGCTGGACAGCTCCTACCTGCGGCTGCGCGACGCGCGGCGGCCGGTCGGGCTGCTCGCGGTCGGGCTCGTCCTGTTCACCACCGTGGCCATGGGCTTCGCGGCCCACGCCCTGATCCCGCAGCTGCCGCTGGCGGCGGCGTTCGCGCTCGGGGCGATCGTGGCCCCGACCGACGCCGTGTCGGCCGTGGCCGTGGGCCGCAAGCTCGGGCTTCCGCGCCGCGCGTTGACCGTCCTCGTCGGCGAGGGCCTGTTCAACGACGCCACCGCGCTCACCGCCTACCGGGTGGCCGTCGGGGCCCTCCTCGGCGGCGCGGTCGACCTGCTCGACGCGAGCAGGCAGTTCGTCGTCGCGGCCGGCGCCGGCGTCGCGATCGGCCTCGCCGTCGCGTACGTCACGGGGGCCGTGCTGCGCCGCCTGACCGATCCGCTGATCGCGAACGGCGTCTCGCTGCTCGTGCCGTACGCCGCCTATCTCGGGGCGGAGGCGGCGGGGGCCTCGGGCGTGATCTCGGTCGTGATCGTCGGGATCTACCTCGGCCACGAGCTGAGCCGCACGTCGTACGGCACGCGGCTGCTGTCGGGGGCGGTCTGGCAGGTGGTCGACCTGGTGCTGGAGTCGATCGTCTTCGCGCTCATCGGCCTCCAGGTGCGCCCGGTCATCGGCGGGCTCACGGCCGAGCCGCTGGGAACGGTCGTCACCTACGCGGTCGTGCTGTTCCTCCTGGTGGTCCTGCTGCGGATCGTCTGGGTGCCACCCGCGATCTACTTCCCCCGGATGCTGTCCAAACGGGTCCGGGCGCGGGAGCCGAAGACGCCGCCCTGGCAGAACGTGGTCCTGACGAGCTGGGCGGGGATGCGCGGCGTGGTGTCGCTCGCCGCGGCCTTCGGCCTCCCGGAGAACTTCCCCAAGCGCGACCTGCTGCTGTTCCTGACGTTCGCGATAGTCATCGGCACGCTGATCGTCCAGGGGCTGTCGTTCCCCTGGCTCATCCGCAAGGTCGGGGTGTCGACGGCCCGGGAACGGTACGCCGACGACCTGGCCGAGGCCGGCGCGCAGCAGGCCGCGGCGGCCGCCGCGCTGGCCCGGCTCGACGAGCTGACCGCCGAGGGCGTCCACGAGGTGCACGAGGAGGTCGTGGACCAGTTGCGCACCCGCGCCGAGCGCCGGGCGATGCACGCCTGGGAGCGGCTGGGAGGCGGCACCGGCCCTGAGGGGGAGGAGACGCCCGCCAGCCTCTACCGGCGGCTCCGCAGGGAGATGCTGGCGGCCGAGCGCGAGGTGTTCGTCCGCCTGCGCGACGAGCGGCGCATCGACGACGAGGTGCTCCACCGGGTGATGCAGGAGCTCGACTTCGAGGAGGCCACGCTCGAACGCGGCTGACCCCCGCACGGCGAAAACGGGTCGGTGACCGGCCCCCGCGCGGGCCGGCGGATCAGGCCCGCGCGGGCCGTTGGATCAAACCTGTGCATGTCGGTGGATCACGCCCGCGCGGGCTGTTGGATCAAACCTGTGCATGCCGGTGGATCAGCCGAGGCGCTGGTCCACGAAGCACCAGCGCCACTCCTCGCCCGGCTCGTACGAGCGGATCACCGGGTGCCCCGCCTCCTTGAAGTGGGCGGTGGCGTGGCGGCCCGGAGAGGAGTCGCAGCAGCCGACGTGCCCGCAGTCGAGACACTTGCGCAGGTGGACCCAGCGCGTGCCGGCCCGCAGGCACTCCTCGCAGCCCTCCGGCGTGCGCGGCTCCGGTTCGGCGGTGTTGACCATGTGTTCGCAGATCCCCATGTCGCCGATGCTACGGCCTGCGAGCACCGCTCCGGCCTGCCGTGGGTTGGGTAGGGTTTCGGCCATGCGACTCCTCCCGCTCGCCGCCGTCGCCGCCACCGCCGCGCTGCTCGTCTCCGGCTGCGCCACCGCCGACAAGGCGCAGACCTGCGCCGAGGCGACGAGGGCCGTCACCCAGACGATCAAGGACATCGGCGCGACGGTGAACGACCCGGAGGCGATGCGCCAGAAGCTCAAGGACGGCGCGGCCAAGCTGGACGACATCGCCGCCAAGGCCGCCGACACCTCGCTGAAGGAGGCCCTCCAGGGCCTGTCCGACCGGCTCGGCAAGCTCGACGTGCGCGACGCGGAGTCGGCCGCCCAGGCCGCCGAGCGGGTGGCCACGGACGGCGCCCGCTACCTCAAGCAGGTGAGCGACGCCTGCATCTGATCCGCCCACGGGTTGCGGCAACCCGCCAAATCTAGGGGTAAAGGGGCGAATCTAACCTTCCGCTATGGAAGGCAACGAGCCGGACCCTCGGTTCACGCTGGCCAACGAGCGCACGTTCCTCACCTGGATCAGCACCTCCCTCGCCCTGAGCGCGGGCGGCATCGCGATGGCGGTGGTCCCCGCGACCGTCTTCGTCCCCTGGGTGCGCACGCTGCTGGCCGTCGTGCTCGTGCTGCTGGCGGCCGTCGCCGCGGCCACGGCGTACCCCCGCTGGCGGCACATCCAGCGCGCTCTGCGCCGGGACGAGCCGCTCCCGCCGCCCGCCCTCGCGCCCATGGTCGGGTACGGCGTGGCGGGGGTGGCCGTCCTCGCCCTCGTCCTGATCCTGCTGTCCAAATGACCGGTCCGCGGACGCGTCCCGGAACCCCTGGCGGGCCCGGCCTGCACAGTGAGCGGACCCGCCTGGCCTGGGTGCGCGCGGCCGCCGCGCTGGCCGGGTGCGGGCTGGGGGCGGCCGGGGCGGCGTTTCGCCACGGAGTCGCGGGCGCGGTGACCGTGCCCTTCGTGCTGGCGGCCCTGTCCGGCGCCGTCCTGCTGGTGCGCACGGGCGTCCGCTACCGCCATGTGGAGCGGGCGCTCGTCGAGGGGAGGACGCTCGACCCGGGGCTCGACGTCCGGCTCGCCTGGCTGGGCGCGCTCTGCGTGGCGGCCGGCGCCCTCGTGCTCGTGATCACGCTGGCGTCCTGAGCCGGCCGGGACGCGGTCGCGGCTCAGGCGGAGGAGGTGTCCTGCGCCGCGGCGATCGTCTCCGCGACCTCCTCGCGGCGCTCCCGCTCCTCCTGGGCGAAGCGCTCGGCGTCGATCGTCTCGGCGATCTCCTCGTCCTGCCTCATCAGCGCGTCGAGGCTCTGCCCGGCCATGTCGAGCACGCCCATGTCGGCGTACGCCTTCTGCAGCCGGGGGCTCCACAGCCCGATGTCCTTGACGCACGGCACGATGCGGCTGAACAGCAGCGACCGGAACAGCCGCAGGTACTCCGACCGGTCGACGCACTCCATGGCCTCGTCGACCTCGGGGCGGGACAGGCCGAGGTTCTCCCAGGTCTCCCGCCCGCGCAGCCGGTCGCGCATGAGGTAGCAGCCCTCGATGACGAAGTCCTCGCGCTCGCGCAGCTCGCCCTCGGACAGGTTCCGGTAGTAGTCGCGCAGCGCCATGCGCCCGAAGGCGACGTGCCGCGCCTCGTCCTGCATCACGTACGCGAGGATCTGCTTGGGCAGCGGCTTGGTGGTGATGTCGCGCATCACGCCGAACGCGGCCAGGGCGAGGCCCTCGATGAGCACCTGCATGCCGAGGTAGGGCATGTCCCAGCGCGAGTCGCCGAGCGTGCTGTCGAGCAGCGCCTTGAGGTGCTCGTTGATCGGGTAGGCCAGCCCGACCTTCTCCTGCAGGAACCGGGCGTACGTCTCCGCGTGCCGCGCCTCGTCCATCGTCTGGGTGGCGGCGTAGAACTTCGCGTCGAGGTCGGGCACCGACTCGACGATCCGGGCCGAGCAGATCATCGCGCCCTGCTCGCCGTGCAGGAACTGGGAGAACTGCCAGGCCGCGCCGTGCCTGCGCACGTCTTTGCGCTGCCGCTCGTCCATCCGGTCCCACAGCGGCGTGCCGTAGATCGCGATGGTGGTGTCGGGGATGCCGAGGACGTCGTACGGGTCGACCTCGAGGCCCCAGTCGATCCGCTTGACGGAGTCCCACTGCTTGTCCTTGCCCTTCTGGTACAGGGCGAGCATGCGGTCCCGGCCGTCGTCGTACTCCCAGGTGAAGCGGGCCGCGCCGGTCATCGACACGTCCCACGTGGACAGCTCGGCCGGGATCGTGTAGAGCTCGTGCGTCGACACGGGACCTCCTAGACGTACACCGTACGTTCACCTGCGAGCGTGGCACGTACGCTGTACGTGCGTCAACAGGTGGGGGAGAATCTCGTCATGCTCAGCAGGAAACGGATCGTCGACGCGGCCATCGACCTGATCGAGCGGGAGGGCGCCGACGCGGTCTCCATGCGCAGGATCGCGGCCGACCTGGGCGTCGGGGTGATGTCGCTCTACAACCACGTCCCGAACAAGTCGGCCCTGCTGGACGCGGTCGCCGAGTCCGTCCTGTCCCAGGTGGAGTTCACCGACGACCCGGCGGCCCACTGGACCGAACGGGTGCGGATCCAGGCCCGGGCCTTCCGGCAGATCGCCCACCACTACCCGCGCTCCACGATGGTCGTCGTCAGCCGGCAGTTGCGGTCGACGGCCGGGCTGCTTCCCGTCGAGCGGGCGCTGTCGACGCTGCTCGACGCCGGGTTCGACGGCAGGGAGGCGGTCCAGATGCTGCGCATGTTCATCGCGTACGTCGTCGGGTCGCTGCTGCGCGAGGTGGGGGTCACGCCGACGTTCGCCCCGGTGCGGCCCGACGTCCCGGTGGCGGAGGTGGACCCCGCGCTGTTCCCGGTGGTCGGGGAGCTCTCCCCGTACCTGGTGGAGTGCGACCACGACGAGGAGTTCGAGTTCGGGCTCGAACTGCTGGTGCAGGCGATGTCCGTGCGGGCGGCGAAGCGCGCCGGCAGGGGAGACGCCCGGGCCTGAGCGCCGGGCGCCTCCCGCGTCAGTACCAGTTGTGGGACCTGAAGTGGCCCCAGGCGCCGCACGGCGAGCCGTAGCGGCCTCTGATGTACCGCAGCCCCCACCTGATCTGGGTCTGCGGGTTGAAGCGCCAGTCCCGGGCCACGAACCCCATCTTGCTGCCCGGCAGCGCCTGCGGGATCCCGTAGGCGCCGGACCCCTCGTTGAAGGCCCGGTGGTCCCAGTTGCTCTCCCTGGTCCACAGGCTGTCCAGGCACTGGAACTGGTCGCCCGACCACGCCCGCCTGGTCACCATCCGGAAGGCGTAGGCCTTGTTGCGGACCTTCGTAGGGGCCCGCCGGATCTTCTGGGTCACCGGCGTGACGCGCATCTTCCACACGCCGAGGTGCGTGGCCGGTCCGGCCGACGCCCCGGCCCACGCCGCGACGCTCCCGGCGCCGCCGAGGGCGCAGGCGATGGCGGTCGCGACGGTGCCGCGTAGAACGCTTCTGCTGTCCAAATCGGTCCTTGTCGTCGGGTCGCGTGCGGGGGCGGGCGCGCGCACGCGCCCGCCGCGGCGGTGACGCGTCCATGGCGTGGACGCGGCCGCCCGCTCGGCCTGCACCGGATCACATGAACTTCCGGGAGGCGCCGCGACGGGTCCTCTGGCCGGATTGAAATACGCCGGGACGGCTCCGGCGCCGCAACGGCGACGCCTCCCGGACAGTTCTTTGCCGTCCGCGCCCCGGGGGCGGCCCTTGTGGCGACCCTCCGTTTACCGATGGGTAGAGTCGCGCCATGAGCGCTCTGGAGATCCCGGTGACCACCCTGGACGGCGAGCGGACCACCCTCGGCACGCTTCTCGGCGGCCGGGCGGCCCTGATCGTCAACGTCGCGTCCAAGTGCGGCCTCACCCCTCAGTACGCCGGCCTCGTCCGGCTGCAGCAGACGTACGCCGGCCGCGGGTTCACCGTCGTCGGCGTCCCGTGCAACCAGTTCTACGGACAGGAGCCCGGATCCGCGGAGGAGATCCAGCAGTTCTGCTCCACGACGTACGGCGTGGACTTCCCGCTGCTGGAGAAGACCGAGGTGAACGGCGAGGGCCGCCATCCCCTCTACGCCGAGCTGACGGCCGTCCCCGACGCCTCGGGCGAGGCGGGCGACGTGCAGTGGAACTTCGAGAAGTTCCTGCTGTCGGGCGGCGGCGACGTCGTGGCCCGGTTCCGCCCGAGGACCGAGCCGGAGGACCCCGAGGTCGTCGAGGCCGTCGAGAAGGTCATCTCCTAGGCCCGCAGCTCGCCCGCACGACGAGCTCGGTGGGCAGCGTGACCGTCGGCGGCCGGCGTCCCTGCCGGAAGACCAGCTCGGCGGCGCGGTAGCCGATGTCCTGGGCGGGCTGCGCGATCACCGTCAGCGGCGGGGAGCACAGCTCGGCCCAGGGCACGTCGTCGAACATCACGAGGGACACGTCCCGCGGTATCCGCACGTCCAGCTCGCGGGCCGCGAGCACGGCCGCCTCTCCCAGGACGTTGCCGCCGGCCAGCACCGCGGTGACGTCCGGCCGGTGCTGCAGCAGGCCCGCCGCCGCCGCGTAGGCCGAGTCGCGGCTGGCCCGCGCGTGCACGACCAGCTCCGGGTCGGCCGGCAGCCCGAGCGCCGCGAGGGCGCCCGTGAACGCCGCCACCCGCTGCGACTGCCCGTGCCGGGCCAGGAACGCGATCCTCCGGTGTCCCAGGCCCACGAGGTACTCCACCGCGGTCAGGACCCCGGAACGGTCGTCGGCGACCACGCTCGGCACGTCGGCCCGCACCCGGCGATCGGCGAAGACCAGGTTGAGCCCCGACCGCAGGGCGGGCGCCCACGTCTCCCCGTCGCCGGAGGGGACCGCGATCACCCGGTCCATGCTGTGCTCGATGAGCGTGCCGATCAGCTCGGCCTCCCGCTCGGGGTCGTCCCCGGTCACCCCCACCGTCACCGGCTCGCCGTACGAGCGGGCGCACGACAGCACGCCGTCGACGAGGCGGGCGTAGAACGTGTCGGTGACGTCGGGGACCAGCAGGCCGATGCCGCCCGTCCGCTGCCGGCGCAGGTTGCGCCCGAGCGCGCTCGGCCGGTAGTCGAGCCGGGCCGCGGCGGCCAGCACCCGTTCGCGGGTCTCCGCGCTCGCCGAGCCCCCGGACAGCACCCGGGACACGGTCGCCACACCCACGCCCGCCGCCTCCGCCACGTCCTTGATGGTGACCCTGCGTGAGATCGGACCGCTCATGGAAACGATTCCAGCAGAGTTCCATCGCTCGCGCCACCGGAATCTTGACAGTAGATGGCACTTGGGGGGAAAGTTCTGAAAACGTATCCACCTTCCCCCTGTTCCGGAAGTGCGAAGGACTGGCATGGCTTCTATCGTTCTGAACAACGTCGACAAGATCTACGCGGGTGGGGTGAAGGCCGTGAACGGCCTGAACCTGGAGATCAAGGACGGCGAGTTCATGGTGCTGGTCGGCCCGTCAGGGTGTGGCAAGTCCACCGCCCTGCGGATGATCGCCGGCCTGGAGGACATCAGCGGCGGCGAGATCCTCATCGGTGACCGGGTGGTCAACCACCTCCCGCCCAAGGACCGCGACATCGCGATGGTCTTCCAGAACTACGCGCTGTACCCCCACATGACGGTCGAGGAGAACCTCGCGTTCGGCCTCAAGCTCCGCAAGATGCCCAAGGCCGAGATCCAGAAGCGGGTCAACGACGCCGCCCGGATGCTGGGCCTGGAGCAGTACCTCAAGCGCAAGCCGGCCGCCCTGTCCGGTGGTCAGCGCCAGCGTGTCGCGATGGGCCGCGCGATCGTCCGCGAGCCCCAGGCGTTCCTCATGGACGAGCCGCTGTCGAACCTCGACGCCAAGCTCCGCGTCTCCATGCGCGCCTCCCTCAACCAGCTGCACGAGCGCCTCGGCGTCACCACGGTGTACGTCACCCACGACCAGGTCGAGGCCATGACCCTCGGCGACCGCGTCTGCGTCCTGCGCGACGGCGTGCTCCAGCAGGTGGACACCCCGCAGAACCTGTTCGACGACCCGGTCAACCTGTTCGTCGCCGGCTTCATGGGCTCCCCGGCCATGAACTTCACCTACGCCGAGCTGGTCCGCGACAACGGCGGCGCCGCCGTCGCCTTCGCCGGCTACAAGCTGCCCGTGCCGGACTCGACCTTCGCCGAGAAGCCGGGCCTCGACCGCTACGTCGGCCGCAAGATCATCCTGGGCATCCGCCCGTCCGACTTCGAGGACTCCACCTCCGCCAACGGCAACTCCGGCGGTTGGGTGCGCATCCCGGTCCGCGCGAACGTCACCGAGGAGCTGGGCTCCGAGATCAACGTCCTGTTCACGATCGACGCCCCGCCGGTCGAGCACAAGGACACCGTGGCCGCCGCGCACGACGGAGACGAGGAGGAGGCGACGCTGCCGCTGACCGGCGACAAGTCGCTGTGGACCGCCCGCGTCAACGCGCGCAGCCACGTCCGTCCCGGCCAGGACATCGAGCTGGTCGTGGACACCCACAACCTGCACTTCTTCGACGTCGACTCGGGCCTGTCGATCGGCCACGAGGCCAACGTCGGCCGCTGATTCACGACGGGACGCGGGCCCGCCCGGAGCTCACCCCCTCCTCACGAGCGTGGGGACGGGGCTCCCGGCGGGCCCGCGCCGTGCTCCCGCCGCCCGCCACACGGCCACCAGGGCCGCCCCGCCGAGCGCGCAGGCCGCCGCGGCCGCCCCTGCGGGAAGGACGCCCAGCGCGACCGCGAGGCCGGCCGTCCCCGTGACCGCCGACAGCCCGGTCAGCACGGCCGCCACCGTCCGCGGTCCCAGCCCCGCCCGGCTCAGCCGGCGGGTGCCGTACGCGCCCGCGCCGACGATCGCCACGAACGCGGGGAGCAGCAGCCCGGCGGCGATCGTGCCGGCGTCGCGGCCCGCGGTCAGCGCCGTCGCCCCCGCGGCCAGGACGAACCCGGAGAACAGCGCCCCCGACGCGCCCATGCGCGCCCCGGCGCCCCGCGGGACGGCGAACCCGAGACACGCGCCGCACAGGGCCGCGAGCAGCGCGGCCGGGCCCGGGTCGCCCAGCACGAGCGCCGTCCCGGCGAGGAAGGCGGCCGTCACCGCGGTCACCGGCGTGAGCGCGCCCCTGACCCGGTCGAGCAGGCAGAACGCGTTCGTCGCCCCCACCAGCCACATCACGGTCACAGGTCCGTCCCACCAGTCGCCGGTGAACGTGACCTGCACGCCGCACAGCACGACGCCGCCCGCCGCCACCGACTCGACGATGACCCGTACGGCGAGCGGCAGCCCGCCCACCTCGCAGATGACGCCGAGCGCGGCCACGGCGCCCGCGGCCAGCGCGATCGCGGTCACCCTGCGGTCGGCCTGCCCCGCCGCGGCGAGGACGGCCGTGGGGGCCAGCGCGGCCGAGGCGGCGGCCGCGGTCCCCGCGAGATAGGGCGCCCGGCGGCGCGCGGCGCCCGCGAACCGGGCGGCCAGCAGAAAGGCGACGGCCGCCGCGGCGAGGACCGTCATCGGCTGCCCACCCCGGCCCGGGCGGCCCCCCGCAGCGAGCGGTAGAGCGCCTCGGTGTCGGCCACCAGCCGGTCCACCCCGAACGCCCGGGTGGTCCACCGCCGGGCGGCCTCACCCATGCGCCGGGCGAGGCCGGGGTCGAGCAGCACCTGGACGGTGTGCCCGGCCAGCTCTTCCACGTCGGGGCCGGCGAGCAGCCCGGTGCGCCGGTCCTGGACGATCTCCGCGACGCTCCCGACCCGGGTGGCGACGACCGGCACCCCGGCCATGCCGGCCTCCACCAGCGACACGGCGGTCCCCTCGTTGTCACCGGTCAGCAGCACCACGTCGGCCGCCGCGTACACGGTCTCGACGTCCCTGCGCCATCCGAGGAGGCGGAAGGAGTCCCACATCGGCATGACGGCGCGCTCCATGTCCTCCTTCAGCGCGCCGCTGCCGCACACGACGAACCGGCAGCCGGGCACGCGCTCCAGCACTTCGGCGGCCACCTCGGCGAACCGGTCCGGCCGCTTCATCTTCTTCAGCCGCCCGACGTACGCGACGACGGGCGCGTCCAGCGGAAGGCCGAGCGCCTCCCGCGCGGCCGCGCGGGTGGGAAGGGGGCCGAGCCGCACGCCCGGCGGGATCACCACGTACTGCTCGGGACGGCCGATGCCGGCCGCGAGCAGGTCGTCGCGGACCTGCGCCCCGACGGTGACGAGCCGGTCGGTCATGGGCGCGAGGAGCCGCTCGGCGCGGACGTAGACCCGCCGCCGCAGCCCCGGGACGTGCGCGTGCAACTGGTGGCCGTGGAACGCGTGGATGCGGGCCGCGCCGACGCCGGACGCGCGCGCCGCGACACGGCCGAGGGCCCCGGCCTTGGTGGTCCAGGTGTGGATGATGTGGGGCCGGAACGCCCGCATGGCCCTGACCAGGCGCAGGAGGGCCCGGTAGTCGTCGATCGGCCGGATCGACCGGCCGAGGCCCGGTATGTGGTGGACCGGGATGGCCGTGTCGCGCAGCCGCAGATGGTCGCCCTCGCCGCCGTCCACGTGCCCGGTGTACAGACGGTGGTCGAACTCGTCCGGGTTGAGTCGCTCACAGAGCCCGGCGACCTGGGTGGCGGAGCCACCGACGTTCATCCGGGCGATTATCTCCATGACACGAATCCGGTCGTCCGGTTTCATGCAGGCTCTTCCCTGATCATGTGGCAGAAGCTAGCCCGCCGTACGACCCGCCACCGGGCGTCCGGACCCCGACGGGAAAGACTTTTCCCTATCCGTGCCCAAGCCTTACACCCGGCGAGTCGGGCAATGAGGGCCGCGCCGCCGCCGCGTCCCTACAGTCGTCCCCATGTCGGAGAAGCTGGTGGTCGTCGGCCAGGGCGCGGCCGGGCTGCCCCTGGCGATGCGTGCGGTCGAGGCCGGGTTCCGGGTCGTGGGCGTCGACGCGGACGAGTGGCTCGTCAAACGGCTGAACGCCGGGGAGCCCTGCGACGGCGCCGACGAGTCGGCCCTGGCCGCCGCCCACGCCTCGGGCCGCTACACCGCCACCGCCGGCTACGCCGACGCCGCGGACTTCGACGTGTGCGCGGTGACCGTCCCGGTGCGGATGCGCGGCGGCGCGCCCGACCTGGACGCCCTGACCGATGTGGGGGAGCGGATCGCCCCGCTGCTGCGCCCCGGCGCCACCGTCGTCCTGGAGTCCACCGCGTACCCCGGCACCACAGAGGAGTGGCTGGGGCCGCTGCTGGAGGACGGGTCGGGCCTGGCGCCGGGGGAGGACTTCCACCTCGGCTACAGCCCCGCGCGCCGCGAGCCGGGCAACCCGCGCTGGCGTCTGGCCAACATCCCCCGGCTCGTCTCCGGGGTCGGCCCGGCCGCGCTGGAGCGGGTGACCGCCTTCTACGGACGGCTGGTGCGGGAGGTCGTCCCGGTCTCCTCGCCCCGGACGGCCGAGCTCGCCGGCCTCCTGGAGACGGTGTTCACCCACGTCAACACGGCTCTCGCGAACGAGGTGTCGCTGTTCGCGGCCCAGCTCGGGGTCGAC
This sequence comes from Microbispora corallina, assembly GCF_016863035.1. Classification (GTDB taxonomy): domain Bacteria; phylum Actinomycetota; class Actinomycetes; order Streptosporangiales; family Streptosporangiaceae; genus Microbispora; species Microbispora corallina. Next base: position 596,240 of record NZ_BOOC01000003.1, read on the forward strand.
GCCTGGGAGGCGGTGGAGGCGGCCTCGACCCGGCCGTTCGGCTACCTGCGGTTCGCGCCCTCGCCCGGACTCGACGCCCCCTGCCTGCCGCTGGACGCCTCCCTGCTGCCCTGGCGGGTGCGCCGCGGCGGCGACCGGACCTTCCGCCTGGTGGAGCTGGCCAACGACGTCAACGAGCACATGGCCGACGAGGTCGTGGCCCGGCTCGGCCGGGCGCTCAACCGCCGCTGCCGTTCGATCCGGGGCAGCAGGATCCTCCTGCTCGGGCTGACGCCGATCGAGGTGCCGAAGGCGCTGTGCCGCCTCGGCGCCCGGGTGCGGGCGGCCGACCCCGGCGCCGCCGACCTCCTGCTGCCGGCGGGCATCGAGCTGGTCGAGCCCGCCAACGCCGAGCTCGCCCGGGCGGACGCCGTCGTCGTCCTCAGCGGGGACGACTGCTTCGACTACGACCGGGTCCAGCGGGCGAGCCGCTTCGTCTTCGACACCCGCGACCGCTGCCGCGGCGCCAACGTGGAGAGGCTGTGAGGACGGCCGCCGCGAGCACGACCCTCAGCGGCGGCCGATCCGGCGGGACACCGCGCCGGCGAGCCGGCGGGGGACGTACCTGCCGACGCCCGTGATCAGCTTGTAGCGCGCCGACGGCACGCTCACCCACCGGCCGAGGGCGAGGTCGCGCACCGCCTCGTCCACCACCCGGTCGGCCCGCAGCCACAGGAAGCGCGGGATGCCCGACACGTCCATGCCGGCCCGCTCGTGGAACTCGGTCCGCACGAACCCCGGGCACAGCGCCATCACCCGTACGCCGGTCCCGGCGAGCTCCGCCGCGGCGGACTCGCTGAAGTTCACCGCCCAGGCCTTCGAGGCGCTGTAGGTGCCGCGGGTGAAGAACGCGGCGACAGAGGCGACGTTCACGACGTACCCGCGCTCCTTCGCGATCATGGACGGCAGCGCGGCGCGGGTCAGCCGCAGCACGGCCTCGCAGTGCAGCCGCAGCATCCGCAGCTCGTCGGCCACGGGGACGTCGAGGAAGCCGGCGCGGTGACCGAAGCCCGCGTTGTTCACCAGCAGGTCCACGCCGGAGCGCAGCCGCTCCTCGACGGCGGCCAGGCCCTCGTCCAGCGTGAGGTCGGCCGGCAGGGTCTCGACCTCGACGCCGTAGCGCTTGTGCAGCGCCTCCGCGGAGGAGGCGAGCCGCTCCCGGTCGCGGGCGACGAGGACGAGCGAGACGCCGTCGGCGGCCAGGCGCCGGGCGAAGGCGGCGCCGATCCCGGCCGTGGCGCCGGTGACGAGTGCGGTGGGCATGCCGGGAGCGTACCGATCCGCGTCGCCAGGTGCGGGCGGTGGCGCGCCGCTAGGTGCGGGCGGTGCGCGCGATCAGCTCCTCGACCTGGGCGTTGAGCCTGGCGGCCCGGGGCCAGCCGGTGTAGAGCGTAAGGAAGACCACGGCCTCCCGCAGCTCGTCCGGGGTGAGCTCCCCGTTCCGCAGCGCGGTGTCGAGGTGCAGTTCGATCACGTCGTCGAGGCCCTCGCCGACCAGCAGGCCGAGCAGCAGCAGCCGGCGTTCCCGCATCGACAGCACGGTTCGTGACCAGACCTCGGAGAACATGCGCTCCATCGTCATTCCGAAGAAGCCGTCCGGTCGCTCGCCGGTGCCGTCTCCCCCGAAGACCTGCTTCATGCTCTCCTGCCCTCCGCGTCGGTCGATCGCGATGTTCCTGACGAGTTGCATCAAGATGTCGTGTTCCACGCAGCAACTCGTTACAGACGCGACAGCCGGCCCGAGGGGCGACGACCCCGGAACGGGCTCTCGATTCTCTTCGTACGTGCTGGATGCGGCGCGAACGCTTTTCCCCGCCGCAGGGATGGGTATCGGCATCGGTGACGAGGTCACCACCTCGCGGGGGCGCGTAATTTGTAGGGACGGAACGGCGGACAGGGAGGCCACCTCTGGACTTCTGGCGGCGCGCCCGCGCCGCCGCCGCCGGGGCGTGCGGACGTCCGGGCCGCGCGGCGCGCCGGACGCGGGTCGCTGCGCTCCGGGCGGGACCCGGTTTATGATCAACCTGTCATTTCTTGAGAAGTCAAGCATTCGGTGCCAAACTTGACGGCGATTCCGTGATCGTGTAACAAAACGAGCCAGTATTCGGGCAAGATTTGGTCAAGTTTTCCAAGATGGCGTCGGGTTGCCGTGAGATGGATACTTGGAAAACGGGCACTACTACCTCGTAGACCCGCAAAGCGGAGGTTGCGCCCTAGTGGAAAGACCGCGGGTAAGGTCCGGGGTGGTGGGAGCCGCCATGGGTACGGTCGTGGCCGCCCTCGTGCTCTCCGGCTGTGCCGGCCCTCAATACACATACGTGCGCGACGACGACGGGGAGACCTACTTCAAGGTGCCCGCGGCGTGGCGCGAGATCGACCGCAAGACGCTCGACTCGAAGCTCTTCGGCGATCCGGACTCGGCGACGGCGCAGGCGCAGAAGCAGTCGAACTGGATCGTCGCCTTCGACGCGCACGCGGAGCCGTCGGTCGACCACCTTTTGAGCGGGTCGTCGGGCACCGAGGACCAGCCGTTCGTGTTCGCCAAGGTGCACAAGCTCAGCGAGAGCGAGCAGAACCAGGTCTCGCTGAACGTGCTGCGCAACTCGATCGGGCTTCCGGTGGCGATGTCCGACACCGACCGCCAGCAACTGGAGGAGAACCCGGAGAACCCGTTCAAGAACTTCGAACTGCTCGCCGACCAGGTTCTCCCGGCACAGGAGGGGGTTCGCGGCGTCCGGAGCGTCTTCAACTTCCAGCTCCTCGACGGCCCGGTGCAGACGTTCGACGAGACCGCCTACCTGTCCGCGGACGGCACCCAGATCTCCACGCTCCTGATCCGCTGCTCGGCGACGTGTTACCGCCAGCGGGCCACCGAAATAGACAACATCGCGCAGTCCTTCAAGGTCAAGCGCCTTCTTAACCAATGAAGGAGCCCCTTATATGAGCACGGCCCTCCCACCGCAGTACCACCCTGAGGGGCTTCGTGAGCCGGGGTCCGGACCTGAGGACCGCGATTCCTTCACCAGAAAGCGACTGGCGCTGTGGGACAGGACGAAGTTCCTGATCCTGCTCGCCGTCGCTTTCGGCGTGCTGGTGTGGAACACCACGGCCACCTATCAGGGGATCATCCCGCTGTCGGACGCCTTCCTGCTGACCGTGCGGGACTCGTCCTGGATCCTCTGCCTCGCCGGCCTCGAGGTCGTCCGCCAGATCCACTTCCTGATCAGCGAGCGCTCCGCGGGCTACCACCGCTTCTGGACCCACGGGGTCTTCGGCGGCTGGAACCGCTGGACGCACCGCCGCTTCAACGACTGGAACCGGTACCGCATCGCGCGGGCCATCAAGTGGGCCGTCGCGATCGTCGTCATCGCGCTCGTGCTCGGCAAGGTGCAGAGCGTCTCGCCTCTCGAGGCGCTGTTCAACGTGCCGGCCACGGTCTGGGGCTTCCTCCCGACCCTCCTGCAGGTCGTGCTGCTCATGCTGCTGGCCGTGGGCCAGTTCGTCGCGATCTTCTGGTTCCTCTCGCGGGGCGGCGTCGACGTCTACTTCCCCGACGACATCAAGACCCGCTTCTCCGACGTGTGGGGCCAGGACCACGTGGTCGAGCGGGTCAAGGAGAACATCGTCTTCCTGGAGAAGCCCGACGAGATCGAGGCCAAGGGCGGCTACGTGCCGAGCGGCATCCTGCTCTGGGGCCCGCCCGGCACCGGCAAGACCCTGATGGCCGAGGCCGTCGCCGGGTCCACCGGCAAGCCGTACGTGTTCGTCGACCCGGGCGCGTTCATCAACATGTTCTTCGGCGTCGGCGTGCTCAAGGTCAAGTCGCTGTTCCGCAAGCTGCGCAAGCTGGCCCTCCGGTACGGCGGCGTGATCGTGTTCTTCGACGAGGCCGACTCGCTCGGCAACCGCGGCGCCCTCGCCCAGGGCGGTCCCGGCGGCTGGGGGCGCTCCGTCCCCGCGCCGTTCGAGGACGCGGGCTGCAACGGCTTCGCCTACCTCGACCCGCACACCCGGCGGGTCCTCGGGCAGCGGGCCACGGCGGCCGCCGCCCCGGCGTCGCCCGGGGTCTCCCGCACCGGCGCGTTCGTCAACCGGCTCGTGTACGGCGGGGGGATGGGCGGCGGCGGTGGCGGCATGGGCACGCTGGAGGCCCTGCTCACCGAGATCTCCGGTCTGAAGAAGCCCCGCGGGTTCATCAACCGGCACGTGCGGCGACTGCTCGGCATGCGGCCCAAGCCGCCGCCGAAGTACCGCATCTTGATCATGATGGCCACCAACCTGCCGGAGGCCCTCGACGAGGCGCTGCTGCGCCCCGGCCGCATCGACCGCATCTACAAGGTCGGCTACCCGTCGAAGGCGGGCCGGATCCGGACGTACAAGGGGTACTTCGACAAGGTTCGGCACGATCTCACCGACGAGCAGATCGACAAGCTCGCCACCATCACGCCGTACGCCACCGGTGCGACGATCAAGGACCTCGTCAACGAGTCCCTGATCACCGCGATCCGCGACGGCCGGGACGTCATCACCTGGTCGGACGTCATGCGGGCGAAGCGGCTCAAGCAGCTCGGGCCGCCGGAGGACGTCGAGTACATCGAGCGTGAGCGGCACGCCGTGGCCGTGCACGAGGCGTGCCACGCCGTGGTCGCCTACCGGACGCGCCAGCACCTGGAGATCGACCTCGCGACGATCGAGAAGGGCGCCGACTACCTCGGCATGGTCGCCAGCATCAAGCCGGAGGACCAGTTCACCCGGTGGAAGTCGGAGTACGAGTCGGACATCATGGTGTCCCTCGCCTCACTCGCCGGGGAGCGGATGTTCTTCGGCGAGGACAACTCCTCGGGCGTCTCCGGCGACCTGCAGTCCGCCACCATGATCACCGGCCTGATGGAGGCCGTCTGGGGCATGGGCATCGGCGTGGCGTCGCTGCCCGCGCTGCAGGAGCTCGGGCTGCGCGAGGGCAAGGCGTCCCAGCCGCAGCCGGGCGGCGGCGGGACCGGCTTCACCGGCAGCCCCGCGGCCCGGCGCGACGAGATGGTGCCGGACATGCTGCCCGAGCGCATCGAGTTCAACCTCGCCCAGCTGCTGGAGAAGACGGCCGAGCTGATCAGGGAGAACCGGCGGTCCGTGCTGACGGTCGCGCACGCCCTCGAACAGCACAAGACGCTGAACGGCGACGACGTGGTGGCCGTGATCGAGGGCCGCGTCGGCCCGCTCATCGACGGCACGGTCTACAACTCCGACGATTTCTACGAGGAGATCGAGGCCTACCACACGGCCGCGGTCGAGGCGCACCGCAGCCACAGCACGGTCCCGATCGAGCTGCCGCTGCCCGCGCAGCGCGCGGTCGAGGCGGCGGTCGTGGTGGCGCCGGTCGGCGGCCCGCCCGTCTTCGCCCCGGCCCAGCCGAACGGCTCGTACAACGGCGGCGGCCACGTCATCCAGCCGATGCAGCCGGTCCCGCCGGACTTCATCCCCTGGAGCGGCGCGGGAACCCCGCCGCCTCCGCCGCCGCTGCTCGGGCCGCCTCCCGCGCGCCCACGCCGCAGGTCGCGCGGCGTCCTGTGGGCCGTGGTCGGGGTCGTCGTGGCGGTCGTGGCGCTGGTGCTTGTCGGGCTGGCGATCCTGGGCGGCGCCCACGGCTCGTCCGCCACGGGCGCGGCGCAGGGCGTGCCCACCGGCCCGGCGATCGTCCTGACGCTCGCGCTGGTCGCGGTCGTCGGCGGCATCGTGGTGGCCGTGCTGCTGGTGCGGGCCCACCAGTCCGGGCGCCGGCAGGCCGAGGAGGCCAGGGACCGGGCTGCCGAGCGGGCACAACTGCTGGCGGCCGCGATGGACCCGGAGGTCGCGATGCGGCTGCTCGGGTACGACGGCCGGCGAGGGCCCGACCCCTCCTGACCCAGATGGTGGCGGCGGGCTGCGCGGCGGATCAGGCCGCGCAGCCCCGCACGCACCGACGGGACGCCCCGTGCGCAGGGGCGGCTCAGCACAGGCCCCGGACGCTCCGAGGAACCGCGCCCCTCACGGGGCCGGGCTTCAGAGCGATCCGGGGCCTTCTTCCATGTCCGCGGCCGTTCCCGTGGCCGGGGGCCGCGGGAGGGCGCCCCCCGGCCGCCGTCGTCGCGGGTCGGCTCCGTTCGGGTGGGTCGTCAGAGCCGGAAGCCGAGGTCGGGGGTGATGTCGGCCACGTCCATCTGGGCCTTCTGCAGCCGCCCGGAGTAGTCCCAGTTCATGGCCTGCCAGCGGGTGAACTGGTCGAGCACCCACATCCCGCTCTGCCGGCTCCCGTTGCCCGACTTGCCGTTCCCGCCGAACGGCAGATGGGCCTCGGCGCCGGACGTCGAGTTGTTCACGCTGACCATGCCGGCCGACACGCCCTCCCTGAACCGGAACACGGCCTTGGGGTCGGAGGTGTAGATCGACGACGACAGGCCGTACCCGGGACGGTTGGCCAGCTCGATGGCCTCGTCGAGGTCGCGGAACGTCGTCACGCCCACGATCGGGCCGAACGTCTCCTCAAGGAACAGCCGGTCGTCCGGGCGGAGGCCGTCGACGATCACCGGGTGGTAGTAGAGGCCGTCGCCGTCCATCCGGCCGGTGGGCCCCGGCAGGACGGTGTGGTGCGGCTGGATCCAGCCCAGGTACTCCTCGTAGCGCTCGGCGAACTTGTGGTCGAGCAGCGGGCCGTAGAGCACGTCGCCGTTGGGGTCGCCGATCTTCGCGTCGCGGACGGCCTCGGCGAACCGGGTGAGGAACGCGTCGTGGACGTCCTCGTGGACGACGACGGTGCCGAGCGACGTGCACCGCTGGCCGGCCGTGCCGAACCCGGCGAACAGGGCACCCTCGACCGCGAGGTCGAGATCGGCGTCGGGCATGACGACCATGGGGTTCTTGCCGCCGAGCTCCAGGCAGGGCGACTGCAGGTGCCGCCCGCACAGCTCGCCGACGGCCCTGCCGACCGCGCTGGAACCGGTGAAGCCCACCTTCTGCACGGTGCCCTCGCCGAGCGCGCGGTCCAGCCCCTCGTACGTGGCGGGGCCGTCGGCGAACACGATGTTCAGCACGCCGTCGGGCAGCCCGGCCGCCGCGAACAGCCGGTAGAGGGCGTGGGCGGAGGCCGCGGCGTACTCGGCGGGCTTCCACACCACGGCGTTCCCGCACAGCAGGGCCGGCACCAGGTACCACGAGGGGACCGCGACCGGGAAGTTGCCGGCCGTCACGATCGCCGCGACGCCCACCGGCACCCGGAACGTGAACAGGCTCTTGTCCGGCATCTCCGACGGCACCGTCTGCCCGTACAGGCGGCGGCCCTCGCCGAGGAAGAAGTCGCAGGTGTCGACGATCTCCCGCACCTCGCCCAGCGCCTCGGCGTACGGCTTGCCGATCTCCTCGGTGACCAGCCGGGCCAGCGCCTCCGTGTTGGCCTCGACGAGCCGCCCGATGGACGCGACCACCCGGCCGCGCACCGGCGCCGGCACGCGCGCCCACTCCCGCTGCGCCGCGGCGGCGGTACGGCACGCGGACGCGAAGGTGTCGGCGCCGGCGAGCAGGACGGTCGCGACGGTCTCCGCGGGCCGTGCCGGGTTGATCGACGAGTAGGGCGCGCCGGAGGCGGCGTCCGCGCCCCCGACGACGGAAACGATCTGCCGAGTCACCGTTGACCTCCGCAATGTTTTCTGTCTGGCGTCTCGATTACACAGCATTTTCCCCCGCGGTGCCCGGCGGCGTGAGCGCCGGTCATCGCGACGCGCGGCGGCCGGGCCTCGCGGGGGCCTGGCCGTCCGGGGAAGTGGCGGTGAGGCCCTCCTGGTGGGCGACGGCCGCCGCCTGGCCCCGGCTGGTGACGCCGAGCTTGGCCAGGATGTTCGAGACGTGCACGCTGACCGTCTTCTGCGAGATGAACAGCCGTTCGCCGATCTCCCGGTTGGGCAGGCCGGCCGCGACGTGCGCCAGCACCTCCCGTTCCCGGCTGGTCAGGGCGGCCAGCGGCCGGGGGGACGCGTCGTCGCCCGGCTCCGTGAAGCGGGCCCGGCGCCCCAGCTCGGTGAGCGCCCCGCGCAGCGGCTCGGCGCCGAGCGCGTCGGCCACCGCGAGGGCCCGCCGCCATTCGCTGTGCGCCTCGTCGCGGTCGCCGGCCTCCAGCAGGGACTGCGCCAGCCGCCACCGCGACCGGGCCTCCTCGTAGACGAAGCCGGATCCGAAGGCCTCGACGCACCTGCGCCAGACGCCCGGCACGGCCGTGCCGGCGGCGCGATGCCATTCGGCCTCGGCCCTGGCCAGCCACGCCCTGCCCTCCGGGCCCAGCTCCGCGCGGGGGCCGCCGAGGCCGTTCGCCGCCGCCCAGCGGGCCCGTCGCAGCAGGTCGTCCGCGCGTTCACCGGACCGTCCCGCGTCGGCCAGCGCCCACAGCCCGGTCGCCGCGATCCGGATCAGCCCCGGGTCGAACGGCTCCAGCACCGAGATGATCGCGTCGACGTGCTCCAGCGCGGTGTCCGGGTCGCCCCGCCACAGAGCCAGCTCGGCCGCCATCGCACGGGCCATGTAGGTGACCAGCTCGTCGGACCAGAACCGGGAGAGCCAGCGCAGCCGCTCGTCGGCGCCGGGGCGGCCCCGCCCGACCTCGACGAACAGGGCGAAGGACGACAAGGTGGCCTCGGCGCGGGTGCCGACGCGCACACCGAAACCGGCGGCCAGCCGCTCGGCCGCGTCCCAGTCGCCGTCGGCGTAATGAATGAGGTACTGCAGGAACCGCATGTCGGTCCCGAAGGTGCTCCACGTGAGCCCGGTCTCGCGGGCGAGCTCGACCCCCGCCTCCACGATCTCCGCCGCGGCCCGCAGCTCCCCCCGCTCGTACTGCACGCGGGCGTGGTTGAAGCGGGCCCGCAGGTCGATCGACAGGTCTCCGGACAGACGGACCGTCGCGCGGGCCAGCAGTTCCTCGGCGCGGGCGGCGCTGCCGGTCTCCTCCTCGATCAGCCCGAGCGACACCAGCGCGCTCGTCTCGGCGTCGGGGGCGCCCGTCGCCCTGGCGACCTCCAGCGCACGGGCGGCCGTGGCCCGGGCCTCGCCGACCTCGTACAGGTAGTACAGCGTGCGGGCATAGGTCGCGAGAGCCTGGGCAAGCAGGGGGCTCTCCGACGCGAGCCCGACCGCGTCCCGCGCGGCCCGGGTCATCTCCTCCCGGTCGCCGTCGGCGTCCGCCAGGTAGTAGGCCAGCCGTTCGTTGGTGCGGGCGAGCAGGGCCGGGTCGTCGAGGTGCTCGCGCAGGCGGCGGAGCTGGGCGACGGCCCGATGGTAGTCGCCGCTGTCGGCCGCGGCGGCGGCGCTGGCCAGCGCGATCCGCGGCCGGGTTTCGCGTGCGAGGGACTCGGCGTCCGGGACCTTGTCCCACAGCTCCAGGGCGCGTTCGAAGTGCCGGTGGGCCTCCGCAGGCGCGCCGAGCTCCACGGCCAGCCGGCCCGCCTCCACCGACGCCCGCAGCGCGGCGGGCAGGTCGTGGCTCGCGAGGTAATGGTGGGCCAGCTCGGCCGGCGAGCCGCCCTCGGCCGCGAGCAGCTCGGCGAACGCGGTGTGCAGGCGGGTGCGCTCTCCGGGCAGCAGGTCGTCGTAGACCGCCTCCTGCAGCAGCGCGTGGCGGAAGGCGTACCCGTCGCGGCCCGTCGTGAGCAGGCGGCGCGAGACGATCTCGCGCAGCGCCTCCTCCAGAGGGAGGTCGGCCAGACCGCTCGCGGCGCGCAGCAGGTCGTGGTCGACCCGGCGGCCCGCCACGGCGGCCACTCTGAGCACCTGGCGGGCCGTGTCGGAGAGCGTCTCGACCCGGGCGAGCAGCAGGTCGGCGAGCGTGCCGGGCAGCCGCGTGTGGTCTTCGGCGGCGGCCAGGAGCTCCTCGGCGAAGAACGGGTTGCCACCCGCCCGCTCGACCACCCCGCCGACCGGGATCCCGTCGTTCCCCTCGCTGCCGAAGGTGTCGCTGAGGAGGGACAGGTACTCCGTCATCTCGTCGTCGCCCAGCGGCCGCAGCTCGATGCCGGTGACCAGTGGCAGCCGCTGCAGCTCCGCCAGGACCTGGCGCAACGGGTGACGCCGGTGGAGGTCGTCGGTGCGGTAGGTGCCGACCAGGCAGACCCGCTCCCGCTGCAGCATGCGCGTGAGGAAGACGAGCAGGTCGCGCGTGGAGCGGTCGGCCCAGTGCAGGTCCTCGAACACGAACAGCACCGGACGGTCGGCGGCGACCTCGGCGAGCATGTCGAGCACCGAGCCGAACAGCCGCTGCTGCGCGAGGGCGCCCGCCGTCGCGTCGGCCGGCCCGGGGTCGCCGCCGGGCAGCAGGCGCTGCAGCACGGGCCGGGCCTCGACCGCCCGGCCGACCGGGTTGCCCGGATCGGCCGCCGCGCCGCGCAGGGCGTCCGCGAGCGGCAGGTACGGCAAAGCGTCGCCCAGCTCCGCGCACTGGCCGATCAGCGTGACGATTCCCCGCCTCTGGGCGAGGTCGCACAGCTCGCCCACGAGGCGGGTCTTGCCGATCCCCGCGTCGCCGCCGACCAGCGCCACACCGGCGAGACCGCCGGCCGCGGCGTCGAGCACGCCCAGCAGCCGGTCGAGCTCACCAGACCGCCCGATCAGCACCTTCTGCGCGCTTCGCGCCATCACGCTGGTGAGTATGTCACGCGGCACCGATACGGCCTCCCGGCCTTCCTGCGCCCCCGCGGCCCTCCGTCACTGGCCCGTCCTCCCGTCGACGCGCTCGCGGAGCAGGTCGGCGTGGCCGTTGTGCCGGGCGTACTCGGCGATCATGGCGACGAGGATGCGCCGCAGGGAGATGGGCCGTCCGGTCGCCCGCTGGACCCCAGTGGCGTCGAGGGACGGCGTCGCGGCGACGATCTCCCGTGACCGCTCGCACTCGGCCCGCCACACCGCGAAGGCCTCGTCGACGTCGCCCCCGAGGTCGTCGAAGTCCTGGTCGGGATCGTCGTCGGAGTAATAGAGGAGGGGCAGGTCCTCTCCCGCGAACTGGATGCGGAACCACCACCGCTCCACGCCCGCCAGATGGCGGACGAGACCGTGCAGGCTCAGGCCCGACGGCGGCACGCTCTTGTCGGACAGCCGCTCCGGCGGCACTCCCGCGCACTTGCCCGCGAACGTCTCTCTGTGCCAGTCGAGGAAGGCGGTGAGGATCTCGCGCTCGTCGCCCACGAGCGGAAGCTCCAGACGGGAGCCGCCCTGCCATTGCGGGGAGTAGTTGTCGGAGGGGATCTCAGTCATGGGACAAGCATGTCAGCAGGCACCGACAAGACCGCTCGTCATGGCGTTGACCTGGGGGAAAGGGTTTTGTCGGAGCGGCTGGCTAGTGTGCGGAGCGTGATCGAACGGTGGAGCCGGGACCAGGTCCTCGCGCTGGTGCCCGACGCGGCGTCGCAGCGGGCGGCCGCCGGTGTGAGCGCGCCCGGGAAGTGGTCGGGCGCGGGCGCCCTTCCGGGCGTCGTCTGGGGGGAGTGCAAGGGCAGCGGGGCCACGCCGTACCGGGCCTGTGTCGACCTGGGCGAGCCCGCCTACCGGTGCAGCTGCCCCAGCCGCAAGTTCCCGTGCAAGCACGCGCTCGGGCTGCTGCTCCTGTGGTCGGCGGACGGCGTCCCCCAGGCGGACGAGCCCACCGCGTGGGTCGCCGAATGGCTGGACCAGCGCCGCGCCCGGGCGGAGAAGAAGCCCGCGCCCCCGGATGCCGGGGCGTCCGCGGACACCGCGGACGACGCGGAGGCCGTCGTGCCGTCCGGGCCGGGTGCGGGCGAGGCCCGGGGCGGGGGCGCGGCGGCCGCGGCGAGACGGAGCACGGCCGAGCAGCGTGAGAGCAGGGTCGCGGCCGGGCTGTCGGAGCTGGAGCGGTGGCTGCGCGACCAGATCGCCCAGGGCGTCGCGCAGACCCCGCAGACGGGGCTCGCGGAGTGGGACGGCCTGGCCCGGCGGCTCGTCGACGCACAGGCGCCCGGCGCCGCCGGCGTCGTCGCCCGCCTGTCACGGGTGCTCGCGCGCGAGGAGTGGCCGGGGCTGCTCCTGCAGGAGTACGCGCTGCTCCACCTGCTCGCGGTGGCGCACCGCCGCGCGGAGGCGCTACCCGGGGGGTTGCGGGATACGGTCCGCTCCCGCGTCGGGTTCCCGGTGTCCCGGGAGAGCGTGCTGGCGTCGCCGCCCGTCCGTGACCACTGGGACGTCGTCGGAAGCCGTGACGAGGAGCAGGACCGCCTCGTCGCCCGCAGGGTCTGGCTCGCCGGTCGGGGGACCGGCCGGATGGCGCTGGTCCTGTCGTTCGCGCCGGTGGGGCAGGCGCTCGACGCCTCGCTCGTCCCCGGCACGACGATCGACGCCGACCTCACGTTCTACCCCGGGTCGTCCCCGCTGCGGGCTCTCGTGGCGGAGCGGTACGGGCGGGTGGCGGCCGGGCCGCCGCCGGGGACCAAGGTCGCCGGGATACCGGCGCTGATCGCCGAGGTGCTCGCGGGCGACCCGTGGGCCGACTCCTGGCCGGTGGTGCTGGCCGACGTCGTCCCGTCCGCCGAGGGACTCGTGGGCGACGAGGGCGACCTGCTGCCGCTGCACCCCTCTGCCGGGGCCCCCTGGCGGCTGATGGCCGTCTCCGGCGGCCACCCGCTGACGGTGGCGGCCGAATGGACGCCGCGAGGGCTGCGGCCGCTCGCGACATGGGACGACGAGGGCCAGGTGGTGCGGTTATGACGACCTCACAGCAGGAATCGGCGCCCCCGCCCGCCGCCGGCGCGCTCGGGGCAGGCCGCGAGCCGGAAGGACCCGCGGAGGGCGCGGCGCGGGTAGCGGCGGGGCCGGTCGGTGCGCTCGGGGCAGGCCGCGAGCGGGAGAGACCCGCGGGGGATGCGGCGCCGGTCGCGGCGGTAGCGGCGGGGCCGGGCGGTCCGGCAGGGGCGGCGGGGTCCGGCGGCGCACGGATGCCGTGGGAGGAGCTGGTGTCCACCGCGCTGGTGGGCGCCGACAGGCGCGGGGTCGCGCCGGAGGACCTGCTGGAGCAGGCCGCCGTGCAGACCGTGCGCATGCGGGCAGGCCGGCGGCCGCGTGGGGGCCGGCCGCCGGCGCCCGCGCCGGAGGAGACGCTGCCCGCGGTGTCGGCCCAGGCGGGCGACCGGCTGGCCCGCATGCTGGCGGGCGAGCAGGCCCGGCTGCTGCCGGAATGGCTGGAGGTCGCGGCCTCGCGTCGCGTCCGGGTCCCGGCACGGCTCATCCCCGGGCTGCTCGACCTCGGTGCCCGCGACCGGTCCGTCAGGTCCCATCTCGCGGCCGTGACCGGCGCCCGTGGCCGCTGGCTGGCCGGGCTCAACGATGCGTGGGCCTACCTGCTGGAGGAGGCGGCCCACGTGCCGCCCGCGGAGGTGTGGGAGTTCGGCACGAGCGGCGACCGCCGGGCGTTCCTGGCCGCGCTGCGCGAGCGGGACCCGGGCGCCGCCCGGGACCTGCTCGGACGCGGCTGGCCTGCCGAGACGCCGGAGGACCGCGCCGCGTTCGTGGCCATCCTCGCCTCCGGACTGACGATGGACGACGAGCCGTTCCTGGAGGCGGCGCTCGACGACCGCCGCCGGGAGGTGAGGCAGGCCGCGGCCGACCTGCTCACCCGGCTGCCCGGCTCGCGTCTCGGACGGCGCATGTCCGAGCGGGCCGGCCGCCTCGTACGGCCGGAGGGGCGGGGCCTGCGCGCCGAGCCGCCGAAGGCGTGCGACAGCACGATGGAGCGCGACGGCGTCCGGGCCCGGCCGCCGGCGGGGATGGCGCAGCGCGGGTGGTGGCTCCAGCAGGTGGTGGCGCACACCCCGCTGTCCTTCTGGAGGGCTCACGTCGGCCTCGCCCCCGGCGCCGTCGTCCGGCTCCCGCTCGGCGACTGGGCGCGCGAGGTCAGGATGGGCTGGACCAGGGCGGCCATCCTCCAGCGCGACGCCGAGTGGGCCCGGGCCCTGTTCGAGGCCGAGCCGCTCACCGACCTGCTGGCCGTCCTGCCGCCCGAGGAGCAGTCGAACCGCGCGGCGGAGCTGGTGCGCGGGCAGCAGGTCGACGGCCAGATGATCATGATGTTGGGCGGCGTGGCGCGGCCCTGGGGGCCTCAGCTGACGAAGGCCGTGCTGAAGAAGATCGTGGAGACGGCCGAGACGCAGCCGTGGAACGCCGGTGAGCTGATCAGGCTGGCCGGGGAGCGGCTCGACCCCGCTGTGCACGCCCGCGCCCACGAGGTCCCCGAGCTGGCCGCGATCCTGCGGTTCCGCTTCGACATGACGAAGGAGCTTTCGTGACCACCGTTCTGCGCCCGCACGCGGAAGACCAGTACGCGGACGAGCTGGCGATCCTGGCCAAGACCGACGACCGGCCGCGCCCTCCCGGCTGGCGCCTGTCGCCCTGGGCGGTGACCACGTACGTCCTCGGCGACGGCGGCCAGATCACCCCCAAGTACATCGGCCCCCGGCGCATCGTCGAGGTGGCGGTGGCGACGCTCGCCACCGACCGGGCCCTGCTCCTGCTCGGCGTGCCGGGGACCGCCAAGACGTGGCTGTCGGAGCACCTCGCGGCGGCCGTCAGCGGCGACTCGACCCTCCTCGTCCAGGGCACGGCCGGCACGGCGGAGGAGGCCGTCCGCTACGGGTGGAACTACGCCCGCCTCCTCGCGGAGGGCCCTTCCCGCGAGGCGCTGACCCCCAGCCCGGTGATGCGCGCCATGGCCGAGGGACGGCTGGCCCGGGTGGAGGAGCTGACCCGGATGCCGTCCGACGTGCAGGACGCGCTCATCACCGTGCTGTCGGAGAAGACGCTGCCGATTCCCGAACTGGGCGAGGAGGTCCAGGCGGCCAAGGGCTTCAATGTCATCGCGACGGCCAACGACCGCGACCGCGGCGTCAACGACCTGTCGAGCGCGCTGCGCCGGCGCTTCAACACCGTCGTCCTGCCGGTCCCGGCCAGCGCCGAGGAGGAGGTCGAGATCGTCGCCCGCCGGGTGGCCCAGCTCGGCCGGTCGCTCGAGCTTCCCGACGCCGTCGCGGGGCTGGAGGAGATCCGCCGGGTGGTGACCGTCTTCAGGGAGTTGCGCTCCGGCGTCACCGCCGACGGCCGGACCAAGGTCAAGTCGCCGAGCGGCACTCTCAGCACCGCCGAGGCGATCTCGGTGGTGACCAGCGGCGTCGTGCTCGCCACGCACTTCGGGGACGGCGTGCTGCGGCCGGCCGACGTCGCGGGCGGCATCCTGGGCGCCGTCGTGCAGGACCCGGTGTCCGACCGGGTGGTCTGGCAGGAGTACCTGGAGACCGTCGTCCGCGACCGGGAGGACTGGCGCGACTTCTACCGGGCCTGCCGCGATGCGAGCTGACGCCGCCGTCCCCCACGGAACCGGCGCACCAGCTGGGACGGACTCGCCCGTGGAGACGCGGGCACCTGAGGGGACGGACTCACCCCCGGCGACGCTCGCGCCGGCCAGGACCGGCGTGCCGACCCTGGCCGCCGACGCCGCGGCCACTCCCATAGCCGCCGCCGTGACCACCCCCGCGGCCGGCGCCACCGCCACCGATGCCGTTGACGCGGAGGGTGGCGGACGGGTGCGGGGCGTCGCGGGGGCGAGGCGGGCGGGCGGCGAGGAGCCCGCGATCGCGGTCCTGGGCGTGCGCCACCACGGTCCGGGCTCGGCCCGGGCGGTCCGAGCGGAGCTCGAACGGCTGCGGCCGGACGTCGTGCTCATCGAGGGGCCGCCGGAGGCGGACGCCCTCGTGCCGCTGGCCGCCGACCCCGAGATGCGGCCGCCGGTAGCACTCCTCGCCCACGTGCCGGGAGACCCGTCGAAGGCCGCCTTCTGGCCGTTCGCCGTCTTCTCCCCGGAATGGCAGGCGATCGCGTACGCGGTGGAGGCCGGGGTCGAGGTCCGCTTCTGCGACCTGCCCGCCGCCCACACTCTGGCGCTCGACGCCGACCCCGTCCTCCGCGACCCCATCGGCGAGCTGGCGGAGGCCGCGGGGTACGACGACCCGGAGCGGTGGTGGGAGGACCTGGTCGAGCATCGGGGGGAGACCGGCACGCTCGACGTCGTCGCCGAGGCGATGACGGCCGTGCGCGAGGGTCACGTGGCGGACGGCACCGAGGCGCTCCGGGAGGCGTACATGCGGTCCGTCCTGAGGAAGGCCGTGCGGGACGGCCACCGGAACATCGCCGTCGTCTGCGGCGCCTGGCACCTGCCGGCGCTCACCGAACTGCCGCCCGCCGCGCGGGACGAACGGCTGCTGCGCGGCCTGCCCAAGGTGAAGGTCGCGATGACCTGGGTGCCGTGGACGCACGGGAGGCTGGCCGCCGCCGGCGGCTACGGCGCGGGCGTCGCCTCCCCGGGCTGGTACGACCACCTGTTCGCCAGCCCGCGCCGCCCCATCGAGCGGTGGCTGACCCGGGCCGCCCACGTCCTGCGGGAGGAGGGTCTGCCGGTCTCGTCCGCCCACGTCATCGAGGCGGTGCGGCTGGCTGTCAGCCTGGCCGCGCTGCGCGGCCGGCCGCTCGCCGGTCTCTCGGAGGTCACCGAGGCGGCCAGGGCCGTGCTGTGCGAGGGCGACGACCTGGCCGTGGAGCTGATCGGGCGCCGGATGGTGGTGGGCGAGCGGCTCGGGCACGTCCCCGACTCGACGCCGATGGTCCCGCTGCAGCGGCATCTCCGGGAGGAGCAGCGGCGGGTGCGGCTCAAGCCCGAGGCGCTGTCCCGCGAGCACGACCTCGACCTGCGCAAGCCCCTCGACCTCGAACGGAGCCGCCTGCTGCACCGCCTCGGCATGCTCGGCGTCCCGTGGGGGACGACCCGGCAGGCGCGGGGCAAGGGCACGTTCCGGGAGTCGTGGACGCTGGAGTGGCGTCCCGAGTTCGACGTGGCGCTGATCGAGGCGGCCGCCTGGGGGACCACGGTCGAGGGCGCGGCGTCGGCGCGCGCCCGCGACCTGTCGGCCTCGCCCCACCTGAACGAGCTCACCGCGCTGGTCGAGCGCTGCCTGCTCGCGCACCTGCCCGACGCGCTGCCCCGGGTCCTGCGGGCCATCGAGGACAGGGCCGCGCTCGACAGCGAGGTGCGCCACCTGATGGCGGCGCTGCCCGCGCTCGTGCGGGCCCACCGGTACGGCGACGTTCGCGGCACCGAGGGGCTGGGCCCGATCGCCGAGTCGCTGCTCGCCCGGATCTGCGCGGGCCTGTCCCCGGCCCTGACCGGGCTCGACGACGACTCGGCGCGGGAGATGCTCGCGCTGATCGACGGGGTCCACGGCGCCGTGGCGCTCATGGAGACCGACCGCTGGCTGCCGACCCTGGCGGGGATCGCGGGCCGGGCCGGCCTGCCGGGCCTCGTCGAAGGCCGCGTCGTGCGGATCCTGTTCGACGCCGGCGCGCTCCCGGAGGGCGACGACGTGGCCACGCGGATGGCGCGGGCGATGTCGCCGGGCAACCCGCCCGCGCGGGCGGCGTCCTGGATGGAGGGCTTCCTGTCGGGCGGGGGCCTGCTGCTCGTGCACGACGCCCGCCTGCTGGCCACGGTGGACGGGTGGCTCACCGGGCTCTCGCCGGAGGCGTTCGTCGACGTGCTGCCCCTGCTGCGGCGGACGTTCGGGGCCTTCGCACCGCCCGAAAGGCGCATGATCGGCGACCGCGTCCGGTCCGGCCCGGTCGCGCCCGACCCGGAGACCGCAGCGTACGACGACGACCTGGCTGCGGGCGCTGTGCGGACGGTCCTCGAGATCCTGGGGAAGGCATGACGACGGGCACGGGCGGACGCGCGTGGACAACGGCCGACGGAGGAGGGCGTGATGGGCGAGCCGGAGCGTGACGAGCGGGCCCGGCGGTGGCGGCTGGTGCTCGGCGGCGCCGCCGCGGGCGGCCTGGAGGGGGCCGACGCGCGGATGGACGCGGCGCTCGCCGCCCTGTACGACGGCGGGGGCGAGCGCGGCGCCGGGCTCGGCGGGTCCGCCCCGAGGGTGGCCCGGTGGCTGGGGGACATCCGGGAGTTCTTCCCCTCGACCGTCGTCCAGGTCATGCAGCAGGACGCCATCGAACGGCTCGACCTGACCCGGCTGCTCCTCGAACCGGAGATGCTGGAGGCCGTCGAGCCCGACGTCCACCTCGTGGGCACGCTCCTGTCGCTGAACCGCCTCATGCCCGAGCGCGCCCGCGAGTCCGCGCGGGCCGTGGTCCGCAGGGTCGTCGCCCAACTGGAGGCGCGGCTGGCCCGGCGCACCCGGGCGGCCGTGACGGGCGCGCTCGACCGGTCGGCCAGGACGCACCGGCCCCGGCGGGCGGCCGACATCGACTGGCACCGCACGATCCGCGCCAACCTGAAGAACTACCTGCCCGATCGCGGCACGCTCGTCCCGTCCCGGCTCGTCGGCTACGGACGGCGCCGGCAGGCCGTGCAGCGGGAGGTGGTGCTCTGCGTCGACCAGAGCGGCTCGATGGCGGCCTCCGTCGTCTACTCGAGCGTGTTCGGGGCGGTGCTCGCGTCCATGCGCTCGCTGCGGACCTCGCTCGTCGTCTTCGACACGGCCGTCGTCGACCTCACCGAGCAGCTGACCGACCCGGTGGACGTCCTGTTCGGCACCCAGCTCGGCGGCGGGACCGACATCAACCGGGCCATCGCGTACTGCCAGGGCCTGATCACCCGGCCGGCCGACACGATCTTCCTGCTCATCAGCGACCTGTACGAGGGGGGCGTGCGGGAGGAGATGCTGCGCCGGGTCGCGGCGATGACGGCGGCGGGCGTCCAGGTGATCGTGCTGCTGGCCCTGTCCGATGAAGGGACGCCGCAGTACGACCACGACAACGCGGCGGCGCTGGCGGCCATGGGCGTCCCGGCGTTCGCCTGCACGCCGGACGCGTTCCCCGACCTGATGGCGGCGGCGATCGAACGGAGGTCCTACGACCAAATTCCGATGGCCTCGCGCGGGTCCTGATCCGTAAGGTCCGAAACGTGACTTCGGTAGTGACCGCTCCTCCGGTCTTCGCCAGCCGGTACCGCGCCATGAGCGTCGGCATCGTCGCCCTCGTCATGCTCGTCGCGTTCGAGTACCTGGCGGTGGCCACGGCCATGCCCCTCGTCGGCCGGGAGCTGCACGGATACCACCTGTACGGCCTGGCCTTCAGCGGCGGCCTGGCGGCCAACGTGATCGCCACCGTCGTCGGCGGCCGCTGGAGCGACGCGCGAGGCCCGGCCTCGTCCCTGTGGACGGGTGTCGGCGGCTTCATCGCCGGGCTGGCCGTGTCCGGGCTCGCGCCGACGATGGAGGTGTTCCTGGCGGGCCGGTTCCTCCAGGGCCTCGGCGGCGGCCTGTTCAACGTCGCCCTGTACGTCCTGGTCGCCCAGGTGTACCCGGCGGCGATGCACCCGCGGGTGTTCTCGCTGCTGGCGGCCGCGTGGGTGCTGCCGTCCGTCGTCGGCCCGGCGATCACCGGGATCGTGGCCGAGCGGTGGACCTGGCGGCTGATCTTCCTCGGCGTCGCCGTCCTCGCCGCGCCGGCCGCCCTGGTCATGTGGCACGGCATGCCCTCGGGCGGGTCGCCGTCCCGGGAGGGCATGGGCAGGGCCTTCCTGCCCCGCCTCGCCTGGGGCGCGCTGGCCGCCGTCGGCGCCGCCCTGCTCCAGTACGGCAGCGGCACTCCGGCCACCGGGCTTCCCCTCGTGGTCACCGGGCTGGCCGTGCTGGCGCTGGCGCTGCCGAGGCTGCTGCCGGGCGGCGCGCTCCGGATCGCGCGCGGGCTGCCCGCCGTGGTGGCCCTGCGCGGCCTGGCGGCGGGGGCGTTCTTCGCCGCCGAGGTGTTCGTGCCGCTGACGCTCACCCAGCAGCGCGGCCTCACCACGGCGCAGTCGGGCCTCGCGCTCACCGGCGGCGCGATCGCCTGGTCGCTCGGCTCCTGGATCCAGGGGCGCCGCCCCGACGCCCGCGTGCTCACCCTGCGCCTCGGCACCGCCCTGATCGCGGCGGGCATCGCGGTCACCGCGACGACCGTGTTCCACCAGGTGCCGATCCTCGTGGCGTTCGGGGGATGGATGGTGGCCGGGCTCGGCATCGGGCTGGTCTTCCCCACGCTGTCGGTGCTGGTCCTGGAGCTGTCGGCCCCCGGCGAGGAGGGCAAGAACAGCGCCTCGCTGAGCATCGGCGAATCGGTGTTCTCCATCGTGGCGGTCGCGCTGACGGGCGCGCTGTTCGCCGCCTTCGGCGGCACCCCCGTGGTCTATCTGACCTGCTTCGGCCTCCTCGTCCTCATGGCCGTGACCGGCACGGTCGCCGCCGGGCGTTTTGAGCATCGCCGGGCACCGGGCACCATGGAGGTCTAGCCACAAGGGGGATCCATTGCCGCGTGTCCGGGAGCTCGAGGTCTTCAGGATGACCCTGCCGTACGGCAGGCGTCCGGAGACCGTCCTGGTCAAGATCACTGACTACGGCGGCATGGTGGGCTGGGGCGAGGTCGTCGAGCCGGGACACGGGGAGCGGCTGGAGGGCGAGCTGCCCGCCCTGGTGGGCGTCGACTGGGAGCACCCGTCCGAGCTGGGGGCGATCCCCGGCGGCGCCGCGGGCGACATGGCCTGCTGGGACCTGTGGGGCCGGATGAACGGCGTCCCGCTCTCCCACGCCCTCGGCGGGACCCGCACGTCGCTGATCGCCACGGTCCGGCTGAGCGCCGACCGTTCGCTGGAGAGCATGGTCGCCCGGGTGAACCGGCATGTCTGCGCGGGGTACGGCCACGTCACGCTCGACGTGCACCCCGGGTGGGACGTCGAGCCGCTACGGGCCGTCCGGGCCGCCTATCCCGGCCTCGTCATCGCCGTGGACGGGCGCGGCGCCTACACCGACATCGACCAGCTCGAGGCCCTGGACGCGTACGGCGTCGTGGCCATCGAGCGCCCGTTCAAGGACCTGCTGACCAGCGCCGACCTGCAGGACCGGGTCTCGGCCGCCGTCGCGGTGGAGGTCGGTACGGTCGGCGAGCTCGACGAGGCGGTCGGCCTCAAGGCGGGCCGCGCGCTGCTGCTGCGCCCGGCCGTGTTCGGCTCGCTGGGCGCGGTGCGCCGGGCCCACGACCGGGCCGTGGACGCGGGCTGGGACATCGTCTGCGCCGGAGGCCTCGGCGCGGGCCTGGCCAGGGCCGCCACGGTGGCCGTGGCGAGCCTGCCGGGGTGCACGCTGCCGAGCGACGTGGCCGAGCCGCCCCGCAGCGCACAGGTCGTCCTCCCGCCCGTGGACGCCTCGGGGGGCGTGGTCGCCGTGCCGCTCACCCAGCCGGGCCTCGGCCACACGGTCGACGAGACGCGGGTGCGCCGCCTGGCCCGCGAGTCCTTCCGCGTCTGACCCTCGACCGCGTCAAACGCGTCCCCCGAACCGTGCCCGACGCCCACGGGTCCCGTTCCGCGTCCGAAGCCCTCGAACCGTGCCCGACGCGCGCCGGGCCTTGAGAGGCGTGTCAGACCGCGCCGCAGCCCTCGTCCACCGGGGTGGCGGTCGGCTCGGCCTGCTCGGTGCCCGGGTCGAGACGGTGCCGCCGCTGGCCGGGCCGTTCCGACTGCCGGATGGCCCGGGCGGTCAGCAGGCGGATGCGGTCCCAGTCGGGGTACGCCGTGTTGATCACCGGCGGGATGAACTGGAGGCTCGTCACCCCCGCCTGCTTGACCTTGGCCGTGAGCGGCACCAGGGCCTCCAGCATCGGGCGGGGGATGTCGGTGTGCACGATGGTCCGGGTCGCGGCGGCCAGCTGCGTGAAACGGCTCAGGACGGTCCCGGGGTCGGCCTGCCTGACGAGCGCCCCGAGCACGCAGCGCTGCCGCCGCATACGGGAGAAGTCGTCGCTGTAGGTGCGGGAGCGGGCGTACCAGAGCGCCTCGGCTCCGGTCAGCCTGCGGGTGCCCGCGGGCACGACGCCCTCGTCGTACTTGCCGTACACGATGTTCCGGTCGACCGTGAGGACCAGCCCGCCCAGGGCGTCGACGATCTTGGCGAAGCCCCCGATGTTGACCAGCGCGTACCAGTCGATCCGCATGCCCAGGATGTAGCCGATCGTCTCCTTGAGGGTCTCGGCGCCCATGTGCTCGCGTCCGCCGAACAGCTCGGGGTGCTCCTCGGCGTACTGCCAGACGGAGAACAGCAGGTCCTCCCGCCAGCCCGGCTTGTACTCCGGCAGCGTGAACCCGTACGGGAAGCGCAGGGCCATCGGGCTGCCCGGCGGGAACGGCACGTGCTCCAGGTTGCGGGGCAGGCCGAGCAGCACGGTGCGCCCGGTGTGGACGTCGACGCTGGCGACGTTGATGCTGTCGGTGCGCATCCCGACCCGGTCGGCGCCCGAGTCGCCGCCGAGCAGCAGCACGTTGACGCGGTCGCGTCCGTCCCAGGGGTCCCCCGTCCCGCCGGCGGCGCGGTCCCGCCCCGCGAAGACCGCGTCGAGGGTGCGCTGGGAGACGGCGAGGTACTGCGCCGCGAATGCGAAGGGCGTCGCGACGGCGACGGCCAGGACGCCCGCGACGGCGCCCGTGAGCACCTGGCCGATCCGCGGCAGCCTCCCCGGACGCAGCACCGCGTACGAGTGGACGACGAGGCAGAACCAGGCCAGGGCACAGGCCAGGGCGGCCACGGCGAGCTGGGTCAGCCAGCCGAGCACGCGTCCCGCCAGGCCGGCGTCGGCCCCCGCGGACACCGCGACCAGGCAGACGAGGACGGTCAGGTACGAGCCCATCAGGACGAGCCCGGTGCGCCGCCATCCGGCCCGCAGGTGCGCGGCGCCCGGCAGCACCACGGACAGCCCCACCCAGCCAAGCAGGGCGGCCGCCCTTCTCGTCGACACGGTCACCATGTCGCAATTGAAGAGGGCGGCCGCCCGGCGGGGCCGCGCACTGGAGGGACCGGGGCGAGTCCATACCGGCATTTGACCCGCCGATCGCCGTAGCGGGGGAGCGGCCGCCCGGCGTACGCCGGTTCAGGCCGCCGCGGCGTCCTCCGTCCCCGGGGCGCGCCGCAGGGAAGACGTCACCAGGGGATGCCGAACAGGCCGTAGTAGGCGGCGGTCACCAGCAGCAGCCCGGTCCCGCCGAGGACCCCGGTGAGCACCGTCTTCTCCCAGCGGCTGGGCTGCCACCCGTCCCGCAGCCCGGCCAGCACGGCCGCCACGGTCGTGACCTCCTGCACGAGCATCACGACCGCGAGCATCCGCACGACGAGCCACCCGGCCTGGACGGCGGGCCACGCGCCGGCCTGGTTGACCGAGAACAGCACGATCAGCGTGATGAACGCCATGACGGCGGCGAACTCGCCGAGGCCCGTCCACGCCATGCGGCGCAGCCGCCGCCGGATCGCGGGCCACAGGTGGGCGTTCGTCTGCAGCCGCAGGTCGCGCCCGCGCAGCCGGACGACCATCTCGGTCACCGGCGCCGCCACGTAGCCGACCGCGGCCAGGCAGAGCGTCAGCCACAGGAACGTGCTCTCGCCCCACCACGGCGCGGCGGGCACGTCGGCCGCCTCGAACCGCTGCACCGGCGTCTCGCCCGCGAGGTGCAGGGACGGGGCGGCGGTGCCCGGCAGGCCCCCGATCCAGTTGGCCAGCGTCGGCAGGTAGCCGGGCGCGAACGCCCCGCCGTTCAGGCGCATGGCGTGGTTGGCGCCGGCGAGGTACCGGATCGTGTAGTCGGGGTTGCCGCCCTCGTCGAGTGCGCCGGTCAGGGTCTCGGTGCTCTCGACGAACGGGATGCTCGGGTCCATCGTCCCGTACAGCGCGAGCACGGGCTGGGTGATCCCGCGCAGCGCCGGGACCCCGTCGTACCGCAGGAAGTCGAAGCCCACGCCGCCCATGGCCCGGGTCAGCAGGTCGCGCACGCCGGTCGGGGCGTGGAGCCGCAGCAACTGCTCGTTGAGCGCCCAGGCCACCTGCCGCATGGGGGAGACGTTCGGCGAGGAGACGAGGACGACGAACCGGACGTCCTTGTCCTCGGCGGCGGCGATGGGGACGACCCAGCCGCCCTCGCTGACCCCCCACAGGCCCGTTCGGGACGGGTCGACGTCGGGCCGCCGCCGCAGCACGTCCAGCATCCGGAGCGCGTCGTCGGCGAGCAGCGAGAAGTCGCGGTTGCGGAAGTTGTAGCCCACCGTGCGCTTGTCGTAGGCGATGGTCGCGATGCCCGCCCCGGCCAGCCACTCGGCCTGCTGCGTGAACTCCGCCCCGTCGCCGGAGCCCGACCCCTGCACGAAGACCATCGCGGGATGCCGGCCCGGCGTGAGCGGCGTGCGCACCGTGGCCTTCAGCGTCTCGTCGCGCGCCGGGACCGTCAGCGTCTCGGTGCGGAACCTCGCCGAGGCGTCGACGTGCCGCACCTCGGCGGGCGGCTGTGCCGGCAGGGACCGGAACGCCGGCGAGGCCGACAGCGGAGGCGGGTCGAAGGCCGGAGGCGACAGCAGGTGGCCGAGCGCGGCAAGGGTCACCATCAGCACACCGGCGATCACGCCGAGAGCGCCCCGGCCGACGTTCATGAGGCCGCCCCCCATGGCTCATCCGTTTACCGAATCCAGGCTAAGTCATTACTCGATCGGGATCGCGACCGCCAGTGGGATCATTGGGACCACTTTTGTCGGAGGGACCTGTTAGCTTCCTGCGACATGCGCGTCCTGCACAGCTCCGACTGGCACCTCGGCCGGTCGTTCCACCGGGAGAGCCTCCTGAGCGCCCAGGCCGCGTTCGTCGACCACCTCGTGGAGACGGCGCGGGAGGAGCGGGTCGACGTCGTCGTGGTCGCCGGCGACGTCTACGACCGCGCGCTGCCGCCCGTCGACGCGGTCGCACTCTGCAACGAGGCGCTGGCCCGTCTCAAGGCGCTCGGCGTGCACACCGTGCTCATCAGCGGCAACCACGACTCCGCCGTACGGCTCGGCTTCGGGGCCGACCTCATGGAGCGGGTGCACCTGCGCACCGACCCCGGCCGCGCATGGGTGCCCGTCGTCGTCGGCGACGTCGCGTTCTTCGGCATCCCCTACCTCGAGCCCGAGATCGTCAAGGGGCCGTGGGAGCTCGCCGAGCGCAGCCACACCGCCGCCCTGACGTACGCCATGGACCGCGTCAGAGCCCATCCCGCCCGGCGGAAGGTCGTGCTGGCCCACGCGTTCGTGACCGGAGGCGAGGCCAGTGACAGCGAGCGGGACATCAGCGTCGGAGGCGTCGCCCACGTGCCGCTCGCCGCGTTCTCCGGCGTCGACTACGCGGCCCTCGGCCACCTCCACGGGCGGCAGACGATGAGCGAGACCGTGCGCTATTCGGGCTCCCCGATCGCGTACTCCTTCTCCGAGGCCGGCCAGCGCAAGGGGTCGTGGCTCGTCGACCTCGACGCGAACGGCGTCGAGTTCGTCCCCGCGCCCGTGCCCCGGCCGGTGAGCAGGCTGCGGGGCCGCATCGACGACCTGCTGTCCGACCCCCGCCACGCGGGGGTGGAGGACCACTGGCTCCAGGTGACGCTCACCGATCCCGTACGGCCCCGGGAGGCGATGGAGCGGCTGCGCGGGCGCTTCCCCCATACGCTGGCGCTCGCGTTCGAGCCCGACGGCGCGACGGCGCAGGCGGCGCGTCTTGTCCCGCTCGCCGGGCGCGCCGAGATCGACGTGGCCGTCGACTTCGTCCGAGAGGTCCGCGGCGAGGAGGCCGACGAGGCCGAGACGCGCCTGCTCAGAGAGGCCGTCGAGGCCTGCAGGATCAGGGAGAGCGCGTGAGCGCGGCTAGGGAGGCCACGTGAGGTTGCACCGGCTGCGGCTGACCGCCTTCGGGTCCTTCCCCGGCACCGAGGAGGTGGACTTCGACGCGCTCGGCGAGGCGGGCCTGTTCCTCATCCACGGCCCGACCGGCGCCGGCAAGACCACCGTCCTCGACGCCGTCTGCTACGCCCTGTACGGCCAGGTGCCGGGGCAGCGCGACAGCGCCCGGTCGCTGCGGTGCGACCACGCGCCCCCCGATCGGGGGCCGTCCGTGGTCCTGGAGGTGACGATCCGCGAGCGGCGCTTCCGCGTCACCCGTTCGCCCGCCTGGATGCGCCCCAAGCTGAGGGGCGAGGGCCTGGTCGAGGAGAAGGCCAAGGTCCTGCTGGAGGAGTTCACCGGCGCCTGGACGGCCCGCAGCACGCGCAGCGACGAGGCCGGGCACCTGATCGGCGACCTCATGGGCATGAACGCCGACCAGTTCTGCCAGGTGGCGATGCTGCCGCAGGGCGAGTTCGCCCGTTTCCTGCGGGCCGACGGCGACGACAGGCGGAAGCTGCTGGAGAAGCTGTTCTCCGTCAAGATCTTCACGGATGTGGAGAAGTGGCTCGCCGAGCACCGCACCCAGACCGGGCGTGAGCGCCAGGAGCTCGGCCAGCGCGTCGAGTCCGTCCTCGACCGGATGCGCGGCGCGGCCGGGGCCGGCCTGCCGCTGCCCGAGGACGCCGCCGACCCCGCCGCCTGGGCGGACGCCGTGCTCGGCCTCGCGCAGGGAGAGCTCGCCCGCGCCGCCGAGGCGTCCGCGGCCAGCCAGACGGCGCTGCTCGTCGCCCGCGCACGCCTCGCCGACGGTCAGGCGCTGGCCGACCGGCGCAGACGCCATGCCGCCGCCCTCACCCGGCGCCAGGAGCTCGACGCCGCCGCCGACGAACGCGCCGACCTGGAGACGATCCTCGACGAGGCGATCCGGGCCGATCGCGTGCTCCCGCTGATCCGCCAGGCCGAGCAGCGCGCCGAGGCCGCGGCCAAGGCGAGGAGCCTCGCCGCCGACGCAGCGCAGCGTGCCCTCCCCGCCGGCCACCGCCCGGGCCCCGAGGGTGCGGGCGTCGCGAGTGCGGGATCCGAACGTTACGGGTACGGCGTCGCCGGGCCTGACGTCGCCTCCTCGGCGAGCGGATGGCCGTACGAGGGCGGGCTGGTGGGAGGACACGGGCCGGGTATCGCCGGCGCCGGCATGGACGGCGCGGACGGTTCGGGGGATTCGGGCGCCCCCGCTGCCTCCGGCGGCCGCGCGGACCTCGGCGGCCAGGACGGCCAGGGCGACGTGGGACGGCCGGAGGGCGAACGACTGGCCGGGCTGCTGGCGGAGCTGGAGCGGCAGCGGCGCGACGAGATCGGCCGGGTGCGGCAGGTCCTCCCCGAGGAGTCCCGGCTGCGGGAGATGCGCGAGGAGCTCGACGCCTCGGCGACCGCGCTGGCCGGCCTGGTCGAGCAGGAGGCGCGCCTGGCCGAGCGCCTCGCCGTCCTGCCGGAGGAGCGCCGCCGGGCCGAGGAACGGCTGGAGGAGGCCCGGCTCGCCGCGGCGGCCGTCCCCGGCCTGACGTCCGCGCGCGACGCCGCCGTCCGCCTGCGCGAGGCCGCCCAGCGGGCGGCGGCCCTTCAGGCGGAGCTGGAACGGCTGGCCGAGGCGGAGGGGGCGGCGCTCGCGGCCCAGGCCGAGCTGCCCGCCCTGCTGGCCGCGGCCGAGGAGCGGGTGAGAGGCGCGCGGGACAGCGCGGCCCGGATCCCCGCGCTGGAGGCGGCGTGCCGGTCCGCGGCAGAGCGGCTGGCGGCCGCCGAGCTGCGCGACGCGCTGACAACCGAGCTGGAGGAGGCGGAGCAGGCCCGCCGAACGGCCGTCGACGTGGCCCAGGAGCGTCGCGACGGGCTCCAGGCGGTCCGGCAGAGCCGGATCGAGGGCATGGCGGCCGAGCTTGCGGCGCGGCTCGCGGAGGGCCGGCCCTGCGCCGTCTGCGGCTCGGTCGACCACCCGGCCCCGGCCGAGCCCGCCGAGAGCGCCCCCACGGCCGACGACGAGCACGCCGCCGAGGAGGCGTTCGAGGCCGCCCAGCGAGCCCGCGAGGAGGCGGAGACGAGGGTCGCCGGACTGTCGTCGCGGCTCGACGGCGCCGCCGGTCAGGCCGGCGGGCTGGCGCAGGAGGCCGCTGCCACGGCGCTCGCCGAGGCCGGCGCGGAGCTGGACGCCCTGCGCGCGGCCGCGGACGAGGAGCCGGCGCTCGCCGCGGACGCGGACCGCCTGGCGGCCGACCTGGAGGCGGCACGCGAACGGGCCACGGAGACCGCCGGCCGGATCGCCGAGACCCGCGCCCATGTCGAGGCCCTGGACGCGGAGCGGGCCCGCCTCGCCGCGGCCCTGCGGGACGTCGATCCCGAAGCGGGCGCCCTCGTCGACGGCCCGGACCCCGACCGTATCGAGGCAGCGCCCGAGCACATGGACGACGAGAGTGGCTGGGAGGGGGCGCTGGTCGCGCGGGCGGAGCGGCGCCTCGCGGAGGCCCGGGCCCTGGCGGCGCGGGAGGAGTCGCTGGTCGCCGAGCGTGGCCGGCTGGCGGCCGAGATGGAGGAGCTGACGTCCCGCGGCGGCCGGGTCGCGCTCGACCTGGCCGAGGTGCGCGCCCGCCGGGAGCGTCTCGTGGCCGACGAGCGACGGCTGGCCGCGATCGTGGACGAGGCGCGCGGCCGGGACGCCACGCTGGCCGCCCGGCTCGACCGGCTGCTCGACGAGGTCGCGCTCATCCGGGAGGCCGCCGACGCCGCCAGGGCCGCCGCCGTCGCCGCCGCCGAGAGCGCGACGGCCCGCGAACAGGCCGAGCGAGCCGCGGCCGAGGCCGGTTTCGCCGGCGTGGAGCACGCCGCCGCGGCCGTCCGGATGCGGGAGGATCGCGAGGCCATGGCCCAGCGGCTGCGGGACCTCGACGCCGAGCGGGCCACGGTCGAGAGCGTGCTCGCCGATCCGGAGCTGGTGGCGGCGGCGCGGGAGGAGGCCCCGGATCTGCCCGTCCTGACGGGCGAGCACGACCACGCGGAGCGGGAGCACGGCTCCCGCGTCTCCGAGCGCGACCGGGCGCAGGCACGGCTCGAACAGCTCACCGGTCTCGCGTCCGAGCTGGACGCGGCCCTGCGTAAATTCCGCCCGGCCGAGGATCGTCACCGGCTGGCGCGCCGTCTCGCGGAGCTCGCGGGCGGCACGGCCTCAGACAACCGCTGGCACATGCGGCTGTCGTCGTTCGTACTGGGAGAACGGCTGCGTCAGGTGGTGGAGGCGGCCAACGAGCGACTCGACCGCATGTCCGGCGGGCGCTACCTCCTCCGCCACGACCTCGGCAGGTCGGCCGGAGACCGGGGCCGGTCAGGAGGCGGGCTGGCTCTGCGCGTGATCGACGCCTGGACGGGGGTGGAGCGCGACCCGGCCACGCTGTCCGGCGGCGAGAGCTTCGTCACCTCGCTTGCGCTGGCCCTGGGACTGGCCGACGTCGTGACCGCGGAGGCCGGCGGCGCCGAGATCGGCAGCCTGTTCGTGGACGAGGGCTTCGGCACGCTCGACGACGAGACGCTCGACGACGTGCTCGACATCCTCGACGGCCTCCGGGAGGGCGGCCGGTCCGTCGGCGTGGTCAGCCACGTGGCCGAGCTGCGGGTCCGCATCCCGGCCCAGCTCCGCGTCGTGAAGGGCCGCTCCGGCTCGACCCTCGCCCGCCATTAGCAAACGGCCACCGCCAGAGCACAGGGCGGGCGTGTACGGCCGTCGGTCAGACCTCGAACGGGAGCCAGCGGGCGGAGAGGAGGTAGGCGCCGGCGGCCAGGGAGGCGGTGGAGACCAGCAGGAACAGCAGGACCCACAGCGCGCCCGGCACCCGGGTCAGCCGCGCGAGCTGGTCGGCGTCGGAGTCGGGCGCCCGGCCGTGGCGGCGCTTGGTCTGCAGCTCCAGGATCGGCCGTACGCCGCCGAGCAGCAGGAACCACACGGCGGCGTAGGCGCAGGCGCCCTGCACGTTCGGCGGCGCGAACCAGGACAGCGCGAACACGGCGCCGCCCACGGCCAGCAGCGCCACGGCGCCGAAGAAGTTCCGGATCATCAGCAGCATGCACACCAGCAGCACGAGCACGGCCCACAGCAGCAGGGTGATCCGTCCCGCCGCGACGAGCCACGACGCGCCCAGCCCGATCAGGGACGGCGCCACGTACCCGGCCGCGGCCGTCGCCACCATCCCCGGGCCCGTGGGGTTGCCCCGGGTCAGCGTCACGCCGGACGTGTCGGAGTGCAGCCGGATGCCGCGCAGCTTGCGCCGGGTCAGCACGGCGGCCAGCGCGTGCCCGCCCTCGTGCGCGATCGTGATCAGCCCGCGCAGGACGTGCCACGACGGCGGGTACGACACCAGCGCGAGCGCGGCCAGGCCCGACAGCGCGACCAGCCACAGAGGGGGCGCGACCTGGGTCGCGGTCAGCTCGTTCCACACGGCTTTCAGGGGGACACCTCCGCGCGGAATCGTACGGCCTCGGACCCATCAGGCCATACCTTTCTATGTGTGGCTGAGCGGCGTATGCGTGGACTGCGTGGATTCAGTGGGCTCATGAGGGTGAAGCCGGAGCCCGCTCCCGAGCATTCGATGGACCCCCGGGCGGGCGGGGACGAACCGATCAAGCAGAGCGTGATCGACAACGCCGTGTACGTCGACGGTGCGCGGGTGGACTCCCCGCTGTCGCTGAGCGACGCGATCGCGTCGCTGCGGTCGCGGCCGGGGGCGATGGCGTGGATCGGCCTGTACCGGCCGGAGGAGTCGGAGCTGCTCAAGGCGGCCGAGGAGTTCGGGCTGCACGAGCTGGCGATCGAGGACGCGATCGTGGCCCACCAGCGGCCCAAGGCGGACCGGTACGGCGGCACGCTGTTCGTGGTGCTGCGGGCCGCGCAGTACCTCGACAAGCCGGAGAAGGTGGAGTTCGGCGAGCTGCACGTGTTCGTCGGGCCCGACTTCGTGCTGACCGTGCGGCACAGCGAGGCCCCCGACCTGTCGAAGGTCCGGCGGCGCATGGAGTCCGACCCCGACCTGCTCCGCCAGGGGCCCCAGGCCGTGCTGTACGCGATCCTCGACGCCGTCGTGGACGGCTACGCGCCCGTCGTCGCCGGCCTGCAGAACGACATCGACGAGATCGAGGTACAGGTCTTCGGCGGTGACCCGGCCGCCCCGCGCCGCATCTACTCCCTGTCGCGGGAGGTCATCGAGTTCCAGCGGGCCACCAGCCCGCTCGTGCCGATGCTGGACGGGTTCATCGCGGCGTCGCCCAAGTACGGCGTGGACGAGGAGCTCCAGCGGTACCTGCGCGACGTGTCCGACCACGCCATCACGGTGACCGAGCGGGTGGCCGGCTTCCGGCAGATGCTGCAGGACATCCTGATCGTCAACTCGACCCTGGTCAGCCAGCAGCAGAACGAGGAGATGACCAAGCTCACCGGCGCGAGCATCGCCCAGGGGAACGAGGTCAAGAAGATCTCGGCGTGGGCCGCGATCCTGTTCGCCCCGACCCTGGTCGGCACGATCTACGGGATGAACTTCGACCACATGCCGGAGCTGCACTGGCTGCTCGGCTACCCGGTGGCCCTGCTCCTCATGGGCCTGGTCTGCCTCACCCTCTACCTGGTCTTCAAGCGGCGCGACTGGCTCTGACCGCCGTCGCGGCTGATCCACCCCTTGCTTCTGCCAACTATCTAGATATATCGTCAAGGTATCTCGATAGTTGGGTGGTGACACATGCACGACCAGATCTGGCACCCCTACGGGCACGTGCCCGTGGTCCCGCCGGTCCCGCACGTCCGCCCGCTGCCGCCCGTCCCGCCGTTCTTCCACATGGCGGCCGGCCCGGCGGGTCACCCCTTCCCGCACACGCCGCCCGAGCCGCCCGTTCCGCCGGGGCCGCCCGGGCCCCCGCCCGGCCCGTTCCCGCGGGTGCGGAGGGGTGACGTGCGGGCGGCCCTGCTCCGGCTGCTGAGCGAGGAGCCGCGCAACGGCTACCAGATGATCGAGGAGATCAGCCGCCGCAGCGGCGGGGTGTGGCGGCCGAGTCCCGGCTCGGTCTACCCGGCCCTCCAGCAGATGGAGGACGAGGGCCTCGTCAAAGGCGAGGAGTCCGGCGGCAGCCGCGTCTACCGGCTGACCGAGGAGGGGCGGCGGCAGACCGACGAGCGGGCAGAGCCATGGGCCGACGTGGCCCGCAGCATCCCGGAGGACCGCCACGAGCTGCGCCTGCTGTGGGCCCAGCTCGGCGAGGCGTTCCTCCATCTCTCCCAGGTCGCGGACGACCGGCAGGTCGACCAGACCAAGAACCTTCTGAAGACGACGAGGCAGGCGATGTTCCGGATCCTTGCGGAGGACGAATGAACGCGGCGGTGGCCGTCCACGGGCTGCGTAAGACGTACGGCGACGTCGAGGCCGTCAAGGGCGTCGACTTCGAGGTGGCCCCGGGGGAGGTGTTCGGCTTCCTCGGGCCGAACGGCGCCGGGAAGACCACCACGATCAGCATGCTGTGCACCCTGATCAACCCCACGGGCGGCACGGCCGAGGTCGGCGGGCACGACGTCGTGAAGGAGCGCGACGAGGTCCGCCGCAACATCGGGCTGGTCTTCCAGGACCCGACGCTCGACGGCTACCTCACCGCCGAGCAGAACCTGCGCTTCCACGCCGAGCTGTACGGCGTGCCGAAGGAGGCGGTGCCGGACCGGCTCCGTCAGGTCCTCGAGATGGTCGCCCTGTGGGACCGCAAGGACAGCAAGGTCATGACCTTCTCCGGCGGCATGAAGCGCCGGCTGGAGATCGCCCGCGGCCTGCTGCACTCGCCCCGGGTGCTGTTCCTCGACGAGCCGACGGTCGGCCTGGACCCCCAGACCAGGTCGGCCATCTGGGGCTACATCAACCGGCTGCGTCACACCGAGGACATCACGATCTTCATGACGACGCACTACATGGACGAGGCCGAGTACTGCGACCGGATCGCGATCATCGACCACGGCGAGATCGTCGTGATCGACTCGCCCGAGGCCCTCAAGGCGAGCGTCGGCGAGGACCGCGTGCAGATCCAGACGGGCGACGACGAGACCACGATCAAGCTGCTCAAGGAGCGGTTCGACATCGACGCCGCCGTGCGCGAGGGGCAGGTGACCTTCGCGGTGGCCTCGGGCGAGCAGTTCGTCCCGCGCCTGTTCGCCGACCTGGGGATGCCGATCCGCTCGGTGAGCGTGTCCCGCCCGTCGCTCGACGACGTCTTCATGTCCTACACCGGCTCCACCATCCGCGACGCCGAGTCGGGGCCGGGGAACCAGTGGATGCGCGCCATGGCAAGGGGAAGGTGATCCGATGACGACCGACGTCGTCCGCGTGAGCGTGCCGCGTGCGAGCGGCTCGCACAACCTGCGCGCGGTCAAGGTCGTGCTGCACCGCGAGCTGCTGCGCTTCGTCAACGACCGGACCCGCATGGTGTCCAGCCTCATCCAGCCCGTGCTGTGGCTGTTCGTGATGGGCACCGGCCTGGGCTCGCTCGTGCGGGCGTCGATCCCCGGGATCGACTTCCGCACGTTCATGTACCCCGGCATGATCTCCATGACGGTGATCACGACGGCGATGTTCTCGGCCGGGTCGATCGTCTGGGACCGGGAGTTCGGCTTCCTGCGGGAGATGCTCGTGGCCCCGGTGAGCCGCAGCGCCATCGTGGTCGGCAAGTGCCTCGGCGGCGCGGTCGTGGCCAGCGCCCAGGGCGTCATCATCCTGGCCCTGGCCGGGCTGGTCGGCGTGCCCTACTCGCCGGCCCTGCTCCTCACGCTGCTGGCCGAGATGTTCCTCGCGGCGTTCACCATCACGGCGTTCGGTGTGATGCTGTCGGCCCGGATGCGGAACATGCAGTCGTTCTTCGGCGTGATGCAGATGGCCATCATGCCGATGATCTTCCTGTCGGGGGCGATGTTCCCGCTGGCCAACCTGCCGTCGTGGCTGCACGTGCTGACGACCGTCAACCCGCTCACGTACGCCGTGGACCCCATGCGGCAGGCGGTGTTCGGCCACATCGCCGTGCCGCCGCAGGTCGACGCGATGCTGAACCCCGGCGTGACGTGGTTCGGCCACAAGCTCCCGATCATCGCGGAGCTGGGGCTGGTCGCCGCCATCGGCGCCGTCCTGCTCGGGGTGGCGATCGCGCAGTTCCGCCGCAGCGAGTAGCGCGGCGGGCGGCCGGGAGCCCGGCCCGGGGCGTGCCCGCCCCGGGCCGGGCCCGTCACGTCGTCAGG
Source organism: Microbispora corallina (assembly GCF_016863035.1). Classification (GTDB taxonomy): domain Bacteria; phylum Actinomycetota; class Actinomycetes; order Streptosporangiales; family Streptosporangiaceae; genus Microbispora; species Microbispora corallina. Next base: position 630,326 of record NZ_BOOC01000003.1, read on the forward strand.
CGCTCAGCGCTTGACCTTGACGTAGTCCGTCCTGCTGGAGGACCTGCCTGCCTCGTCGTCGCCGCCGAAGACGGCCTTCCAGGTGCCGGACCTGACCGCCTTGGTCTTGGTCCAGAACTTGCCTGAGCCGTTGGTCCACGTGGTCTTGACGTACGACCAGTGGCCGCCGGGCTTCTTGAACCACAGGGTGACCTTGTGGTGGCCGTAGCCCTCCCAGCCGTCGTCCCAGACCTGCAGGCTGCCCTTGAGGCGCAGGTACCTGCCGTGCCTGACCGGCTCGGGGCCGGCGTCGAACCGCACGATGCGGGTGTCGGCGACCGGCTCTGGCTCGGGCGCCCTGACGGTCACGTGGTCAGCGCCGGAGGTCGAGCCCTTCACGCCGCGGGTCCCGTCGTACTCGGCCCGCCACCAGCCGGACTCCCGCGCGGTGACGTCGGCGAAGAAGCGGCCGTACGCGTCGGTCCAGTCGGAGGCGACGTACCGCCAGTCGGAGGAGCCGTCGGCCTTGAAGAGGACCCGCACCTTCTGGCCCTTGAAGCCGTCCCACGACGAGCCGCCGATCTCCAGCCGGCCGCGCAGGCGCAGCGTGTCACCGCGGTCGACGGGCTCGGGGTAGGCGTCGAACCCGGTGATGCGGGTCGGCCTGGCCGCGGCCCGGACGTCGACCCGGTCGCTGTCGCTGATCGCGGACTCGGTGTCCGACGCCCCGTCGAACTCCGCCCGCCACCAGCCGGACCGCACGGCCTTCTCGCCGGCGGAGAACCGCCCGTGGGAGTCGGTCGTCACCCAGTCGACCCGGGTGTAGGAGTCGCCGCCGAGCGGCTTGAAGGCGAGGTACACCTTCTGGCCGTCGTACTGCTTCCAGGCCGAGCCCTCCTTGTAGGTGAGCGCGCCCCGCAGCGTGATCCTGCCGCCCTGGTCGACCACGTCGGGGGTGGCGTCGACGTCGAGGCCGGTGATCCAGTGGACCTGGAACTCCTTGACCGTCGTCGCCGACTCCGCGCCCTTGGTGGCCTTGGCCTCCAGCTTCCAGACGCCCGGCTCGTCGGCGAACGTGAACGTGTGCGTCGCCGTGTACGTGCCGGTGCCGGAGACCGTGAGCGGCACGGACTTGTTGTTGCGGTCGACGAGCCTGGCCGAGCCCGTGTCCGCCGTCTTGAAGGTGAACGTCGCCGAGGTGCCCGCGTCGGTCTTGACGACGACGGGGGCGGGCGACACCGTCAGGTCGGCCGGCGCCGGGGGCGGCGCCGCCGCGCCGGCCGCGGTCGCCGGAAGGGCCGCGAAGACCGCCCCTCCCAGCGCCAGGGCCGCGATCGCGGCAGGGATGCGTTTCAACATTCCGGTGAACCTTCCTTCCCGGGGGTTGAACGCGGCGTGAGGGTGCCACGTCGTTTCTCTTGTAGTAGACGTGCAATTGGGCGAAATGGTTGGAATGACTGACCATTTGTCATCAATCTGTGTCAAAAGGAGCGATCCACAGCCGCGATGTCAACGGAGATGTCGCTGTGCGGGACGGAGCGTGCATCCTGCGACATAATCGGCCGTGTGGTGCGGGACGCTGTGGAGACGCATTTCGCCGAGGTCGTCGGTGCGCTGACGCCGGGCCCCCCGAGGGATCCGGCGCTGCCGATCCGGCCCGGGACGACCCTCACGGGCGCGCGGTGCCGCGAGCTGTTCGCCGTGCAGCTCGGCAGCCGCCTCCTCGACGTCGCCGCCCGGCAGCTGCGCGAGCGCGACGAGGGCTTCTACACGATCGGCTCGGCGGGTCACGAGGGCAACGCCGCGGTCGCCGCCGCGCTGCGCGTCACCGACCCGGCGCTCCTGCACTACCGGTCGGGCGCGTTCTACCTGGCCCGCTCCGCCCAGGCCGGCCGGCTGGCGGAGGAGGGCCTGCGCGACGTGCTGCTCGGCCTCGCCGCGGCCGCGGAGGAGCCGATCGCGGGCGGCCGCCACAAGGTGTTCGGCCACCCCGGCCTGGCCGTGATCCCGCAGACCTCCACGATCGCCAGCCACCTGCCCCGGGCCGTCGGCGTCGGCTTCGCCATCGAGCGGGCCCGGACCCTCGGCGTCCCGTCGGCATGGCCCGCGGACGCCGTGGCCGTGTGCAGCTTCGGCGACGCCTCCGCCAACCACGCCACCGCGCTGAGCGGCCTCAACACCGCGGCGTACGTCACCTTCCGCGGCCTTCCGCTGCCCGTTCTCTTCGTGTGCGAGGACAACGGCATCGGCATCAGCGTGAAGACGCCGCCCGGATGGGCCGAGCGGGCGCGCCATCCGATGCTGCCGTCCTTCGAGGCCGACGGCTGCGACCTCGCCGAGATCCACGACGTGGCGCTGCGGGCGGTCGAGCACGTCCGCACGACCCGCAGCCCGGCGTTCCTGCACATGCGGACGGTCCGGCTGATGGGCCACGCCGGCTCCGACGTGGAGATCGCCTACCGCACCCGCAAGGAGATCGCCCTCGACCTGGAGCGCGACCCGCTCGTCCGGACGGCCCGGCTGCTCGTCGAGGCCGGCCTCGCCACGCCCGACGAACTGCTGTCCCGCTACGAGAGCGACCGGGACCACGTGCTCAAGCTCGCGATGGAGTGCGCGCGGCGGCCGCGGCTCGCGTCCGCGGCGGAGGTCATGCGGCCGATCGCGCCGCGCGACCCCGGCCGGGTGGCCGTCCGCGCCGCGCAGGCGGCCTCCACCGATGCCAGGGAACGGGCCTTCGCCACGCTGCCCGAACTGGAGGGCAAGCTCACGCTGGCCCAGGCCGTCAACCGGACCCTGGCCGACGCGATGGCGGCCGACCCGGGCGTCCTCGTCTTCGGCGAGGACGTCGCGCGCAAGGGCGGGGTGTACGGCGTCACCCGGGGGCTGCTGCGCCGCTTCGGCGCGGAGCGCGTGTTCGACACGCTGCTGGACGAGCAGGCCGTCCTCGGCCTCGCCCTCGGCTCCGGGGTGACCGGCCTGCTGCCGGTGCCCGAGGTGCAGTACCTCGCCTACCTGCACAACGCGCTCGACCAGATCCGCGGTGAGGCGGCCACGCTGCAGTTCTTCTCACAGGGGGCGTTCCGCAACCCCCTGGTCCTCCGAGTCGCCTCATATGCCTATCAAAAGGGCTTTGGCGGGCATTTCCACAATGACAACTCAATTGCGGCTTTAAGGGATATTCCGGGCATTGTGGTCGCATCGCCCGCGCGCCCCGACGACGCGGCCGCCATGTTGCGGACCTGCCTCGCCGCGGCCCGGGAGGACGGCAGCGTGTGCGTGTTCCTGGAGCCGATCGCGCTGTACCACACGCGCGACCTGTTCGACGAGGGCGACGGCGGCTGGCTCGCGCCGTACGCGCCGCCCGCGCGATGGGCCGAGACGCACGTTCCCATCGGCCGGGCCCGGTCGTACGGCGACGGGCGCGACCTGACGATCGTGACGTTCGGCAACGGCCTGCGGATGAGCCTGCGGGCGGCCGTCCGGCTCACCGCGGAGGAGAAGGGCTGCCGGGTGCTCGACCTGCGCTGGCTGTCGCCGCTGCCGGTGGAGGACCTGATGCGGGCCGCCGAGCTCACCGGCCGGGTGCTGATCGCCGACGAGACCCGGGCCGGCGGCGGGGTGTCCGAGAGCGTCATGGCCGCGCTGCTCGACAACGGCTTCACCGGGCCGATCGCCCGCGTCGCCTCCCACGACAGCTTCGTCCCGCTCGGCCCGGCCGCCGACACCGTCCTGCTGTCGGAGACCGACATCGAACAGGCCGCCCGCAAGCTGCTCGGGTGAGAGCCGCCCCCCGGGACGCGGCGAAGATCGCGGATGCGAGGATGAGGCGTGATCACTTTCGCCTCGTACGACGGGACGGCGCTCGTCTGCCATGAGCGGGGGGAGGGCCCGGCGCTGGTCTGCCTGCCCGGCGGGCCGGGACGGTCCTCCGCCTACCTGGGCGATCTCGGCGGCCTCGCGGCCCGGCGCCGGCTCCTCCTGCTGGACAACCGGGGGACCGGGGACTCGGCGGCGCCCGCCGACCCGGCCACGTACGGCGTGGGCAGCCTCGTGGCGGACGTGGAGGCGCTGCGCGTGCGCCTCGGCCTCGAACGGATCGACCTGCTCGCGCACTCGGCCGCCGGGGCCCTGGCGCTGCTGTACGCGGCCCGCCACCCCGGCAGGATCGGGCGCCTGGTCCTGGTCACGCCGAGCCTGATGCCGATCGGGATCGAGCCGACCGACGAGGAGTGGGTCGACCAGATCGAGCGCCGGGCCGGCGAGCCGTGGTACGCGCGCGGGCTGGCCGACCTGGAGGCGTGGGAGGCGGGCGACGAGAGCCGGCGCCCGGGCGCGCAGCCGTTCTTCTACAGCCCCTGGAACGAGGAGGCCAGGGCGCATGCCGCGCGGTTCGCGGCCCGCTCGGCGGAGGCGGCCGCGGGCTTCCAGACCGGCGTCCCGCCGGCAGAGGAGACCCGGGAGAGCCTGGCCCGGCTCGCCGCGCCGGTCCTGCTGATCGCGGGGGAGGGGGACCCGGCGCCCCTGCCCGCCCACGTGGAGCGGGCGGCCGCCCTGTTCCCCGGCGGCAGGGCCGTCGTGCTGCCCGGGGCGCACTACCCCTGGGTCACCGCCCCGGACGCCTTCGCCGCGGCGGTTGGGGCGTTCCTCGACGGCTCCGGTTAGCGTTCGTTCACAAGGTGGCCAGGGCGGCCCGCGCCATGCCGCGCAGCAGCTCCGCCATCGTCTCCGGCGGCAGTTCCCCGGCGCTGCGCGGGGTCGAGTTGAGCAGGCCGAAGACCGCGTGCGTCGCGGCCCGCAGCCGCGCCGGCGGGCACGACGGATGCAGCTCGGTCAGCACGGTCACCCATTCCTCGGCGTACAGCCGCTGGAGCCGCCGGATGCCGCGGCGGGCCGGCTCCGGCACGTTGTCGAGCTCGCGCTCGTGCACCCGGATGAGCGCCGGGTGGTTCAGCGCGAACTCGATGTGGCCGGTCAGCAGCGCGTCGAGGGCCGCCTCCGCGGTGTCGGGGTCGGCCGTGGTGGCCAGGCGCGCCCCCTGCTCCCGCAGCCGCCCGCTGATGTCGAGCAGCATCTCCCCGAGCAGGGCCTCCTTGCCGTGGAAGTGGCGGTAGAGGGCCGGGCCCGAGATCCCGACGGCCGCCCCGATCTCCTCGATCGACACGCCGTGGAACCCCCGCGCGGCGAACAGGCCGGCCGCCGCCTCCAGGATCTCCGCCCGCCGATTGCGGGTAGGTGTACGTGCGGTGGTCACGGCACCCCATGGTAGACGAGGCGAGTTAACGATGGTTAACATCCGGAGCATGAGCGTGAGCGCGTGGCCGGTGCTGGAGAGCCGGTGCGACCCGGGCGGCGAGGCGTACAAGCGGAACGCCGAGGCGAACGAGCGTCTCGTGGCGGACCTGCGCGAGCGGCTCGCTGCCGCGGCGCCGGGCGGGCCCGAGCGGGCGAGGGAGCGGCACGTCCAGCGGGGCAAGCTGCTCCCGCGCGACCGGGTCGACACGCTGCTCGACCCCGGGGCCCGGTTCCTGGAGCTGTCCCCGCTGGCCGCGACCGGCATGTACGACGACGAGGCCCCGGCCGCCGGGATCATCACGGGCGTCGGCCGGGTGTCCGGCCGGGAGTGCGTGATCGTGGCCAACGACGCCACGGTCAAGGGCGGGACCTACTACCCGGTCACGGTGAAGAAGCACCTGCGGGCCCAGGAGGTCGCGCTGCACAACGCGCTGCCCTGCCTGTACCTGGTCGACTCGGGCGGCGCCTTCCTCCCCCGGCAGGACGAGGTCTTCCCCGACCGCGAGCACTTCGGCCGGATCTTCTACAACCAGGCCACCATGTCGGCCCGGGGCATCCCGCAGATCGCGGCGGTGCTCGGCTCGTGCACGGCGGGCGGGGCGTACGTCCCGGCGATGAGCGACGAGGCCGTGATCGTCCGGAACCAGGGCACGATCTTCCTGGGCGGCCCGCCGCTGGTGAAGGCGGCCACCGGCGAGACCGTCACGGCCGAGGAGCTGGGCGGCGGCGAGGTGCACGCCCGGGTCAGCGGCGTCACCGACCACCTGGCCGAGGACGACGCCCACGCCCTGAAGATCGTGCGGGACATCGTGGCGACGCTCGGTCCCCGCGCGCCCCGGCCCTGGGACATCGCGCCCGCCGAGCCGCCGGCCTGGGACCCGCGCGACCTGTACGGGATCGTCCCCCAGGACACCCGCACGCCGTACGAGGTGCGCGAGGTGATCGCGCGGATCGTCGACGGCAGCCGGTTCCTGGAGTTCAAGGCCGAGTACGGCCCGACGCTGGTCACGGGGTTCGCCCGGGTCCACGGGCATCCGGTGGGCGTCGTCGCCAACAACGGCATCCTGTTCGCCGAGTCGGCCCTGAAGGGCGCGCACTTCATCGAGCTGTGCGACCGGCGCGGCATCCCCCTGGTCTTCCTGCAGAACATCAGCGGCTTCATGGTCGGGAAGGCGTACGAGGCGGGGGGCATCGCCAAGCACGGTGCGAAGATGGTCACGGCCGTCGCCTGCGCCCGGGTGCCGAAGCTCACCGTGATCATCGGCGGGTCGTTCGGCGCGGGGAACTACGCCATGGCGGGCCGGGCCTACTCGCCGCGCTTCCTGTGGATGTGGCCGAACGCCCGGATCTCGGTCATGGGCGGGGAGCAGGCCGCCACGGTGCTGTCCACGGTCGGCGGCGCGGACCCGCGGACCCGGCGCGAGTCCGACACCGCGGAAAGGATCCGGGCGCAGTACGAGCACCAGGGCAACCCTTACTACTCGACCGCCCGCCTGTGGGACGACGGGGTGATCGACCCGGCGGACACCCGCACCGTTCTCGGCCTCGCCCTCGGCGCCGCCGCGAACGCCCCTCTCGAACCCGTCGGCTACGGCGTCTTCCGGATGTGAGGTTGTGCCAATGAGGCGTTCACCGGCTTCCCGTCCGCCCCGCTCACCGGGCCGGGCCGGATCGTGATGTTCACGAGCGTACTGATCGCGAACCGGGGCGAGATCGCCGTCCGGATCATCCGCACGCTGCGGGCCATGGGCGTGGCCGCGGTCGCCGTCCACACCGACGCCGACCGCGACGCCCGGCACGTCCGCGAGGCGGACCTCGCCGTACGGCTCCCGCGCGGCTACCTCGACGCGGACGGCGTGATCGAGGCCGCGCTGGCGTCGGGGGCGCAGGCCGTGCACCCGGGATACGGCTTCCTGGCGGAGAACGCCGGCTTCGCCCGCCGCTGCGCCGAGGCCGGGCTGGTGTTCGTCGGCCCGCCGGCCGCGGCCATCGAGGCGATGGGCGACAAGATCCGGGCCAAGGAGACGGTCGCGGCGGCCGGCGTGCCCGTGGTGCCGGGCGGGGCGGAGCCGCACGACGATCTGCTGGAGGCGGCCGCCCGCATCGGATTCCCCGTGCTGATCAAGCCCTCGGCGGGCGGCGGCGGCAAGGGGATGCTCCCGGTCCGCTCGGCCGGTGACCTGCCCGCGGCCGTCGAGTCGGCCCGCCGGACCGCCCTGGCGGCCTTCGAGGACGGCACGCTGCTGGTGGAGCGGCTGGTCGACCGCCCCCGGCACATCGAGATCCAGGTGCTGGCGGACGGCCACGGGAACGTCGTCCACCTGGGCGAGCGCGAGTGCAGCCTCCAGCGGCGCCACCAGAAGATCGTCGAGGAGGCGCCGTCGCCGCTGCTCGACGACGAGGCGCGGCGCCGCATGGGCGCGGCGGCGGTGGAGGCGGCCCGGTCGGTCGGCTACGTGGGCGCGGGGACGGTCGAGTTCATCGTCCCCGGCACGGGCGGGCCGTTCGCGTTCTACTTCATGGAGATGAACACCCGGCTGCAGGTCGAGCACCCGGTGACGGAGATGGTGACCGGGCTCGACCTCGTCGAGCTGCAGCTGCGCGTCGCCGCCGGGGAGGCGCTGCCCTTCGGGCAGGACGGGGTGCGGCTGGACGGCCACGCGGTGGAGGCGCGGATCTACGCCGAGGACCCGGCCCGTGACTTCCTCCCCACGGGCGGCCGGGTGCTGGCGCTGCGGGAGCCGGCCCCCGCGCCCGGCGTGCGGGTCGACTCCGGGCTGGCCGAGGGCCTGGTCGTGGGCAGCGACTACGACCCGATGCTGGCCAAGGTCGTCGCGTGGGCGCCGGACCGGGCGGGCGCGCTCGCGGGTCTCGACCGGGCGCTCGGGGCGACCGCGATCCTCGGGCTCACCACGAACGTCGGGTTCCTGCGGGCGCTGGTGCGGGATCCGGACGTCGTGGCCGGGCGGCTCGACACCGGGCTGGTCGAGCGGCGCCTGGGCGAGCTCGCGGGCGGGGCGGCGCCCGACCAGGCGCTGGCCGCCGCCGCGCTCGTCCTCCACGCCGGCGACGGCGCCCCGGAGTCCGGCGACCCGTGGGACGTGGCGGACGGCTGGCGGGTCGGGGAGCGGGCCTGGACCGTGCTGCGGCTGGGCGTCCCGGTCCGGATACGGGGCACGGCGTCCGGTACGGAGACGGACGCGGCCTGGCACGGGGAGGTCGAGGTCGACGGCCGCCGGCTCGGCCCGGCGCGGCTGGTCCTGCGCGAGGGGGAGGCGGCCGTCACGGTCGGCGGCGTGACCCGGCGGTACGTCGTGGCCCGGGAGCGGGAGACCGTGTGGCTGGCCGAGGGCGGCCGGGCCTGGCCGTTCACGAGGCACGACCCGGGCGACCCGGGCGACCGCGAGGGCGCGGGCCATGCCGGGGACGGCGCCGTGCGCAGCCCCATGCCGGGCACCGTGCTGCTGGTCAAGGCGGCGGAGGGCGACCGGGTGTCGGCCGGTCAGCCGCTGGTCGTCGTGGAGGCGATGAAGATGGAGCACACGCTGACCGCGCCCCTGGACGGGGTGCTCTCCGAGCTGCGGGCCAGGCAGGGGCAGGCGGTCGAGCTGGACGCGGTGCTGGCGAGGGTGACGCCATGCGAGTGACGATCTACGAGGTCGGGCCGCGCGACGGCCTGCAGAACGAGTCGGCCGTGCTGCCGGTCGAGGTGAAGGCCGAGTTCATCCGGCGGCTCGCCGAGGCCGGGCTGACCACGATCGAGGCGACGAGCTTCGTCCACCCGACGTGGGTGCCGCAGCTCGCCGACGCGGCCGAGCTGCTCGACGGCCTCACCCGGGCGCCGGGTGTCCGCTACCCCGTGCTCGTGCCGAACGAGCGGGGGCTCGACCGCGCCCTGGAGCACGGCGTGACCGACATCGCGATCTTCGGCAGCGCCACCGAGTCGTTCGCCCGGCGCAACCTCAACCGGACCGTCGAGTCGCAGTTCGAGATGTTCGCCCCGGTCGTCGAGCGGGCCCTGGCCCACGGCCTGCGGGTCCGCGCGTACGTCTCGATGTGCTTCGCCGACCCGTGGGAGGGGCCGGTCGCGCCCGCCCAGGTCGTGGAGGTGGGCCGCCGGCTCCTCGACCTCGGCTGCTACGAGCTGTCGCTCGGGGACACCATCGGCGTCGGCACGCCGGGCCACGTGGAGGCGCTGCTCGACGCGTTCGAGGCCGGCGGCGTCGGCCCCGACCGGCTCGCCGTGCACTTCCACGACACCTACGGCCAGGCCCTCGCCAACACGCTCACCGCCCTGCGCCGGGGCATAACCGTGGTGGACGCCTCCACCGGCGGCATCGGCGGCTGCCCGTACGCGAAGAGCGCCACGGGCAACCTCGCGACGGAGGACCTGGTCTGGATGCTCGACGGCCTCGGCGTCGAGACCGGCGTGGACCTCCGGTCGCTGGCCGCCACCAGCCTCTGGCTGGCCGGCCTGCTCGGGCGCCCCAGCCCGTCCCGCGTCGTCCAGGCCCTCGCTAAGGAGATCTAGATGCTCAACGACGAGCACGTGGAGCTGCGCAAGACGGTCGAGGAGTTCGCCCGGTCCGAAGTGGCCCCCGTCATCGGGGACTACTACGAGAGGTGCGAGTTCCCGTACGAGATCGTGCGGAAGATGGGCGCGATGGGGCTGTTCGGCCTGCCGGTCCCGGAGGAGTACGGCGGGATGGGCGGCGACTACTTCGCGCTGTGCCTGGCCCTGGAGGAGCTGGCGAGGGTCGACTCCTCGGTGGCCATCACGCTGGAGGCGGCGGTCTCGCTGGGCGAGATGCCGATCCTGCGGTTCGGCAGCGAGGAGCAGAGGAGCAGGTGGCTGCCCGGGATGGCGGCGGGCGAGGTGCTCGGCGCCTTCGGCCTCACCGAGCCCGGCGGCGGGTCCGACGTCCCCGGCGGCATGCGGACGACGGCCGTCCTGGACGGCGGCGAGTGGGTGGTCAACGGGTCCAAGGCGTTCATCACGAACTCGGGGACCGACATCACCGGCGTCGTGGCGGTCGCCGCGATCACGGGCCGCCGCGAGGACCGGCCGGAGATCTCGACCATCCTGGTCCCGTCCGGGACGCCGGGGTTCACCGTGTCGAAGAAGTACTCCAAGGTGGGCTGGTCGGCCTCCGACACCCGTGAGCTGTCGTTCGCCGACTGCCGGGTGCCGGCGGAGAACCTGCTGGGCGAGCGCGGGCGCGGCTACGCCCAGTTCCTCCAGACCCTCGACGAGGGCCGCGTCGCCATCGCCGCCCTGTCGGTCGGGCTGGCGCAGGGGTGCGTGGACGAGTCGGTGCGGTACGCGGGGGAGCGCCGGGCCTTCGGGCAGGAGATCGGCCGCTACCAGGCCATCCAGTTCAAGATCGCCGACATGGAGGCCCGGGTCCACACCGCCCGGCTGGCCTACTACCACGCCGCCGAGCGGATGCTGGCGGGGCTGCCGTTCAAGAAGGAGGCGGCGATCGCCAAGCTCGTCGCCTCGAACGCGGCGATGGACAACGCCCGCGACGCCACCCAGATATTCGGCGGATACGGCTTCATGAACGAGTTCCCCGTGGGCCGTTTCTATCGCGACGCCAAAATCCTGGAAATCGGCGAGGGCACGAGCGAGGTGCAGCGGATGCTCATCGCCCGCGAACTCGGCCTCGGCGCCTGACGAATTCGGAAACCTGCGGGGAATGGCTCCGCGCGCGGACGGGGCTCCGGCGAACGGCCGGCTCGCCGGAGCCCCGTCCCGCGGCCCGCGCCGTGGAGGCGCCGCTCAGCTCTGCAGCGACGCCTGCCGGGCCTGGCAGTTCTCGCACCGGCAGTTCTCGCACTGGCAGCCGTCGCGCTGGCAGTTCTTGCACTGACAGCCCTCGCATGGGCAGCCGGACTTCCCGCCGGCCTGCACTCCAGCCATGATGATTCCTCCCTTTAAACATTGCCTGCCCTGAACGGGCCATGTCTTTTCTTCTCGGGGAGATGTGAATCGGTGGCATCGTTGGCCGCCATTTCAAGCGGTATCTTGATTTCCTGTCCCGTCGAGGGGCAAACGGCCGCTTCGTTCATCTGATGGCGTGTCATTCTCCTGAGACGGGAGGAGGCCTCCCCCTGGCGGGGAAGGCCTCCCGTGGTGCCCGGCGCGCGGATCAGCGCCGGTACCAGTGCGGCAGGCAGTGCCAGCCGGTCCTCGTCTGGTAGTAGTACCGGCCGTGGATCCACCGGACGTGGCGGTACTGGGGGAACCGGTGGACCGGCGACAGGCCGTAGACGGGCCGGTGGAACGAGGCCGACCGCCAGCCGTACAGGTAGGCGTCCGGGCCGTAGTGCGACGGCCAGTAGACGTGGCCGGGGTGGTGGGCGACAGCGGCGCCGGAGGCCGTCGCCGCCTGGGCGGGTGGGGAGGCGATCGCCATCCAGCCCGCCGCCGCGCAGGCGATCAGGGCAGGGGCGATCCCTTTTGAGAGCTTCACCATGTCTCCCTTCTGTGCGCATCGTCGCGCCCGGCGACAGCCGGAGCGGGCCGATCTCGGGTCTCGGCCTGCGATGCTCACGCAGAGTAATTCCGCGCATACGGAAGGTTGACACGTTCGAGCAACTGATCATTCATTTCTTTACCCAGGCCAGGCCCCTTCCTGACGTCCGGGCGGCGCGCGGGGACGCCGGGGACGGCGTCGGTCAGGCGATCGTGTAGAGAAGCTCCGGACGGCCGGGACCGCCGTACCGGGGGACGCGGCGGGCGACGCCGGCCTCCACCAGGTGCTCCAGGTAGCGCCTGGCGGTGACCCGCGAGACGCCGACGGCCGCGGCCGCCGCCTGGGCCGACACGCCTCCCGGCGCCCGGCGCAGCGCGCCCGCCACCGCCTCCAGTGTGTCGGCCGTCATGCCCTTCGGCAGCGGCGAGCGCGCGGTGCCCCGCAGCGCGGACAGCGCCCTGTCCACCTCGCCCTGGCCGCTGACCTCGCCGGATCCGCTGATGGACGACCGGAACGCCGCGTACCGCTCCAGCTTCTCGCTGAGCGCCGCGAACGTGAACGGCTTCAGCAGGTACTGCACGACGCCCACGGACACGGCCGACCGCACCACGGCCAGGTCGCGGGCGGAGGTGACGGCGATGACGTCGGACGGCACGCCCGCGGCCCGCAGCGCGCGGCACACGTCGAGGCCGTGCATGTCGGGCAGGTAGAGGTCGAGCAGCACCAGGTCGGCCGCGCTCCGGCGCAGGAACCGCAGGGCCTCGCCCCCCGACCGGGCCACCCCGGCCACCCGGAAGCCGCGCACCCGTTCGACGTACAGCCGGTTCGCCTCGGCCGTGAGCTCCTCGTCCTCCACGATCAGCACCGAGATCACGGCGCCTCCTCCCCGGCCGGCGAGGCGTGGTCTCCGTCCCGGGCCGGGAGCGGGAGCCGCACGGTGAACACGGCGCCCTCCCCGGGGCCGTCGCCGCGGCCGGCCTCGATCACGCCGCCCAGCCGGCGGGCCGCCTGACCGGCCATCGCCAGCCCGAGGCCCCGGCCGTCGCCCTTGGTCGTCCAGCCGCGGCGGAACACGTCCCCGGCCGTCTCGGGACTCAGCCCGGGGCCGCTGTCGGACACCCGGATCAGGAAGGTGCCGTCCGCGGCCCGCAGGCGCACCCGCACCCGGCCGGGAGGCGGGCCGCTCATCGCGGCCTCGACCGCGTTGTCGATCACGTTGCCGAGAATGGTCACCAGGTCGCGGCCGTCGAGGGCGACGTCGTCCAGCTCGCTGTCGGGGCTGAGGGACAGCTCGACCCCCCGCTCGGCGGCCTCGGCGGTCTTGCCGAGCAGCAGGGCGGCGAGCACCGGCTCCCGAACGGCCCCCACCACGCGGTCCGTGAGCTGCTGGGCCGCCTTCAGCTCCGCCGTCGCGAACGCCACGGCCTGCTCGGGGCGGCCCAGCTCGACGAGCGCGACGACCGTGTGCAGCCGGTTGGCCGCCTCGTGCGCGGCGGAGCGCAGCGACTCGGCGAAGCCGCGCTCGGCGTCGAGCTGGCCGGTGAGCGCCTGCAACTCGGTGTGGTCCCGCAGCGTGACGACCGAGCCCAGCGGGCGGGAGCGTGAGCGCACCGCGGCCGAGCTCGCCACCAGGACGCGGTCCCCGGTCAGGTGGATCTCGTCGGACCGGTCCTCGCCGGAGGCGAGCATCTCGGTCAGCGAGTCAGGCAGCCCGAGGTCCGCCACCTGCCGTCCCTCGGCGTCCGGCGGCAGGCCGAGCAGCTCCCGCGCCCCGTCGTTGGCCAGCGTCAGCCGGCCGTCCCGGTCCACGAGCAGCAGCCCCTCCCGTACGGCGTGCAGGATCGCGCTGTGGTAGTCGTACATGCGGCCCAGCTCGGCGGCGCCCAGGTTGTGCGTCTGGCGCCCCAGGCGGGCGCCGACGAGGTACGCCCCGGCGGTGCCCACGACCAGGCCCAGCAGGCCGGTCAGGATCGCCTGCACGATCTGCTCGCGCACCTGCGCGCCGATCCTCTCGACGATGATCCCGGCGCTCACCAGCGCGCGCACCCGGCCCGACGCGTCCCACACCGGGGTCACCGCCCGCACCGAGGGGCCGAGTGTGCCGGTGTAGGTCTCGGTGAACGTCCGGCCCGCCAGCGCGGGGGCGATGGTGCCGAGGAACCGGCCGCCGATCTGCGCGGGATTGGGATGGGTGTACCGGATCCCCTCCCTGCTCATGATCGTGATGAAGTCGAGCCCCGCCTCGCGCCACACCTTGTCGGCGTACGGCTGCAGCGCCACGGACGGGTCGGGGTCGTCGAGGGCGTCGAGGACGGCGGGCGAGCGGGCCACGCTGACCGCCACCGCGACGGACGTCCTGCGCGCCTCCTCGTCGAGCAGGCCGCGCGCGTGAAGGAAGCCGAGCAGGGTGCCGCCCGCGACCGTGACGACCACGACGGCGAGCTGGAGCGCGAGCATCTGGCGGGCCACGCTCCATCGCCCGACCCGGCCCGTCATCGTCGTCACGGTGTTCATGCGCTCCCCGGTCTCGTCACCTGTGCCGTCGCAATGTTCACAGCTCACGCGGCCGCCGGTGAAAACGGCGGTGAACGAAATGTACGTAATAGTGACCCAGGTCACTACCGCGGCGCATAGTCACTCGACCGGAGCCTCGCTCCGCGTCCCCGTACAGCCCCCGGACCACGTGTCCGTACGACGACGAGGAGGGTCACGTGACGACCGTCGCACCGCGGCCGCGCCGAGACCGCACCCATTACCTGTATCTGGCGGTGATCGTCGCGGTCCTCCTGGGGATCGCGGTCGGCCTGCTGGCCCCCGACGCCGGCGTCGCGCTCAAGCCGCTCGGCACCGCCTTCGTGGCGCTCATCAAGATGATGATCAGCCCGATCATCTTCTGCACGATCGTGCTCGGGGTCGGGTCGGTGGCCCAGGCCGCGAAGGTCGGCAAGGTGGGCGGCCTGGCCATCGGCTACTTCGTGGTCATGTCCACCGTGGCCCTGGTGGTCGGCCTGATCGTCGGCAACGTGCTGCACCCCGGCGACGGGCTCCAGCTCACCGACGAGCTGCGCAAGGCCGCCCAGGACCAGGCGGCCAAGGGCGACGCGAGCGACACCACGTCGTTCCTGCTCGGGATCGTCCCCACGACGTTCGTCTCCGCGTTCACCGAGGGGCAGGTGCTGCAGACGCTGCTGGTGGCGCTGCTCACGGGCTTCGCCCTGCAGTCGATGGGGGAGCGGGCGGCGCCGATCCTGCGCGGGCTCGGCCACCTGCAGCGCCTCGTCTTCCGCGTCCTGGCCATCATCATGTGGGCCGCGCCCGTGGGCGCCTTCGGGGCGATGGCCGCGGTGATCGGCGCGGGCGGCTTCGACGCCCTGCGGAGCCTGGCCCTCCTCATGGTCGCCTTCTACGTGACCTGCCTGGTGTTCGTCGGCCTCGTGCTGGGACCGGTGCTGTGGCTGGTGGCCCGGATCGGCCTGCTGTCGCTGCTGCGCTATCTCGGCCGCGAGTTCCTGCTGATCCTCGGCACGTCGTCGTCGGAGTCGGCGCTGCCCCGGCTGATCGCCAAGATGGAGCACCTGGGGGTGAGCCGGACCGTCGCCGGCATCACCGTCCCGACCGGCTACTCCTTCAACCTCGACGGGACGGCCATCTACCTGACCATGGCGACCCTGTTCGTCGCGCGGGCGACGGGCGCGCCGCTGTCGGCGGGGGAGCAGGTCTCGCTGCTCATCTTCATGATCATCGCGTCCAAGGGCGCGGCGGGCGTCACCGGCGCCGGCCTGGCGACGCTCGCGGCCGGCCTGCAGTCGCACCGCCCGGCGCTGGTGGACGGCGTCGGCCTCATCGTCGGCATCGACCGCTTCATGTCGGAGGCGCGGGCGCTCACCAACTTCGCGGGCAACGCCGTCGCCACGGTGGTCATCGGCACCTGGGTGCGGGACTTCGACCGGGAGCGCGCCGGCGAGGTGCTGGCCGGGCGGATCCCGTTCGACGAGGCGACGCTCCTGGACGAGGAGGACGGCGAGGGCGACGCGGGCGGCGACGGCGGCCCGGGTGAGGGCGACAGGGACGGCGGCGCTCCCCCGCCCGCCGACCGGCCCGCGCCCGTGCTGTCCCCCAGGTGACCGGTCGACACCGGGCGCCCGGGGTCACGCCGGCCTGAACGCGGCCGCCCCGATCTCGCCTCGGCGGCGCCGGGGTGACTCCGAGACGCGGCCGGCCCGGCTGTCGTCGGGGGACGCCGAGCGGACGCGGCGAGCCGAGTCCGGCCCGCTGACCTGGAGCTCCCGTAGGGATTCCTGCGGGAGCTCCAGAATGCCCGGGCTGGAGTGCCGATTGGACGTATATGCCGCTGTAATCCTAGAGTCCCTTTCATGACGTCTGACGATCTCCAGCTCAGGAGGGCCGAGAAGTCCGACGCGGACGAGATCTTCGCGCTCGCCCGCGAGTTCGCGGTCACCTTCCGGCCCGAGCGGCCTCCGTTCGACGCGGCGCTGCCGCACCTGCTGGAGAACGAGGACGCCTTCCTGATGGTGGCCACCGTCGACGGGACGGTCCGGGGCTACCTGCTCGGCTTCACCCACCTGACGCTGTTCGCGAACGGCCGGGTGGCCTGGGTCGAGGAGGCGATGATCGAGAACGCCTACCGCCGGCACGGTCTCGGCCGGCGCCTCCTGGAGGAGTTCGAGACCTGGGCCCGCTCGCGCGACGCGGGCTACGTCGCGCTGGCCACGCGGCGGGCCGCCGAGTTCTACGGCGCCCTCGGGTACGAGGTGTCGGCCACCTACTACCGCAAGATGCTGCGGTAGCCGCGCCGGCTCAGGCCGAGGTGAGCTGGGCGTCCAGCCGGTACCCGTCCACCGTCACGTAGACGGAGTCGCCCGGCCGGGCGTTGAGCCGCATGAGGACCGGCTGGAGCGAGTCGAAGACCGGCTGCCGGTCCCGCCAGACGAGCACGACCGCGTTGTCGCCCGGCCCGGTGACCGACAGCAGCGTTCCGGGCCGCATGCCGAGCTGGGCGGCGTACCCCTCGGGCACGGCCACGGGCTCGCCGCGCAGGTGCCCGCTCGTGACGTCGATCCGCTGCCAGCGGCGCGGGTCGGAGGCGGGGCTGGACGACGGCCGCGGGTTGGGCACGAGGTGGGGCCGGGGCACCCCGCCGGTGAGCGCGTTCAGCGCCGCCAGCGCGGTTGCCGCGTCGGGGCCGTTGTTGGCCTGCGAGGGGATCGGGACGCCGCCCCGGTGGTTGGTGTGGCCGTTGACCCCCGGCGTACGGCGGGGGAGCGGCGAGGGGGCCGCGCCGGGCGCGCCGTCGGCGGACTGGCCCTGCCGGCGGGGGAGCGCGCCGTTCACGTGCGGGGCCGAGGAGGTCGTGTCGGGCATGGACCCGAGCCATGCCTTGGCCGAGTGCGCCCGGATGCCGAGCTGGCCGAGCAGCTCGACCACGTCGGCGTCGGCCGCCTTGGTGGCCAGCAGCTGCCGGGTCTTCTCCCGCAGCCCGGCCAGGTCGCCGACGACGAGCCAGCCGTCCTGCAGACGCCGGTCCGGCATGAGCGTGACGAGCACCCGCCACAGCGCGGTGCCGAGGGCGGGCACCTCGATCGGGTGGGAGGGGTCGGCGGCGATGAGCTGCTCCTGGGTGGCGGCGGCGCCGAGCCACTCCGTCAGCCCGAACAGGTGCCCGGTGAGGGGGGCCGAGTCGGGGGAGCGCAGCCACAGCAGCACCCGCTCCTCGGCGGCCCGCTGGGCGTGGGACAGCGTCTCGCGGTCGACGTTCAGGTTGTGGGCGAGCGTCCGCAGGCTCACGGGCTCGGCGGCGAACAGGCGCTCGCGGGCCACGGCCCTGGCGAGCGGGTCCCAGCCCCGGAACAGCCCCTCCACGACCGCCACCATCGGGTGCTCGGTCGCCGAGGGCATGGGGGGAACGGCGGGAGCGGGGGGCGCCGCCGGCGCGACGGGGACGGCGGGCCGTTCGGCGGTCGTCGTCTGCTCGGCGGCGGGCGCGCCCGGCTGCCCCGGAACCGGGTACGGCTGCGCGGGCCCGCCGGGCGCGGGCTGCGGCGACCGGCCGTCGGGGCCCTGAACCGGGCTCTGAACGGGGCTCTGAACGGGGCTCTGAACCGGGGCCGCCATCGGCGTCTGAGCCGGCATCGGCGCCTGAGCCGGGGCCTGCATCGGGTTCTGCTGCGCCGGAGGCTGCTGAGCCGGGGGTGCGGCGGCGGGCGGCGCGGCCGGGGCGGCGTACGCCGGGGAGGACGCCCCATCAGTGGCGACCAGGTAGTCGAAGACCTCCCGGAAGACGGTGGTCAGCAGGGCCTCCGGCGAGGCCGGGGCGGAGGGGGACTGCAGGTCGCACGGCGTGAGGCGGCGTAGCCGGTACCATCCGCCGAGCTGGGTGACCAGCGAGCGGACCGGCTCGGGCCATCCCGGCAGGGCCGGGTCGAGCGTGTGGACCTGGAGGGCGGGGAGCAGGTCGGTGAGGGGCAGGTGGTCCCAGCGGCCCGTGGCGAGCCGGGCCAGCCGCTCGCAGAGCCAGTCCACGCCGGTCGCCTCCACGGCCCGCCGGAGGGTGACCGACGCCCACCAGCCGCCGGGCAGGCGCGGATCGGCCAGCAACTCGGCCACCTGCTGAGGACGGCTCCAGCGCAGGGCCGGTACGAGGTCGCTCAGGCAGATCGTTGACTCGGCGTCCATCGGCTTGACCGCACCCTCCCGAGAGTGACGCATGTTGCTAATGGTGCAGCTTACGCGGCAAACCAGCAATTGGTGTCAATAGGGTAAAGTTCCCAAATTTCGGCCGGCCGCCCACCTGCGCGACCGCCGCCGCCCCCGCCGAGCACCCCCTTCGCAGCGCCTCCTCGTCGGGAACCCCGGCCAGCAGGCCGGTCAGGAATCCGGCGGCGAAGGCGTCCCCGGCTCCCGTCGAGTCCGTCACGACGGTAGCGGGCGGGGCCGCCCTGGCGACTATACGGCCCTCCCGGGACAGCAGCGCCCCCTCGGCGCCGATCTTGACGGCCGCGACGCCGTACCGGGCGCCGAGGATCTCGGCCGCGGCCTCGGGGCTCCCGGGCTCGCCCGTCAGCAGCAGGGCCTCCTCCCGGTTGGGGATCACGATTCCGGCGGCGGCCGTCTCCCGCAGGAAGCGCTCGGGGCCGAAATCGCGCAGGAACCCGGACGACGCCGGGTCGACGCTCACGGTCGCCCCCCGCTCCCTGGCCTCGTGCATCGCGAGCCGGGCCAGCTCCAGTCCCGGCTCGGCGAACAGCGTGTAGCCCGAGACGTGGAGGTGGCCGACCCCGTCGAGGAGGGAGGGCGACCAGTCGCCGACGCCGATGTGGCCGCCCGCGCCCCGGTTCGTGAGCATGGACCGCTCGCCGGTCGCGTCCACCATGGCGATGACGATGGCCGTGGGACGGCCGGGGTCGACCGCCACGTGGGGCCGCACCCCGGCGCCGGCCAGCTCCGCGATGTGCCACTCGCCGGTGTCGTACCCGGCCCGCCCCAGGAACCGGGTGTCGGCGCCGAGGTGGGCGGCCCACGACGCGGTGTTCGCCCCGGAGCCGCCCGGGCGCAGCGCGATGTCGGCAGGGGTGTCGGTCCCGGCGGCCAGCGGCCCGTGCAGGGCCACCACGTCGGTGACGACGTCGCCGATCACCAGCAGGCCGGTGGGCACGCCTAGTGCTCCCGGACCCAGGCCGCCGCGATGGCGCCGGCGAGCCGGGTGTTGCCCCGTACGGCGGCCAGATTCGCCTCCAGCGAGGCGCCGCCGGTCGCGTTCACCAGATACTCCAGCAGGAACGGCGTGATGGCCTGACCGGCGACGCCCCGCTCCTCGGCGACCCGCAGGCCCTCGGCGAGCACGCGGTCGTGCAGCTCCGGGTCGAGCTGCTCGCCGACCGGCACGGGGTTGGCCACGATCAGCGCGGTGTCGAGCCCGCCGAGGGCGTCCTGGGCCCGCATGACGCCCGCCGCCTCCTCGGGGCTCTCGATCCGCCAGTCGACCGGCTCGCCCGAGCTGTGGAGGTAGAAGCCGGGGAACTCGTCGGTCCGGTAGCCCACGACCGTGATCTGACGGGTCTCCAGCCGCTGGAGCGTGGCCGGCACGTCGAGGATCGACTTCACGCCCGCGCAGACGACGGTGATCCTCGTACGGCTCAGGGTGTCGATGTCGGCCGACTCGTCCTGCACGGCGGTGTAGCCCCGGTGGACGCCGCCGAGCCCTCCGGTGGCGAAGACCCGCACGCCGGCCCGGGCGGCCAGGAAGGAGGTCCCCGAGACCGTCGTGGCGCCGCTCAGCCGCAGCGCGGCGGCCGGCGCGAGATCCCGGAAGCCCAGCTTGCGCAGCCCCGGCTCGGTGGCGATCCGCTCCAGGCCGTCCTTGCCGAGGCCCACCCGCGGCACGCCGTCGAGGACGGCCACTGTGGCCGGGACGGCCCCCGCCTCCCGGACGATCTCCTCCAGCTCCAGGGCCACCTGGAGGTTGCGGGGCTGCGGCAGCCCGTGGGAGATGATGGTGGACTCCAGGGCGACGACCGGCCGGCCCGCGGCCAGCGCCTCGGCGACCTCATCGGATACGCGCATGTCTCTCCTGTTCGAGGGTTGGCGGAAGATGTCCGCTTCGGGATATTGTGCCGGGCATGGTGCCATTTGAGGTGCTTGAGGGTCCCCGGCCGGACCCCCACTGGCCGACCGGTCTCTGACGTCCCCCGCGCGACCCCCGCCCACCCCACCCCCGCGCCCGGCGAGCCGCCTCACGCCCGCCGCGCCCTCCGGAACCCGCGCCCGTCAACCGGGGAGACCCCGCCATGCCTCGATCGCACTACGACGCCGTCATCGCCGGAGCCGGGCACAACGGCCTGGTCGCCGCCGCGTACCTCGCGCGGGCCGGGCGGCGCGTGCTCGTCCTCGAACGCCTCGGCCACGTCGGCGGCCTCGCCGTCTCCGCCCAGGCCTTCCCCGGCGTGGACGCCCGGCTGTCGCGCTACTCCTACCTGGTCAGCCTGCTGCCGACGAAGATCGTCAAGGAGCTCGGGCTCGGCCTGGACCTGCGCCGCCGGAGGTTCTCGTCGTACACGCCGGTCGGCGGCACCGGCCTGCTGGTCGACACGGCGGACGAGGGACGCACCGCGGCCTCCTTCGAGGCCGTGACCGGCGGCCGCGCCGACCTGGACGCCTGGACGCGGTTCTACGGCATGGTGGGCGAGGTGGCCCGCCGGGTCGCGCCGACCCTGCTCGAACCCCTGCGCGACCGTACGGCCCTGCGCGCGGTCGTGGGGGACGACGAGGCCTGGCGCGACCTGTTCGAGCGGCCGGTGGGCGAGACGGTGGCCGGGCGCTTCGCCGACGACACCGTCCGCGGGGTGGTGCTCACCGACGCGCTGATCGGCACGTTCGCCGACCCGTCGGCGGACCTGCTGGCCAACCGGTGCTTCCTCTACCACGTGGTCGGCGACGGCACGGGCGACTGGAACGTCCCCGTCGGCGGCATGGGCGCGGTCACCGCGGAGCTCGCCGAGGCCGCCCGCCGCGGCGGCGCCGAGATCCGCACCGACGCCGAGGTCCTCGGGATCGACCCCGGCACGGGGGAGGTGGCCTTCCGGGACGACGGCGGCGCCGAGCACACGGTGACCGCGGGCCGGATCTTGGCCAACGTGCCGCCCGCCGTCCTCGCCCGCCTGCTCGGCGAGGAGCCGGAGATCCCCGAGGGCGCCCAGCTGAAGATCAACATGGTGCTGTCCCGGCTGCCGCGCCTGAAGGACCTCGAGGTCGACCCGGCCGAGGCGTTCAGCGGGACGTTCCACATCAACGAGGGCCGCGACCAGCTCGCGGCTGCGTACGCGCAGGCCGCGGCCGGGCGGATCCCGGACCTGCCGCCGGCCGAGGTGTACTGCCACTCGCTCACCGACCCCTCGATCCTCGGGCCGTCGCTGCGCGAGGCGGGCGCCCACACGATGACGCTGTTCGGGCTGCACATGCCGGCCCGGCTCTTCCGCGACCCGCGGACCGGCGCGGAGGCCGCACGGGAGGCCGTGCGCCGCACGCTCGCGTCGGTCGACGCCGTGCTGGCCGAGCCGATCGAGGACTGCCTGCTGCGCGCCCCCTCCGGTGAGCCGTGCCTGGAGGCGAAGACGCCCGTCGACCTGGAGAGGGAGGCCGGGCTGCCCGGCGGCCACATCTTCCACCGCGACCTGTCCTGGCCGTACGCCGAGCCGGGCGACCACGGGCCCTGGGGCGTGGAGACGCCGTACGAGCGGCTCCTGCTGTGCGGCGCGGGGGCCAGGCGCGGCGGCGGCGTCAGCGGCATCCCCGGGCACAACGCGGCCATGGCGGTGCTGAACCCGTCCTGACCGGGCGCCTCACGCCGTCCGAATACGGTTCACGCTGGGCTGACCGCGTTCGGGTCGCGACCGGACGGGTACGGGAATGGCCTCCCGTGAACGAAAGGATGATCACGCATGGACAGCGAGGCCTTCATCGCGCTCCTCAACGAGGACCTGGAAAGCGAGTACCGCTCGATCGTCCAGTACGTCCAGCACGCGGCGACGATCAAGGGCGCCGAGTACCTGTCCATCATCGAGGAGCTCAAGCAGCACCTCGGCCAGGAGCTGAACCACGCGAGCACGCTGGCGGAGCAGATCGACTTCCTCGGCGGCGTGCCCAGCGTGCGGGTGCCCGAGGTGCCGGTGGCCACCGAGGGGGCCGCGGCCCTCGCGCTCGACCTGGAGCTGGAGCAGGAGCAGCTTCGGCGCTACCGGGAGCGGGTGGAGCAGGCGGAGGCGCTGGGCCTGCACGACGTGGCCGAAGCGCTGCGCCCGCTCCTGCAGCAGACCCAGGACCACGTCATGGACCTGCAGACCGCGCTCGGGAAGTAGGCGGCGAGGGGAGTCAGGCGGGGAGGGCGGCCATGAGGTACGCCAGCCGGGCGGCGGCGTCCTGGACGCTCTCCACCGTCCCCAGCCGGTAGCCCCACGAGGTGACGAACGCGCCCTCGTCCGAACAGGTCACCGTCTCCGACAGGGTGTCGCTGAAGCGGTTGCGGACCTGCACCCGAGGGGGCGCCCCGCCGACGACCCGGACGGACAGATCGATGTGCCCGCGGACGGCGGAGGCGAACTCCTGGATTCCGGCAACCGTGTCGACCAACGCCGTCACCTCCCGTAGGAGAGACAGAATTGCACGCGGCCGGCGTGATCTTCAAGCAATTGCCGGGATCAGTCGCCCGATTGTCCGGCGTAGCCGTCGAGGGCCCGGACGATGAGGGCGCGGGCCGCGTCGCGGAAGACCGCCACCTCGCAGTACTCCTCGAACGCCTGGGCGTAGAAGGCGACGTCCTCCGCGTCGCGAAGGAGCAGGTCACGGGTCCTGGTCGCGACGCCGACCAGGGAGTCGTTGTAGATCCAGAACGAGTTGAGGGGCGCCGACGGCAGCGGCGCGGCGAACGGCACGATCCCGAACTCGACGTTCGGCAGCGTGGTCACCGCGATCAGCCGGTCGAGCTGGCCGCGCATCACGTCGGGGGGCGCGAGCCGGTACCGCAGCACGGCCTCAGGGACGACGAACCGGAACCGGCGGCCCTGGTCGTACAGGATCTCCTGCCGCTGCATCCGCACCCGGATGGCGGCGTCCACGTCGTCGGTCGTCTCGTAGAGCCGCCGGACCTTGCTGAAGATGTGCCGGGCGTACTCGGCCGTCTGCAGCAGGCCGATCACGACGCCGGGCTCGAAGACCCGGAAGAGGCGGGTCCGCGACTCCAGGTCGCGGATGTCCTCCTGGAGCGCCTCCAGGCCGCTCCTGTGCCGCTGCCGCCAGGAGTCCTGCCGCTCCAGCAGCCCGGCCGCCTGCCGGATGAGCTCGTCGATCGTGTCCGGGTCCGCCTGGACGGCCTGGCCCCAGACGACCACGTCGTCCTCGGTCGCCGTCTGGCGGGCGTTCTCGATCCTGGACACCTTCGACGGCTGCCAGCGGAGCCGTTCTGCCAGGTCCTTGCCGGACAGGCGGGCGTTCTCCCGCAACTGGCGCAGCTGGGCCCCGAGGTCGATCCGCGCCTGCTGGAACCCGCTCACTCCCACCTCCGGCCGTGGTGCGGACCAAGGTAGACCCGGGCGGTCCGCCCGAGCCATAGGGAAGTCCCTAATCGTGATCTATCAACTGATCTGTCAGGACACGGCGGGCGATCTCGGTCAGGAGCTCGCGCGGCACCTCGACGGCCGTCTCGCCGTCCAGCACGTGCAGCAGGTCGCCGCGGGCCTCGGCGTCGGCCAGTTCCAGGCCCTGGACGACGATGGTGCCGCGGTCGGTGGCGTAGAGGGAGGGGCAGGCCCCCGCCTCCGATGTGGAGCCGAGAAACCGCAGTCGCATGGCTCTTTCTCCCCCTTGGACGACTATTGCGCGCTCAATGAGCAATTGCGCGCAATCTTAGGGGTCGTCAGTCCGGCAGGGGCACCGGGACCGCCCGCAGCCGTTCCCCGAGGGCCTTCGCCTGGGCGTCCAGGAGCGGGCTGGCGGCCACCCCCAGGCCCAGCAGTCCCCGTACGACGAAGTTGAGGGCCCGGAGGCCCGGCAGGTCGTACCGCTCGATGGGCAGGTCGCCCGTCTCCGGCAGCAGCGCGCGCAGCCGGTCGGCCGTGAGGAAGGCGGCCAGCCAGGCGTACCGCTCGTCGGTGCCCACCCACACGCCGAGGTTGGCGTCGCCGCCCTTGTCGCCCGACCGGGCGCCGGCGATCTCGCCCAGCGGACGGAGCGCCCCCGGCTGAGCTCCGGGCTCGGCGGCCGCGAGGGCCGGCGGCACGGCCGGCTCGGTGATCCCGCTGGCGGTGCCGGCGGGCGGGGTGTGGGGCACCTCGATCCGCAGGTCCCCGAGCGTGACGACGGGCAGCACGTCCGCCGCGTCCACGAGCGAGGGCCGGTAGACCCCGTACGGCGAGGCGTCGCCGGGCGGCGTGAGGGCGTGGAAGCCGGGGTAGCCGGCGAGCCCGGTCTCGACCACGGCCGAGGAGAACGCGCGGCCCGCCTTCCGCGGGTCGGGGTCCATCACGGTGATCCGCAGCAGCGCCGTGCCCGCCGCGGCGTCGCCCGGAGCGGTTCCGGCGGTCAGCGGGGTGAGTTCGACGTGGACCTGTTCGAACGACTCCTTCGGCACGCGGGCCCAGATCGCCTCCTCGGCCAGCCGGGCCTTCGCCTCGATGTCCAGGCCGGTGAGGACCAGCGTCATCGTGTTGCGGTGGCCGCCCAGGTGGTTGACGGCGACCTTCAGCGTCGCCGGCGGCGGCTCCCCGCGCACCCCGGAGATCCGTACGCGGTCTGGGCCCTCCTGCTCCAGCCGGATCGTGTCGAACCGGGCCACGACGTCCGGCCCGAGATAGCGGGGCGACCCGATCTCGTAGAGGAGCTGGGCCGTGACCGTGCCGACCGAGACCAGGCCGCCGGTGCCGGGATGCTTGGTGATCACGCTCGACCCGTCCGCGTGCAGCTCCGCGATGGGGAAGCCGCAGTGGGCGAGGTCGGGGACGTCCCGGAAGAACGCGTAGTTGCCGCCGGTCGCCTGGCAGCCGCACTCGATGACGTGCCCGGCGACGACCGACCCGGCGAGGGCGTCCAGGTCCTCGGGCCGCCACCCGAACCGCCACATGCCCGGCCCGGTGACGAGCGCGGCGTCGGTGACCCGCCCGGTGACCACGACGTCGGCGCCGTGTTCGAGGGCCACGGCGATCGGCCGTCCGCCGAGGTAGGCGTTGGCGGTGAGCGGACCGGCCGGGAGGGGCTCGCCGGTGTCCATGTGCCGCCCGGCGAACGGCATCAGGTCGTCGCCGGTGACGCAGGCGACGGACGCCCGCAGGCCCAGCCGGTCGGCCAGGTCCTCGACGGCCCGCGCGCAGCCCGCCGGGTCGAGCCCGCCGGCGTTCGCGACGACCTTGACGCCCCGGTCGAGGCAGGTGCCCAGCACCTGCTCCATCTGCGTCAGGAACGTCCGGGCGTACCCCGGCCGGCCCTTGAGCCGGTTCCCCGCGAGGATCATCATGGTCAGCTCGGCCAGCCAGTCGCCGGTCAGCACGTCGATCGGGCCGCCCTCGACCATCTCACGCGCGGCCGACAGGCGGTCGCCGTAGAAGCCGCTGCAGTTGGCCACCCGGAGCGGGCCGCCGGGGGAGCCGCTCACCGCGAGCCGGAACCGTCGCCGGGCCCGCCTGAGCCACTGCCTGAGCCAGCGCGTGAGCCGCCGTCCGAGCCGCCGCCGGAACTCGCGCGGGGGGCTTCGGCGGCGCCGGGGATCCAGGCGGCCGGCCGCTTCTCCATGAACGCCCGGATGCCCTCCTGTCCCTCCGCCGAGGTGAACCGCTCGGCCGACAGCGCCGCCATCGCCCGGAACCCCTCGTCCACGGGCATGAGCGGCACCTCGCGGACGAGCCTCTTGGTGATCGCCAGTGCCTCGGGGCCGCCGCGCAGCAGCATGTCCGTGTAGTGGGCCACCGCGGCGTCGAGGTCCTGCTCGGGGACCGCCTTCGTGAGCAGCCCGATCTCCGCGGCGCGCGTCGCGGTGAAGACCTCGCCGGTGAGGAAGTATTCGGCGGCGGCCCGGGGGTCGAGCCTGCGCAGGCAGGTCACGGCGATCATCGCGGGCGCCACGCCGAGCCGCACCTCGCTGAACGCGAACGACGCGGTGTCGGGGGCGACGGCGAAGTCGCACGCGGCGACCAGGCCGAGGCCGCCCGCCCGGGCCGTGCCGTTCAGGCGGCACACGACCGGCTTCGGGCTCTCCCAGATGAGGCTCATGATGTCGGGGAACGACGCGGTGACCGGGGCGGCCCCGGCGCGCTGCTCCTTGAGGTCGGCGCCCGCGCAGAACACCGGCCCGGCCCCGGTCAGCACGATCACCCGTACGGCCGGCTCGGCGAGCGCCCACGTGAGGGCCTCGTCGAGCTGCCCGAGCAGCCGGGCCGACAGGGCGTTGCGGTTGCGCGGCGAGTCGAGCGTGACGGTGGCCACGCCGTCCTTCTCGGCGCGCCGGACCAGGACCTCGCCGTCGCCGGCCATCAGCCCTCCTCGATCACGGCGAGGACCGCGCCGGCCTCGACCTGGCGGCCGGGGGCGACGTTCAGGGCGGACACGGCCCCGGAGGCGTTCGACACGATCCGATGCTCCATCTTCATGGCCTCCAGCACGACCACGGGCTGCCCGGCCGTCACGGTGTCGCCGGGCGCCACCTCGACACGCAGGACCGTACCCGGCATGGGGGCCAGCAACGACCCCGGCGCGACCTGCTCGACCGGCTCGGGCAGCCGGTCGACCGGCGTGAGCCGCACGGGCCCGAGCGGGGAGTCGACGTGGACCACGCCCGGGTAGGCGGCCACGTCGAACGTGTGCCGCACGCCCTCCTCCTCCAGCACCACTGCGTCCGGGGCCGCCGACACGAGCGCGACGCCGTCGAAGCCCTCGGCCCGCAGGCCGTCCCTGGTGAAGCGGTAGGCGATCTCCAGCCGTTCCCCGGCCTCGGTCTCGAACACGGCGCGCTGCGGCCGGGAGGGGACGTTGCGCCAGCCGGTGGGCAGGCCGCCCAGCACGGGGGCGGCGGCCCTGCGGCCCTCGGCCGCGGCCACCGCCGCCGCGAGCGCCGACAGCCGGACGGCCTCCGGGCCGGCCAGCGGCGCGGTCGAGGGGTGGCGGTCGAGGAACCCGGTGTCGAGCGCCCCCGACAGGAACTCGGGGTGCCGCAGCACGGTGACGAGCAGGTCGCGGTTGGTGGTGAGCCCGTGCACGCGGGCCCGGGCGAGCGCCCCCGCGAGGCGCCGTGCGGCCTGGCCGCGGGTCTGCGCGTACGCCACGACCTTGGCGAGCATGGGGTCGTAGTGGACGCCGACCTCGGCGCCGGACACCACGCCCGAGTCGAGGCGCAGCCGCGCGCCCAGCGCGAACTCGCCGTCCACGCCCGGCACCTCGAACCGGTGGAGCACACCGGTCTGCGGGCGCCCGTCGGCGTCCTCGGCGTACAGGCGGGCCTCGATGGCGTGGCCGACCGGGCTCGGCGGCAGCGCGGCCAGCTGCACGCCCTCGGCCACCTCGATCTGCAGGCGCACGAGGTCGACGCCGTACACCGCCTCGGTGACCGGGTGCTCGACCTGCAGGCGGGTGTTCATCTCCAGGAAGTGGAAGCCGCCGCCCGCCGCGAGCAGGAACTCGACGGTCCCCGCCCCGACGTACCCGATGGCCCGGGCCGCCCTGATCGCGGCCTCGCACAGCTCCCTGCGCAGCTCGGGGGTGACGGCGGGGGAGGGGGCCTCCTCGATGACCTTCTGGTGGCGGCGCTGGATCGAGCACTCCCGCTCGCCGAGGGCCCAGACCGTGCCGTGGGCGTCGGCGAGGATCTGCACCTCGATGTGCCGGGCGCCCTCCAGCAGCGGCTCGGCGAACAGCGTGCCGTCGCCGAACGCCGCCAGGGCCTCCCGGTGGGCCGCCTCGACGGCGGCGGGCAGATCGGCCGGGTCGCGGACGACCCGCATCCCACGGCCGCCGCCTCCCGCGGACGCCTTGATCAGCAGGGGCGTCTCCACCTCGGGCAGCTGCCGCGTCAGCTCCTCGGCGAGCCCGCCGGGCCCGATTGGGAATGTCGGCAGGACCGGCACCCCCGCCTCGGCCATCAGCGCCTTCGCCTCGATCTTCGAGCCCATCGCCGCGACGGCCTCCGGGGACGGCCCGATCCAGGTGAGCCCGGCGTCCAGGACGGCCCGGGCGAAGGCGGCGTTCTCCGACAGGAAGCCGTACCCCGGGTGCACCGCGTCCGCCCCCGCCCTGCGGGCCGCGTCCACGACCAGCGCCGGGTCGAGGTACGACAGCGGCGCCCCCAGCCGTACGGCCCGGTCGGCCTCGGCCACGTGCGGCGCGGACGCGTCGGCGTCGGAGAACACCGCGACCGTGCCGATCCCCAGCTCACGGCAGGTGCGGAACACGCGCCGGGCGATCTCGCCCCGGTTGGCCACCAGCAACCGCTCGATCATTGTCGCCGTCCCTCTGCTCACATCCGGAAGACGCCGTAGCCGGCGCGGCCGGCGTCGGGCGCGTTGCCGATCGCGGACAGGCACAGCCCGAGGACCGTACGGGTGTCCCTGGGGTCGATCACCCCGTCGTCGTAGAGCCTGCCGGACAGGAAGAACGCCAGCGACTCGGCCTCGATCTGGGCCTCCACGGCCTGCCGCATGGCCGCGTCGGCCTCCTCGTCGTACTCCTGGCCGCGGGCCTCGGCGGCGGCGCGGCCGACGATCGACATGACGCCCGCGAGCTGGGCGGGGCCCATGACGGCCGACTTCGCGCTCGGCCAGGTGAACAGGAACCGGGGGTCGTAGGCCCGGCCGCACATCCCGTAGTTGCCCGCGCCGTAGGAGGCGCCCATGACGATCGTGATGTGCGGGACGGTCGAGTTGGACACCGCGTTGATCATCATGGCGCCGTGCTTGATGATGCCGCTCTGCTCGTAGTCCCTGCCGACCATGTAGCCGGTCGTGTTCTGCAGGAAGACCAGCGGGGTGCGGGTCTGGTCGGCCAGCTGGATGAACTGCGCCGCCTTCTGGGCCTCCTCGCCGAACAGCACCCCGCGGGCGTTGGCGAGGATCCCGATCGGGTGGCCGTGGACCGCCGCCCAGCCCGTGACCAGGCTCGGCCCGTACAGCGGCTTGACCTCGTCGAAGTCGCTGCCGTCCACCACCCGGGCGATCACCTCGCGCGGGTCGAACGGGATCTTCAGGTCCTCGGGCACGATGCCGAGCAGCTCGTCCTCGTCGTACAGCGGCGGGGGCGCGACAGCGGGGGAGGGGACCGGCCGGCGCCGGTTGAGCCGCCGCACGATCCGCCGGCCGATGCGCAGCGCGTCGTGCTCGTCGGCCGCCAGGTGGTCGGCGAGGCCGGAGGTGCGGGCGTGCATCTCGGCGCCGCCCAGCGACTCGTCGTCGGACTCCTCGCCGGTCGCCATCTTCACCAGCGGCGGGCCGCCCAGGAACACCTTGGCGCGTTCCCGCACCATGACCACGTGGTCGCTCATGCCGGGCACGTACGCCCCGCCCGCGGTCGAGTTGCCGAAGACCAGCGCGATCGTCGGGACGCCGGCGGCGGACAGCCGGGTCAGGTCCCGGAAGACGCGGCCGCCCGGGATGAAGATCTCCTTCTGCGACGGCAGGTCGGCGCCGCCCGACTCGACCAGGTTCACGTACGGCAGGCGGTTCTCGAGCGCGATGTCGGCGGCCCGGAGCGTCTTGCGCAGCGTCCAGGGGTTGGACGCGCCGCCGCGCACGGTCGGGTCGCTGGCCGTGACGACGCACTCGACGCCCTCGATCACGCCGATCCCGGTCACCACGCTCGCCCCCACGGGGAACTCGGTGCCCCAGGCCGCCAGCGGGGACAGCTCCAGGAACGGCGAGTCGGGGTCGACGAGCAGCTCGATCCGCTCGCGCGCGAGCAGCTTGCCCCGCTCCCTGTGCCGGTCGACGTACTTGGGCCCGCCTCCGGCCACGGCCTTGGCGTGCTCGGCCTCCAGCTCGGCGATCTTCGTCAGCATGGCGGCGCGCCGGGCGCCGTACTCGCCGCTGGAGGTGTCCAGCCGGCTCACGAGTGCCGTCATGCCACCACCGAACCACGTTCAATCACGGGAAGATCCTCCGGGTTGGCCGCCGTCACGTCAACGCGCCGTCACGTCAACGCGCCGTCACCTCACCGGGCCGCCGCGGTGCCGTGGCGCCGCCCGCCCGGGTCAGCCGCAGTGGGACCACGCGCTGCTCCAGCTCGTGCTGCCGTACCCGCCGCCCCAGATCACGCATTTGCCGGCGGCGGCCAGGCGCAGCGGGCCGGCGTACGCCGTGTAGGAGCCCGAGTCGGCGGCCGACGCCCCGCCCTGGACCTTCAGGACCGCGCCCATCCTCACCTTGCCCGGCATCACGTAGCGGGACAGGGTGACCACGCAGTTGCGGCCGGTGGAGGAGCTGTAGAGCAGGTACGTCGTGGCCTGCCCGCCGTAGGAGTGCGAGTCGACCACGGCGTAGCCGGTCCCGCAGACGCCCTTGGCCGTGTAGGGGTTGGGCTTGGGCGCGCTGGTCGGGGCCTTCGTCGGGGTTTTCGTCGGCGTCGCCGTCGGCTTCACGGTGGGCTGGGCGGTGGGTTCCGCCGTCGGTTTCGGGGTGGCCGTGGGCCCGGCCGCCGAGGGGGCGGGCGTCGATCCGCCGGAGCGGTCAGGGGTGGGCGACGGGTGCGCCGGGCGCGTCCGGGTGGGGGCGGCCGTCGCGTCCTCCCGGGGCCGCCCGGCCGTCGAGGCCGGCGAGGGCCGCCCGGTCCTGTGCCCCTTCGGGGTGGCCGGCGGGGACGGCGTGGAGACCTGCGGCTCGGCGCCGGCCGAGGCGGAGGCGGCCCCCGGCAGCGGGCCGAGGGCGTCCTCTGAGGAGATCTGCCGGGCGGACACCCAGTTCGGCACCAGGAAGGCCGCGGCCGCGAGCGCGGACGCCGCGATCCCGGCGGCCGTCCAGGTCAGCGCGGTCCGCCGGGGCCGCGCCGGCCTGGCGCGCCGTCCCCGCGGCCGGGACGGAGCAGGAGGCCGGGGAGGCCCGGGAGGCGCGGGGGGAACGGGCTGCGGCACGGGGGCGACCGGCCCGCCGGTGAGCCGGGCGACCACGTCCTCGGCCGCCGGACGCAGCGCGGGGTTCTTCGACAGGCAGGCGGCGACGATGTCCCGCAGGGGCGGCGCGAGGTCACCGAGGTCGGGCTCGGCGTGCAGGATGCGGGTGATCACCGAGGGGATCGTGTCGGCCCCGAAGGCGGGGCGTCCGGTGGCGGCGAACACCATGGTGACGCCCCAGGCGAACATGTCGGCGGCCCCCCGTGCCGCGCCGCCCGACAGCACCTCGGGAGCCAGGTAGGCCGGTGTGCCGATGGACGCGCCGGTCGCCGTCGCCTGCGGCGAGTCGAGCGCCCTGGCCACCCCGAAGTCGATGACGACAGGGCCCTCCGGCCCCATGAGCACGTTGGCCGGCTTGAAGTCGCGGTGCGTGATCCCGGCCCGGTGGATGGCGGCCAGCGCCGTCGCCGTGCTGATCGCGAGCCGCTGGAGCGCGGCGCCCCGCCGCGGCCCCTCCCGCTCCACGAGCTGCCGCAGCGACGGCCCAGGGACGAACTCGCTCACGATGTACGGCTGGTTGCCCGCGAGGTCGGCGTGCAGGACGGGGGCGGTGCAGAAGGGCGCCACCCGCTGGGCCAGCGCGACCTCGCGCAGGAACCGCTCCCGCGCCTCGGGGTCGGCGGTCAGCCGCGTGTGCAGCAGCTTCACCGCGACCTGCCCGCCCGCGGGGCCGCGGCCCAGGAAGACGACGCCCTGGCCGCCCTCGCCGAGGCGGTCGACGAGCGTGTACGGGCCCAGACGCGCCGGATCGCCGTCCTCTAACGCCACCATCGCCCCCGAAGTGCGCCGAACGTGACACTGAACATGACAATGGAGCCAAACGCTACCAGCGGTCAGATGGCCTTTCCGGGGTTGAGAATGCCGAGCGGGTCGAACACCTGCTTGATGCCCTGGTGCAGCTCGGTCACCAGGGGGCCCGCCTCCAGGCCCAGCCACCGCTTCTTGAGCAGGCCGACGCCGTGCTCGCCGGTGAGGGTCCCGCCGAGATCGAGGGCGGCGCGGAACACCTCGTCGGCGGCCGCCCACACCTCGGCCGGCGGCTTGGCGAGGCCGCGCTCGAAGATGAAGACCGGGTGCAGGTTGCCGTCGCCGGCGTGGGCCACGGTGGCGATCGTCACCTCGTGGCGGGCGGCGGCCTCCTCGATCCTGGAGATCATGTCGGGCAGCACGGACCGGGGCACGCAGACGTCCTCGACGAGGCACTGCCCGATCCGCTCCTTGGCCTGGTAGGCGAGCCGACGGATGCCGATCAGCTCCGCGGCCTCCTCGGGGGTCGAGGACACCGCGACGAACGAGGCCGTCTCCTCGCACAGGGCCGCCATCTCGTCCGGGGGGCCCTCGCACTGGGCGATCAGCATGGCCCGGGTCTGCGGCTCCAGCCCGATGTTCTTCCAGTCGTCGATGGCCTCCAGCGTGGTGCGGTCCATCAGCTCCAGGAGGGACGGCTGGCAGCCGGCCGCGATGATGGCGGACACGGCGGCCGCCGCGTCACGCAACGACATGAACTCGGCCGCGACCGTGTGGACCTCGCGCGGCACCCTCCTCAGCCGTAGAGTGGCCGCCGTGATCACGCCAAGCGTCCCCTCCGAGCCCACGAACAGCCCGGTCAGGTCGTAGCCCGTGACGCCCTTCATCGTCCGCCGGCCCGTGTCGAGGATCCGGCCGTCGGCCAGCACGACCTCCAGGCCGAGGGCGGAGTCGCGGGTCACGCCGTACTTCACGCACCGCAGGCCGCCCGCGTTCGTCGCCAGGTTCCCGCCGATCGTCGAGATCTCGTACGACGAGGGGTCCGGGGCGTACATGAGCCCGTGCTCGCGGGCCGCGCGGTCGAGGTCGGCCGTGATGACGCCGGGCTCGACGACGGCGATCTCGTCCTGCGGGGACAGCTCGCGGATCGCGGTCATCCGGGCGAGCGACAGCACGACGCTGCCGTCGGTGGCGGTGGCGCCCCCCGCGAGGCCGGTGCCCGCGCCCCGCGGCACGACCGGCACCCGGTTCTCGGTCGCCCAGCGCAGCGTGGTGACGACGTCGTCGCGGGTCTGGGCGAGGACGACGCCGAGGGGACGTCCCGGCGGGACGAACGTGCGGTCGCGGGCATACGACTCGGTCACGTCCGGGTCGGTCAGGACCCGTCCTTCGGGCAGCGCGGCAATGAGGTCGTGCACGACTGGACTTTACGGCACGGACCCCGTCGTGGTGGTAACCGGACTAAACAGATCATTTCGGTGTAATCACGTTTTTACAACCATCGTCAAAGGCGCTTTACCTTCTCTTTACCTTGTCGCTTAAGGTCCCGCATGCGTGCTCATCCCGGCGCGCCGCGCATGGTGTCCGGGGAACCCGGACGGGAAGGGATCTCGTTGTCCAGAAGAATCCGGCGTCTCGCCGCGATCGTGCCCGCGCTGGGCCTGGCGGCAGGAGGCCTGGCCGCCGCAGGCGCGGCAACCCCCACGGCCGGCTATCAGCCTTCCGCGAAGGACCACTACATCAACTACGCGCCACCCCGCGTGCAGAGTGACGTGTCGGTCATCGACGAGAAGGTGCCGTCGAAGGGGGCCAGGCGCACGGCAGCCCTGGCGCAGGCGATCGACCACAAGTTCGCCAGCGGCAACCCGGTCGCCGCCCGTGTGCTGGCCAAGCACGAGAAGCAGGCCCTCCGGACCGGCAAGAACCCGTTCGACTTCATCTACAAGAAGGCGAACACCACGAAGACGGCCAAGCTCCTCACGCTGCTGGTCGAGTTCAACGACCAGGCGAACGACGACTTCTCCGGGTGGTCCCACCCGAAGACGATCGACGACGTCAACGACTGCGTGACCGAGCCGGCCGGCACCAAGCTGAACGGCCCGCTGCACAACCACATCCCGAACCCCGCCACCGCCGCCGGCGGGGGCAAGGACAACAACTCGATGTGGGTCGCCGACTTCAACACGGCGCACTACAACAACATGCTCTACACCTCCAAGGGGATCACCACCCGGGTCCGCCCGGACCTGACCGACCCCCGGGACGGCAAGAAGGGCATCGACATCTCCGGCTCCACCATGAAGAACATGTACGAGGAGCTGTCGAAGGGCGCCTACACCGTCACCGGCCAGGCGGTCGGCTGGATCAAGGTCCCGCACTCCGAGGCGTGGTACGGCGCCGGCCGGTGCGGCACCTACCCGCAGGAGATGGCCGGCCACCCCGACAACCCGCGCGGCGCGGCGCAGCTGCCCATCGACGCGGTGAACGCCCTGGCCAAGTCCGACCCGAGCTTCCCGTGGGCCGACTACGACAAGGAAGACGTGTCGGACGTCGACGGCGACGGCAACTACGACGAGCCGGACGGCGTCATCGACCACCTGGTGCTGATCCACGCCGGTGAGGACAAGTCCGGCGGCGGCGGCGCCGAGGGCACCTTCTCCCTGTGGGCCCACTCCAGCGACGTGGCGGGCGGCTACACCGTGCCCGGCTCGAACGTGAAGATCTCCAACTACATCCTCCAGCCGGAGGACGCGGGGGTCGGCGTCTTCGCCCACGAGTACGGCCACGACCTCGGCCTGCCCGACCTGTACGACACCACCGGCGCCGGCGACTCCGACGTGGACTTCTGGGACCTCATGTCCAGCGGCTCCCACTCCGGCCCGATCTTCCAGTCGCTGCCGACCCACATGGGCCTGTGGGACAAGTGGGTCCTCGGCTGGGCCAACCCGAAGATCGTCAACCCGGGTGACGGGACCAAGCTCGTGGCGCTCGGCCAGACCTCGCGCACGCCGAAGGGCACCGAGGACGGCATCCGGGTCAACCTGCCCGACAAGCACGTCGTGCTGTCCACCCCGCACAGCGGCTCGAACCTGTGGTGGTCGAACAGCGACCAGACGTGGGCCGACAGCCGCCTCGCCCGTACGGTGGACGTCCCGGCCGGCGCGGACGCGAAGTTCCGCTGGTGGAGCGACTGGGGCATCGAGCAGGACTGGGACTACGGCTTCCTCGAGGTGTCGGCCGACGGCGGCGCCACCTGGACCGACCAGAAGATCTACAAGGACGACGGCAGCCTGGCCAGCACCGGGGACGACTACACCGACCCCAACGGCAACCTCAACACCTTCGGCGGCAAGAAGTACGGCCTGACCGGTGAGAGCGGCGGCTGGCAGCACCTGTACGTCGACCTGGCGCCGTGGGCCGGCAAGACGATCCAGCTGCGTCTGCGCTACGCCACCGACGCGGCCACGCTCGGCCGCGGCTGGTTCAACGACGACTTCGCCGTCACCAGCGGCTCCTCGACCGTCTGGAGCGACGACGTCGAGAACGGCGCCAACGGCTGGACCGCCACCACCGGCACCTTCACCGACACCAGCGGCGCCGGCTGGAACATCTTCTCCGGCCAGATCCAGGCGGCGCAGTACTACCTGGCCGAGTGGCGCAACTTCGACGGGTTCGACAAGGGTCTGCAGTACGCGTACGACACGACCTACCTGCGCGACGGCGCCTGGAAGGTCGAGAAGATCAAGTACAACGCGCCCGGCATGCTCGTCTGGTACCGGGACGCGTCCCGCACCACGAACGACGTGGCGGACACCACCTTCGACCTGCCGTCGGTCGGGCCGAAGGGACAGCTCCTCATCGTCGACTCGCACTTCGACCCGCTGCGCCGCACCGGCGCCGCGGCTCAGCACGACCCGTCGACGCTGAAGAACCTGCCGTCCCGCCCGCAGTCCTCCAACGCGGCCTTCAACTTCGCCGGCACCTACCCGTTCAAGGAGTGCATCGAGGGCGAGCCGTTCACCGAGTACTGCACCTCGTTCGGCAAGCAGCCCGCGGTGAGCACCTTCACCGACGCCAAGGGCTGGTACCCGGGCATCGAGGTCCGCGACGGCAACCTGTACTACCGCCTGCGCGACGCCTCCGCCGTCGTCCCGTCCAAGGACAACCAGCCGTACACGACCCGGGTCGTCAACCCCGACGGCACCCCGGCCACCGACCTGTACGGCACGGACATCGGCGGCACCGTCCTCGGCACCGGCAATCCGGGCGACGAGGGCAAGCAGCTCGGCGTGGTGCTGAAGCTGATCAGCCCGCTGCCCGGCGACCTGGGCGCGATCGTCCAGGTGACGCCGCCCAAGAAGTAGCGGTCCTCTCCCGGTGGCACCCGTGCCCGGCGGCCCTCGCGGCCGCCGGGCACGGCGCGTTCCGGCCCCGTTTCCGCCATGCCGCATGGGCAGGGGAAGGGCGTACGGCATGCGCGGGACGCCGCGCTCCCGCCTAGCATGTGACCGTGCGGAGCAAGGCGGAGCATACGGCGGCGATCCACGAGAACCGGAAAGCCGCGGTCATCGTGAACACCAAGTCCAGACGTGGCCGCCGGCGCTACGCGGAGGTGCTGAGGCTCATGCGGGCCGGCGGCTTCCGGCTGACCGGCGTCCACCCGGTGACCGACCCCGCCCGGCTGCGCGACGTCGTAGCCCGCGCGCTCGAGCAGGAGCCCGACCTGCTCGTGGTGGGCGGCGGCGACGGCACGCTGAGCAGCTCGGTCAGATATGTGGCGGGCAGGGACGTCGCCCTGGGCGTGCTGCCGCTCGGCACCACCAACAACTTCGCCCGCAGCCTGGGGCTGCCGCTCGACCTTGCCGGGGCGGTCAGCGTCTTCAGCGAGGGCAAGGTGGCCGACATCGATCTCGGCATGTGCGGCGACCGGCCGTTCGCGAACCTCGCCAGCTTCGGCGTCTCCGTCGAGGTCGCCGGGACCGTGCGGCCCTGGCTCAAGCGCCTGCTCGGCCGGGCCGCCTACCCGCTGACCGCCCTGACCGTCCTTCCCGGGCACCGGCCGTTCCGGGCGTACATCACGGTGGACGGCAAGCGCCACGAGCTGCTCACCCACCAGCTGAACATCGCCAACGGCCGCTTCCACGGCGGCTGGCAGATCGCCAGGGACGTGAGCATCGACAACCGCAGGCTCGTCGCGTACCAGCTCGGCTCGGGCAAGCGGGTGCGGCTGCTCGGCGAGACCCTGGTCAGGGCCACCACGGGCCGCTGGCGCAGCCTCGCCGGCGGGCCGTTCGTGACCGGGCAGGAGATGCTCCTGGAGACCGACCCCCCGATGGCCGCCGACATCGACGGCGAGGTGCGCCTGCGCACCCCGCTGCTGGTCAGGACGATCCCGAACGGCGTCAGGGTGATGGTTCCCCAGGAGTTCGAGGACCGGTGACCGCCTCCCCGAGCCGCCGGTAGGCCGGCCGGAGCAGGTCGAGGACCGGGATGTGCCGCGCCTTCACGGGGGGCGGGTCGAGCGCACGCAGCAGCAGGTCGGGCGGGGGCTCGATCCCCGGAGGGCGCTCCCGCAGCCGGGCCGCCGAGGCGCCCGGCTCGTAGAACGCGGCCGGATCCGCGAGCCGCGCGGCGAACGGCACGTCCTCGACGTCCGGCGGCGCCGTGCCCGCCGCGGCCCCGTCCGGAGGGGCCGGGGCCGCCCGCAGCGCGTCCAGCAGGGCGTCTCTCGGCATCCCCCGCCAGGCCAGCACGAGGAACGGGTCGTCGTCGAACGCCTCGGCCAGCAGGTAGAGCACCGCCGACAGATGCTTGCAGGGGAACCCCCAGTCGGGGCAGGAGCACGACATCTCCAGCGCCCCCTCGTCCGGGAAGAGCGGCAGGCCGCAGTCGTGGAACACCTCCTCGATCTCCGGCGGCATCTCCCCGGCCAGCAGCTTGGCCCGGTACAGCGCCCGGCCGCCCAGGGCCGCCGTGACCGCGTCCCACTCCCGCTCGTCGTACGCCTGGATCTCGGCGCTCACCTGGTACGGCTCGCGGCGCGACCCCTGGACGCGCGCCCTCACCGCCCCCGGCCCGACGTCGAGGCCGAGGACCTGACCGGCCCGCGCGTACGCCCGGCCCCGGCTCAGCCGGCCCGGGTCGCAGACGTGCTCCAGCAGGTCGATGAACCGGCGCGACCACCAGCGCTCGCCGATCGAGCCGCGCCGGGAGCGTGCCCGCAGGCCGCCCTCGACCCGGATCGGGCGGCCCGCCTCGAACCAGCCGTCCTTCCCCACCGGCATCAGCGCACCGCCTCCGGGGACAGGCGGAACAGCTCGCGCAGCTCCGCGGTCGACAGGTCGGCGATCCAGTCCTCCCCGGCGCCGACGACGCGCTGCGCCAGCGCCTTCTTCCGCTCGATCATCTCGTCGATCCGCTCCTCCAGCGTGCCCGCGCAGATGAACTTCCTGACCTGGACGTTCTTCGTCTGCCCGATGCGGAAGGCCCGGTCGGTCGCCTGGTCCTCCACCGCCGGGTTCCACCACCGGTCCAGGTGGACGACGTGGCTCGCGGCCGTCAGGTTGAGTCCGGTGCCGGCCGCCTTCAGCGACAGCAGGAACAGCATCGGCTCGCTCTCGTTCTGGAACCGCTCGACCAGCGCGTCGCGCCGCTTCTTCGGCAGCCCGCCGTGCAGCCACAGCACCGGCCGGTCCAGATGCGCCGCCAGGTACGGCTGGAGCATCCCGCCCAGCTCGGCGTACTGCGTGAACACCAGGGCCTTGTCGCCCTCCGCCACGATCTCCTCGGCGAGCTCCTCCAGCCGGGCCAGCTTGCCCGAGCGCCCGGCCAGGCGGGAGCCGTCCTTCAACAGGTGGGCCGGGTGGTTGCAGACCTGTTTGAGCTTGGTCATCGTCGCGAGCACGTTGCCCCGCCGTTCGATGCCCTCGCTCGCGGCGATGCGGCCCAGCATGTCCTCGACCACGGCCTGGTAGAGGCTCGCCTGTTCCGGGGTGAGCGTGCACCAGACCTTCATCTCCAGCTTGTCCGGCAGATCGGAGATGATCGTCTTGTCGGTCTTCAGGCGCCGGAGCACGAACGGCCCGGTCGCGCGCTTCAGCGCGGCCGTCGCCGTCTCGTCGCCGTGCCGTTCGATCGGCTCCTGGTAGCGGTCGCGGAACGCCCTCGCCGGGCCGAGCAGCCCCGGGTTGCAGAACTCCATGATCGACCAAAGCTCGGCCAGGTGGTTCTCGACCGGGGTGCCGGTCAGCGCGAGCCGGGTGCGCGCCGGCAGCGACCGCACGGCCTGCGCCTGCCGCGCCGCGCTGTTCTTGATGGCCTGCGCCTCGTCGCAGACCACCCGCTCCCAGCCGAGGCCCGCCAGCGCCTCCCGGTCGCGCAGGGCCGTGCCGTACGTCGTGAGGACGAGGTCGCACTCCCGCGCCCGCCCGGCGAGCTCGTCGCCGCGCAGCCGGGAGGCGCCGTGGTGCACGTACACCTCCAGCGTGGGCGCGAACCTGGCGGCCTCCTTCTGCCAGTTGCTCACCAGGGACATCGGGCACACCAGCAGCGTCGGCGCCGGCCTCGCGCCGTCCGCGCGCTCGTCGAGGAGCAGCGACAGCGTCTGGGCGGTCTTGCCGAGGCCCATGTCGTCGGCCAGGATGCCGCCCAGCCCGATCCGCGACAGGAACGCCAGCCACGACAGGCCGCGTTCCTGGTACGGCCGCAGCACCCCGTGGAAGCCGTCCGGCGTCCGCACCGGGGCGAGCCGCCGGTCGGCCTCGCCGGACAGCAGGTCGCCCAGCGCGCCGTCCGCGTCGACCTCGACCAGCGGCAGCTCCTCGTCGCCGCCCTGCACGACCTCCTGGACCACCTCGGCGGCCGTCATCTGCCCGGAACGGCGTCCCTCGACGGCCCGCAGCGCCGCCTTGAGCTGCCGCTCGTCCAGCTCCACCCACCGGCCGCGCACGCGGACCAGGGGCAGCTTGAGCCGGGCCAGCTCGGCCAGCTCCTCCTCGGAGATGGTCTCGCCGCCCACGGCGAGGTCGACGCGGAAGTCGACGAGCTGCTGCAGCCCGAACCCCTGGTCCGACGCGGCTCCCGGGCCGGCCTTCCGGGAGCGGGTGGTGAGCTTGAGGCCAAGCCGGGTCCGCCCGGCCCAGGCCGGCAGCTGGACGCCGAACCCGGCCGCCTGCAGCAGGGGCGCGGCGTGCCGGAGGAAGTGGAAGGCGCCGGTGGTGTCCAGGTCGACCCCCGCCGGCCGCGCCTCGCGGAGCGCCTCGTCGACCTTGCCGTACAGCCGGGCCGCGCGGCCGAGGCCGGCGAGGAGGGTCTCCTCCGGCCTGCCGTCCAGCCCGGGGACGGTCTCGCCCGCCCAGACGAGGGACGCGGGCAGGTAGAGGCTCGGGTCGTCGGTCGACTGGACCGCGAACTCCACCCGCCACGAGTCGTCCCGTACGGGCTCGGGGGTGGTGTCCTCAGGCTCCTCGAGCACCTCGAGTTCGTCGGGCTCCTCGGGCTCCGGCTCGGTGAGCCGGAAGGACACCCGGAACGGGCCCTCGGACCGGTGCGCCTGGGCGAGCCATTCCCGCAGGGGCGCGGCGAGCTCCTCCGCCTGGCCGGGTGTCACGCCGGGGATGACGGCGTCCTCGCCGGTCAGGGCGACCATCCAGCGGTCGGCGAGCGGGCTGCGCGTCCCGGGCCGGTGCCCGCCCAGGAGGCGTTCGGGCAGCGCCTCGCGTACCACGGCGTCCGCCAGGCTCGCCATCGCGTCCGTGAGCACGTCGGCCGAGCGGCGCTCGCCCGCTCCCCGGGTGTGCGCCGTGCTCGTGCCGTCTCCGGTGTGGGTGGCCGTGTGGGCGGCGGTGTGGGCGGCGGTCACGGCACGGCAGACGGGGGGCATCGCTTGCGCGAGGTCGCGGAAGCGCGCGGCGTCCGCACCGGTGAGGACGGGCTGCCAGCGGGCCGCGTGGCGCCCGGCCTCGGGGACGAGCTGGGGGAGCACCCTGCCCCGGCGCACGAGGTCGCGGACGTCGGTGGCGACGACTGCCAGATAGCGCAGCGACGCCGCCGGGACCGCCGACCCTCCGGACGACTCGTCCGGCTCGTACGCCGCCGCGGGCTGGTGGGCGATCTCGTCCACGACGTCGAGCAGCTTCAGTGCCATGTGCGGGGGAATGAGCAGTGCGGGCACGCGCCAGGCGGAAATTCGCGGCGTCCGCACACTCACCGCGATTCCCGACTCCGCCGAGGGAATTGGGGTTTTCGTGCCGCTGGGGAGCAGAATGTCGAGCGTCCCCGCGGCGGCCGCATTGAGGGCCGCCGCCGAAATTTCTCCCCAAAAGCCTAATTCAGCGGAAATGCGGTGCGTGGCGGCGGCGTACGGGTGGAGGCGGGTCTTTCCCCGCGCCCCTGTCGTGGACCGCCTCTGCGATCCGGCGTCGGAGCGATCCTTTGTTCCCGAGCCGCTCCCTGGAGGCTCCCCGGGCGCCCTATGCCTCTCCACGGAGGGCACGGCGGAGCCGTCCTCGGGGAGTGTGGCCGGGCGGTCCTCGGCGGGTGCGGCCGGCTGGTCCTCGGAGGGTGCGGCGGAGTGGACCTCGGCGGGCGTGGTTGGGCGGTCCCCGGGGGGTATGGCCGAGCCGTCCTCGGCCCAGAGCGCGAGCTGGCCCTCGACCCAGGCCCCGTGTACCACCAGCACGGCCGCTCCCTTCCGTCTCCGCCTCTTGCACGTTAGCAGCGCCGCGCGCCTGCTACTCCTGCGTGGCGAATTCTCCCTCCGATCCGGATTTATCAGCCTAATCCATTTATTGGGAATGCCGCCTGATGTCGCTCGAACATGAAGCCGAGATCGGTTGGGAATTGTCGGTGGCGTGTGGCATTGTTGGCACAGGTTTTCGAGTTGTGGGTGCGGGGGTGCCGTGGAGTCTTCCGATGCCGACGATCGGCGTTCTTTCAGCGGTTATTCGTCGCTCGGTCCGCAGTGGTGGGCGGATCTGGTGGCGCGCGCCTCGGCGTGGTCATCGGACGGTGCCACGGCTCGTGACACACCTGGTGACACGGACCCTGAGCCAGTCATGGCGGACGCCGGGCCGTATACAGGGGACGGCGCCGAGGACGACGGGCATCGGGGAACTTCCGACGTTCCGTCGGAGGCGCTGGTGGCAGAGGTCCGGCGTGCGGCCATGGCGGTCGCCGCGGGACCGGTGCCGTTGTCAGGGCTGGAGTGCGCGCACGAGGCCGAACAGTTGATCTTCGCGCGAGACCGGCTCAGCGCGGCCATCGCGGCTCGGGTCGGACGCGTCCACGGGACAGGCCAGGCCCGTTCCGCCGGCCATGCGTCGACGAGGGCGTGGTTGCGTTCGGTGGGCGGCATGAGTCGGTCGGGGGCCGGACAGGCACTCACCCTGGCCACGGAGCTGGCGCGACTGCCCCTGCTCCGGGAGCGGTTCGCCGCTGGGGCGGCGGCTGAAGGCGTGGTGGCGGCCATCTGTGGTGCGGTCGAAGGGCTGAGCGACGAGCAGACGCGGCTGGCAGAGCCGATCTTGCTGCGGATGGCCGAACGGGCGGGAGCGGGTGAGGTGGCCCGGGCGGGCCGATACCTGCGATCGCTGCTGGACACTGACCGGGCGGAGAGCGAGGCGCGGGCCGACGAGGCGGGGCGGTTCCTGCTGGTACGCGACAGCGTGCTGGGCGGGGTGGAGGGAGAGTTCAGGTTGCCGCGCGAAGCGGGAGCGCGGCTGCGGGCACTGCTGGACGCCTACGCGCGGCCCCGGGCGGAGGGCGACGACCGGCCGCTTCAGGTCCGGAACGCCGATGCGTTGATCGGCCTGCTCGAACAGCGGATCGGCACCGAACTGCTGGTGTTGGTCAACGCCGAGTCGCTGCCCGCCGACATCCCCGAGCCCCCTCATATGACCGAAGACATCGAGGACATCGCTCCGGTCACCGACGCGGTCGGCGACGGGTCGCCTGAGCCGTCGGAAGGATGGGAGAAGGCGGCACGACGCCAGGCCGAGGCACGGCGGGCGCGCCGGCGGCGCGATCGGGCGACGGCAGCAGACCGGCCAGACCATCCAGGCGACGAGCCCATGGCGGACGTCCGCGTGGGGCCATGGCAAGGACCCCACGAGGAACCCCAAGACGCAGCCGAACGGGCTGACCCAGCTGACCCGCCGGGGGTGTCCGGACAGTTGCCCATGTCCGCCCGGCGTGGCATGCCTGGTCGCCTGGGCACAGACGAGCACCGAGGCAGGCCGGAATCGCCATATGTGGCCGATACGTCTGGCGCCGCCGACGAGCCTGCCGGGTTCGGAGTGCCAGGCGTGCTTGGGCTGCCCGGAGTCCTGACACCGACCGGACAGGTGCTGCCGGTCTCCGACATCCGGCGCCTGGCACGGAGCTCGACCCTGATCCGGTTGGTCATGAACGCCGACGGCCAGGTGCTGGACATGGGCCGTAAGGTGCGGCTGGCCACGCCGGCCCAGCGGCGAGCGGTGCTGGCGCGGTATGCGACCTGCTGGGTCGACGGCTGTCCGCTGCCGGCGACGATGTGCCAGATCGATCACGTCGATGACTGGTCCAACGGCGGGCGGACCGATCTCGACCGGCTCGGGCCGGCCTGCCAGTTCCACAACCGGGACCGATATCGGTATCCCGGGCGCTACCGCCGTCGCCGCGTCGGCGTGGACCGTTGGGCCTTCACTCGCGTGGGTCGCTACGCCACGAACCGGGACCGACAATGACCTGGGCCCGGTTGTCTTACCCGTTCTGCGAACGCCGTGGTCGGGTGCTCCCGGCATGCCCGGGCACTGTGCCCCATGCGCGGGTTCACGCGCGGCGCGTGGGGGAGTCGGCCGGGAAGCCGCTCGTGCGCCACGTCTGCCCGGATGCGGTGACCGCGAAGGCCTCAAGGCCGTCGAGTTCCTCGACCCAGTCGCGAGCGCGGTCTCCCATCGCGAAGGCGGCCGTGGCACAGGCGTCGGCGATCGTAAGGCTCGCCCCGACGACAGTGAGGGAGGCGAGCGCCGTGGGCGGCCTGCCGGTGTGGGGGTCGAGGATATGCGCGCCACGTTCGGCCGTCCCGGACGTGGCCACGGCCAGCTCGGCTTCAGCGGCACGGGGACCGGCGGCACGGTCTCCAGCAGCGCGGACATCGGGGTCGCTGCCGGCTGTGGCGTTTGCCGCGCCGCCCGCACCGCCGGCACTGCCCGCGCCGCTCGCGTCGCCTGGGCCGGTGACGACGGTGGCGAGCATGCCGGGGCGCAGCGGATGAGCTATGCCCACTCGCCAGGGACGGCCGGGGGCGGGCGACCCGACCGCCTGGATGTCTCCGCCGCCGTTGACGCAATGGTTGACGAGCCCCGCGCACGACAGGATGCGCGACGCCTGCTCGATCGCCCACCCCTTCACCATCCCGGAGGGGTCGAGCCTGCCGCCGGGGTGGGCCGTGAAGTAGCCGTTCGACAGCACGGACATCTCCTCGCACAGCCGGAGGACCTCGGACACCTCCGGCGGGCA
Organism: Microbispora corallina; assembly: GCF_016863035.1. Classification (GTDB taxonomy): domain Bacteria; phylum Actinomycetota; class Actinomycetes; order Streptosporangiales; family Streptosporangiaceae; genus Microbispora; species Microbispora corallina. The sequence goes on from NZ_BOOC01000003.1 coordinate 674,966, forward strand.
CTCGGGCAGCGCGATCTCTCCCCGGCCCAGCCGACTGACCGGGCTGTCCAGCCGGTATGTGGAGAAGGTCTCGTCCACCCAGTGCAGCCACGACACCGCCTCAGTCACGGCCCCTACGACGACCGGGTCGCCCGGTTCCCGCCCTCGTACATCGAAGGAGAAGACGGTGCCCATCACGTGCTCCACATGGCGCATCACGCGCCCGCCTTGTCGAGCGCGCTCTGAAGCGAGCTGATGTACCCGTCGCTGGTGTACGTGGCGCCCGACACGACGTCGATCTGGGCCGACTGGGCCGACAGCGCCTCGTCGTTGAGGATCGGGAGCGCCTCGTTGTTGATGGCGAAGTCCCGGGAGTTGCCATCGGGCGCCTGGAGCACCGAGATGCCGGTCACCTTCCCGCCGGACAGGAGAATCTGCACCTGAACGGGACCCCACCGCGTGTCCGCCACGCCCCCGGTCACGGCCTTCTCTCCGGTCGTGGCACCCGCCCGGGCGCCACCGCCGTTCCAGCTCCCCGAGCCGAGCGACGCCCGCCCACCCGCGGCGCGCCCTGAGGAACCGGACGAGCCGCCACTCGTGTCACCGGACCCCGACCCCCCCGAGTCGTCGCCGACACTACCCGAGCCCCCCGACAACTCCTCCGACGACGGGTCGTCCTGCACCACCACGGCGGGACGATCGGCCACGGCCGTCATCTCATGGGGTTTGAAGGACAGCAGCAGCACCAGGCCGACGGCGGTCACGAGCACGGCCAGCACGGCTCTGCGCATCGTTTCCCCTCCACATAGCTAGAAGAAAACCAGATAAGAAGAACCGGTCAGAACGCGAACGTCTCCCGGTGGACGCGGCGGCGCGGCACCCTCGCGGCCTGCAGGGCCGCCGAGACGCTCCGCGTCATCTCCTCGGGCCCGCAGACGTAGACGTCATGATCATGCAGGTCCGGCACCAGACGCGCGAGCGTCTGAGGGGTGAAGGGGTCGCCGACCGTGCCGCGGGGGCCGACGCAGTAGTGCAGTGCGGCGCCCCGGGCCAGGGAGATGGCCTCGAGTTCGCCCCGGAACACCAGGTCGTCGGTGGTCCGGGCCCGGTAGAGCAGCGTCAGCTCACCGGAGGCCGCCGGGATCGCCTCGAACAGCGCGCGCAGCGGGGTGATGCCGATGCCGCCGGCGACGAGCAGCACCCGCCGTCCCCGGCGACGGGCCGGGGTCAGGGCGCCGTACGGGCCCTCGGCGAGGACGCGGGTGCCGGGGCGCAGCCGGGAGAGGGAGCGGCTCTGGTCGCCCAGGTCCTTGACCGTTATCCGCAGCTCGCCGGGGCGCGGCGCGGCCGACAGGGAGTACGGGTTGGGCGACCACCACAGGTCCCGGGTGAGGAACCGCCACCGGAAGAACTGCCCCGGCTCCGCCCCGAGCAGGTCGAGCCGGCGGCCGGCGAGGTGGATCGAGACGACCCCGGGAGCCTCCCGCACCACCCGGGCCACCCGGAGCCGGTGCCGCAGGGCCTGCCGGACGGGCGTGAGGAACCGGTACCAGACGAGCACGGCCGCGACCCCGATGTAGAGCGCGTACCACGCGAGGCGGGCGCGGGGCGAGTCGACGAACTCGGCCCCCGTGGCGAGCTGGTGCCCGAAAGCCAGCCACGTGGCGAGGTACGTGTAGAAGTGCAGGTGGAACCAGGTCTCGTAGCGCAGACGGGGACGCACGGCCCGGGCCGAGATGATCCCGATCCCGACCAGGAGCAGCAGCGCCACCGTGGCCTTGAGCACGTCGGGGTACGACAGGTTGAGCGTCACGGTCTCGGAGACGACGTCCGTCCGGTCGGTGAGGGCGTACCCCCAGATGATCAGCAGCATGTGCGCGACCGACAGCCCGACCACGTAACGGCCGCCCATGGAGTGCCACCGGGACAGGACGTCGGAGCCGGCCCCGCGTTCGAGAGCGGGGATCCGGGCCATCAGCGCCAGCAGAACGGTGATCGCGTACGCCGCGAGGAGCCCGCAGAGCCGCCCGGCGTTGGTGAGCCATCCGTCGAGGCCCGTCACGGCGGGGGTGTTCGCCCACCACATGGCCGCTACGGCGAGCGCGCCCGCCGCGATGGCGGTCAGCACCGCCGCCGGCCGGGCGCGCGCCCTCCGGCGTGGTGCCGCGTGCTGCGCCCCGGCGGCCGTCCTCCCGGCGATGGTGGTGCTCACGGTTCTCCTCGTCCGAACGGTCGATCCGTGCATACCGTGCCATCCGAACCTCTCGGATGGCTCTGAGACATCTGTGAGGTCGGGCAGGACGGGACGATTCATAGGATTCTCAGAGGCCGCTCAGAAGGACCGGCGGCGGCCGGGGGAGGACGCTGGAACCATCATGCGCACGACGTCGAACGATCTTCCCGACCTGCTGCGACCCGACGGGACGCCCGTCCGGGTCCTCGTGGTGGACGACGAGCCCGACCTGCTCGAGGTGCTCGGGGCGGTGCTCCGGTACGAGGGGTGGGAGGTGCGCACCGCCGCGGACGGCGCCGCTGCGGTGAGCGAGGCGCGCCGGTTCCGGCCCGACGCGGTGCTGCTCGACATCATGCTGCCCGACATGGACGGGCTGGAGGTCCTGCGCCGCCTCCGGGCCGAGGAGCCGCACGTGTGCGTGCTCTTCCTCACCGCCCGCGACTCCGTGGAGGACCGGATAGCGGGGATCACCGCGGGCGGCGACGACTACGTGACCAAGCCGTTCAGCCTGGAGGAGGTCCTCGCGCGGCTGCGCGGGCTGCTCCGCCGGGCCGGCATGGCCCGTACGGCGGAGGGCAACCGCGTGGTGGCCGGCGACCTCGTGATGGACGAGGACGCCCGGGAGGTGACCCGCGGGGGTGAGCTGGTGGAGCTCACGCCGACCGAGTTCGAGCTGCTGCGCTTCCTCATGCGCAACCCGCGGCGGGTGCTGAGCAAGGCGCAGATCCTCGACCGGGTGTGGTCCTACGACTTCGGCGGGCAGGCCCACGTGGTCGAGCTGTACATCAGCTATCTCCGCAAGAAGATCGACGCGGGACGGCCGCCGCTCATCCACACCGTGCGGGGCGTCGGATACGTCCTGAAGCCGTGAGGCCGCGCACGCTCCGCGCCCGGCTGGTCGCCGGCATGCTGGTGCTGCTCGCGCTCGCCTGCGCCGGGGTCGGCGCGGCCACCTCGATCATGCTCGAACGGTTCATGGTGGACCGCATCGACCAGCAGCTGTCGACGATAGGCGGCCGGTTCGCCGCCAGCCTGGAGCACAGGGACGAGTACGGCGAGGACGGCGACACCCGCGGACAGTCGCCTGGCACCCTGGGCGTCCGCCTCGTGAACGGCGGCGTGACCGACGCCGCCGTGGTGTCCCCGGCGGTCCCGGACCCGGTCCTGTCGGCGGCCGACCGCTCGGCCCTCGCGGCCCTGCCCACGGACGGGCGCCCCCGGACGCTGCGGCTGTCGTCCCTGCACCACTACCGGGTGACGGCCGTCGGCGGGGACGACGGCGACGTCCTCATCACCGGGCTGCCGCTGGAGGGGATCGAGTCCACCGTGCACCGCCTGCAGTTCGCCGAGGTGGCCGTGTTCGCCGCCGTCATGCTCGTGACCGGCGTCGCCGCGGCGCTGTGGGTACGGTTGTCGCTGCGCCCGCTGCAACGGGTGGCCGCCACGGCCCGGGAGGTGGCCCGGCTGCCGCTCGCGGACGGAGAGGTGGCGCTGCCCGGCCGCGTGCCGGACGAGGATCCGCGCACCGAGATCGGCCAGGTGGGGGAGGCGTTCAACCGCATGCTGGGCCACGTGGGCGACGCGCTGGCGCGCCGTCACGCGAGCGAGCAGCGGATGCGGACCTTCGCCGCCGACGCCAGTCACGAGCTGCGCACGCCGCTCGCCACCGTGCGCGCCCACGTGCAGCTCGCCCGGCGCGAGGCGGGCGACCTCGCGAGCAGGTCCCCGCACACGCGCGCGCCCGCCATGTCGCCCGGACCGTCCCCGAAAGAGTCCCCCGGGCCGGCCGCGAGCGTGGAGAGCGCCGGCGCCGTGCCCGAGAGCGTCCGGCACGCCCTGGAGCGGATCGACGCCGAGTCCGCCCGGATGGGCAAGCTCGTCGACGACCTGCTGCTGCTGACCCGGCTCGACGCGGGGCGTCCCCTGGCCAGGGACGAGGTCGACCTCACCCGCGTCGCCATCGACGCGACCGGCGACGCCCGCGTCTCGGCGCCGGACCACCGGTGGCGGCTGGAGCTCCCGGAGGAGCCGGTGACGATGACCGGCGACGCCGACCGGCTCTACCAGGTCGTCGCGAATCTGCTGGGCAACGCGAGCGCGCACACCCCGCCGGGAACCACGGTCACCGTCGGCGTCGCCGCGCCGAGCTCCGACACCGTGGAACTCACGGTCGCGGACGACGGCCCGGGGATCCCCGGGGAGATCCAGGACGAGATCTTCGAACGCTTCGTGCGGGCGGACAAGGCCCGCTCGCGCGCCTCGGGCGGCAGCGGCCTCGGGCTCGCCATCGTCAAAGCCGTGGCGGCCGCCCACGGCGGCACGGTGGGCGTCGAGAGCCGTCCCGGCCGCACGGTCTTCCGGGTGGTCTTCCCGCGGAGGTGACGACCGGCGCCGCCACCTGCGGCGGTACCGCGGGAGGCCGTACCTCGGCAGAAGTAGGGGTGAATACGACGGAAAAAGTGTCGTGTTGCAGGATTAGTGTGGTGAATGTGGGGCAGGGGGGTCTTTCTGGGAGCGGAGAGTCCTTCCGCGGCAAGAGGGGTGGGCAATGACCGCGACGGTATCCGAGCGACGCAGCCAGGACGGACTTCCGCATCCATGGCCCGCGGACCGCTACGAGGTGCGCTGCGAGCGGGAGAGTCCGTTCACCGTCAGCCGTGACCGGTACCACTTCGCCAAGAACGCGGTGGAGTCGGCGAAGGCGCTGGAGCGGGCCGGCCTGGCGCGCCGGGTCGTCGTCGTGCGCCTGGAGGACGAGCGGGTGATCTACGATCGGGTGGGCGACATCAGCCTGCCCCCGGAGTCGTGGTGACTGAGTCGCGGTACCGCCCCGGCCGGTCCCCGCTCCCGGCCGGAGCTCACGCCTGAACGGGGGTCAGGCGGGCGTGCAGGTGACCGGCCGGGGGTCGACGGCGTTCGCCGGCCTGCGGGCGGCGAAGCCGAAGACCGTGGACCCGCCGATCGGAAGGTTCCCGTTGTAGGTCTCGTTCCCGAACGCCGCGCTGCCCACGGGCCCGACGACCGGGAGGGGCACCGCACCCCAGACCTGCGTGATCGTGGTGCCGTCGGTGTACCGCCAGGTGACCCGCCAGCCCGTCAGGGGCGACGAGCCGGTGTTGCGCACCGTCACCTGGCCCAGCGCGTTCGCGTCGCCGGCGCCGGACCAGCCGGACCAGACGGACGTGATCTGGTAGTCGGCGGCGCAGCCGATCGAGTCGGCCGTGGCCGGGACGGCCGGGACGCCGAGGGCTCCCAGGACTCCCGCCAGCAGTACGGCGGCCGTCGATGTGCGCGTCATGTTCCCTCCATCAGATCCGAGACCGTCCAGGCCGGGCGACGTGGAAGCCCGGCCTTCCCCGGAGAGAGGGGTCCGTCCGGGGAAGGCGGGCGACTGGGGGTGAGCCCCGGTTGGGGCTACGCGGGGGTGCAGGCGACGGGCGACGGAACGGCGTTGGTGCCGTTCCAGGCGCCGTTGAAGCCGAAGTTCGTGGAGGCGCCGGGCGCCAGCGCGCCGTTGTAGGACAGGTTCTTGACGGTCACGTTGGCCCCGGACTGGGTCTGCGCGCCGTTCCAGAGCTGGCTTATCGTCTGGCCGTTCGGGAACGCCCAGGTGACCGTCCAGCCGGAGATCGCCGATCCGCCGCTGTTGCGTACCGTCACGTCGGCCTGGAAGCCGCCCTGCCACTGGTTGGAGACCGTGTACGTGGCCGTGCACGCCTTACCCGTCGGCGAAGGAGACGGTGACGGTGACGGCGACGGACTGGGGGACGGCGACGGACTGGGGGACGGCGAAGGACTGGGCGACGGGGAGGGCGAGGGCGACGGTGACGGGCTGGGGGACGGCGAGGGGCTGGGCGACGGAGACGGCGAGGGACTGGGCGACGGGGAGGGTCCCGAGCCCGGAGCGTCGCCCCAGATCTTCGTCGACCCGGAGTACAGCGGGATGTCCTGCACGGTCACCGGCGTCGCGCCCGGCGTCGTCGCCACCCCGGTGTACGACCAGTCGTTCGACGGGTCCCAGGTTCCCGAGCTCGCGATCCGGAACTGGATCTCCCGCCGCGACTCCGACTGTCCCTGGGGGGCGATGACCTGCCCGGAGCAGTCGATCGTGACGTAGTACACCTTGCCCGACAGCTGGGTGGGCCCGGTCGGCGGCTTGCACTGGTTGTACGCGGAGGTCAGCGTGATCTGGCCGGGCGTGGTGTCGCCGTCGAGCGTGAAGTAGTAGCGGAACGAGCCGTCCGACAGCGCGCGGGCCGGCCACGCCGAGTGGTTGACGACGAGTGTCTTGATCTCGGTGAAGGTCGAGCCGGTGGCGTTCACCGACGCCTGGACGTAGATCTCCGGCCCGTCCGGGGTCTCCTTGGCGGGGAAGCCCGCGAGAGGAGTGCCGCCGTACTCCTTGTAGAGCCGGGCGAGGGCGCTGGTGAAGCCGGCGTTGTAGTCGGTGGCGACCTCGTTCATCACGTAGTCGTTCCGGCTGTCGGCGTAGGCGTCGTCCGGCGACTTGGGCCCGCCGACGAGCGCGCCGTACAGGATGTGCCGGCTCTGGGCGGGCTCGTTGATGTTGTTCGACCAGGAGCCGTGGGCGGTCCGGTGGTGCGGGTTCTTCGGCGGGTTGGCGCCGAACCCGATCATGTACGACGAGTTCCGCGGGTTGTCCCCGAGCGCGTAGCCGATCTGCCGGACGGCGAAGTCGTGGTAGCGCGCCTTCCGGGTGGCGTCGGTCAGCCAGTCGCTGTAGACGAGGGCGGCGAACGAGGTGTTGGCGGCGTAGCGGAGCGAGCCCCACGAGTCGAGCACGGCCTCCCCGCCGGGCGAGTAGTTCACCTTCTGCCCGTTCACGCCGACCGTCCACCAGTCGAGCCATCGGTTGGCGTCGTCGACGTACTGCTGCTTGCCGGTGAGCTTGGCGAGCAGCACGTAGTCGCCGTACGACTTGTCGTCCCAGGCGATCGTCCACTTGTACGACTTGGTGGTGCTCTGCGGCTCGTTGCTCAGGTTCGCGTAGTAGGACTCGGCCTTGTTGAGGTAGGAGGAGTCCTGGGTGGCGCGGTAGAGCCAGATGGCCCCCCAGACGAGCTCGTCGTTGTAGCCGCTCCAGGACTTGTAGAAGTTGGCCGCGTCCGTGATGCAGTCGCTGTACTTGCCGCGGACCGTGTCGGCGAACGTGTACAGCTGCTTCGCGTGCGTCAGCAGGGTGTCGGCGTACGACGGGTCGGTGGGGCGGAAGACGATGGACGAGGCGGCCATCGCGGCCGCGGTCTCGCCGGCCAGGTCGGAGCCCCCGCACGAGGAGTCGATCTTGTAGGCGGGCCGGGTCATCGGCATGACCTCCGCCGGGCCCCACCAGGCGTGGTCGGGGTTGCCGCTGCCGACCTGCCCGTACAGGACGTTGGGCGACGGGTGCGCCTTGATGAAGTAGTCGTTGACCCAGCGCAGGTTGTTGAGCAGGTAGCCGATCTGCCCGGAGCCCGTGTAGGCGTCGCGGTACTCGACCGCGCCCCAGGCGAGCATCGTCGTGCTGAACGCCATCGGCAGCCCGAACTTGACGTGGTCGCCCGCGTCGTACCAGCCGCCGGTCAAGTCGAGCCCGACGTCCTTTCCGTCGTTCAGCCCGGAGTCGCCGCGCCAGCTCACCCGGTTGGTGGACGGCAGCTTGCCGGACTGCTGGGCCTCGTAGAAGAACAACGACTTCTGGAGCGCCTCGCCGTAGTTGAACGACGGCGCGGCCGACGCCGCGGTGGGGGCCACCGCGGCGGTCAGCAGGAGCGTCGCCAGAGCCAGGAACGTACGCCGCATGAATATGCCTCGCATGGTGGGGGGTCGGGGGCGCGGCGGCGGGTCAGGCGCCGCCGCGCCCCGGCTTACTTGGGGTGCGGTGAAGGGTCAGGCGACACCGCACCCCGGCTCATCGGGTCCGCTCAGCCGTTCGGGAAGAGCAGGCCGAACTGCCCGAGGGCGGTGGCGACGTCCGTCTGCGCCCAGAAGCGGTGGTAACGGAAGACCGGCGCGGAACCGCCGTTCAGGTACGACTGGACCTTCGGCCAGTCCGGGTCGTTCTTGTACCAGGACCGGATGGAGATGAAGGTCGAGCTGCTGTTGATCGGGTCGCCGTTCGGCATCTTGCCGCTCCAGCCGGACGGGACGTAGATCGGGTCGTCGAGACGGTTGTAGTCCGTCTTGGTCTCCGGTACGGACACGCCCTTGGTGTCCTGGTTGTTCTTCCAGATGCCGTCGAGAAGCGCCTTGGCCGTGCTCTTGGCCTGGGCGTTGCCCGACTTGGCGGCGTAGAACATCAGAGCCTTGGCGTACGCCCCGGCCACGCCGACGTCGTTGGTGTAGTCGGCGATGGTCACGTGCAGCCCGGTGTTGGCCGAGGGCATCCCCGTCCCGCTGAAGCTGGCGTCCGGCTGGCCGGTCCAGTGCAGCGTGGAGGGGATCTGGAAGGTGCCGTCGGAGTTGACGGTGGTGCCGGACAGCGCCCAGCTCACCCACTTGTCGAGGATCGACTTGGCGTCGGTGTTGCCCGTGGCGTAGTACAGCTCCGCCACGCGCTCCATCGTCCATGCCTGGAAGCCGAACCACTGGTTGGACGGCGGGTCGTGGTAGACCGGCTCCCAGTCGTAGGCCATGCCGAAGAACTTGGGCAGGGTCGACGGCGGGGTGGCGTAGTGGCCCTCCCAGCTGTTGGTCGCGCCGCCGGCGATGGCGCCCTCAGCCGACTGCAGCCACTTGTAGAACTGCAGCTGGCGGGTGAGGCTCGTCGACCAGTCGGACACCGCGGTCGAACCCTTGGGCTTCAGCGCGCTGACGTTCGACAGCGCCCAGGCCGCGAGCGGGTTCTGGTAGCCCGAGTGGTTGTGGCTCGAGCCGATGCGCCAGGCCCAGCCGGCCGACGTGTCGTACGCGCCGCCCCAGGCGTAGTACCAGGACAGCAGGTAGTTCGACGCGTTCTTGCCGGTGCCCGCCGGGCAGGAGGTGCTGGTGCAGCCCGACTGCTTGAAGTACTTGTCGAAGAACGAGTACCGCAGGTAGTCGCCCATCTTCGCCGCGTTCGCGACCGCGCTGGAGACCTGCGACTGCTTGCCCTGCTCGGTCGCCCAGGTCAGCGCCCAGTAGGCGGCCTGGACGGCGCGGGCGTCGGCGTCCGGCGCGTCGGTGTACTTCCACTGCTTCGCGTACTGGCTGTCACCCGTGAACAGGTCGAGGTACCCGTTCGGGCCGCCGAACTTGAAGGTGTCGCAGGAGGGCTGCGGAATCGTCTCGAAGACCGACTCCTCGGGCCCGCGCTGGTAGGTGTTGATGTACGCCGGCTTGGTGGTGCCGTCGCCGCAGCGGCCGAAGCCGTAGGTGTTGTCGACGTCCAGCAGCCAGTGCATGCCGTAGATGTCGGAGGTGCCGTAGGCGCTCTTCAGCTCGCCCGCGATCGGGTCGCTGCCGACGCTGACGCTGCTGTCGAGCCTGGACGGGTACTGGCTGATGTCGTTCCACTCACCCGCGTACGTCGCCGGCTTGCTGGCGTCGTACTTGTCGTTCGTGGGCTGGTCGTTGTGCGACGGGATGATGTACTTCTCCATCGTCGACCAGGCCGTGTTGAACTTCGACCAGTCGCCGGTGACCTTGCCGTACATCGCCTCGAGCCACAGGTAGTAGCTGAAGGCCTCGGAGGTCGTCTCGTGGCCCTGGTCGGGGGCCTCCACCATCAGCGTCTCGACCGAGTGGTACGGGACGCCCTGCGGCGAGAAGTACCCGTTCGCCGGGTCGTGGATCTTGTTGTAGAGCGCCAGGAAGTCCTTCACGTACTGGTTGTCCGTGGAAGGCGTCGGGCTCGGCGTGGGGGTCGGCGTGGGAGTCGGCGTCGGCGTCGGGGTGGGCGTCGGAGTCGGCGTCGGTGTCGGAGTCGGTGTGGGAGTGGGGGTCGGCGTGGGAGTCGGCGTGGGGGTGGGGGTCGGCGTCGGGGTGCCGCCACAGGTCACGCCGTTCACGCTGAACGAGGTGGGCTTGGGGTTGCTCCCGCTCCACGTGCCCTGGAACCCGATGTCCGTGGACGCGCCGTTCCCGAGGTTGCCGTTCCACGACATGCTCTGCGCCGTGACGGCCGTGCCGCTCTGGCTCCACGTCGCCGACCAGCCCTGCGTCAGCCGCTGGCCTGAGGTGGGGAAGGCGAACCGCAGCGTCCAGCCGTTGAGCGCGTCGCCCAGGTTCTTGACGGTGACGTTGGCCGTGAAGCCGCCCTGACCCTGACCCGAGGTCCAGTCGTTGGTTGTGTACGTGACGTTGCACGCCACGGCGGCGGACGCCGGCGTCTGCGCCAGCCCGGTGAGCAGGCCCCCGGACACGGTGGCCGCCGCTACCCAGGCGATGCGTTTCCGCGATCGTGGGAGCGCTCCCGTACTTAGAGCTCTCGTGCGCATTTGTGGGGGGTCTCCAAACTGCGTTGGGGATGGATGCATCGGGCACAGAAATGCCAGGTAACGGCTTTCGCCGCCGATGCGGGCGATGGTGGATCGAGACCGATATGATGGGAGCGCTCCCACCACAGGATTGTGGATTGGGCCCCGGGGATGTCAATCGCCCGTTGCGTAAGCCTCACCTCGTGACCCTGCGTGACCGTGAGCTATGGCTCCTTGCAGGGTGTTTGCCATGGATCGGCCCTGCCCCCGCACCCTGGTGGTTGAAACTTTCAGCTGTCGTCATCCACCTGTTACCCGCCTCGCGCGCGTGGTTAGGGCTCCCGGCTGCGGGTAGGCGCTTCCCAACCCGGAAGGGAGGCAGGCCATGACCAACCAAATGGAGACGCTGTCCACCGGCGAACTCGTCCGGCGGCTGTCCGAGGACGTCTCCCGCCTCGTCCGCGACGAGCTGCGCCTGGCGCGGCTGGAGATGACGGAGAAGGGCAAGCGTGCCGGCGTCGGCGCCGGCCTGCTCGGCGGAGCGGGAGTCCTGGCGCTGTTCGGAGGCGGCGCCCTCGTGGCGGCGGTGATCATGGCGCTCGCGCGGGTGCTGCCCGGCTGGGCGAGCGCCGCGATCGTCGGGGGAGCGCTGCTCGTCCTGGCCGGGGTGGTCGGCCTGGTGGGCAAGCAGCAGGTGACCCAGGCGACGCCGCCCATGCCCGACGAGGCGATGCGCAGCATCAGGGCCGACATCGACGCCGTGAAGGGGAGTGCCCACCGATGACCGAGGCGGAGCCGGGGGCCGCGCAGCCCACGGCCGGAGAGGTCGGGGTGCACCGGCAGCCCGTCACCGAGCCCGTCATCGACACCGAGTCGCTGAACGCGGTGACGCAGCGCCGCGCCGTGGAGACCGCCGAGACCCCCGAGACCGCCGAAGCCGCCGAGAGCGCCGAGGGCGGCGAGCCGGGCGGCACGAGAAGCGACACGACGAGAGGCGTGCCGGCCGGCCCGGCGAGCCGGGCAGGGGAGCGCGCGAACGGACGGGGGGAGACGCCCGCGAGCCCGGGGACCCGGACCGCCGAGGCGCTGGAACGGAGACGGAGAGGCCGGGACGCCGGGGAGTCCGCAGGGTCCGGGTGGACCGGGAGTTCCCATAGGGAAGGCGAGAGGCACATGAACGATCACACGGGAGCGGGCGGAGCCGCGAACGAGGACCGGGGAACGACGCGCACCCAGGCCAGGGACCTGGCGAAGGACGAGGCCGAGGACCGGGACGAGATCAGCGAGGTGCGGGAGGAGATCGAGCGCACCCGCGACCACCTGGGCGACACGATCGAGGCGCTGGCCGCCAAGGCCGACGTGAGGGCCCGCGCGCAGGAGCGCGTCCACGAGACCGCGATGGCGGCCAGGGCGAAGGCGGCCGGGATGGCCGATCGGGTCCGTGAGGCGACGCCCGCGCAGGTCAGGGACACCGCGGTCAAGGCAGCCCAGGGCGCGAAGCGCCGCCCGGGGGTGCTCGCCGCGGCGGGCGCGGCGGTGACCGGGCTGCTGGTGCTGCGCCGGTTCACCCGGGCCAGGGCCGGGCGCCGCACCCCGTACGCGCGCGCGGCGGGCGGCCGGGCGCTCCTTCGAGGGATGGGCCGCACCCCGTTCAAGGGCAGGACGCGCGGCGACATGATCGCGCGCCGGGTGCGTGAGATACGCGGCATGGGCGGCACGCGCGCCGGGATGATCACGCGTGGCATGCGCAGGGCCGGGCTCATGGGCGGGCGGCGCGGCGGCGTGATCGCCCGCGTGACGGGCCGCACCGGGCTGTTCGGAACGCGTCGCGGTGCGATCGAGCGCGGGATGCGGGCGCCCATGACGAGGGCGATGCGGAAGATGGAGGCGATCAAGGCGACGCGCAGGCGGAGGTTCGCCGGCTGATGACGACGGATCGCGAGGACGTGCCGGGCCCGTGGAGGCGGCTCACGCGGCAGGACTGGATCGGAGTCGCCAAGCGCACGGCGAAGGAGTTCCGCGACGACAACGTCCAGGACTGGGCCGCCTCCCTGACCTACTACGCCGTCCTCTCGATCTTTCCGGGGCTGATCGTGCTCGTGTCGATCCTCGGCCTGCTGGGCCAGGACGCGATCGGCCCGATGCTGGGCAACATCAGGTCGCTGACGCCGGGCCCGGTCCAGCAGCTGATCCAGACCGGCCTCGCCAACGTCCAGCGCAGCCAGGGCACGGCGGGGGTGTTCGCGATCGGCGGCCTGCTGCTCGCCCTGTGGGCGGCCTCCGGCTACATCGGGGCCTTCATCCGGGCGAGCAACGCGATCTTCGACATCCGGGAAGGCCGCCCGTTCTGGAAGGTCACCCCGCTGCGGGTCGGGCTCACGCTGCTCCTGGTGATCCTGATGGCCGCCTCGGCCGTGGCCGTGACGCTCACCGGCCGCCTGGCCGAGATCGCGGGAAACCTGCTGGGTCTCGGTCCCGTCGCCGTCGCCGCGTGGAACATCGCGAAGTGGCCCGTCCTCGTGATCCTCGCGACCGCCATGATCACACTGCTCTACTACGCGGCGCCGAACGTCCGCCAGCCAGGCATCCGGTGGCTCAGCCCGGGAAGCCTGCTCGCGGTCGTGCTCTGGCTGATCGTCTCGGCCGGGTTCGCGCTCTACGTGGCCCGGTTCGGCTCGTACAACAAGACGTACGGCACGCTCGCGGCGGTGGTGGTCTTCCTCATCTGGCTCTGGCTGTCGAACATGGTCGTCCTCGCGGGCGCCGAGCTCGACGCGGAGCTGCAGCGCGGCCGGCGCATCGCCGAGGGCGAGCCCGCGGCCGAGCCGTACGTCGAGCCGCGTGACCCGCCCAAGGACGACACGGCCGACGCGGGCCTGGAGGAGGCCGCGCCCGGGGACGAGGACGCGGGCCGGAGGAGCGGTGGCGTGGAGGAGGCCGGGAAGGGCGCGCCGGCGCGCGGAACCTGATCGCCCGCCGCGTCCCCAGCGCCGTGGCGGGCACGGGTGATCGCTTCTATCGTGGCCCTCCACCGGCGACGAAGGAGTTGGCCATGGGGTTCGGGCGCAGCTACGAGGAGTTCGAGGTCGGCGCGGTCTACAGACACTGGCCGGGGAAGACGGTCACGGAGTACGACGACCATCTGTTCTGCCTCCTGACCATGAACCACCACCCGCTGCACCTCGACGCCCACTACGCCGCCACCACGGACCACGGCCGCAACGTGGTCGTCGGCACCTACGTCTACTCCCTGCTGCTCGGGATGTCGGTCCCGGACGTGTCGGGCCGGGCGATCGCCAACCTGGAGGTCGAGTCGCTCAGGCACCTCGCCCCGGTCTTCCACGGCGACACCCTCTACGGCGAGACGACCGTGCTGGACAAGCGGCCGTCCCGGTCGAAGGACGACCGGGGGATCGTGCACGTCGAGACCCTGGGCTACACGCAGGACGGCACGGTCGTCTGCGTCTTCCGCCGCAGGGTCATGGTGCCCACGCGGGCCTACGCGGAGGCGAGGGGCGACCAGCCCGGCCGCCCGGAGCCGCGGTCGTAGGTGCGACGATGGGGGCCGTGGACTGCCGGCTTCGGAGGCGGGCGGCGACGGCCCCCTCCAGGGATCGGATGGGGACGTGATGGACGTCGAGCTGAACGAGGACCAGCGGCTGTTCCAGCGGACGCTGCGCGAGTTCGTCGAGAAGGAGATCGTCCCGGTCGCCGCGGAGTGGGAGCGGAGCGGGCGCTACCCGGCGGAGATCGTGGCCCGGTTCGCCGAGCTGGGCCTGTTCGGGATCACGGTCCCCGAGGAGTACGGCGGGCTCGACCTCGACCGCGTGTCGTTCGCGCTGGTCTTCGAGGAGATCGCGCGGGGCTGGATGGGCGTGGCCGGGGTGCTGGGCTCCCACTCGCTGTCGACGTGGATGATCGCCCGGTACGGCACGGAGGAGCAGCGCCGCCAGCACCTGCCCGACCTGGCGAGCGGCGCCCGGCGCACCGGCATCGCGCTGACCGAGCCGGGGGCCGGGACCGACCTGCAGGGCATCGCCACCCGGGCCGTGCGGGACGGCGACCACTACGTGGTCAACGGGACCAAGACGTGGATCACGAACGCCCGGCACGCCGACCCGCTGCCCGTGCTGGTGAAGACCTCCGTGGAGACCCCCGCCCACCGGGGGATGTCGGTGCTGCTGGTCGACGGGTCGAGCGAGGGCCTGACGATCAGCCGCGACCTGCCCAAGCTCGGTTACAAGGGCACCGAGACGTGCGAGGTCGTCCTGACCGACGTCCGCGTGCCCGTCTCCCGGCTGCTCGGCGGCGTCGAGGGGCGGGGGATGCAGCAGGTGCTGTCGGCGCTGGAGCTCGGCCGCCTGAACATCGCCGCCCGGGCGGTCGGCGTGGCCCAGGCGGCGTACGAGGCGGCGCTCGGGTACGCCAGGGAGCGGCACGCGTTCGGGCAGCCGATCGCGGACTTCCAGGCGATCCAGCTCAAGCTGGCCGACATGGCCACGGAGATCCAGGCGGCCCGGCTCATGACGTACTGGGCGGCGGTCAGGTCGGAGGCGGGGCCGGTGAAGGCCGAGGCCGCGATGGCCAAGTACTTCGCGTCCGAGGTGGCCCTGCGTGTCACGATGGAGGCCATGCGGATCCACGGCGGGTACGGGTACTCGCAGGAGTTCACGGTCGAGCGGCTCTACCGCGACGCGCCGCTCATGGCGATCGGCGAGGGCACCAACGACGTGCAGCGCCTGATCATCGCGAGGTCCCTGATCAGCGGCGAGTCCGCCCTCGGCTGGTGACATGATCGGTGAGCTGAGGCCCGGCTGCCTGTTCTGCGACATCGCGGCCGGGGACAAGCCGGGGCACGTGGTGCTGTCGGACGAGGTGGCGGCGGCCTTCCTCGACACCCGTCCGGTGTTCAAGGGGCACGTCCTCGTCGTGCCGAACGGGCACGTCGAGACCCTGTCCGACCTGCCGGCCGAGGCGGCCGGGCCGTTCTTCCTGCGCGTCCAGGCGGTCGCGCGGGCCGTCGAGGCGGGCCTAGAGGCGGCCGGCACGTTCGTCGCACTGAACAACCGGATCAGCCAGAGCGTGCCCCATCTGCACGTCCACGTGGTGCCGCGCAACCGCAAGGACGGCCTGCGCGGCTTCTTCTGGCCGCGGGTGAAGTACGCCGACGAGGCCGAGATCGAGGACTACGCCGCCCGGGTGCGCTCCGCGCTCGACACCACCTTCTGATCTACTTTGTAAAGGGGCCCGGCGGCCGGATCCGGGGGCAGAATGTCGTTCTATGGACGTGCTCCGGACCCCCGACGAGCGATTCACCGGCCTGCCCGACTTCCCGTACGAGCCGCGGTACGCCGAGGTGACCGACGGCCTGCGGATGGCCTACGTGGAGGCGGGGCCCGCCGGCGGGCAGCCCGTCCTGCTGCTCCACGGCGAGCCGAGCTGGTCGTTCCTGTACCGGCGCGTCATGGCCGTCCTGGCGGACGCCGGGTTCCGGGCGATCGCGCCCGACCTCGTCGGGTTCGGCCGTTCGGACAAGCCCGCCGCGCGGGAGGACCACACGTACGCCCGGCATGTCGAGTGGGTGAGGTCGCTCGCCTTCGACGCCCTCGGCCTGCGCGGCGTGACGCTGGTGGGGCAGGACTGGGGCGGCCTGATCGGGCTGCGGCTCGTGGCCGAGCACCCGGACCGCTTCGCCCGGGTCGTCGCCGCGAACACCGGGCTGCCGACGGGCGACGTGCCCATGCCGGAGGTCTGGCACCGCTTCCGGGAGGCCGTCCAGAACGCCCCGGTGCTCGACGTCGCCCGGTTCGTCCAGGCCGGCTGCGCCACGCGGCTGCCGGAGGAGGTGCGGCGGGCGTACGACGCGCCGTTCCCGTCGGAGGAGTACAAGGCCGGGCCGCGCGCCATGCCGGGCCTGGTGCCGACGTCGCCGGACGATCCGGCCGCCCCCGCCAACCGCGCGGCCTGGGACGCGCTGACCACGCTCGGCCTGCCGTTCCTCGTCGCGTTCTCGGACGGCGACCCGATCACGGGAGGCATGGCGCCCATCCTGAAGCGGTCGATGGCGGGCGCGGCCGGCCTCGACCACCCGGTCGTCAAGGGCGCCGGCCACTTCCTGCAGGAGGACGCCGGCCGCGAGCTCGGCGAGGCCGTGGCCGCCTTCATGCGGGCGACCCCGGCCGCCTGAGCCGCACCCGGCGCACGACCCCCGGCCGCCCCTGCGCACCGGAGGCGCACCCGGCGCACGACCCTGGCCGGGCGAAGCGGGGCGCGGCCGGACGCAGTAGGCTCCGGCGGCGTGGAACCGCTCGTCGCCGCGCTCGTCGTCGCCGCGCTCGTGAGCGTGCCCGCGGTCGTGCTGTGGCGGGTGCTGCGGGGCCGGCGCGACCTGGGCAGCAGCCCGGCCGAGCGGGCCACGTTCGAGACCCTGCACACGGCGTCGCTGGCCGCGCCGCCGCTGCGGGCCGGGCTGACCAAGGCGGGCGCGCTCAAGGCGTCCCGGCACATCCGGGAGCTGCTGGGCTCGCCGGCGATCGCCATCACGAACGGCGAGGAGCTGCTCGTCTACGACGGCGCGGGGGAGCACCACGCCCGGGACGCGTTCGAGCACGCGGCCGGGACACTGAAGGACGGCCGCACGCAGGTGCTCGCGCTCGACTGCTACCGGCCGGAGTGCCCGGTGCGGCACGCGGTCGTCGTCCCGCTGACCACCGACGACCGGGTGGTCGGCTCGCTCGCGGCGTACGGGGACCACGCGTCGGCCGGGCTGGTGCGGGCCGCGCAGGAGGTGGCGCGGTGGGTCGACTCGCAGCTGGAGCTGGCCGAGCTCGACCGGTCCCGGACGATGCTGATGGAGGCCGAGGTGCGGGCGCTGCGCGCGCAGATCTCCCCGCACTTCATCTACAACTCCCTGACCACGATCGCGTCGTTCGTCCGGACCGACCCGGAGCGCGCCCGGGAGCTGCTGCTGGAGTTCGCCGACTTCACCCGCTACTCGTTCCGGCGGCACGGCGACTTCACGACGCTGGCCGAGGAGCTGCGCTCGATCGACCGCTACCTGACGCTGGAGCGGGCGCGGTTCGGCGACCAATTGCAGGTGACGCTGCGCATCGCCCCCGAGGTGCTGCCGGTCGCCGTACCGTTCCTGTGCCTGCAGCCGCTCGTCGAGAACGCCGTGCGGCACGGCCTGGAGGGCAAGCCGGGGGTCGGCCGGATCACGATCGTGGCCGAGGACGCCGGGGCGGAGTGCGGCATCACGGTGGAGGACGACGGCATCGGCATGGACCCCGACCGGCTGCGCCGGGTGCTGGCGGGGGAGGACCGGTCGGGCGCGGGCGGCATCGGCCTGGCCAACGTGGACGAGCGGCTGCGCCAGGTGTACGGCGACGAGTACGGCCTGGTGGTCGAGACCGGCCAGGGCGCGGGCACGAAGGTGACGGTCCGGGTGCCCAAGTACCATCCGGGCGTGTCGGCCAGCTGAACGGGAGGCGGCCGGCTGTGACCCTGTCGTGATGGCGGCAGGCGTTGACTTTCGGATGTCCGGGTCATCACTCTCTAGGGGATTGTTCCGTGAGAGGGGTGGTCGTGAGCGGCCTGCGGGTCCTGGCGGTGGACGACGAACAGCCCGCGCTGGAGGACCTGGCCTACCTGCTCCGCGCGGACCCGCGCATCGCCGACGTGCTGACGGCCCGCGACGGGGCCGCCGCGCTACGGCTGCTCGACCGGTCGATGGCGGAGGGCAGGCCGGTCGACGCGGTCTTCCTCGACATCCGTATGCGGGGTCTGGACGGGGTGGTGCTCGGCAGGCTGCTGACCCAGTTCACCCGGCCGCCCAAGATCGTCTTCGTCACCGCGTACGAGGACCACGCCGTCGACGCCTTCGAGCTGAAGGCCGAGGACTACCTCCTCAAGCCGGTGCGGCCCGAGCGGCTGGCCGAGGCGATCCGCCGCGTGTGCGGCAGCCGCACCGAGCCGGGCGCCCCGCCGCAGGCGGACACGATCCCGGTGGAGCTGGGCGGCGTGACGCGGTTCGTCGCGAGCACCGAGGTCCGGTACGTCGAGGCCCAGGGCGACTACGCCCGGCTGCACACGGCGACCGGCAGCCACCTGGTCCGCATCCCGCTCGCCACGCTGGAGGAGCGGTGGGCGACCGCCGGCTTCCTGCGCGTGCACCGCAGCCACCTGGTGGCGGTCAAGCACATCGACGAGCTGCACATCGACTCGGGCAAGTGCGTCGTACGGGTGGGGGAGACCGAGATCCCGGTGAGCCGCCGCCACACGCGCGAGCTGCGCGACCTCCTGGTGCGCCGGGCCCGCAGGGGCGAGGGGACGGGCACGTGACGGGCAGGCCGCGCCGGGTGGTGGTGACGAGCCCCCGCACGGCCGCCGCCCGCCGGCCCCGGCACCCGCTGACCAGGGAGATCGACGAGCAGACCGAGCTCGGCGAGGTGTACATGCGGTCGCTGATCCGCACCCAGTTCCGGCTGGCGCTGTTCGTGTGCACCGTGCTCGCCTGCGTGGTGGGCGGGCTGCCGCTGCTGTTCCTGCTGGTCCCCGACCTGCGCGACGCGCGGCTGCTCGGCGTGCCGCTGCCGTGGCTGGTGCTGGCCGGGCTCATCTATCCGGCGTTCGTCGCGGGCGCCTGGTTCTACGTGCGGCAGGCCGAGCGCAACGAACGGGACTTCGCCGACCTGGTGGAGCGCCGGTGAGCGGCCGGAACCGATGAGCGGGATCGTCGCCATCGTCGCGTCGATGCTGGCGGCCGTGCTGATCGGCGCGTTCGGGCTGCGCATGTCGCGGACGACGTCGGACTTCTACGTGGCCTCCCGCACGGTGTCGCCGCTGTGGAACGCCTCGGCGATCGGCGGTGAGTACCTCTCGGCCGCCTCGTTCCTCGGCGTCGCCGGGCTCATCCTGACGTACGGCGCGGACATGCTGTGGCTGCCGGTGGGCTGGACGGGCGGCTACCTGGTGCTGCTCGTGCTGGTGTCGGCGCCGCTGCGGCGGTCGGGGGCGTACACGCTGCCCGACTTCGCGGAGGCCCGGCTGGAGTCGATGGCGGTCCGCCGGACGTCGAGCGTGCTCGTCGTGCTGATCGGGTGGCTCTACCTGATGCCGCAGTTCCAGAGCGCGGGGCTGGTGTTCCGCACGGTCACCGGCGCGCCGCCGTGGGCGGGCAGCCTGCTCGTGGCCGTCGTCGTGGCGGCCAACGTGCTGTCGGGCGGCATGCGGTCGATCACGTTCGTGCAGGCGTTCCAGTACTGGCTGAAGCTGACCGCGCTCGCGGTGCCGCTGGTGTTCATGCTGATCGTGTGGTGGTCGGACGGGCCGCGCACGCTGCCGCCCGGCGATCCGTGGGCGCTGCCGCTGCACGGCAGGGAGCACCCGGTGTACGAGACGTACTCGCTGATCCTGGCGACGTTCCTCGGCACGATGGGGCTGCCGCACGTGCTGGTGCGCTTCTACACGAACCCGGACGGCCGGACGGCCCGGCGCACGACGCTGGTGGTGCTGTCGCTGCTCGGCGCGTTCTACCTGATGCCCGCCGTCTACGGGTTCCTCGGCCGCGTGTACGGGCTGCCGGCGACCGACACGGTCGTCATCGCGCTGCCCGGGCGCCTGGTCGGCGGCGCGGTGGGCGACCTGCTGACGGCCCTGGTCACGGCGGGGGCGTTCGCGGCGTTCCTGTCGACGTCGTCGGGGCTCACGGTCTCGGTGGCCGGGGTGATCGCCCAGGACCTCCTCGGCGGCGGTGTGCGCTCGTTCCGGATCGCGACCGTCCTCGCCACGCTCGTGCCGCTGGCGCTCGCGGGCGCGGCGCGGTCGCTGCCGGTGGCGACCGTGGTGGGGCTGGCGTTCGCCGTGGCGGCCTCGTCGTTCTGCCCGCTGCTCGTGCTCGGCATCTGGTGGCGCAGGCTCACCACGACCGGCGCGATCTGCGGGCTGCTCGTGGGCGGTGGGCTGGCCTGCGCGGCGGTCCTCGCCACGATCGTGGGCGGGCCGCGGACGGGCTGGCCGGAGGCCCTGCTGGCCGAGCCGGCGGCCTGGACCGTGCCGGTGTCGTTCACGGTCATGGTCGTGGTCTCGCTCGTGACGCCGGGCCGGGTGCCGCGCGGGGTGGCGCGCACGATGGTCCGCCTGCACACCCCCGACACGCTGAACGTCGACCGCGGCGACTGGCGGCCCCGCTTCATGTGACGTCCAGCGCGCCGGGGATCCGGCTGGATCTACCGTTCGGCGCGCGCAACGGACCATTCGGCGCACGGCGCGGCCATGTGAACGAGCGACCGGTGCGGCTGGGCGACGGGGCGCGGCGGAGGTCTCGTAAGCGGCGGCGCGCCCTCCTACGTTGAGGTGATCCCCCATCACATGTCGAAGGAGGCCATGTGACCGTCCAGCACGATTCATCGGTCTATGAGCAGATACAGTCCGGGGAACAGTTCCAGGAGCTGCGCCGCCGGTACCGTTCCTGGGCCTTCCCGATGACCGTCGCGTTCCTGGCCTGGTACCTGCTCTACGTGGTGCTGTCCGGCTTCGCCCGCGGCTTCATGGGCACCAAGCTGTTCGGAAACATCAACGTGGCGCTGGTGTTCGGCATCCTGCAGTTCGTGTCGACGTTCCTCATCGCCTGGGCGTACTCGCGGCACGCGTCCGCCAAGCTCGACCCCCTCGCCGACGAGCTCCGCCACGACGTCGAGGAGCGCGCCCAGTGAGCCACGAGACCCTGTCCACGATCCTCTTCCTGCTCTTCGTCGCCGGCACGCTCGCCATCACGTTCTGGGCGAGCCGGCACACCAGGAGCGCCACCGACTTCTACGCCGGCGGCCGGTCGTTCAGCGGTGTGCAGAACGGCCTCGCGATCGGCGGCGACTACATGTCGGCCGCGTCGTTCCTCGGCATCGCGGGCATCATCGCGCTGTCCGGGTACGACGGGTTCCTCTACTCCATTGGCTTCCTCGTGGCGTGGCTGGTGGCGCTGCTGCTGGTCGCCGAGCTCATGCGCAACTCGGGCAAGTACACGATGGCCGACGTGCTGGCGTTCCGGATGTCCCCGCGCCCGGTGCGCACGGCGGCCGGCGTCTCCACGATCGTCGTGAGCATCTTCTACCTGCTGGCCCAGATGGTCGGCGCCGGCGCCCTCGTGGGCCTGCTGCTCGGCGTCACCTCCCAGGCCGGCAAGATTTGGACGATCATCGGCGTCGGCCTGCTGATGATCGTGTACGTGGTGTTCGGCGGCATGAAGGGCACCACCTGGGTGCAGATCGTCAAGGCCGTCATGCTGATGACCGGCGCGGCCCTGATCACCCTGCTCGTGCTCGGCAAGTACGGCTTCAACCTGTCGGGCCTGCTCGGCGACGCGGCGACGCAGAGCGGCAAGGGCGCCAAGTTCCTCATCCCCGGCCTCAAGTACGGCACGGAGGCCCAGGGCACCTGGGGCAAGATCGACCTGATCAGCCTGGGCCTGGCCCTGGTGCTGGGCACGGCCGGCCTGCCGCACATCCTGATCCGCTTCTACACGGTGCCGACGGCCCGCGAGGCCCGCAAGTCGGTCCTGTGGGGCATCGGCATCATCGGCGTGTTCTACCTGCTCACGCTCGTCCTCGGCTTCGGCGCGGCGGCCCTGGTCGGCCACGGCAAGATCGACAAGTCGGGCAACACGGCGGCCCCGCTGCTCGCCGACGAGATCGGCCGGCAGATCTTCGGCGACGTCGGCGGCACCATCCTGCTCGCCGTCATCGCGGCCGTCGCGTTCGCCACGATCCTCGCCGTCGTCGCCGGCCTGACGCTGGCCTCGTCGTCGAGCTTCGCGCACGACCTGTACGCCCACGTGTTCAAGCGCGGCCAGGTCACCGAGGGCCAGGAGCTGGTGGTCGCCCGCATCGCGGCGTTCGTCATCGGGGCGGTCGCCATCGCGCTGAGCGTCTTCGCCCAGTCGCTCAACGTGGCGTTCCTCGTCTCGCTGGCCTTCGCGGTCGCCGCGTCGGGCAACCTGCCGGCGATCCTGTACAGCCTGTTCTGGCGGCGGTTCAACACTGCGGGCGCGGTGGCGGCCATCTACGGCGGCCTCGTGTCGGCCGTGGTCCTGGTGATCTTCTCGCCGGTGGTCTCCGGCGCGGAGACCTCCGTGTTCCCCGACGTCGACTTCCACCTGCTCCCGCTGTCGAACCCGGGCATCTTCTCGATCCCGATCGGCTTCCTGTGCGGGTACCTCGGCACGGTTCTCAGCAAGGAGTACAACGCGTCCAAGTACGCCGAGATCGAGGTCCGCTCGCTGACCGGCGTGGGAGCGGAGAAGGCCACCTCCCTCTGATCCCCGATGCGGTACGCCGAGGGCCCGGCCGCGCGGCCGGGCCCTCGCGCGCGTACAGGGTGCCCTGTCCGTCGCGTCATGGTGCTGGAGCACCGATCTGGTTATCGTCTGGCCTGTGGACAGCCCTCTCCAAACCGCCAAGGCATGGTCGCGTTCTCGAAAGAGGGACCGGGAGACGGACGGCGACGCCCGTACCCGCATCCTCGACGCCGCCGAGGAACTGTTCGCGGGCGGCGGCTACGAGGCGACCCCGACGGCCCGGATCGCCGAGCTGGCCGGGGTGCCCAAGGGCCTGGTCTTCCACTACTTCCCCCGCAAGATCGACGTGCTCATCTCGCTCGTCGACGAGCGGACCCTGGTGACGGAGGAGGAGGTGGAGGCGCTGCCCGGCGACGCCGCCGGCACGCTGTCGCGGCTGGCCCGCCGGATGCCGCTGCACGCCTCCCCGGCCATGCGGCGCATCCTGTTCCGGGAGGCCGACACCCACAGGTCGGTGCGCGAACGGCTCGGCCGGCTCAACGCCGAGATCATCCGGCGGGCCCGGTTCGCGCTGGAGCTCGCGCTGCCGGGCGGCCGCGGCGACGCCGCCCGGCTGGAGGCCGCGGCCGCGACGTTCGCCGCCGTCCTGCTCTACCAGGAGAGCCTGTGCCTCCTGACGGGCCACCACATCGATCCCGACGCGGTCGCGGAGCTGATCGCCCATGCCCTGGGATAGTGCCGGCTAGTGCCCTGGCGGCGCCGGGCGCCTGTGCGGTGCCCGGACGCCGAGCGGCCCGAGACGAGGCGAGGACGACGAGCGGCAGGAGCGCGGCCCGGCACGACAGGGCGAGGCGGCTTCGTCGTCAGGCGGGGACCTTCTCCAGCCGCTCGCCGGTCCCGTCCTGTCCGCCGGGCGCCCCGGGAGCTTCAGGAGCGCCGGGCACGTCGCCGGCCGGCTCCTCCTCGCGCGCCAGCTCCAGCAGTTCGTCCATGGCGTCCCGCAGGTGGCCGATGAGGCTCCACACGTCGGGCATGCGGGTGGGGCAGGCGACGATCCCGAAGTCGAGCCGCTCGTCGTACGACGCGCACGTGATGCTGACGCCGCCGGTGGCGTCGGTGACGACCGACATGGGGTGGTAGGCCTCCATGCGCGCCCCGCACATGTAGAGCTGCCGCCGCGGGCCGGGTACGTTCGACACGATGAGGTTGACCCCGGCGCCCGTGACGCCCGCGAGGCGGAACACGGCGGGCGTGGCCAGCGCCGCCACCGGCGCGGGGACGATCGAGCACACGTCGTCGAGCCAGGTCCTGCGGGAGACGGCGTACCGCCGCTTGGCGGCCGCCATGGCGCCGCGCACCGCGGCGAGCCGCTCACGGGGGCAGGCGACGTCGGTCGCCATCGGCGTGATCATGGCGGAGATGCGGTTGCCCATCGCGCCGGCCGCTCCGGCCCGCAGCGCGACCGGGACCGCCGCCACGAGCGGCCGGTCGGGCAGCGCGTCGTGGGCCTCCAGCCAGCGGCGCAGCGCCGACGAGCACAGTGTCATGACGACGTCGTTCGGGCTCATCCCGAACGCCCGGGCCACGCCCCTGACCTCGGCCAGCGGGATCGTCCCGAACGACATGACGCGGTCGCCGGAGATCGGCCCGTTGAACGGCGTGCGCGGCGCGGCGAGCGGCGGCATCTGCGGCAGCGGCCGGGCGTCCCCCGCGATGGCGCGGGCCGCCTGGGCCACGCGGCGGGCGTCGGGCAGGGCCGACAGGACCGGCATCGCGTCGAGGTCGGCCGCCGCCCGCGCGAGCGAGCAGAGCGTCTCGACCGGCTGGACGATGGACCGGGTGATCGCGCCGGCCAGCATGGCGAGCAGTCCCGGCGCCGGCTCGGGGGCGTCGTGCGGCGGCACCTCGACCGGCCGCGGCTCGGGGGAGGGGTCGAGCATGGAGACGAGGATCTCCGAGCCGGACACCCCGTCGATGGCGCAGTGGTGCACCTTCGTGTAGACCGCGACCCGGCCGCCGGCCAGCCCGTGCACGAGGTGGGTCTCCCACAGCGGCCGCCGCCGGTCGAGCCGCCGGGCGTGCAGCCGCGCCACGTGCTCGGCCAGCTGCCGGTCGTCCCCCGGCTCCGGCAGCGTGTCCTCGTACACGTGGGCGTCGGGGTCGAACGCGGGATCCTCCACCCAGTACGGCCGGTCGAGCCCCAAGGGCACGTCGGCCAGCCGCATCCGCAGCGGCGGGGCCAGGTGGGCGCGCTCGCGCAGCAGGTCGACGAGGCAGCGCCGGGTGACGGCGCCGGACGGGGCGGTGGACGGGTCGAGGATGGCGACCCCGGCGACGTGGGCGGCCGTGGTGGCCGACTCCACGCTCAGGAACTGCGCGTCGAGTGCCGTCAGCTGGCGCATGGCCGGTCCTTCCTGCTCTCCTCCCGAGAGGCCATCATCACGGCACGCGGTTGCCGGGACGTTTCCCCGCCATCTCCGGGAGATACCTTCAGCGCGCGCCCCGGCCCCCCGTTGCCAACGAGCCGTCCGCCCAGCTGTGCGGGGTGACATTCCCGCTCAGCCGACGACGGTAACGGGATGCTCCACAAGGCCGTCGAAGAGATAACCCAAGGTGTTGTACGCCGTCCGCAAAGGCTGGCCGGCGCCCGTCTCGTCGGTCGCCCGGGCGGTCAGCGCGTACGGCCCGGGACCGGGCGGGGACCAGGCGTACCGCCAGCGGGTCCAGGACGGGCCGGCGTCGGTCAGGCGGACCGGCCGCCAGGTGGCGCCGCGGTCGTCGCTCACCTCGACGTGGACGATCCGGCCGGTGCCCGACCACGACCTGCCGGTCAGGACGTGGGTGCGGCCGGCGGGCAGCACGGCGTTCCAGGCCAGCTCGAAGGCGCTCTTGACGACCTGCGTCGTGAGCGGGGCGCTGCCCTCCCCGGGGTGTCCGGGCCCGAACAGCCGGTAGGTGCCCGTGCTCCACGGCGACGTCAGAGGGGTGGCCGACACCTCGATGTCCCCCACCCACTTGATCGAGGCGATCCCGGTCCAGCCGGGCACCACGAGCCGCGCCGGGAAGCCGTGGTCGGGCGGCAGCGGCTCGCCGTTCATCTCGTACGCGACCAGGACGTCGTCGAGGGCCTTGGCGAGCGGGAGCGGGCGGCGGACCCGGCCGAGGTTCACGCCGCGCTCGGCGTACTCGGGGTCGAGGCCGGTGGCCAGCACGTCCACGGCGGAGTCGGTCAGCCCGGCCCGATGGAGCAGGACCGACAGCGGCACGCCCCGCCAGCGGGCGACGCCGATCGCGCCGAGCCGCCACGGCGTGCCGGGGACGGGCTGGTCCTGCTGGGTGGCGAAGAACGAACGGCCGTTGCCCGCGCACTCGACGGCGCACTCGATCGTCGTCGCGGGAAGCGCGAGCAGGTCGCGGTAGGAGAGGGACGGCGAGGAGCGCAGCCCGCTCCCGTGGAGGCGCAGCCGCCAGGTGGCCGCGTCGACGAGGGGGGTCCGGGTGTGGTTGCGGACGAAGAAGCGGTCGTTCGGGACGAGGCGCCCCTGGCCGCGCATGGCCTCCCAGCGCATCTCGGCGCAGGATCCGTGAACGGTGAACAGCTCCGGGGGGAGCGCCTTGACGAAGGGAGACCGTGCCCATCCGGGCGGCGGGGGGACGTCTCCCGCGGTACACAGGTCGCGCGGGCCGGGTCGACGGAGTTCCATGGTGGCCACCTCCTCATTTATGTATTCCCTACCAGTTAACAACTAAATCTGGAAAGGGCAGGAGGACGTTCTGCCTGGAGGGACTCCTGTCAGTCCTTGTGCAGGTAGGCGAGCAGGCGCTCGACCGGCCAGGTGTTCACCACGTCGTCCGGGGTGAGCCAGGCCCGCTGGGCGATGCCCACGCCGTACCGCTGATGGGCCAGATGGGGGATGGCGTGCGAGTCGCTGTCGATGGAGAACTTCACGCCGTGGTGGCGGGCCAGCCGCACGAGGTCCGAGGGCAGGTCGGCGCGGTCCGGGTAGGAGTCGATCTCCATCACCGTCCCGGTGCGGGCGGCGGCGCGGAACACCGCGTCCCAGTCGGCGTCGACCGGAGGCCGTTTGCCGATCTTCCTCGTCGTCGGGTGCCCGATCACGTGGACGTGGGGGTTCTCGCAGGCCGTGACGAACCGGCGGGTCATCTCCTCGCGCGACTGCGTGAAGTGCGAGTGGACCGAGGCGACGCACACGTCGAAGCCCGCCAGGACCTCGGCCGGCCAGTCCACCGAGCCGTCGGGCGCGATGTTGAGCTCGCTGCCGTGCAGCAGCCGCATGTCCGGGTAGTCCCGCTGCAGCTCGGCGACGCGGGCCCGCTGGGCGAGGGCCTTGTCGAGCGTCATCCGCTGCATGGCGAGGTCGGGCGCGTGGTCGGTCACCGCGTAGTAGGAGTAGCCGCGCATCGCGCCGGCCGCGACCATGTCCTCCAGCGAGGCGATCCCGTCGGTCAGGTCGGTGTGCGTGTGCAGGTCGCCGCGCAGGTCGTGCACCTCGACCAGCCGGGGGAGCTCGCCGCGCAGCGCGGCCTGGACCTCGCCGCCGTCCTCGCGCAGCGTGGGGGGCACCCACTGCATGCCGAGCGCCGCGTAGACGTCCTCCTCCGTCTCCGAGGCGATGAGCCGGTCGTCGCCGTCGAACAGGCCGTACTCGGAGAGCTTCCACCCCTTCTTCACGGCCATCTCGCGGATGTGGACGTTGTGCTCCTTGCTGCCGGTGAAGTAGACCATCGCGGCGCCCCACGACTCGGCCGGCACGATCCTCAGGTCGACCTGGAGGCCGCGGTCGGTCCGCACCGACGTCTTGCGCTCACCCTTCGCGATCACCTCGGTGACGTACGGCTGGCGGGCGAACAGCTCCATCAGGTCGGTCGGGCCGACCGCCAGGATGTCGACGTCGCCGATGGTCTCGCGCATCCGGCGCAGCGACCCGGCGTACGCGATCCGCTGCGCGGGCAGCGAGGCGATGACCCGCTCGGCCAGGTCCATGGCCACCCCGAGGTGGACGCGGTCGCCCGAGCGCTCGAGCTGCTCGATGCCCTTGAGCAGGTTCTCCTCCGTCTTGGCGCCGAAGCCCCTGAGCCCGGCCAGGCGGCCGCCCTCGATGGCGGCGGCCAGCGCGGCCGGCGAGTCGATGCCGAGCTCCTGGTACAGGAACAGCGCCTTCTTCGGCCCGAGCGACGGGATCCGGGTCAGCCGCCGTACCCCGTCGGGCACCCGGGCCCGCAGGTCGTCGAGCTGGCGGAAGCTCCCGCGCTCCAGGAACTCCTCGACCTTCTTGGCGATGGCCTCGCCGACGCCCGGGATCGACCGGACGTCGGTCTCCCTGAGGTCGCCGGGGAACCCCGCGATGGACTTGGCCGCCTTCTGGTAGCTCCGCACGCGGAACGCGTCGCCGCCGTTCAGCGCGAACAGCTCGGCGTACTCCTGCAGCGCCGCGGCCGCCTCGTCATTCGCCCGTCCCATGGTGGTCAGCGTACGCGGTGCGGCCCGCCGGGGAGGGGCCGCGGGTGCGCCGGACGGGCGGGGTCCGGCGGGGCCGTCAGGGCCTGCGGCCGACGCCGCCCTCGACCACCATCCGGGTCGGCACCGCCTCGATGGTCGGGCGCCACCGCTGCACGGGCACCAGGCCCGGCTCCACCAGCTCGAACCCGTCGAAGAACCGCAGCAGCTGCTCGTGGGTGCGGAACGTCGAATGGGCGGGGGTGTGCGCCGTCGCCGCCGCCAGGCTCTCGACGGCCTCCGGGTCGCTGCCGGCCGTCATGTTGGAGACGGCCACGTGGCTGCCGGGAGCCATGCGGTCGCGCCAGCGGGCGACCACGTCGTAGGCGCCCTCCTCGTCGCTCACGAAGTGGAGGACGGTGACGAACAGCACCCCGACCGGCTCGGAGAAGTCGATCAGCGCCTGGAGCGCCGGGTCGGCGAGGATCGCGTCGGGCCGGCGGATGTCGCCCTCGATGGTGGCGATCCCCTGGTCGCCGCCCAGCAGGGCGTCGTTGTGGACCTTCACCAGGGGGTCGTTGTCCACATACACCACCCGGGCCGCCGGGTGCGTCTCCCGGGCGAGCTCGTGCACGCTGGGGGAGGTCGGAATGCCGGTGCCCAGGTCGACGAACTGCCGGATCCCCTCGGCCGCCATGAACCGCACCGCCCGGGTGAGGAACGCCCGGTTCGCCTTGGCGACCGAACGGGTGTCGGGGGCGAGGGCCAGGAGCCGTTCGGCCACCGCCCGGTCGACCGCGTAGTTGTCCTTGCCGCCCAGGAGGTAGTCGTACACCCGTGCCGAGCTCGGCACGGAGGCGTCCACACCGTCGGGGACCCGCTCCAGTCGTTCCACGCCGTGATCATAGTGACGGACCGCCGCCGCGCGCGAGGGGCGCATATCCGTTTGACGCGCCGGGGACGGGGGCGCTCTCCTGGTGCGATGTCCGATCTTCGCATCGAACGCGTGTCCGGCGACGCCGCGCTGCGCGACTGGCGGCACGTCCACAACGAGATCATCCCCACCGGCGTCCTGTCGCTCGACGAGGTGCGCGAGCGCGCCGGGCGGTACGTGCTGGACGTCGCCTACCTCGGGGACGTCCTCGTGGGGTGCACCACCGTGCGCCCGCCCACCGACGACGAGCCCGCGGCCACGGTGATCGCCCGCGTGCTGCCCGCCCATCGACGGCAGGGGATCGGGGGACGGCTGTACGCCCGGGGGCTGGCGCAGGCGCGCGACCTCGGCGCCGGCGTGATCGAGACGGTCGTCCTGGCGTCGAACACCGACGGGCTGCGGTTCGCGCTGGCGAACGGCTTCACCGAGATCGAGCGGTATGTGCTGCCGGGCGACACGGTCCCGTACGTCACGCTGCGGCTGTCCTCCTGACCTGGGCTCCGGCCGACCCCGGCGCCGCGCTTTCAGGCCCGCGCGCGTCATTCCTCGATCCCGGGCCTCGGCCCGCCCCGCGCCGCCCGCGCGCGTCGTCTCGCGGCGGCGCGGGCGGTCCGGGGCGTCAGAACTGCTGGGGTCGGGTCTGGTACGGCTCCTCCAGGTAGGCGATCTCCTTCTCGGACAGCTCGAGGCCGACCGCCGTCAGCGCGTCGTCCACGTGGTGCTCCTTGGTGGCGCCGATGATCGGGGCGACCACGCCCGGCCGGTGCAGCAGCCAGGCCAGCGCCACCGCCGCGGCCGGCACGCCCCGCTCGGCCGCCGTCTCGGCCACCCGCCCCAGGACCGCCTCGTCGCCGTACCCGCCGTACAGGTGCTGCTGCCGGGCGCCGTCGCCGACCTGCCGCACGGTGTCGGAGGGCGCTCCGGCCCGGGCGAGCAGGCCCCGGGCGAGCGGGCTCCACGGGATCAGCCCGACGCCCTGGTCCAGGCAGAGCGGGATCATCTCCCGCTCCTCCTCCCGGTGCAGCAGGTTGTAGTGGTCCTGCATGGACACGAACCTCGTCCAGCCGTGCAGCTCGGCCGTGTGCTGGGCCTTGGCGAACTGCCAGGCCCACATGCTGGAGGCGCCGATGTACCGGGCCTTGCCCGAGCGGACGACGTCGTGCAGCGCCTCCATCGTCTCCTCGATCGGCGTCTCGTCGTCCCAGCGGTGGATCTGGTACAGGTCCACGTAGTCGGTGCCGAGCCGGGTGAGCGACGCGTCGATCGCCGACATGATGTGCTTGCGGGACAGGCCCCAGTCGTTCTTGCCGGAACCGACCGGGAAGTAGACCTTGGTGGCCAGCACGTAGTCGTCGCGCCGGGGGAAGATCTTGCGCAGCAGGCTGCCGGTGATCTCCTCGCTGGCGCCCGCCGAGTAGACGTCCGCCGTGTCGAAGAACGTCACGCCGCCGTCGGCGGCCTTCCGCACGATGGGCTCCGCCCGCTCCTCGTCGAGGACCCAGCCGCCCCACTTGTCGGGCTCGCCGTAGCTCATCATGCCGAGGCAGATCCTGCTGACCTTCAGACCGGTGGTGCCTAGCCGTCCATACTCCATGAGATCACCCTAGTCCGCCCGTATAGGGGGCGTTCGGGGCCCTCAGGGGGTCCTGCGGGCATGGTCCGGCAGGGTCCCGGCTGTCTGGGGACGGCCCGCCCGGCGGAGGGCCCCGGGAAGCGCCCGGGGGAGGGCCGGCGGGAGGGCCCGCAGCATGAGGCGCGCGCTCAGCTCCTGCGACGGGTGACCGCCCAGACGATCAGGGCGAGCGCCGCGAGGATCTGACCGCCGAGGATGGCCCGGTTGACGTCGATGGCGGGCTCCCACCGTGCCTCGCCGTCCTTGACGATGTAGGCCCCGACGGGCCGGGCGATGACGCCGCCGCCCCCGCCGGCGGAGTCGCCGTCCGGGAGCCGGTCCGTGATCGCGGCCACGATCCCGGAGGTCCCGCCGGCGTCTGTCCCGCCGTCTGTCCCGCCGTCTGTGCCGGTGTCTCTGCCGGCGCCCTTCTCCGGGCCGCGGCCGAACCCGCCGCCCGCCCGCACGGAGTACGCGGGGATCACGGTCACGCCGTCCCTCTCGTACGGCTCGCCGTACACGCGCTGACCGCCGGTGAGCCTGTCGAGGATCTCTCCCACTTCCATGGCTGCCAATTCACCATCAAGTGGCCGCCAAGTCGAGCCCCCTACAACAGACCTGTGAACGACAACGACACCGCCTTCGAGGTCCGGCGGCCCGAGTTGGGCGACGCGCCGGCGATCCACGCCCTG
This sequence comes from Microbispora corallina, assembly GCF_016863035.1. GTDB lineage: Bacteria > Actinomycetota > Actinomycetes > Streptosporangiales > Streptosporangiaceae > Microbispora > Microbispora corallina. The sequence goes on from NZ_BOOC01000003.1 coordinate 706,559, forward strand.
GTGGCCGCGCACGACATCGAGGTGACCGGCAAGCCTGACTGGACCCTGGCCGACATCGCGGACACGCTTGCCGAACTCGACCTCGCCCGCGACTCGTGGGTGGTCGTGAACGGCTCCCACGTCGCCGGCTGGGGCCACGCCCGCCGCAAGGGCGGCAGCGCCGACGTGGAGATCGACGTGCAGACGGCCCACCCCTGGGCCGCCAAGTGGCTCTGGGACGCCGTCCTGGACCGGGCCGGCCGCCTGGCCCGGGAGGCCGGCCACCCGGCCGCCCGCGTCGAGATCTCCCTGTACGCCGAGGACGCCGTCATGCGCGCGGCCGCAGGGGAGCGCGGCTTCGCCCCGGCGACGAGCTTCCACCGCATGCGGATCGACCACGACGGGGCGCGTCCCCTGTTCCTGCCCGGCGTGACGGTGGAGCAGGGCTCCCCGGACGCCGGCCAGGTGATGACGGCCGCCCACGCCGTCCACCAGGAGGCGTTCGCGGAGCACTTCGGGTTCCAGCCCCAGACGTTCGACGCGTGGGCCGACCAGATGGAGGCGTCCAGCGCCAACGACTGGCACCAGCTCATGGTGGCCCGGGTCCACGGTGAGCCGGCGGCGATGCTGCTCGGCACGAACCACTTCGTCGAGGACGAGAACTGCGGGTACGTCCGCACCCTCGCCGTACGGCCCGCCTTCCGGGGACGGGGGCTCGGGCGGCTGATGCTCTCGCGGGCCTTCGCGGCCGACGAGGCGCGCGGCCGGGTGGGGACGATCCTGCACGTGGACTCCAACAACACCACCCCCGCGCTCGGGCTGTACCTGTCGGCCGGCATGCGGCCCGTGCTCGTGATCGACGTGTGGCGCACGACGGTCTGACGCCGGGGCCGGAAAGCCGGGACGGCCAGGCCGGGAGTGGCCGGAAGGCCCCGCCAACCGGCCGCCCCCGGACCCCTGCGGAGGCCCGGACGGCGGCACCGGTCACCGGCCGGGCGTGGCCCGCTTCGCGGCGGCCACCCACGACATCCAGGCCATCGCGGTGAGGACGCCCACGCACAGGGTCAGCGAACCCGCGCGCCCGCCGGACATCGCCCAGCCGTCGCCGAGCGCGAAGATCAGGCCGCTGACGCGCGACGCGGCGGCGTGGAGCGGCCGCCCCGCACGGGCGAAGTGGCGGCCCAGCACGAAGCAGGCGGCGATCAGCGCCGTGAACGCCACGGATCCGCTGACCATGTGCAGCAGGCCGTGCCAGCTCAGGGTCCCAGGACCGGCCGGGGTGCCCGCGGGGAAGCCGTCGCCCGGGTCCATGCTGAAGACGCCCGCGGCGGCCATGCCGGCGGCGTTCACGAGTATCAGCAGCGGCGCCCAGGTCCCCCCGGGTGTGCCCCGCATGGCCCGGCGCAGCCCGGCCGCGCCCGCCGCCGTCAGGACGGCGGTGATCAGGAAGTTCCCGATCTGCAGCCATCCAAGGTCGCCGGTGCTCAGCATGCTCAGCGGGTGGCGGGTCAGGTCGAACCCGTCCCGGGTGAACGCCTGCGCCAGCGCGACGACCGCGAAGAACGGCGTCGCCGCCACGCCGCCGGCGAGCAGCGTACGGGTGGAGACACGGGCGGGCGCCGCGGCGGGGGTCGGGGTGGCGTGGGTGGTGGTGGGCTGGACGGCGGTCATGGCCGGTTCCCTTCAGACGGTCTCGATGGTGTCCGCGGCTCCTCCGGAGGGGAGGGCCGCCGGCCGGTTCTCGCCCGGCCTCGCTGACGCGTCGAACGGCCGCCCCCGTTCTCGACCCCGGGAGCCCGTCCGGCGGGACGACCTGGGAGTTCGCGCATTCCCTGTCACATCGCCGCGTCGCGCATTCCCTGTCACATCGTCGGCGAACGGCCAGGTCGAAGGGTGGTCGGCCGACGGGCGGCAGGCGGAGGTCGATCCGGGCCCGGCCCGTTCGACGTGTGGGCGAGGGCCGGACGGCCGGCGATGGGCCGGTCTGGAAGCCTGAAGCACACGACACCACGCGAAGGAGAACGACCATGCGGTTCCTCATGACGACCCAGGGCGACGCCGAGCCGGACGAGAAGATGCTGGCGGAGATGGGGGCCTTCATCGAGGAGATGGCCAGGGCGGGCGTGCTGCTGGCGACCGGCGGCCTCGAGCCCGGAGGGGTGCGCATCACCTCGTCGGGCGGTGAGATCACCGTCACCGACGGCCCGTTCACGGAGGCCAAGGAGGCCATCGTCAGCTTCGCGCTCATCGAGGCGCGGTCGCGGGAGGAGGCCGTCGAGCTCGCCCGGCGGTTCTGGAAGATCGTCGGCGACGGGGTGGGCCACGTCCAGCAGGTCTTCGGCCCGGACCTCGACCCCCGTCAGGGCTGACCCACGGTTGCGCGGGTGAGGCCGGCGGTGCTCTCATCGGTCGGGTGACGTCGTGGGACGCCCACCGCGCGGTGGACGCGGTGTGGAAGCTGGAGGCGGCGAGGATCGTCGCCGGCCTGGTCCGGATGACGGGCGACGTCGGCCTCGCGGAGGAGCTGGCGCAGGACGCGTTGCTGGCCGCGCTGGAGCGGTGGCCGGAGTCGGGCGTCCCGGAGAACCCGGGCGCCTGGCTCATGGCCGTGGCCAAGCGCCGCGCCGTCGACCGCCTCCGGCGCGACGAGCGGCTCGACCGGCGACACGAACAGCTCGCCCACGAGCTCGCGACCCGGCGGCACCCACTGGACGGCGACGAGGACCTCGACGCGGCCCTCGGAGCGGTGGACGGCGAAGTGGGCGACGACGTCCTGCGCCTGATGTTCATCTCGTGCCACCCCGTGCTGTCCACCGAGTCGCGGGTGGCGCTCACGCTGCGCCTCGTCGGCGGGCTGCGGACCGACGAGATCGCGCGGGCGTTCCTCGTCTCCGAGCCCACGGTCGCGCAGCGGATCGTGCGGGCGAAGCGGACGCTCGCGGCCGAGCGGATCCCCTTCGAGGTGCCGGAGGGACCCGACCGGGCCTCGCGCCTGTCGTCGGTGCTCGAGGTCGTCTATCTGATCTTCAACGAGGGGTACGCCGCGACGTCCGGGGACGATTGGACCCGCCCGTCGCTGGGCCTGGAGGCCCTGCGCCTCGGGCGCGTCCTGGCCGGGCTGGCACCCGGCGAGGCGGAGGTGCACGGCCTCGTCGCGTTGATGGAGCTCCAGCAATCGCGGTCGGCTGCCAGGACCGGCCCGTCGGGGGAGCCCGTCCAGCTCCACGAGCAGAACCGGGGCCGCTGGGACCAGCTGCTCATCCGGCGTGGCTTCGCCTCCCTCCTGCGTGCCCGGGAGGCCGGCGGCCCCCTCGGGCCGTACGTGCTGCAGGCGGCAATCGCGGCCTGCCACGCGGGCGCCCGGACGGCGGAGGAGACCGACTGGGGGCGGATCGCCGCGCTCTACGAGGCGCTGGTCCGGGTGCTGCCCACGCCTGTGGTGCGGCTCAACCAGGCGGTCGCGGTCGCGATGGCGCGCGGCCCCCGGGAGGGGCTGGCGCTCGCCGACGCGCTGACGGCCGAGCCGGCGATGAAGGGCTACCACCTCCTGCCCGTCGTCCGCGGCGACCTGCTGTCCCGGCTCGGCCGCCACGACGAGGCGCGGGCCGAGTTCGAGCGGGCCGCAGCGCTCACCCGCAACGTCCCCGAGCGGGCGATCCTGCTCGCCCGCGCCTCCGCAAGCGCCGCCTCCGCGAGTCCCGCCGGCCCCGCCGGTGCCGCGGCCGATGCCGCCCCCCGTGCCGCGGCGGATGCCGCCGCAACGGTACGGACCGGCCCGCCGGCGGTGGCGGCCGTGCCTGCGCGCACAGGGGTCACGCTCGCCGCGGCCGTCCGCGCGTTCCTGGACCGGCCCGTCCTCAACGAGGAGACCGTCCGCTCCTACGGCCAGACCATGACGCGGCTGCGGCGGCATCTGGGCGACGACGTTATCCTCACCGAGGTCACCGCCGACGAGATCGGCGCGGCCTTCGTGGCGGCCTGGGGGACGGCGGCGGCCGCCACCTGGAACCGGCACCGGGCGGCCGTCCGCTCCTTCGCCGCCTGGGCGGCCGGGCCGGAGCGCGGCTGGGCCGCGGACGACCTGGCCGCCCGTCTCGACCGGCGGCCCGAGCCCCGGGGGCGTACCCGCCCGATGGGCCGCCGGCAGGTGGAGGCACTGCTGGAGCGGGGGGAGGTTCCGCTGCGCGAGCGCACGCTGTGGACCCTGCTCTACGAGAGCGCGGCCACGGCCGAGAGCGTGCTCGCGCTCAACGTCGAGGACCTCGACCTCTCCGGCCGGTACGGCCGGGTATCCGCCCGAACCGCCGACAGCGCCCACAGGGCCGGGAACGACGGGAACGGCGGCGGCGTGGGGGAGCGCCGGGTCCGCTGGCAGTCCGGGGCGGCCCGGCTGCTGCCCGGTCTCGTGGCCGGGCGCCGCCAGGGCCCGCTGTTCCTCGCCGACCGCAGGCCCGGCCCCGCCCGGACGCCCGCGGCCGGCGATCTGTGCTCCCACACCGGCCGGGGGCGCCTGTCGTACGAGCGAGCGGAGTACCTCTTCAAGCGGGCCACCCGGGAACTCGATCCCGAGGGGAACGGCTACACGCTCCGCCTGCTCCGCCACTCCCGGCTGGCCCACCTGGGCGAGGACGGCTGGTCGGCCGGCATGCTCAGGGACCTGTCCGGCCACGAGAGCGTCCGGACGCTCGCGCCGTACGTCCGGTCCCGTTAGGGGGCCGGCACGCGGCGGCGCAGGAGGGGGAGGGCGCACAGGCCGGCGGCGAGGGAGGTCGCGGCGAGACCGAGGACGGTCACCGTGATCGCGTGCGCCGAGGGGGTGAGGCTGAGGAACAGCGTCCCGAAGGCGGCCACGCCCACGACCTGGCCGAGCTGGAGCATCATGGCCGTCAGGCCGCTGGCGTCGGCGGCGTCCGATGGGGCGACCTGGGCCAGCGCCACCGCCATCAGCGGGCTGAACGTCCCGGCCATGCCGGTGCCGATGACCGCGAAGGAGATCTCCAGCAGCGGCTCGCCGTGGCCGCCGCCCGCGAGCGCGGCCGCCAGCGCCAGCTGGCCGGCGGCGGTCAGGACGGCGGCGGCGACGATCATCGGGCGGTGCAGCCGGGCGGGCAGGCGCTTCCAGTTGAGGCTGGTCAGGCCGAACGCCCCGGCCGCCGGGATGAACAGGCAGCCGGCGCGCAGTGGGCTGTCCCCCAGGCCGCCCTGGAGGTGGAGCGCCATGCTGAACAGGTAGCCGCCGTACGCGGCCATGACGAGGAAGATCCCGGACGCGGCGGCGACCATGCCGGGGGTGCGGATCAGACGGCCGGGCACGAGGGGGTGCCGGGCGCGCCGTTCGACCAGCAGGAACGCGGCGAATGCGACGGCGGAGGCGCCCATCGAGATCCAGCCCCACAGCGGCCAGTCCTCCTCGTGGCCGAGGACGAGCGGCACCACGAGCAGGGACACGGCCAGCGAGAGCGTCACCAGCCCGGGCAGGTCGAGGCCGTGCTCGCGCGGCACGTGGGCGGACGGCAGCAGCCGGGCCCCCGCGACCAGCAGGACCAGCCCGATGGGCACGTTGACGAGGAACACCGGCCGCCAGGACGTCCCGAACAGGTCGGCCGTGACGAGCAGCCCGCCGAGCACCTGCCCGACGACGGCCGCGACCGAGATCACGGTCGCGTAGACGCCGAGGGCCCGGGCCCGCGACGCCCCCTCGAACGTGATCTGGATCAGGCTGAGCACCTGCGGCACCATCAGGGCGGCTCCCGCGCCCTGTAGGAGCCGGAAGGCGATCAGCAGCGCCGTCGAGGGGGCGAGCCCGCACATCAGCGAGGCGGCGGTGAAGACCACGAGCCCGATGAGGAACAGCCGGCGGTACCCGAGCAGCCCCCCGAGCCGGGCGCCGGTGATGAGCAGCATCGCGTACGCGATGGTGTAGCCGGAGATGACGAGTTGGAGGCCGGAGCCGGAGGCCCCGAGGTCGGCCCGCATGGTGGGCGCGGCGACGTTCACGATGGAGACGTCGAGGATGGCCATGAACTGCCCGGCCAGGACGAGGGCGAGCAGCCACGCCGTTGAGCTGCGCGCGGCGGTGGCGCGCGTGGCGACAGCGGTCATGGAGTCAACCATCGGCGGCCGCGGGTACCGGTAACGAGAGCCTGCTGATACTGGTAGTGACACCACCTGGCAAGCCCTCCCGGCACCCGCCACCATAAGGGGGTGACGACGGGGACACGCACGAGGCACACCAGGCGCGACGAGCTGGGGGCGTTCCTGCGCAGCAGGCGCGAGCGGATCAGGCCGGAGGACGTCGGGCTGCCGCCCGGTCTGCGCCGCCGCACCCCCGGGCTGCGGCGGGAGGAGGTGGCGCAGCTCGCCGGGGTCGGGGTGACCTGGTACACCTGGCTGGAGCAGGGCCGGCCCATCAACGCGTCCGTGCAGGTGCTCGACGCCGTCGCGCGGACCCTGCGGCTGGACGCGACCGAGCGGGAGCACCTCTACCGCCTGGCCGACCTGCCGGAGGTGGTCGACCTCGGCGACGAGCGGCGCCTCGACGCCGAGGTGAACGTGATCCTCGCGCAGCTCGACCCGTTGCCCGCCTGCGTCTACAACAGCCGCTACGACGTGCTCGCCTGGAACGGGGCGTACGGCACGATCTTCAGGAGCATCGTCTCGGCGGCCGGGTGCGAGCGGAACGTCCTGTGGCGGGTCTTCGCGCTGGAGGACTGCTGCTGTCCCCTCCTCAACAAGCACGAGGAGCTCCCGCAGATGGTCGCCACGCTCCGGGCGGCCTTCGCCAAGCACGTGGGCGAGCCCGCGTGGACCGGCTTCGTCAGCCGCCTGTCCGCGGCGAGCCCCGAGTTCGCCCGCATGTGGGCGATGCACGACGTGGCCAGGCCCGGCGTCCGGATGAAGCTCTTTCAGCATTCGGCCGTGGGGCTGATCCGGATGGCGTCCACGAGCATGGCGCTGTCGGCGCCGCCGGAGACCCGGATCGTGGTGTACACCCCGACGGACGACGAGAGCCGGGAGCGGCTGGAATGGCTGCGGACCCACCCGCGCGCCTCCCACTGCCCGACGCACGACGCCGAACGGCAGGGGTAGCGCCCGCAGGCCGACGACGGCCCCGGCCGATCGCGGCCAGGACGCCGGACTGGAGCGACTCCCGGCCGGCGCCCGGCGGACCGGCGAGCAGGGGTGGCACGTGCGCGCCGGCCGGGAGGGCGATGAGTTCCGCCTGCTCCGCCGCCGCGTCTGAGCCTCCCGGCCCCGGGTGCGGTAACGTCCGGGAGGTGGCGAGGATCTTCACCGTCGACGAGGCCCGGTCCCTGATGCCCGCGGTGCTGCGGCACGCGGACGACTTCGTGGCCGTCCGGGCCGACCTGGCCGAGCTCACCCACGACCTGCGGCACGAGGGGGAGTCCCCGCTGGGCGGCCTGGCCGAGGCCAAGGGGCTGGAGGCGCGGATGGACGAGACCCTGTCGTGGTTCGACGACCAGGGCATCGAGATCAAGGGCGTCGCGCCGCTGCTCGTAGACTTCCCCGCACTCATGGAGGGCGTCGCGGTGCGGCTGTGCTGGCTGGAGGGGGAGACCGCGCTGGGCTGGTACCACCGCGCCGACCTCGGCTTCCCCGGCCGCCGCCCGCTTCCCTGACCCCGCCGCTCTGACGGGACTACTCGGACAGGTCGTCGAAGCCGTCGAAGCCGCCGAAGGCGGAGCCGTACCGGACGCAGACCATGCGCGCCACGGCCTCGTGCGCGCCGAGAGGGGCGGCGCACCCGGCCCCGATCGCCTCGGCCGCCGTCGTGATGCGCTCGCGGTCGGCCTCCGGCCCGATGACGTATGGCACCATGGCGAGCCGGTTGGCGCCGATCTTGCGCAGCCGCTCGGCCGCGTCGCGCACGCTCGGCACGCCGTCGAGCGCGGCCGGGACGACCGGGAGGGTCAGGCGGGCGGCCAGCAGGACGGCGGTCGCGTCGGCCCCGCGGGCGGCCTCGTCCCCGCCTGCCGTGGCCACGATGATGCCGTCCACCGGCGAGGTGACGTTGAACAGGCGCATGCGGTCGGCCCGGGCGAGCCCCGCCTCGGCCAGCCGGACGTGCAGCGCCTCGGCCAGCAGGGGATGCGGGCCGAGCGGCTCGGTGACGCGCACGCCGGTCTCGCTCTGGGTCACGGCGTCGCGCACGGCCCGCAGGACGCGGGGATGGGGGCCGGTGACGAGGGGCACGACCACGGCGGCCGGGCCGTCGGCGGCGCGCTCGGCCGCGATGGCGGAGAACTCCTTGGCCAGGTCGGCGCCGCCGTCGCCGAGGGACACGAGACGAAGGTCGATCTGCGGGTTGTCGAGGCGGATGATCGAGGCGACCTCGGCGGCCACGTCCGCGCCCGCGTCCGCCGAGTCCCCCGCCCTGCCCGGCACCGCCAGGACCAGGGCGGGCGCGTCGGGAGGCAGATCGGCCGGCAGCGGCCGACGGTGGCGACCGGTCCCGGGCCGAGAGGATCGCTCCCGTGTGGGGAGTTTCGGCGGGTCCTCGTGACCTTCGTTCACACCGGCGGATTCTAGGGCGAATTCGGTCGAATAGCGGAACCAACGCGCGGCTTGTTGCGGATGGGTGATCTCTCCGGTTTACATGTTCGTTACTTGACGTGATCTGCCCGTACCGATTTGATGGTGCTCATTCCACCCGTAAACGTTTACAGGGGCCCATCGGCGGACGGACTGTAAACGATTACAGACGAGAACGGCGAGGTGAGCGTGGCGGAAGGCCCAACGATCAACACGATCGCGGAGCGTGCGGGCGTGTCGATCGCGTCGGTGTCCCGGGTGCTCAACGGCCTGCCGACCCGCGAGGAGACGGTGCGGCGGGTGCTGCGGGCGGCCGAGGACCTGGGCTACGTCCCCAACTCGGTGGCCCGGTCGCTGCGCAACCGCCGGACCGACCAGGTCGCGTTCGCGATGGCCGACATCGGCAACCCGGTCTACCTCGCGATGGTCCGCGAGATCCAGCCGGTCCTGAAGGCCGCCGGATACCGCCTGCTGCTCCACTCGACCGACGCCGACGTGGCCGACGAGCTCGACGTCCTGCGCGGGCTCAGGGAGCGGTACGTGGACGGCCTCATCATGAGCCCGCTGCGCGGCGTCACCGAGGACCACGTCGCCGCGATCGCGGCGGCCCGGGCGCCCGTGGTCGTCATCGGCTCGGTGCCCGAGGGCACGCCGGTCGACAACGTGCGGACCGACTCGCGCACCGGCGTCCGGCTGGCCCTCGACCACCTCCACGCGCTCGGCAGGCGCCGCATCGGCTTCCTCAACGGCCCCCTCGACACGGTGCCCGGCGGCGCCAGGGCCGCGGCGTACCGGGAGGCCCTGGACGCGCTCGGCCTGCCGTACGACGGGGACCTGGTCGAGGTGGGGGACTTCTACCGGCAGGACGGCGCGCGGGCGGCCCGCGCCCTGCTGGGCCGCGCCCCCGACGTGGACGCGCTGATGTGCGCCAACGACCTGATCGCGCTGGGCGCGCTCGACGTGCTGCGCCGCGCCGGGCGGGAGGTGCCCGGCGACGTCGCCGTGGTGGGCATGGACGACACCGACCTCGCCTCGGTCGCCTGGCCGACGCTGACCAGCGTCTCCCTCGGGTCGGCCGAACGTGGCCGGGCGGCCGCGCGGCTGCTGCTCGACCGGCTGGAGAACGGCCCGCGGGAGCCGCGGGTGGTGGTCGTGGAGCCGAGCCTCACCGTACGGGCCTCGACGACGGGGGTGGACCCCGAATGAGCGCGACGAGGAGCCTCGCCGCCGCGCGGCCCGCCGGACGCCGGCCCTCCCGGGGGTTCTCCGGGGGCGGCGGCACGCTGGCGCTGCTGCTCCCGGCGCTCGTGCCGGTCCTGGTGCTCAGCGTCGGCCCGCTGGTCTACGGCATCCTGCTGGCCTTCACCGACGCGCGGTCCGGCCGCAACAGCGTCACGTCGTTCACGGGCCTGGCCAACGTCGCCGACCTCCTGGGCGACTCCGACTTCTGGGGGTCGTTCCGCGTCGGGCTGGTGTGGGGCGTGTCGGTCACCGTGCTGCAGTTCCTCGCCTCGCTGGGCCTCGCGCTCCTGCTCGACCAGAACCTGCGTTTCCGCGGCCTGGCCCGGGTGCTGGCGCTCGTGCCGTGGGCGATGCCGCCCGTGGTCACCGGCCTGATGTGGCGGCTGGTCTACCATCCGGACGCGGGACTGCTGAACGCCCTGCTCGGAACCGACGTCGACTGGCTCAACGACTTCTCCCTCGCCCTCCCGGCCGTCATCGTGGTCGGGGTCTGGACCGGCATGCCGCAGACCACCGTGGTGCTGCTGGCCGGGCTCCAGGGCGTGCCGAAGGAGCTGCACGAGGCGGTCAGCGTCGACGGCGCCGGCACCTGGCGGCGGTTCTGGAACGTCACGCTCCCGCAGCTGCGCCCGGTCATCGTGGCGATCACGTCGCTCGACTTCGTGTGGAACATCAACCAGTTCAGCCTGGTCTACGTGCTCACCCAGGGCGGCCCGGGCGGGCGGACGCGGCTGCCGATGCTGTTCGCGTACGAGGAGGCGTTCCGGTACGGCTTCTTCGGCTACGCGGCGACCCTCGGCGTGGCCGTCACGCTCGTCGTCCTGGCCGTGCTCGGGCTGTACCTGTGGCGCCAGGCGAGGGAGGCGGCCTGACATGAGGACGGGGCTGAAGTATCTCGCGCTCGCCGGGTACGTCGTCTTCCTGGCGTTCCCGCTGGTCTGGCTGCTGTCGACGGCGCTCAAGACGCCGCGGGAGATGGCCGCCCTGCACCCGGCGCTGATCCCGCGCCACCCGACGCTGGCCAACTTCGCCGACGCCTTCACAGAGCAGGACCTGGTCGGCGGCGGCCTGCGCAGCCTCGTCGTCGCGGTCGCCGCGGCCGTGGTGACGGTCGCGCTGGCGCTGCCCGCGGCGTACGCGCTGGCCCGCCGCCCGGGAGTGCTCAACAGGGTGGCGATCGGCTGGGTGCTGGTGAGCCAGGTCTTCCCGGTGATCCTCGTCGTCATCCCGCTGTTCATGGTGCTGCGGCGGCTGGAGCTGGTGAACACGCTCGCCGGGCTCACGCTCGTGCACGTCACGTTCGTCATGCCGTTCGCGCTGTGGATGCTGCGGGGGTACGTGCGGGCCGTGCCGCGCGAGGTGGAGGAGGCCGCCGCCGTCGACGGCGCGGGGCGGCTGCGCTCGCTGGCCTCCGTGGTCGCGCCGCTGCTCGCGCCCGGCGTGGTCGCCACCCTGCTGTTCTCCTTCATCTCGTCGTGGAACGAGTTCCTGTTCGCCCTCGTGGTCCTCAAGGACCCCGAGGTGGCGACCCTGCCGCTGACGCTGGTGAGGTTCACCGGCCCGGAAGGGGTCGCCCGGCTCGGCCCGCTCGCCGCCGCGTCGCTGCTCGCGACCGTGCCGAGCCTGCTGTTCTTCGCGGTGATCCAGCGGCGCCTGCGGTCCGGCCTGATGGCCGGGGCGGTGAAGGGATAGCCGTGCCGGGGCCGCCGCGGGAGTCGTCGCCGGAGTCCACATCGGTGTCGCCGTCAAAGGGGTACCAGCCCGATAGGAGAGTCACATGAGGCGTTGGAGTGCCGCCCTGGCGGTCGCGGCCGTCGCGCTGGCGGCCGGGTGTTCGAGCGGCGGGAGCGGCGACGACGGCGGCGGGACCGCCGCCAAGCCGGTGACGCTGCGCTTCCTCAGCCTGGCCTGGCAGAAGGAGTCGGTGGCGGCCAACAAGCAGCTCGTCGAGGAGTGGAACAAGGCCAACCCCTCCATCCAGGTCCAGTACGTCCAGGGCAGCTGGGACAACGTGAACGACCAGCTCGTCACCTCGTTCGAGGCGGGCGACCCGCCGGACGTCATCCACGACGACTCCCCGGCCCTCGCGGGCTTCAGCTCCCGCGGCTACCTGCTCGACCTGTCCGGCCGGCTGCCGGCGGCCCTCAAGAACGACATCCCCCCGGCCGCCTGGGACACGGTGTCGTTCGGCGACGGCAAGGGCGGCCAGGGCGTGTACGGCGTGCCGTTCCTGCAGGAGTCGCAGGTCCTGCTGGCCAACAGGAAGCTGCTGGACAAGGCGGGCGTCCGAATCCCCACCCCGGACAGCCCGTGGACCTGGGACGAGTTCGCCTCCGTCGCGAAGAAGCTGACCAAGGACGGCGCGTACGGCGTGGCCTGGCCGATGAAGTCGCCGGTCAACAAGGTCCTCAACCTGGCCCTGAACTTCGGGGGCACCTTCTTCACCACGACCGGCGGCAAGACCACGGTCAAGGTCGGCCCGCAGGAGCGCGAGGTCCTGCAGCGGATCCACGACCAGCTCTACACGGACAGGTCGGCCGACCCGTCCGCGCTCGGCATGGGCACGGCCGACCCGCTGCCCGGCTTCTTCGCCGGCAAGTACGCCCTCGTCCCGGCCGGCGTCTACCTGCGCCAGCAGGTCGCCGAGCAGGCCCCGGAAGGGTTCGACTGGGTGACGCTGCCGCCGCTGAAGGGCGTGACGGCCCAGCAGGGCGCGACGTCCCAGACGCTGTCGGTCCCCGCGGACGGCAAGCACCCCGACGAGGCCGTGAAGTTCATCGCGTTCTTCCTGAACGGGCCCAACCAGGCCAAGCTGGCCAAGGGCGACTGGCTGCTGCCCACCAGCACCTCGGCCGCCACCGACCCCGGCCTCACCACCGGGGAGAACGGCTGGGACGTGGCGACCGCGTCCGCCAAGGACCTGGTCGTGGCGCCGTACCTGAAGGTGAACGGGTTCGACGAGTGGAAGAGCAAGGTGGCCACGCCCGCCCTGCAGGAGTACTTCGCCAACAAGATCAGCCTCGACGAGGCGGCCAGGCGGCTGGTCGACGAGGGGAACAAGGTGCTGGAGCGGTACAGCCAGTGATCTCCATCCGGGACCGCGCCCGGGGCTGCCTCCTCGGCCTCGCGGCAGGGGACGCCCTGGGCGCTCCCGCGGAGAACCTCACGCCGGAGGCCATCGCCGCGCGGTGGGGCGTGCTCAGCGAGATCGAGGGCGGGGGCACCGACGACACCGAGTACACGATCTTCGTGGCCGGGCTGCTGGTCCGCCACGGGCACGCGCTCACGTCGGAGGACATCGAGCGGGCCTGGCGCACGGAGATCGTGGACCGGGTCGACGGGTCCATGCGGGGGGCCGGGTTCTCCGAGCTCGGCACCGTGCGGGCGCTGCGCCGGGGCCTGCGGCCGCCGCTCACCGGGCGCTGGCACCGGCACGGCTGGTCGGACGGCCTGGCCATGCGGGCCGCGCCGTACGGGATCTTCGCCGCGGGCGACCCGGCGGAGGCGGCCCGGCTGGCGGAGGCCGACGGCCGGGTCAGCCACACGGGCGAGGGCATCCTCGGCGGCCGTGCGGTCGCCGCCGCGGTGGCGGTGGCGATGACCGGGGCGGCGCCGTCCGAGGTCGCCCAGGCGGCCCTGGAGGCCGTCCCGGAGGACTCCTGGACCGGCCGCAACCTCCGGGCCGCCCTCGCCGTCGCCGCCGCGCACGGACAGGAGAACGGCCAGGGGTTCGCGCGTGCGCTGCACGACGCCGTCGTGGGCGCCCACTACCCGTGGACGGACCTCGCGCCGGAGGCGGTGGCGCTCGCCCTCGCCGCGTACGTGCGGGGCGGGGGACAGGTCGAGGCGTCGGTGGTGACGGCGGCCAACCTCGGCAGGGACGCCGACACCACGGCCGCCATCGCGGGCGCCCTCGCCGGGGCGGGGCGCGGGGAGGCGGCCGTGCCGGAGCGGTGGGTGCGGCGCATCGGGCCGGTCGAGGGCCGCTGCCTGCCGGCGGTCGCGGGGCGGCACGTCCGCGACGTGGCCGACGAACTCGTGGAAGGGACATAGGACATGCCATGGGGGGAGGGCGGCCGTCCGGACCGCGTCAGGGGCGCGTTCGCGGGACTCGCGATCGGCGACGCCGCGGGCTGGCCGTCGGGCCGGCACCGGTCGGTGCGGCTGGCCGCCTGGAGCAGACGGTTGCACCGGGAGCTCGACGCGTTCGCGGAGGAGCACCAGGTGACCTCGCTGCCGGTGCCGTTCGCGCTCAACCAGCCGGTCGAGCCGCTCGCACTCGGGCCGTCGGACGACGCCGAATGGCTGGCCTGGACGGCGCTCACGATCCGGCAGGACCGGGCCGAGGCCTTCGGGCGGCTGGCGGGGCGGGCCGACGTCCGCGCCCGGATCTCGGTCTGGGCGGCACTGGACAACCTGGCCGCGGGCAAGCGGCCGCCCGCGAGCGGCCACGACAATCCGCACCACTTCGACGACGCGGCGGCCGTGCGGGCCGTCGCCTTCGGGGCCGCGGGGGAGGACCCCGGCGACGACGCCAGGGTGACCAACGCGGGGGACGGCGTGCTCGGCGCGGTCGCCGTGGCGGCCGCCGTGAGCGCGCTGGCCTCGGGGGTGCCGATGGGCGAGGCCGTGGACGCGGCCGTCGCGGCGCTTCCGGAGGACACCGCCATCGGGTACGCGGCGCGGGCGGCGCTCGCGGCCGCCGGGAAGGCCGGCGACCCCTTCGCCGCCGTGCCCGCCCTCGACGCGGCCGTGCTCGACCACGTGTACAGCTACGGCACGGCCGCCGCGGAGACGGTTCCCGTCGCGCTCGCGCTGGCCGACGCGGCCGTACGGGAGTGGGGGCCGGGCGGGGCGGCGTTCGGCGCGGGGGTGTCGGCGGCGGCCTGCCTGGCCTCGGCCGCCGACTCCGCGCCCGCGCTCACGGGCGCGCTGCTGGGCTGCGCCGCCGGTCACGAGGCGCTGCCGGAGGGCTGGCGGGCCTCGGCCCGCGTCCTGACCGGCTGCTGCCTGCCGGAGCTGGCCGGGACCGACCTGCTTGACGTGGCGGGGTCGCTCGCGTGATCGTCCACAGGGGCGGCCGGGGCGACCGATCGGGAAGACAGGAGACGGGACGATTTCGGGGAGGACGGGCATGACGCCGCTCGATGACCCGCTGGCCGACAGGGCCGTGGGATGCGTGGCGGGCGCCGCCGTGGGCGACGCGCTGGGCGGCGCCACCGAGGGGTGGACGCCCGAGCAGATCCAGGAGCGGTACGGGGGGCACGTCGAGGGCGTCGTCCCGCCCTACTACGAGGACTGGCGCAACGCCCGGCCGATCGCGCCGTACCACAAGGGCGACGGCCACATCACCGACGACACGCTGATGACGCACGCGCTGATCCGCGTGTACGAGCGGGTGGGCGGCCACCTCGACGCGTACGCGGCGGCCGACCACCTCGTGCCGGAGATGATGGGCGGCAAGCGCTGGATCCCGGAGCTGGAGGCCGAGGCGCTGCCGCTGCACCGGGTCTTCCTGGCCGAGAAATGGCTGGCGCTGCGGCTGCACTACGGCCACGCCGACCCCCGCGAGGCCGGCGTCGGCAACATCGTCAACTGCGGCGCCGCGATGTACATGGCGCCCGTCGGCGTCGTCAACGCGGGCGACCCGGACGGCGCGTACGCCGAGGCCGTCGACCTCGCCGGGGCGCACCAGTCGAGCTACGGCCGCGAGGCCGCGGGCGTGCTGGCGGCCGCGGTGGCCGAGGCGATGCGCCCGGGTGCCACGGCAGACTCGGTGGTCGCGACCTGCCTGCGGCTGGCCAGGGACGGCACCCGGGCCGCCATCGACGCCGTCTGTTCCGCCGCCCGCGGCCTCGGCCACTGGGACGGGTCGTTCGGGGCGCTGCGGGACGCCATGCGGCCGTACGACACGGTGGCGGACACCTACCGCGACCAGGGCCTGGGCGCGCGCCGCCCGAGCCGGCTGCACAGCATCGAGGAGCTGCCGCTCGCGCTGGCGTTCCTGCTCATGGCCAAGGGCGACTACCGGGAGACCGTGCTCGGCGGGGTGAACTACGGCCGCGACGCCGACTCCATCGCCTCGATGGGCGGCGCGATCGCCGGGGCGCTCGGGGGCCGCGACGCCGTGCCGGCCGAGTGGGTGGAGACCGTCTCCGCCGCCAGCCGCACCGACCTGGTCGCCCCGGGCGTCGCCATCGCGGACGTGGCCCGGCGGATCCACCAGGCCGACCTGGAGCGCCGCCGCGCCCACGAGGCCGCCTTCGCCGCGCTGACCGGCGCCGCCCCTGAGCCCGGCGCCGAGGGAGGCCGGCCGTGACCCGGACCGCGCGCGCACGGCGCGGCCCGGCGGGAGGCGCGCGGCCGGAGGACCGGCTGGGGCGCGGGCCGCGCCGGGCGTGTGGCGCCGAGGGAGGCGCGCGGTGATCCGGCTGACATGGGTGCAGCCGGAGGACCTGGTCGGGCACGAGCTGCGGCAGGCGCGCGAGGACGGGCGGGACGTGGACGCGGTCGCCGCCCGCTGGCGCGCGGCCGGCGGCCACGACGCCCCGCCGCGGGCCGGCGCCTCGTCCCGCCCGGCGCCCGAGGGCCTTCGGGCGCTGGCCGAGGACCTGCTCGACGAGCTGGCCGCGATCCCGTCGCCCCTGCCCGAGCCGTCGGACCTGCCGGACATCGTGGCCGCCTGCCCGTCCTGGCCCGCGCCCCCGGCCGTTCCCGCGCGGCCCGATCCCGGGCGGGTGCTCGGCGCGTGGCTCGGCAGGGCCGCAGGGTGCCTGCTCGGCAAGCCCGTCGAGAAGATCCCGCGCGAGGGGATCCGGGCCATCGCAGAGGCGACCGGCAACTGGCCGATCCGGGGCTGGTTCACCGCGAGGGGCCTGCCACCGGAGATCGCCGAGCGGTGGCCGTGGAACCGGCGCAGCGCCGCCACCAGCCTCGCCGAGAACATCGACGGCGTCCCCGAGGACGACGACCTCAACTACGCCCTGCTCGCGCTGGCCCTCCTCGAACGGCACGGCGCCGGCTTCAGCACCGACGACGTGGCGGTCCTGTGGCTCGGCGAGCTGCCCGCGGGACGGGTGTTCACGGCCGAGCGGGCGGCGTACCGCAACCTCCTGGCGGGCGTCGAGCCGCCGCGCACGGCGACGCACCGCAACCCCTTCCGTGAGTGGATCGGCGCGATGATCCGGGCCGACGTGTACGGCTGGGCGCGTCCGGGCGACCCGGGCGGGGCCGCCGCGCTCGCCTGGCGGGACGCCCGGCTGAGCCACACGGCCAACGGGATCTACGGCGCCATGTTCGCCGCCGCCATGTGCGCGCGGGCGCTCGTCGCCGCCTCGGTGGAGGAGGTGGTCGAGGCCGGGCTCGCCGTTGTGCCGCCCGCGTCGCGGCTCGCGCGGGCCGTGCGGTCGGCCGTGGCCGACGCCGCGGCCGAGCGCGACTTCGAACGCGTCGTGGACCGGCTGTACGAGCGGCACGGCGGCCTCCACTGGGTGCACACCGTCAACAACGCGGCCCTCGTGGCGGCGGCCCTGGTCCACGGCGAAGGGGACTTCACCCGCACCGTCGGGGCGGCCGTGGCCGGAGGCTGGGACACCGACTCGGCCGCCGCCACCGCCGGCTCCGTCGCCGGGGCGCTCAACGGCGGCGTGCCGCCCCGGTGGACCACGAGGAACCGGCTGGCGAGCAGCCTCACCGGCTTCGACGGCGTCGGCTTCGACGAGCTGGCCCGCCGTACCGCCCGGCTCTGGCCGGAGGGCGCGGCGGACGGGAAGGAGGACGGCGCGTGATCTCGGTCTTCGGCAGCGCCAACATGGACCTGGTCGCCTACGTCCCGGCGGCCCCCCGCCTGGGCGAGACGGTCACCGGCTGGGCGTTCCGCACGATCCCGGGCGGCAAGGGCGCCAACCAGGCGGTCGCGGCCGCCCGGGCCGGCGCCGAGGTGGCGTTCGTGGGGGCGGTGGGCGACGACGCGTTCGGGCCGGGCCTGCGCGCGGCGCTCGCGGACGCCGGGGTGGACGTCGGCCGCCTCCGCACGGTGCCCGGCCCGTCGGGCATCGCGCACATCGTCGTGGAGGACGGGGGCGGGAACGCGATCATCGTGGTGCCCGGGGCGAACGGGACCGTCGCCGGCCCCGACGACGGGGACGCCGCGGTCATCGGCCGGTCGGCCGCCCTGCTCCTGCAACTGGAGCTGCCCATGGAGGCCGTCGTGGCGGCCGCCCGGGTGCCCGGGCCCGAGGTGATCCTCACGCCCGCCCCGGCCGTCCCCCTGCCGGACGAGCTGCTTGAGCGCGTGGACCTCATCGTCCCCAACGAGCACGAGGCGGCCGCCCTCACCGGCGCGGCCGGGCCGGACGAGGCCCTGGAGGCCCTGCTCGGCCGCGTGCCGGAGGCCGTCGTCACGCTCGGCGAGCGCGGCGCCCTGTACGGCTCCCGGGACGGCACCCGGCTGCGCGTCCCGGCGCTGCCGGTGCGGGCCGTGGACACGACGGCGGCCGGCGACACGTTCGCGGGGGCGCTCGCCGTGGCCCGGACCGAGGGGCTCGGCCCGGAGCGGGCGCTGCGGTTCGCCTCGGCCGCCGCGGCCCTGTCGGTGGGGCGGGCGGGCGCGAGCACGTCGATGCCGCACCGGCACGAGATCGACGAGGCACTGGCCTCGATGGAGGGACGATGACGAGCCCCGCGACCGGCCCCCTGGCGGGGGTGCGGGTCCTCGACGTGGCCACACTGTTCGCCGGGCCCATGGCCGCCATGCTGCTGGGCGACTACGGCGCCGACGTGATCAAGATCGAGCACCCGGCGAGGCCCGACCCGTCGCGGGGACACGGCCCGGGCGGCCTGTGGTGGAAGATGCTCGGGCGCAACAAGCGGACCGTCACGCTCGACCTGTCCGCGGCCGAGGGTCGCGACCTGCTGCTCCGGCTCGTCCGCGACGCCGACGTGATGATCGAGAACTTCCGGCCGGGGACGCTGGAGCGGTGGAACCTCTCCTACGACCGCCTCCGGGAGGCCAACCCCGATCTGGTGCTCGCCCGGGTGACCGGGTTCGGGCAGTTCGGCCCGTACGCGCGGCGGCCGGGCTTCGGCACGCTCGCCGAGGCGATGAGCGGGTTCGCCGCCATGACGGGCGAGCCGGACGGCCCTCCGACGCTGCCGCCGTTCGGGCTGGCCGACGGGATCTGCGCGCTCGCCACCGCCTTCGCCGTGATGGCCGCGCTGCGGTCGGGACGCGGCCAGGTGATCGACATGTCCATCATCGAGCCGATCCTCGGCGTGCTCGGCGCCCAGCCGACCATCTACGACCGGCTCGGGACCGTCCCGCCGCGCACCGGCAACCGGTCGGTCAGCAACGCGCCGCGCAACACCTACCGGTGCGCGGACGGCCGCTGGGTGGCCGTCTCGACCTCGGCCCAGAGCATCGCCGAACGGGTGATGCGCCTGGTGGGCCGTCCCGAGCTGGTGGACGAGCCGTGGTTCGCCACGGGGGCCGGCCGCGTGGCGCACGCCGACGAGCTCGACGCGGCCGTCGCGCGCTGGGTGGCGGTCCGCGACCGCGCCGAGGTGCTGCGGGCGTTCGAGGAGGCCGAGGCCGCCGTGGCGCCCGTCTACGACGTCGCCGACGTCATGGCCGACCCGCAGCTGCGGGCGCTCGACGCGATCACCACCGTGGACGACCCTGAGCTCGGGCCCCTGCGCATGCAGAACGTCATGTTCCGACTGTCGGAGACCCCCGGCGGCATCCGCTGGACCGGCCGCCCGCACGGCGCCGACACGGCCGAGGTCCTGGGCGCCCTCGGCGTGTCAGGCGAGGAGCTCGCGGCCCTCCGGGACAAGGGCGTCGTGTGACATCTCACAGCGACGACCCGATTGACCGCGCCCGGGCCGGAAAGGAGGAGGCGTCCGCGTCCCCTCGGAGGAGTCACACTGTGCCGTCGAACCAGCCGCTGACCTGGTTGTACGCCCCCGCCGACCGTCCCGACCGGGTGGCCAAGGCCCTGGCCGGCGAGGCGGACGTGGTGATCGTCGACCTGGAGGACGCGGTCGCGCCCGAGAACAAGGGGGCCGCCCGGGCCGAGACCGTCGCGCTGCTCGCCACGCCGCAGCCCCGGGTGGAGATCCGCCTCAACGACGTCCGCACCCCGTACGGCCAGGCGGACCTGCACGCGCTCGCCTCGCTGCTGTCCGGCACCGCCGGCATCCGCATCCCGAAGGTCGAGTCGGCCGGGGAGGTGCGGCAGGTGGCCGAGGCCGTCCCGGGCGTGCCGCTGAGGCCGCTCGTCGAGTCGGCGCTCGGACTGGAGCGGGCCTACGAGATCGCCACGGCCTGCGAGGCGGTCGTCGGCGTCGGGCTGGGCGAGGCCGACCTTCGCGCCGACCTCGGGATCGGCGACGACGCCGGCCTCGCCTGGGCCCGCTCCCGGATCGTCGTGGCGGCCCGCGCGGCCGGGCTGCCCGCGCCGGCGCAGTCGGTCTACACCAACGTCCGCGACCTCGACGGCCTGGCCGCGTCGTGCGCCGAGGGCCGGGCGCTGGGCTTCCGCGGGCGGGCCGCCATCCACCCGCTCCAGGTGCCGGTCATCGCGGCGGCCTACCGCCCGAGCCAGCACGAGATCGTTGCGGCGCTGGGGGTCGTGGCCGCCGCCGACCAGGGCGCGGTGGCGCTCGCCGACGGCCGGTTCGTCGACGAGGCCGTCGTCCGCCAGGCCCGCCGGGTCCTCGACGCCGCCGAGGGCTGACACCCGCGCGCAGGCACCGGCCGGCACCGGCCGGTGGGCCGTGCGGCACACTCACAGGGAGCCGGACCCGGTGAACCCACTGGACCCTGAGGAGGACGCATGCAGGTCCACGACCTGTCCGCGGGACAGGCCGTCCTCGCCCGCGTCGAGGAGGTCGCCCGCCGCGCCCTGCGGCGGTACGACGTATCCCCGCACGCCGAGGTGACGCTCATCAACGTGTCGGAGAACGCCACGTTCACGGTCGACGACGGCGGCGCGCGGACGATCCTGCGGGTCCACCGGCTCGGGTACCACTCCCCGGAGGCCATCGCCTCGGAGCTCCACTGGCTGGAGGCGCTGCGCGCCGACGCCGGGATCCGCACCCCCGCGGTGGTGCCGGCCCGCGACGGCGCGTGGGTCGTCCGCGTCGAGGACCCGGGTGCCGAGCCGCGGCACTGCGTGATGTTCGAGTTCCTGCCGGGCGCCGAGCCGGCCGAGGACGGCCTCGTCGAGGACTTCGAACGGCTCGGGGAGATGACCGCCCGCATGCACCGGCACGCCCGGGAGTGGACGAGGCCCGCGGCCTTCACCCGGTTCCACTGGGACCTCGACGCGGCGTTCGGCCCGTCCCCCCGCTGGGGGAGGTGGCAGGACGGCGTCGGCGTGGACCGGGAGGCGAGTGAGGTGCTGGGCCGGCTGGAGGCGGAGCTGCGCCGCCGGCTGGAGCGGTTCGGCAAGGGGCCCGGCCGGTACGGCCTCATCCACGCCGACCTCCGCCTGGCCAACCTGCTCGTCGACGGGCCGTCCGGCACCAGCGTCATCGACTTCGACGACTGCGGTCTCGGCTGGTACCTGTACGACCTGGGCGCCGCCGTGTCCTTCATCGAGCACCACCCCCTCGTTCCCGAGATGGCCCGCTCGTGGACCCGCGGCTACCGGACCGTGCTCGACCTGCCGCCCGAGGACGAGGCCGAGATCTGGACGTTCATCATGTTCCGGCGCCTGCTCCTGGTCGCCTGGATCGGCTCCCACCCGGCCGCGGAGGTCGCCGGGGAGCTCGGCGCCGGTTACACCCGGGGCAGCTGCGAGCTGGCCGAGCGCTACCTCGGCGGATCACTCTGATCCCCCTGGGGGCCGGGTCTGCCGGAATCGCGGGAGGCCCCCCGGCGTCCTGTGATCTAATCGGGGCCGGCCCCGTGTTCCCGTCCGCCGCCTCCGCGGAGCCCGTCCAGGGCTGATCGGCGTCGAGGACCGGCGGCACGGCATGGCGAGAGAGGTGGGAAGGTGTCCCTCGACCCGGCCGGAGCGAACGGGCGGCCTGTGCGCGCGGTGCGGATCGCGAGCGCCCCGGTCAGCTTCGGCGTCTACCTCGCGGGGCGCGCGGCGATCGGGCCGGACGAGATGCTCGCCGCCATGCGGGAGGCCGGGTACGACGGCACGGACTCCGGGCCCCTCGGCTACCTCGGCACCGGGCCCGGCCTCGCCCGCCGGCTCGCCCGGCACGGGCTCGGCCTCGCGGGCGGCTGGGTCGACCTGCGGTACGGCGACCCCGGCGGGTTCGCCGAGGACGTCGTCGCGCTGGAGGCCGCGCTCGACGTGTTCGCGGCCGTGCCGGTGGACGACCCGCGGTTCGCCCCGCGTCCCACGCTCGCGTGCCCCGACAACCCCGAGAGGTACGCCCGGCCGGGCATGCCGGCCGACCGCCGGCTCCGGATCCCGGACGAGGAGTGGCCGGCGTTCGCGGCGCGAGTGCGCGAGGCGGCGGCCCGCTGCCGCGACCGGGGGCTGGAACCCGCCTTCCACCACCACCTGGGCACCGACGTCGAGACGCCCGAGGAGATCGAGCGACTGCTCGACCTCACCGACGTCTCCCTCTGCCTCGACACCGGGCACCTGTGGCTGGCGGGTGGCGACCCGGTGCGCGCGCTGCGCGACTGGGCGCCGCGGATCCGGCAGGTGCACGTCAAGGACGCCGCCCGCGACACGCTCGCCCGCGTCCGGGCCGCCGGAGGCGACCTCGCCGAGCTCGTCCGCCGGGGCGGCTTCCGCCCGCTGGGGTCGGGGGACCTGAACGTCTCCGCCATCGCCGCCGAGCTGCGGCGGGTGGGCTACGAGGGCTGGATCGTCGTCGAGCAGGACGTCGTCGCCCCCGAGCCCGATCCCCCCGGCGCCGGCGGCGCGGCGGGACGTCCCGGGACGGACGCCGGAGCCGCGGGGTCCACGTGGAGCCGGCCGGACGCTCCCGCGGGGTCGACGTGGAGCCGGCCGGACGCTCCCGCGGGCCCGTACGCGGCGGTCCTCGCCCGGGCGGTCGAGAACCAGCGGGACAACCTGGCCGTCCTCGACGCCGCTCTGCGGTCCGCGGGGCTGTGACGGCCGCCCGGCGCCGCGCCCGCCGCGTCTCCGGGGCCGGCCGCTCCCACCGGGCTCACCGTGGCCGAGATCACATTGTGATCCGCCGTCTCGTTGACGAACGCCGCCAGGGCGGATGTGATACCTGGAAGCGCGTTCTAGAACGATTGTCTGTTTCTGACCTCCGCCCGCCCCCGGGCGCCGAGGCGTAAGCGAGGCTGCGATGAGACCGTTCTACGTGCGCGAGCTGACCGTCTACCCCACCGGGCGCCGCCGGCTGTGGCTGCTGGCCGTCGCCGTGCTGGCCAGCCTGATCGCCAACTTCGAGACCACGATCGCCACGATCCTGCCGCTGCTGCGCGAGGACCTCGGCATGTCCCTGGAGACGTACGGCCTGATCGCCGCCGCCTCCGTCCTGGTCGGCGGCGTGTCGGCCGGGTTCGGCGGGATCCTCAGCGACCGGTGGGGCCGGGTCGCCATCCTCGTCCCCACGCTCACCGTGACGGCCGCGTGCAACTTCCTGCTGGCGACCGTGAGCAGCGTCTCCGGGCTGTTCGCGGTGCGGTGCCTGATGCTGTTCATCGAGGGCGCAGGCATCACGATCACGGCGAGCCTCGTCCGGGACTTCTCGCCCCGGCTCGGCCGCGCCCAGGCCTTCGCGTTCTGGACGTGGGGTCCCGTCGGCGCCTCGTTCCTCGCCTCGGCCATCGCGGGCGCGACGCTGCCGGTGTTCGACGACGCGTGGCAGTCGCAGGCGATCATCATGGGCGTCGTCTCGCTGCTGTTGTGCGCGCTCGTCGTCTGGCAGATCGCCGAGCCGTCCGCGGCGCTGCGGGCACGGGTGCTCACCGAGGAGGAGGCCGTCGGCGGCGAGGAGGCGTTCGACCCGGGACGGGTCCGCGAACTGCTGCGCCATCCCCGCCTGTGGGCCCACGTGGTCGGCAACACCGGCTGGCAGGTGCTCTACTGGACCTTCGCGATCTTCGGGCAGACCGTGCTGGTGGACGCGTTCCGGATGGACGTGGCGGCGGCCAACGGAGTGGTCGCGCTCGGGATCGTGCTCAACGCCGTCACCGTGGTCGTCGTCGGGCGGGTGTCCGACCGGCTCCGGCTGCGCAAGCCGTTCATGCTGGCCGGGACCGTCGCGACGATCGCGCTGCTTGGCTACTTCGTGTCGCTCACCGGCGCGGAGAACCCGGGCGTCGCCCACGTCACCGCGGTCTACGGCCTGATCTTCCTCGCCATGGGCGTCGCGTACGTCCCCTGGATGGCCGGCTACTCGGAGGACGCGGAGGACGTGCGGCCGAGCCTGCAGGGCGCGGCCCTCGGCCTGTGGGGCATGGTCGTCCGGGTGATGATCGTGGGCCTGCTCGTCGCCGCCCCCCAGGTCGTGGCCGGTGGCGGCTGGGGGAGCTGGCTGGTCGTCGCCCTGGGCGGCCAGGTGGTGTTCCTGCTGTCGATCGCGGCGTACGGCGGCCCCTGGCGCCGGGCCCGCGCCGCCGTCGCCCCCCGCCTCGCCGGCGGCTGACCGGCCGGCCGACCGGGTGGCGCCGGTCGTCGTCCGCGGGCCTCCCGGCCCGCCCCGGGAGGGCCGGGCCGGGAGGGCGGGGCTCAGCCGCAGCTTTGGGTGGAGCCGCCGGACGAGCTGATCCGCAGGGAACCGCCGGAGCTGTTCGCGCTGTTCGTCACGCAGTAGCCGGTGACGGACTGGAATCCGAGGTCGTGCGGGCTGCTGGAGCCGCGCTCGGCCGTGAAGTGGTCGAACGTGAGCCCGCTCGCGGCGTTCGCGATGACGGCGGGCCGGCCGTCGTTCGAGGCGAACTCGACCGAGCTGTTCACGAACTTCACGTTGTCGGCGTTGTGGATGTACCAGCCGTACGCCGGCCGGGTGCCGATGCTCTTCGGGTTGTAGTCCTTGGGGTCGTTGGACGGGACGGAGGTCGACATCGTGCCGTTGCCGCCGGGCACGGTGAGGTGCACGTTGGTGAAGGTCACGCCGCTGATCCGGTTGGCTCCCGACTCGCCCCAGAGCGTCGGGCTGAACGACGGGCTGACCCCGGTGCCCGTGACGTTGTCGTAGGTGACGTCGCTGATGCGGCCGACTCCGGGGTTGTTCCCGCAGCGTTTCCTTGTGCCGATCTTCTGCATGATGGGCGAGCGCACGCCCGTCATCGTGATGTCCCGGTAGTGGACGTCGCTGATGACCGAGCCGTCCATGGACACCATGCCGAGGCCGGACTTGTCGGCGCCGGTGATGGTGATGCGGGCGAACTGGTAGTCGCTGAAGTCGCCGCAGGTCTCCGAGCCGAACATCAGCGCGTTGCAGCACTCGGCGGACAGGTGGGAGTCGGTCACGGTGACGTGCCCGTTCGGCATCTTGGCGCCCAGCGCGTAGTCGCTCTTGAACACGAGCGCGTCGTCGTTGGCGGCGATGTCCGCGTTCGTGATCGTGACGTTGGTCGCGCTGATGACGTTCCAGCCGTCGCGGTCGCTCGCGGTGTCGATGTGCAGGTGGTCGGAGGTGATGCCGGTGCAGCCGTTCGTGAGGATCGCGAAGTGGCCGCCCCGGCGGAACGTGACCCCGTTGAGCGTCAGCCCGTTGCACCGGGTGAGAGAAAGGATCTTGTCGGCCTGGCCGGAGTCGGGGTTGCCGGTGATCAGGTGGCCGCCGCCGTCGATCGTCCCCGACCCGGTGATCCCGATGTTGGTGAGACGGTCACCGTAGATCATCGCGTTGTGGAAGTGGCTGTGGCCGTAGTCCTGGTAGTCGTCGTTGGGGTTGGACTCGGGGGCGTCGTAGTCGTCGGAGCCGGAGCCCTTCAGCGTGGCGCCCGAGTCGAGCTGCAGGGTGACGTTGCTCTTCAGGTGGATCGTGTTGCTCGACCTGTACGTCCCGGAGGGGAAGCGGACGATCCCGCCTCCGGCGGCGTTCGCAGCGGTGACGGCCTTGTTGATGGCGCCGCTGTCGTTGTTCGAGCCGTCGCCCTTGGCGCCGTAGTCCTTCACGTTGAAGGTGGCGGCGGCCGTGGCCGGCGGGCTCACGACGACCGTCGTGGCGGCCACGACGATGAGCGCGGCGAGCCACACCCATACCGTTGACGCGCGTCGTAACACAGCATCTCCGTTCCGATCAGGCCGGGTCTCGCCATCGACCGGCCGTCTCAGGTGCCTAGAGGAGCCTCCATGCGTCCACGCGCGCATACCGCTGGTCGCGGTGGGCTCAGACTAGGCATCAGACATCCGATGAGTCAAGCAAGTCAGGGAGACGTGAACCTTCACGTGGGACGGATTTCCGGGATAGCTCCGATGTATGAGGGGCGGCGTAGGGTGGCGGCATGACGCTGGAGGTCGACGGCAGGGAAGTGAAGATCACCAGTCCCGAGCGCGTGGTCTTCCCGCGGACCGGGCACACGAAGCTCGACCTGGTGTCCTTCTACCGCGTGGTGGGGGAGGGGGCGCTGCGCGGCGTGGCCGACCGGCCGGTCATCCTGAAGCGGTTCGTGCACGGCGTCGACCAGGAGGCGTTCTTCCAGAAGCGGGCCCCGGCCAAGCGCCCCGCCTGGATCGAGGTCGTGGAGCTGAGCTACCCCTCCGGCCGTACGGCGGACGAGGTCGTGATCCGCGACCTGGCCACCCTGCTGTGGACGGTCAACCTCGGCTGCGTCGACCTGAACCCGCACCCCGTCCGCGCCGGGGACCTCGACCACCCCGACGAGCTGCGGATCGACCTCGACCCGGTGCCGGGGGTCACGTGGGAGCAGATCGTCCGCACCGCCTTCGTCGCGCGCGACGTGCTGGAGGAGCACGGCCTGACCGCCTGGCCCAAGACGTCCGGCTCGCGCGGCTTCCACGTGTACGCGCGGATCGAGCCCCGGTGGGCGTTCCGCGAGGTCCGGCTGGCGGCCGAGGCCGTGGCGCGGGAGGTCGAGCGCCGGGCGCCGGAGATCGCCACGAGCCGGTGGTGGAAGGAGGAGCGGTGGGGCGTGTTCGTCGACTACAACCAGAACGCCCGCGACCGCACCGTCGCCTCGGCCTACTCGGTGCGGCCGACCGGCCTCGTCTCCACCCCGCTGCGCTGGGACGAGGTGGCCGCGTGCCGGCCCGAGGACTTCACGATGGCGAGCGTGCCCGACCGGTACGCCGAGCTGGGCGACCCGTGGGCCGGGATGGACGGGGCGGCGGGCGTGCTCGACCCGCTGCTGGAGCTGGCGGAGGCCCAGGGCCCGCGCCCGGCCCAGCCGAAGGGTGAGGGGCGGCGCAAGCCGACCATGCCGCTGATCGAGATCGCCCGGGCGCAGACGAGGGACGAGGCGATGGCCGGGTTCGAGCGCTGGAAGGCCCGTCACCCCGACGTGGCGCGGCTGCTGCGGCCCGCCGACGTCCTGGTGGACGGCATGCGCGGCCGCAGCTCGGTCTGGTTCCGCATCCGGGTCAACCTCCAGCACGTGCCCGAGGCGGAGCGCCCGGAGCAGGAGCCGCTGGAGGTCGACTACGACCCCTGGCGCGGCCGGTAGATGTCCCAGAGCTCGCCGAGGAAGAAGCCGCAGAACCGGGTGAGCGCCCCCGTGCCGTCCGGTCCGGCCGTGCGGAAGGTGGTCAGCATCCGCGCCAGGTCGGACGGGAGGATGTGCAGGGTGCCGGCGGCCACCACCTTGGCGTCGTCGTCGCCCCCCTCGTCGACGTGGCCCTCGAGCAGCCGCGCGTACAGGGTGGAGGTGTCGAGCCACAGCCGCGTCGGCGGGCCGTGGTGCACGTCCTTGTAGCCCGACAGCGTGCGCGGCCGGTTGTCGGCGTCCCAGAAGTGCAGGCGGTAGT
The DNA here is from genome assembly GCF_016863035.1 of Microbispora corallina. GTDB lineage: Bacteria > Actinomycetota > Actinomycetes > Streptosporangiales > Streptosporangiaceae > Microbispora > Microbispora corallina. Next base: position 734,215 of record NZ_BOOC01000003.1, read on the forward strand.
TCATCCGCCTGCGGTCGGGCGCCTCTCCCGGCACGAAGAGGTTGAACCAGCCCCGGGCGATCGGGCGCCGGCCCCCGCAGACGGCCGTGTCGATCCAGCCCTCCGCCCGCGCCCGGTGCCCGGGGTCGCCGAGGAAGGCCGCGATGTCGTCGACCGTGATGGTGAGGCGGAACGTCACATGGCCGCCCTCGGGCGTGCCCATGCGCGACCGGGGGTCGGTGCGGCCGACGCCGAGGAAGCCCCGCATCTCCTCGACGAACCACAGCGAGGTGCGCTCGCCGAAGACGGGCGGGGTGTCGTCGGGTCCCGCGACCGGCTCGGGCGCGGCCGTCACGCGGGCCGCGGTCGGGGTGGGCGTCTCCAGCATCCGCGTGCACATGCGGTCGGACAGCGCGGCGATCGTCAGCGCCGGGTTGGCGCCGACCGGCCCCGGCATGGCGGCGCCGTCCGCGATGTACAGGCCGGGGAACCCGAAGACCTCGCCGTACGGGTCGCAGACGCCCTCCCCGGGATGGCGGCCCATCGGCGCGCCGCCCAGCGGGTGGACGGTCATCACCCGCTTGCGCCACCACGACGGGCTGTCGGCGTACTCGGCCCCGAGGACGTGGCCGATCCGCCGCATCGTGGCCCGGAGCCGCTCGTAGTACGCGTCGCTGGTCTCGGCCGTCCAGACGACGTCGAGCCGGCCGTCGCGCAGCCGCAGCTCGCCGTCGGGGACGTCGCGGCCCATCCCGAGCAGCGGCAGGGACGTGCCCGACAACTCGCCGCGGCCGAGCAGCCCGGCGATCTCGGCCGACAGGTTCGTGTCGTGGGTGACGAGCCCGCGCAGACGCTCCAGCAGGAAGCGGCCCGCCCGGCCGACCTCCCCGCCCAGGTCCGCGGCCTCCACCAGGTAGTCGACGAACGCCGGGTAGCCGCCCTCCTCGATGTAGGCGCCCCGGCCGTCCGGGCCGTCCTCCAGGCGGATCGCGCTGGTGATCACCGGGCCGCGGCTGGCCTGGATGGGCCGGGTGCGGCTGCGGTCGGTGGCGCGCAGCAGGAACGCCAGCAGGTCGCCGTTGCCCGAGAAGCGGGTCCCGAGCGCGCGGCTCAGGCCGGGGAAGGCCGCCCGGTTCTTCAGTAGCAGGTGCGTGGTGCCGTACGTGCCGGCGGCCAGGACGAGCCGGTCGCAGCTGATCGTGTGCGGGCCGGTCCACCGCGGGCGGCGGCGGTCGTCGTCGTCCGGCGAGACCGGCGGCATGTGCTCGACGTACTCGACGTCGTAGCCGCCGCCCACCCGCGGCCGGATGGCCCGCACCTGGTGGAGGGTGCGCAGGTCGGCCCCGCGCCGCCGGGCGGCGGACAGGTAGGTGTGGTCCAGGCTGTTCTTCGCGCCGTCGTTGCAGCCGAGGTCGCACTCGCCGCACTGCCGGCAGGTGCGGCGGACGCGGCCGTGCACGTTGCCGTACTCGGGCTCGGCGATCGGCAGGCCCAGCCCCGGTTCCGCGCCGCGAGAGGGGGCGAAGCTCACGGCGAGCGGCGGCAGCCGCCAGTCGAGCCCCAGCTCGGCCGCCGCGTCGCGCATGGCGAGCGTCTTGAGCGTGTCGCCGAAGGCGGGGTGGCCCAGCGGGTACGGCGAGACGCCGATCATCTGCTCGGCCGCGTCGTAGTGCGCGTCCAGCTCCGCGCGGCTCACCGGCCAGGACTCGTAGCCGCCCTTCGGCAGTGGCTCCTCGTGGACGAACCAGTCCTCGTCCTTGCGCAGCAGCACGTTGGCGTAGATGAGGGATCCGCCGCCGAGCCCGCTCGACACGACCGAGTCGCAGTCGCGGAAGCTCCAGACGTCGTACATCCCGTACAGGCTCTCGGACGGGTCCCAGAAGGCCCGGGCGAGCTGGGCGGGGCCGCGGGGGAAGTCACCGGGCGGGTATGGCCTGCCCCGCTCCAGGACCACCACCGACAGCCCCGCGTCGGCGAGCCGGTAGGCGGCGACCGCCCCGCCGAAGCCCGATCCGACCACAACAGCGTCGACGTGTTCCATGGGTGCTCTCTGTGCGCTATTCGGGCCGGCTCAGTGCCGCTTGACGAAGTCGAGGATGTGCGGGAAGACGTCCTGGTGGGCGTTCCTGCCGATGAGCGTGTCGATGTGCCCGTAGCCCGGCAGGATCCGCAACTCGTGCCGGCCGGGCGCGGCCTTCGACAGCAGCCGGTGGCACACGATGTTGGAGTCGGTGAAGACGTCGTTGTGGTCGCCGGTCAGGTAGAGGATCGGGGTGTCGACGTCGGCGATGTTCACCAGGTAGTCGTCGGGCAGGGCGGCGTGCCGCCGGTCGGCCGGGTCGAACTTCACCGCGTGGCCGGCCGCCACCATCTTTCGCACGTGCCGGTAGTAGTGCAGGTCGCAGGCGCCGTTCAGGTCGGCGAGCCGCTCGTGGACGTGCGTCTCGGGACGCAGGTTGCGGTGCCGGTACATCGCCGGTCTGCCGCTGCCCCACATGAAGCTCTGCATGTGGCAGGCGGGCTCCCGGCACTCCGGATGGAGCAGGGAGACCGCCTGCGCCAGCAGCTTCCTGCGGGTCAGCGGCGGCGCGTCCGCGAACCGCGGGTCGAGGTACGGCAGCCCCGTGCCGTACTCGAGGAGGGCGGGCCCGAAGGTGAGCTTGACCCGCGCCCACGGGTGCACCCGCGGGGTCAGGCCGACGCTGTTGGCGACGAGACTGGCGATCCCGTCGACGGCGCCGGAGAACAGGCTCATGTGGAACGACACCGACCCCAGGCAGTGGGCCACCACGTGTATCCGCCGCGCCCCCACGTGGCGGCGGAGTTCACGCAGCGCTGCCGGGAAGTCGTAGTGCGCGATGTCGTCCAGGGTGTGCCTGCGCGTCTCCACGTTGTACGGGAAGCGGTTGCTCATCCTGAAGTCCAGCGCCCACACGTCGCCGTACCCGTTGTCGTGCAGGAACCCGACCAGGTTGGTGTGCTCCGGCATGATGAACATGTCACTCGACGAGGTCAGGCCGTGCACGAGCAGGACGACGTCGTCCTGCGCCTCCGGCCCAGGCTCGCCGTGCCGGCGGAACCGGGTCAGCTGGAGTCCCAGTTCGTCCTCCGTGGAGAACGGATGGACCGTCACCTCGGCGTCCCGCACGCCGTCGAGCGTGAACCGCGGTATCCGGTGCTCCATCTGATCGCCCTCCTCTGGTCGTGCCGCCCGATCCCCACCGGGCCGGCACGGTTCCGTGGGACACCCCGGGTCGCGCCTCCCCCGAGGCGCTTCCCTGGCCCGAGGCAACCTTCTCAGCGTCCCCCGTACGGCGGCATCGTGGAAAACCCGTACTCATCCCGGACGGGCCGGTCTCCGGGGTCCGGGGGCCCGTCGCGACCGATCAGTTCCGCCGGTTCAGGGCGGTGGCGACGCCGACCCGCGAGGTGACCTCGAGCTTGGCGAAGATCCGCGACAGGTGGGTCTCGACCGTCCGGACGCTGAGGAACAGGCGCGCGGCGATCTGCTGGTTGGTGAGGCCGTCGGCGACGAGCAGCGCGACCTCCAGCTCCCGGGGCGACAGCCCGAGCGTGCCGTCCCTTCCCCTGTCGGCCCCGGCCGCCGGGCCGCTCCCGACGCGGACGCCGAGGCGGCGCAGCTCGCGGTCGGTCTGCGTCTTGAGCGCCCGGGCGCCGCACGCCTCAAACGCCTCGGCCGCGGCCTTGAGGCTCTCCCGCGCCCTGGTCCGGTCGGACGCCTCCAGGTGGGCCTGGCCCGCGGCGAGCAGGGCGCGCCCGCTGTCGAGCCGCCGCTCGCTGGAGGCGAGCAGCGCGGCCGCCTGCTCGGCCGCCCGCGCGGAGGCGGCCGGCGCGTCCCTGCGTAAAGCGTGCGCCCGCGCGAGCGGGGCGAACCCGGAGAATGCCGGCAGGCTCGGATCGTCGATCTGGGCGGCCCTGGCGGCCCACGCCGCCGCCCCCTCGTCGTTCCCGAGGCAGGCCGCGGCCTGGGCCAGCGCCTCGCACGCCTGCAGCAGCGTCCCGCGGTCGAGCTGCGGCTGGTCGAACCCGGCGCACGCGTCGAGGACGGCCTCCGCGCCCTCCGCGTACCGTCCGGCGTTGACGAGGGCCTGGCCGCGGGCGTATCGGGCGGTGGCCTCCCAGACCTCCCCGCCGCCGACCCCGCGCTGGACGGCCTCGTCGCCCGCCAGGACGGCCGCCTCGTCGTCCCCGGTCCACGACGCGGCCAGGCACACCTGGGTGAGCGCGAACACGAGCTGCTGGCCCGAATCGAGCAGCCGGGCGCCCTCGACCGACTCCTCCGCCGTGGCCGTGGCCTCGGGGAGGCGGCCCATCGCCACCAGGGTCTTGGCCCGCCCGGCGAGCAGGTTCGTCAGGATGTAGCTCTGGCCGGTCGCGCGGGCGACGGCCGCCGCCCGGTCGAAGTGCCGCAGGGCGTCGCCGTACCGGCCGAGGCTGGACTCCGCCCAGCACAGCCACGCGATGGCGTCGAGCCACTCCGACAGGTGCTCGTCCGGGGCGGCGGCCAGCAGCCGGTCGGCCAGGTCGGCGTAGCGCAGCGCGTCCCCGGTGCGCCCCGCGGCGAACGCCGGCATCGGCCGCAGGGCGGCCACCGCGACCGCGAGGCCGGGCTCCCAGCCGTCGGCGTCGTCCGGCATGAGGTCGAGCACGGCCTGGGCGGCGAGGAAGTCGACCCGCATCATGCTCTCGGCCACCAGCCGCATGCGGAGCGGGACGGCGGCGGCGGCCCGGGGGTTCGGCATGCGGCTCAGCTCGTCGAGCAGCAGCGCCCTCGCCTCGTGCGGCCGGTCGAGCTGGCGCTCCATGAGGGCGCACAGCCGTGCCGCCCGGCCCCGCCGGGACCAGTCGTCGTCGGGGAGCATGCGCAGCAGTTCGCGGGCGGTGTCCCGGCCCTCGGCGAGGCGCCCGCTCACCCCCTGCGCCCAGCTCAGCTCCATCATCAGCGCCATACGGTCCTCGCGGGTGGCGCCGTCGTCCGGCATCAGGCCGAGCGCCGCCTGCAGCCAGTGGGCGGACGTGGCGGGGGCGTGGGTGGTGACCGCGCGGGCGGCGGTCACGAGCACGCTCACGGCCCTCTGGTCGCCGAAGGAGCCGGAGTGCTGCACGTGGTGGGCCTGGACGGTCGCCGGGGCGCCCAGCTCGGCCAGGTGGGCCGCGATGCGGGCGTGCGCGCCGAGCCGCCACCCCGCCGCGGCCGACTCGTAGGCGGCCTGCCGCACCAGCGGGTGCCGGAAGCGGAACCGGGCGCCGGCCGACCGCACGATGTCCCGCTCCACGAGCTCGTCGAGCGCGGCCAGGGCCGCGGCCGGGGGCACCTGCGCCGCCACGGCGGCGATCGACGGCTCGAACTCGTCGGCCGTCACGGCGGCGGCCTGCGCCACCCGCAGCGCGTCGGCCGACAGCCGGGCGAGCTCGACCTGGATCGCGGCCCGCACGGTCGGCGGCAGCGAGGCCACCTCGGTGTCGGCCATCCGGGCCAGGGCCTCCAGGTAGAACGGGTTTCCGCCGCTGGCCTCGTACAGGGCCCGGCCCCGGCCGCGGCTGACGCCGGGGCCGAGGAACTGCTCGACCTCGGTGAGGCTGAGCGGGCCGACCGCGGTCTCCTGCCCCCGCGGCCCGGCGGCCCTGGCGAGCGTGGCCAGGCGGGGGGCGGCCTGCGCGGGACGGTAGGCGACCGCCATCAGCACCGGCCCGGCCGGCGGGTGGCGCACGATGTGGTCGAGGAACTCCAGGGTGCTGTCGTCGGCCCAGTGGACGTCGTCGAGGACCAGCACGAGCCCCGACGTCCCGGCCACGGCGTCCACCAGGTGGCGCAGCGCGCGGTAGAGGCGGTAGCGGGCCAGGCCGCTGCGGTCGTCGTCCAGGGCCAGGGCGAGGCCGGCGTCGTCCCCGGCCGCGAGTCCCGCCGCCAGCCCGGTCGCGAGCGCGGGGAACACGCTGGCCAGCAGCACGGTCTGAGCCGGGCCCAGCGCCTCCGCGACGTCGGGGCCCTGCGCGTCGAGGTGGTCGTCGAGCGCGTCCACCAGCGCGCTGAACGGCATCATCTGCTCGAACTCGGCCGCGCGTCCCCACAACGGGGTGCATCCCCGCTGGGCCGCCATCGTCACCAGCTCGCCGAGCAGCCGCGTCTTGCCCGCGCCCGGCTCACCCGCCAGCGCGAGGAAGCGGAACCCGTCGCGGGCGGCCGCGTCGAGCGCCCCGCTCAGCGCCGTCACGGCGTCGTCGCGCCCGACCAGTGGCGTGGGTACGCCCGATACGACCGGTTGGGCCGTACGTCCGTCCATCCCCCACCCCACAGTGATGCGCGGACCGCCCTGCCTTCTGTTGAGCCGCGCCGACATTCACCAGTAAATGCACTTTACAGATCGTCCGGCCACAGAGGGGACACACTTCGGCATCAACACCTCAGGGAAAGTATTCGAAAAGGAACCGGTCAGTTCGGTCGATTACGGGATCAGGCGTACGTGTCACCGGGTAAGGGGAGCGTCGTTCACACATCGTCACCGCGGAGGTGCCAGGTGCTGGACCGGACCGCCGATCCCAGGATGCGGCGCACGCCGTACGGACCTCCCGACGCTGTGGAACGCCTGGCAGCGGCGCTCCCCGGACGCCTTCGCGATGCGCTTCCGCCGGTCATCCGCACGGGGAGTCCCTGGCCGGTCCGGGTGGACGTGCTGCTGGAGGACGGGCTGTCGGAGGACGACGTCGACGCGTGGGTCCCGGGGGTGTCGGTCCTCGGCGCCGGCGGGGACGCGCTCGACGTGGCCGTGCGGGACGGCCGGGTCGTGGGGGTGCGCGGCCGGGCCGCCGACCGGGTCAACCACGGCAGGCTCGACCCGCGCGAGGGCGACGCCTGGCGCCGGCGCTCCGGCCGCCTCACCCGGCCCCTCGTCCGCGACGGCGACCGGCTCGTCGAGGCCACCTGGGACGAGGCGCTGGACCGCGTCGCCGGACGGTCGCGCGAACTGCTGGCGGGGCCGGGCGGCTGGGGCAGGATCGGCTTCCACACGGGCGGGCGGCTGTTCCTGGAGGAGCACTACACGCTCGCCGTCATCGGCAAGGCCGGGATCGGCACCCCCCACATGGACGGGGACACCCGCTGGCAGGCCGCCGCCGCGTCCGCCGCCCTCGCCGAGAGCTTCGGCGCCGACGGCCAGCCCGGCACCTGGACCGACGTCGACCACTGCGACGCCGTCGCGCTGTGGGGCCACGACGCCGCCTCCGCCGACCCGGTGCTGTGGGAGCGGGTGCTCGACCGGCGCCTCGGCCCCGGCCCGCCGGCGGTGGTCGCCGTCGACGCCCGCGACTCGGCCGTCACCCGCGAGGCCGACGTCCACCTCGCCCCGCGCGCCGGCACGAACGTCGCGCTGATGAACGCCCTGCTGCACGAGCTGATCGCCGGCAACCGGTACGACCCGGCCTACCTCGCCCAGCACGCCACCGGCTTCGCCGAGCTGTGCCGGGTCGTGGAGGCGTACCCGGCCAAGCGGGCGGCCGAGATCTGCGGCCTGCCGGCCTGCGACATCGAACGGGCCGCCGACGTCCTCGGCTCGGCCGAGCGGCTGCTGTCCACGGTCGGGCCGGGCTTCCACCGGTCGAACCAGGCCGTCGCCGCCGCGTGCCAGGTGCACAACCTGCACCTGCTGCGCGGCATGCTCGGGCGCCCGGGCGCCGGGGTCCTCCAGCTCGGCGGGCCGCCGTCCGGGCGGAACGCGCTGGAGACCGGCGCGGCGGGGGACCTGCCCGGCCTGCGCAACTGGGCCAACCCCCGGCACGTGCGCGAGCTCGCCGACCTGTGGAACGTGGAGCCCTCCGTCATCCCGCACTGGGGGCCGTCCACCCACGCCACCCAGATCTTCCGGTACGCCGAGGAGGGCTCCGTCGGGCTGCTGTGGATCACCGCGTCCGACCCGGTGGGCGCCGTCCCCGGGCTCGACCGCGTGCTGTCCCGGCCGGACGTGTTCGTCGTCGTCCAGGACCCGTGCCTGACCGACACGGCGCGGCTGGCCGACGTGGTGCTGCCCGCCGCCGCCTGGGGCGAGCGGACCGGGACCGTCACCTCCGCCGACCGGACCGTCCACCTGTGCGAGAAGGCGGTGGAGCCGCCGGGCGAGGCCCGGCCCGACCTCGCCATCCTGCTCGACTACGCACGCCGGATGGGTTTCGCCGACCGGGCCGGCGGGCCCCTCGTCCACTGGCACGACGCCGAGTCGGCGTTCGAGGCGTGGAAGGCCTGCACGAAGGGCCGGCCCTGCGACTACACCGGCATCACCTACGAGCGGCTGCGCGCGGGCGGCGTGCAGTGGCCGTGCGCGCCGTCCGGGTCGCACGGCACCGAGCGCCTCTACGCCGGAGGCCGCTTCGCCACGTCCGCCGGGCAGTGCCAGACGTTCGGGCACGACCTCGCCACCGGCGCCGACTACGGCGACGAGCGCCCCGAGGACCCGGCCGGGCGGGCGCTGCTCCACGCGGCCGACTACGAGCCGTCCCCGGAGGTGGTGGACGAGGACCACCCCCTGGTGTTCACCACGCGGCGCCTGCCCGTGAGGCCGGCGCCGATCACGGAGGCGTCCCCGCAGCAGGGCCACGGGCCGGGGCTGGAGGTGCATCCGTCCGACGCCGCCGTCCTCGGCCTGGGCGAGGGCGACCTCGCGCGGGTCGAGTCGCCCCTCGGGTCGATCGAGGCCCGGGTACGGCTGTCGGGGACGCGGCCGGGCCTCGTCGTCCTGCCGCTGCCCGCAGGTGGCGACGAGGCTCTCGCGCGCGCCGCCGCCCACCTCACGGCGACGGGCTGGGACCCCGTCGCGCGCCAGCCGCTGCGCACCGTCGCCGCCGTACGGCTGTCCGCCGTGAACGGCGCGGGCGGCGCGCGGCCGGGCCTCGGGCCGATGGCCGTGGCCCCCATGACCCCCCTGCCCGCAGCCGACCCGGGGGTGCCCGCCACAGCGGGCGGCCCCGCCGAGCCGTCGGACCGGTTCGAGGAGGTGTGAGATGCACCTCGCCCACTATCTGGGCCTGCTTCACCGCTCACAGAACGACCTGGCCGACGCCTTCAGGGCCGTCCGGCTGGGCCATCCGCGGGAGCCCGACCTGTACGGCGTGTGCGAGCGCCTGGCCGCCCAGTGCCGCGACCAGGCCCGGCGGCTGGAGCCGTTCCTGCGCAGGTACGGGCCGTCCGCGCCGGATGAGCCCGAGCGGATGCACGGGACGCTGTTCTCCGGTGCCCGGCGGGGCGCCCTCGGGCTGCTGCGCGACCTGCACGACCTGTACCTGCTGGCCACCGAGTGCGAGGTGTCCTGGGCCCTGATCGGCCATGCCGCCAAGGGCGCCAGGGACGAGGAGCTGCTCGACCTCGTCCGCCACTGCGGCCAGGAGACCGCCGTGCACCTGTTGTGGCTGCGCAGCCGCATGCGCCAGGCCGCTCCGCAGGCCCTCGTCGTCCGGGCCTGGTAGCCTCCGGCCGTCGGTGTCGATCACAACGAGGCGGCCTCCATGCCCCCTGCGCGTCCGCGCCAGCCGTACGCCCTCCTCTGGTGGGCGCTCGCCGCCGGTGTCAGCCTCCAGGCCCTCGCCGGGCCCTGCCCTGCGGCGCCTCCGCCCGGCGACACGCCCGGCTGGACGTTGTACGCCCCGCCGGGCACGGGCGTATTGATGCTCGCGATCCAGCTCGCGGACGCCGCCGGGCTCGTGACGCTCGCGACCCCCGTCGCGCTCGCGCTGCTGGCCTGGGCCGTCGCCGTGCGCGGTCCCGGCCGGCCGGCGACGCACGTGCGGGCGGCGGCGGCCGGCGTCGCGCTCGTCGCGGCCGGTTACGCCTCCGGGCGGGCCTCGGCCCTGCTCGCCGCGCCGGCGGACATCGTGTACGTGACAGAAGCGCCGGGGGACGGGTGGCTGCCCGCGGCCGACGTCCTGGCGCCGCTGCTCGGCCCCGCCCTCCTCGTGATGGCCGCCGCGCGGGCCGGGATCCGTCCGGGCCTTCGGGGGGCGGTGGCGGTATGACCGGGCGGGAGGGGCGGACGGGGAAGGTGGCCCTGGTCACCGGCGCGAGCCGGGGGATCGGCGCCGCGACCGCGCGGGAGCTGGGCGGCCGGGGCTACCACGTGATCGCCGACTACCGGCGGGACGAGGCGGCGGCCCTGGCCGTCGTGGCGGACGTCGAGGCGGCCGGAGGGACGGCCCGGGCCGTCCGGGCGGACGTCTGCGACCCCGGCGAGGTGGCCGCCCTGGTGGCGGCGTGCGAGCGCGTCGACGTCCTGGTGTGCAACGCGAACATCCAGCCGCCGTTCGCCGCCCTGGCCGACCTGTCCTGGGAGGACTTCGCCGGCAAGGTCACCCGCGAGCTCGCCGCCGTCTTCCACGTGACGAAGGCGGTGCTGGAGGTGATGCGCGGGCAGGGCGGCGGCCGGATCGTGTACGTCTCCAGCATCAGCGCCGACGCCGTGGGACCGGGCACGATCGCCCATAGCACCGCGAAGGCCGCACTGGAGATGTTCGCGCAGCACGTCACCGCCGAGGCGGGGCCGCACGGCATCGGCGTCGCCGTCGTCGCCCCCGGCGCCGTGCGCACCGACGCCACGGCGGGCCTGATGTCTCCGGAGTTCGAGGCGAGGTGGGGACGCCGGTCGGTGCTCGGGCGCATGCTCGAACCCGAGGACGTGGCCACGGTGATCGCCTCGGTGGCCGACGGGGGATTCCATGCCGTCAGCGGGGCCCGTATAACCGTCGACGGGGGGCAGCGCTTCATCGCGGCCCCCCGCTGACGGGACGGGAGGAGACGGCCGCATGGGGGACGCCGAGCCGGGGGACGCCGGGCGTGACCGGCCGCTGTGGCGGGACCGGAACTTCGGGATCTTCCTGGGCGTGCAGACCGCCTCCGTCGGGGGCGACGCGTTCTCGGCGGTAGCGCTGCCGCTGCTGGTGCTCCACGCCACGGGCTCGGTCGCCCGGATGGGTCTGGTCACGGCTCTGGCGGGGGCGGCGTCCATCGTCGCGGGAATCTTCGCGGGCGTCCTGGCCGACCGGCTCGACCGGCGCTCCCTGCTGATCGCCTGCGACGCCGCCAGGGCCGTCCTGTACGGGCTGGTCGTGGCCTTCCCCCACCTCGGCGTCGTGTACGTGGTCGTGCCCCTCGGGGCCGCCCTCGGGATGGTGTTCGAGGTCACGTACGTCACGGTGGTGCCCGCGCTGGTCGGCGAGGGCCAGATCATGCGGGCGAACAGCCGCCTCTACGGGACGTACGCGGTGGCGAGCGTGGTGGGACCGGCGGTGGCGGGGACGCTGTCGGCGGCGTTCGGGCCGCAGACGGCCATCGCGGTCGACGCCGCCAGCTTCGCCGTCTCCGCCGCCGGCCTCTGCCTCGTCCGCCTCCGCGTCCGGCCCGGACGGCTGGAGGCGCCCGCCGCGAGCCCGCTGAGGGACGTGCTCGCCGGGGCGCGGTTCCTGTGGCGGCACCCCGTGCTGCGGACGCTGACCGCGCTGCTGTCGTTCCTGACGTTCGTGACGTACGGCCTGACCGACGTGCTGATCTACCGCCTGGAGCGCGACCTCGGGCAGCCGGACGGCGTGGCCGGGTACGTGCTCGCCGCGGCCGCCTGCGGGTCGCTCGGCGCGGCCCTGCTGGCGGGGCCGCTGCGGGGCAGGTTCGGCTTCGGGCCCACCTGGATCGGCGCGTACGCGCTGGGCGGCCTGGCCGTGGCCGCGCTCGGGCTGGTCACGAGCGTGCCTGCGGTGGCGGTGCTGGCCGCGGCGTTCCTGTTCTGCACGGGCGCGGCCGGGATCTCCTCGATGTCGCTGCGCCAGGAGATCACCCCCGACCACCTGCTGGGCCGGGTGACCTCGGCGTTCTGGACGGTGCACTCGGCGCTCGGCCCGGTGGGGGCGGCGGCGCTCACCTGGGCGGCGGCGCGGGAGGGGACGGCGGCGGTGTTCGCGGCAGCGGGCACGGCGTGCCTGGCGGCTGCGCTGGGAGCGGTGTGGACCCCGCTCGGGCGGTCCCGCCCGTCGCCGGAGCCGACATGATCATGAGGATGATCGAGGTGAGGAGATGGTGGGCGATACTGGGATTGAACCAGTGACCTCTTCCGTGTCAGGGAAGCGCTCTCCCGCTGAGCTAATCGCCCGTGCCCGGCACGAGTCCGGACTCCGAGCGGAAGACGGGATTCGAACCCGCGACCCTCACCTTGGCAAGGTGATGCTCTACCACTGAGCCACTTCCGCGTTCATCGCCCGGCCCTGCCCGGCGACGCGTGTTAACTCTAGCGGATCGCCGGGGGTGCCGGTGCCGCCTCGCGGAGGTGGAGACGGGATTCGAACCCGTGTACGCGGCTTTGCAGGCCGCTGCCTCGCCTCTCGGCCACTCCACCGGGGGTCGCGACCCGGGCGAAGGACCCCTCGCCCCTGGTCACGTCGGAACTCTATCGCCTGATCAGCGGATCTCCGTGTGCGAGAACGGCATACGTACCGAACGTTGACCTCGTGAGGACGCGTGCGCAGGATCGAGACGGAACGTCAGCGACGACGAGGGGTGTGCCATGGCGAAGGTGCTCATCATCACGGGCGACGCGGCCGAGGACCTGGAGGTGATGTATCCGTACCAGCGGCTGCTCGAGGAGGGGTACGAGGTCCGCATCGCGGCGCCGTCGGCGAAGAAGCTGCAGTTCGTGGTGCACGACTTCGTGGACGGCTTCGACACCTACACCGAGAAGCCGGGACACACGTGGGCGGCGGACGTGGCCTTCGCCGACGTGCGCCCGGAGGACTACGCGGCGCTGGTGATCCCCGGCGGCCGGGCGCCGGAGTACATCCGGGGCGACGGGCACGTCCAGGAGATCGTCCGGCACTTCGCCGAGGCGGGCAAGCCGATCGCCGCGCTGTGCCACGGCCCGCTCGTGCTGGCCGCCGCCGGCGTGCTCAAGGGGCGGGAGAGCAGCGCCTACCCGGCGTGCGCCACCGACGTCGAGCAGGCGGGCGGCACCTGGCTCGACAGCGAGGCCCACGTCGACCAGAACCTCGTGACCGGGCGCGCCTGGCCCGACCACCCCGCGTGGATGCGGGCGTTCATGCGCGTCCTGCGGGCCGCCGCCCCCGCGTCCTGATCCGCTCCGGGCTCCCGCGCCCGGCCCGCCGTCCCCATCGGGAGCGGGCCGGGCACGGGAGCCCGTCCCGTACGGCGACCCGCTGAGGGGGCTCCGGCCGTCGGCCGTGCCAAGAACGGGACTGATCCTGCCCGAAATCGGGCAAGAAACTTGATAGTCGGCATCCGCACTGCGTTAGGGTCCTGGTCTGTGTCCATGACACGGCATCCGTTCGAGGATCTGATCGGCCACCTCACCCGGACCACGGCACTCGGACCGGGGGAGGCTGCGCGCGTGGTCGCCGACGTCCTGGCGTACTTCGGCGAGCCCGCGGAGGAGTACGTGCGGCGCCGCCACGGCGAGCTCAAGGCGAGGGGGCTGACGAACGACGAGATCTTTCCGAGGATCTCGGCCGAGCTTTCGGGAAGGCGTGTCTCGGCACCGGAGCTGTCCCTGCGCCAGCTCCGCCGGATCGTTTACGGATAGGAGCGGATATGTGCGGAATCGTCGCCTATGTCGGGCCTAAGGACGCGGCACCCATCCTCCTCGAAGGACTGCAGCGCCTGGAGTACCGGGGCTACGACTCGGCCGGTCTCGCCGTCGTCACGGGGAAGAGCCTGAAGACGCGCAAGGTCAAGGGCCGGGTGGCCGACCTGGCGGACGTGGTGCCCGCCCGGTTCAAGGGGACGATCGGCATCGGGCACACCCGCTGGGCCACCCACGGCGTGCCGAGCGACGTGAACGCGCACCCTCACCTCGACCAGGAGCAGCGGGTCGCGGTCGTGCACAACGGCATCATCGAGAACGCCGACGAGCTGCGCCGCCGCCTGGAGGCCGAGGGCGTCGCCTTCGAGAGCGAGACCGACAGCGAGGTGCTGTCCCAGCTCATCGGCCGTACGGTCCAGGACACCGAGACGCTGGAGGAGGCCGTCCGGCGGGCGCTGAAGAGCGTCGTCGGCACGTACGGCATCGCGGTCCTCGACGCGCAGCGTCCCGGCGAGGTGGTGGTCGCCCGCAACGGCAGCCCGATCGTGCTCGGCATCGGCGAGAAGGAGATGTTCGCCGCCTCCGACGTCGCCGCGCTCATCCGCTACACCCGCCAGGTCGTCCACCTGGAGGACGGCGAGCTGGCCGTCATCACGTCCGACGGGTTCCACACGTTCACCAGCGACGCGAGGGAGACGGCCAAGGAGCCGTTCACGGTCGACTGGGACGCCGGCCACTACGACAACGGCGGCTACGAGCACTACCTGCTCAAGGAGATCTCCGAGCAGCCCGACACGGTCGCTCGCACGCTGCGCGGCCGGGTGGACGACCGGTTCCACATCGCCCACCTCGGCGGCCTCAACATGGACGCCCGCGAGACCCGGTCGTTCCGCAGGGTGAAGATCATCGGCTGCGGCTCGGCGTACTACTCCGGGCAGATCGGCGCGCAGATGATCGAGGAGCTGGCCCGGATCCCCGCCGACGCCGAGCCGGCGTCGGAGTTCCGCTACCGCAGCCCGGTCGTCGAGGCCGACACGCTCTACGTCGCCATCAGTCAGTCGGGGGAGACCTACGACACGCTCGCGGCCGTTCAGGAGCTCAAGCGCAAGGGCGGCCGGGTACTCGGCATCGTCAACACCGTGGGCAGCGCCATCGCCCGCGAGTGCGACGGCGGCGTCTACCTGCACGCCGGGCCGGAGGTCTCGGTCGCCTCGACGAAGGCGTTCACCTCCACCGCTGTCGCGTTCGCCCTGCTCGCGCTGCACCTCGGGCGGGTGCGCGACCTGTCGCCGGCGGACGGCCGGCGGATCTGCGAGGGGCTGCGCCGGCTGCCCGAGCAGATCAAGGAGATCCTCACGATGGAGGAGCAGATCAGGGAGCTGGCGATCAAGTACGCCGACGCCCCCGGCATGATGTTCGTCGGCCGCGTGCGCGGCTACCCGGTGGCCCGCGAGGGCGCCCAGAAGCTCAAGGAGATCTCGTACGTCCACGCGGAGGCGTATCCGGCGAGCGAGCTGAAGCACGGCCCGCTCGCGCTGATCAGCCCCGAGCTGCCGACGGTCGCGATCGTCCCGGACGACGAGCTGCTCGACAAGAACCTCACCACGCTCGGCGAGATCCGGGCCCGTCACGGGCGCATCCTGATGGTCGGCCACCGGACCTCGGAGCAGGCCGACGACTGCGTCGTGGTGCCGAAGAACGAGGTCGAGCTCGACCCGATCCTCCTCACGATCCCGCTGCAGCTGTTCGCCTACCACGCCGCCGTCGCGCTCGGCCGTGACGTGGACAAGCCGCGCAACCTGGCCAAGAGCGTCACGGTGGAGTGACCACGGCTCCCGCCGGTGGGTACGGCTCGCGCTTCCGGGG
>NZ_BOOC01000004.1 GCF_016863035.1 Microbispora corallina
CCGGGGCGCGAGCCGTACCCGGCGGGACCGGACACCGCGGGAAAGGCCCGCCCTCCGGCGGGCGGCGAGCCGCCCCCGTGTGCGGCCCGTCGTCCTCGGGGCGGGTGGCCGTGCCGGGCCCGGCGAGGGTGCGTCGTCGCGGCGGACGCGGCCGCGCGCGTGGTCACGTCACACTTCTCGTCCCGATGCTCTCGGGCGATCCCGCTCCGGACAACGCGCCGGCCCGCACATGGGACGGGTGGGATGCCTTCAGGTGATCTGACCTGCGGCTTCACTTTCGTGTCGGGACGCGCTGCCATACTTCGCTGTCGGAGAGGCGCGTGCCTGAGGAGGTCGGGTGGCCGGGTCGGGGGCTGACAAGGAGTTCGCGCGCCGGCTTCGCGGGCTGAAGGAGCGCAGCGGGCGCAGCTACGAGGAGCTCGCGCGCTCGGCTTTCGTCAGCAGTTCCACGCTCCACCGGTACTGCAGCGGCCGCAGCGTGCCGCCCGACATCGGGGTGGTCGTCCGGGTCGCCAAGGAGTGCGGCGCCGGGTCGCAGGAGCTGCAGGAGCTCCTGCGCGCGTGGGCCGCCGCGGAGGCCGAGCGCCGTCCCGCCGACGGCCGCGCCGCCACCCCCGCCTCCGGCGCCGCGGCCACCGCCGGGGACTCCGGCGCCGCGGGCACGGCCACCGCCGGGGACTCCGGCACCGCCAACGCGGCCGCGGTGGCGGCGACCGGCAGCGCGGGCGCGGAGGAGATGCGGACCGTCGCCCCGCCGGCGGCCGGTGCGCCGTCTCCGCCCGGCTCCGCGACGCCGGGCGAAACCGGGCCGCTCGCGGCGGAGCCGGGCGCGCGACCGGCGAAAGGCGCGGATCCCCCGACGGCCGGGGCGGCCGTTCACGGCACGCGCGGGGGGCCGTCCTGGGCGGCGTTGCGGGGCAGGAGGGGGGTGCGGCGGCTGGCGTTGCTCGCGGCCCTCCTCGCGGTGCTGGTGTGGGCGACGGCCGGGGCGACGACCTCGCGCTCCCCGGCCGCGGACCGGGGCCGCCGGGCGCCGCAGTGGATCTCGGGCCCGAGCTGGGAGCGGGACCCGGCGCCGGTCGACCCGCGGATGTTCGGCGTCACGATCAACTCCAACACCGGGGACATGCCCGCCTTCCAGGTCGGAGCCGTGCGGTTCTGGGACAGCGGCACGCAGTGGGCCGAGGTCGAGCCGCGCCGCGGAGAGTACTCCTGGACGACGCTCGACCGCCTCGTCGCTGGCGCGGGCCGGGCCGGGCTGCCCGCCATGTACGTCTTCGGCGCCCCGCCCTCCTGGGCCGCCCCCACGGCGCCCCTCGGGCCGTACGACGACATGGCCCGCGCCGCCGCCCCCGACGACCTGGACGACTGGGACGACTTCGTCCGGGCCGTGGTGACGCGCTACCGCGGCAGGATCGAGGCCTACGAGCTGTGGGTGCTGGCCAACGACCCGCGGTTCTACAACGGCCGCGTCGAGACCCTCGTGGAGATGGCCCGCAGGGCGAGCGGCGTCATCCGCGCGACCGACCCCCGCGCCCTCGTGGTCTGCCCCGGCATGGGCCGGCTGTGGAACCCGTCGGCCGTGGAGGTGATGCGCCGGTTCGCCGCCGCCGGGGGTTACCGCTACTGCGACGCCGCGGGCGTCAAGCTGTACCAGCGCCGCGCCTCCGATCCGCCCGAGACGATGCTGGACGTCCTCCGGGTGGCCGACCGCACGCTGCACGAGGCCGGCGTCCACCCGCCGCTGTGGAACACCGGCACCACCTACGACATCCCCCTCCAGGGGTCGCTCGACGACCAGGCCGCCGTCGAGCACGCCGTGCGGTTCTACCTGGTCGGGCTGTACGGCACCGACGACAACCTGCGCCGCATGTACTTCTACAACTGGGGCGGCACGAAGATCCCGGTCGTCCTGCAGGCCGTGGGCGGCGCCCCGACCCGGGCGGCCCTGGCCGTGGAGCGCCTCCAGCGCTGGCTGTCCCACGCCCGCCTGCGGGCCTGCGGGCGCGGCCTGGCCATCGGCCTGCCGGACAACGTGTGGCAGTGCGCGTTCCTCCTCGACGGCCCGGGCGGCACGCGGCCGGCCGTCGTCCGCTGGACCCACGCCGGGACCGCCGACACGGTCGCGCCCTCCGGCGCCTCCGGGGTCGAGAGGCTCGACGGCACCCGCACCCCGGTCCGTCCCGGCGACACCGTCCGCGTGACGGGGGAGCCCGTGCTCATCGGCTGACATCGCGCCGAGGCACGGCCGCACGGTCCATCCCTTACGCCCGTATCGCCCCGATATGTAGTCACAATGCGTGATTCGTCATATTCTGTGCGTGTAAGGGACTCTTCGGGGGGAGGGTGCCGACATGCGACGCCGTACGGTGCTCGCCTTAGGGGTGCTGGCCCTGGCGGCGGGTTGCGGGACCCAGGCCCCGCCGTACCAGAGCGAGATCTCCTTGGTGGTGCCGGGGTCGTCGGGCGGGTGGGGGGACAGCGTCGCCGGGGAGTTGCGGACCCTGATCGAGGGCCGCCGGTGGGCCCGGACGGTGCGCGTCGCGGGGCAGGGCGGGGAGGGCGCGGCGGCCGTCGCGCGCTTCGTCTCCGCGGGCCGCCGGACCGACCTGCTGGTCACCGACCCCGCGCTGCTCGCCGCCGCGGCGTTGAGCGGCGCGGGCCCGCTCCTCGGCCGCACGGCGCCGCTGGCGCGGCTCGTGGGGGAGTGGGAGGTGCTGGTGACCTCGCCCGACTCGCCGTACCGCGGCTTCGACCGGCTCGCGGCCGCCCTGGTCAAGGACCCCTCGGCGGTGCCGCTCGCGGGCGGGCCCTCCGGCGGGGCCGACCACCTCCTCGCCGGCATGGTGGCCCTCGGCCTCGGGGCCGACGTGCGCCTGCTCGGCTACACGGCGTTCGACGACCGGCGGCAGGCCGTGGCGGCGGTCCTCGACGGGCGGGTGCCGCTGGCGTTCGGCACCCCGCGCGACGTGGCGGACCACGTCCGGGCCGGCCGGTTGCGGCCGCTCGCCGTGTCGTCATCCGAGCGCCTGGACGGCCTGGACGCGCCCACGCTGAGCGAGTCGGGCGTGCGGGCCGTGTACGCCGACTGGGCCGGCCTCGTCGCCCCCGCAGCGCTCACCGGAGGGGCCCGGGACGCGCTGCTCGACCTGTGCGCCGCAGTCGCCGGGTCGGCCGGGTGGCAGGGCTGCTGCGGCCGCAACGGCTGGGCGCCCATGTACCTGGCCGGCGACGACTTCGGCCGCTGGCTGTCGGACGAGGTGCGCCGGACGTCGCAGGTCCTCGACGCGCTCGGCCTGCGCTGAAGATCCTACCTCGCCGCGAGGCCCGAGACCACAACCTGTGGGGGTGGTTGCGCGGACGGGCACAAGATGTAGGATCCACTTCCGTCGCTGGTTCGCCCCCAGGGGTGAGGCAAGAGGGAACCCGGTGGAAGTCCGGGACTGCCCCGCAGCGGTGAGCGGGAACGACCGCCGTCATACGAGCACTGGGCGCGACGGCGCCTGGGAAGCGACGGCCAGTAGGACCGGCGGGCCCCGGCCCGCCGCGCCCGCGAGTCCGAAGACCTGCCGGCGACGCGCGTGGGCCCGATGCCCGCGCGCTGGTCCGCCGGGTCCCGAGGGAGGGTCCGCCGACGCCGCGCCGGGCGTGCCCCCGCGTGCGCCGAGGCATGCCCTCCTCACGGCTCCGGACGGTCGTGGAGCTCGCGAGGAGACAGCACGTGACACAGACGAACGGGGCGACGCTCGCCCGCCCGCAGGGCGGGCCGGCCGCGGCGTGGCAGGCGATCGAGGAGGCGGCGGCGGGGGTCGTCGCCGACCCGGAGAACTCGAAGACGGCCGCCCGCCTGCTGGGCGGCCTGATTGCGGACGAGACGGCCCGGCACGGCGTGCGGTCGTTCTCGGAGTCGGTGGCCGCGGCCCACGCCGAAGGGCTGCTCGACGACGGCCTGGCCGCGTTCGTGGCGGCCGAGGCCGCCGCCCTCGACGCGCTCGTCGACGAGGCCGCCGACGACCGGTTCGAGTACTTCGGCCTGCGCACCGTCTACGATCGCTACCTGCTGCGTCACCCGGTCACCCGGGGCGTGCTGGAGCGCCCGCAGCACTTCCTCCTGCGGGTGGCCTGCGGCCTGTCGTCGTCGGTCGGCGAGGCGGCCGAGCTGTACCGGCTCATGTCGTCCCTGGCGTACCTGCCCAGCTCGCCGACGCTGTTCAACTCCGGCACCCGCCGCCCGCAGCTGTCGTCGTGCTTCCTGCTCGACTCGCCGCGCGACGAGCTGGAGGGCATCTACGAGCGGTACGGCCAGGTGGCCCGGCTGTCCAAGTACGCCGGCGGCATCGGCGTGTCCTGGACCCGGGTCCGGTCCCGGGGGTCGCTCATCCGGGGCACGAACGGCCTGTCCAACGGCATCGTCCCGTGGCTGCGCACCCTCGACGCCTCGGTGGCCGCCGTCAACCAGGGCGGCCGGCGCAAGGGCGCGGCCTGCGTGTACCTGGAGACCTGGCACGCCGACGTCGAGGAGTTCCTGGAGCTGCGCGACAACACCGGTGAAGACGCCCGCCGCACCCACAACCTGAACCTCGCCAACTGGGTGCCGGACGAGTTCATGCGCCGCGTCGAGGCCGACGGGACGTGGTCGCTGTTCGACCCGAAGGAGGCCCCCGAGCTGACCGACCTGTGGGGCGAGGCGTTCGACGCCCGCTACCGGGAGCTGGAGGCGGCCGGGCGGTATGTCCGGCAGGTCCCGGCCCGCGCCCTCTACGCCCGGATGATGCGCACCCTCGCCCAGACCGGGAACGGCTGGATGACCTTCAAGGACGCGGCCAACCGCACCTCCAACCAGACGGCGCTGGACCGCAACGTCATCCACCTGTCCAACCTCTGCACCGAGATCCTCGAGGTCACGAGCGACGCCGAGACGGCCGTGTGCAACCTCGGCTCGGTCAACCTCGCCGCGCACGTCACCGCCGAGGGCGTCGACTGGGCGCGGCTGCGGGCCACCGTCCGCACCGCCGTCCGGTTCCTCGACCGGACCATCGACCTCGGCTACTACCCCACCCCCGAGGCGGAGGCGGCCAACCTCCGGTGGCGGCCGATCGGCCTCGGCGTCATGGGCCTGGCCGACGTCTTCTTCACGCTGCGGCTGCCGTTCGACGCGCCGGAGGCGCTGGCGCTGTCCACCCGCATCGCCGAGGAGATCGCGCTCGCGGCGTACGGCGCCTCCGCCGACCTCGCGGCCGAGCGCGGGCGGCACCCGTCGTACGGCGAGACCCGCGCGGCGCGCGGCGTGCTGCACCTCGACCACTACCCGGCCTCCCCGGTCCACCCCGAGGAGTGGGCGGAGTTGCGGCTGCGGATCGAGGCGACCGGGCTGCGCAACTCCCTCATGGTCGCCGTCGCGCCGACCGCGACGATCGCCTCCATCGCCGGATGCCACGAGTGCGTCGAGCCGCAGGTGTCCAACGTGTTCAAGCGGGAGACCCTGTCCGGGGAGTTCCTCCAGGTCAACCGGTACCTGGTCCGCGACCTGCGCAGGCTAGGGCTGTGGACGCGGGAGACCCGCGACGCGATCAAGACGGCCGACGGCTCGGTGCAGGGGCTGCCCGGCCTGCCGGACGACCTCAAGGCGCTGTACCGGACGGCCTGGGAGCTGCCCCAGAAGGCGCTGATCGACCTCGCCGCCGCCCGGCAGCCGTACGTCGACCAGGGCCAGTCGCTCAACCTCTTCATGGCGGCGCCCACGATCGGCAAGCTGTCGTCGATGTACGCCTACGCCTGGCGGTCGGGCCTCAAGACCACCTACTACCTGCGGTCCCGTCCCGCCACGCGGATCGCCCAGACGACCGTCCCCGCCGTACGGCCGGAGGCGGCGGCCGAGGCCGTCGCCTGCTCCCTGGAGAACCCCGAGATCTGCGAGGCCTGCCAGTGACCGAGACCATGCTCCTCGACCCCGGGATGGACCTGACCCTCCGGCCGATGCGGTACCCGGGGTTCTACGAGAGGTACCGCGCGGCCATCAGGAACACCTGGACGGTCGAGGAGGTCGACCTCCAGTCGGACCTGGCCGACCTCGCACGGCTCGGCCCGGGGGAGCGCCACCTGATCAACCGGCTCGTCGCGTTCTTCGCGACCGGCGACTCGATCGTGGCCAACAACCTCGTGCTGAACCTGTACCAGCACGTCAACGCGCCGGAGGCGCGGCTCTACCTCAGCAGGCAGCTGTTCGAGGAGGCCGTGCACGTGCAGTTCTACCTGACACTGCTGGACACCTACCTGCCCGACCACGACGAGCGGGTCAGGGCGTTCGCCGCCGTGGACCACATCCCCTCGATCCGGGACAAGGCCGAGTTCTGCTTCCGCTGGATCGACTCGATCAACGGGCTGTCGCGGCTGGAGACCCGGGAGGACCGGCGGCGGTTCCTGCTCAACCTCATCTGCTTCGCCGCCTGCATCGAGGGCCTGTTCTTCTACGGCGCCTTCGCCTACGTCTACTGGTTCCGCTCCCGCGGGCTGCTGGGCGGGCTCGCGACCGGCACCAACTGGGTGTTCCGCGACGAGTCGATGCACATGGAGTTCGCGTTCGACGTGGTCGACACCGTCCGCCGCGAGGAGCCCGGCCTGTTCGACGAGGAGCTGGCGGCCCAGGTCGTGCGCATGATGGAGGAGGCCGTGGCGGCCGAGCTCGCCTTCGCCCGGGACCTGTGCGGCGACGGCCTCGGCGGCATGACCGCGGAGCGGATGCGCGCCTACCTGGAGTACGTCGCCGACCGCCGGCTCGCCCGCCTCGGCCTGCCCGCCCGGTACGGCACCGCCAACCCGTTCGCCTTCATGGAGTTCCAGGACGTCCAGGAGCTGGCGAACTTCTTCGAGCGCAGGGTCTCGGCGTACCAGGTGGCAGTGGAGGGCGACGTGCGGCTCGACGAGTCGTTCTGAGGACGCCGACCCCCTCGTCCGTTATGGGGCTTCCATAAACGGGCAAAGGGCTCCTCATGACGACGAAAGGGGGCGCCGTCCTGTCGGTCGCGTGGAACTGGGCAACGCTGGGGATCGCCGTGGTGGCCGCCATCACGGCGGTGGAGCTGCTGCGGCGTGTGCTGAACTCGCGGCTCATCGGGGAGAGATGGGCCCTCGCCGGGCCCGTGGTGCGCCGGTGCACCTGGCCGGGGTTCGCCACGGCGGTCGTGGCCACGGCCAACGCCGTCTACACCCCCGACATGTCGGTGGCGTCCACGCAGAACCTCATCCGGCAGATGTTCACGCTGCTGCTGATCGGCTGCGTGACGTGGCTCGTCATCCAGGCCGCGTACGCGGTGACCGACGTGGTGCTCGACCGCCTCACCCGCGTGCAGGGGGAGCGCAACCGCCGGGCGCGGCGGATCCGCACCCAGATCACGCTGGTCCGCCGCGTCTCCGCGGCCGTCGTCGTGCTGGTCGCGCTGGGGGCGATGCTGTTCACCTTCCCGCAGGTGCGGGCGCTCGGGGCGGGGCTGCTCGCCTCCGCCGGCATCGCGGGCGTGGTGGCCGGCATCGCCGCCCAGTCCACGCTGGGCAACCTGCTGGCCGGGCTCCAGCTGGCCTTCAGCGACGCGCTGCGGCTCGACGACGTCGTGGTGGTGGAGGACGAGTGGGGCCGCATCGAGGAGCTGACGCTCACGTACGTGGCCCTGCGCCTGTGGGACGAGCGGCGGCTCATCCTCCCGGTGTCGTACTTCACCACCACCCCGTTCGAGAACTGGACGCGCCACGAGAGCCGCATCCTGGGCAGCGTCTACCTCCGGGTCGACTGGGCCGTGCCGGTGGAGGAGCTGCGGGCCGAGCTCTACCGGGCGCTGCGCGACAACCCGCTGTGGGACCAGAAGGACTGGACGCTCCAGGTCACCGACATCACCGCGGGCGGGCTGGTCGAGCTGCGCGCGCTGATGAGCGCCGCCGACTCGGCCAGCGCGTGGGACCTGCGCTGCGACATCCGGGAGCACCTGGTCCGGTTCGTCCGGGAGAAGTACCCCGAGAGCCTGCCGCGTCTACGGGTGGACCGGGTGTGAGCGTGGCGCCTCATTGTGCGCCCGACGCCCGCAGGACCCGGGTGCCGGCCGCGATCAGGGCGGTCGCGAGGATCCACCCGGCGGCGATCAGGCCGTTCGCCAGCCACTGCGTCCAGCCGACCGGTTCCCAGGCGGCCCGCTGCTCGAACACGCTGACCGGCACGAGCAGGTCGAGCGTGTAGGTGAACGCGTCGAAATGCCGCGACTCGTCCAGCCCGATCTGGTGGGGACGCCAGTGGGAGAAGACGCTCGTGCCCACCGCCAGCAGCAGGGCCACCCACACCCCGGCCAGCCAGGGGCGGTAGCCGTACCCGACCAGGACGTCGAGCAGCCCTCCCCACAGCCGCCCGGGCAGGCGCAGCGTCCGCCGGCGGGCCCGCTGCTTGGCCAGCAGCACCCGCCGTCCCTCCGCGTCGTGCCCGATCCTGCGGTAGTACGCCGCGAGCTCCTCGTACGGCTGGGGCCGGTAGCCGTCGGGGTCGCGGCGCAGCCACGACAGCCGCTCGGCCACCGGGGCGGGCCCCCGCAGCGAGGCGTACGTCAGGCCGTTGAGGTGCACGTGCCCGGGGTAGGCGCCGATCCGGTCGAACAGCACGCCGATCCGCGAGTAGCCGAGGTTCACCTCCCCCTCGATCGAGGACCACAGAAGGATCAGTTCCTCGACCCGCATGTGGCTCAGGTGCAGCGCGCGGTCGGGGGCCGACAGGACGGCCTCGTCGAACGACAGCACCCCCGAGATCCGTGCCCCCCGCAGGCGCACCGTGCCGTGGGCGGTGAATCCGTCGCTGAACTCGGCGGCGGTCGCCTCCATGTGGTCCGCCTGGACGGCGTGGGTCCCCGCGGAGACGATCACCGCTCGCTGGAGGTGCACGCCGCTGTTGAAGCGGGCGCCCACCAGCCGGAGGCATCCGGTGGCGCGCAGGTCGCGCAGGAAGGCGCCGCCGTCCACCGTCAGCCCGCCCGCCCACATCGCGACCGGCCCGCGGCTGCGCGGCTCCCGCCAGTCGTCCGGGGCGTCCGGCCCTGAGGACGGCTGGGCGGGGTCTCCCGCCGGGTGCGGGTCGGGCCCCGGGCGCCAGGGTACGGACGTGGTGGGGTTCAGCTGCGCGTGGGTGAGCCGGAACTGCCCGGTGATGTGTGCGTTGTCCAGGTACAGGCCCGACCGGATCGTGGAGCCGTCGAGGTCGAGCAGACCGTCGACGGTGGCGCGGCGCGCCGCGAAGCTGAGGACGTCGCACCCCCTGAGGCGAACGCCCCGGGTGCGCGTGTCGTTGAGCGACACCACGCCGGACAGGTGGCAGTCGAGCAGGTGGATCTTGGCCTCGATCGTGGCGTCCGACAGGTTGAGGTCGCCGACGATCCGCGCGCCGGCGAGGCGGACGCCCGCCACGCGCCCCGGCTCGTCGTCCCGCAGGCCCAGCAGGAGGGCGGCGATCACCTCGGCCCGCACGGTCCGGGCCCGGCCCCAGGACGCGCCCTGGGCCGGGTCGTCGCCCTCCTCGCGCAGGTCGACCCAGGCCCCGCTGGGGTAGGCCGCCCAGAGGCTCCGCTCGGCGGGGGTGAGCCAACGGAAAGGGCGTGATCTTCCCACGGGGGGACCCTACCGCCGCCCCCGCCGCCGCCCGGCCGGAGGTCCTCAGCAGTCGCAGGAGCAGCAGTCGCAATCGCAGTCGCAGCAGCAGCCGTCGCAGTCGCACGAGCAGCACTCGAAGCACCCGGAGCAGTCCGCGCACCCCGAGCAGTCGCAGCCGTCGAGGCAGCACCGCTCGGTCCACGGCGACCGGCGCTCCGGGCTCCACGGCGGCCGGTAGACGCCGCAGGTCAGGAACGTGAGGCCGCCCGCCAGCACCTTCAGCGGAACCCCCGGCCCGTCGCCGCCCCCCGGCCCGTACGGATCCGGCTCGTACGGATCGGGCTCGTAGGGGCCGGGGCCGAACGGATCACGCGCGTGGGCGTCGTGGGAGGACGCCCGGCGCGGGCCGGAGCAGCGCCGCGCCCCGGGGAAGGCCCGGCGCACGGCCCTGCGGGTCTCGTCCCGCAGCAGCGACTCGACCAGGTGCCGGTCGTCCAGGTCCAGGTCCCGTACGGCCAGGGCGAGGCCGTGCGCCGAGTCCTCGCACAGGCGCCGGGCCTCCTCCACGGAGGCGCCGGTGGCGGCGAGCGGGTTGTAGGCGCCCCGCGCCCGGTCGTCGGCCAGGTCCTCCACCGCGTCGACGAGGTGCGCGATCCTGCCGAAGTGGCGCCCGGCCTCCCGCAGCGCCTCGGCGTTGCCGGGGCGGCCGGCCAGCACCGCCGTGTGCGCGAAGGCGGCGGCCACGGCCGACTCGGTGGGCTCGGTGAGCTCCAGGAGCGTCCGGCCGGGGGAGGCCTCCAGCAGGGCCTGGCGGCCGGCGGCCTCGGTCAGCGCCGTCGCGTCGAACCCGATCGACCGCGCGCCGCGCTCGGCCGCCGCGGCCCACGAGGCGGCGAGGCCGCGGACGGGGGCGCCGGCGAACCGCCGCGCGGCGACGCCGTCCCCGTCGGCCGCGTGGTCGCGGATCTTCCCCGCGGCCAGCGCGAGCGACACCACGGCCGCGAGGCGGGCGCCCTCTGCCCGGGACGGGACCACCTCGGCCGGCCGCAGGCCGCGCAGCGCGCAGGGACCGGCCGTCCTCCGCTCGGGGGCCCCGGGGCGCTGCGCCTCGGTGAGCACGGACAGGATCAGGCCGTCGTAGTTGGTCGCGGCCCTGGCCGCCTGCCCGTGGCGGTCGCGCAGGGTCAGGCAGAGCCCGCACAGGTGGGCCCGCCAGGCCCGGGCCACCGAGGGGCAGGAGTGGTGGGCACACGGCCGGAGGATCCCGAACACCGCGCCGTCCTTGGGGGTCGTACGAACGGGATCATCCCGGTTCGCGGCGATTATGCCATCAGCCGAGGGCCCGGTTCGCCGCCCGGCACGGCCGTCTGGACAATCGAGGGGTGAATGTTACCGGTGAGTTCGCGCTCGTGATCGACGATCACGTCGCCACGCTGACCCTGAACCGTCCCGAGAAGCGCAACGCCCTCACGGCGGCCATGTGGCGGGCGCTGCCGGACATCCTGGCGGGGCTCGCCGCCGACCCCGCCGTACGGGTCCTGGTTCTCACCGGAGCCGGCGGGACTTTCTCCGCCGGTGCCGATATTTCAGAAATTGAGGGGCTTAGTGAGAACGGTGATGACACCGGACTCACGGTCGCCGCGGAGCAGGCCCTGATCGGCTTTCCGAAACCCGTCATCGCGGCCGTCTAGGGCTACTGCGTGGGCGGCGGCTGCCAGCTCGCCCTCGCCTGCGATCTCCGTCTCGCGTCGTCCGGCGCCCGCTTCGGGATCAATCCGGCGAAGCTCGGCATCGTCTACCCGATCAGCTCCACGCGGCGGCTCGCCGCGCTCGTCGGCCCGGCCGCGGCGAAGTTGCTGATCTTCTCCGCTGAGCTCGTCGACGCAGGTCAGGCCCTCCGCGTCGGCCTCGTGGACGAGGTGCTCGCGCCCGAGGAACTGCACCCGCGGGTGTACGGCCTGGCCGCCGCCATCGCCTCCCGGTCCCGGCTGACCCTCGCCGCCGCGAAGGAGATCGTCGACGGCCGCGCGGACGAGGCGGCCTTCCTCGCCTGGCAGCGCGAGGCCCGGCTCAGCGGCGAAATGGCCGAAGGTGTGGCGGCTTTCCGGGAGGGGCGTTCCCCTCGATTCTCTTGGCATGCAAAATAGGCATAAACGGGACTCGCAGTGGTAATGACCCTGTGAGGTGTGACATGTCGCAGAATCCATTCGCCAGGCTCGCGCGATGGCTGGGCCTCGACAGGAATCCGCTTCGGCGCCGGTGCGACCGGGTCGAGGCGGCCGTCCGGCTGTCCGCAGTCCTGGGCGTCCTCGCGGCCGTCGTGCTCGGCATCATGCTCGGACTGCGCGAGTACGGCCTCGGGCTCAAGGAGGAGGCCCGGCAGGCCCAGACCCGTCACCCGGTGAACGCGACGCTGGTCGAGGACGTCACCACGCCCCGCCTGTCGGCGGCCGGAGCGGCGGTCGGGCACGCGCAGGCCCACTGGACCGCGCCGGACGGCACGGTGAGGTCGGGGACGATCGACGCCTCGCCGAGCAAGCACGCGGGCGACGTCGTCGCCATCTGGACCGACCGGCACGGGACCGTCACGCCGCGGCCGCAGGACAGGGAGACGACCGTCGTCGCGGCCCTGACCGTGGGCACGGGGGTTCCGCTGGCCGCGTCGGCGTTCCTCGCGATGGTGGTGCTCAGCACCCGCGCCGTCAACCAGCGCCGGGCCCGCCGGGTGTGGGAGGCCCAGTGGACGGTGGTCGAGCCGATGTGGCGGATCAACGGCCGCTGACCCCGGGCCGCGAGGCCCGGGACGGGGTCAGCGCTCGATGATCTCGTTCTTGCCGATCACCACCACGCCGCTGCGGGTGACCGCGAAGCGCTGACGGTCGTACTCGAGGTCGAACCCGATGCGGGCGCCGTCCGGGATCACGACGTTCTTGTCGATGATCGCGCGCCGTACGATCGCGCCCCTGCCGACCTTGACGCAGCCCATCAGCACCGAGTCCTCGACGTGGGAGTGCGAGTGCAGCACCACGCCGGGGGACAGGATCGAGCGCAGGGCCGTCCCGCCGGAGACGATCACGCCGGGCGACACCAGCGACTCCAGGGCCTGGCCGACCCGGTCGCCGTCGTTGTGCACGAACTTGGCCGGCGGCAGCGGGTCGTTCCCGGTGTAGATCGGCCACCGGTCGTTGTACAGGTTGAAGACCGGGTGGACCGAGATGAGGTCCATGTTGGCCTCGTAGTAGGCGTCGAGGGTTCCGACGTCCCGCCAGTAGCCGCGGTCGCGCTCGGTCGAGCCGGGCACCACGTTGTGCGCGAAGTCGTACACCTCGGCGCCGCCGCTCTTCACGAACATCGGGATGATGTTGCCGCCGAGGTCGTGCTTGCTGCCGGGGTCGAGGGCGTCCTCGCGCAGCGCCTCGATCAGGGTCTGCGTCTTGAAGACGTAGTTGCCCATCGAGGCGAAGATCTGGTCGGGGGCGTCGGCCAGGCCCACCGCGTCCTTCGGCTTCTCGCGGAAGGCCACGATCCGCCGGCCGGCCGGGTCGGTCTCGATCACGCCGAACTGGTCGGCCAGTTCGAGCGGCTGCCGGATCGCCGCCACCGTGACGTCGGCCCCGGAGTCGATGTGCTGGTCCACCATCTGCCGCGGGTCCATGCGGTAGATGTGGTCCGCGCCGAAGACGATCACATGGTCCGGCAGCTCGTCGTAGATCAGGTTGAGGTTCTGGAACAGCGCGTCCGCCGACCCGGAGAACCAGTGCGGCCCGAGCCGCTGCTGGGCGGGGACGGGCGTGACGTAGTTGCCGAGCATGGACGACAGCCGCCAGGTGCGGGAGATGTGCCGGTCGAGGCTGTGGTTCTTGTACTGCGTCAGCACGACGATCTGCAGGTAGTTGGCGTTCGCCAGGTTGGACAGAACGAAGTCGATGAGCCGGTAGATGCCCCCGAACGGGACGGCGGGCTTGGCCCGGTCCGCGGTCAGCGGCATGAGCCGCTTCCCCTCACCACCTGCGAGCACGATCGCCAGGACCTTCATAGGCAGGACCTTAACCTGCCAAACCGCTAACAAACACCCGTGACACCGCCAAACAGGACCCGCGTGTCCCGTGAGATGACTCTAAGCTCCTCATATGCGCGTCGATCTGCTCAGTCGTGAGTATCCGCCGGAGGTGTACGGCGGCGCCGGAGTCCATGTGGAGTACCTCGCACGGGAGCTGCGCGGGCTGGCCGACGTGCGGGTCCGGTGCTTCGGCGGCCCGCGTGAGGAGCCCGGGGTGTCGGCCTACCGCGTCCCCGGCGGCCTGGCCGACGCCAACGCGGCGCTCCAGGTGCTGGGCGTCGACCTGGAGATGGCGGCCGGGTGCGAGGGCGCCGACGTCGTGCACAGCCACACCTGGTACGCCAACTTTGCCGGCCACGTGGCCAAGATGCTGTACGGCGTGCCGCACGTCATGACCACGCACAGCCTGGAGCCCCTGCGGCCGTGGAAGGCCGAGCAGCTCGGCGGCGGCTACACGCTCTCGTCCTGGGCCGAGCGGACCGCCCTCCAGTCGGCCGACGCCGTCATCGCGGTGTCCGAGGGGATGCGGCGCGACGTGCTCACGGCCTACCCCGAGGTCTCCCCAGACCGGGTCCGGGTGATCCACAACGGCATCGACACCGGGGAGTACGCCCCCTCGCACGGCACGGAGGCCCTGAAGCGGCACGGCATCGACCCGGCCCGCCCGTACGTGGTCTTCGTCGGCCGCATCACCCGGCAGAAGGGCCTGGTGCACCTCCTCCACGCGGCCCGGTCGTTCGACCCGGGCGCCCAGCTCGTGCTCTGCGCCGGCGCGCCGGACACCCCCGAGATCGCCGCGGAGGTGACCGCGCTCGTCCGGGAGCTGTCCGCGAGCCGGGAGGGGGTCGTCTGGATCTCGGAGATGCTGCCGAGGCCCGAGGTGATCCAGATCCTCACCCACGCCACCGTCTTCGTGTGCCCGTCGGTGTACGAGCCCATGGGCATCGTCAACCTGGAGGCCATGGCCTGCGAGACCGCCGTCGTGGCCACCGCGACCGGCGGCATCCCGGAGGTGGTCGCCGACGGCTCGACCGGCCTGCTCGTCCCGATCGACCAGGGCCCGGACGGCGAGCCGCACGACCCGGAGGCCTTCGCGGCCGCGCTGGCCGAGCGGGTCGGGACGGTGCTCGCCGACCCCGGCCTCGCCGCCGCCATGGGGAAGGCCGGGCGCCGGCGGGCGATCGACCACTTCTCCTGGCAGCGGATCGCCGAGCGCACCCACGAGCTCTACGCGAGCCTGACGCGCGGCTGATCCCCGATCCCGGGCCGGCGGCGGGGTCAGGCGGGGCCGCGCGGCGGGCGCCCGGGCGCGATCATGGTGATCCCCGGCGCCGCCGGAGCCGCGCCCATGGCGGCGAGCGCCGCGGGGACGTCCTCCAGGCCGACCGTCCGCGTGACGAGCAGATCGGGGCGCAGCGTCCCGGCGGCGATCATCTCCAGCATCGCCGTGTACGCGTGGGCGGCCATGCCGTGGCTGCCCACGATCTCCAGTTCGTGCGCGATCACCCGTCCCATCGGCAGCGGCGTGTCGCCCGGGAGCAGGCCCACCTGGACGTGCCGGCCCCGCCTGCGCAGGCCGCCGACGGACGCGGCGCAGGTGGCCGCGCTCCCCAGCGCGTCGATCGAGACATGCGCCCCGCCGCCTGTCGCCTCCCGCACGGCCTCGGCCACGTCCGCGCCGCCGGAAGGGTGGCGCGCCGCCCCCGCGACGTCCCCCTCGCCTGACCCGTGCCGCACCGCCTCGTCCGCGCCGCCGGACGCGGCCCGCACCTGGACGGCGGCGCCGAGGCGGGCGGCCATGTCGAGCGCGGCGGGGGAGACGTCCACGGCCACGACCCGGGCGCCCGCGGCCACCCCGATCATCACGGCCGACAGTCCCACGCCGCCGCAGCCGTGCACGGCCAGCCAGTCGCCGGGGCGCACCCGGCCCTGCGCGACCACGGCGCGGAAGGCGGTCGCGAACCGGCAGCCGAGGCTCGCCGCGGCCGGGAATCCCATGCCGTCCGGGAGCCCCACCAGGTTCACGTCGGCGTGGTCGATCGCCACCTGTTCGGCGAACGACCCCCAGTGCGTGAACCCGGGCTGCGTCTGCCGCTCGCAGACCTGCTGGTTGCCCGTGACGCACTCACGGCAGCGCCCGCAGGCGGAGACGAACGGCGTCATCACCCGGTCGCCGGGGCGCCAGCCGGTCACCTCCGGCCCCACCGCCTCCACCACGCCGGACAGCTCGTGCCCGGGCACGTGGGGGAACGCCGTGATGTCAGGATCGTGGCCCATCCAGCCGTGCCAGTCGCTGCGGCACAGGCCGGTGGCCTCGACCCTGATCACCGCGCCCGCCGGCGGGACGGCCGGATCCGCCACCTCCCGCACCTGGGGCTCCGCCCCGAACGCCTCGTACACCACAGCACGCACCCGTACGCCTCCCTCGGTCCGGGCACCAACCTAGAACCTGCGCGGGCGGGCTTCGGCGGGGAGGCCGGGGCGGGCTTCAGTAGGCTGGGCTGGTGATTGCGATCGACCGCGTCCGCATGGCCTTCACCGACCGGCACGGCGGCGTGAGCGCCGAGCCGTACGGCACCCGCAACCTGGGCGGCGGGGTCGGGGACGACCCGGCGGCGGTCGCGGAGAACCGGGCGAAGACGGCGGCCGAGCTCGGTCTCGACCGCGTCGTGTTCATGCGCCAGGTCCACGGCGCGGACGTCGCCTACGTGACCGAGCCCTTCGAAGGGGAGCCGCCCGCCCTCGACGGCGTGCTCACCGACCGGCCCGGGCTGGGGCTCGCGGTCCTGGTGGCCGACTGCGCCCCCGTTCTGGTGGCCGACCCCGTCGCCGGGCTGGTCGGCGGGGCCCACTCCGGACGACCGGGCACGGAGGCGGGGGTCGCGACGGCGCTGGTGGAGGCGATGGCGGCCCGGGGGGCGGAGCCGTCCCGGATGGTGGCGGCGATCGGCCCGGCCGCGTGCGGGCTCTGCTACGAGGTCCCGGCCGACCTGCGGGACCGGGTGGCGGCCCGGGTTCCCGAGACCCGCTCCACGACGCGGCGCGGCACGCCGGCGCTCGACATCAGGGCCGGCATCGAGGCCCAGCTGCGGCGGGCCGGGGTCGCCGACGTCCGGCACGACGCCCGCTGCACGATCGAGACATCCGGCCTGTACTCGTACCGGCGGGAGGGGCGCACCGGTCGCTTCGCCGGGTACGTCTGGCTCCTGCCGTGACCGCCCTTCGTCGCGCCTGAGCCGTCCGGGCCCTACGATCGGGCGCCATGGTGTTCACGCGGGCCGACTGGCGGCTGATCATCCTGTGCGTCGCGGCGGCCGCCGGGGCCGCCGTCACCCGGTTCGCCGGCGGCGGCCCGGTGCTGCCGTTCGTGGTCTCCGGCATCGCGCTGGCCGTGCTCGCCAGCCTGGTCGGACGCAGCGTGGAGGCCCTCGGCGACCGGCTCGGCGCGGGCGCGACCGGCGTGGTCCAGAGCGCGCTCGGGAACCTGCCCGAGCTGTTCGTGGTGCTGTTCGCGCTGCGCGACGGCCTCTACGGGGTGGCCAGCGCGTCCATCGTGGGGTCGATCCTGGCCAACGTGCTGCTCGTCCTCGGCCTGGCGTTCGTGGTCGGCGGCGTGCGGCACGGCCCGCAGCGCTTCGGGGCCGAGTCGGCCCGCACGAACAGCCTCCTGCTGGTGCTCGCGGTCTTCGCGCTGCTCGTCCCGGCGCTGACGGCGGCCCTGCACACCCCGGCGGCCGGGCACGAGCGCGGCCTGTCGATCGTGGTGTCGGTGCTGCTGCTCGGGCTGTTCGCGGCGTCCCTGCCCGCGGCGATCCGCCGCCGCTCCGCGACGCCCTCGGCCGCCGGAACGCCCGGAGCGGCTGCGGGGGAGCCCGAGGCGGCCGCCGCGCCGGGGCACCAGGGCCCGCGGTGGCCGCTCGGCGTCGCGCTCGCCATGCTGGCCGCCACGGGCGTGGGCGCCGCGTTCGTCTCCGAGTGGTTCGTGGAGGCGCTCCAGCCCGCGATGAACACGCTCGGCATCTCCCAGGCGTTCGCCGGCCTCGTCATCGTCGCCATCGCGGGCAACGCGGTCGAGAACGTGGTCGGCATCCAGCTCGCCGCCCGCAACCAGGCCGACTTCGCGCTGTCGGTGAT
Source organism: Microbispora corallina (assembly GCF_016863035.1). Classification (GTDB taxonomy): domain Bacteria; phylum Actinomycetota; class Actinomycetes; order Streptosporangiales; family Streptosporangiaceae; genus Microbispora; species Microbispora corallina. Next base: position 17,810 of record NZ_BOOC01000004.1, read on the forward strand.
CCTGCAGAGCCCCCTGCAGATCGCCCTCGTCGTCGCCCCGGCCCTGGTGCTGCTGTCGCCTCTGGTCGGGGCCTCGTTCACGCTCGTGCTGCCGCCCCTGCTGATCGCCGCGCTCGTCATCGCCGTCCTCGTCACCGTCATCGTCGTGCTCGACGGCGAGTCGACGTGGCTGGAGGGCGCCACGCTCATCGTGCTGTACTGCGTCATCGCCGCCGCCTTCTGGTGGGGCTGACGACGGCGGGGCACGCCCGGCCTCAGCCGCGGGCCCGGGGGTCGAGCCCCGTGAGCGCCTTGCGGGCCAGCGCGTGCAGCGTGCGCCGCTCCTCCTCGTCCAGCGCGGCCAGGACCTCGTCCCGTACGGCTCCCGCGTCGGCGATGGCCGCGTCCAGCGTGGCCCGCCCCTCGTCCGTCACGGCCACCCGGTAGCGGCGCCGGTCGGAGGGGTCGCGGCGGCGCTCGGCCAGCCGCAGCGGCACCAGCGTGTCCATGACCGCGACCAGGTCGCTCGGGTCGATGCCCAGCCGCTCGCCCAGCTCCCGCTGCGACGCCGGGCCGTAGTCGCGCAGCGCGGCGAGCACGGCGAAGTCCCACAGCCCGAGGCCGTGCTCCCGGAGCCGTTCGCCCATCCGCCGCCGCCCGGCCACGCCCACCTTCGACAGCAGGAACGCCGTGACGCCGAGCAGGGACGGAGGCAGTTGCGGCACGTCGCTCATCCCGGCAGGATAGGGCATGGCCAATAGTTGGTGAACACCAAGGATTTTGTCATGGACACTCTGTACCCCCGGGTCCTCGCGACCCGGTTCTCCGACTGCTTCCGCTTCTACGACGGCCTGCTCACCGAGGTCGCCGGCGCGCGCCTGGTGAAGGGCGCCGCGGACGGGACGTACGCCAACTGGGACCGCGGGCCGGAGGCCGTGCTCGCCCTGGTGGACCGGTCGCTGCTGGCACGGGTGACCGGGATGGCCCTCGGCGGAGGAGACGGCGACGGGGCCATGCTGGTCCTCACCGTGGACGACGTCGAGCGGGCCGCCGAGGTGGCCGCGGCGCACGGCGGGCAGGTGGTCGTGCCCCCCGGCGACCGGCCGGAATGGGGGCCGACCTGCCGCACCGCCCACCTGCGCGACCCCGACGGCAACCTGCTGGAACTCCAGTCGTACTAGGGCCTGCGCGGAGTCGTACGGTGAAGGGCTGACGGCCGGCTTCCCCCGGCCGGCGCCCTCGCCGGGCCCGGGACGCGGACATGCTGGGTGAGGAAGAGGGCCGCGCGGTCCAGTGCCTCGTCGGCCTCGTCGAGGACGCCGGCGAACGACTGGAACACGTGGGGGACGTCGGCGGTGACGTCCAGGACGACGTCCACTCCGGCGGCTCTGGCGCGTTCGGCCATGCGCGTGGAGTCGTCCAGGAGCACTTCGTTGGTGCCGGCCTGCAGGAGCATCGGCGGGAAACCGGTCAGGTCGGCGAGGACGGCCGGGCTGAGCAGAGGGTGGGCCGGATCCTGCCCCGCGAGGTACATGCGTCCGGTGTGTTCCAGGGTCTCGCGCGTGAAGAAGGGGTCGAGACCGGCTTTGGTGTCCATGCTCCCGCCCGTCCGTGTGGCGTCGAGTCCGGGGGAGAACGCCACGATCGCCGCGGGCGTCGGAAGGCCCGCGTCGCGAGCGGCAAGGCAGGCGGTGACGGTGAGGCCGCCGCCGGCGGAGTCCCCGGCGAACGCGACGGCGGACGGGTCCTCGCCGCCATCGAGCAGCGCGCGGTAGGCGCTCAGCGCGTCGTCGATCGCGGCCGGGAACGGGTGCTCGGGGGCGAGCCGGTAGGCCGGCGAGAAGGCGCGGAACCCGGTCCTGGCCACCAGGTTCCCCGTCAGCGACAGCGCCGTCTCAGGTGAACCGAACACGTAGCCGCCGCCGTGGAAGTACAGGATCGTCCCGCCGCGCGGGCCGCCATCCGGTTCGACGAGCAGTGCGGGATGGGGGCCGAGCGTCGTGGCCGAGGTGCGGATCCCGTCCGGGACGATCATCTGGGCCATCATCGCCCTGAATCCGGCCCGGAGCTCCTCAACCGGTCGAGGGCCCTCGGGCCGGGGCTGCCGCAGCATCGCGTCGATCATCGCACGCTGTTCCCTGCTCATCACTGCTCCCGTCGTAAGTAGATGCCGCTACACTATATGCCGTGGCATATAAATCGAACGACGTGACCGGCGATCTCATGGGCCTGTTCGCCGACCTCGTCCGGTGCGAGACGCGTCTGTACAACGCCCTCAACGACCGCCTGCGCGAACGGCACGGGATCGTCGCGTCGCAGTTCGAGTTCCTGCGCCACCTCCGCGACCATCCCGGGTCCCGGGTGGCGGACCTCGCCGCCGAGTTCGCGGTCGGCATCGGCGCGACCAGCAAGGGCGTCGACCGTCTGGAGAAGCAGGGATGGGTCCTCCGGCAGCCGAATCCATCGGATCGCCGCTCGTCGCTGCTGGCCCTGACCGGCGCGGGATCGACGCTGGTCGACGCGGCGGAGGCCACCTTCGCCGAGCGGCTGACCGAGCTGATCGGCGACACTCTCGACGTGTCCGCGATGCCGGCTGTCGCGCGGGCCCTCTCGGGGCTTCGCTCCGTGCTGGAACGCGACCAGATCGGCATGCCCACAGGCTGACCCGCGTACGCGAACCGGCTGCCCCCACGACCATCGCCGGGCAGCGCCGGCCCCCAGCTGCGGGACGGCTTGCAGCGGGCTTGCACGGCGGCGGGCAAGCGGGGATCAAGGGGGCTGCAGGCGGGGGCGCCTATCACTGAGGTGCACGGCCCCGGCGGCACACGGCCAGACGGGGAACCACACACAGGAGACCCCAATGAAGCGCACCCTTCTCGGTCTGGCCGCCGCCGCGATCGCGGGCCTCGGCGTCACCGTCCCCGCCACGCTCATGGCCGGCCCCGCCTCCGCCACCGGCGACTTCGGCCCCGACACCTGCCTGCAGGGCTACGTCTGGCGCGAGGCCCGCACCGGCGACGTCGTCTGCGTCACCTCCGCGGTCCGGGCCCAGGCCGCCGCCGACAACAGCGTCCGCGCGAGCCGCTGGACCTCCGGCCCGTTCGGCCCGCACACCTGCGTCAACGGCTACGTCTGGCGCGAGGCCTTCACCGGCGACGACGTCTGCGTGCTCCCGTCGGTGCGCAGCCAGGCGCTGTCCGACAACGCCCGGGCGGCCGACCGCAAGGTCTCGGCCCGCCTGTGGATCTCCAAGTACACGATCCCGCCGCACGACAACGGCGACGGCACCTCCACCAGCACCTCGGTGGACGACATCCCGCGGCTCAAGCTGAACGGCGACCACTACAACTTCAGCCAGGTCCGGCTCTACATCCGCTACAACACGGGCCGCCTGTTCTGGAGCGGCTCGGTCACCGCCTCGGCCCACGCCGGGTTCGCCGGCGGCAGCTTCGGCAAGAAGACCGGCGTCTTCGACTGCACCGCCCCCGGCCGTCCCGCGAACGGCTACGCGCAGGCGTACGACGTGATCTCCGGCCGCTGGTCGGCGCGCGTCCCGGTCCGCGTCGGCTGCGCCGTCCTCTGACCGCCCGCACAGACGGCCGCGACGTCCTCGGCCGCTCACATAGATGGAGGGACCGGTCCCCACGGGGGCCGGTCCCTCGTCCTTTCTGCGGTTTTCGACCATGTTCGACGCCGGATGTTCCAAAGGTCATCTCGGGGGTAGTCGCTGCCGGTGCGGCACCGCCGACGCCGCCGGACCGCGACCCGGCGACGTCGGCGGTGCCCTCCCCCCGACGATGTGAGGACGACATGGGAACCGCGACAACGGTGCCGGAGACCCGGAGGATGAGCGGCGACGAGCTCTCCGCGGACGACGCCTACGCATCCATCAAGCGGTACGGCGGCTGGCACCTCATCCGCGACTCGTACATCCGGTTCCGCTACGGCGACGGCGTCAGCCACGCCCGGGCGCTGGCGTTCCAGATATGCCTGGCGATCATCCCCGGCGCCATCGCCATCGTGGGCCTCAGCTCGGTGCTGCACCAGGAAAGCCTGGGACGGCTCCTGGAGCTGACCCTGCGCCGCCTGACACCCGGAGCCGGTTCACAGGTGATCCGGGAGACGCTGTCGCAGAGCCATCGCTCGGGCGCGGGGGAGTCCCTCGCCCTCTGGTTCGGCCTGCTGACCGCCCTGGTGTCGCTGACCACGGCGATGGCGCAGTTCGAGCGCGGCGCCAACCGCATCTACGGCATCGAGCGCGACCGGCCGTTCAAGCAGAAGTACGGCAACGCCCTGCTGATGGCGGTGACGGCGGGCGTCCTGATGAGCGTCGGCTTCGTCGTCCTGGTGGGCGGCGGGGCCGTCGGGGAGGCGGCGGCCAAGGTCTACGGCTGGAGCCAGACGACCGAGGCGGTCTTCGGCTGGCTGCGGTGGCCGGTCGGCTTCCTGCTCGCCGTCCTGTCGATCTCGGTGCTGTTCCGCTCCTCGCCGCGGCGCCGCCAGCCCGGCCACACCTGGCTCGCCGTCGGCGCCACCGTGGCCGTCCTGCTGTGGATGCTGCTCACCTGGCTGCTCGCCCTCTACACCGCGAGCAGCGGCACGTTCGGCGCGACGTACGGCCCGCTGACGGCCGTCATGGCGCTGCTGCTGTGGTCGTTCCTCAGCTCGATGGCGCTGCTGCTCGGCCTCTCGTTCGCCGCGCAACTGGAGGCCTGCCGGGCGGGGCTGGACGAGCCGGTCACGCCCGATCCGGGGTCGGGCCCCACCGCCCGCGAGGACCGCCGGCAGGTGGTGACGGCCCGGTGAACGACTGGCTGCGCAGGCGCTTCGACCCTGAGCGGCGGCTCGGGCTGCGGCTGACGGTGGCGAGCGGCGCGCTGGCGCTGGTGGCGGTGCCGTTCATGCTGCTGCTGGTGCTCGTCAAGACGGCGTCCGAGCCGCTGAACCGGATCGACCAGGGCGCCGCGGAGAGGCTGCACGCCCAGGCCGTCGCCCACCCGTCGTTCGCCCGGGCGATGGAGCTGGTCAGCGACGTGTTCGGCCCGTTGACCTGGCGGATAGCGGTCGGCGCGGCGGTGGCCTGGCTGCTGTACCGCCGGGCCTACCACCTGGCGCTGTGGGCCGCCACCACGATCACCGTGGGGGGCCTGCTCGGCCTGGCCGTCAAGGTGGTCGTGGCCCGCGCGCGCCCGCACCTGCCGGACCCCGTCGCGCTCGCGCCGGGCGCCTCGTTCCCGTCCGGGCACACGGTGAACGCCACGCTGGGCGCCGGGATCCTGCTGCTGCTCGCGCTGCCCCTGGTGCGGGAGCGGGGCAGGGCCGTCGTCTGGGCGCTCGCCGTGCTGATCCCGCTGGCCGTGGGCTTCAGCCGGATCGCGCTCGGCGTGCACTGGTTCAGCGACGTGGTCGCCGGGCTCGTGCTGGGGGTCGCCGTCGTGGCGGCGACGTCGGCCGCGTTCGAGACGTGGCGCAGAGACGTGGGCCGCCGGCCGGTCGAGCCGTACAAGGAGGGCGTCGGCCGTGAGGCGCGCCGGGATCTGCTACCTGAAGGAGGAGATCGGATTGGCCGGTGATCGTGAGCTCGTCCGGGACGATCAGGCCCCGCCCGGGGTCGTGGCCGGGCAGGCCGCGCGGCGGGTGCTGCTGCCGCTCGTGGTGATGGCCCTGGTGACGCTGGGACTGGGGTTGCTGATCACCCGGGTCCTCGGGCACTCCGCGCTCATCGCGGGAGACGAGGCGTTCAGCCGGGAGGTCGCGCAGGAGCGCACCCCGTTCTGGAACCAGCTGACCCACTACGGCTCGATGCTCTCCGACACGCCGGTGATCATCGTGCTCACCGCCGTCGCGGTGATCGTCTTCCGGCTGGTCTTCCGCCGCTGGCGCGAGGGGGTCTTCCTCGTCCTGGTGGTCTGCGCCCAGTCGGCGATCTTCCTGCTGGCCACCGTGTTCGCGCAGCGGCCGCGGCCGCACGTGCCGCACCTGGACCCGGCGCCCCCCACGTCCAGCTACCCGTCCGGGCACACCAGCGCCGCCGTCGCGTTCTACTGCGGGGTCGCCCTGGTGCTCACCCTGCACACGTACCGGCACGCGATCCTCAACGCGGTGTGGTGGCTGCTCGGCGCGGGCGCGCCGCTGACGGTCGGGGCGTCGCGGATCTACCGCGGCATGCACCACCTGACCGACGTCGGCTGGGGCCTCGTGCTCGGCGTCTTCTGCCTCATCGTGGTCGGGCAGGCGATCCTGCTCCGGCCGATCCCCGCCCTCTCGTGGCGGGCACGCCGCACCCCGGTCGTCGAGAGTCCCAGGGCCGGGGCCGCCGCCCGCTGACGCCTCGCCGCATCACCGTCCGCCGCGCACGACCCGAAGGGTGGCGCGGCGGACGCGTGTCCGGGCGCGTCGTCAGACGGCCAGACGGCCAGACGGCCAGACGGCCAGACGGGTCAGGCGGTCGGGCTGCCGGTGAGGCGGCAGGCGTCGGCCCAGCGCGCCGCGTCGACGGCGGGCTCCGCGTCCGCCGGGTGGACCAGCGTCCGGCAGTCCTCGACGGCGCCGGCCAGCAGGTCGCGCAGCAACGGGTCCGGGTCGGGCACGCACGCCTGCGCGATCCCCCGTACGGCGAGCTGCACCGTGTTGGGCGCGGCGTACCGGCGGAAGCCCTTCGCGGAGATCCGCACGCCCCGGCCGAACGTGTACGCCCAGCGGGCCGCGTCGGGCACCTGCGCCAGCGCCTCCCGGCTGCGCTCCTCCAGCCGCACCGGCCGGTCGTCGAGCTGCGCGAGCACGTGCTCGGCCGACAGGATCGACACGGCCATGGCGAGCTGGCGCTCGTGCGCGACCACCGGCAGCGACTCGGTGGCGCAGCGCAGCGCGATCCGGACGTCGATCCGCGGGTCGTCGCCGGTCAGCCCGATCACGGACGGGATCAGCGCGGCCAGCCGATGCCGGGCGGCGTCCGTCGTGTGGTCGTTGACGAGGCGGGCGAGCCCGGCGAGCAGCGGGTGCGTGCACGCGGGGTGGTCGCTCCACCGCTCACCGGCGAGGTAGGACGCGAACTCCATGAAGCAGGCACCCTTGCTGGGGTTGCGATGCTTGCCGCGCGAGAGCATCGGCATTGCCTGAGGCGTGTGACCGTGCACGAGCTACTCCACCAGAATCGCCCATCATGTCTCATTCCAGTGTGCGCTCACCGAGGGGCGTTGAGAAGAACCCCCCACGATACTGGTCGCCTATCGCCTGAACCGCCCCGTCACCCGGGCAGCAGCCGCCGCAGCAGCTCGCCGACCGCGGCCTCGGCCTCCTCGGCGCTCACGCCGTCCCCGCCGGCTCCCCTGGCGACCAGCAGCGCGATCTCGTTGACCGAGGCCAGCAGGACGTGGGCGAAGACGTCGACGTGGCCCGGCTGCAGCCCGCCCGCGTCGGCGGCCGCCTGAAGGGCGGCCTTGAGCAGCCCGAACGCGTGCCTCTCCTCGATCTCCCGCCACCGGTGCCAGCCCAGCACCGCCGGGGCGTCGACGAGCACGATCCGCCGTACGACGGGCTCCCCGGCCAGCCGCACCCAGGCGAGGCAGCCGGCGCGCAGGGCGGCCACGGGGTCGGCGATCCCCTCGGTGGCCGCGACCGTCCGCTCCGCGATGTCGCGCTCGACCGCCTCCAGGGCCGCCTCGAAGAGCGCGTCCTTGCCGGGGAAGTGGTGGTAGAGGGCCCCGCGGCTCACCCCCGACTCCTGGAGGACGGCCTCGATCGAGGTGTCCTCGTAGCCGCGCTCGGCGAGCAGGCGGGTGGCGACGGCCACGAGGTGCTCGCGGGTCGCCTGTCCCCGTTCCGCTCTCTTGTTCACGAGCACCAGTTATACCGGCCCCTGGCCAAACCGACCGATCGTCGGTATGTTCTAGACCGACAGTCGGTCTGTTACGAGAGGACGGCTCATGGAACTCAAGGAGTTCGCGGCCGCGCGCCGCACGGTCACGACGCGCTCGGGTCCGGTGGCCTACACCGAGTTCGGGGAGGGGCCCGCCGCGCTGTTCGTGCACGGCGCCGGCACGAACGGCGGCCTCTGGCGGCACGTCGTCGAGGCGGTGCGGGACGAGCGGCGCTGCCTGGCGGTCGACCTGCCGCTCCACGGCGGGACGCCGGCCCGGCCCGGCCAGGACCTCACGCTGGGCGGCCTCGCCCAGGTGGTGGAGGACTTCTGCGACGCGGCCGGGCTCGACCGGGTGGACCTGGTGGCCAACGACACCGGCGGGGGAGTGGCCCAGGTCCTTGTGGCCCGGCGGCCGGACCTGGCGCGGACGCTCACGCTCACCAACTGCGACACCCGTGACGACATCCCGCCGGCGGCGTTCGTCCCGACGATTGAGCTCGCGGCCGCGGGGGCGATCTCCGCCACGGCGTCCGCGCTGCTCGCCGACCTGGATCTGGTCCGGGCGAGCGGCCTCGGCGCCGGGTACGAGCACCCGGACAAGGTCGCCGACGAGACCTTCCGCGCCTACCTGGAACCCGTTCTCGGCACGCCGGAGGCCGCCCGGCAGTTCGAACGGCTGCTGCTGTCCCTGGGGCCCGCCGACCTGGTGGCCGCCGATCCCGCCCTGCGCCGGCTCACGACGCCGACGCTCGTGGTCTGGGGGACGGGCGACGTGTTCTTCGACGTGCGCTGGGCACATTGGCTGCGGGACACGATCCCCGGCGTGACGGAGGTGGTGGAGGTCGACGGCGCCAGGCTCTTCTTCCCCGAGGAGAGGCCGGACGATCTGGTCCCGCACCTGCGGCGGCACTGGGCGGCGCACGCGTGAACCAGGCGATCACGGAGAGATCGTGGTGGGCGATACTGGGATTGAACCAGTGACCTCTTCCGTGTCAGGGAAGCGCTCTCCCGCTGAGCTAATCGCCCTCCGGAAAACCAGAGGTGGAGACGGGATTTGAACCCGTGTACGCGGCTTTGCAGGCCGCTGCCTCGCCTCTCGGCCACTCCACCGAGCGAGGCCCAGGTAAAGACCTCTGAGAGCGGAAGACGGGATTCGAACCCGCGACCCTCACCTTGGCAAGGTGATGCTCTACCACTGAGCCACTTCCGCGTCCGCCTCACGGCGACGTGGCTACTGTATCGGGTTTTCGACCCCGGTGTGTACTCGAACCGTCTGGGAGGTGGCCTTCCGGAACGCGCGGTCGGCTCCCCGCTCGATCGCGGGCAGCATAAGGAAGATCTCCAGGATCCTGGTCAGCCGGTGGACCTCGTTGCGGTGGAAGGCCGGGCCCTCCGCCCGGGCCAGCACCAGCGACAGGGCCAGCGGGGGGAGCGGCGCCGCGATCAGGTGCAGGCCGGACGGCAGCGTGAACGCCGTCGGCCGGGCGGGCGTCTCGTCGGGGAACGGCACCTCGGCGGGCGCCCGCCAGCTCGAGTACACGGTCACGCGGGGGATCTTCTCGGTCCCCGCGGCGGCCCAGTCGGCGCTGAACAGCACCGGCATCGAGTCGATCAGCGTGGCCAGCGCCCGGTCGCCCGCGGTGGTGAGGAACTTGAGGATCTCCAGCTCGGGATAGGTGCCCGGGGCCTCCCGGGTGGCCCAGACGCCCTCGATCTCCACGCCGTCCACGCTCGTGAGCGCCTCCATGAGGTGCTCCCTCGGTGCGGCGTCCGGCCAGTACACCGTGAAGTCGTCGAGCGCCCGCCCGTCGCCGCGGTCGAGGACGGTGACCTGCGTGATGTCCGCTCCGGCGGAGCCGAGCGCGCGGGTCACCCGGCCGAGCGTCCCCGGCCGGTCCGGCAGGGCGATTCTGAGACGCAGCAGCATGTCGGCCTCCCCCGCCACTAGTCAGGCCAGATTAACCGGACAAAACCCCCAAGTCCATGATCTTGTACGGTTCACGCCGCGGGGCGGGGAAAATGAACAGGTGAAAATCGGCACGCACGAGGTCTGGCCCCCGGTGGTGCTCGCCCCCATGGCGGGCATCACGAACATCGGCTTCCGCCGGCTGTGCCGGGAGCAGGGCGGCGGCATGTTCGTGTCCGAGATGATCACGTCCCGGGCGCTCGTCGAGCGGGTGCCGCTGACGTTCCAGATGATCCGGTTCGGCGAGGGCGAGACGCCGCGGAGCATCCAGCTGTACGGCGTGGATCCCGTGGTCATCGGCAAGGCGGCCCGGATGGTCGCCGAGGAGGGTCTCGCCGACCACATCGACCTCAACTTCGGCTGCCCGGTGCCCAAGGTCACCCGGAGGGGCGGCGGGTCGGCCCTGCCGTACAAACGGAACCTCCTGCGCGCCATCCTGCGGGCGGCCGTCGTCAACGCGGGCGCGCTGCCGGTGACGATGAAGATGCGCAAGGGCATCGACGACGACCACCTCACCTACCTGGAGGCCGGCCGGATCGCGGCCGAGGAGGGCGTGGCCGCCGTCGCCCTGCACGCCCGGACCGCCCGCCAGCACTACGGCGGCGCCGCCGACTGGGACGCGATCCGGCGGCTGAAGGAGGCGGTCACCGAGATCCCCGTCCTCGGCAACGGCGACATCTGGAGCGCCGACGACGCCCTGCGCATGGTGGCCGAGACCGGCTGCGACGGCGTGGTCGTGGGGCGCGGCTGCCTCGGCAGGCCCTGGCTGTTCCGCGACCTCGATGCGGCCTTCCGGGGCTCCCCGGAACGGGCCCGCCCGGCGCTGGGGGAGGTCGGCGACATGATGCTGCGCCACGCCGAGCTGCTGTGCGAGGTCGTCGGGAGCGAGCGGCACGGGCTCGCCGACTTCCGCAAGCACGTCGGGTGGTACCTGAAGGGCTTCACCGTGGGCGCCGAGACCCGCCGGGCGCTGACGTCGGTCGTGACGCTCGCCGAGATGGCCGAGCGCCTCGGCGAGCTGGACCGCGAGCAGCCCTGGCCCGACGAGGCCGACGGCCCGCGCGGCAAGAGCGGAGAGCGGGACAAGGTGGCGCTGCCCCACGGCTGGCTGGACGACCCCGACGACACGACGGTCCCCGGCGCCGACGCCGAGGACGCCACCTCCGGCGGCTGACGCCCCACCGCCGGGACGACGCCGAGGACGCCACCTCCCGGTTCACTGCGCGGCGGCGCGGCCGCGGGCGGGACGGCGGGTGACGGCCGGGGGCGGCGCGGGGGCCGCGTACGGGGGCTACATGCGGGTGAGGCCGGTGACGTGCAGCACGGCCTGGCCCTCCTCGTCGGACGCGGCGAGGTCGACCTCGGCGCTGATCCCCCAGTCGTGGTCGCTGGCCGGGTCGTCGACGATCTGCCGCACCCGCCAGAGCTCCTTCTCCTCCTCGATGAGCAGCAGCGCCGGGCCGCGGGCGGCCGGGCCGGTGCCGATCTCGTCGTGCTCGGCGTAGTAGGCGTCGAGCGCGGCCCCCCAGTCCACGTCCGGGTAGAGCTCGACGAGCTCCTCCTCCTTGTCGAGGGCGGCCAACTCCACCATCCGGAACATCGCGTTGCGCACCAGCACCCGGAACGCCCGGGCGTTCGCGGTGACCGGCCGGGTGCGGGTCTCCAGCTCGTCGCGCGACTCGAGGGCCTCCGACGGGTTGGCCAGCTTCTCCCACTCGTCGATCAGGCTGGAGTCCACCTGGCGCACCAGCTCGCCCAGCCACTCGATGAGGTCGATGAGCTCGTCGGTCTTGAGGTGCTCGGGGACCGTCTTCGACAGCGTCCGGTAGGCGTCGGCCAGGTAGCGCAGCACGGTGCCCTCCGAGCGGGCCAGCTCGTAGAACTGGATGTACTCGGTGAAGGTCATCGCCCGCTCGTACATGTCCCGGACGATCGTCTTCGGGCTCACCGCGTGGTCGCCGACCCAGGGGTGGCCGCGCCGGTAGGTCTCGTACGCGCCGAAGAGCAGGTCGGCCAGCGGCATCGGGTGGGTGATCTCGGCGAGGCGCTCCATCCGCTCCTCGTACTCGATCCCGTCGGCCTTCATCTGCGCCACGGCCTCGGCGCGGGCCTTGTTCAGCTGCGCGTGCAGGATCTGCCGCGGGTCGTCGAGCGTCGACTCGACGATCGAGACCATGTCCAGCGCGTACGTCGGGGAGCCGGAGTCGAGCAGCTCGAACGCGGCGAGCGCGAACGTGGACAGGGCCTGGTTGAGCGCGAAGTCCTCCTGGAGGTCGACGGTGAGCCGGGCCCGGCGGCCGTGCTCGTCGGGCTCGCGCAGCGTCTCCACGATGCCGCCGGCGAGCAGCGAGCGGTAGATCGCGATGGCGTGGCTGATGTGCCGGCGCTGGGCCTTACGGTCCTCGTGGTTGTCGGTGAGCAGCCGCTTCATCGCCTGGAAGCAGTCGCCCGGCCGGTTGATCACTGACAGGAGCATGGCGTTGCTGACCTTGAAGCGCGAGGTCAGCGGCTCGGGCTCGGCCGTCTGGAGCTTCTCGAAGGTGTCCTCGCTCCAGCCGACGAACCCCTCCGGCGGCTTCTTGCGGGCGTACCCGCGCCGCCGCTTCGGGTCGTCGCCGATCTTGGCCAGGGCCCGCTCGTTCTCGATCACGTAGTCGGGCGCCTGGCACACGACATACCCCACCGTGTCGAACCCGGCGCGGCCGGCCCGCCCGGCGATCTGGTGGAACTCCCGGGCGCGCAGCCGCCGCACCTTGCTGCCGTCGAACTTCGACAGGGCGGTGAACAGCACGGTCCTGATCGGCACGTTGACGCCGACGCCCAGCGTGTCGGTGCCGCAGATGACCTTCAGCAGCCCGGCCTGGGCCAGCCGCTCGACCAGCCGGCGGTACTTCGGCAGCATGCCGGCATGGTGGACGCCGATGCCGTGCCGGACGAGCCGCGACAGCGCCCGGCCGAACCGCGTGGTGAACCGGAAGCCGCCGATGAGCTGCGCGATGGCCTCCTTCTCCGCCTTGGTGCACATGTTGATGCTCATCAGCGCCTGGGCCCGCTCCATCGCGGCGGCCTGGGTGAAGTGCACCACGTAGACCGGCGCCTGCTGGGTGGACAGCAGTTCCTCCAGCGTCTCGTGCAGCGGCGTGAGCCGGTAGGAGTAGATGAGCGGCACCGGCCGCTCCGCGTGCTTCACGACGCTCGTGGGCCGGCCGGTACGGCGGGTGAGGTCGGTCTGGAAGCGCTCGACGTCGCCGAGCGTGGCCGACATCAGCACGAACTGGGCCTGCGGCAGCTCCAGCAGCGGCACCTGCCACGCCCACCCGCGGTCGGGCTCGGCGTAGAAGTGGAACTCGTCCATGATGACCGTGCCCACGTCGGCGTCGGCGCCGTCCCGCAGCGCGATCTGCGCGAGGATCTCCGCGGTGCAGCAGATCACGGGCGCGTCGGCGTTCACCGTGGCGTCGCCGGTCATCATGCCGACGTTCTCGGTGCCGAACAGCGCGCACAGGTCGAAGAACTTCTCCGACACCAGGGCCTTGATGGGCGCGGTGTAGAAGCTGATCTCGTCGCGGGCGAGCGCGGCGAAGTGGGCCCCGGCGGCGACCAGGCTCTTGCCCGACCCCGTGGGGGTGGACACGATCACGTTGTTGCCGGAGACGACCTCGATGAGGGCCTCCTCCTGCGCGGGGTAGAGCGTGAGCCCCCGCTCGGCGTTCCACGACACGAACGCGTCGAACAGCGCGTCGGGTTCGGGGTCAGGGGGAAGGCGCCGTAGCAGGCTCATGCTTTCGCTCACCCTCCTTATCCTGCCCAAGCCGGCGCGGTGTTTCGACCCTCGCCCGCCGCGGGGAGCCGGGAGCGCGGCCCCGGGCATCGGCCACACGGCCTCGGGCAAGCCGTGGCCCAGGAGCGGCAAAAGGGTGTGTGGCGATGCGAGAAGTCGCAGGTCAAGCCCCCAAACTAGCGGTATGGGGGAGAAGGGGGCCAGGCTCGCGCCGTGGCGCCGCGGAGCGATCGTCGACGTGCTGCTGGCCCTTGCCGTCCTCGCGTTCACGATTCCGTTCACGCTGACCGGGCGGTCCTTCTCCCTCGTCTCGGCGCCGCAGTGGCTCCAGCTCGCCGCAGGGGCGGCCACCGCGGTGGCCATGCTGGGGCGCCGGTGGTCGGCCTGGCCGATGGTCGTCGGCGCCGTCGTCTGCGCGGTGCTGACCGGGCAGCTGGTGCCGCTCACGCTGGCCGCGTACTCGATGACCGCGGAGAGCAGGGTTCGCCACTGGCCGTGGGTGGTGGGCGCCATGACGCTCGCCTACATGGCGGTCGACTACGCCGAGCCGTCCACCGACCAGTTCGTTCATCTGGTCGCCGTGCGGGGGCTCACGCTCGTCTGCCTGCCCGCCCTCGTCGGGACGTGGGTGCGCGACTACCAGCGGATGATCGGCGAGCTGCGTGAGGGCGTCCGGGTGCGCGAGGAGCGCGCCGCGGCCCAGGAGCGCCGGCGCATCGCGGCCGAGCTGCACGACACCGTGACCCACGCCGTGACCGTGATGGTGCTGAACGCCGGCCTCATCCAGGACACCGAGGACCTCGGCGACATCCGCAAGCTGGCCAGGAGCATCGAGGACAAGGGCGTGCGAGCGCTGACCGAGCTGCGCGAGCTGCTCACCGCGCTGCGCCGCCGGGATTTGCCGCCCTCCGCGGAGGGCGTGGAGGGCATCCCCCAGCTCGTGGAGGAGAGCCGGGCCACCGGGCTGCGGGTGGCGCTCCATCTCGACGTCCCGGTGGAGGAGATGTCGCGGGAGGCGGGGCACGTCTGCTACCGGGTGGTCCAGGAGGGACTGAACAACGTCCGCAAGCACGCGCCGGGCGCGGACGTGCAGGTGGCCTGCGAGGCGCACGGCAACGCGGTGAACCTCTCGGTGGTCAACAGCGGGGGCGCCCGGCCGGCCCGCCGCGGCTTCGAGGCGCCGCGCGAGTCCGGGTACGGCCTGGCCGGCCTGCGGGAACGGCTGACCCTGATCGGGGGGCGGCTCTGCTACGGCCCCACCCCCGAGGGCGGCTTCTCGCTGACGGCCCGGGTGCCGTTCCACCCGCCCGACATCGAGTCGTGAGGCGGCCGCCGGCCGGGGGTGCGGGCGCCGCGGCTCCCGCGGCGCGCCCGGTCACAGGCCCAGGTCCTCGATCTCCTTGAGCAGGGCCGACTTCCCCTCCCCGGAGGCGGGGGCCGTGGGTGTCCCCGCCGCGGCCGCCCGCCGCTCCCGGAACAGGTAGCCGCCGAGGATGCCGCCCGCGAACCCGAACAGGTGGGCCTGCCACCCGATCCCCTCGGCCGGCAGCAGCCCCGCGAACTGGTAGGCGAAGCACAGCCCCATGACCAGGCCGATGACGATGTCGATCAGGTGCCGGTCGAAGGCCCCGCGGACCAGGACGTACCCGAAGTAGCCGAACACCAGCCCGCTCGCGCCCGCCCCGATCGCCCCGGAGTCGGCCGTGAACCAGGAGCCGAGCCCGCTCGCGACCGCGATCAGCGCGGTGACGCCGAGGAACTTGCGCACGCCCCGGTAGGCGGCCAGGAAGCCGAAGATGAACAGCGGCCCGGAGTTGCCCTCGATGTGCGCCCAGCTCCAGTGCAGCAGGGGGGCGGACACGATGCCGGGCAGCCGGGCGACGTCCCAGGCCCGGATGCCGTAGCTGTAGCTGAGGCCGTAGCCGTCCGCCCAGTTGACGACCTGGACCGCCCAGATCAGCGCCAGGAAGCCGACCATGACCCAGAACGCCTTCCGGGCCTCGGCGATCATGATCTCCGCGGTGCGGCCGTCGCTCACGGTACCTCCCCGTCCCCAGCCGATCACGCGGGAAAGATACCGCCGACGGCCGCCCGCGGACAGGCTGTCCGCGAAGACGGAACCCCGGCTCGGGGTCCGCTACGCGCGCTCGATGACGACGACGGGGATCTCCCGGTCCGTCTTCTTCTGGTACTCGTCGTACGCGGGCCAGGTGGCCGCCATGACCCGCCACATGTCCGGCTTCTCCTCGGGCGTCGCGGTGCGCGCCCGCGCCTTGAATCTGTCGCCCTTGATCTGGAACTCGACCTCGGGGTCGGCCTGCAGGTTCAGGTACCACAGCGGCGGGGTGTCGGCCCCGCCCTTGGAGGCGACCACCAGATAGTCGTCGCCGTACGGCTGGTAGACCAGCGGCGTGCTGTGCCTGTTCCCCGACTTCCTGCCGGTGGTCGTGAGGATCGCCACAATCGTGCCCTGCCAGTCGTGGCCTTCTTCGCCGTCGGTCTCGACGTAACGCTTCACATGTTCCTGTCCGAAAAGCATTCGGCTCACCTACCCTTCAGCAGGCCGACAACCGTCCGCGCCCTCGATCAATTCCTGGGCCACCTGGAACGCGGCGTCCATCCGCTGCTCCTCGGTCAGGTCGTCGTCGATGAGCACGAACCACACCGCGTGCAGCGTGAAGATGCCCATCGCGCGCCTGAGCCTGGTCGTGATCGGGTCGCCGGGCTCGCCGAGCACGTCGAGCAGCGCGGTCATGCGCTCGCGGATCATCTCCATCTTGTTGTGGCCGCGCAGCGCCGTCTGGTTGCGCTCCATGAACCGCATCACCTCGTGGTGGCGGCCGCGGTTCATGTCCTCGACGTACCGGCGGAGGATCTCGGCCCGCGTCCGCGGGCCCCTCGGCTGGCGGGCCGCCCACGCGATCAGCTCGTCGAGGGCCGCGATCCGGTCCTCGGTGAGGCTGACCACGATGTCCTCTTTAGTCCGGAAGTGGTAGTACAGCGCGGCCTTGGTCACCCCGAGCGCCTCGGCGATCTCCCTGAGCGAGGTCGCCTCGTAGCCCTGCTCCGTGAAGAGCCGGAGGGCGACCTCCTGAATGCGGCTCCTCGTGTCCGTGTGTGCACCCATGCCTGCTGATCCCTTATTAACTTGACGGCCGGCAAGTAAGGAGAATACCGTAATCGCGTTCACTAGCCGGTCGTCAAGTAAGCAAAGATTCTCTCTAGGGGGGCGTCACCATGACGGAGACCGCGGCCGCGCCGGGGCGGTCGAAGGAAGTAATGGCCGTCTTGCCCGGCCTCATGCTCGCGATCATGCTCGCCATGCTCGACAACATGATCGTGGGCACCGCCATGCCGCGCATCGTCGGCGAGCTGAACGGCCTCGAGTACTTCACCTGGGTGACCACGGCCTACATCCTGGGCACGACCGTGTCGACCCCGATCTGGGGCAAGCTCGGCGACCTGTACGGCCGTAAGAACATCTTCATGGGTTCCATCGTGCTCTTCCTCGTCGGCTCCGCCCTGTGCGGTATGGCCGGCTCGTCGATCTTCGGCGGCACGGGGGACGGCATGGTCGAGCTGATCGCGTTCCGCGCCCTCCAGGGCCTCGGCGCCGGCGGCCTCATGGTCAACGTGATGGCCATCATCGGCGACCTCGTCCCGCCCCGCGAGCGCGGGCAGTACCAGGGCATCATGGCCGCCATCATGTCCCTGGCGATGATCGCCGGCCCGCTGGTCGGCGGCTTCATCACCGACCACCTCAACTGGCGGTGGGCCTTCTACGTGAACCTGCCGCTCGGTGGCGTGGCGCTGGTCTGGCTGCTGCTCCGGCTCCACCTGCCGAAGTACCGCACCGAGCACCGCATCGACTGGCTCGGCGCCGGCGTGCTCACCGTGGGCATCACCGCGCTCGTGCTGATCACGTCGTGGGGCGGCCAGGCGCACGGGTACCCGTGGGGCTCCTGGCAGATCATCTCGCTGGCCGTCCTGGCCGTCGTGGCGATCGCCGTCTTCATCCCGATCGAGCGGCGGGCGGCGGAGCCGATCATGCCGCTGCACGTGTTCGGCAACCGCAACTTCACGCTGATCTCGCTGATCGGCTTCCTGCTCGGTTTCGCGATGTTCGGCGCGATCAGCTTCATCCCGCTGTTCCAGCAGCTGGTCCAGGGCGCGAGCGCGACCAACTCGGGCCTGCTCCTGCTGCCGATGATGGCCGCGGCGATGGTCGTGTCGCTGTTCGTCGGCCGTGCGATCACGAAGACCGGGACGTACCGGATCTACCCCGTCGTCGGCGGCGCGATCATGGCCGTCGGCATGCTGCTGCTGGGCCTGCAGGACGCCCACACCCCGTCGTGGCAGACCGGCCTGTTCATCGCGGTCCTCGGCCTCGGCATGGGCTTCCTGATGCAGACCACGATGCTGATCGCGCAGAACAGCGTCGAGCAGAAGGACCTCGGCGTCGCGAGCAGCGCCAGCACGTTCTTCCGGTCCATCGGCGGCTCGTTCGGCGTCTCGCTGTTCGGGGCGATCTTCAATAACCGCCTCGCCGACAACCTCGCCGAGAAGCTCGGCCCGCAGGCCGCGGGCGCCGTGAGCGCCGGCGGCGGCCGGATGGACCCGGCCACGCTCAGCCACCTGCCCCCGCAGATCAAGGTGCCCTTCCTGGACGCGCTCGCCGGGGCCATCGGCAACGTGTTCCTGTGGGCGATCGCGTTCGCCGTGCTGGTGCCGGTGCTGGCCGCGCTGATCAAGCACGTGCCGCTGCGCAGCGGCGCCCCCGGCGAGAGCCGGCAGGCCGAGCCGGCGGTCGCCGTCCTGGACTGACCTCCCTGCGGCCCGCCGGTACACGTGGGAGGGCCCGCCCGGTCGCCGTGACCGGGCGGGCCCTCCCCTTGTGCCGAGGGCCTGTACGGCTCACACCCCCGCGCGGGCGTGAGCCGTACAGGCGCCGGACCGGCCGGCGCACCCGAGGGGCGCCGCCGGGGACGCGGTCAGGCGGGCCTTTCGGAGCGGTCGCCCGACCAGTCGGTGTGGAAGACGCCCTCGCGGTCCACCCGGCGGTAGGTGTGGGCGCCGAAGAAGTCCCGCAGGCCCTGGACGAGCGCCGCCGGGAGGCGGTCCCTGCGGAGGGCGTCGTAGTAGGCGAGGGCCGAGGAGAAGCCGGGGGTGGGGACGCCGATCGTGGCGGCGGTCGCCACGACCTTCCGCCACGACTCCTGCGCCTCCTCCAGCGCCGACGCGAAGTGCGGGTCGACGAGTAGCGTGGGCAGCGCCGGGTCGGCGTCGTAGGCCGCCCGGATCCGGTCGAGGAACCGGGCCCTGATGATGCAGCCGCCGCGCCAGATCGTGGCCATCGCGCCGAGGTTGACGTTCCAGCCGTACTCGCGGCTGGCCGCCGCCATCTGGTCGAAGCCCTGGGCGTACGCCACGACCTTCGAGGCGTACAGCGCCCGGCGGACGTCCTCGACGAGGCCGGAGTCGCCCGCCGTCCCGGAGGGGCCGGTCAGCGTCCGGGCGGCCGCCCGCTGCTCGGGGTGGCCCGACAGCGCCCGGGCGAAGACCGCCTCGGCGATGCCGCTCACCGGGATCCCGAGGTCGAGCGCGGTCTGCACCGTCCAGCGGCCGGTGCCCTTCTGCTCGGCCTCGTCGACCACCACGTCGACGAACGGCTTGCCGGTCGCGGGGTCCACATGGCCCAGCACCTCGGCCGTGATCTCGATCAGGTACGACTCCAGGTCGCCCCTGTTCCACTCGCGGAACACGTCGGCGAGCTCCTTCGGGCTCAGCCCGAGGGCCTGCCTGAGCAGGTCGTAGGACTCCGCGATGAGCTGCATGTCGGAGTACTCGATGCCGTTGTGCACCATCTTCACGAAGTGGCCGGCGCCGTCGGGGCCGACGTGCACGCAGCAGGGGACGCCGTCGACCTTGGCGGCGATGTCCTCCAGCAGCGGGCCCAGCGTCTCGTACGCCTCGGCGGCGCCGCCCGGCATGATGCTCGGGCCGTTGAGCGCGCCCTCCTCCCCGCCCGAGATGCCGGTGCCGACGAAGTGGATGCCCCGCTCGCGCAGCGCCGCCTCCCGCCGCCGGGTGTCGGCGTAGTGGGCGTTGCCGCCGTCGATGATCATGTCGCCCGGCTCCATGACGGCCGCCAGCTCCTCGATCACGGCGTCGGTGGGGGCGCCCGCCTTGACCATGATGATCGCCTTGCGGGGGCGTTCGAGGCTGGCCACGAACTCCTCCACGGTGGACGACGGCACGAACGCGCCCTCGTCCTTGTGCTCCTCCATGAACCGGGTGGTACGGCTCTCGGTCCGGTTGTGCACCGCGACCACATGACCGTGGTGGGCGAAGTTGCGGGCGAGGTTGCGCCCCATCGTCGCCAGACCGGTCACACCGATGTCTGCCTTTTGCATGTCTCCAGTCATATACCGCTCGTGGAGTGCCGGGCGCGGCGACCGGCCGCCGCCGCACCCGGCGGCCGGCCGCGCCGCCCTCCGCTCGATATGGTCCGGGTCCGGCGCCGTCGCTCAGTAGCCGTAGCCGCCGGACGGCGCGTGGGAGTGCGACGGCCGGGGAGTGGCCGTCGCGGACGGGGTGGGCGACGCCGAGGCCGACGGAGCGCCGCCCGCGCCGGCCGGGCGGATCAGGCCGAGCAGGCCGTGCTGCGCCTTGCCGATGCCCGCCGAGAACCACAGGGCGTCGGCGCCCCCGTTCTGCTGCGTGCCCGGTTCGAGGTCCCACAGCCCCTCGACCGCCACCGCCCTGCCGTCCGACTTCCGCAGCGGGCCGAGGTAGCGGCCGTTCCGCGGGTTGTACGCGTTGATCCACCCGTCGCCGAAGTTGCCGACGAGCAGCGCGCCGCGGTAGGTCCCGAACCCGCTCGGCGCGATCGTCATCGCCCACGGCGCGTTCAGCGGGCCGCGGCTGGCGAAGCGCCGGACGAACCGGCCGCCGGGGGTGAACTGGCTCACGAACCCGTTGCCGCGTCCCGCCACGGCCTTGCCGGTCTCCGGGTCGCGCTTGGCGTACGCGACGAACACCGAGCCGCCCAGCACCTCCACGTTGAACGGCGAGTAGGACGAGGGGAGGAACCGGTCGCGGAACTGCCAGCGCGACAGCCGTACCCGGGCGAAGTCGTCGTCGAAGACGTGCACGCGGCCGTGCGAGAACGACGGCGCGAGCAGGAACGTGCCGCGGTTCGTCCTCATGATCGCCAGGCCCTTGTAGTCGGCGCCGCGGGTGAAGGCGCCGATGATCGCGTTGCCCGGGTCGGCCTTGGCGCTCCAGGCCGTGATGGCCCCGCTCGGGCTGGAGAAGATGAACGACGCCGGCGCGGTGCCCGCCTTCCCCTTGATCGTGAAGCCCTCGCCGCTGTAGGCGACCTGGCCCGTGGGGGTGCCGCCCGGGATCCACACCTGCGTGGGGGCCTTCTTCACCGTCCCCGCGCCGCCCGTGTAGACGGTGGCCGTCCCGGTCCCGGCGTCGGACACCCACAGCGTCGCCCCCATGGCGAGCCCCCACGGGTTGACCAGCTTCGGGTCGGTGACGGCGGCCTTGCCCGCGACGTCGGAGACCAGGTCCACCTCGGCGAACCGGGTGGGCGTGTGGGCGGTCCTGCCGGACGCGACGGACGCCGGCTGGGAGTGCGCGGGGGCCGCGCCGGCGAGCGCCAGCGCGAGCGGCGCGGCGCAGAGCGTGACGATACGTGCCCGCATGGGGCCTCCTGAGAGTGGTCAGAACTGTGTCGGCATGCCCTTACGTCCCGAGATACGCCGCTTCGGCGCGGGGGGTTCAGCCGTGGCTCAGCAATCCCGGAGGCGCGAGCACGGACGGACCTGACCTATCATGACGAAAACCCGTAAACCCAGCGGGTTTTGTATAGAGATGGCAGCCTGGTGGGCGAGGGCGCTTGGCGCACCCCCCGGTCCTCTGTTATCAGGGGGGAGCGCCCGAGGCCGGGCCGTCCACCGTCGTCTTGCAGCAACGGAGATCCTCGTGTTCGTACCGCAGCCGGAACGGTCAGTCGTCGCGGTCCCCCCACCCGGAGACGGGCCGGGCTTCTGGGCCGGCGCGCCCAGCGCCGTGAGCAGGGACGGATGGATCTACCTGGCCTACCGGCTGCGGCGGCCCATCGGCGCCGGCCGCGGCTACGCCGTCCAGGTGGCCAGGTCGGCGGACGGGGAGCGCTTCGAGCCCCTGCTGACCCTCACCAAGGAGGCGATGAAGACCGAGTCGCTGGAGCGGCCGACGCTCGTCGTCACCCCCGAGGGGAAGTGGCGGCTCTACCTCAGCTGCGCCACCTACGGCACCAAGCACTGGCGGGTCGAGGTGATCGAGGCCGACGACCCCGCGGACTTCGACCCGGCGAACGCGCGGGTCGTGCTGCCGGGCGACCTCAAGACCGGCGTGAAGGACCCCGTGATCGTCCACCACGGCGGCGTCTGGCACCTGTGGGCGTCCTGCCACCCGCTGGAGGACCCCGACGAGGCCGACCAGATGGTGACCGACTACGCGACCAGCCCCGACGGCCTGGAGTGGTCGTGGCACGGCACCGCCCTCGACCGGCGGCCCGGCGCCTGGGACTCCCGAGGGGTGCGCGTGAGCGCGGTCACGTTCAGCGGCGAGACCGTCATCGCCTACTACGACGGGCGCGCGTCGGCGGCCGAGAACTACGAGGAGCGCACGGGCGTGGCGATCGGCCCGGACCCGTCCACGCTGACGGCGACCGGAACCGAGCCCGCCGCCCAGTCGGCCCACGGCGGCGGGGGCCTGCGCTACTTGTCCGTCGTGCCGGTGCGGGGCGGCCACCGGCTCTACTACGAGCTGACCGGGCCCGGCGGCGCCCACGACCTGCGCACCGAGTTCCGCCCGGCCTGACCCGGGCGCTCTCCGGACCCGGCGGGGGCCTTGCCTCGCGCCGGGGGGTCGTCACGAGCCGCCGCGGGGGCGGCCGTTGCGCGCCTGCCGCTGGCCCACGGGACGGCTGCCCACCAGCCCGCCCGACCGCTCGCGCGGGCGCAGCCAGTCGCTGAAGTCCTCGTCCGTCACGTCCTGCAGCACCGCGATGTCGGCCGCGAAGTAGGCGAGCAGCTCCTGCCGCTGGGCCCAGGTCAGCGGCTGGCGGGGCCGGCCCCTGCTCTGCAGCAGCCGCTCCATCGGCGCCGTGAGCCGCTGGCCCAGCACCGGGTCGCCGAGCCGGACGAGCCGGGCCAGCAGCCGATGCCGGCGGCTCTGCGGGGGATGGGCCGTCACGTTCTCCCTGGGCACCTCCGTCACCAGCCCCTGCTCGACCCCCAGGAAGCCGCAGATCCGGTCCAGCGTCTCGGCCGGGCGGTCGACCAGGTCCCGGTAACGGAACAGCAGCACCTGCTCGCGCGGGAACAGCGAGAACAGGTGGCGCAGCTGCTCGCCGTACCGGCCGAGCCCGATGTAGTGCCAGAACGGCGACCAGCCGTCCGCGACCCGCTGCTTCTCGGCCGCGCACGCCTCGATGACGTCGCCGACGGGCTCAAGGCCGGCCGACCACAGGTGCGTCCAGTTGGAGTGCGCCCGCTCCACCGGATCCCGCAGCGAGACGACGAGCCGGGCACCGGGGACGGTCTCCCTGATCCGCCGCTGGGCGTCCGGGTCGTACAGGTAGAAGGGGGTCGACTCGCCCCGCAGCGTCCCCTCAGGGGCGTCGTCGAACAGCGCCTCGTAGTCGGAGCGCCGCCACACGTGCTCCCGGTAGGTCTCGGCGTCGCCCGGGCCGCCCTTCGCGGGCGGCGGCCCGTCGGTGAGGAAGAACTTCGGCTCCTTGACGGGCGACATGAACAGCCCGGGATGGCGGGCCAGGGCGGAGTGCAGCGCGGTCGTGCCGGCCTTGGGCACCCCGATGATCAGAAAGTCCGGCAGGGCCATGGGTCCTCCCACTATCCCGATTGCTTTAGTTGGTATGCACCTCCTGCGCAGGATCTCATCGGAGTGGGTCTACCACCAAGGCGACGACCTATCCCGCGCCGCCTTCTCATACCTCCCGCGCATCATGACAATCATCAGTAGCATTGCGTCATGATCCCGAAGGATCCGGAGGAAAGCCCCGAATCTATGCGCCGGCGTGCCCATGAGCTGAGGGAATGCGCGCGGCGTGCCCGGTCGATCGCGGAGGGGCTCGGCCCCTGTCTCGACCAGGCCGTGTCGCTGGCGACCGCGAAGGACGCCTGGCAGGGCTGGTACGCCCACGAGATCACCGGCCGGCTGACCGACCGGCAGCGCGGCCTGCGCGGCATGGCGACCCAGCTCGTGAACGACGCGGGCTCCTGGATCGCCGAGGCGGACCGGCTCGAACAGGCGGCGGACAAGGCCGGGAAGGAGGCGAAGGCGGGCCGATGAGCTACGTGGGCTTCGACGTCGACAAGATCCGCGGGCTGGCGCGGGAGATGCGCAAGGCGGGCGTCACGGCCGGGCCGCTGCACCGCGACCTGGCCAAGGTGCTCGCCGACGCGGAGGCCGCGCTCGGCGGCGTGGCGCCGACCACGTCCCAGCCCCTCCTCGACGCCATGCGCGGCGGCCCGGCGAAGGGACTGCCCGGCGTGCTGGCCACCTCGCTCCCCGGCGAGGCGGGGGAGATCGACCGCCGCTGCGACCGGATCTCGCCGCCCAACGGCGGGTTCCCGCCCGGCACGGTCGTCGACCCCATGGTCGTCTTCGACCGGGCCGAGCCCGACGAGGGGAAGGTCAACCAGGCCCTCGACCTGATCAAGGGCCTGAACGGCAAGGACTTCGGCACGAACGGCAACCGCGACGACGTCCGCGAGGTGGCCAAGCGGCTGGAGGAGCTCACCCCCGCCGAGCTCGACCTGCTGCTGTCCAAGCTCGACGACGCCGACCTCAAGCGGTTCGGCGCGCTGATCTCCGACACCGGCGACCACTGGTACAACCCGTTCGACGCCAACGGCCTCCCGGAGGGGGAGCGGCGCGACCTGCTCAGCCATCTTCTGGAGCGGTCGGGTCCGGGTTCGTGGCCCAAGCTGGCCGCCGACCTGCCCGGCGTGCAGCCGGGGTTCGACACCACGGACGTGTTCCTGGACGGCGTCAACAGCCAGAGCGGCGTCTCCACGTCGGGCCTGCACTACGGCGTGCCGAACGTGCCGCTGTTCGCCGACGGCGGCGTCCAGGCGAGCGAGGTGGCGCAGGGCACGCTCGGCGACTGCTGGTACATCGCCTCCCTCAAGGCCACGGCGGCCGCCGACCCGAAGTTCATCCAGGACGGCATCCGGCAGAACGCCAACGGCACCATCTCCGTACGGGTCTGGGACAAGGACGGCAACCTGCACTGGGTCACCATGACCCCCGACCTGCCCCTCGACTCCGGCGGGAACATCGCCTTCGCCCGCAGCGTGAGCAACGGCACGACCACCGAGAGCTGGCCGGCCTACTACGAGAAGGCGTTCGCCCTCCTCTACGGCGACGACGACGGAGGCGCCCCCGACGGCAAGGACGGCGACTCCCGCTACGACCGCAAGGAGCACGGCGACTACGGCGCCGTCGAGTGGGACTTCACCGACAAGGCCCCGCCGTACGTCACCGGGAACGACGCGGACGGCATCGACCTCGACTACGACGACGTCAAGAAGGCGTTCGACTCCGGCCACCCGGTCATCGTGTCGAGCCACTCGAACATGGACGGCGTGCCGGACCACCTGAAGAAGGCGTACGTGACCCGGCACGTGTTCTACGTGAAGGGCTTCCAGAACGGGAAGATGGTCCTGGGGAACCCGTGGGGACCGGGATCGCCCGACCTGGTGGTCACGCCCGACGAGTTCAAGCGCATGTTCGACGACCCGCAGAAGCTGACCGTGGGGAAGTGAGATGGACAGGTGGCGGCTGCGCCGCGGCATCCCGTACCGGATGGAGCATCAGGGGGAGGCCCTGCTCGTCGGGATCAACGACCTCACTCCCGACCGGGTGACCTTCACCGTGAACGTCGACGGTGTGCCGCGCGACACCTTCGCCCTCGGGGTGGGGGAGACGGCGCGGATCGCCGGCCGGCCGTACACGGTCGTCGCGATCGACGCGGACGGCCCGGGATTCGCCGATCTGGAGGCCCGCGCATGAGGCCGATCCCGTCCCGTGCGCCGCTCGCGGCGCCTGCGCGATCCCTTCGCCCGCTCGCGTGGCCGTTCGCCGCGGCCGCCCTCGTCCTGGCGGTGCTCCCCGCGGTCGCGTCCTGCGCGTCGTCCGGCGGGGGAGGCGCGGACGCCTCCGCCTGCGCGGGAACCGACCGGTCCGGCGCCGTCCACGTGCTCCAGGGCGGCACGTACCCCCTGGCGGGCGGCGCCCGCGCCGGGATCAATGTGATCGGCGACGACCACGCCGCGACCCTGACGCTGCTCGGCGGCCGCCCCGGCGATCCCGCCACCGTCGACGTCAAGGTGGGCGACGAGTTCGGCGTCGCCGGGCACCGCTTCCAGGTCGTCCAGGTCTGCTCCGACAAGGTCTCCCTGGTCCCCTCCTCGTGACGGGGTGACCCCTCATCCGCCCGCCGTGCGGTCCCGGAGGGCGAGGGCGAGCACGGCGCCGAGGGCGGCGACGACGGCGGCGGCGACGAACATGACGTCGGTCCCGGCGGCCGCCGTCCGTGCGGCGCCGACGACGGCGACCGCGACGGCCACGCCGACGGAGCCGCCGATGTAGCGGGCGGTGTTGTTCGCGCCGGAGCCCATGGCGGCGCGGCCGGCCGGCACGCTCTCGACGGACAGGCGGGCGAGGGCCGCGTTGGCGAGGCCGCTGCCGATCCCGATCAGCACGAGCGCCGCGGACGCCCGTCCCCAGGACCAGTGGCTCGCCGTGCCGAGAAGGCCGAGGTCGCCGGCCGCCCCCACCGCGAGCCCGGCGGCGAGCTGGGCGCGGCCGGGCAGCCGCGTCCGGCCCGCGACGATCGAGGAGACGGCCGACACGCTCGTCCAGATCGCCGTCATGCCCGCCGCCTCCAGCGGGGCGAACCCGTGGGCCACCTGGACGATCGTGGCCAGGTACGTCAGGGGCCCGATCACGGCCAGGCCGGTGACCAGGGCGCCGCCGATCGACGCGAGGAACGGCGGCCGGCGGAACAGCGACAGGTCGAGCATCGGGGCCCGCGACCGCGCCTCGATCGCCACGAACGCGGCGAGCAGCACGGCGGCTGCGGCGAACAGGGCGACGACGGAGACGCTCGCCCAACCGGCGCGGCCCTGGGTCAGCGCCGTCAGCAGCGCGGTCAGCCCGAGCCCGAGGGCGAGCACGCCCGGCACGTCCATCCGGCGGGGCGTCTCGGCCCGCGACTCCCGAAGGCGCAGGACGCCGGCCAGCGTGAGCAGGGCGGCCACGCCGCCGAGGACCCAGTAGACGAGCCGCCAGCTGCCCCACTGGGCGAGCACGGCCGACAGCGGCGGGCCGGCCGTCAGGCCGGCGCCGATCATCGCGCCCCAGGCCGCGGTGGCCCTCACGCGGGGGGCGCCCGGAGGGAAGGCGTGGGCGATCATGCCGAGGCTCGCGCTGAGCATGGCGGCGCTGGCCCCGCCCTGCACGATCCGGGCGAGCACGAAGACGAGCGTCCCGCCCGCGGCGGCGCAGACGACGGAGGCGGCCGCCAGCGCGGCCGACCCGATCAGGAAGACGCGCTTGCGCCCGTGGTCGTCGGCCAGCGTGCCGGCCGTGAGCAGCGTCGCGGCGAGGCCGAGGGCGATCCCGTTGAGGATCCAGACCTGGCCGGTCGGGCCGGCGCCGAGGCCCGCCGCCGTCTGGGGCAGCGTGGTGGCCGGTGCACTGTAGTTCATGAGCACGAGCAGGGTGGCGGCGCAGCCCACGAGCAGGGTGGCGGACCGGTGCGCCTGGTCGGCCGGCGGCAGCGCGGCGCGAGGAGGCGAGAGCGTCACGGCGACTCCAAGGTCTGTCTTTGAGTTCGTTCATCGAACCAACAGGGGGAAACCCTAGCAGTGATGGTTCGGTGATTGAACTAGCGGATAGACTGGCCGCATGGCGCTGGGCAAGGACTACGAGGGCCAGGACTGCTCGCTGGCGCGGGCCCTGGAGTTGGTCGGCGAGCGGTGGACGCTGCTGGTGATCCGCGACGCGTTCTACGGCGTGCGGCGGTACA
Source organism: Microbispora corallina (assembly GCF_016863035.1). Classification (GTDB taxonomy): domain Bacteria; phylum Actinomycetota; class Actinomycetes; order Streptosporangiales; family Streptosporangiaceae; genus Microbispora; species Microbispora corallina. The sequence continues at coordinate 45,513 of NZ_BOOC01000004.1, forward strand.
GCGACTTCGTGGCTCATCTGGACATCCCGCGGGCGGTCCTCGCCGACCGGCTGGCGGCGCTGACCGCGGCCGGTGTCCTGGAACGGCGCCGCTACCAGCAGTCGCCCCCGCGCGACGAGTACGTGCTGACCCCGATGGGGCGGGACCTGTGGCCCGCGGTCCACGCGCTGTCGCGGTGGGGCGGCCGCTACCTGTCGCCGGACGGACCGAGCAAGCTCTACACGCACGCGCTCTGCGGGTCCCCGCTCGACCAGGCGGGGACGTGTCCGGAGTGCGGCGGCCCGGTGCCGCCGGAGGACGTCGAGGCGCGGCCGGTCCGGCCGACGGCCTGCGACCGGAGGGACGACCCGGTCACCCGCCTGCTCGAAGGACCGCGCCGCCTCCTGCGGCCCCTGACGGAACCGGTCTGACCGCTCCGGGACGGTCCCTCACGCGCTCAGGCGCGGGCGGCGTCGCAGGCGCCCGTCCGGGTGCGGGCGGACGACCAGCGGCCCGCGTGGGCGGTGGTGGGGCGCCGGTCCCGCTCGGCGTCGAACCAGATCTCGAACCACACCTCGTTGCGGCCGCCCTCCCGGACGAGCCCCCAGCGGTCGGAGAGGGCGTCGAGCAGCGGCAGGCCCCGGCCGTTCGGGCCCTCGGGGACGGCGTGGCCGGCGCAGGGAGGCCCGGCGGAGCCGTCGTCCTCGACGCCGACCCGCACCCGGTCGGCCAGGCACGCCACGGTGATCGTGAACGTGCCGCCCAGGCCCGACCGCGAGTGGACGACGGCGTTGGTGGCTATCTCACTCGTCAGCAGCACGCAGTCGTCGTGCCGCGGGTGGTCGCGGCCCAGCGTGGCCGACACCAGGCGGCGTGCGCGCCCGACCTGGTCCCGTCCGCCGTCGAGCCGCGCGACGCGATGTCCCGAACCGTCCCCCGAGATCTCCATGGCACCCTCCCTGTGTGGCCGCGATATCAGGACGCCCCCGCGGCTGTCCGAGATGTCACGGGAAAGTAGGAGTGTGCTAGCCCCCGGGAGCCGTCAGACTCCCGGAGACCGATGCGACGTCGTCAGTGGTCGCCGGAGGACGAGCCGTTCACCGTGAGCACGCGCTCGGGGACCTCGATGGCCGGGAACGTCCCGGTGTCCAGGATGCCGTGCTCCCGGTAGGCGGCCTCCAGCAGCGCGTGCGCCTGCGGTTCGAGCTTCCACAGCGCCCGCCACTCGCGCGCCAGCGCGACCGGGATGGCGACCTCCTGGGCGATGTCCGCCGCCCGCGGGACGTACTTGAGGTCGATCTGCTGGTCCCAGTAGCGCCGGGCCGCCCGCAGCTGCGCCGCCCGCTGGGCGGTGTCCACCGGCGGGCCGGCGTCGGCCGGGCGGTCCTCCTCGTCGTCGTCGTCCACGAGCTCCGCCCGGGCGGTGCCCGAGGGCAGAGCCGGGTGGACGGCGACGGCGACGGGCTGCTGCTCCGGCTCGGGGGCCCACGGGACGGGCGGCGTCAGGTCGATGAGGGCCGCCGTGTTGTAGAGCGCTCCAATCTGCGACAACAGCGCCTCCTGCCGTTTGTCGTCGATCGCGAGACCCGTGTACTCCACCGCGCGGTCCATGGCCTTGTCGAGCCTGGCCAGCGCGACGCGCATCTTGCGGTCGGACGCGCCCGCCTCGCGCAGCGCGCGGGCCTTCTTGGCGGCCAGCGCGACCCGGGTGAGCCTGCGATGGGCGTCGACCTCGCTGGCGGTGCGGTCGCTCGCCTCGGCCAGGCCGACCCGCACGAGGACCCGCTCCGGAGTGAGGCGCCAGTTGATCCGGGCCCGGCCCGTGATGCGGTGCCGCTCGATGGCCATGCCGCGCTCCCACAGCCACGCGGCCACCAGCGGCGCGGCGAGCCGGAAGACGGCCTCGGCGAGGCTGCGGGCGTCCATGCTCGACAGCACGGCCGACAGGCAGGTGAGGGCCCACACGGCGATGCCGTCGATACCGGCCGAGTAGTTCTCGCGCATGTTGCGGCGGGCGCGCACCGCGCTGGTGATGACGGCCACCTCGATGAACGCGAACAGCAGCAGGCGCAGCGGCCCGTCGAAGCCGAGCACGTCGCCGGAGAAGCGCCACATGCCCTGCGCGGACACCCCGGTGGCGATGCTGGCGGCGACGATGGTCAGGATGTCCTCGGTGGGACGGCCCGCGGCCCAGCGCCGCAGCAGCCGCGACACGACGCGGAACACCGTGCGCAGCACGAAGACGATCAACGCGAGCAGGACCAGGGCGAACACGCAGATGATGACTGTTCCGACCGGATGGTCCGACGCGAAGGCGGTTATTTGGTCAATGGGGGGCATCAGTCACGGTCTCTCGATGTCCGGCACTCTTTACGCGAGATCATTCCAGAATGCCGTCATCCTGTACGTGAAACACGCGCGCACGGCCGTGACGGTTGGGGCAAGGGGGAGACAAGGTCACGTGTCGGGGGACGCGAGCCAGGCGTCGATCTCGCGGCGCAGCCGCTCCTTCGTCCCGGCCGGGGCGAACGACGCGTCGGCCGACGCCCGGGCGAGAGCGGCCAGGGCGGCGTCGTCGTAGCCGAAGGCGTCCCGCACCCTGGCGTACTCCTCCGACAGGGTCGTTCCTGCGCTCGACGGGATGTCGGTGTTGAGCGTGACGGCGAGCCCGGCGTCGAGCAGCAGCGGCAGCGGGTGGGCCGCCAGCGACCCGACCAGGCCGAGGGCGACGTTGGACGACGGGCAGACCTCCAGCGGGATGCCCCGCTCGCGCACCTCGGCGACCAGGTCGCCGTCCTCCAGGACGCGGAAGCCGTGGCCGAGCCGCTCGGCCCGGCCGATCGTGACGGCCTCCCGGATGCTCTCCGGGCCCTCGCACTCGCCCGCGTGGTGCACGAGGCGGAGCCCGGCGTCCGCGGCGGCGGCGATCACGTCGGCGAACGGCGCGAGGGGGTACGACTCCTCCCCGGCCATGCCGATCCCGGCGACCCCGCGGTCCGCGTAGCGGGTGGCGAGCTTCAGCGTGCGCCACGCCCGGTCGGCCGACCGGCGGCGCGAGTGGTCGAGCAGCACCCGGCACTCCACGCCGTGGGCCGCCGCGCCCTCGGCCAGGCCGTCGAGCACGGCCTCCAGCGGCATCTCCAGGTCGTCCAGCCGCTCGCCGTGGGAGGCGGCGGTGAACGTGACCTCGGCGTACCGGGTGCCCTGGGCCGCCTCGTCGCGGCAGAACTCCACCGCGATCCTCCGGAAGTCCTCCGGCCGCCGCAGGCAGTGCCGTACGAGGGAGTTGTGGTCGGCGAACGCGCGGAAACCGGCGAACGGGCCGGGCGGCGGGGGGACCGGCAGGCCGTTGGCGTCGGCGATCTCGCGGAGCGTCTCCGGCCTGATCGTGCTCTCCAGGTGGACGTGCAGATGGGCCTTGGGCAGCCGCGCGATGTCCCGCATGCCCGCGAGCCTAGGAAACGCCCCGGGTGGGCCGCATCTCGTTATTTTAATTAGAAACTTAATAAGTTTCTGATACAGTCTGGCGCGTGTCCCAGGAGATCCCCGAGCTGAACGTCGTCGGCCTGACCTCGGTGCTGGAGAGGTTCACCCGGATGTTCATCCGCCTGCCGTCGGTGCAGCGCCTGAGCTTCACGACGCTGTCGGTGCTGCACACGCTCGAGGGCCGGGGGCCGATGCGGCTCACCGACCTGACCGCCAGCGAGCAGGTCACCCAGTCGGCCGTCACGCAGATCGTGACCAAGCTGGAGCGCGAGGGCCTGGTGCGGCGCGGGCCCGACCCGTCCGACGGCCGCGCGGTCCTCGTGCGCGTGACGGCGGCCGGCGCCGCGATCGTCCGGGGGAGGCGGGCCGACCGGATCGCGCATCTGTCGGAGCTCACCGACCGGCTCAGCCCCGCCGAGCGCGAGGCCGTCGCGGCGGCGCTGCCGGCGCTGACGCGCCTCGTCGAGCTCGACCGGGAACGCTCCGGCGAGGACGGCGGAGGGCGGGCACGCGGCGGGACGTGAGGCGCGGAACCCCCAGCCCGTCATCAACCGGAACCCGAAGCGGAAGCCCGACCCCCTCACAGACCGGGACACGTGAACCCGGGACCCCACCCCGGCACAGACGCGGCCGGGAGGCCGGCCACGCGCGCCTCCCGCGCGAACGGATCGAGGAGATGACGTTGAACCAGGAGACCACGGACCAGGAGACCACCCCGGCGGCCGGGGCCCGGCCGTTCCCGCTGACGCCGGAGCCGATCCACGTCCCCGACGACGTGCTCGCCGACCTGCGGCGGCGCCTGGAGCTGACCCGCCTGCCGGACGACGCGGGCAACGAGGACGGGTACTACGGCGTGCGCGCCGCCTACCTCAGGGAGCTCGTCGACCACTGGCGCACCGGCTACGACTGGCGCGCGGCCGAGGCCGCGATCAACGCCTACGAGCACTACCGCGTCGAGGTCGACGGCGTGCCGGTGCACTTCATGCGCCGCCCGGGGGTGGGCCCCGACCCGACGCCGCTGATCCTCACGCACGGCTGGCCCTGGACGTTCTGGCACTGGGCCAAGGTGCTGGACCCGCTGGCCGACCCCGGCGCGCACGGCGGCGACCCGGCCGAGGCGTTCGACGTGATCGTCCCCTCGTTCCCCGGCTTCGGGTTCTCCGGCCCGCTGCCGGGCCACCCGGACATGAACTTCTGGAAGGTCGCCGACCTCTGGCACACGCTCATGACCCGCACGCTCGGGTACGAGAAGTACGCCGCCGCCGGGTGCGACGTGGGAGCCCTGGTCACCGGGCAGCTCGGGCACAAGTACGCCGGTGAGCTGTACGGCGTCCACATCGGCTCCGGCCAGAAGCTCACGCTGTTCAACGGCGACCGGGCCTGGGACCTCAGCGGTGGCCGGCCCATCCCCGAGGGCCTGCCCGCCGACGTCCACGCCCAGGTGGTCGCGCTGGACAGGCGGTTCGCCGTCCACCTCGCCGCGCACGTGCTCGCCCCGAGCACGCTGGCCCACGGGCTGTCCGACTCGCCCGCCGGGATGCTCGCCTGGATCCTCGAACGCTGGACGAAGTGGAGCGACAACGGCGACGACATCGAGACCGTCTTCACCAGGGACGACCTGCTCACCCACGCCATGATCTACTGGGTGACGAACTCGATCGGCACCTCGATCCGGACCTACGCCAACAACAACCGCTACCCGTGGACCCCCTCCCACGACCGGTGGCCGGTCGTGGAGGCGCCCACCGGCATCACCTTCGTCGGGTACGAGAACCCGCCCGGCGTGACCACCGACCGGCGCGTGCAGAGCTACCTCGAGGGCGACCGCGCCCCCTGGTACAACCTCGTCAACGTCACGGCCCACGACCGCGGCGGCCACTTCATCCCGTGGGAGATCCCGGGGGAGTGGGTGGACGACCTGCGGCGGACCTTCCGCGGCCGCCGCTGACCGCCGCTCCCGGCCCCCGCCACCTACGGAACGCGGCCGCCGCCGACCGTTGCCGACCGCTGCCGGCGACCTCCGCCGCCTGAGGAACGCCGCCGGCGGGCTCAGATGTCGAGGTTCAGCCGGGCGATCGGCTCGACCAGCTCCTCCTCCTCGTAGTCGAGGTGCGACAGCAGGACGTCCGCCAGCACGTCGACCTGCTCGCGGACGCCGTCGAGCCGGTCGGGGTCCTCGATCATCGCGACGAGCGCGGCGTCGAGGGCGGTGAGCACGCCGGCGATCACCTCGTGCTCCTGCTCCAGCCGCTCCACCACCGGCGCGAGCGACGCCTGCGCCCGCGCCAGCATCGGGAACATGTGCTCGTCCTCGATCGTGTGGTGGGTCGTCAGCAGGCGGCAGTACGACGCGCAGAACGTGCCGAGCGTCCAGTGGTTCTGCCGCATGGTCAGCTGGTTGATCATCGACCGCATGGCGGCGGCGTCGGCGCCCCCCGCCGCGACCTGTTCCAGGGCGTCCCTGATCTGGGCCAGCTCCTGGCGAAGGTGGTCGTGGATGAGCACGAGCCGCCGCCCGTTCGCCTGCTGCGCGGGGGTCAGGGCGGCGAGGTCGCGCTTGGGCAGGCGCGGGCGTCCGGTCTCGTCCAGCCGCCCGTTCCCCGTGAGGACGACCGCGGGGGGCGCGACGGCGGGGGCGGCCTCCGCCGGACCGGGTCCGGCCGGGGTCCGCTCCCGCGCGACGGCCTCGCGGACCGCCGGCGCGACCTCGCCGGCGAACGCCTTCAGGTCCCGGTCGTCGTCGGTCGCCAGCACGAACACGCTGACGCCGTGCCGCAGGGCGAGGTCGGCGAGCTGGTCGGCCCACAGGGCGGGCGGCCCGTCGAGGAAGCCGGCGCCGGGGACGCGGGACAGCCGCCCCGAGACGTTGTAGACGCGCCGGACGGCCGCCGGGTCGCGCCCCGCCCGCTCGGCCGCCTCGTCGATGATCCGCGTCATCCCGCCCAGCTCGTCCGGGGCGGCGTACCCCGAGGAGGGGACCCAGCCGTCGCCCAGCCGCCCGGTCAGGTCCAGCATCCTGCGCCGGTACGCGCCGACCCACAGCCCGATCGGATGCGGCGGGAACGGCCCGGGCCTGGCCCCGTCCAGCCGGTAGTGCGCCCCCTCCAGGCGGACCTCCGGTCCGGGCGTCCACAAAGCCCGGATGACCGTCATGGCCTCCTCCAGCGCGTCCACCGCGTCCTTCGGCGTGCGGCGGGGGCCGCCCATGGCGGCGATCCCGTCCCAGAACCCGCCGGCCCCGAGGCCGAGCTCCACCCGTCCGCCGCTGAGCAGGTCGAGCGAGGCGGCCGCGCGGGCCAGCACGGCCGGCGGGCGCAGCGGCAGGTTGGCCACGTCGGGGAACAGCCGGATCCGCTCGGTCCGCGCCGCCATGACCGACAGCAGCGTCCACGCGTCCAGGAACGCCGGCTGGTACGGGTGGTCCTGCACGCCGACGATGTCGAGGCCCGCCTCCTCCGCCAGCGCCGCCTGCCGCACGAGCCGGTGACGCCCATCCGCGCCCGGGGTGAGGAACGCCCCGAACCACAGCTCGTGCCCGTAGTCACCCATCCCGATCCGCACCCTTTCCGCCGTTCGCCGAGCCGCCCAGGAGCCTACAGAGAGCGGCTGTGGCAGGATCCCTCGGCATGGAGTTCCAGGTGCTCGAGCGGACCGTGCTGTCGGTCGTGGTCGGGTCGCGGGCGTACGGGCTGGAGACCGAGGAGTCGGACACCGACCGGCGGGGCGTGTTCGTCGTGCCGACCCCGCTGTTCTGGCGTCTCGACAAGCCGCCGGCGCACGTGGAGGGACCGCTGCCCGAGCAGTTCTCCTGGGAGGTCGAGCGCTTCTGCGAGCTGGCGCTGCGGGCCAACCCCACGGTCCTGGAGTGCCTCTGGACGCCGATCGTCGAGCGCTCCGCTCCGCAGGGCGACGAGCTGCGGGCGATGCGGCGGGCCTTCCTGTCGCGGCGGGCACTGGAGACCTTCGGCGAGTACGCCGACCGCCAGTTCCGGCGTCTCGCCCGGCCGTCCGGATCCGGCGATCCCGACGAGACCCGGGGGCCGGACGAGACGGTGGAAAGGCGGCGCCGCAAGATGGCGATGCACGCGATCCGGGTCACACTGAGCGCCGTCCACCTCGCGCGGCACGGCGAGCCGCTCGTGCGGGTGGACGGCCACCGCGACCGCCTCCTCGCCGTACGGCGGGGCGAGACGGGATGGGACGAGGTGTGGCGCTGGCGCGACGACCTGGTCCGCGAGCTGCGCGACCTGTCCGCCGCCGGCGTGTCCGCGCTGCCCGGGCGGCCCGACCGCGACCGGGTGGAGGAGTTCCTCGTCTCGGTGCGGAGGTCGGCCCTGTGACCGCCGTGCTGCCGGGCTGGCTCGGGGAGGTGGCCGGCGAGCAGCCGTACCCGCTCGCGTTCGCGACCGTCAGCGGCGCCCACCTGTACGGGTTCCCCTCCCGGGACTCCGACGTCGACCTGAGGGGCGTCCACGTCCTGCCGCCCGAGGAGGTGGCCGGGCTGCGGACCGGGGAGCAGACCCTGGTCAGGTCGTGGGTGCGGGACGGCGTGGAGGTCGACCTCGTCACCCACGACCTGGCGAAGTTCTGCCGGATGCTGCTGGAGCGCAACGGCTACGTCCTGGAGCAGCTGCTCTCCCCGCTGGTGGTGCGCTCCTCGCCCTGGAACGAGGAGCTGCGCTCCCTGGCGCCCGGCTGCGTCACCCGCCACCACGCCCATCACTACCTCGGGTTCGCCCGCACGCAGCGGCGGCTGTTCGGGCGGACGGGCGAGCTGAAGCCGTTGCTGTACGCCTTCCGGGTGCTGCTGACGGGCGCCCACCTCATGCGGACCGGCGCGCTCGTGGCCGACCTGACCCTGCTGGCGGGCGGGCCGGCGTACCTGCGCGACCTGGTCGCCGCGAAGCGGGAGGCCGAGCACGGCGCGCTGCCGGACGCCGCGCCCGACCGCGACCTGCTCGACCGCGACCTGGACCGGCTCGCCGCCGAGCTGGAGGAGGCCAGGGACGCCTCCCGGCTGCCGGAGACGGCCTCGGCCCGGGACGCACTCCACGACCTCGTCGTACGGATCCGGCTGGGCCGCGGCTGACACGGATGAGAGGGGGATGCTGACAAAGAGCGAAAGGTATATATCCTGATCATTGTCTGGAAAGCTCAGGCCGATGCACGGGGGAGCGCCTGTTGGACAAGGATCACGAGCCAGGGATCTTCGACCCGAAGGTCCCGAGCGTCGCCCGCCTGTACGACTACTACCTCGGCGGCAAGGACAACTTCGCGTCGGACCGCGAGGCGGCCGAGCGCGTCCTCGCCGTCGCCCCCGAGGTGCGCACCGCCGCCCGCGAGAACCGGGCCTTCCTCGGCCGCGCCGTCCGCTTCCTGGCCGCGTCCGGGGTCACGCAGTTCCTCGACGTGGGCACCGGCCTGCCGACGCAGGGGAACGTCCACGAGGTGGCGGCGACCGTGGTCGACCGGCCGCAGGTGGTGTACGTGGACAACGACCCCGTGGTGCTGAACCACGCCCGGGCCCTGCTCGCGCGCAGCGGGGACGCGACCACCGTGGTGGAGGGCGACCTGCGGCGGCCCCAGGAGATCCTCGGCCATCCCGACGTCGTCAAGGCGATCGACTTCGACCGGCCGGTCGGCCTGCTGCTCGTGGCGATCATGCATTTCATCGCCGAGGAGGACGACCCGGCGGGCATCCTCCAGACGTTCCGCGACGCGCTGCCGCCGGGCAGCTTCCTCGTGCTGTCCCACGGCACCCGCGAGGCCCGGCAGGAGGCCGTGGCGACCGGCACACAGGTGTACCGGAGCGCGACGGCGCCGCTGGTCCTGCGGACCCGCCCCGAGATCGAGGGCCTGTTCGAGGGCTTCGACCTGGTGGAGCCCGGCGTCGTCTGGCTGCCCGAGTGGCGCCCGGACGAGGCGTACCTGCTGGAGCCTCCGGAGCGGTCGCTCATCCTGTGCGGCGTGGGCCGCAAGGCCTGAGGGCGGAGCGGTGGACCTCGGCCTCGCCCTCGCGCAGTACGGGCCGTTCGCCTCACTCGACAGCGTCCGCCTGGTCGCCCGCGAGGCCGAGTCGATGGGCTTCGCCAGTCTGTGGGTGGGCGACCGCCTGCTCACCCCCCTCCGGCCGCGGGACCCCTACCCGGGCGGGGACGGCAGGATCCCCGAGGCCCAGCGGGTCTTCCTCGACCCGGTCGCCGTGCTGACCGTCGCCGCCGCCTGCACCGTCCGGCCGCGGCTCGGCACGAGCGTGCTGAACGGCCCGCTGTACCCGCCCGTCGCGCTGGCCCGGTCCCTGACCACGGTCGACCTGTTCAGCGGCGGGCGCCTTGTCGTGGGGCTCGGCCTCGGCTGGTCCTCCGACGAGTACGACGCCTCGGGCGTGCCGTGGAAGGGGCGAGGCGCCCGGCTGGAGGGGGTCCTCGACGTGCTGGAGGCCGTCTGGACCGCCGACCCCGTCTCCTACGCCGGCGGCCCGTGGACGGTCGCCCCGAGCCACGTCCTCCCCAAGCCGGCCCGACGCCCGCCCGTGTACCTGGCCGGGTTCGCGCCGGCGGCGCTGCGCCGCGTGGGCCGCAGGGCCGACGGCTGGCTGCCCGCCGCCCTCCCGCCGCCCCTGCTGACCGGGATGTGGGACGTGGTCCGCCGGGCCGCCGAGGAGGCCGGGCGCGACCCCGGCGCCCTGCGGATGGCCCTGCGGTGCAATCCGATCATCACGGACGAGCCGGTCGACCCCTCCCGTGTGCCGAGGGCGGGGACCGTCGCCCAGATCGCCGGCTACCTGGCGGAGGCGGCCGCGGCCGGGGTGCACGAGGCGTTCGTGGACCTCCAGCTCACCGCGCGCGACGACGACCACCTGCTCCGCCTGGCCGAGGCCGTGCGGAAGGCCGTGGGCTGAGCCGGACGGCGACATGCCGTTCTCCGGTACCCACTCCCCGGAACCGGTCGGTGTCGCGGATAATGGGCCAAGCCGCCATCATCCCAGGAGAACGCGTGACCTCTCTCAGCAAAGACAACCTGGACCTGGCCGCGACCGCGGAGAAGCTCGCCGACAGCGCCCCCACCGGGTCGCTGCGCCACGCCGCCGCCAAGTCGGTCGCCATCACGTTCGCCACCACGCGCGACCTGTCCCAGGCCCGCACCACCCTCGACGGGCTCGCCCCCGACGACGTGCGCAAGGCCGCGCTCGAGCTGTTCGACCAGCTCTCCGCCCGGCCCGAGTAGCCGCAGCCCCGGACGGTCAGCCCGCGGCGGTCCACGTGATCGCCGGCGGTCGCACGGCCGCGCACAGCGGATGGCCCTTGGCGTCGGTGAGGCCGAGCCGGCCGATCAGCGTGCCCGACTCCACGGCCGCCCGGGCGACGTCCGGGGCGACGGCGTCGAACATGAGCTTGGCCCGGCGGAACACGGTGAGGCCGCCGGCCGGATCGGCCGTGCCCCACGACAGGTAGACGAACCGGCCGCCCGGCCCGCCCTGGACGTGCGGCCCCCGGATGTCGACGCCGTCCGGGCCGGCCAGAGCCGTGCACTCCAGCGTCCAGGAGGCGGACGGCGCGTCCCCCGGCTGGAGGCCGTCGATCTCCCCGGGCCGGTTGCGGCGCTGCACCCCCACGTGCACGCCCGTGTACCCCGGGAAGCCCTCGGCGGCGGGGCAGTCGCGCCCCGGCAGGTCCACGCCCTCGATGCGGATCAGCATGGGGGCCATCCTCGCAGTCTTCCCTGGAGGGGGGCGGAAAGCACGACGGGCCCCGGCGTCGCCGGGGCCCGTTCCTGGTGGGCGATACTGGGATTGAACCAGTGACCTCTTCCGTGTCAGGGAAGCGCTCTCCCGCTGAGCTAATCGCCCGTGTGCGTTTTGCAGAGGTGGAGACGGGATTTGAACCCGTGTACGCGGCTTTGCAGGCCGCTGCCTCGCCTCTCGGCCACTCCACCGGGTCATGCTCCGAGCGGAAGACGGGATTCGAACCCGCGACCCTCACCTTGGCAAGGTGATGCTCTACCACTGAGCCACTTCCGCGTGCGGCCCGTCACCGGACTCACGCAGAGCACTTTATCCAATCCCCGCCGAGTACCCAAATCAGAATCCGGATCCTTCGACCGTCGTCGAAGAATCGCTGGTCTACGGTCGATACATGCCCGCCGAGTACATCGCCATGGACGCCGACGTCGCCCCGGTGGCGGCCCTGATCGCCGATCCGGCGCGCGCCGCCATGCTCACCGCCCTGCTCGACGGCAGGGCCCTCGCGGCGGGGGAGCTGGCCCGCCTGGCGGGGGTGAGCGCTCCCACCGCGAGCTCCCACCTGGCCCGGCTGCTGGATGGCGGCCTCGTCACCGTGGTCAGCCAGGGGAGGCACCGCTACTACCGCCTCGCGGGCCCCGACGTCGCCGCGGTGCTGGAGGTGCTGGCCCGGGTCAGCGACCGGCCGGCCGTGCGGTCCCTGCGGCAGTCGCGGCAGGCCCGCCTGTTGCGCGAGGCCCGGACCTGCTACGACCACCTCGCCGGGCGGGTCGGCGTGGAGATCTACGACGCGCTGGTCCGGGAGGGCCGGCTGCTCGACGAGGAGGAGGGCGCGCGGCGGATCACGGACGCGGGCGCGGCGGCCCTGGCCGGCCTGGGCGTGGACGTCGAGGCCGCGCGGCTCAGCCGCCGCCGGTTCGCCCCCGGCTGCCTCGACTGGCTGGAGCGCAGGCCCCACCTCGGCGGGGCGCTGGGCGCCGCCCTGCTGGAGCGGCTCCTGGACGCGGGATGGCTGGTCCGCGGCTCGGCGCGCAGGGCTCTCCGGCTGACCGAGGCCGGCCGGGACGGACTTGCCGCGACCCTCGGGTGTAAGGACCTAAGCTGCGATACGCTGGTTACCTCTTAGAGCTCCAGGAACGTGAAAGAGTAGGACGATGCACGACAACGAGGTCGTCGCCGTCGGGCCCGAGCCGCTCACCTTCGAGGACGTCGTCCGGGTCGCCCGGTACAACGCGCCGGTGCGGCTGACGGACGACGCGATCGCGGAGATGGCCGCCTCCCGCGGGAGGATCGAGGAGCTGGCGGAGGGCGACACCCCCGCGTACGGCGTCTCCACCGGTTTCGGCGCCCTCGCCACCCGGCACATCGACCCGTCGTTGCGGGCGCGGCTCCAGCGCAGCCTGGTCCGCTCGCACGCCGCCGGCTCGGGTCCGGAGGTCGAGACCGAGGTCACCCGGGCGATGATGCTGCTGCGCCTGCGGACGCTCGCCAGCGGCCACACCGGGGTCCGGCCGGCCACGGCCCGCGTCCTGGAGTCCCTCCTGAACGCGAAGATCACGCCGGTCGTCCACGAGTACGGAAGCCTCGGGTGCTCGGGGGACCTCGCGCCGCTGTCCCACGTCGCCCTGACGATCATGGGCGAGGGCGTGGTCCGGGACGCGTACGGGCGGCTCAGGCAGGCCGGCGAGGCGCTCAAGGAGTGCGGGATCGAGCCGGTGGAGCTGGCCGCCAAGGAGGGTCTCGCCCTGATCAACGGCACCGACGGCATGCTCGGCATGCTGGTGCTCGCCCTCGGCGACCTCACCCGCCTGCTCAGGACCGCGGACATCACGGCGGCCATGAGCGTCGAGGCCCTCCTCGGCACCGACTACGTCTTCGCGGCCGACCTGCAGGCGTTGCGCCCGCACCCCGGGCAGGCCGCCGCGGCGGCAAACATGCGGGCGCTGCTCGCCGGCTCCGGGGTGATGGCCTCCCACCGGGACGGCTCGTGCACCCGGGTCCAGGACGCGTACTCGCTGCGCTGCGCCCCGCAGGTGGCCGGCGCCGCCAGGGACACCGTGGCCCACGCCGCGACCGTCGCCGCCCGCGAGCTGGCCAGCGCCATCGACAACCCGGTCGTGCTGGCGGACGGCCGGGTGGAGTCGAACGGCAACTTCCACGGCGCCCCCGTGGCGTACGTGCTGGACTTCCTGGCCATCGCGGTGGCCGACCTCGCCTCGATCTCCGAGCGGCGGACCGACCGGATGCTCGACGTGGCGCGCAGCCACGGCCTGCCGGCCTTCCTGGCCGACGACCCCGGCGTGGACTCCGGGCACATGATCGCCCAGTACACGCAGGCGGCCGTCGTGTCGGAGCTGAAGCGGCTGGCGGCGCCGGCGAGCGTCGACTCGATCCCGAGCTCGGCCATGCAGGAGGACCACGTCTCCATGGGCTGGTCGGCCGGGCGCAAGCTGCGCAGGGCCGTCGACGGCCTCACCCGCGTGCTCGCCGTGGAGCTGCTGACCGCGGCCCGGGCCCTCGACCTGCGCCGCCCCCACGAGCCCGCCCCCGGCACGGGCGCGGTCGTGCGGGCGCTGCGCGAGGCCGTGGCGGGCCCGGGTCCCGACCGGTTCCTCGCCCCGGAGATCGAGGCGGCCGTCCAGCTCGTCGCCGACGGCACCGTGGTCAACGCCGCCGAGTCCGCCGTCGGCGCCCTCGCCTGAAACCTGTGACCCGGGCGGTCAGGAGACGGCGGCGACCAGCTCGACCTCCAGGAGCAGGCCGGGGCGGAACAGCCGCGGCACCTCGACCGTCGTGCTCGCGGGCGGCTCGCCCGTGATGTGGCGCCGCCGCACGGCCCCGTACTGCGGCAGCAGGTCCATGTCGGTCAGGAACGTCCGGATGTGCAGCACCCGGTCGAACGACGAGCCCTGGTCGGCGAGGATGCGGCGCAGGTTCTCCATGACGAACTCGGCCTGGCGGGTCATGTCGCCCTCGCCCACGACCCGGTCGTCCTCGTCGAGGGCCACCTGGCCGGAGACGAAGAGCAGGTCGCCGGCCCGGGTGGCGTGCGAGTAGTAGCCGTTGGTCGCGGGGACCGAGGCCGGGTTCAGCCTGCGCACCGGCTCCCGCGGGCCGGCGGCCTCGGCGAACGGGATGATCGCCGTGAGGTCCCGGTCCGCCAGGCCCGCCGCGGCCGCCTCGGCCAGCCGGTCGCGGGCCGCCGCGGCCACCGACTGGGCGCTCCCCGGCCCCTCGGTGCCGAGCCGCAGGTCCTTCGCCGCCAGGCCCAGCGCGTACCGCGTTTCTGAAGGGCCCGACTCGACGGCGGGCCGCAGCCGCTCCGCGAGCGGCCCGAGCGGCGTGGCGGACAGGACGTCGACGAGGGCCGACCGGTCCAGCCCGAGCGCCCGCGCGTAGGCGAGGCCCTCGGCCAGCCCCACCTGGGCGGAGACGAACACGTTCATCACGGCCAGCTTGGTCGCCGCGCCCGTGCCCGGGCCGCCCGTCTCCCTGACGGTCCCGAAGACGGACAGCACCTCCCGCACCCGGGCGACGTCGCCGGGCGCGCCGCCCGCGAGCACGGTCAGCGTGCCGTCCGCGGCCGGCCCGACGCTGCCGAGCACGGGGGCGTCGACCAGGGCCACCCCCTCGGGGAGCAGGCCGCGCACCCGCCGGACGGCGTCCGGCCCGATCGTGGACATCTCGACGAGCGCCGACCCCGGCCGCAGTCCCGGCCACGCGGCCCCCACGACGTCCTCCACGGCCCGCGGATCGCTGAGCATCGTCACCACAATGTCCGCTTCCGCCACGGCCGCCTCCGGTGAGGGGGCCGAGCGCGCGCCGGGCACCTGTTTCGGCGTACGGTTCCATACGGTCACGTCGTGCCCGGCGGCGACCAGCCGCCCGGCCATGGGGGCGCCCATGCGCCCCAACCCCAGAAAAGCGATCACGGCCGGGACGCTAGTGGAGGATCCTCCTATTCCACCAGCGATTAGATCGCATGGAAGCCATACCGCGAACGCATGGATGGGAGCATGTTCGAGACCGACGCGCTGGTGCTGCTCGACATCGTGGCCCGTACCGGGTCCTTCACAGCGGCCGCCCTCCAGCTCAGTCACACCCAGTCCGCCGTCTCCCGCCGGATCGCCTCCCTCGAGGCCGAGGCGGGCGGCCCGCTGTTCGAGCGGCTTCCCCGCGGCGTACGGCTGACGCCGGCGGGGCGGGCGCTGCACCGCCACGCCCGCGAGGTGCTGGAGCGCCTGCGCCGGGCCGGCGAGGAGCTGTCGGCCATCCACACGGGGACGGGCGGGCGGCTGCGCGTGGGGGCGTTCGCGACGGCCAACGCGGTGCTCGTGCCCGCGGCCCTGCGCGCGTTCCGCGAGGCGAGCCCCGAGGTGGGGGTGACGCTCGTGGAGGGCCTGAGCGGCGCGCTCATGGAGGCCCTCGGCCGGGGGGAGATCGACATCGCCGTGGTCAGCGACTACCCCTCCGGGCTGGGGCCGGGGGAGGACGCCGAGGTCGTGCCGCTGATGGAGGACGAGCTCCTGGTCGCCCTCCCCGCCGACCACCCGCTGGCCGCCTGGGAGGAGGTGGACCTGCGCGACCTGAAGGACGAGAGCTGGATCGAGGGCGCGCCCCCGGGCAGCGCCACCATGCTCGCGGCCGCCTGCGCCCGGGCCGGCTTCACCCCGCGCGTGGACATCAGGATCGCCGAGTGGACCGGCAAGCTCGGGTACGTCGCGGCCGGCCTCGGGGTGACACTGGTGCCGGCCATGGCCGCCCCCGCCGTGCGGAGCGATCTCGCGCTGCGGCGGCTCGGCGACCTCGCGCCCCGGCGGTCGGTGTACGCGGCCCTGCCGCGCACGACGGCCCTCCCGGCCGCCCGCACGCTCCTGGCCCTCCTGCGCGACCGCGTCCCCGCCTGACCCGCTGCGAGAGGCGGGCGACGGTTTCGCCCGGTGTGCTGCGTGTTGCGACAATGGAGGCGTGCACGACGCATTCGCCCACGTCGGGGGACGCCTGGCCACCGGCCTGCGGGACGTGACGACCGACCTCGCCGCCCTCGACGGCGAGGGGTGGTGGGCCGTCGTCGTGACGTACGAGGGCAAGGTGACCTGTGCCCGCTTCGACCGGGTGCGCCCGGCGCCGCTGCCCCCGCCGTCCCGGCCCTGGCGGGGCCCGCGGCGCGAGGCGTGGCGCAGCTCGCTCGACCGGACGGCGTACGAGCGGGGCGTGCAGCGGATCCGGGACCACATCGAGCGGGGCGAGGTCTACCAGGCCAACCTGTGCCGGATCCTGTCCGCGCCGCTCCCCGGCCCGGCGGGCCCCCTCGCCCTGGCCGCGCGGCTGGCCGAGGGCAACCCGGCGCCGTACGCCGCGGTGGTCGACGTGCCGGGGCTGGCCGTGGTGTCGGCCTCGCCGGAGCTGTACCTGTCGCGCAGGGGCGAGGTGATCGAGTCGCGGCCGATCAAGGGGACCGGGGCGACCGCGGCCGACCTCCTCGAGAAGGACTACCCGGAGAACCTGATGATCGTGGACCTCGTCCGCAACGACCTGGGCCGCGTGGCCACGGTAGGCTCGGTGTCGGTGCCCTCCCTCTTCGCGATCGAGGAGCACCCCGGGCTGGTCCACCTGGTGTCGACCGTACGCGCCCGGCTTGACCGGGAAGCCGGCTGGCCGGAGCTGTTCGCCGCCACCTTCCCGCCCGGGTCGGTGACGGGGGCGCCGAAATCCTCCGCGCTCCACGTCATCAACGAGCTCGAACCGGAGCCCCGCGGGCCCTACTGTGGGGCCGTGGGCTGGGTCGACGCCGACAGGCGCGAGGGGGCGCTGGCCGTTGGCATACGCACCTTCTGGATCGAGCACGACACGGTCCGGTTCGGCACAGGCGCGGGCATCACCTGGGGCTCCGACCCCCGGCTGGAGTGGCGCGAGACCGAGCTCAAGGCCGCCCGGCTGATCGGGCTCGCGTCGGAAGGCGGGCCGCGCGCATAGGAACGGAGAAGGAGATGGCAGTACCCATCTGGGTCAACGGGGAGCTGTACGAGCCCGACAAGGCCGTGGTGTCGGTGTTCGACCACGGTCTGATGGTCGGCGACGGAGTGTTCGAGACGATCAAGGCGGTCGACGGCGAGTCCTTCGCCCTCACCCGGCACCTCGACCGCCTCGCGCTGTCCGCCAAGCGGATGGACCTCCCCGAGCCCGACCTGGCCGCGATCGCCGACGGCGTGCGCCGCTGCCTGGAGGCCGCCCCGAAGTGGCCGCTCGCCCGGATCAGGATCACTTACACGAGCGGCCCGGGCCCGCTGGGCTCCGACCGCGGCGGGGCCGGGTCGAACACGATCGTCATCGTGGGCGAGCAGGCGCCGTTCCCGGCGACCGCCGACGTGGCCGTAGTGCCCTGGCCGCGCAACGAGCGGGGCGCGCTCGCCGGCGTCAAGAGCACGTCGTACGGCGACAACGCCAAGGCCCTCGTGTACGCCAAGGAGCGCGGCGGCGCGGAGGCGATCTTCGAGAACCTCGCCGGCGACCTCTGCGAGGGCACCGGCAGCAACATCTTCATCGTCACCGGCGGCCGCCTGATCACGCCCACGCTCGCCTCCGGCTGCCTCGCCGGCATCACCCGGGCGCTCACGCTCGAGTGGTACGGCGGCGAGGAGGCCGACGTGCCGATCTCGGCGCTGTACGAGGCGGAGGAGGCGTTCCTCACCTCCACCACCCGGGACATCCAGCCGATCAGGGCCGTCAACGGTGTGGTGCTGCCCGCCGCCCCCGGCCCGGTCACGCTGGCCGCCATGAAGGCCTTCGCCGAGCGGGCCGCGGGCGACCTCGACCCGTGACGCCCCGCCGGCTCAGCCCCGGCCGTACGGGTGCTGGCTCTGCGGGTTGAACCCCGTCATCCGCACCTTGCCGGCCGGGGCCGTCAGGGGATCGTCGAGGCGCAGCACGTCCAGGCCCTTGGTGATGTCGCTGGAGTAGATGTAGCCGTTGTAGTAGTAGGCCGACCAGGAGCCGCCGAGCTCCAGCTCCGGCGGCAGCGGCCCCCGCTCGAAGTAGGCGATCTCGCGGGGGTGGGCGGCGTCGGTGAAGTCCCATACCGAGACCCCGCCCATGTACCACGCCTGGACCATGACGTCCCGGCCCGGCACGGGGACGAGTGAGCCGTTGTGGGCCACGCAGTTCTCCTTCGGGCCCTGCGGGCGCGGGATCTTGTAGTAGCCCTGCCGGACCAGCCGGTGGTCGGGCGTCAGGGAGTAGACGGCGTCCGCGCCCTTCTCCGGGCTGACCTGGGCGTTGCAGGTCGCCGCGAGCCCGCCGCCCAGCTCGTCGCTGAAGACGACCTTGGTCCCCGCGTCGTTGAACGTCGCCGAGTGCCAGATGGAGAAGTTCTCCTGGTCCGTCACCACCTGGAGCACCCGCGGCTTCACCGGGTCGGAGATGTCCATCAGCACGCCGTCGCCGAAGCACGCTCCCGCCGCGAGCCCCTTCTCCGGGTACGCGGTGATGTCGTGGCACCCGGCCGAGACGTCGTCGGCCGATCCGGTGCCCTCCAGCAGCGCCGGCGTGGCGACGACCCGCGCGTCGCCCGGATGCCTCACCGGCACCTCGACGATCGAGATGTTCTGGTGGGGCGGCGGGCAGGTCGGCGAGTCGTCGATCGGGCCGGGGGAGGACACGTACAGGTAGAGCACATCGGGGGTCTTCCCGGGCACGATCGTGTTCGTGTGGGAGCCGCACTCGGTGCGCACCGACGCCACGTACCGGGGGTCGGTCTTGTCGGAGACGTCGAAGATGCGGACGCCCTCCCACTCCTTCGGGTCGGAGGGGTCTCCGGGACCGGCGGCGCAGGTGTCGTCCGTCCGCGGGTCGTCGACCGAGACGAACAGCAGGTCGCCCGCGACCGAGACGTCGTTCTGCCCGCCCGGGCAGACGACCCGGGAGACGGCCTTCGGATGGGCCGGGTCGCTGATGTCGTGGACCGTGAAGCCCTCGTAGTTGCCGACGTACGCGTAGTGGCCCTCGAACGCCATGTCGGTGCCCCAGGCCTGCGGCCCGTCGAACGGCGCCTGGAGGGGGACGTTGGCGACGACCGTCATGTTGGGGCTGTGCCGGATCTCGTCCTGGCCCGGCAGCCCGGCGTTCTGCCCGGCAGTCTGCCCGGCCGTCTGCCCTGTGGTCTGCTCCGAGGCGGGCGGGGACGACGGGTCGGGCGCCGAGGCCGTGCAGGCCGCGGACAGGAGGACGACGGCCGCCGCCGTCGCCGTCAGTACCGGTCGTCTCACTGCGCCCCCATCTCTCGGCAACGTGGCCCAGTATGGAAGCTATGTCCGGCAGGCGTCCGGTGAGGGCCGCTTTCGTAACGGTTGCGCTCGCAATGATCGCTCCGGCCGCCTGCTCGTCCGCCGAGCGGCCGGCCCCGCTCGTGGCTGGCTCCGGCGCCCCGGTCGTCGTCCCCGGCGCCCCGGGGGAGCCGGGCCGCACGGCGGAGCCCGGACAGCGGCTGGGGGAGTCGCAGGCGCGGGCGGCGGCGCAGGACGTCCGCTTCGCCGAGGCGATGATCCCCCACCACAGGCAGGCGATCGAGATGGCCGGCCTGGCGGCGGCCCGCACGGACGACCCGTCCGTGACGGCGATGGCCGGCCGGATCGCGACCGGTCAGGGTCCGGAGGTCACGGTAATGACGTCATGGCTGGAGGCGCTCGGCCGCCCGGCGCCGGAGGCGCACGACCACATGCCCGGCGGGTACGGCATGGCCACGCCGGACGAGCTCAACCGCCTCCGCGAGGCCCGCGGCTCCGACTTCGACCGGTTGTTCCTGTCACTGATGATCCGGCATCACGAAGGCGCCCTGCGGATGGCGGGGGAGGAGCTGAGGGCGGGCAGGGACCGGGCCATGCTCGCGATGGCGCAGGACGTCATGTCCGGGCAGCAGGTGGAGATCACCCGCATGCGGCGGATCCTGGACGGCGTCTGACCGGGTCAGGAGCTCCAGAGCATGTTGGTGAGCTCCTCGTCGAGGTCCATGAAGTCGGTCTCCCGCCCGGCCGGCACCAGCTCGTACGTCCGGTGCAGGAACTCGGTCAGCGGGGCCAGCGGCACCTCGAACAGCGCCTGGCCGAAGGGCGAGGTGAGGCTGATGTTCAGCGTCCGCTCGCCGTCGGAGCGGGCGGGCCACACCTGGACGTCCCCGTCTCCCACCCGGCGCACGATGCCCACGGTCAGCAGCTCGCGGGCGAAGATCCATTCGACCGGCTCGTCATTCCCCACATGGAAGGCCATGCGGATGGCGTACGGGTCCTCGGCCGTGTAGCTCAGGCCGGCGAGCAGGGGGACGGTCGTACGGTCGGGGACCACAAGCCGAAGGCCCAGCTCGGCAGAGACGGTGGTGCTGTTCATCGTCAGCCAAACCTTTTCGTCGTCGGGTCCCCAATCAGGGGCTATCACTGCGCGGACCGGCTTCGTCCGCCGCTCGTGCTACGAGGCGAACGAAGAGACCCGTAGGAAAGATTCCGCCTCCGAGCCCTTCTGTAACGCACATCACAGCTTGACATTCGGTCATCTACCTGCTCAAACATCGTCAACAGGCACAGTCTTACCTCTGCTTTACGTGTCCCCGACCTCCCCTTCTCAGTCCCATTGGCCACATTTGATCTTACGTGGTGCGTATGGGTCGAGCATGGGGCATCACGATGCTATGACACGAGACGGCCACACCGTGGTCTGTCCGGCGAACCTTTCCCACGCTGTTGGCGAAGCCGGTACGCGCGCACGGGCTCGCCGTGCTTTCGCCAGCACCCCCCCGGGTGCGGTATGGTTTTCCCCGTCGGCACCGAGAGGCGACCGGCCGTCCCGGGCGATTAGCTCAGCGGGAGAGCGCTTCGTTCACACCGAAGAGGTCACTGGTTCGATCCCAGTATCGCCCACACAGCTCACAGGCCATCCGCCACCACGCGGGTGGCCTGTTTTGATCTTCTGAGTGACTAAGTGAGTGACTAGGCGTCCCTGTCGGCATTCGGGAAGATGCGGTCCATCGCCTCGGCGCCCTCCAGCAGGACGGGCCGGAGTTGCTTGCGATAGACGGTTTCGGTGACCGTGGTGTTGCCGTGGCCCACCAGCCGGGAGATGTTCTCCAGAGGCACACCGCTGTCGGAAAGCTGCGACACGAAGCTGTGCCGCATCTCTCGCGGAACCCATTCCGTCGCGTCCAGCCCTGCCTTCCGGAGAACTGTACGAAACGCTCGCCGTACGTTGCCCGCATCCAGTTCCGTCCCGTACCGCGTGGCGAACACGAGGTCGTGATCCTGCCAGGTGGCGCCGGCGGGTGCTGGGTGAGGAGCACCCCGACACGCTGACCAGCCAGAACAACCTGGCGCTCGCGCTGCGGGCATTGGGGCGGTTGGAGGAGGCCGAGGCCGAGCACCGCGCGGTGCTGGAGATACGGCGGCGGGTGCTGGGTGAGGACCACCCGGACACGCTGACCAGCCGGAACAACCTGGCGCTCGTGCTGAGAGATCTGGGGCGGTGGGCGGAGGCTGAAGTGCTGGAGTGATCTCGTCTTGTACACCAAAGTTCCTCGTTGAGTCATCCTCCTCCGGCAGGTGGTACAGAGGTATTTCAGGATCTCGACCGCCCCGTACCCTGCGTGCTGACCTGGCAGGCTGTGATCCCCCGGCCTGATAGAGGGGGCAGGCCGGGGATAATAACTCGCCCGCGCCGTATGCCAGGTGCGTGCCACATTGGACGGCGATCAGCGGAGACTGACGGGAAGTCGCGGGGACTCGACCAGCCCTGAGCTGCATTCCTTGTTCTCCGGCTCAGACAGGGTAAATCAGGAGCCGATTCCCAAGCTGATAGTGAAGCTCCGTCCCGCAGTCAGTTCGCGCTCGAATCGAGAGCCAAACCAGGGCACTTTTCGGGCACGTGGCAACGTGATCAAACATTGCCACGGCGCAGGCTAAGTCGTAGCGACATTCGTCACGAGGCGCGAGGGAGTGATCTTCAGGGGGGCCGTCTGAGTGAGGAACTGCGTGACAACAGGGGTGCATCCCTCCGCCCATCAGCGCACGACAGTGCACATGGGGGCCCGTCTACCAGGGAAAACACCAGGTGAGCCGATCACCAAAAGTGCTTTGGGAGCATGAAGTCTTAGCCGGTGAGCGTGCCAGGCCGCAAAGCGGACTGCATGAAGTAGTGCGGACAGCCTTCGGGAGCGGCACATCTGGGGACCATTTAGGGACCGCACGCTCTGCACATAGCCGAACGACCAGCGTGCGAGCGAACTTCACTTCTACCTTCTTAAAACGCTCGCGCTGTGCCCGTTCATGCCCGGAGGGCCGCCGACCACAGGCGAGTGACGAGGACGCGGCGAATTGGTGGACGCGCTGACATATGTGCGTTTTCCTGTGATCGCGGGGGTGGGTTCGGCGGATATGCATGGGCCGGAGGCGTGGAATGGGGCGGGGCCGGATCGCTGTGGCGATCGGCGGATTGGTGAGCCGGCCGCGGCATGGTCGTGCCGGGCATGGGTCCTTCATCGTCGTGTCCGTGACCGGGAGGTCGGGGTTAGCGGGCGGTCAGGCCGGTGATGAGGAGGGCGAGCCAGCGGGCGCGGACGTGGGCGGGCTGGTCGGTGGGGGCGGTGGAGAACAGTAGGTAGAGGTCGTCGACGCTGAAGTCGGGGCGCAGGTCGCCGTGCTGGTGGGCGGCGTGGATGAGGCGGTCGAGTGCGGCGGTGGCGCGGGCTTCGTCGTGGAGGGCGGCGGGGTCAGCGGCCAGGGCGCGGGCGGCGGCCTTGACCGCGTGGTCGTGCGCGGCGGTGTCGATCAGCCGGGTCAGGAACCCGGTGATCTCCTCCAGGGCGGGCGAGCCGTCGTCACAGGTTCGGCTCAGGGCGGCTTCGGCGTCGTCGGCGACCGCGGTGATGGAGGCGGCGACGACGGCGGCGACCAGGTCGGTCTTGGTCGGGAAGTGCTTGTAAAGGGTGCCGACCGCGAACCCGGCCGCGGTGGCGATCTGTTCCATCGACACCTCGGGGCCGTTCGCGGTGATCTGCTCGTGCGCCGCCGCCATGATCTTGGCGCGGTTGCGGACGGCGTCGGCGCGCTGCGGCCGTGGCGAGCTCATGGGCATCTCCAGGGGGCGATTGGAACCGAGTGAACTATGCTTCACTATAGATCGTGAAGCATCATTCACCTTACTGGAGGGCAGCATGAGCAGCACCACGACCGGCGCGACGGGTAGGACGGCACTGGTGACCGGGGCGTCCTCGGGCATCGGCGAGGCTACCGCGCTCAACCTCCAGAGGCTCGGGTTCACCGTCTACGGGGCGGCCCGCCGCACCGACCGCCTCAAGGCCCTCGCTGACCAGGGGGTGCGGCCGCTGGCGATGGACGTCACCGACACCACCTCCATGGCCGCGGGCGTAGAGAAGATCATCGACGAGACCGGGCGGATCGACGTGCTGGTCAACAACGCCGGCTACGGTTCCTACGGCGCCATCGAGGATGTCCCCCTACAGGAGGCACGCGCCCAGCTCGACGTCAACGTGTTCGGCGCCGCCGAACTCATCCGCCTGGTCCTGCCGCACATGCGCGCCCGCCGTTCCGGCACGATCATCAACGTCACCTCGATGGGCGGCAAGATCTACACCCCGCTCGGCGGCTGGTACCACGGCACCAAGTTCGCCCTGGAGGGCCTGTCGGACTGCCTCCGTCTGGAGGTCAAGCCGTTCGGCATCGACGTCGTAGTCATCGAACCGGGCGGGATCGCCACCGAATGGGGCGGCATCGCCGCCGAAAAGCTGAAGGACGCCTCCGAGCACGGCCCCTATGCCGCCCAGGCCGCCGCTGTCGCGGAGTCGCTGTCGTCCCCGGCGAGTGCCCGCCGCAACTCCCCGCCCAGCGTGATCGCCGACGCGATCGGCAGGGCCGCCACTGCGCGCCGGCCCAAGACCCGCTACACCGCCGGGTTCGGTGCCAAGCCCCTGATCTTCACCCGCTGGCTCCTGCCCGACCGCGCTTTCGACGCCCTCATCACCCGCGCCACCGGCGTCCCCCGCACCTGACCGCCGGATCAACGAGGGCACATGACATCATGATCAACCGCGAAAGACTGAAACCATCGAGATGACCAACGCTAAGTCTCAAGGTGCAGGTTGGGCCGCGGCAGCGAACTTTGTCATCGACGAGCGCGAGAGCATGAGTGACGAAGTGGGTGACAGCCGCGACGGACGGCTCCGAACGGTTGCGGACTGTCACGGATGTTCGCGCAGGTGACCGGCACTATGTCCCCTGAACAAATGCGTGTTCCGGTTGCTTCACACCGAAGAGGTCACTGGTTCGATCCCAGTATCGCCCACCACATCGACGCAGGTCAGGAGCCGGATCTCGAGATCGAGGGTCCGGCTTTTTGATCGTCTGACCCCGATCTGGCCCTCGGCCGTCACTCGTGGTCTCGCATCGTCATTGAGTTGCCTTCTCCGGCACGTGATGACGTGGGGACTGTGCCGTCTTGGATCGGACCGGTGACTGCGTCGAACATGACGGCTTTGAGGCGCTGCCCGACGATGGTGGGCGCAGGGGGAACGGGGCCTGGTCCATCGGGCTGATCGGGCACATCCCGGGTGAGCCCTGGGCATGGTGCTTCATTCATCGCATAGCGTGTCAATCTGGGGCCACCCTGGGAGTCCTGACCTGTGGGTGCACATATGGATAGGCAGCCAACGAGGCCGGTTATTGCCTCTTCGATTGGTCGCGGGCCAGCATGACAACGGGGCTGCCAGTGAGCATGCTTGCCGCGCGAGGTTGTGATCGCGTCGCTATCGTGAAGCGCCGCGACGCCATGGTGCGGCAGCGCCCAAACTGTGGCGCTCTCCGCCGGCGGCAAGCATGTGAACCAAATTGACCCACTCGGGGGTTTAAGGGGTCGTGGGTTCAAATCCCACCGTCCCGACGG
>NZ_BOOC01000005.1 GCF_016863035.1 Microbispora corallina
CCCTCAACGGAGCCACCTGCACCATCGCCTGACACCCCGCACCGCGCTACCGTCGCGGTGACACGAGCGCCACCGGGGACCGGCCGTACACCGCCGGTCCCCGGTGGATCCATTTCCACAGGGCGGGGGCGTCCGCCGCGGCGACACCGCTCGCCGATTCCTGGAGAGGTAATGACCGACGAGGCTTCCTTCCGCCTGGGACTCCGAGTCGAGGACGTGACCGAGGCGGCCGCGTTCTACCGAAGGCTCGGGTTCGAGCAGGCGGGGTCCATGTTCAGCCCGGAGGGCCGGACGATCATGGCGATCCTGCGGCGCGGGGACCTGCAACTGCTGGTCGACGCCCTGACCGGCATGCCGTTCCCCGACAGCGACCGCGAACGGATGACCACGGCCGGCCCGCGCGGCCTCGGCGTCGTCATCGGGATCCGGGTGAACGACGTCGACGCGACCGCCGACTACTGCCACTCCGCGGGGTGCGACGTCACGACCGCTCCGGTCGACGCGCCGTGGGGCGAGCGCTACGCCGAGATCGTCGATCCGTACGGCTATGCCTGGAAGTTCTTCCAGCTGCTTCCCGAGCCGCCGCAGGAGAGCCTGCGCGCCGCCTACGACGTCTGGTTCACCTGACCGGCGAAGGCACCGCCCGCCGTTCCGTCCGCCAGGCCGGCCGGCACGGTCACGGCCGTACGGCGAGGACGAACGGTGTCCGAGACCCGCCCCATCATTCCATCGCGGGAGACCGCCGACGAGGCCCTCACCGACGGCCCGGCCTCGTCTGGAAGCCGGGCGGCCGGACGTGCCCAGGGGCCCGATTCGCCCGGTACTACTCTGGTTCGGCCACCCAGGGACGATCGCAGAGCGAGGACACATCGTGAGTGCACAGTCGGCAGGTCGCTTCGGCATCGTCGGGAGCGGGTGGCGGTCGGAGTTCTTCCTGCGTCTGGCCAGGCAGCTGCCCGAGCGGATGTCGGTGTCGGGCGTCGTCACCCGTACGGCCGAGCGGGGGGCCGAGGTGGAGGCCCGCTGGGGCGTCCCGACGTTCCGCACGGTCGCGGAGATGCTGGCGGCCGAACGGCCCGAGTTCGTGATCCCCTCCGTGCCGTGGCCGGTCACCCCGGAGGTCACCAGGGAACTGGTGAAGCACGACATGCCGGTGCTCGCGGAGACCCCGCCCGCGCCCGACCTCGACGGGCTGCGCGACCTGTGGTCCGCCGTGGGATCGAGCGGGCTGGTGCAGGTGGCCGAGCAGTACCTGCTCATGCCGGGCCACGCGGCGAGGCTGGCACTGCTGCGGGAGGGCGTCATCGGCCGGGTGACCTCCGTGCAGATGTCCTCGACGCACCTGTACCACGCGGTGTCGGTGATCCGGCACATGCTCGGGGCCGGGTTCGAGGACGTGACGGTGAACGCCCGGTCGTTCACCGCCCCGCTGGCCGACCCGCTGACGCCCGCCGGCTGGACGGGCGACGCCACGCCCAGGGACGCCGCCACCACCATCGCCACCCTGGAGTTCTCCGGCGGGGGGATGGGCCTGTACGACTTCACCGACAACCAGTGGTGGAACCCGCTGCGCTCCCGCCGCATCGTCATCCGGGGATCGCTCGGCGAGCTGGTCGACGACCGTCTCGTCCGGCTGGCCGACCCGGCCACCCCTGTGGAGTCGCACCTGATCCGCCGGCAGACCGGCATCGACCTGAACCTCGAGGGCTTCGAGCTCGACCACATCAGCGTCGACGGCCGCGTGGTCTACCGCAACGACTTCAAGGGCGGGCGCTTCTCAGAAGACGACCTGGCCGTGGTCGCGCTGCTCGACAGGATGACCGCCTGGTGCCGGGGACGGGGCCCGGAGCCGTACCCCCTGGCGGAGGGCTGCCAGGACCACCTGATCAGCCTGGCGATCGGCGAGTCGATCGAGACGGGCGGTCCCGTCACCACCGCCCGCGAAGCCTGGGCGGGCTGACCTTCCGGCCGGCGCATCCCGTCCGTCAACGGGCGGCATCGCCCGCGGCTCCCGGGTGAGCGGACGGCAACGTTTCCGGCGCGTTCTCCCCCGGCTCGCGGCCGCGGGCGCCGATTCCGCGCGCCTCCGGGAAGCCCAGCAGGTAGCGGACGGCGACGGGAGCCTGGACCATGCTGAAGGTCATCGGCGCGGGACTTCCGCGCACGGGGACGACGTCGATGAAGGCGGCCCTGGAACGGCTCGGTTTCGGGCCCTGCTACCACTTCTTCGAGGTCATGCGCCGGCCCGAGCTTGCCGAACGGTGGCTGCCGCTCTGCGCGGGCGGGCCGGTGGACTGGGATCGGGTCTTCGACGGGTTCCGGTCGAGTCAGGACTGGCCGGCCAGTTTCTTCTGGCGGGAGCTGGCGCAGGCCTACCCGGACGCCAAGGTCGTGCTCACGGTCCGCGACCCGCACAGCTGGTACGTCAGCTTCCGCATGCTGGGATCGATCAACCCGCGCGGCCCGATGTCGCAGGACGAGGCGCCCGAGGGCATCCGCCCCGTTCTCGCCGCGATCGAACGGCTGCGCCCGCTCCTCGAGCGGATCACCGGGTTCCTCTTCGACGACGACTGGCACTTCGGGGCTCCCGTGCCGGACGAGGAGAAGGCCGTCGAGGCGTACCGGCGGCACGTCGCGGCCGTGCGGTCCGCCATCCCCGCCGAGCGGCTCCTCGTGTTCGACGTCCGCCAGGGCTGGGGGCCGCTGTGCCGGTTCCTCGGCGTCGCGGCTCCCCCGGACGACCCGTTCCCACACCTCAACGACGCCGAGTCGATCCAGAGGATGTTCGAGTGCATGCGCACCGAAGGCCGGATCCACACGCCCTTCCACGCCGGCGACTAGCTCTGCGGCTCGTGGGCCAGCACGACGACTCCCGACGCGAACGTCCTGGTCCGGAGCAGCCGCATGGGCGTCTCGTCCCAGCCCGCGAACACGTGCTCACCCCGGCCGAGGACGACGGGGTGGACCCAGAGCCGGATCTCGTCGACCAGGCCGCGCCGCGTCAGAAGGCGGGCCAGGCCGCCGCAGCCGTACATGAGGATGTCCCCGCCCGGCTGGTGCCTCAGGTCGCGCACCGCGTCCACGACGTCGCCCTCGATCAGGTGCGAGTTGGTCCAGTCGAGCTCCCGCAGGGTGGTGGAGGCGACGTACTTCGGCATGGTGTTGATCCGGTCGGCGAAGCCCTCCGGGGCGCCGTCCTCGTCGGTCATGGTTGGCCAGCTGCCGGCGAACCCCTCATAGGTCACCCGGCCCATCAGCAGCGCGTCCGCGGCGAACAACTGGTCGCGGGCGTACCCGCTGTACTCGTCGGTCCAGTGGCCGAGCGACCACTCGTGGGGGTCGTCCTGCACGCCGTCCAGGGTCACGAAGACCGACACGATCACCTTGCGCACATCGTGCTCCTCAGCTCGCCGTCCGGAAGTCCGATGATCCGGAATCGTCACGCCCACGACTGTGCCGTGAGCGGTTTACGGTCCGTTGACGGCCGCAGGGGGGCGGGCGTCAACGGACCGCAAGAGCCGTCCCGCATCGTGAGGGTGTGCCGGCGCGACGCCGGCGGCTCACGGACGACGAAGGCTTCGAGGAGGCCGGCCATGCCCAGCGACGAGGTGGACGAGTTCGTGCGGAGCACTCTTCCCGAGCACCATCGGAGTGTGGTGGCGGCGCTGCGGGACCTGATGCGGGAGAGCGCGCCGGAGGCCGCGGAGGTGATCAGCCGGGGATCGCCCGCCTGGAAGGGCGACAAGATCCTCGCCATCATCAGCCACAGCAGGACGCACGTCACCTTCGCCTTCGCCCGAGGGGCGGAGTTCGACGACGGGCACGGCCTGCTGGAGGGCGTGGGCAAGACGACGAGGCACGTCAAGATCAAGAACCTGGGCGCCCTCGACCGGGACGCCCTGCGCGACTACATCCGCCAGGCCGTCGCCTTCGACAGCGGGACCGCCTGACGGACGCACCGCGGGTCGGCGTTCGCGTACGCCCGGGTCAGAATCCCGGTTCGGTGGCCCGCGCCTGGCCGGGCCGGCTCCACGGGGAGCGGGCGGCGCCGGAACCGCCGTCGGGGAGGGTGGCGGCCAGCCTGGCCAGTCCCTGTTCGGACAGGCTCCCGGGCGGCGCCGCCATGATGCAGAGCTGCTGGCCCGACCCGCTGGTGACGGTGAGCCGGTGCAGGGCGAGGCTGATCTCGCCCACCTCGGGATGGCGGAAGGACTTGTCCTCGGCCACCCGGGTCCCCACGTCGTGCCGTTCCCACATCGTGCGGAACACCTCGCTGTGCGCGCGGAGCTCCGCCACGAGCCGGGCCAGCGCGGGGTCGTCGGGGTCCGTCGCCGCGGCGCGGCGCAGCTGTGCCGTCTTGACGAAGGCCGCCCGTTCCCAGTCGGCGTAGAAGTCCTCGGCCTCGGGACTGAGAAAGATCATGCGCAGGCAGTTGTCCCGGTATGTCAGCCCGCCGTAGAGGGCGTCCGCCATCGAGTTGGAGGCCAGGACGTCCAGCCGGCGGCCGAGGACGAACGCGGGGACGTCGTTCCAGCCCGCGAGTATCCCGTACAACGTCGGGCTGACCCGCTCGGGCATGTCGACCGGGGCCGGCGACCGCAGGCCCGGGTAGGCGAGCTTGTACAGGTAGTCAGTGGTGTCGCCGTCCATCTGAAAGACCCGGGCCAGGGCGTTCAGCACCTGGTCCGAGGGGCGGCGTTCGCGTCCCTGCTCCAGCCGGGCGTAGTAGTCAAGGCTCACGCCCGCCAGCACCGCCACCTCCTCGCGGCGCAGACCGGGTGTGCGACGCGGCCCGGAGTGGGCAAGCCCCGCCTGCCGCGGAGAGGTCGCCATCCGGCGTGCGTGGAGGAACTCTCCGAGGAGCTTGTCGCTGTCCATTTTCCGACTGTAAGTCGGGATTCCCGGGTCATGGGTGGCAGCAATCCTCCTACCCTCGCCCAGGCGCACGCTCCTGCGCCGCACTTCAGAGAACGCGCCCGGCCGCGGCGGCGGTCGCGGGCCACCGCCCACCCGCGCGCGGCCGTTCTCCGCCGAGGCCGTCGCCCCCGGCTCACGAGGGCGCCCGGCCGGACTACTCCTCGCGGACCCGACGGTACGTGCACACCTGCACGCCGGTGCCGCCCGCCGACGTGCCGGCCAGCTCGTACGCGCGCATCACGCCGTCGCCGGGGAAGATCGTCTTGCCTCCGCCGAGGATCACCGGCGTGATCACGAGCCGGAGCTCGTCGACCAGTTCCTCGTGCAGGAGGGTGCGCACGAGCGTCGGGCTCCCCATGACCACGATGTCGCCGCCGTCGCCGTCGCGCAGCTTCCGGAGGTGGGCGACGGCCTCCCCGCCGGGGATGCGTGTGGTGTTGTTCCAGGTCAGCTCGTCGTCGCCGAGCGTCTCCGACACGACGTACTTCGGGATCTCGTTCATCCGGTCGGCGAACGGGTCACCGGCCCGCTCGGGCCACGCCGCGGCCATCCCCTGCCACGTGCGGCGCCCGTACAGGAGCGCGTCGGCCCCGGTCACCGTGGCGGCGAACGCACCGCCCACCGTCTCCGGGTCGAAGAACGCGCCCATCCAGCCGCCGTGGGCGAAGCCGCCGTCGGTGTCCTCCTCGGGACCGCCCGGCGCCTGCACGACGCCGTCCAGGCTGATGAACTCGATGACCACGATCCGCATCTGACTCACTCCTCTTTGGGGTCGCTCTCAGTGATCCAAAGTTATTGCCGACAAATAAAATTGTCAAGAGGGTTCTTCTTGTCGGTCTGCGCGCTGAACGATGCGGGCAGCCCGCCAGGGCCCGATGGTGCGGGAGGGGGCGGAGCCCATGACCTGCTCCGCATGAGTGAGAACGACGAGCCCCTGCTGGTGGAGCCGCCGGTCGCGGGTAACGAGGCCGACACCCTGGTGGGGTCGCTGGAACGCCAGCGCAGGACCCTGGCGTGGAAGTGCTCGGGACTGGACGCGCCCGGCATGCGGGCCACGACCGCCGCGTCCTCGATGACCCTGGGCGGGCTGCTCAAGCACCTGGCCCTGGTCGAGGACGACATGCTCTCCCACAAGCTGTTCGGCCGGCCGCCGTCGCCTCCCTGGGACGCGGTCGACTTCGACGCCGATCCCGAATGGGAGTGGCGCACCGCCGCCGAGGACACCCCCGGTCAGCTGATGGCGCTGGGGGAGGAGGCGGTCGCGCGCTCCCGCGCCAACCTCCGTCGGGGAGGACCCGCCGCGGTGACGCCAAGCTGACCGGGCAGGCCCACGCTCAGGCGGACGAGACGGGCGCGGTCGAGGCGCGCACCACGAGTTCGGTGGCGAGCTCGACGCGGTGGGAGTCCACCTTCTCCCCGGCCGCCAGGCGCAGCGCCGTGCGCACCGCGACCGCGCCCATCTCGCGCAGCGGCTGCCGGACGGTGGTCAGGGGCGGCGAGGCCATCGGGGCGATCTGGGTGTCGTCGAACCCCACGATGCTGAGGTCCTCCGGCACCCGCAGCCCCCGCGCCCTGGCGGCCTCCAGGACGCCCAGCGCGATCTCGTCGCAGCCCGCGAAGATGGCGGTCGGCGTGTCCGGCAGGTCGAACAGGGCCGCGCCGCCGGCCACCCCGTCCTGGTAGTGGAAGTGCCCCGACCGGACGTAGCAGGGCGGAACGGCGGCGCCGACGGACTCCATGGCGGCCCGGTAGCCGTGCAGCCTGGCCTGGTTGCAGCCGGCGGTGGCCAGCCCGCCGAGGTAGGCGATGCGCCGGTGACCGAGCGAGAGCAGGTGCTGCGTCGCGGCCAGGCCACCGGCGAAGTTCGTCGACCCGACGCTCGTGACCGGGGTCTGCGGCAGGTTCAGCGGGTCGATCACCACCAGCGGCAGCTGCGCGCGGGACAGGGCGGCGAGCTGGCCCGCGGTCAGCTCGCTGGTGACCGCGATCAGCGCCCGCCGTCCCGCCGCGACCAGGCCCCGCGCCCACGCCCCCACCCGGTCGGCGCTCGTCCGGATGCTCACGACGACCGCGACGTCGAGCTCGGTCCCGGCCTCCACCGCGCCCTGCACGATCTCGGTGGAGTACGCGTTGAGATCGGTGTCGAACTCCACCTCGATCGTGTCGAGCACGGCCGCCTCGCCCCGGCGCTGGGGCGGGGCGACGTACTCGTGCTGCTCGAGCAGGGACAGCACCAGGGAGCGGGTCGCCGGGGCGACGTCGCTGCGGCCGTTGAGGACTTTCGAGACGGTCGCGACCGACACACCCGCCGAGGCCGCGACCGTGGCCAGCGTGGCCCGCCTACGACTGGCCGGCATCTGTTCCTCCCTGCTGTGTGGCGCGAGAGTCCGGTGTCAGGCCACCCCCGCCGCGCGGCGGGGGTCGCCGTCAGTCCACGTCCACGGGCGTGACCAGCCGCCGGCCCCGGCCGACGTGACGCACCGAGCCGGTCAGCCGCACGCGGCCCCGGCACGGCAGGTCGGTGGCCGACGTGCCCACGAACACCTCGACGTCCCCGGGCTCGACGATGCGCCGCAGGTCACGTCCGGTGAAGGCGGTGCGGTCGGCGTGCACGGTGAACGTCGCGCGCGCGCTCGCGCCGGGCTCCAGCCGGACCCGGGCGAACCCGGCGAGCTGCAGCACCGGCCGGGTGACCTGCGCGAGCACGTCGTGCAGGTAGAGCTGGACGACCTCGTCGCCCGCCCGCTCACCGGTGTTGCGCACGCGCACCGACACGGTGAACTCGCCGTCCGTGGACACCTCGTCGTCGCTGATCCGCAGGTCGTCGACCTCGAACGTGGTGTACGAGGCGCCGTATCCGAACGGGAACAGCGGGGTCGGGTCGAGGTTGCTGATGCCGTGGCTGTTGGAGCCGAGCGGCGGCTGCAGGTAGGTGCCCGGCTGGCCGCCGGGGACACGCGGGATCTGCACCGGCAGCTTCCCTCCGGGCTGCACGCGGCCGGACAGGACGCCCGCGATGGCCGCGCCGCCCTCCTCCCCCGGCATGAACGCCTGGACCAGCGCGGCCGCCCCGCCGGCCACCTCGCCCAGGGCGTACGGGCGGCCGGAGACCACGACCACCACGACCGGCGTGCCGGTGGCGGCCAGTTCGAGCAGCAGGTCCTCCTGCACCCCGGGCAGCCGCAGGTCCTCGGCGTCGCAGCCCTCGCCCGACGTCCCCTGCCCGAACAGCCCGGCGAGGTCGCCGACGACGGCCACGCAGAGGTCGGAGTCCCGGGCCGCCTCGACCGCGGCGGCGAACCCGGCCGTGTCGTCGCCGCGCACGTCGCAGCCGCGCTCGTGCACCAGCTCGGCGTCCGGCAGCTCGGCCCGCAGCGCGTCGAGCAGGCTGGGCGCGTCGACGCCGAGCCCGAGCCCGGGGTAGCGCGGCAGCACGTGGTTGGGGAAGGCGTAGCAGCCCATGAACGTCCGGGGGTCGTCGGCGCACGGCCCGACCACGGCCACCCGGCGCGGCTCCGTGCGCCCCTCTCCGCGCAGCGGCAGGGCGGTGCCCGCATCGAGCAGCACGATCGACCGCTCGGCCAGCTCCCGGGCCAGCTCCCGGTTGGCCGGCGAGTCCAGGTCCAGGGCCTCCGCCCCGGCGACCGACTTCTCCGGCGTCCATCCGGGGTCGAGCAGTCCGAGCTCGACCTTCTGCGTGAGCAGGCGGCGGGCCGCGCGGTCGATCAGGGACTCCGGCAGCTCGCCCCGCCGTACCCGCTCGGCCAGGTGCTGGCCGAAGCCGAGCGTGTCGGGCAGCTCGACGTCGATGCCCGCGGTGAGCGCCTGCACGCCCGCCTCGTCGTAGTCCGCGGCGACCTGATGGGTCGTCGCGAGGAACGGGACCGCCCAGTAGTCCGACACGACGGTCCCGGTGAACCCCCACTCGCCGCGCAGCAGGTCGGTAAGCAGCCACGAGTCGGCCCCGGCGGGCACGCCGTCCACGTCGGAGTAGGAGTTCATGACCGACCGCGCGCCGCCCTCGACGACGGCGGTCTCGAACGTCGGGAGGATCATGTCCATCAGCTCGCGCCGGCCCATCGGCACCGGCCCGTGGTTGCGGGCCCCGCGGGAGGCGGAGTATCCCGCGAAGTGCTTGAGCGTGGCGATGACCCCGGCGCTCTCCAGGCCGCGGACGTAGGCCGCGCCGAGCATCGCCACGAGGTACGGGTCCTCGCCCAGGGTCTCCTCGACCCGGCCCCACCGGTAGTCGCGCACCACGTCCAGCACCGGCGACAGACCCTGGTGGACGCCCACGGCGCGCATGTCGCGCCCGATGGCGGCGGCCATCCGCTCCACCAGGCCCGGGTCGAACGTCGCGCCCCACGCGATGGCCGACGGGTAGACGGTCGCGCCGTACGTGGTGAAACCGGTCAGGCACTCCTCATGCACCAGCGCGGGAATGCCCAGCCGCGACTGCTTCACCACCTCGCGCTGCAACCGCACCACCTCGGCCGCACCCTCGGCCGGGGTCACCGGGGCGCTGCCGAAAACTCTCGTCAAATGGCCAAGCCCGTGGCGGATCGCCTCCTCGAACGGCACCGTTCCCGAAGCCCTGAAGACGTCCTGCATGGGGGCCACGTTCATCGGGCCCGGGCTGTCCTCGTCGGATTCACTTTCCTGCTCGAACTGCATGTCGTTGCCGATCCACCGGCTGCCGAGCTGGCCTATCTTCTCCTCCAGCGTCATCTCCCCGAGGAGGGCCTCAACGCGATCCGCCACCGGAAGCGCCGGGTCCTGCCACGGCCGGAGGATCTGGTCCGCGGAAGTGCCGTCTAGCGCCGTCATCTGCTCTCCCCAGGTTGAAAGTGTTCCCGCAACCGACCGAAACTTTTCGACGCGTCGGGGCGGCTCCGCCCGACATCCTGGTCTGTGCGAGATCACCAGGTGAACGCCCGTGCGAGAGTACCTTACACACGCTTCATCCCAATTTGGCGAGGGTGCGGGATCACCCTTGACAGTCCCGAAGTGGATATCTAAATTGACGTGCCACGCGGCCTGTTTCGAAAATGTTTCGACACGGCGAGTTCAAGGAGGAGCGGGCGCGTGGCATCGGAGGCGTCGATCGCCGACCGCCGGCCACCCGCACTTTGATGGTTCACTTTGAGCCGCGGTCAGCCTCGGCATCGACGTACGGAGATCAGCGTGGAGTCCAGGACAACATCCCGCCGTACTTTTCTTTCTCTCTCCATGGGCCTCCCCTTGGGCGCCGCGTTGGCGGCCTGCGGCACCTCCGGCCCGGCCCCGAGCGGCGGGGGCGCCGGCGCCGGCGCCAGCGGCAGCGGGACCAAGGCCACCTACTGGTTCCTCCAGGGCCCGCCCGGTGAGGCGCCCCGCACCGCCGCCGTCAAGCGGTTCAACCAGGCCAACCCCAACGGCCAGATAGCGATCACCACGATCCAGAACGACGCCTACAAGACGAAGATCAAGACGGCGATCGGGGCCGGCCAGGCGCCCACCATCATCTGGGGCTGGGGCGGCGGCGGTCTGCGCAGCTACGTGCAGGCCGGTCAGGTCGAGGACCTGACCTCGTGGTTCGACCAGAACGCCGCGGTGAAGGACCGGCTGTTCCCCTCCTCGTTCGGCGCCGCGACGATCGACGGCAAGATCTACGCGATGCCCTGCGAGACCGTGCAGCCGATCGTCCTCTTCTACAACAAGAAGGTCTTCGAGCAGGTCGGGGTGCAGCCGCCGCAGTCGTACGGCGACATCCTGGACCTGGTGAAGAAGTTCAACGCCAAGGGCATCGCGCCGTTCTCCCTCGGCGGCCAGTCCCGCTGGACGAACATGATGTGGCTGGAGTTCCTCTTCGACCGCATCGGCGGCTCCGAGGTGTTCCAGGCCGTCTTCGACGGTGAGAAGGACGCCTGGAACAACCCGGCGTCCATCGAGGGCCTCACCAAGATGCAGGAGCTCATCAAGGCCAACGCCTTCGTCAAGGGCTTCTCCTCCATCACCGCCGACTCCAACGCCGACCAGGCGCTGCTGTACACCGGCAAGGCCGCGATGATGCTGCACGGCAGCTGGTCGTACGGCATCCAGCAGGCGCAGGGCGGCGACTTCGTCCCCAGCGGCGGCCTCGGCTGGATGAACTTCCCGCCGGTCGACGGCGGCAAGGGCGACCCGAGCGACACCGTCGGCAACCCCGGCCAGTACCTGTCGATCTCCTCCAAGGCGTCCCCGGAGCAGAAGGAGATCGCCAAGAAGTTCTTCGCCAACGGCCTGCTCGACGACCAGGAGCAGAAGGACTGGGTCGGGACCGGCGGCGTGCCGATCGTCAAGGGCTCCGACAAGCTGTTCGCCGGCTCCAAGGACGCCGAGTTCCTGAACTTCATCTACGGCGTCGCCAGCAACGCCAAGGTGTTCGCCCAGTCCTGGGACCAGGCGCTCAGCCCGACCGCCGCCGAGGTGCTGCTCGACAACATCGCCAAGCTGTTCCAGCTGTCGATCAGCCCGCAGCAGTTCGCGACCAACATGAACGCGGTCATCGGCAAGTGAGCATGTCCGCGACAACCGCTGGACGGACGCCGTCCGCCGTCGCGCGTGAGGCGCGCGGCGGCGGCGTCCTGCCGTGGCTGGCCCTACCGGCCCTGCTGGCCTTCGTGGCCTTCGCGGTGATTCCGCTGGTCGGGGTCCTGCTGCTCAGCTTCACCTCGTGGGACACCCTCGGCGAGATCAAGCTGACCGGGTTCGAGAGCTGGCGGGCGGTGCTCACCGACCCCGGCCTGCCGCACGCGCTGTGGGTGACGTTCCTGATCACGGTGCTCTCCTGGGCGGTCCAGACACCCTCCAGCATCCTGATCGGGGTGTTCCTGGCGGGCCGCCAGCGGTACCGGGAACTGCTCGCGGTGCTGTACTTCATCCCGCTGCTGCTCAGCTCGGCGGCCATCGCGATCACCTTCAAGGCGCTGCTCGACCCGAACTTCGGGCTCGGCGCCGGGCTGCACATCGACCTGCTCACCCAGGACTGGCTCGGCGAGCCCAGCCTCGCCATGGGCGTCGTGATCTTCGTGGTGTCCTGGCAGTTCATCCCGTTCCACTCGCTGCTCTACCAGGGCGGCGTGCGGCAGATCCCGCGCTCGCTGTACGAGGCCGCGGAACTGGACGGCGCGGGGCGCGTCCGCGTGTTCTTCAACATCACCCTGCCGCAGCTCAAGTACACGATCATCACGTCCTCCACGCTGATGATCGTCGGCTCCCTGACCTTCTTCGACCTGATCTTCGTGCTGACCGAGGGCGGTCCCTCCGACGCCACCCGCGCGCTCGCCCTGGACATGTACAAGCGCGGCTTCCAGGCCAACCTCATGGGACAGGCCTGCGTGATCGGTGTCATCCTCGTTATCGTGGGCCTCGCCCTGGCACTGCTGCTGCGCCGGCTGGGCGGCCGCAACCCCAACGCCAGCCAGTTGGAAGGTGCCTGACGGTGAGCGTGAGCCAGACGACGACCGGGATCGAGCAGACGGCCGCGTCCAAGACGAGCCACCGCAGGCCCGGCAGGACCCGCCAGCGGCCCAACTGGCTGGGCGGCACGGTGAGCTGGCTGTGGCTGGCCGTGGTGATCATCCCGATCTACTGGATCGTCGTCACCAGTCTGAAGACGCAGACCAACTACTACATGACCAACCCGCTGGCGCCGCCGACCGATCCGACCCTGGACAACTACCGGCTCGTGCTCCAGCTGGACTTCCCGCTGTACTTCCTGAACAGCCTCATCGTCGCTGTCGGCACGGTGATCCCGTCGGTGCTGTTCGCGTTCATGGCGGCGTACGCGATCGTCCGGAGCGCCGGCGCCAGCCGCTTCCTCCGCTCGGTGAACTCGCTCTTCCTCATGGGCCTGGCCATCCCGCTGCAGGCGACGATCATCCCGGTCTACCTGATCATCATCAAGCTGCGCCTCTACGACTCGCTGACGGGACTGGTCCTGCCGTCGATCGCCTTCGCGATCCCGTTGTCGGTGCTGGTGCTGGCCAACTTCATCCGCGACGTGCCCAAGGAGCTGTTCGAGTCGATGCGGCTCGACGGCGCCACCGAGTGGATGACGCTCTGGCGGCTGGCCTTCCCGCTCACCCGGCCGGCCGTGGTGACGGTGTCGATCTACAACGCGCTGACGGTGTGGAACGGCTTCCTGCTGCCGCTGATCCTGACCCAGAGCCCCGACAAGCGCACGCTGCCGCTGGCGCTGGCGGCGTTCCAGGGAGGCCCGTACGGCGTGAACGTGCCGGCCGTGCTCGCCTCCGTGGTGCTGACCATCGTGCCGATCCTGGCCCTCTACACGATCGGCCGCCGGCAGCTCCTCAGCGGACTGACCGCCGGCTTCGGCAGATAGCCGCACGCACACGACGGCCCGGGCCCGCCGGACAGGCGGCCCGGGCCGCGGCGCGTCCAGGAGCCGGCGCCCGCGATGCTCGTGCGCCGACCTGATCGGGTCGCACCGCCCACGACTTGGTCAGCAGCACGCGGCTCAGGGCAGGCGGCGGGTCAGGGCATCAGCGGAAGGCGGCCCACGATCTTGTCGACCCGGTTACGCGGGCCGACCACGCTGACGGCGTAGTAGGCGACGTCCTCGGCGGGAGTCTCCTTCATCGCCCCGAGGTAGTCGGCGTAGACCCGGGTGTGCTGGGCGGCGGCCGGCATGTCCGCCACGAAACAGCCGGCCGAGGAGGCCGCCTTCGCCCTGACGGCCCGGAGGGCGGCCGCGTCGGCGACCAGGACGGAGCACCCGGCCCAGGGCAGGCCCGGATGGACGAGCCCGCCGCCGTCCACGGCGTCGTCGCCGAGCAGACCGCCGACCGCCGCCGAGGTCGCCGCCGCCACGCACGCCGCGGCGTTGACCGCGCGGCCCGCGGGCAGCCCGCCGTCGACCACGATCACCCACTTCAGGCGTGCGGCCCGGGTCGGCGCGGTGGGATCGATCTCGTCAGGCGCGAAGCCGACGGCCGGGCCGGTCGCGTTCTCCATCGTGTTCTCGTCGGCCATGCCGCCACCTTCCTGCTCGAACGTTCGGGGTTTCCCGTCGCATGCTATGAATCCGTACGGCTATGCTGCAATCGATCCGTACTTGTATCGGCGATCGACGCGTTTGGGCGGTCATGGACGAACTTGATAAGGCGATCCTGGCGGAACTGCAGTCGGATGCACGGAAGACCAACCGCGACGTCGCGGCGGCCGTGGGGGTCTCGCCCACGACGGCCCTCGACCGGACGCGGGCCCTAAGGGAGCGAGGGGTGATCCGCGGCGCAATCCTCGACGTGGACCTGCCGTCGATCGGCCGCCCGGTGCAGGCCCTCATCGCCGTCCGGGTGCGTCCTCCGTCGCGGCGGAACATCGAGGGCTTCCGCAACTGGGTCTCGGCCCTGCCGGACACCCTCGGCGTCTACGTGACGACCGGCACGGAGGACTTCATCGTGCACGTCGCCGTCCCGGACAACGCCGGCCTGTACGCGTTCGTGATCGACAGGCTCACCGAACGCCCCGAGGTCGCCGACGTCCGGACCTCGATCGTCTACGAGCACATCCGCAACACGCGGATCGCGCCGGCCGTCCCGTAGACGCGTTTCCCGGACAGATCGCCTAGAACGGGCGAGGATGCCGCCGGGACGGCTCCGCCGCCGGCCGGCTGAACGGCCGCTCCGTCCGGGTGACCGCCGGCGAGAATCTCCTCGTGGTCGACGCGGCGAGCGGCCGGCCGGCCGGTTCCCCGACGCCCCTGGGCGAGAGCAACTGGGTGCACGGCCTCGAGCTCGTCACGCTGGACGGCAGGCTCACCGCCGTGGTCGACGACAACGGGGGCTCCGAGAACGAACCCGGGCCGGACCCCCTCCGCTTCTACGACCTGGCGACCCGGCGGCGGCTCGACGGGATCGAGGGGGACTTCGCCGTCCTGCGGAAGGCGCAGGTGAGGGGGAGGACGGTCCTCGTCACGGTCAACGGCGCGCACCCGGCGCCGGGGGAGGTCGCGGTACCCGCGGGAAGCCTCTCCGTCTGGGACCCGGTCTCCCGGCGGCGGCTCGCGCTCCTGCCGGGCAACCCTCCAGCGGGCGCCGCCCACCCCGACACCTCCCCGCCGGCCGCCGCCGGAGTCTCCCTCGACGTCGGCGAGCTGCAGGGCCGGCCGATCGCGCTCACCGGCGGCTTCGACGACGTCGTACGCCTTTGGGACCTGGACACCGGCCGTCAGATCGCCGCCACCGTCCCGCCCGGCCACACCGACGAGATCGACATGATCCAGGTCACCCGGGCCGGGGGTCGCACGGTGGCGGTCACCAGGGGCTGGGACGGCCGGACCCTGGTCTGGGACCTGGCCACGCGCCGCAGGGTCGACGAGCCATGGCCCGGCACCTACCGGTCCCTCGCGGAGATCCCCGCCGACCGCCTGGACGACCGCCGCGTCCTCGTGGTGGACGGCGTGCCCGGGGTGCGGTTCCGGGACGTCGTCGCCCTGAGTGCCGACGTGTCGCCCGGCGACGAGAGGAGGGGGTGGGTGACCCGGGCCGGCGACCGCACCGTGCTGTTCGGACGCGACGGCGACCGGGTGTGGATCAGGGATCCGGTCACGAGGGCGGACATCGGGGTCCCCGTGCGGCTCGGCAGGCGAGTGGCGCCGCCCCTCCGCGGGCACACCGAGCGCGTCGTGCAGATCCTTTACGGCCGTCTCGGCGACATCCCCATCGGAGTGACCGTCGCCCTCGGCGGCGACATCCGGGTGTGGAACCTCCTCGACGGACGGCGGATCGGCACGCCGCTGCACGCCCCCAACCGCCTCAACGCCGTCGCGCTGGGTCAGGTGAACGGGCACGCGGTCGTCCTGGCCGCCGGGAGGTCCGAACAGGTCCGCATGTGGGACCTGGGCGGAGCCCCATGACGACCCGAGGTCACGGAGACGCCCGGGTCAGCGGTCGAAGGCCGGGTAGACCGGCAGCGGCGGCGCCGCCCACGTCGCGGCGAAGGCGTCCAGCAGCAGCCGCGTCGTCCTCACGAGGGCGGGGAACTCCTCCAGCCCGCTCGCCGTCTCCCACCGGTGCCGCAGCACCTGCCGGATGGTCGGGACCGGCCGGCGCGTCGGGTGCATGGGCCCGTCCTCGTCCAGGACGCGCGCCAGCAGCGCCGCCGTCACGTCCACCGTCCACACGGCGACCGCCCGTGCCGTGCCCGCCTGCCAGACGGCGTCGTCCGCGAGGTCCGGGAACGCTGGGACGACCTCCGCGCGGAACGCCCGCTCCACCTCCGCCGCCATGCCGGCCGGCAGCCGGTAGACGCACCAGCAGGTGGAGAACGGCATCCGGCAGTACGCCGCCGTC
Source organism: Microbispora corallina (assembly GCF_016863035.1). Lineage (GTDB taxonomy): Bacteria > Actinomycetota > Actinomycetes > Streptosporangiales > Streptosporangiaceae > Microbispora > Microbispora corallina. Next base: position 16,254 of record NZ_BOOC01000005.1, read on the forward strand.
AGGAAGACCGATTGGAAGCCGGCCGCCTCGAAGTCCAGCAGCCGCAGACCGTCCGGTGTGAGCAGGTTGTTGTCGGGGCAGGTGTCGCCCGGCGTGAACGCCGGGTACTCCCGCTCGACCGTCTCGCGGATCGCGGACAGCTCGTCCGCCAGGCCGTACGGCACGGAGATGCGGGCCGCCTCCAGCCACGCGAGCAGACCGGACATCCGTTGCCCGATCCACGGCTCGTCCTCCCAGGACGGCACGCCCAGGTCGTAGCGGGCGCGCAGCCGGGCCAGGTCGGCGCGCCGGCCCGCCGACCGGGCGGCCAGCCGTCCGAGCCCCCGGGCCCAGGCCAGCAGGCCGTCGGCCGCCGCGGCGGGGTCGTCACCCAGCAGCACGTCCGCCAGCGTCGGCGCGGTGCCGAGATCGGCCATGACCACCAGCCGCGCCGCGGGGTCCGCGCCCAGCAGCCGGGGGCCGGCCAGGCCCAGCGACAGCCCGGCCGCCTCGGACGTGAAGGAGCGCAGGCCCTCCCGTTCGGCGGCGTACGACTTGACGATCACGCTGCCGCCGTCGCCGGTGCGGCATCGCAGCACCGTGCTGCGCCTGCTCCCGCCCAGGTCGACCGGGTCGTACAGGTCGGTCTTCAGCAGCTCCGCCGCGGCGCGCACGATCCGGTCCACTCCCGCATGCTTTCAGCGCCGCTCCCGCTTATCCACCGGGATTCCGGTACGGCTCAGCGGGCCTGCGGCACGGCGAGAGCGGAGAGGATCTGGCGGGCGATGAGGCGGTGGCCGGCGGCCGCGGGGTGGTCGCCGTCGCCGGCGAGCAGGGCCGTGTCGTCCCCCGTGCCGCCGGGGCCCTTGAAGGGCGTGTAGAGGTCCACGTAGCGGACGCCCGCGGCCCGGGCCGACGCGGCGATCGTGTCGTTCACGGCGCGGGTGAGGCTGTCGCTGTTGGCCATGTACGCGTCGCCCTCCGCGCGGCCCACGGCCCCGTCAACGAACACGTTCCAGTAGCCGGTGACGAGGATGCGGCTGCCCCGGCGCGTCTGCAGCGCGCGCACCCTGGCCAGGATGGCGTCCATGTCGGTGCGCAGCCGGGTCAGGTCGTCGCGGTAGCAGGCCAGGCCGGCGCCGGGGCCGCAGTCGTCGTCGGTGACGGAGCCGCTGTCGAAGTCGTTGGCGCCGATCGTGATGATCGTGAGGTCGGCGGAGACGAGCGTCCTGCGGGCGGAGTCGTCGTCGAGCTGGTCGAGCAGCCCCTGGGTGGTGAGCCCGCCGGAGGCGAGGTTGTCGGTCGCGACGTCCGTGCCCTGCCGGGCCGCCAGGGCCTGGCCGACCAGCGAGACGAACGGCGTGCAGTCGCAGGCGGACCCGGCGGGCACCGAGTCGCCCAGCGCGACCACCGTCCGCACCGCCGCGGAAGACGACGACGCGCGTGACGGCGACGCGGGGGACGGCGAGGCGGGGGACGGCGAGGCGGGGGACGGCGAGGCGGGCCGCCGCGACGCGGGGAGGCGGCGGGCGTGCGCCACCGTCATGTGGGGGGCGATGCCGGTCCGCTCCCCCGCGGGAAGCGACGCGTGCAGCGCGACGCCGGCGAGCGCGATCACGGACAGGAGGATCGCCCGCAGGCGGAGGCGCGTCCGGCGCGCTCCCCGGGCGGCGCGCCGGGAATGTCGATCACCTGCGGTCATGTCGCTCGTGAGGGGAGGGGACATCCGGCCATGGTGCACCACGGGCCCGGGCGAGCCGTACCCGGACCCCCGACGACGAGGGCGGGCGCCCCGTCCCCGGCCGGAGGTCACGAACGCGCCCGGCGGGGGTCGGACAGCTCGTGCGAGACCCACCGCAGCGCCGGTGGGAGCATCGTCCCCCAGACGCCGTAGTTGTGGCCGCCGCTGGGCAGGACGGACGAGGCCACCGTGGTCGGCGCGTGGACGACGGCGCGCAGCCGCGTCACGTCGGCGGCCGTGTCCGCGTCCTGCCGGGTGCCCATCACCAGCAGCGACACCGGCGGGCGGCTCCGGGTCAGCACCTGCAGCAGATCGTTGGCCCGCAGGAGGCCGGGCGACCGCGTGACGGCCGGCGCGGTCGGCGTGAAGTAGCCGGACAGGCTGACGGCCGCCGTGTACTGCCGGGGATGCTGGACGGCGAGCTTGACGGCGCAGAAACCGCCCTCGGAGTACCCCATCGCCGCCCAGCCCGCGCCGTCCATGCGGGCCCGGAAGTTGGCGGTCACCATGTCGCGCACGTCCTCGGCCGCCCAGGTCTCCACCGCCGGGCCACCCGGGATGTCGGTGCAGTCGGTGTCCAGGCCCGGGACCACCTCCATGGTGGGCGCCACGAGGATGGCGGGCTCCGCCTCGCCCCTGGCCATCTCGTGCCGGAGCAGGCCGGTGACGTCGAGCATGGTGAACCAGTTGTGGACGGGCCCGGGATAACCGGGCAGCAGCTCGATCGCCGGGAAGCGCGTGTGCCGGTAGGCGGGCAGGCCGTACTGCGGGGGCAGCCACACGTACACGTCGGCCCCGATGTGCGTCCTCGGCCCGGTGAAGTGCACCACCCGCACCCCGTCCTCCCCGTACGGCGCGAACGTCAGGCCGGCCGCGGTCCGGAACCCGTGCTGGTCCTGCGGAGTGAGCGATGCGAACGAGCCGGCGGCGGAGTCGGACCCGACGAGGTCGTCCCAGGTCGCGTAGAACTCGAACTGGTCGTTCACGACGACGGCCACGGTGAGCACGGCGCACACCTGGCAGGCGAGGGCCAGCGCGGCCCTCCGCACGGCCTGCGACGACGCCGACCCGCGCAGCCGGCCCCCCAGCCACACGGACGCGGCCGTCACCGCGATCGTCAGGACGATCGTCCCGACGAGAAGCGGCACCCCGAGAAGGCTCATGAGACGGCCTCACACAGTTTCTGGCCCCCACCCCCCGCCGGCGTTGGCCGCGACCCGTCGCACGTTACTACAGGCCCCGTCAAGCCTCCCTAAGCATCGGGAAGATCCCCGGTCCTACCGGACAGACCACATCGAACCTCTGATCGATTGATAAATCATGATCGCCACCTAGGCTCGCGCGTATGGGAATCCCTACGGAACCGATAGGTAGCATCCCCCGGCCCGCGGCCCTGATCGCCGCGCTCGCCGACCACGCCGCCGGACGGATCGGCGACGCCGACCTGGCCGCCCGGCAGGAGGAGGCGGTCGCCGACACGATCGCCCGCCTGGAGCGGATCGGCTCCCCCGTCCTCACCGACGGAGAGCAGTCCAAGCCGAGTTTCGTGACCTATCCCCTCTCCGGGCACGACGGCCACCGTCCCGACGGAGCCGTCATCCCGTTCGCCGACGGCCACACCCGGCGGCTGCCGCGCCTGACGGCCGGGCCGTTCCGGTACGGCGCGCACGCCGCGACCTACCTTCGCGCCGCGCGGCGGCACACGGACCTGCCCGTCAAGCAGGCCGTGATCGCGCCGTCGGCGCTGAGCCTGCTGTACCCCGCGGAGGGCGTCGACGGATACCCCCGCGAGGCGTTCGTCGACGACCTGGCCGACGAGGCCGAGGCCGACATCCGCGGCTGTCTGGAGGCCGGCGCGCACGTGGTCCAGCTGGACTTCACAGAAGGACGGTTGTCGCTCAAGCTCGATCCCGGCGGAGGGCTGCTGGACGACTTCGTCGCCCTCAACAACCGGGTGCTGGAGCGCTTCTCCCCGGCCGAGCGCGCCCGGCTCGGCGTGCACACCTGCCCCGGCGGCGACCAGGACTCCACCCACAGCCTCGACGTCGACTACGCCGGCCTGCTGCCGAAGCTCTTCCGGCTGAACGTCGGGAACTTCTACGTCCAGCTCGCGAGTGAGCCGGACCCGGAGCGGGTGCTGGCCGTCATCCGGGACCACCTGCCGCCCGGGGCTCGGGTCTTCGTGGGCGTGACCGACCCGATCAGCGGCGTGGCCGAGACGGCTGAGCAGGTGCGCGACCGGGTGCTGCTGGCCGCCCGCCACATCCCCGCCGATCGGCTCGGCACCTGCGACGACTGCGGGTTCGCGCCGTTCGCCGACGACACCTCGACCTCGCGCGACCTCGCCTTCGACAAGATCGCCGCCAGGATCGAGGGGACGGCCGCGGCCGCCGAGGCCCTGGGCGTCTGACGGGCGGCCGTTCACCCCCGGGCGTGCCACGGGCCCTGATCGGCCCGTGGTACACCGGAAGGGGGGAGGTGGCGCGCATGCCCCGTCACCTGGAGGTGGACGCGCCGGCGCTCGCGGCCGCGCTGGTCGCCCCGTTCGTCCTGGCGGCCGTCCTCGTCCCGTTCCGGGCACGCCTGCCGGTCGTGGAGGTCGCGCTCGTGCTGGTCGTGGTCGTGGTCGCGGTGGCCGTGCTCGGGTCCCGGCTCGCCGGGGTGGTCGCGGCGCTGTCGGCCGCCCTGTGGTTCGACTTCTTCTTCACCCGGCCGTATGAGCGCTTCGCCATCGGCAAGGCGGCCGACCTGGAGACCACGGCCCTGCTGCTCGTGGTCGCGCTGGCCGTCTCCCAGCTGGCCGCCCGCGCCCGCCGCCTGGAGGTGGTGGCGATCACCGACGCGAAGTACCTGTCCCTCATCCACGACACGGCCGCGCTGACGCAGTCGGCCCGGTCGGCCGACACGGTGGTCGACCACGTGTGCGAGCAGCTCGGCGACCTGCTGGGCCTGCGCGGCTGCCGGTTCGAGTACGGCGCGCTGCTCGGCCGTCCGGCCCGGCTCGAACAGGACGGCTCGCTGGTCGTGGGCCACCGGCGGTGGGACGTCGACCGGCGGGGCCTCCCGGACGAGGAGATCGAGCTGCGCACCTTCGGCAACGGGCACTTCTACGGCAGGTTCATGCTCCGGCCCGTGCCCGGCACGATCCCGCCGCCGCAGGCGCGCCTCGTCGCGGTCATCCTCGCCGACCAGGCCGGGCGCGCCCTCGACACCGCGGCCACCGCCCGCGGCCGCGAGTGACGGAGGGCCCTCGCGCGTCCCCGCCCGCGGCCGCGAGTGACGCGCGGATCAGTGAGCGGTGGTCTCCGCCGGCGTCCCGGTCGCGGGGCCGGCTGCGGTCCCGGCGGCGTCCCCGCTCCCGGGAGTGCCTTCCGCCAGGAGCTCCCGCACCCGCGGGATCACCGTCTCGCCGTACAGGCGGATCGTGGTCATGAGCTTCTCGTGCGGCAGCGTGCCGGAGCTGTACTTGAGCGTGAACCGGTCGACGCCGAGGGCGCGCACGGTCCCGGCGATCTTCGCGGCCACCGTCTCTGCCGAGCCGACGTAGAGCGCGCCCCTGTCGGCCTCGGCCTCGAAGCGGGCCCGCGTCGTGGGACCCCAGCCCCGCTCGCGGCCGATGCGGTCGTGCATGGCCCGGTAGTGCGGCCAGAGCTCCTCGCGCGCCCGCTCGTCGGTCTCGGCGACATGGCCGGGCGAATGCACCCCGACCGGCAGCCGCTCGGCGCCGAACTGCTCCAGGGCGTGGTGGTACAGCTCCACGTACGGCGCGAAACGCTCCGGCTGCCCGCCGATGATCGCGAGCATGAGCGGCATCCCGTAACGCGCCGCGCGGACCACCGACTCCGGGCTGCCGCCGACGCCGACCCAGGCGCGCAGCCGCCCCGACTCCGTCTTCGGGTACACGTGCTGGTCCTCCAGCCCGGGACGCAGCCGGCCGTGCCAGGTCACCGGGCCCTCGTCGAGCAGGTGGTGGAGCAGGTCGAGCTTCTCCTCGAACAGCTCCTCGTACTGCCCGAGGTCGTAGCCGAACAGGGGGAACGACTCGGTGAACGAGCCGCGGCCGAGGATGATCTCGGCGCGGCCCCGGGACACCGCGTCGAGCGTCGCGAACTTCTCGAACACCCGCACCGGGTCGTCCGAGCTGAGCACCGTCACGGCCGTGCCGAGCCGGATGCGCTCGGTGCGGCCCGCGATCGCCGCCAGCACGATCTCGGGCGCGGAGACGGCGAAGTCGTCCCGGTGGTGCTCCCCGACGCCGATCGCGTCGATCCCCACCTCGTCGGCGAGCACGGCCTCCTCGACCACGTCGCGGATCACCTGCGCGTACGGCAGCCGGGTGCCGTCGGCGCCCACGGTGACGTCGCCGAACGTGTCGACACCGAACTCGAGTGGTACGGACATCCTTCGCCTCTTTCTCTCCTGCGCGAGCAGTAGAGGCCAACCACGGCGCCGCGACGGGAATTCCGGCGGCCGGGGGCGTCCGCGCTCAGGACGCGTCGAAGGAGAGGGGGAGGCGCAGCCCGAGCTGGGCGTATATCTGCAGCTGGTCGTAGTAGGCCCGGTGGCTGGCCACGAGGCCGTCCGCCACGGTGCAGAACCAGGAGCAGCGGGTGTGCACGATATGGCCCGTGGCCTCCAGGACGTCGCCCCCGACGACCAGGTACGGCCCGGTGTTCGTGCCGGTCGCCAGCAGCTCCATCGCGACGGAGTCGCCGTCGGCGAGCTTCTCCCAGAGCGTGAAGTGGAGGTCGGGGAACCCCTGCCACATCTGGACGTAGTACGAGGCGATCTCCTCGGGGTCGGCCGACTCCATCTCCGGGCCCACCAGGACCGCGTCCGGCCGGTAGCACCGCAGCACGGCGTCCAGGTCGTGTGCGTTCATCGCGTCCACCAGCCGGTCCACGACGTCGGGCATCGCGGAAGCACCCCCTTTCCGACAGCGTACTGAGAGGGGGGCAACACCAGGCCAAGCAGAGCACATGGGTCCAAATGGAACCTCTCGGCGCCGCCCCTACCGTTGTGAGGGGGACCGATCGCCGGCGGAGGCCCGCGACAGCCCGTCCGGTACGGCGTGTGCCGCGAACCTCCGGTGGACCACGATGAGCGCGAGCAGGACGATCGCGACGCCGTCGAACACGATGCCGGAGACGGCGCCGGCTCTCACGTCGGCCGGCAGCATCGCCATGAGGGCCAGGAAGACGGACTTGGTGACGATCGCCGTCACCGCCGCCGGGACCCGCGCGACGGCGGCGAACGCCGCCCACACGAGGGCGGCGCCCAGCGCCGCCTGGAGGACTCCCCGATGCTGGAGCAGCGCCGCGGCCATGGGATCCGAGGGGACGGGGATCCCGTAGGAGAAGCCGAGCGCCCATCGCGGGGACACCAGCGCGAGGGCGGGAAGCGCGGTGATCACCCCTAGGAGGACCAGGACGACCCGGATGGTCCGTTCGATCGTCGACGTCACGTGAGCTCCCTGTCCTAGGGGCGGACGAGGACCCTGCCCGGCCGCTCGCGGAGGTGCCCGGCAGCGGACGTTCCCCGGCGGCCAGAAGCGATCAGCGGGGTTTCCACCCTACTGAGCGCAGGCCGTCCCCCGGCGCGACGAGCCGTGATCGGCCCGCGCCGGAGGCCCGCGATCCCTGGGGAGCTGGAAAGGGGCCCGGCCGTCGCGCCGGGCCCCTATCCTGTGGCGGCCGTGTTTCCTGTGGCGTGGGCCTGCCCCGCCGGGTCGTCGCGGGCGTCCACGGGCTCGTGGATCGCCCGGAGGACGGCTCAGCCTTCGGCGTCCTGCGGATACCAGCGCAGCTCCACCGTGTTGCCGTCCGGGTCGCGGACGTAGACCGAGGTCGCGCGGCCCCGGGCGCCGAAGCGCGGCACGGGCCCCTCCAGCACGTCGAAGACCCCCGAGCGGATGACCTCGTCCCAGTCGAGCGGCTCGACCACCAGGCAGATGTGGTCCACGTTCGACTCGCCGCGCGTGCCCCGCATGAAGTCGATGATCGTCTCCGGGGTGACCCGCGCCGAGGGGAACGGCGCCGAGCCCGCCCGCCATTCGGTCACCCGCACCGGCTCCAGGCCGAGCAGGCCGCAGTAGAACTCGAGCGACTTCTCGACGTCGCCGACGGTGAGCACGAGGTGGTCGAAGGCCTTCACCCGAAGGCCGGCGGCCGTCACCGCGTCTCCCCGTCTGTCTCGCCGGTTCCCCTCGCGTGGTCGCTGATCGTCGTCGCGCTCATCGGATCCCTGTCGTCGTATGAGTGGTCTTCGCGCTCCTCACGATGCTCCGGGCGGCGCCGGGGATCAAGACCGGCTGGGGACCCCGATCCCCTGTCCGGGGGCGGCGACGCCGGCGGCTGGGGTCAGGCGGCCAGCAGGGCGAGGTCGGCAGGGGTCAGCCGGATCCGGGCGGCGGCCATGTTCTCCTCCAGGTGGCCGAGGGAGCCGGTCCCGGGGATGGCGAGCGCGACCGGGGAGGCCGCCAGCAGCCACGCGAGCGCCACCTGCGCGGGAGTGGCCTCGTGGCGGGCCGTGACCTCGGCCATCCGGGCCGGGTCGAGCGGGCGCAGGCCGCCCCCGAGCGGGAAGAACGGCACGAACGCGATGCCGTCCTCCTCGCACTGCTTGAGGACGTCCTCGCCGCCCCGGTCCTGCACGTGGAAGTTGTTCTGCACCGCGGCCACCGGCGCGATCGCCCGGGCCTCGGCGAGCTGGGCGGCGTCGACGTGGCTGACGCCCAGGTGCCGGATCAGGCCCTCCTCCCTCAGGGCGGCGAGCACGGCGAACCGGTCGGCGATCGACTCGCCGCCGGGGTCGCCCATGCCGCCCACCCTCAGGTACACGAGGTCGAGCCGGTCGAGGCCGAGGCTGCGCAGGTTGTCCTCCACCAGGCCGCGCAGCTGCTCCGGGCCCGCCTGGTGGCTGGGGACGCCCTCGTCGCCGAGCAGCGGCCCCACCTTCGTCGCGATCACCAGGTCGTCCGGGTACGGCGACAGCGCCGTCCTGATGAGGTCGTTGGCCGCCACGCCGCCCCACCGGTAGAACCAGGCCGTGTCGATGTGGTCGACCCCCAGCTCGATGGCGCGGCGCAGCACCGCGACACCGGTCTCCGGGTCGCGGACGGCCCCGCGGAACGTGCCCGTCGGAAGCCGCATGGCCCCGAAGCCCAGCCGGTGGACGGGGAGGTCCCCGCCGAGAAGGAACGTGGTCACAGGTGTGTCGGTCGTCATGCGCCCAGCCTTCACCCGGGGGCGCCCGCGGCCCAACGCCATGGCAGCAAGCTGCCAGACCGCCGGGGACGATAATGAAGGGGTGGCGGACGACCGGGTCATCACCGTACGCGGCGACGCGGAGCTCGTCGCCCGCGCCGGCCACCTGTTCGCCGGCGTCCGGAGCGAGTTCGTGTGCGCGGCCCGCGACCTCGACACGTGGTCGCAGCCGGAGGCGCGGCGTGCGACCCTGCGACGGATGCCCGTCGAGGGCGGCTTCCGGGTGCGCAAGCTGCTCACCCCGTCCGCCCTGGCCGGCGAGGAGGCGCGCCGCCACCTCCGCGAGGTCGCGGAGTACGGCGGGCACGTGCGGATCAGCTCCGCGCCGCTCCCGCACGAGACGATCGTGATCGACCGGCGGGTGATGATCCTCGCCGGCGCCGACGGCCCCGGCCCGCGCGAGTACACGCTGACCGCCTCCCCCGCCCTCGTGAACGGCGTGTACGCCCTGTTCGAGGCCGCGTGGGACAGCGCGTCCGACCTGGACGCCTACCTCGGCCGCGACGCGCCCCACCTCGACGCCGGTGGCCGGGCGATCCTGCGCGCCCTCGGGTCGGGGCACACCGACGAGACGGCCGCCCGGGAGCTCGGGCTGTCGCTGCGCACGTACCGCAGGCGCGTCGCCGAGCTGATGGCGACGCTGGAGGCGGAGTCGCGGTTCCAGGCCGGCCTGCGCGCGGGCGAGCTCGGGCTCGGCGGCTGAGTCACCCCGCGCCCTAGGGGTGGGCGCGGACATGGTTAGGGGTTGGGCGGCCCCTGGGGCCCCGGTCACTGTGGAAGTCGACCGAACTCCCCTCCGACTCCCCCTCGGGAGAGGCCATGAGGCACGCCGTCGTCATCGGAGCCAGCATGTCCGGCCTGCTGGCCGCCGCCGCGCTCGGCACGGTCGCCGAGCGGGTCACCGTCCTCGACCGGGACGAGCTGCCCGAGGGCGACGTCCACCGGCGCGGCACCGCGCAGAGCAGGCACGCCCACGGCCTCCTCGCCCGCGGCCTGCAGGTCATGGAGGTGCTGCTCCCGGGCCTGACGGAGGAGCTCACCGAGCGCGGGGCGTTCGGCGGCGACCTGCAGGGCGACGTCCGGTGGATCAACGAGGGCCGCCGCCTGGCCCCCGCCCGGGGCGACATGCCGGGGCTCCTGGTCAGCCGCCCGCTGCTGGAGGGTCAGATCCGGCGCCGCGTGGCGCTGCTGCCCGGCGTCGAGCTGTGCGGCGGCCGCCAGGTGGGCGACCTGGTCGCCGACGGCGACCGGGTCACCGGCGTGCGGCTGGTCACCGGCGAGACGATCGGCGCCGACCTCGTGGTCGACGCCTCGGGCCGGGGCTCGCGCGCCCCCGCCTGGCTGCGCGGGCTCGGCTTCCCCGCCCCCGAGGAGGAACGGGTCGAGATCGACCTGACGTACTGCACGCGCCTGTTCCGCAGGCGGCCCGACCACCTGGACGGGGACTCGGCCGTCATCATGGCCGCGACCCGGGCGGCGCCCCGCGCCGGGGTCGCCCTGGCCATGGAGGGCGACCGGTGGATCGTCACGATCGGCGGGTACGGCGACGCTCCGCCGTCCGGCCATGACGGCTTCGTGGCCTACGCCCGGTCCCTGCCCGCGCCGGACATCCACGAGCTGGTCGCCTCGGCCGAGCCGCTCGACGAGGGACGGCACCACCGCACGCCCGCCAGCGTGCGGCGGCGGTACGAGCGCCTCGCCCGGTTCCCCCACGGCCTCGCCGTCGTCGGCGACGCCGTGTGCGCCTTCAACCCGATCTACGGCCAGGGCATGAGCGTGGCCGCGGTCGAGGCGCTCGCCCTGCGGGAGTGGGCGGGGCGCGGCCGGCCCGCCCGGGAGCTGTTCCGGTCGATCGCCCGCGTCGTCGACCGGCCGTGGGAGATCGTGGTGAACGGCGACCTGCGGCTGCCCGGGGTGCGCGGGCGGAGCACGCCGCGCGTCCGGCTGGTGAACGCCTACCTGGAGCGCTTCCACCGGGCGGCCGAGCACGACGCCGAGCTGGGCCGCCGCTTCCTGCGGGTGGCCAACCTCATCGACCCGCCGTCGGCCCTCGTGCGCCCGGCCTGCCTGCTCCGGGTCGTCCGCGCCGCCGGACGGCCGCGCGGCGCCCCGGACCCGGCCGTCCGCGACGACCGGAGCCGCGTCCCCTCCCGGTAGCCGGCGGGAGGACCGGTCAGGCGGAGGACGCGGTGACGTGGGGCACGGCCTCGTAGAGGGCCCAGTCGGCGCTGATCGCCCCGGCGGTCTGGAGCAGCAGCGGCAGGTACTCCTCCGTCAGCTTCTCCACGGACGTCTCGGCGGCGTGCGCGTTGACGTTGACGGCCGCGATCACGTTGCCGAGGCCGTCGCGGAGCGGGGCGGCCACCGACCTGATGCCCAGGGCGAGCTGCTCGTCGGTGAGCGCCCAGCCCGTGGCCCGCACCTCGCGCAGCGCCGCCCCGCGCTCCTCCGGCGTGGGCCGCCACCGCGGCTCGATGCCGGAGCGGCTCGGCTCGGCCAGGACCCGCTCCACCTCGCCGGGCGGCAGCGCGGCCAGCAGGACCTTGCCGAGCGAGGTCTGGAGCGCGGGGAACCGGGTGCCGATCTGCACCGACAGGGCGACGATCTTCGGCACGGCCACCCGGGCCACGTAGACGATGTCGGACCCGTCGAGCTGGGCGATGGACGACGACTCCCCCGTCCGCGCGACCAGCCGCTCCAGGTGCGGCCGGGCCAGGTCCCACAGCCCCATCGAGCGCACGTACGTCAGGCCGAGTTCGAGCACGCGGGGGGTGAGCGCGAAGCCGCCCTGCTCGACCCGGGCGTACCCCAGTTCCTGCAGGGTCAGCAGGATGCGGCGCGCCGTGGGGCGGGCCAGCCCGGCGGCGGCCGCCACCTCGCTCAGCGACATCACGGGCCGGCCGGGACGGAACACCCGGATGACCTCCAGGCCCCGGGCCAGCGCCTCGATGAAGTCGGGACCGGTGTCCGCACGCGCCATGTACGACCGCCTCACTCGCTCGGATCCGCCGGTCCGACTCTAGCTCCCGCGCGCGGCCGCCCTGTCCGCACAGCGGCCGGCCTCGGGAGTGAGCCCCCCGCGGCCGGCCAGCCCCTCCCCTGCCGTACGGCCGGAGGGGCCGCCCGACCGGCCGCTGTACGGACGGCCGTCCGCGGTCACACGCCGCGGGTCGCGGAGCTGTGGTAGTCCGTGTACGTGTAGGGGTTGTCGAGGATCTTCGTCTCGGGGATGTCGGGGTTCATGCCCTTGAGCCAGGCCTCCTCGCCCATGGTCGACCGCAGGTGGTCGACGGTCCGCTCGACCTCCCGGCGGGCCGCGGCGAGGTCGGCGCCGACGAGCCGGTGATCGTGCTTCACCACCCGGCCGTTCACGAGCACGGTGTGCACGTCGCCGCGCTGGGCCTGGAAGGCGACGTGCCCGTACGGGTTGAGCAGCGGGAACGAGACGGGCGACGCGTCGTTCTTGATGAGAACCAGGTCGGCCTTGAACCCCGGCTCGATCCTGCCGAGGTCGCCCGCCCGGCCGATCGCGCGGGCGCCGCCGCGCGTGGCCCACTCGACGACCTGGTCGGACCGGAGGCCGCAGTGGGTGACGGTGCCGCCCGTGGCGTGGGCCTCCATGTGCTCCCGGGACCTGTCGGCGCCGAGGGTGGTGCGCATGGCCGAGAACAGGTCGCCGCTCCACCACACGCTGGTGTCCATCGACAGCGACACCGGGATGCCGTGGGCGCGGATGGCCCAGGTGGGCGGGTAGCCCTGCCCGGCGCTCTGCTCGCTCTCGGTGGAGACCGAGATGGAGCCGCCGGTGGCGGCGATGCGGTGGTAGGAGTCGGCCGACAGCGAGGCGGCGTGCACGTAGACCGTCTCCGGGGTCATGAAGCCGTGGTCGTACATGAGCCGGATGCCGTCGTCGCTGGTCGCGCCCCAGACGCCGGCGTGGGTCGTGACCGGGACGCCGAGCTCGCGGGCGACCTCGAAGGCGGGCTTCTCCGGGAAGGCAGGGTCGCCGGTCACGTCGAACGCGAGCTGGAAGCCCAGCATGTCGTCGCCCGTGATCCGGCGGCGGACGAAGTCGCGGAACTCGGGAGCGGCCGTCCACTCGGCGGGCGGCTGCTGGATGTTGCCGTAGGCGAGGACGAACCGGCCGGGCACCGCCCGCAGGGCGTCGACCGCCGCCTCGGCGTGGTCGACCGTCTGCAGGCCGTGCGACCAGTCGACGACGGTGGTGACGCCGGCGTCGAGGGCCTCGATCGCGGCCAGCAGGTTGCCGGCGTGCACGTCCTCGGGCCGGAAGAGCCTGCCGTACTCCAGGTAGTACCAGACGAAGTACTGCGTCAGCGTCCAGTCGGCGCCGTAGCCGCGCATCGCGGTCTGCCACATGTGGCGGTGGGTGTCGATCATGCCGGGCATCACGACGCCGCCGGTCGCGTCGATCTCGGCCGTGCCCTCCGGCACGTCGAGGGCGGGGCCGACCGCGGCGATCCGCTCGCCGACGACGAGGACGTCGGTCCCGGACAGGACGCCTCGGGTGTCGTCCATCGGCAGGACCGTCCCGCCCCGCAGCACCACGGGCCGTCCGGCCTCCAGCTCGGTCCACTCGCTCATCCCGGGCTCCTCACGTGCCTCGACCTCCGACGGCGACGTTTCCGAACGACTGTCCGTCAGACGGTCACCCTTCTTCGCCAGTCACTTTGATGACGCCCGATCGACCTGTCAAGAGCAATGTTCTGGCCAGTATCACCGGTGTCACTTGACCTCATGAAGGCGATTCCCGCAGTATCACCGGTGCGGACGATTGTCCGTGTAGCGGACGTAACGGGGAACGGACGAAAGGCGAAGCCGGATGGCGGAGAGCACGCGAGCGGACGGACCTACCGGGGGCGGGCCGCTGTCCGGCGTGCTGGTGGCCGACTTCTCCCGGGTCCTGGCGGGCCCGTACGCCACGATGCTGCTGGCGGACATGGGCGCCGAGGTCGTCAAGGTGGAGGGCCCGAAGGGGGACGACACCCGCAGCTGGACGCCGCCGACGCGGGGCGAGGTGTCGACCTACTACCTGGGGGTCAACCGGGGGAAGCGGTCGATCGCGCTGGACCTGCGCGACGAGGCCGACGCGGCGGCGGCCCGCGAGCTGGCCCGCCGCGCCGACGTGCTGGTGGAGAACTTCAAGCCGGGCGGCCTGGCGAAGTACGGGCTCGGCTACGACGCGGTGAGCGCCGGCAACCCCGGGGTCGTCTACGCCTCGATCAGCGGCTTCGGCTCCGGCCTCGGGAGCGACGTGCCGGGATACGACCTGATGGTGCAGGCGATGTCGGGCCTGATGAGCCTCACCGGCGACCCGGACGGTCCGCCGTACCGCGCCGGGATCTCGGTGTTCGACGTGATGGCGGGCAACCACGCGGTCATCGGCATCCTCGCCGCGCTGCGCCACCGCGACGCCACCGGGCAGGGCCAGCACGTCGAGGTCAACCTGCTGTCCTCGGCCCTCACCGGACTGGTCAACCACAGCTCGGCGTACGTGGCCGGGGGCGTCGTGCCGTACCGGATGGGCAACGCGCACCCGAGCGTGTTCCCCTACGAGCCGCTGCCGACCGCGGACAACGACCTCATCGTGGCCGCGGGCAACGACGCCCAGTTCCGCAGGCTCTGCGAGGTCCTCGGCATCCCGGAGGTCGCCGACGACCCGCGGTTCGCCCGCAACGCCGGCCGGACCGAGCGGCGCGAGGAGCTGCGGCCCATCCTGGTCGAACGGCTCGCCGCCAAGGGCGCGGTCGAGTGGTTCGAGCTGCTGGTGGAGGCCGGGGTGCCGAGCGGGCCGATCAACACCATCGACGGGGGGTTCGCCATGGCCGAGCGGTTCGGGCTGGACCCGGTCGTCGAGGTGGGCGAGGGCGACCGGGCGGTCCCGACCACGCGCCACCCCATCCGGTTCTCGCGGACGCCCGCCGGCTACCGGCTGCCCCCTCCCGAACTCGACGAGCACGGCGCCGAGCTGCGCGAATGGCTGACCGGCCCGGAAAAGGAGGACGACGGTGCCTGAGTACCCCACCGCGCTCGGCGCGTCCACGCGGACCTCGATCACGCTGCTCGGCCACGACCTCGCGCGGGACGTCATGGGCGAGGTCGGCTTCGGCGAGCTGGCCTTCTGGCTGGCGGCCCAGCGGCGCCCGACGGCCGGGGAGACCCGGGTGTTCGAGGCCGTGCTGGCCGCGCTGGCCGACCACGGCTTCACCCCGACCGCGATCGTGACCCGGCTGACGTACCTCTCGGCGCCCGACTCGATCCAGGGCGCGCTCGCGGCCGGGCTGCTCGGCGGCGGCTCGCGGTTCCTCGGCGTGACCGAGGACTCCGGCCGGTTCCTGCACGACGTGCTCGCCGGGCTCGGCGGGCCGCCGCCGTCCGACGACGCCGGCTGGGACGCCCTCGCGCTGGAGACCGTACGGGAGCGGCGCAAGACGGGGCGGTTCATCCCCGGGCTCGGGCACCACGTGCACAAGGACGGCGACCCGCGCGCCCCGCGGCTGATGGCGATCGCGACCGAGGAGGGCCTGTTCGGGCCGCACCTGTCGCTGTTCGCCGCCATCGGCCGCGTCCATCCCGAGGTGCTCGGCCGGACGCTCCCGCTCAACGGCGCGGGCGTCTGCGGCGCCGCCCTCGCCGACCTCGGCCTGCCGCTGGAGCTGCTGCGCGGCTTCGCCCTCCTCGCCCGTACGGCGGGGCTGATCGGCCAGCTCGCCGAGGAGCTGCGCCACCCGGTGGCGAACGAGATCTTCCTGTCCGTCGACCTGAACAACCGGTCCGTCCCGCCCGATCCGTACGCTCCCGAGGCCTCTGGAGGTTCGCATGGCTGAACTGGTCGCGGTCATCGCGTCCACCCACCACCCGTTCTACTACCGCGCCAGCACCTCGACCGGGGAGGACCGCCCGCCGTTCGCGGACGAGTGGGTGCGCAAGGTGGAGGCGTTCCGGGAGACGCTGACGCGGGCCCGGCCTGACGTGCTGGTCATGGTCGGCTCCGACCACTTCCACCAGCTCTGGCTGGACAACATGCCGCAGTTCCTCGTGGGCAAGGCGCCGTTCTACGACGCCAACTGGTACAACGAGGAGCGCGAGTTCGGGCTGCCGCGGATGTTCTTCACCGGGCAGGAGGACCTGTCGGCGTACATCCTGCGGGAGGGCCTCGACGCGGGCTTCGACCTGGCCTTCTCCAACGAGCTGCGGATCGACCACTCGATCACGTGCCCGATCATCACGCTGCGGCCGCAGAACGACCTGCCGATCGTGCCCGTCTACACCAACATCTTCGCCCCGCCGCTGCCGCAGCCGAAGCGGTTCGTGCAGCTCGGCCGGACGATCCGGGAGCTGGTGGAGTCGTGGCCGGCCGACAAGCGGGTGGCGGTGATCGGCACCGGGCACCTGTCCCTCGAACTGGGCGGGCCGCGCCAGTTCGGGCCGCACGGGCCCGACCCCGAGTTCGACCGGAAGGCCGTCGAGTGGATCTCCTCGGGGGACATCGAGGGCTGCCTGTCCGAGGTCACCCTCGACAGCCTGCACCTGCCCGGCAACGCCACCCACGGCTTCATGGACTTCATGCTGATGATGGGCGTGGCCGGCGAGGGCCGCAAGGCCGACTACGTGGACACCTACGACCTGTTCCACACGATGGAGGCCTACTTCACCTGGTACCCCAACGGAGGCCCGGCGTGAGCAAGTATCTGCTGAACAAGTTCCTGTTCACCGTGGACCGCGACCCCGAACTGGTCGAGCGCTACCGAGAGGACCCGCGGGCCACCGTGGAGGTGTGGGAGGCGGAGTACGCCAACCGCATCCTCAGCTGCCACCTGGGCGAGTCGTCCACCTGGCTGACGTTCGACGACGTCGAGCGCGAGGCCCTGGCGACGCACGACTACCCGAAGCTGTTCGAGCTCGGCGCCCACCCGTTCCTCACGCTCACGCTGTTCATCGCGATGTTCGAGCGCGACCACGAGCCGCTGGGCTTCCAGCTCGAGTACGCGAGCCGGCTGGCCCACATGAGCCTGCCCTACCCCGACATCGCCACCTGACCATGCGGGCCGCGTTGATCGAGGAGCCCGGGCGGCCGCCGCGCGTGGACGCCCGGGCGGTCCCCGTGCCCGGCCCCGGCGAGGAGCTCGTCGAGGTCCTCGCCGCCCCCGTCACCCCGCTCGACCTGCTCTGCGCGAGCGGGACGTCCTACTTCGGCCGGCCGGCCACGCCGTACGTGCCCGGCGTCCAGGGGGTGGGGACGGCCGGGGGGCGGGCCGTGTGGTTCGCCACCTCCGCCGGGATGAGGCCGGGCGACGGGAGCATGGCCGAGGCCGCCGCCGTCCCCGTGACGGACCTCGTCGAGCTGCCCGGCGGGGTGGACCCCGTCGCGGTCGCCGCGCTCGGGCTGTCCGCGGTCGCGGCGCACATGGCGCTGACCTGGCGCGGCGAGCTCGCCGCGGGCGAGCAGGTGGTGGTCCTGGGGGCGGGCGGCGTGGTCGGCCAGGCCGCCGTCCAGCTGGCCCGGCTCGCAGGCGCGCGCAGGGTGGTCGCCGCGGCCCGGTCGGCGGCGGGGCGCACGCGGGCGGAACAGGCCGGCGCGGACGCCGTCGTCGCCCTGGACACCGACGACGTCGCCGAACTGGCGGCCCGGTTCTCCGCCGCCGCCGACGGCCCGGTCGACCTGGTGCTCGACCCGCTGTTCGGCGCTCCGGCGGCCGCCGCCGCGCGCGCCCTGCGGCCGGGCGGCCGGCTGGTGAACCTCGGCGGGTCGGCCGCGGAGACCTGCCCCATCGACTCCTCGACCCTGCGCAGCAGGTCGCTGCGCCTGCTGGGGTACACGAACAACGAGCTCACCCCCGAGCAGCGCGCGGAGGCCGTCCGCCTGATCGCGGAGCAGGCCGCGCGCGGACGGCTGGCCGTCGCGCACGAGGTCGTCCCGCTCGACGAGGCCGGAGCGGCGTGGCGGCGCCAGGCCGACGGCGCGGCCGGAGGCCGGATCGTCCTCAGCATGACCGGCTGAGCCGCCGCGCGGCCCCGGCTCTCCCGCCGCAGCGGCCGGCTCGGCTCGCCGGCGTCCGTTCCGGACAAGCACAAATATCGGGCGACATTTTCGTTGATCGCGTTACCTGCCCGCCCGCCCCTCGCCCTGCCAGCGTGGTGATCCGGCTTCGGAACGGCTGAGGGGGTCGTCGATGGGCGACGGAATGACGGCGGGCGTGTCGGTCACAGGACTCGGCGCCACCACGCCACTCGGTGGGGACGCCGTCTCCACCTGGACCGCCCTGCTGGAGGGGCGGTCCGGAATCGAGCGCATCCGGGACGACTGGGCAGAGGGCCTGGCGACGCGGATCGCCGGGCGGATGGCCGTGGACCCGGCGGAGGCGCTCGGGCGGGTGACGGCCCGGCGGCTGGACCGCTGCCAGCAGGCCGCCCTCGTCGCCGCGCGGGAGGCGTGGGCGGACGCCGGCGCACCGGACGTCGAGCCCGAGCGCCTGGCCGTCGTCGTCGGCACGGGCGTCGGCGGCATGCTGACCACGCTGGCCCAGCGGGACGTCCTGGAGGCGTCGGGACCGCGGAGGGTCTCGCCGTACACCGTCCCCATGCTGATGCCGAACGGGCCGGCGGCGGTGGTGAGCATCGAGTTCGGCGCACGGGCCGGCGCCTTCACGCCGGTCAGCGCGTGCGCCTCGGGCGCCGAGGCGATCGCGGCGGGCCTGGACCTCATCCGCCTCGGCCGGGCCGACGTGGTGATCGCCGGCGGCGCGGAGGCGTGCGTCCACCCGCTGACCCTCGCCGGGTTCGGCCAGGCGAAGGCCCTGTCCACGCGCAACGACGCGCCTGCGGAGGCGTCGCGGCCGTTCGACGCGGGACGGGACGGCTTCGTCCTCGGCGAGGGGGCCGCCCTGCTGGTCCTCGAACGGGAGGGCTTCGCGGCGGCCCGGGGAGCGAGGGTCCACGCCACCCTGGCCGGCGCGGCCGTCTCCTCCGACGCGTACCACATCACGGGCGCGGACGCGGGCGGCCAGATGCGGGCGATCCGGGGGGCGCTGGCCTCGGCGGGGCTCGACCCCCGCGACATCGGGCACGTGAACGCCCACGCCACCTCGACGCCGAGCGGCGACCTGACGGAGACGCGGTCGATCACCGGGACGCTCGGCGCGCACGCGGCCGTCACCGCGATCAAGTCGATGACCGGGCACACGTGCGGGGCGTCGGGGGCGCTGGCCGCCCTCGCGACCGTCCTCGCCCTCCGGGACGGGGTGATCCCCGCAACCCGGAACCTGGACGACCCCGATCCCCGGATCGACCTCGACATCGTCACGGGCCGGCCGCGCCGGGGACGGTGGACGGCCGCGGTCGCGAACTCCTTCGGCTTCGGCGGCCACAACGCCTGTCTCGCCTTCACCGCCGTCTGAGCCCGCGGCCCTTCGCCCGACGGCGTGGGGTCCGAGCGATGTGGATCGCGCGCCACGTGCATCACCCGTTACACCGCACCTAGCGCCTTTTCCACACCTTTTACCCGTTACCGGACATAACCGGAGGTATCGCCATGGCACCCTAAACGGCATGCATAAGCTCAAACTCGGCATCACCACAGCGGCCTTTGCCCTGGTCACCCCCCTGACCACCGCTGTGCTGGCCGAAGCGCCCCCGGCGTCGGCCTCCCCCGCGCGCGTCGCGGCCGCGGACCCCGCGCCGGAGGTGTACGGGCGCGCCGTCTACCTTCTCGACGCGTCCTCCGAGAAGGCGCGGCTCGACAAGAACGGCGGCAAGCGCATGCCGATCGCCAGCCTCACCAAGATGATGACCGCGTACCTGGTGCTGCGGCAGGCGAAGCCCACGGACGAGGTCAAGGTCACGTCCGCCGACGTGGACTACGCCAACGACGGCGGCGGCACGACGGCCGACCTGAGCCCCGGTGACCGCGTCCCGGTCAAGGACCTGCTGTACGGCCTCCTGCTGCCGTCGGGCGCGGACGCCGCCCACGCGCTGGCGCGCACGTACGGCCCCGGCGTGGACGGCTTCGTGGCCAAGATGAACGCGACGGCCAAGCAGCTCGGGCTGAACGACACCCACTACGTCAACCCCGACGGCCTGCCCACCTCGAAGGGCGACGGCTACTCGACCGCACGGGACCAGGCGCGGCTCGCCGAGATCGCCCTGCGCGACCCCGCGTTCGCCAAGGTCACCTCGACGCCGGAGTACACGGCGCCGGAGACGGACGGGCACGGCGAGTACGACTGGACCAACACCAACCACCTGCTGGGCGAGCCGGGCGTGATCGGCGTGAAGACCGGATTCACCGACGCCGCCGGGTTCTGCCTCGCGTTCGCCGCCGACCGCCACGGGCGCCGGCTGGTGGGCGTGATCCTCGGCGAGGACGTCTCCAGCCGCCGTTTCGACACGGCCGAGTCGCTCCTGGACTGGGCGGGCACGGATCCTGACGCCGCCGCCTGAGGCCGCCGGGTGTTACGCCGGCTCGCGCAGGACGGGGAGCAGGCCGGCGATCCGCTCCATCTGGGCCCGCTGCGACCCGAAATCGACCGTCCCGATCCGGCACACGAGGTGGCGGGCCCCGGCGTCCACGTACGACCGCAGCCGCGCGACGACGTCCCCGGCCGGGCCGGCGACCACGGCCTGGATCTTCTCCAGTTCCTCGAGCGGGAGGCCGTAGTTGGCCCTGCTGTATCGCTCCATGATCCGCCGTCCCTCGTCGGGGTCGTCGTCGACGAGCACGGAGACGAACAGGGCGGGCGTGAGGGCGTCCGGGGAGCGACCGGCCTCCGCCGCCACCCGGCGCAGCTCGGCGAGCCCGGTCTCGTACTGCTCCGGCGCCGGCGGATAGGGAAGCCAGCCGTCGTACAGACGGGCGGTCCTGGCGAGCGCGGCGGGGGTCGCGCCGCCGAGCCAGATCGGCGGCCCGCCCGGGCGGAACGGCCTCGTCTGCGGGGGGACTCCGTCGAACCGCAGCGCCGTCCCGTGGAAGGACACCGGCCCGTCCTCCGACCACAGGCGCCGCCACAGGGCCACGGTCTCGTCGAGCCGGGTGAAGCGCCCCTCCCACGGGACCCCGGACACCTCATGCAGTGGCCGTCCGAACCGCCCGGGGAACCCGGCGCCGACCGCGACGGCCAGCCGGCCGCCCGACAGCAGGTCGATCGAGGCGAGGGCGTGGGCCGCCTGCACCGGCCGCCGCAGCACGGGCATGAGCGCGGCGGTGCCGAGCGTGACGCGGCCGGTCACCGCGGCCGCCGCGGCCAGCATGGTGAGGGCCTCGACGCGCGGCGTGAGCAGCGAGTCGTTCACCCAGAGGGAGTCGTAGCCGAGCTCCTCGGCACGCGTGGCCAGCCCGACCAGCTCGCGCGGGTCGCCGCCCTCGCCCCACTGGGCCCGGGACACCGGCAGGAGCACGCCGATGCGGATGTCGTCGTCCATGCGGCCGATCGTCGCGGTGAGCCGTGGACGGCGGCAATTCCCGGCAGGGAATCGCGACTCGCGCGTCAACCCTCGAGGGACGTCAGTCGAGCCAGCTGCTCAGGTTGATGTGGCAGTGCTTCACCCACTTCTTGCAGAAGCCCAGCTGGGTGTTGGTCTGGCCGCTGATGCTGATGGCCACGTTCTGGTCGCCCCGGAACATCGTGGGGCTGTTGACCGCCGCGTAGTTCTTGTTCCTCGAGGCGTGCCCGGTGTTGATGTTGGTGGATCCCCCGCCTCCGCCGTGTCCCGCCACGAGGATCCCGGCCGGGGGCGCGCTCGCCGCCTGCGCGGTGGACGTGACCGCCCCCGACGCCGCCGCGACTACCAGGGCCGCCGACGCCAGCCGCCGCGCGAGCGGGGCGATACCCGCACGCCGCATGCCGATCTGGTCTCTCATGTCAGCGCCCACCTCCCTCTTCACGCCGAGCACACGATGCCTGCGCGATCTCGTACCCGGAGCGTGGACGCGACTCCCCCACACGGTGATCTCTTTACCGCAGTCGGGGACAGAGCGGCACAGACCCCGTTCGCGCCGGCCCGAGCATCGAAGACGTCGATGCTCAGGGCCGCAAGCCTTCACGACTCTTGGGACCGTTACCTGCCGTGGCCAGCATGAGCTCAATCGCTCGCAAACAGGAGGAACCATGACAAAGCGCCTATACGTGGCCATAGTCGGCGCGATCGTCGTGTCGGCCCTCGCCGGCGGCTGCGGGCGTTCGTCATCGGGCACCGACGCGGGCGAGAGCACGGCCGCGGCGGCCGGGAAGACCGCGAAGGACATGGTGCCCGAGGCCGTGCGCGCGGCGGGCGTGCTGCGCGTGGCCACGTCGGAGGGCTACCCGCCGATGGAGATGTACAAGAAGGGCACCCAGGAGCTCACCGGCGTGGACCCCGACCTGGGCGCGGCCATCGCGGCCAAGCTGGGACTGAAGTTCTCCATCACCAACGCGGCGTTCGACGGCCTCATCCCCGGGCTGCAGGGCGGCCGGTGGGACGTCGTGATGTCGTCCATGAGCGACACGCAGGAACGGCGGGCGGCGGTCGACTTCGTCGACTACTTCAACGCGGGCGGCGCGATCATGGTGAAGAAGGGCAACCCCGACGGCGTCGCGAAGCTCGACGACCTGTGCGGGAAGACGGTCGTGCTGGCCAAGGGCAGCTCGAACCTCGCGATCGGCGAGAAGCAGAACGAGAAGTGCGCGACCAAGATGACGATCATGCAGAGCGAGGACGCGCCGACCGGCCTGCTGTCCATCGACTCCGGCCGCGCCGTCGCCACCATCGTCGACTACCCCGTCGCGGTCATGTACGCGAAGGACACCGGCCGGTACGACGTGCTGCCCGAGCAGTACGAGGCCGGGCCGTGGGGCATCGCGGTCGACAAGCGCAACGGCGCGCTGCGCGACGCGGTCGCCAAGGCCATGCAGGAGCTGCAGGCCGACGGCGGCTACGCGAAGGTCCTCGACTCCTACGGCGTGAAGGCCAACGCCGTCGACGGTGTCCTGGTGAACACGCAGCCGTGGAAGTGACCGGGGAGGAGCGGGCGGACGCCGACCTGCCCGTCGACGCCGACCTGCCGATCGACGCCGTCCGCCCGGTGCGACCCGGCCGCTGGGTCGCCGCGGCCGCCGCGCTCCTCTTCCTGGCCTGGCTGGCGTACACGGTCGTCGTCAACCAGAACCTGCACTGGGACGTGATCGTCGCCTACCTCGGCGACGGCAGGATCCTCGGCGGCCTGTGGGTGACGATCCAGCTCACTGTGCTGTCCATGGCCATCGGCCTGGCGCTGGGCGTGCTCGCCGCGGTGATGCAGCTGTCCGACAGCCCGGTGCTGCGCGGCACCTCCGCCCTCTACACCTGGTTCTTCCGCGGCACTCCGCTGCTCGTGCAGCTCATCTTCTGGTTCAACATCGGACTGGTCTTCCCCACCTTCGGCATCGGCGTGCCGTTCGGCGGCCCGAAGCTGGTGGAGTGGCAGGCCAACCAGGTGATCACGCCGTTCACCGCGGCGCTGCTCGGCCTGGCCATCAACGAGGGCGCGTACATGGCCGAGATCGTCCGCGCCGGCATCCGCTCGGTCGACCCGGGCCAGCGCGAGGCCGCCGAGTCGCTCGGGATGTCGCACCGGCAGGTGCTGCGCCGGGTCGTGCTGCCCCAGGCGATGCGGGTGATCATCCCGCCCACCGGCAACCAGTTCATCTCGATGCTGAAGACCACCTCGATGGTGTCGGTCATCGCGGGGGCCGAGCTGCTCACCGTGGCGCAGCGCATCTACCTCGGCAACTTCGAGGTGATCGCGATGCTCGTGGTCGCCTCGATCTGGTACGTCGTGCTCACCACGATCGCGAGCGTCGGCCAGCACTTCGTCGAGAAGCGGTTCGAGCGGGGCCACGTCCGGCTGCCGTCCCGGGTGCGCCGCAACCTCCGTCCCTTCCCCAAGGAGCCCTCATGAACGAGCGGCCGATGGTGCGGATCCAGTCGGTGCGCAAGCGGTTCGGCCCGCTGGAGGTGCTGAAGGGCGTCAGCCTCGACGTCCCCGCGGGCGAGGTGGTCTGCGTCGTCGGGCCGTCCGGGTCGGGCAAGTCCACGCTGCTGCGCTGCGTCAACCGGCTGGAGACGATCGACTCGGGCCGGGTCTGGGTGAACGGCGAGCTGATGGGCTACGAGGAGCGCGGCGGGCGGCTGCACGCGCTCCGCCCGGCCGAGCTGTGCCGGCAGCGCCGCGGCATCGGCATGGTGTTCCAGCGGTTCCACCTGTTCCCGCACCGCACGGCGCTGGAGAACGTCATGGAGGGCCCGGTCACCGTGCTGCGGACCCCGGCGGCGCGGGCGCGGCGGGAGGCCGGGGAACTGCTCGACCGCGTTGGGCTGGCCGACCGCGCCCACCACTACCCGGCCCAGCTGTCGGGCGGCCAGCAGCAGCGCGTCGCCATCGCCCGCAGCCTCGCCATGCGGCCGCACCTGATGCTGTTCGACGAGCCCACCAGCGCCCTCGACCCCGAACTGGTGCAGGAGGTGCTCGCCGTCATGCGCGACCTCGCGGCGAGCGGCATGACGATGATGGTCGTGACCCACGAGATGGCGTTCGCCCGGGAGGTCGGCGACCAGCTCGTCTTCATGGACCACGGCGTCGTCCTGGAGCGGGGCCACCCCCGTGAGGTGCTCACAGCGCCCCGCCACGAGCGGCTGCGCGCCTTCCTCGGGCAGGTCGGATGAGCCGCGCCGACCTCCTGGTCCGGGGCGGCGTCCTCGTGGACGGCACGGGCGCGCCGGGCCGGGCCGCCGACGTGGCCGTGACCGGGGGCCGGCTGGCCGTCCTGCCTCCGGGCGCCGCCGTCGAGGCTACCGAGGTGCTCGACGCCCGCGGGCGGATCGTCGCCCCCGGCTTCGTCGACGTCCACACCCATTCCGACGGCACGGCCCTGCTCGGCGAGGCGGACGCCGGACGGGCCCTGGTCCGGGCGGCCGTGCTTCAGGGCGTGACGACCGAGATCTGCGGCAACTGCGGCTCGGGCCTGTTCCCCGCCCTGCCCGCGCGGCTGCCCGCGATGCGCGCCGACGCCAGGGTCACCTTCGGCGGCGACACCGGAATGTTCCGCGACTTCGCGGGGTTCGCCGCCGCGCACACCGCCGCCGGCCGGGCCAACAACGTCGCGTCCCTCGTCGGCCACGGCACGCTGCGGTCCGGCGTGCTCGGGCCCGTCGACCGCCCCGCCCGGCCCGAGGAGCTGCGCGAGATGTGCGCGCTGCTCGACCTCGCCCTCTCCCAGGGCGCCGCGGGCCTGTCGACCGGTCTCATCTACACCCCCGGCTCGTACGCCGGCACGGACGAGGTGGTCGCGCTCGCCGCCGTCGCCGCCCGGCACGGCAAGCCGTACGTCACCCACCTGCGCGACGAGATGTCCCGGGTGGAGGAGGCGCTGGAGGAGGCGGTCGAGATCTCGGTGCGCAGCGGCGCGGCGCTGCACGTCTCGCACCACAAGACCGCCGGCCGGTACGCCTGGGGGCGCACCGAGCGCACCCTCCCGCGCATCTCCGCGCTACGCGCCGCCGGGATGGACGTGACCTGCGACGTCTACCCGTACACGGCCGCCAGCACCGCGCTGTCCGCCATGCTGCCGCCCTGGGCGAACGACGGCGGCCTCGCGGCCCTCGCGGCGCGGCTCGGCGACCCGGCGCAGCGCGACCGCATGCGGCGGGCCATCGCCGAGGGCGTGCCGGGCTGGGAGAACACGGTGGGCAACGGCGGCTGGGACCGCATCTCTGTCGCGTGCGCCCCGCGCCATCCGCAGACCGAGGGCAGGACGATCGCCGAGCTCGCCGCCGCCGCGTCGGCCGACCCCCTCGACACGGCCGCCGGCCTCCTGGTGGCCGAGCGCGGCGAGGTGACGATCATCAGCCACTCGATGGTGGAGGAGGACGTGCGGCGGGTGCTGGCCGCGCCGTACGCGATGATCGGCTCGGACGGCGTGCCGAAGCCCGGCGGGCGGCCCCACCCGCGCTGGGCCGGGACGTTCCCCCGGGTGCTCGGCCGGTACACGCGCGAGCTTGGACTGCTCACGCTGGAGGAGGCGGTGCACAAGATGACCGGCATGGCGGCGGCCCGGTTCGGGCTGGCCGGGCGCGGCGTGGTCCGCGACGGCGCGCACGCCGACCTGGTGGTGTTCGACGCGGAGCGGGTGGCCGACCGGGCGACGTTCACCGATCCGCTGCTCCCGCCCGAGGGGATCGAGGCCGTGGTCGTCTCCGGCGCGGTCGTGGTGCGGGACGGCGAGGAGACGGGCGCCCGCCCGGGACGGGTCCTGACCACGTGAGCCGCGAAACCCCCGCCCGCCCGGACGCCGGGCTCGCGGGCACGTTGGATACCGGGCTCGCGGGCACGGGGGCCGCCGGGCTCGCGGACATGCCGGACGCCTTCGGCGAGGGGTGCCCGGGGACGCTGGCCGTCTGCGTTCCCGGCCTGCTCGCCCTCAACGAGGACGTCGAGCTCCCCCTGGCCAGCACGGGCAAGCTGCTGCTGCTCGCCGCGCTCGCCCAGGACATCGCGTCGGGCGCCGTCGACCCGGCCGAGCCGGTCACACTGCTGGAGGAGGACCGCGCGGGCGGGTCGGGCCTGCTGACCGGCTCCGGGGAGACGCCCGGGCTGTCGGCGGCCACGTGGACGGTCGCCGACCTCGCCCTGCTCACGGCCGCGGTCAGCGACAACACGGCGACGAACGCGCTGCTGCGGCGGCTCGGGCTCGACCGGGCCGACGCGGCGGCCCGCGGGCTCGGGATGGCCCGCACGCGGATCCACGACCGGATCCGCGAGCCCCGGCTGCCCGTCCATCCGCCGGCGTTCGCCACCGGCACGGCCCGGGAGCTGGCCTCCCTCACCACGGCCCTCGCCCACGGGCACGAGCCGTGGCACGGGCTCCTGCTCGGGTGGATGGCGCACAACACCGACAGAGGCTTGGTCCCCGCCCTGCTCCCCCACGATCCGGAGGACCGGCTCCCGCCGCGGGCGGTGCCGTACCCGGGGGTCTGGGTGGCGAACAAGACCGGCACGGACACCGGGACGCGGGCCGACGCCGGCGTGATCGTGGGCGCGCGCCGCGCGGGCTACGCCGTCCTCGCGCACGGCCCGGCCGGGTCGGAGCACGCACTGGTCCAGGCCGTACGGCGGGCGGGACTGGCCATCGGCTCCCTCGTGCAGCCTGGGCCAGGGCCGGCGGTCGGCGCGGAGCAACGCTGAGCCGGGGCCGGGACGGCGCGCCCGGGCTGGCAGCAGGGGGTGACAGCCGGGCCGAGCCGACGCATTGCAGCCCCGGCCGGAGATCAGCGCAGGGTGACGCTGAGCCGGGCCGAGGCGTCGCGGAGGTAGTCGAGGAACGCCCGGAGCGCCGGGTTGGGATTGGTGGGCCGGGTGGCGGCGCCCACCCGCCGGTAGAGCTTCGGCCCCTCCACGTGACAGACCTGCACCCCGGTGGCCCCCTGGACGCCGAGGCTCGGGACCAGGGCCACCCCCAGCCCGGCCCGCACCAGGCCGAGCGTGACCTCGTAGTGGTCGCTGCGGCAGCGGATGGCGGGGGTGAAGCCCTCCAGCGCGCTCGCGCGTTCCAGCACCGACACCGGCGTCTCGGTGCCGAACGTGGTGATCCACGGATCGTCGGCCAGGTCGGCGAGCCGCACCCGGGGCCGGCGCGCCGCCGGATGACCGAGCGGCACGACCAGCAGGTGCGGCTCGTCGAAGAGGTGGACGACCTCCACGCCCTTCGGCGGCTTCCAGGTGTCGAGGGCGTGCTCGAAGACGACCAGCACGTCGAGCGCGCCGCGTTCGACGTCGGGGAGCAGCTCGTGGGGCTGGCCGAGCACCAGGTCGAGCTCGACGCCGGGGTGGCGGGCCGTGAACGACGACAGGGCGAGCGGCAACAGCCGGTACCCGGCCGAGGCGAAGAACCCGATGCGCAGCTGGCCCGCGTCGGCCCTGGCCTGCGCGAACAGGTCCTTCTCCGCCGACTCGATGAGGTCGAGCACCTCCTGGGCCCGGGTCGCCAGCCGCCGCCCGGCCGCGGTCAGCTGGAGGCTGTGGGCGGACCGCTCCACCAGGCCCACCCCGGCCTCCTCCTCCAGCCGGGCGAGCTGGTGGGAGACGGCGGAGGGCGACAGCCGCAACGTCCGGGCGGCTCCGGCGATGCTCCCGGTCCTGAAGACCTCCTGGAGCACCTTCAGGCGGTGGCTGCTGAGCATTCCCCCAGTATCGGCGCCGCCCGGACCGTCGCGTCCCAGGTCAGGGGCCGGGGAACTGGTAGTCGGTCACGATGCGGCCGTCCTCGCCGAGCACCAGGACCTCCAGCCCGCCGCCCACCGGGTCGCCGCCGCCGACCGGCACCATCTCCCAGGTGAACTTCACCATCTCGCGGAGGCGGACGACGTCCCCGGCGGACCGGAACGTGTACTCCCCCGGGGCGACGAACGTCCGGTAGGCGTGGGCCACCCGCGCCTCGATGGCGTCGTACCCGTGGACCTCCAGGGTGGTGTGGTCGAAGCCCAGGCCGGCGGCCGTCTCCCGGATCTCCTGGGGCGGCTGGAGCACGTGGCCCCCGCCCTCCGCCCACAACTCCTCGATGGTCGTACGACGTACCCCGGCGTCCGGCTCGCCCCAGAGGGCGACGTAGCGGCCGACCAGGTTCCCCGCGTCGATGTCGATCACTGTTTCTCCTCGCAGGCATGTCCGTGCGCGTTCCCCTCCGCGAACCCGCGAACGGTCGCGGAGCACTCCGAATGCTCCCGAGGGCCCCGCCGACCGGCAATTCCCGAAAAGGAATGACCATCCCCGCTTCGCGTCGGCAACCGCGAAGTGGGATCGGCCGTCTTCTCCTGCGTCCCGTTCTTCACAGACATCACCAGAGGAGTCGCCGTGCGCGTCCGTTCTCTGTTATCCGTCGTCATCGTCGCCCTCGGGCTGCTCGTCGCCCCGTTCGCGGCCCAGGCCGGCGCCGTCGCCCACTCCGCCTCGGCGAGCTGCTACCGGCAGGTCGGCGACCACTGGGAGTGCGTCACGCCCGGCGCGTTCTGCCCGGCCGCCGCGCACGGCAAGTACGGCTACTCGGAGGACGGCGACGCCTACAGGTGCGTGCAGGACGGGTCGTACTGGCGGTGGAAGCCCACCTCGACGTCCGGCCCGGCGCCGACGCCCACGCCGAGCCCCACCGCGAAGCCCGTGAAGCCCGCCTGCTCCCGCGCCTATCTGCCGCTGCCCGACCCGAAGTGCCAGCCCGGCGCCCGCAACCCCGCCGTCACCCAGGCCACGATCGCCACCACCGTCTGCAGGGCCGGCTGGGTCAAGAAGATCCAGGCGCCCGCGAGCTACACGAACGCGCTGCGGGTCAAGCAGATCGCCCAGTACGGCCACAAGGACACCCGGCCGTCCCACTACCAGGAGGACGCCCTCATCCCGCTGTCTCTGGGCGGGGCGCCGAAGAGCGTCAAGAACCTGTGGCCCGAGCCCCTCTACAAGGCCGGCGGCCGCACGGCACTCGACAAGGACGCCGTGGAGCGCCGGCTCGCCAGGGCCGTCTGCGCCGGTGACGTACGGCTCTCGGCCGCGCAGAAGGCGATCGCGAAGGACTGGCGGACGGCCCTGAAGAGGCTCGGCCTGTAGGACGTGACCCCGCCGCGCCGCTCACCGTCCCGTGAGCGGCGCCGGCGGCCTCAGCGCGGGCTGACGATCCTCTCGGGCTCGATCACGAAGATCACGCGTACCTGGTCGCGTCCGCCGAACCAGGGGTACGGCCCGCCCAGGTACTTCTGCGCCAGCGCCTCGATGTGGTCGGCCGCGCCGTCGGTCGTGACCTTGACCACCCGGCCGCGTACCTGGACGTACCGCGACGGCTGGTCGGGGTCGGAGACGGCGAGAGCCACCCGCGGGTCCCGGTCGACGTTGCGGGTCTTCACGTGGGTCTGCACGGTGTTGACGAGGATGTGCTCGCCGTCGGTGTCCACCCACGTCTGGGTGAGCTGCGGCGACCCGTCGGGCATCGTGGTCGCGAGATAGCAGGTGCTCGGCCGCCGCAGCAGCGCGATCAGTTCTTCGGTGAGTTTCACGACGGTCTCTCGGCAGGGCGGGGCGCGGCGGACGCGCCCGCACGGCATGGTCGTGCGGCAGGATACGTGCCCCACCTGCGAGCCCATACGCAAGCCACGCCCACACCGCCCGTCCGGGCCGCGCCGCCGTCTCCCGTCCCCGTACGGCGGTCCCGCGGGACTCCGTCCCGGTGAGCGCACCACGGCCTCAGCGGTCGCGGCGGCGGGCGATGCGTTTGCGCCGGGCGACCTCGCGGCGGTGCGGGGTTCAGGGTATCTCGCGGGGCCTCGTCAGGCCCGTCCCACGAGGGACGCCGAGAGCGGCAGCCCGTTCCTCCTCAGCTCCCTGACCCGGCCCAGCGCCGCCCGTACCTCCCGGGAGACCAGCAGCGCGACGACCCAGGAGATCACGGCGGAGGTGATGCACAGCGTGCAGAACGTGCCGGTCAGGACGGGCTGCGTGATCACCAGGCCGACGCCGGTGACCGCGAACGCGGCCGCCGTCAGCCCGACGAGCAGCACGAGCCACGGCCGGTCGTGCCACCGCCGGCTGCCTCCGGACAGCTCCAGGACCGCCTCGGCGAGGTAGGCGACCGCGCCCAGCGTCGCGTCGGACACCGGGAGCATGCGGGACACGGCCGACGTCAGCACCGCCCGGGAGCCGTCCCCGAAGAACGGATCCCACACCGACGACAGCACGCCGTACTGGAACAGCGCCAGGTAGGTCGAGACCGCGCACCCGAAAAGGGCCAGGACGGCGATGGGCACCCTGCTGCGGAACGAACTGGGACCATCCGACATGACGCCTCGACTACCCCTCAGGGCCCGGCGCAACCGGATCAGGCGGTGAGCGCCTGCGCGATCACCAGGCCGACGAAAGCGGCACCCAGACCGGCGACCAGACCGGCCACGACGTTGGCGAGCGCGTAGAAGCGGGCGCCGTCCTGGACCAGGCGCAGGGTCTCGTAGCTGAAGGTGGAGTAGGTGGTCAGCGCCCCGCAGAAGCCCGTCCCCACGAACGCGGTGACCGCGGGGCCGGCGGGCAGCCCGGCGAGCAGGCCGAGCACCAGCGACCCCGCGACGTTGACCGCGAGGGTCCCCCACGGGAACACCGAGTCGTGGCGCGCCTGGACGAACCGGTCGGTGAGGTAGCGCAGGGGCGCGCCGATCGCGGCCCCCAGCACGACGAGCAGGACCGTCATCCGGCGCCGCCCTCGGACGCGGGCCGCCCGGCGTAGCGGATCACCTCGACCGGGTCGAGCACGACCAGGCCCTCGGTGATCAGCTCGTCGAGCTGCGGGAGGAACGCCCGGATCCGGTCCTCCGCGTCGACGATGACGACCGCCACCGGCAGGTCGTCCGACAGCGACAGGATCCGGTCGGTGTGGACGCGGCTCGACGCGCCGTACCCCTCGATGCCGCGCAGCACGGACGCGCCCGCCAGCCCGGCCGCGTGGGCGCGCGCCACGATCTCGTGATACAGCGGCCGGTGACGCCACCGGTCGGTCTCCCCGATGAAGACGGTCAGCCGTACGGCGGGGCCCGTCAGCCTCATCACGGCCTCCTCTCCCGGTGGCTCTCCCGGCGGCTCTGCGCGCGGGCCCGGCCGGCGCGGACGGCGAACGACGTGACGGCGGCGCCGGCCCACACCGCCGTGAGGGCCGCGGCGAGCGTCGCCACGAGGTACGCGAGCGCCGTCACCGCCGCGCCCGCCGCCAGGGCCTGGTGGATGTCGACGACGTACGTCGAGAAGGTGGTGTAGCCGCCGAGCACCCCCACGCCCAGGAACGGCCGCAGCAGCCGGCGCCCGCTCCACACCTCGCCGATCAGCACCATCAGCACACCGATCAGGAAACACCCGGACACGTTGACCAGGAACGTCGACCAGGGGAACCCGCCGGGCGGATGCGGCAGGGCGGTGGAGATCCCGAAGCGGGCGAGAGCCCCGAGCACGCCACCCGCGGAGACGGCGGCCAGAACCGGCAGCGGGCTGGGCCGCACCTCGGCGCGATCGGCCGGGACGTGGAGGTCGACATCGGGGTCGACGGGCGTGACCGGCTCCTGCACTCGATCCTCCTACCGGCATGAACGCATCGCATGCGGTAGGGACCGTCGGCGACGCGGCGTCGCGGTTCTCCCCCTCGGGAACGGCGGGCCCCACCGCCGCCGCCCAGGACCGGCCAGGGCGTGCCACCACTATACGGGCCGCCGGGCGACCCCTCCCTTCCTCGGGGGCGCCGCCCACGGCATCGGGAGGTACGGTGCCGGTGAGGAGGAACGGCCCATGACGGACGAGAACATCACCGCGATCGGCCGCTGCTACGGCTGCAAGCGCAGATTCCGCTTCGACCCGGACACGGTCACGATGTTCCTGGTCGACCCGGAGACGAACCTCCCGCCCGGCATGAGTCCGCTGGGATCCCGGCGCGAACCCACCCCTGAGGCGCTGGCGCGGTCGGTGAAACTGCCGGTCTGCCCGGCCTGCGTCGAACGGGCCAAGCGGGTCCTGGAGGCCGGGACCGACCCCCGGCCTCCGGAGTTCCCCGTTTGGCACCGGCCCTCGTCCTGACCCCGCGCCGGAGCGTGCACGTGGGCCGTCACTCCGGGCGCAGGCACTCCCGTACGGCGGCGGCGAGCCGGGTGGCACGGCCGTCGCCGTGGCCGACCATGCGGTTGCTCACGTAGGCGAAGCCCACGCCGTACTCGTCGTCGCCGAAGGCGAACTGGCCGCCCGCGCCGTCGTTGCCGAAGCCGCGCGGGCCGAGCATGGGCCGGAAGCCCGGCGAGTCGAGCAGGAAGCCGGTCCCCCACCGGGCCCCCAGGTCGGGGAACCCCGACCACGAGGGCCCGGACGACTGCTCGCGCAGGGCGTCGTCCAGCGTGTCCCGGCCGAGCAGCGGCGGCGCGCCGTCGATCCCGGTGGCGGCCGCGGCGTAGAGCCCGGCGAGCCCGCTCGCCGACGAGACGGCGCCCGCTCCGGGGAACTCCGCGGTGAGCATCGCCGGGTCGTTCCAGCCGTGCGGCTCGTCGATGCCGGGGAAGACGAGCACGCCGTTCATGGTCACGATGCGCACGGGCAGCGAATCGGGACCGGGCATCGAGGGCCGGCCCTCGGCCTCCGACAGGCGGGCCAGGTGGCCGAGCTCGTCCTCCGGCAGGCCGATCCAGGTCCGCAGCCCGAGGTCGTCCGCGACGGCCTTGCGGAAGTACGCGCCCGGGGTGAGGCCGGTGATCCGCCGGATCACCTCGCCGATGAGGAAGCCGAAGACGTGGCCGTGGTACTCGTGGGCGGTGCCAGGCTCCCACAACGGCTCCTGCTCCTCGATCGCCCGGACCACCGGCGTCCACGCGACGATCTCCTCGAAGCCGGGCGTGCGGTCGAGGACGGGGAGCCCGGCGCGGTGCCCGAGGACCATGCGCGACGTGATCGCCTCCTTGCCGGCCCGTGCGAACTCGGGCCAGTACCGGCTCACCGGGGCGTCGAGGTCCAGCCGTCCCTGCTGGGCGAGGAGGTGGGCGCAGACGCTCACGACACCCTTGGCACAGGAGAAGATCGGCACGACGGTCTCCGCGGACCACGCCCGGCCGTCGCGCGCGTCCGCGACCCCGCCCCACAGGTCCACCACCTGCCGCCCGCCGGCGAACACGGCCACGGCCGCGCCCAGCTCGCCGTACTCGTCGAAGTCGCGGCGGAAGACGTCGGCCACGCGGCCGAACGCCTCGTCGGCCCATCCGTTGTCGAGTGCTTTCATGGCGGGGAACGCTACTTCGCCTATTGGTATTAGGCAACTACTTATTGGTCTTAGGAAGAGGAGGCGGCGGATGGCTCGTGCGGGCCTGACGACCGAGCGCGTGACGGAGGCCGCCGCGGAGCTGGCGGACGCGGTCGGGTTCGAGAACGTGACGGTGGCGGCGCTGGCGCGCAGCTTCGGAGTCAAGGAGCCGAGCCTGTACTCGCACGTCAAGAACCTGAAGGACCTGCGGGAACGGGTCGCCCTGCTGGCCGCGGGCGAGATGGCCGACCGCATCGCCGCCGCGGTCGCCGGCCGGTCGGGGGTGGACGCGCTGGCCGCGTTCGCGAACGCGTACCGGGACTACGCGCTGACCCATCCCGGCCGCTACGCGGCGACGCAGGTCCGGCACGACCCGGCCGTGGTGGCCGCCTCCCCGGCCTTCGCCCGCCACGTCGAGCTCACCCACGCGATGCTGCGGGCGTACCGGCTGGAGGAACCGGACCTGACCGACGCGGGACGGCTGCTGCGCAGCTCCTTCCACGGCTACGTGACACTGGAGACCAACGGCGTCTTCACCCACACCCGGGAGATCCGGGCGTCGTGGGAGCGGGGGGTCGCGGCGCTCCACTTCCTGCTGGAGAACTGGTCCGCCGCCTCGGTTCGCGCGGGGAATGTCTGAGGGCCATCATGGGTTCTATCGCACGTACTTGAAGTTTCAACCAGAAGGGGTGGCCATGCCCGCCGTCACCGCCGACACACTGACGCTGCCGCGCGTCGCCGTACCGGATCCGGCCGTCGCCGGACCGCGCCCCGTGCGGTCGGTGACGACCGCGCCCAGCGGCTTCGAGGGCGAGGGCTTCCCCGTCCGGCGCGCGTTCGCCGGGGTCCCCCAGTCCGCGCTCGACCCGTTCATCCACATGGACCAGATGGGCGAGGTCGAGTACGCCCCGGGCGAGCCCAAGGGCACGCCGTGGCACCCGCACCGCGGCTTCGAGACCGTCACGTACATCATCGACGGGATCTTCGAGCACCAGGACTCCAACGGGGGCGGCGGCACGATCACCGACGGCGACACGCAGTGGATGACCGCCGGCTCGGGCCTGCTGCACATCGAGAAGCCGCCGGAGCACCTGGTCGTCTCGGGAGGCCTGTTCCACGGCATCCAGCTGTGGGTCAACCTGCCGCGTGCGCACAAGTTCCACCTGCCCCGTTACCAGGACATCCGCGGGGGCGAGTCGGCGCTGCTCACCTCGCCCGACGGCGGCGCGCTGCTGCGCGTGATCGCCGGCGAGCTGGACGGCCACGCCGGCCCCGGCGTGACGTTCACCCCGATCACGATGGTCCACGCCACCGTCGCCCCCGGCGCCCGGCTCGACCTGCCGTGGAACCCGGACTTCAACGCCCTCGCCTACGTGCTCGCGGGCCAGGGGTCCGTGGGCGCCGAGCGCCGGCCGGTCCGCAAGGGACAGCTGGCCGTATTCGGCCCCGGCGGGTCGCTGACGCTAGCGGCGGACACCGCCCAGCCCCTGGCGGAGCCCAACCTGGAGGTGCTGCTGCTCGGCGGGCGGCCGATCCGCGAGCCGGTCGTCCACTACGGCCCGTTCGTGATGAACACGCGCGCCGAGATCATCCAGGCGATGGAGGACTACCAGGCGGGCCGTCTCGGCGTCATCCCCGCCGAGCGGGTCCCGCACGCGGACGGGCCGATGCCCGGAAAGGAGTGAGATGGACAGGCTTGCCGAGGAGTACGAGCGGGGCCGGCTGTTCTTCGAGCTGAAGGACTACATCGGCGCCGCGCGCATCCTGGCGGACGTGGTGGCCGAGGCCCCGGACGACCTGGCGGCCCGGCTGCTACTGGCCCGCGCCTACTACCACTCGGCCCAGCTCGGCCGGGCCGAGTCCGAGCTCCGCCTGATCCTGGAGCGCCATCCGGCCGAGGACTACGCCTGCCTGCTGCTCGGCCGGACCCTGGAGCGGCGGAGCAGGCCCGAGGAGGCCGCCCGCTACCTGCGGCTGCACGCGGCCATGACCGGGGCGGCCTGACCGTCCACCACTGAGGGGCCGGCGACCACGCGTCGCCGGCCCCCTCTGTGTGTCGGCGGAGCGCGCCGGAGACGCCGGCGACGAGCCCGGGAACGGCGCCTGGCAAAGGCGCACGGGGACGGCCCGCGGCCGTTCAGCCGGGAACGACGAGGCCGGACTCGTAGGCGAAGATCACCGCCTGGATGCGGTCGCGCAGGCCGAGCTTGGTGAGGATGCGGCTGACGTGGGTCTTGGCCGTCGTGTCGGAGATGAACAGCTCGGCCGCGATCTCCGGGTTTGACAGGCCCCGGGCCATCAGCCTCAGCACCTCGATCTCGCGGGCCGTGAGGACGTCGAGGGCGGGTGAGCGGCGCGGCAGGGGGGCCGCGGCGAACGCCTCGATGACCCGCCGCGTCACCCCCGGCGTCAGGATTCCGTCCCCCGCCGCCACGACCCGGACCGCCTCGATCAGCCGCTCGGCGGGCGCCTCCTTGGTCAGGAAGCCGGCGGCGCCCGCCCGCAGCGCCTCGTAGACGTACTCGTCGAGGTCGAACGTGGTCAGCACGATGATCCGGGTGGCCACCCCGGCGAGGCGGCGGGTCGCCTCCAGGCCGTTGACCCCCGGCATGCGGATGTCCATGAGCGCGACGTCCGGGGCGAGCGAACGGATCGCCCGCACGGCCTGCTCTCCGTCGCCGGCCTCGGCGACCACCTCGATGTCGGGCTCGTCGTCCAGCATCAGCCGGAAGCCGCGCCGCACCATCGCCTGATCGTCGGCCACCACCACACGAATGCTCATCGCCCGCCTCCGCCGAACGGGAGCGCCGCGCGCACCCGGAAGCCGCGCCGGTACGGCCCGGCCTCCAGCGTCCCGTCATACAGCGCCGCCCGCTCGCGCATGCCGATCAGCCCGTGACCGGTGCCCGGGGTGGCGCCGTTCCCGCCGGCGCCCGCGGCCGGACCGTCGTCGCGAACCTCCAGCTCGACGGCCTCGCCGGTCCACCGCAGCGCGATCTCGGCGCGCGCGCCCCGCCCCGCGTGCCGGAGCGTGTTGGTGAGCGCCTCCTGCACAATCCGGTAGGCGGCCAGGTCGACGCCCGGCGGCAGCGCGGACGGCTCCCCCTCCACCGTCATCCCGACCGCCAGCCCTGTCTCGCGCATCTGGTCGAGCAGGGACGGCAGCCGGTCGAGGCCGGGCTGCGGGGCGAGCGAGAGCTCCTCGTCGTCGGCGCGGAGGATCCCCAGCAGCCGCCGCAGCTCGCCGATGGCGCCCCGGCCCGTCTGCTCGACCTCGTCGAGCAGCTCGCTGTCGTCCGGGCGGTCGTGGCGCAGGCGCCGCCGTACGACGCCGGTCTGGACGACCATGACGCTGAGGCTGTGCGCGACCACGTCGTGGAGCTCGCGGGCGATCCTGGTTCGCTCGGCCAGCACGGCCCGCTGCGCGTCCTCGGCCCGGCGGCGTTCGAGCTCGGCCGCCTTGTCCTTGAGGACGCGCGCCTCCAGGCCGCGCCTGCGGATGAGGTACCCCAGCGTCCAGGCGCCGCCGAACAGCACGCCGGTGAACAGGTAGTCGCCCGCGCCGCCGCGGCCGGGGTCGATCGCGAAGCCGACCAGCACGAACGCGGCCACCATGGCCGCGCCGAGGACGGCGTCCCGCAGCTTGGCGTTGGCCGCGACGGAGTAGCTGACCACGATCATGGCGAAGAACGCGTACCCGCTCTCGAAATTGTGCGCCACGGGCGAGAAGGCGGCCACGGCCACGAGGTCGGCCGCGACCACGCCGAGCGGCCAGACCCGCCGCCAGGCGACGGGGACGACGGCGGCGGCCGCCGCGAGCATCTCGACGGCGGTCAGGGGGATGTCGCCGGTCGTCGCCTCCAGCACGGCCGTGACGCCGAGCAGCGCGGCGACCGCGACGTCGGTCCACGGGGGCCGGGGCGGGAGCCAGCGCATGGCGCTCACGATAACCCCGGACCCCGGCGGGCCGGATCGCCCGAGCGGACGACGGCAGCGTCCTCCAGCCGCCCGATGCGCGCGGCCGCCGTGCTCGTCCCACAGCCGGACGCGCACGGCCGTCCGAGTCGTCGTACGGCCGGACGATCGCGGTCGCCGGAATCGTCGTACGGCTGGACGCGCCCGGGCGAGGGGCGCGCCTACGGTGGCGGCCTCACCGACCGAGGAGGCTCACATGTCCGCATCCGCCGCAGATCTCCGCCGCCGCTTCGCCGGGGCCTGCCTGATCGCCGGGCCCGCCGCGATGGCCGCGGCGATGGCGCTGAAGACGCCGGGCGGCGACGCCCGCGCCCTGCTCGCCGAGGTCGCCGCCGACCCCGGCCGGTTCCGCCTGGCCGTCCTGCTGCAACTGATCGCCTCCGTCGTCATGCTGCCCGGGCTCGCCGGACTGCCCCGGCTGTTCCCCGGCCGGGGCGCCGTGCTCGGGCACCTCGGCCTCGGCCTGCTCGGGCTCAACATCCTGGGCAACCTCGGCGACGCCGCGAGCGGCACGGCCCTCGGCGCGCTCGCGGCGGGCGGCGTGACCGATCAGGACGTGGCGGCGGCGAACGGCGTGGCCGCCGAGCCGGCCTTCGCCGTCGTCCAGATCATGGTGCTGGCCGGCATGCTCGGGTTCGTCCTGCTGCCGGCCGCGCTGCTGCGGTCCCGTACGGTCCACTGGGCCGTCCCGGCACTGATCCTGGCAACGCTGGTCTCGTTCTTCCTTCCGGTCACCGAGGGGCTGGGCGGCGTCCTGCTCACTTCGGCCCTCGGCACGGTGGGCGTCCGCTTCCTGCGGCCCGCCCCGGCCGACGCGGAATCCGTGCTCGTGTGACGGCTCCCCCGGTCAGCCCTCCGGCCGCCCCGCCCGGATCGCGCGCAGCGCCTCCACGAGGTCGTGGGCGGAGGGGGCGCTGTCCGGGTCGACCAGCCACTGGGTCGCCAGTCCGGCGAGCAGCGCCTGGTAGAACGAGCCGACGGCCATGGCCTTCTTCTCGTCATCCGCCGGGTCGAGGCCCTCGAAGAGCGCCGCCAGCCCCAGCCGGGCCTGCCGGTTGGCGCCCGCGAAGGCCTCCCGCAGCTCGGGCAGGCGGTCCATCTGCGCGACGAGCTCGAACTGGATGGCCCACAGGGGCCGGAGCCTGCCGTACGACTCGATGATCCGCGCCCAGGTGGCCTCGAACCGCTGGGTCGGGGTGGCGTCCGGCGGGGCCTCGGCAGCCAGGGTGCTCTCGAGCTCCTGCCCCCACTCCTCCATCGCCTCGATGAGGGCGGCGTCGAGCAGGGCCTTCGTCGACCTGAAGTGGTAGCCGATCGAGGCGAGGCTGGTGCCCGACGCCGCGGCGATGTCCCGGGCGGTGGTGCCCGAGTACCCCTTCTCCATCAGGCACCGCTTGGCCCCGGCGAGCAGGTCTTCCCGATTTCCCATGCCCAGAGCCTAGCGGATCCTCGTACAGATGTCTTGGACAATTGTGCTAGACAGATGAGTGAGACGTTTGTACAGTCAGGGCCATGACGAACATCCTGATCTCCGGCGGAGGCGTCGCCGGGTCCACGCTGGCCTTCTGGCTCCGCAGGCACGGGTTCACCCCGACCGTGGTGGAGCGCGCGCCCTCCCTCAGGGACGGCGGCTACAAGATCGACATTCGCGGCGCGGCCCTTGAGGTCGTCGACCGCATGGGACTGTCCGACGAGGTGCGCCGGCACGGCACCGACATGCGGATCGCGCGGTTCGTCGACGCCCGCGGCAGGGAGCGGGCGACCATGAGCGCCGACCTGTTCGGCGGCCGCGAGGGCGACGACGTCGAGATCATGCGCGGCGACCTGGCCCGCATCCTGCACGAGGCGACCCGGGACGACGTGGAGCACCTGTTCGGCGACTCCATCACCGGGATGGAGGAGACGCCCGAGGGCGTCCGCGTCACCTTCGAGACGGCCCCGCCCCGGACGTTCGACCTCGTGGTGGGCGCCGACGGGCTGCACTCCACCGTCCGCGAGCTGGCCTTCGGCGAGGAGTCCCGGTTCGTCCACGACCTCGGCCACTACATCTCGATCTTCACGGTCCCCAACCACCTGGGCCTCGACCGCACCGAGATGATGCACCCGGCCCCCGGCCGGAGCGCCGGGATGTACAGCACGCGCGGCGCCGCCGACGCCAAGGCGCTGTTCCTGTTCTCCTCGCCTCCGATGGCGTACGACCGGCGCGACGTGGCGGGGCAGAAGAAGCTGCTGGCCGAGGCCTTCGCCGGCACGGGCTGGGAGGTGCCGCGGCTCCTGGAGGCGATGGAGGACGCCCCCGACTTCTACCTCGACTCCATCAGCCAGGTGCGGATGGACCACTGGTCGTCCGGACGGGTCGTCCTCCTGGGCGACGCCGCCTACGGCCCCTCGCCCGCCTCCGGCCAGGGCACCAGCCTGGCCCTCGTCGGCGCGTACGTCCTGGCCGGCTCCCTCGCCGCCGCGCGCGGGGACCACCGGGCCGCGTTCGCCGCGTACGAGCGCGACATGCGCCACTTCGCCGAGGAGAACCAGAAGCTCGCCGAGGGCAACCTCAAGGGCATGGTGCTGACGTCGCCGGGCCGGATCAGGTTCCAGATGCTCATGCTCCGGCTGATGCCGCACCTGCCGGGCCGGAACAGCATGATCAAGCGGGTCACCGAGCCCATCCGCAGGGCCGCCTCCGCCATCACGCTCAAGGACTACCGGCCTTGATGCCTGGCCCTTCCCGTACGACCATGACAGAGGTACGGCGAGCCCGTCGGCCAGGGGCTCGGCGAATTCGATACGGGTGGGGATATGTCAGTCGTCCACGTCCTCAACCGTGTCAAGATCGGGCACGGCCGCGGATTGAGCGCGATCGCTCTCGCGCAGGCCCAGCACCGGGCCGGGTGGAACGTCCGGCTGCTGGTCAGCGGCGTTCACAGCCCTCGGCTCCTGCCTCGCTCGCCGGAGCCCGAGGCTCTCCTGGGCGACTTCGGCGCGGACGTTTACCACAAGGTGGATGCGATCGACCGCGTCGCCGAGGCGCTGGACCGCGGCACCCGGCCCGGCGACGCCGTCGTCAGCCACGAGAGCATCGACCTGGCGGCGGCCTGCCGTCTCCGGGGCCGCCGGGTCGTGGCGGCGCTGCACTCCGTTCCCGAGGTGTCCCTCAACTACCTGCCCGCGGCTCACCTCCGGACGATCGCCGACCGGGTCGACCACTGGGTCACGTGGGGCAGTCTCGCGGCCGGCAGGCTGGCCGACCAGCTGAAGGTGGGCCCGGAGCGGATCACCGTCAGCGGCCAGTGCGTGGAGCCGGACGACCGCGTCGTACGGCGGCTTCCCGGCTCGCCCGCGTGCCTGACCGTGGCACGCGTGGACCCCGTCAAGAACCACGGGCTCATCCTCGACGCGCTGGCCGTCCTCGCCCGGCGCATGCCCGGCATCCGATGGCACATGGTGGGGCCCTCCGTCGACGACGCGCACCTTCACGGCCTGCTCGGGAGGGCGGCGCGCCTCGGGGTCGACGGGATGGTCACCTGGCACGGATCCCGCGACGACGTGGCCGCGGTCATGCTCGGCAGCGACGTGAGCGTGCTGACGTCGCACGCCGAGGGTCTCCCCCGTGCGACGCAGGAGGCGATGGCCCTCGGCGTCCCGACGGTCATGCCCGCCGCACTGGTCCGCGATCTCACCCATGCGGGGCTGCCGGTCACGTACGAGGGAACCGCCCCGGAGGCGGTCGCCGCGGCCGTCGAGACCGCGCTCCGCGTCGCGCCGGAGCGGCGGGCGGCCGCGGCGTCGTGGGTCCGCAGGACGTGGAGCTGGGAGCGCGTGCTGGCCGACTGGGCGGGAGCGCTGGCGGACGGGACGCGTGACGCCTGACCCGCGGCCCGGCGGACGGCTCCGCCGGCACACGGGCCGGGCCGGCGTCGCCGGGCGGCCCGTTGACGCGCGTGTGCCGATGATGGAGGGTGACGAGGTGCGCTCGTCGTGGTCGCCGTGGACAGGCCGGGAGGCCGGGGCGCGTGGGCCGGTCGCCCGGGAGGCGCCGTGACGGTCCATGCGGAGGGAGCCGGCTCGATCGCCGTCGGCGGGGACGCCATCAACAGCATCTTCGTCACGGGCGGCGTCAACCAGTTCTTCGTCGGGCAGTACGAGCGTCTGGCGGAGGCTTACCTCAGTCCGCGGGCGCTGTACCGGGAGCTGCGGCTCGACGAGTACACCGGCCGGGACTGGCTGGTGCGGGAGATCGACAGCTTCCTGTCGTCGAACGACCGCGGCTACCTCCTCATCGAGGCCGAAGCCGGGATGGGCAAGACCGCGTTCATGGCGTGGATCGCGAGGGAGCGGAAGTACGTCCACCACTTCGTCCGGCTCATGCCCGACGTGAACGACCTGGGTGTGGCCCTGCGCAACCTGTCCGCCCAGCTGATCCGCGCGTGGGACCTCCGCTCGATGGCGGTCGGCGGGGTGCTCGGGGCCAACGCCTCCCGGCCGGACTTCTTCACCGAGGTCCTTTACGAGGCCGCCGACATGCGGGACGCGACACGTCCGGGCGAGCCGATCGTCATCGCCGTGG
Organism: Microbispora corallina; assembly: GCF_016863035.1. GTDB lineage: Bacteria > Actinomycetota > Actinomycetes > Streptosporangiales > Streptosporangiaceae > Microbispora > Microbispora corallina. The sequence goes on from NZ_BOOC01000005.1 coordinate 58,596, forward strand.
ACGGGCTGAACGAGACGGCGGCCCTGCCCTTCCAGAACCCGCTCGCCCTGCCGTCCGAGCTCCCGGACGGCGTCTACGTCCTGGCCACCCAGCGCACGACGCACCTCCCCCTGGTGGTGAACACACCGCGCCGGGTGCTCCGGATCCGGCCCGACAGCCCCGAGAACCTCGGCGACATCCGGGCCTACCTGCACCGCATGGTCGGCGCTCCGGACCTGGCGGAGCGCCTGGCCGCCTCCGGCGCGGCGCCCGCCGACGTGGTCGACAGGCTGGCGCTCTGGTGCGGCGGCGTGTGGCTGGTCCTGCGCTACGTCCTGGCGGAGCTGCGGACGGGCGCCAGGAGCCCGAGCGAACTCTCGTCGCTGCCCATCGGCCTGTGGCAGTACTACGCCCGCTTCTGGCGGGACTGGCAGCGGGCGCACGAGAGCACCTGGGCCGGCGTCGACCTCCCACTGCTCGTCGCCCTCACCGCCGCGCAGGAGCCGCTGACGCTGGACCTGCTCTGCGAGATGAGCCGGTGCCCGGATCCCGGGCGTGCGGCCGACCTCGTGGGCGACGCGTGGCGGCCCTTCCTCCACATCAGCGGCGAGGGGACGGACGAGCGCTACGCCGCCTTCCACGACAGCCTCGGGGAGTTCATGGCGGGCCAGGTGGACGCGTCCGCGCTGAGCAGCGCCGAGCGGTTCTTCGTCGACCGGCTGAGTGTGGCGCAGCGCGAGGCGCACCGGCGCGTCGCGGAGCGCTACCTCACCGCCTGGGGCGAGCTTCCGGAGGGGCTGCCGCGGCTGCGCGGCGACGCCGCCGCCATGGACGACGGCTACGGTCTGCGGCATCTGGTGCATCACCTCGTCCACGCGAGTGAGGACGCCGTCCTGCACAGCCTGATGGCGCTCGAGTGGCCACGGGCTGACGCCGGAGACGAGGCGGGGCCGTCCCCGGCGTCCAACGCCTGGTACGAGGTGCACCGGGCCCGCCGCGAGTTCGCCGGTTACGCCCTCGACGTGCAGCGGGCCTGGAGCCGTGCCGAACAGGTGCCGGACAAGGCGGCCGCCCCGGCCGCCCCCCGGACGGTCGCCCTCGAGCTGCGGTACGCGCTGATCGCGTCATCCGTCGACAGCGTGGCCGGCAACGTTCCCAGCGAACTGCTGCTCCTGCTCATCGACCACGGGATGCTCACCGCCGCACAGGCCCTTGAGCTCACCGGGGAGATGTCCGACGCTCGGGCCAGGGCCGAGTCGCTGAGCGCGCTCGTGCCGCGCCTGACCGGGCCGGCCCACGCCGAGGCGGTCCGCGAGGCGCTCGCGAGCGTCCAGCTGGTGCCCGACGGGTACTGGCGGGCGGGCGAGCTGCTGCGTCTCGCGCAGGTGGCCGGGCCGGAGCACCACGACGACCTGCGCCGCATCGCCGGCGGCATGGGCAGGCCGTACGAACGCGACATCGCGCACCGGGGACTGGACGCCCTGAGCCTCCCCGGCCCGGTCGCGCCGGTGCTGTCGGGAGACGCGCACGAGCCGCGGGATCCGGCGGAGTTCCTGGAGCAGTACCGCCGCCGGACCCGTCGCGGCGTGGCCACCCTCCTGATCGGCCTCGACGATGACCCGGCCGCGTCCGGCGCCGACCGGCACGTGGCGTCCAGCGGCTTCGTGCGGTCGCCGCGATGGCGCGCCGAGCTGCTCACGGAGTCGGCGAGGACCGCCCCGGCGGAGACGCGTGAGGCCGTGCTGCGGGCGGCGCTGGACATCTCCCTCCTCGTGGGCGACCGGCAGATCCTCACCACCACCATGGGGTCGATCGCGGCGTGCCTGGCCGCGACCGGCGCCGTCGACATGGCGCTGGCCTGCGCCTCCGAGATGCCGGACGCCGAGGGACTGGCGAGGGCGCTGTTCGCGATCGCGGCGGAGACCGGCGAGGCCGTGCGGCCCGGCCTGACGCGCCGCGCGCTCGACGTCGCGGCGGCCCTCGACGATCCCGCGACCCGCGGTGAACTGCTGCGGGCGAACGCGGCCGGGCTCGTTCCGATGGCGGCCGACGGGTCGCTCGCTCCGGTGCTCGCGGACCTCCCCGGAGGCTGGCGCGCCGCGGTGCTGGGCGCCGTGGCCGTCCACGACGAGCCCGCGCAGCGGGTCCGGCTGCTCGCCGACGCGCTGGACATCGCCCTGGCCTCCCCGGACGACGGCGGCGCGGTCCTGGCCGGGCTGGTCGCCGTGGCGCCCGCCGGGCTCCTGCCCGCCGCTCGCGAGGCGGTGGCCGCCGTCCACGACCGCGAGCGGCACGACGCCGCCGCCGCCGCGCTCGCCGCGAGGCTGGGCCGGGAGGGCCGGGCGGAGGCCGCGGACGAGGTCGTGGGGACGATCCGCGATCCGTACTGGAGGATGACGGCCGAGTTCGGCGCGGCGTCCGGGCTCGCCGCCGCCGGCCGCGCCGACCAAGCCGCCGAGCTGGCCGCCCGGCTGCCTTCGCGCCACTGGCGGGCCGAGGTCCTCGCGTCAGCCGGCCGTACGGACTCGGCGTACGCCGTGGCCGACGGGATCGCGGAGCCGAGCGGGCGGATCTCCGCCCTCCTCCGGATCGCGTCGGCTGCGCCGCCCGGCGGAGATCGGGACGGCCTGGAGGAGGCCCGGACGACGCTCCCCGCGATCACCGATCCGGTGACGCTCGGGCAGGCGACCATCGCCGTCGCCCTCGCCCTGGGACGACGCGGCCGGGCGGGCGACGCCCTCGACCTCGTACGGATGCTGCCCGACATCGAACGGGAGAACGCCCTGACCCGGGTCCGCCCGCTGCCGGGCGAGGCGCTCGCCGTCGCGGTCCTCCTCGCGCGGGGACTGCCCGACCCGGTCGCCAGGGGGCGGGTGCTGGCGAGCCTGACCGGGCCGCTGGTGGCCGCGGGCACCTTCGACGTCCTCGACCATGTGCGGACGGTTCTGCGCCTGCTCGCCACCGGCGCCCGCGCCCAACTGCTGGAGGTGACGCCCGGTCTGCTGCCCGGGCTGCTCGAACTGGCCGGGCCGCAGGGACTGGTCGACATGGCGGCGGCGGTCACGGCCGCGTACCGGTGGTGGCCGTGATGCCGGGATTCGAGCTGGTCGTCCACCACCGGTACACGTCGGGAAGCTCCGCCGACCTGTCAGGGCACGGCAACCACGGGCACAGCGCGACGCGGCCCGACCCGGACGGGATGCCCTTCGACGGCCGCGGCTCCCGGGTGGTCGTGTTCCCCTCGCCCAGCCTCGCCGACCTCGGGGGCGTCCGGGCCCGCGTGCGCCTCCGCGCGGACGCCCTGGCGGAACGGCGGACCCTCGTCGAGGGCTATCTGGCCTTCTCCTTCTCCATCGAGCCGGACGGCGCCCTGCTGGGCAGCGTGTACGCGGGCCTGCAGTGGCACGTCCTGGCCACCGCGCCCGGCCTGGTCCCGACCGGCCGTTGGGTGGACGTGAGCTTCGTGTACGACGGCCTGGACCTGATGACGCTCTCCGTGGACGGCGCCCTCGCCGCTTCCCGGGAGGACAATCTCGGCCGCGTGGGCGGCGTGGAGTGGCCGTACGGGCTGAACATCGGGGCCTGGCCGGACGACGACGTGCGGGTGTTCGACGGGCGGATGGCGGAGGTCTGGTTGTGGCGGCTTCGCCGCTGACGCCCAGGTGGGCGCCCACGCCGGACCCGGCCCCCGGACCCGGCCGCGGGCGTGCTCGGCGTCCGGTCGCTCTCGCCCCGGAGCCGCCGCCCGGCCCTCAGCCGGTCGGTCCCGTGCCGCCGGTGGTGATCGTGCTGCCCGTGGCGTCGCGCCCGATGGCCACGGACCCGGCTCCGCTGGCGGTCACGTTCGTGACGACTCCTCCTGTCGCGGCCGTCGCCTGCCGCCACAGCCCCTCCACCTCGGCCGCGAGCTCCGGGTCCTCCGCGAGCAGCTTCTTCAGCTGAACCCGCAGAACGGCCCGCAGATCCTCGTCGTCGGGATCCCGCGCGACGTCGATGACGGCCTCCTTGGCCGCGTCCTTCTCGTCGACCTTCCCGCGCAGGGCGGACCAGATCCTCTGGGCGAACCCGAAGGTCTCCTGGCCGATCTTCTCGGCCGCGGCGTCCCCGAACTTCTCCCCCGCCTTCAGCAGGTACGGCAGCAGGGGGGCGAGGAACGCGGTCAAAGCGGCGATGTCCATCTCGACCTCGATCCCGTCGGAGAAGGGGAGGACACAGATGATACGGCCCCGCGTCCCTGGCAGCGAGGGGACGCGGGGCCGTCGCGGGCGTGCGGTCAGGCGGGGATCACCAGCCGACGGCGACCAGCAGCCACTGCGGGTTGCCGTGCGAGATGAAGGACGACTGGCCCGCGTAGTCGTCGTACGGGAAGCCGTACGCCAGGTGGTTGATCGCGTGGTCGTGCCAGAACTTGGCGTAGTAGTTGGCCGGGGCGGCCTGGTAGTACAGGCTCGGCGTCGACCACTGCGACTGCGGCAGATGCGCGACGTGCCGGTTCAGCGCGGCGCAGTGCCCCGGGTCGTTGGCGAGCGACCCGGCGCAGCCGAAGATGTCGGAGGTCGCCGCCGAGATGCCGTTGGCGGTGGCGTAGCTGGTGAAGTAGTTCGCGTTCGCCCCGCCGGCCCGGAAGCCGCTGTAGCTGCCGGGCGCCGGGATCCGGTACGGCGCCTGGACCTGGGCCAGCGGCTTGAACTCGGCCGGCACCTCGTTGGCGAACCGCTGGAAGGTGGTCGCGCGGTCCTCCTGGAAGGTGGCGTAGTCCTCGCCCACCTGCACGTCGTACCCGTCCTTGGCGTGCAGCCGCATGGCCAGCTTGAGGCCGAACGCGTCGACGCGCGTGGTGTTGCCGTTGAACACGGTCGGCCCGACGGTGAACTCGATGAAGTCGTAGTACTGGCTGTCGGGCGAACCCAGGTAGAAGTACATCCGCCCGGCGGAGTTGGCCGGCATGTCCAGGTACGGCTGCTCCGCGATGGAGTGGACCTGGCCGTTGAAGCTCCAGTAGACCTGGCTGTCGGGGTACTTGCCGTTGGTCCGGTTCAGGATCTTGACCGTGAGCACGTTCCTGGCGGCCGGGATGCTGCCGGTGTCGCCCCAGAACGCGTCCGGCGGGTTGGAGCCGGTCGGGCTCGGCGTGGGGGTGGGGGTCGGCGTCGGGGTGGTCGTCCCGCCCGTCGTGTGGACGACGAACTCCCACAGGGAGTAGCCGTACGCGGTGGCGCGGGCCGTGGCGTACAGGCGGACGTACCGGCCGGTGCCCGTCACGTTGAGCGTCTGCGTGCCGCCCGTGCCCGTCGTCGTGGAGTAGACGGTCGTCCACGACGAGCCGTCGCCGGACGTCTGGATCTGGAACGCCTTCGCGTAGGCCGCCTCCCAGTTGAGCACGACCTGGCAGACCGTGGTGCTGCCGCCGAGGTCGACCTGCAGCCACTGCGGGTCGCTGAACGCGCTGGACCAGCGCGTCCCGGTGTCGCCGTCCACGGCGGCCGAGGCCGGCGTCCCGGCGTTCTCGGCCGACGACGCGGTCGCCGGCCGGCCCTGCGCGGCGTCGGCCGTGCCGCAGCCGCCGCCCCCGCCGATCGTCCCGTACACCTGGAACTCGTACAGGGAGTAGCCGTACGCGGTGGCGCGGGCCGTGCCGTACAGGCGGACGTACCGGCCGGTGCCCGTCACGTTGAGCGTCTGCGTGCCGCCCGCGCCGGTGGTGGTCGAGTAGACGGTCGTCCACGACGAGCCGTCGCCGGACGTCTGGATCTGGAACGCCTTCGCGTAGGCGGCCTCCCAGGTCAGCGTGACCTGGGTGATGCTCGCACTGGCGCCGAGGTCGACCTGCAGCCACTGCGGGTCGCTGAACGCGCTGGACCAGCGCGTCGCGGCGTCGCCGTCCACGGCGGCCGAGGCCGGGGTCCCGGCGTTCTCGGTCGACGACGCGGTGGCCGGCCGGCCCTGCGAGAGCAGGGTGCTCGCGGCCTGGGCGGGCGTGACGACGGCGGTGTAGGCGGCCAGCACGACGGCGACGACGGCGGCCAGCGCGGCGAGCGCGGCGGCGGATCTCCGGCGGCGGCCCGCGCGGAGGGTTGGCGGGGAGATCGGTGGCATCACGGCTCCTGACGTGGGGGAATGGACCCGCGCGACAGCCACGCCGGGTCCCCTGACGCGGGTCCCGGACGGGTGCCGGCGGATCGGCAACACGCAAGAGAGCGCTCTCTCGGCCAGCACTCTTACCCACCTGTGCGGAATCGTCAAGATGAAGAGTGGGAAACGTTCCGGTCACAGACCAGATGTTCCTCGCGAGCCGGACGTCCTGCAGGCGCGTTCCCCGTCGGGATCTGCACGGCTTCCGCCGAGTTTCGTGACTCCCGTGTGATCATGGAACGGGAGGATTCCGTAGGTCGCCGCAAACAGACGCGGCACCACACGGGAGGAACGCCCATGAGGCGAACAATCGCCGCCCTGGTCTGCGCGGCGGCGGCCGCCCTCGCCACGCCCGCGCTGACGGCGCCGGCGCACGCCCAGGCCGCGAAACCGGTGATCCGCAAGCAGTTCGTGGCGGGCCGCGGGGTGCACATCGCCACCTCGGGGACGATCGGCAGCCGCCAGGGGATCGCCGTCAAGTATCACGACGAGGGCGACGTCCAGTTCGGCACCTCGGGGATCGCGGCCACCGACACGACCTCGACGATGGACTGGGGCGGGCTGTTCGGGGACGACGACGTCCTGCAGGGCCTCGACGGGCCAACCCGCACGATCACGGTCAAGGGCACGAGCTACCAGCAGGGCGGCATCTTCAGCGACCTCCTGCCGCCGGGCAAGACCTGGCTGGCGCTCACCGGGGGCGACCCGGCGGCCTCCCTGTCCGCCGGCTTCCAGCTCGTCGACGTGTTCCGTCCCGGCCTGCTGAAGGCGCTGCTCGCGACGACGGCCGCCAAGGGCGCCGGCGGGACCGAGGACCGCGTCAGGACGACCGCCTACCGCGGCACCATCACCCTGGGCGGGTACTACACCGCCTACTACGGCGACACGCCGCAGACCAGGAGGCTCCTCTCGACGATGAGCGCCGAGGAGCGCAGGAGCCCGCTGTACTGGCGGGTCTGGATCGGCTCCGACGGCCTGGTGCGCCACGTGTCCACTGCGATCAGGGCGTCGCTCGGGACCGAGAAGAACGCGGTCAAGGGCACCGGCGACGAACTCGTGCTCCGGAGCTCCACCCGCCTGACGCACTGGGGCGGAAAGGTGCGCATCACGCCTCCCCCCGCGGACCAGGTGGCCCAGCTGAAGGACCTCATCAGCCCGATCCCGGACATCCCCGACTACATCAACCTCGGCGACTGACCGATCCGCGCCGGGCGGCGGACCTGCTCGCCGCCGCCCGGCGTCATCCCGCCGGACGGGGGCGCGGCCGTTCGATCTGCGCCCTGGCCCTCGGGCACCGTCGCGAGAGCGTCCGGCGGCCCTCGTGATCCGTCGCCGCTCTCAGCCGTCGGGCAGGGCGTACTGCTCAGTGACGATGCGGGCGAGCTCGACGCGGGACGCGATCTGGAGCTTGCCGAAGATCCGGCGCAGGTGGGTGGAGACCGTGTGGTGGGACAGGAACATCCGCGCGGCGGCCTGGCGGTTGGTCATGCCCCTGGCGATCAGTGTGGCCACCGTGCGCTCGGTGTCGGTCAGGCTTTCCCAGCCGAAGGCGGGCCGCGTCGAGCCGGCCCAGTGGCGGCGCCGTACGCCCAGCTCCCGCAGTCTCGCCCGCACCCGTGCCGCGTCCCGGTGGGCGCCGATGCCCTGGTAGCCGTCGAGCGCCCGGTCCAGGCTCTCGACGGCCCGTTCGCGAGCGGAGGCGTCGGGCGAGGCGGCCAGCAGGACTCCGAGATCCTCCGCTCCCGAGGCCCGCTCCCACGGCTGAGGATGATTGTCGGCGGCGAAGGCGAGGGCGTCGGCGTCCCGGTGGAGGAGCCCGCGGGCGTGGGCGGCGGCCGCCGCGAAGATGGGGGCGTCCGGATTCCTCCTGGCCAGGTGCTCGGCGCTCTTGAGGATGGCCTGCGCGTACGGGCGGTTGGCCGTGGCCAGCGCCAGGCGGGTCATCCAGGCGGTCGACAGGGGCCCCACGAGGATCGCGCAGCGTCGCTCGGCCGGGTCGGCGTAGAGGGGCTGGAGGATCTCCATGGCCCGTCCGGCGTCGCCCTGGGCCTCGGCCACCGCGGCCGTCACCCATTGTTCGAGCCCCGATCCGTAGAGCATCCCAGGGGCGGGGGGCGTGGGTGGATACTGCTCGATGTGCCGGAGCGCGGCGTCGATGTCGCCGCGGCGCACGGCGATGAGGGCGAGCATGGACAGCGCGACGCGGACGAACCCGTGGGCGCCCACCTCGTCGGCGATCATCAGTGCGGCGTGGGCCTCGGTGGCGGCGTCGTCGAGCCGCCCGGTCGCCAGCTTCAGACAGGCGCGGAACAGGGCCGGCTGTGCGGCGAACACGGTCAGCCCGAGGGCCCGGATGTCCTCCTCGGCGGCCTGGGCGGCGATGTCCGCCGCATCGTAGTGGCGCAGGGCGCGGAAGTGGAGGCTCATCAGCAGGCGCGCGTACGGGCGCTGTATGGGCTGGACGGTCCCGGTGTCCGCGATCCGGATGGCCTCGTACAGGTGCGCGAACGAGTCGGCGATCCGCCCGTCGACGATGGCGCACCGGGCGAGGAGCAGGAGCGCCCCGACGACGGCGGCGTCGGTGTGCCGCGCCCCTTCGCGGAGGACGGCCTCCGCCAGGACACCCCCCTTCCTCAGGTCACCCAGGGAGATGAGGCCCCAGAACAGCCCCCACTCCGCGCACCCGCGAAGCTCGTCGGCGAGATCGTCCTGTTCGAGCAGGCGTTCGGACTCGGTCACCGCCTCCGCGGGGTGGCCGCTCAGCAACAGGTTGTAGGCCAGCGCGCGTCGCAGGCGCGGCACCTGCTCGGGCGACGCCCTGGCGAGGGCGTCGCGGGCGAGATCGGCCGCCTCGGCGAGCCGGCCGATCGCGGTCAGGGCGTCGACGGCCGTCGCGGCGCGGGCGCACCAGTCCTGGCCGGCGCAGTCGCTCAGGTCGAGCGCCCGCAGGGCGAGGTCGGCGGCCGTCTGGGGGGAGGTGTACAGCACCTCCCGGGCCGCCCGGTCCAGCGCCAGCAGCGCGGGCCCGTCCCCCCGGGTGGCGCCGTGAATCAGGTGGGTGGCGGCGGGAACGGCGGACCCGCCCCGTTTGAGCAGCATCTGTCCCGCGTCGTGGTGCAGGGCCCGCCGCACGGCGGCGGGAAGGGCCCCGAGCACCGTCTGCCACAGCACATCGTGCCGGAAGGCCAGTTCGTCACCCGAGGGCTCGACCACGCCCGCCGACAGCGCCTCCTCCAGCCTCGGCAGCAGGCCGGAGCTCGACTCGCCGAGCATCTCGGCCAGATCCTGAACCGAGAACGACCGGCCCAGGACCGCGGCGACCTGAAGCAGGTGCCGGGTCGGGTTCGGCAGCTCCTCCAGGCGTTCACGGGTGACCTCGTGGACCCGGGGCAGCCGCGCGGACACCATCCGGGCGTGGCCGCCGGCGACCTGGACCACGCCCTCGGCCTTGAGCTTCTCCAGGAGGTCGACGAGCAGGAAGGGATTGCCGTCCGCCAGGTGGGTCAGGGCCAGGACGTCCGGATCGGGCACCGCCCCGAGCACGTCGGTGGCGACGTCCGCCACCGCCGCCTCGTCCAGCGCCCGCAGCGCGATCCGGTTCGCGCCGTCGCGTTCGAGCAGGTCGAACAGCCGCTCGATGCGGCGACCGGCCCCGCCGCCGCTCGTACGGCTCAGCATCCAGACGAGCGGGTAGGAGGCGAGGTCCCTGGTCATCGACCTCAGGGCCAGCAGGGTCATCGGGTCGGCCCAGTGCACGTCGTCCACCATGAGGACCACCGGCCCCTGGGCCACCCGCCGTTCCAGCGGTTCCTGCAGGTATTCCACCAGCAGCAGCCGCTGATCGCCCGGGCCCGGCCCGCTCTCGCCCACTGTGGAGGAGCGGGCGGGCGCTCCCAGCGCCGCCATCAGCGGGGCCAGCGGGATCAACTGGGTCAGCTCGTCGGCGACGCCCCTGGCGACCCAGAGCCCCGACCTCTCCGCGGAGGCGGCCGCCTCGTCGAGCAGGCGGCTCTTCCCGGTGCCGGGCCGGCCCTCGATCAGCAGGACCCCGCCCCGGCCGGCCTGGGCCGCCCCAAGCATGCCGAGGACTACGTCCCACTCCCGCGTACGGCCGCGCCAACCCGGCCAGGATGACCGCAAGGAATCGGGCTCGCCTACGGTTGCCGGGGCCTGCCGGACGCCCCCCATAGGTCCATGAGACATCAGTCGTTCCGGGCCCCGCAACCGCACCCCCGCCTAGCTAATCGCGTGGATGTGCGATACCGCGTCGCCCGCCGTCGGGTCAGGCTTGTTCTGGTCCCTCAGGACACCGTGCGATCGGGGGTTCACGGTGAGACTCGAGAATCGCTCCATCAGAGGCCGGCTGGCGCTGTTCGTCGGCACGGCGTTCGGCGCTCTCTGCGTCGCGTTCTTCATGGTCCTGTTGATCGTCATCGGCAGGGCGACCGCCTGCGACCTCACGAAGGAGGCGACGGCCGTGGGAGACCTGACCGCCTACTACGTCGACCGCGGACAGGTCGTCAACCCGCTTCCGCCCATCCCGCGAAACCTGGTCCGCCCCGTCCAGGTGGTCGATCCCCGGGGACGGGTCGTCGCGGCGAGCAGGGATCTCCAGAACAAGCCGCTCATGGCGCACTTCACGCCGAGGGGCCCGAGCAGGGTGAGCAGCGAGGTCGTCTGCCATTCCGTGTTCACGTCGGACCGGTGCCACATCGTCGTCGCCCAGCGGGTGTACCGCAACGGCGACTGGACCGTCTACAGCGCCGTTCCCACCCTCCCGTTCTACGTCTCCCCCGGTGTGACGGCCCTCCTGGTCGCCGGCACGGCCGTCTTCTCGATCATGGTGGTCTACGGGACGCGGCGCGTCGTGGCCCGGTCGCTCCGGCCCGTGGACGCCATCCGGGCCCAGCTCGACGACATCCAGAGCACCGACCTCGGCCGCCGGGTCCCGATCCCCGCCCCCGAGGACGAGATCTACCGGCTGGCCCGCAGCGTCAACCAGACGCTCGACCGGCTGGAGGACGCGCTGGGGCAGCAGCGGCGGTTCTGCGCCGACGCCTCGCACGAGCTGCGCACGCCGATCACCGCCATCCGCGCACAACTGGAGGACGCCCTCCTGGCGCCGGGGGAGGTGGACACCTCCACATTGTGCAAGGACGTGCTCCCGAGCGTGGAGCGCCTCCAGTCGATCGCGTGCGACCTGCTGACCCTCACCCGGCTGGACTCCGGCGTGCCCTGCGAGCGGCGGCCCGTGGACCTTTCCGTCCTGGTCGCCACGGAGCTGGAGGGCACGCCGTCGCATCTGACGGTCGTCCGGAACCTGACACAGGGCCTGATGGTCGCGGGCGACCGGTCCCGGTTGCGGCAGTTGGTCGGCAACCTGGTCCGGAACGCCCAGCGGCACGCCCTCTCCACGGTCACGATCACGGTGCGCCGGGTGGACGACGGCTACGCCCCCGACCCGCGCTCAGGAGGGGGGATGGCGGAGCTGGAGGTCCTCGACGACGGCGTGGGGATCGCGCCCGACCAGCGCGAAGCGGTGTTCCGGCGGTTCACCCGGCTGGACAGCGCCCGCAGCAGGGACGCGGGGGGCCTCGGCCTCGGCCTGCCCATCGCCCGGGAGATCGCCCGGAGCCACGGGGGCACGCTCACCATCCGGGACAGCGACCGGGGCGCCTGCTTCGTCGTCCGCCTTCCGCTGTCCCAGTAGCCCGTCATCGGGCACGGCGGCTTTCTGCGCCTGATTCGGCGCGTACGAAAAGGCTCCTTGGTGATCGGGAATCGTGACCTTACCGCGGTGAGAGGTTACAACCGAAGCTGTGGTCGTGGTCACGAGCGTCGAGGAGGCCCCCCGGCATGTCCGGCGGCAAGGGGACGTCGCGCGAGCGGTACCGCAGCCGGTTACGCGCCGAGATCAAGGAGGCGGCTCTGGAGCAGGTGGGCGCGGGCGGGGCGGCGGCCCTGAGCCTGAACGCCGTCGCCAGGAGGCTGGGCCTGACCGGGCCGGCCCTCTACAAGTACTTCCGGGGCCGTGACGACCTGCTGACCGAGCTGGTCATGGACGCGTACGACGGCGCGGCTGCAGCGATGCGGGCCGCCTGCGCCGGCACGGCCGGCCTGTCCCCACGGGAGCGGCTGCACGCGCTGGCCGGGGCGTACCGGCGGTGGGCGGTCGGATCGCCCCACCTCTACCGGCTGCTGGCGGACGCGCCCTCCCCCGCCCACCGGCCGCCGGAGGAGACGGTCACGCGGGCCCGCGCGGTGCTCGGCCCGTTCCTCGGCGTGCTGGCCCACGGCCGGATCTGGCCGGCGGCCGAGGAGATGCGCGCCCAGATCGCCCGGTGGATCGAGCGGGACGCCGGCGTGGCCGGCTGGGTGCGGGCCCACGCCCCGGACGCGGCCGACCCCGCCGCGGCGCTCGCGGGGACCGTGATCGCCTGGAGTCGCCTGCACGGCGCGGTCGTCCTGGAGGTGCAGGGCCGGTTCGAGGGCATGGGCCACGACCCGGCCACGCTGCTCGCCGTGGAGACGGAGTCCCTCGCCGACTCCATGGGCCTGCCGGCCTGAAGCCGCACGGCCCGGCCCGCCACCCGAGCCGGGCGTGCGGCCGGAACGCGCGGGCCGGGCGTGCGGTCAGGGCAGCTCGTCGGCCCGTTCGCGCTCGTCCAGGTCGTCCAGGCGTTCGGGGACGGGACGGGTCTCCTCGCGCGGCGGCCGCGACCCCGCGGGGCGCGGCCGGGGGGCCTTCGCACGACGGCGGAGGGTGCGGGCGACCGGCTCGGCGGCGCGGGCGAGCAGCGGGCCGGCCACGGCGAGGATGAGCACGTAGGCGGCGGCCAGCGGGCCGAGACGGGGGTTGGCGCCGCCGCCGACCGCGAGGCCGGCGATGACGATGTTGAACTCGCCGCGCGGGATCAGCGCGGCCCCCGCCCGGAGGCGGCCGCTCAGCGCGACCCCGGCGCGCCGGGCGGTCAGCCAGCCGGTCCCGAACTTCGTCGCCACGCCGATGAGGGCGAGCAGGGCGGCGATCGGCAGCACCGGGGGCAGCTGCCCGGGATCGGTCTGCAGGCCGAAGAACACGAAGAACACGGCGGCGAACAGGTCACGCAGGGGGCTGAGCACCTGCCGGGCGCTGTGCGCCATCGGCCCGGACAGCGCGATGCCGACGAGGAACGCCCCCACGGCCGCCGACACCTGGAGCTGCTGGGCGACGCCCGCCACCAGCATGGTCAGGCCCAGCACCTTCAGCAGCAGGACCTCGTCGCTGGGGCTCGCCACGAACCGCTCCACCAGCCGCCCGTGCCGCAGGGCGATGAGCAGGATGACGGTGATCGTGGCCGCCGCCACCGCGAGGCTCGTCGCCCCGGCCACCAGCCCGGCCCCGGCGAGCAGCGTCGTGAGGATCGGCAGGTAGGCCGCCATCGCGAGGTCCTCGAAGACCAGCACCGACAGCACGGCCGGCGTCTCGCGGTTGCCCAGCCAGCCGAGGTCGCCGACGACCTTGGCGGTGATCCCGGAGGAGGTGACGTAGGTGATGCCGCCGAGGGCGACGGCGCCGACCGGTCCCCACCCGAGCAGCAGGGCCGCGACCACGCCGGGGGCCGCGTTCAGGACGAGGTCGAGCAGGCCGATCGGCGCCGAGGTGCGTAACGTGCCCACGAGCTCGTCGGCCGTGTACTCCAGCCCGAGCGTGAACAGCAGCAGGATGACGCCCACCTCGGCGCCGACGGAGACGAACTCCTCGCTGGTGGTGAGCGGAAGGATGCCGCCGGCGCCGAACGCCAGGCCGGCCAGGAGGTAGAGCGGGATCGCGGAGACGGAGAAGCGGACGGCGGCCGCGCCGAGCAGGCCCAGCGCAAGGATGATCGCTCCCAGCTCGATGAGCTGGACGGCTGCGTGCATCCGCGATCACCCGCTGGAGAGGATGTCGGCGACCGCCGCGGTGCCCTCGGCGGTGCCCACGACGACCACCACGTCCCCCGCCTCGAAGCGGAAGTCCGGGCGCGGACTGGCCACGACCTGCCCGTCGCGGACGACGGCGACGATCGAGGCGCCGCTGCGGGTGCGCACGCGCGCGTCCCCCAGCGGCCGGCCCGTGTACGGCGATCCCGGTGCTATCGGTATCTGTTCGGTGACCAGGCCCTCCACCTGCCGTTGCAGCTCGGCCAGGCGTTCGACGACCCGCCCGGTGCCCAGGAGCTCCGCGAGCGCGTTGGCCTCCTCGGCGGTGAGCGCCACCGTCACCACGCAGGTGTCGGGGTCCTCCTTGTCGTACACGACGAGGTCCCGCCGTCCCGTGTGGTGGGAGATCACCCCCACCTGCCGCCGGCGCTCCGTGGTCAGCACATGCTGCAGCCCGATCCCCGGCAACGCCGTGCGCTCGACCTCCACGGCACCTCCCGATTCGTACCAATTTGGGGAAAAAGTCGTGAATTGTGGGAACGACTGGAGGGGCGGGAGGGTTCCCGCCCCGGCGGCTCACAGGGGTCCGAGACCGGTTCGTTAGGTGTCGTCCCCCATCTGTCGGGCAGAAGGCTGGCAGCCGACAAAGAGGAGCGTGAAGCATGGCCGTCTCCGGCATCATCTCCGCCATCATCATCGGGCTCATCATCGGCGCGCTCGGCCGTCTGGTCGTACCGGGCCGCCAGGCGATCCCGATCTGGCTGACCATCGTGATCGGCATCATCGCGGCCCTCATCGGCACGGCGATCGCCGGCGCGCTGGGCGTGGCCGAGACCCGCGGGATCGACTGGATCGAACTGATCATCCAGGTCGTCCTCGCCGCGGTCGGCGTGATCCTCGCGGCCGGCCTGTACGGCAGGCGAAGCGTGGGCTAGCCCGCACGCCGTCCCCTGGTGGACGATCGCGGCCCCGGTCCGGACGCCTCCGGACCGGGGCCGCGTCATGTCGCCATCCCACCTCAGTCGATATTTACGTAATCACCGACATTTGTTGATTTCGGTAAGTCGGTGGAAGCGTACGGTCGGATCGGGGGTTGCTCCGCTCCGGGGAACGCGGGGCACGCGAGCCGGGGGAAGTGGTCCGCGATGGACCAGTCGGCGCTCGCCACGGTCGGCGAGGTGTTCGCCCGCCGCGCCCGGCCCGCCTGTGGCCTGGCACGGGACGCGGACGCGGTCGCGCGGGCCTGTCACGCGATGGCCACCCGGTTCCACGACGGCGGCCGTCTCATCGTCTTCGGCGACGGGGAGGCGGCGACCGACGCCCAGCACATCGCGGTCGAGTTCGTCCACCCCGTCATCGTCGGCAAGCGGGCCCTGCCCTCGTTCTCGCTCACGGGCGACGTGGCCACGATCACCGGCGTCGCCGCCGAGAGCGGCTTCGACGAGGTCTTCGCCCACCAGATCAGGCACCTCGCCGTGCCGCAGGACATGGCGCTCGGCGTCAGCCCGCACGGGGAGTGCCGCAACGTGCTGCGCGCCCTGGAGACCGCGAAGGCGATGGGCCTGCTCACGCTGGCGCTGACCGGCGGGGACGGCGGGGCGATCGCGCGCAGCCCCTCGGTGGACCACGCCCTGGTCGTCCGGTCCGGCGACCCTCGGGTGATCAAGGAGGTCCACGTCACGACCTACCACATCCTCTGGGAGCTGGTGCACGTGTTCTTCGAGCAGCCGGGGGTGCTCGGCCCCCGGGTGGTCGCGTGAGCGCCCCCGAGTCGCCCTGCCACGACGAGGTGTGCGTGACCTGCTCGGACGAGGCGGTCCGGGTGCGGGTCGTCCGGCTGCTCGGCGACGGCCTCGCCATGGTCGACGGAGGCGGCGGCGAGGAGGAGGTCAGCGTCGCCCTCGTGGAGGCCCGTCTCGGGGACGTGCTGCTCGTCCACGCCAAGGAGGCGATCGCCGTGATCACTGACGCCTGCCGCGAGGAGGGGCCATGAGCGAGCGGCCCGGTGACTCGATGGAGTCGCTCTACCCCTTCCTCTACTCCGGCGCCACGGACCTGGAGGCGGTTCTGACGTCGGTCCGCGCGTCGACCGTCGAGAAGGCCAACGAGATCGTGGCTCTGCGCCGGGCGGTCCTCGAACGGGACGGCGACCGGCTGGCCGCGTGCGCTTGGGCCATGGCGGGCGCGTTCTCCCGGGGAGCGCGGCTGTTCGCCTTCGGGAACGGAGGCAGCTCGACCGACGCGCAGGACGTGGCCGCGCTGTTCCTCCACCCGGGCGCCGGCGCCCGGCCGCTGCCGGCGTTCGCCCTGACTGCCGACGTGGCGGTGGTGACGGCCCTGGCCAACGACATCGGGTTCGAGGTGGTGTTCGCCCGGCAGATCGCGGCCTCGGGACGGCCGGGCGACATCGCGTTCGGGCTGTCCACCAGCGGAAACTCGCGCAACCTCATCGCGGCCTTCCGGGAGGCCGACCGGCGCGGCATGGTCACGGTCGGGCTGGCCGGGTACGACGGCGGCCAGATGGCCGAGCTCGGCACGATCGACCACCTCTTCGTCGTCCCGTCGACCTCCGTGCACCGCATCCAGGAGGCCCAGACCACGGTCTACCACGCGCTGTGGGAGCTGACCCAGGACGCGCTGGCGGGCAGCACCTACGCAGGAACGTCACGGGGATGGTGAGCGGCATGACCGCGCCGGTGGAAACGCGGGACGAGACGCAGGAGTCGCCCGTCCACATCCTGTGGATCAACGCGGGGCTGAGCTGCGACGGCGACTCGGTCGCCCTCACGGCGGCGACCCAGCCGAGCATCGAGGAGATCGTGCTCGGGGCGCTGCCCGGCCTGCCTAAGGTCGCGGTGCACTGGCCGCTGATCGACTTCGAGTGCGGGCCGATGCAGGGCGCCGACACGTTCATCGAGTGGTACCACAAGGCCGACCGCGGCGAGCTGGACCCGTTCGTCCTGGTCATCGAGGGATCGATCCCCAACGAGTCGATCAAGCGTGAGGGCTACTGGTGCGGGTTCGGCAACAACCCCGACACCGGTCAGCCGATGACCACGAGCGAGTGGCTGGACCGGCTCGCCCCCAAGGCGACCGCGATCCTCGCGGCCGGCACCTGCGCGGCGTACGGCGGGATCCACGCGATGGCCGGCAACCCCACGGGGGCCATGGGCGTGGCCGACTACCTGGGCTGGGACTGGCGATCGAAGGCGGGGCTCCCGATCGTCAACGTCCCCGGCTGCCCGATCCACCCCGACAACCTGTCGGAGACGATCCTCTACCTGCTGTACCAGCTCGCGGGGCAGGCCCCGATGATCCCCCTGGACGACGCGCTGCGGCCCACGTGGCTGTTCGGCATGACCGTCCACGAGGGGTGCGACCGGGCCGGCTACTACGAGCAGGGGCAGTTCGCCACCGAGTACGGCTCGCCCAAGTGCCTCGTCAAGATCGGCTGCTGGGGCCCGGTGGTGAAGTGCAACGTGCCCAAGCGCGGCTGGATCAACGGCGTCGGCGGCTGCCCCAACGTGGGCGGCATCTGCATCGCCTGCACGATGCCGGGCTTCCCGGACAAGTTCATGCCGTTCATGGACGAGCCGCCCGGCGCCCGGGTCTCGGCGACCGCCAGCGAGGCGTACGGCTCGATCGTGCGCACCCTGCGCAACTTCACGTTCAAAACGGTGGACAAGGAGCCCAGGTGGCGCAGAAGGGGCCGCGAGCTGCTCACCGGTTACAAGGCGCCCTGGAGCTGAGATGACGCTGCAACGCGAGAGGGACCGGACGTTCCCGCAGGATCAGGACCGCGAACTCGTCGAGATGGCCTGGGACCCGATCACGCGGATCGTCGGCAGCCTGGGCATCTACGCGAAGGTCGACTTCGCCAACCGGGAGGTCGCGGAGTGCTACAGCACCTCGTCGGTGTTCCGGGGCTACAGCATCTTCATGAAGGGCAAGGACCCGCGCGACGCCCACTTCATCACCAGCCGGATCTGCGGGATCTGCGGCGACAACCACGCCACGTGCTCGGTCTACGCGCAGAACATGGCGTACGGGGTGCGCCCGCCGCACATCGGCGAGTGGATCATCAACCTCGGCGAGGCCGCCGAGTACATGTTCGACCACAACATCTTCCAGGAGAACCTGGTCGGGGTCGACTACTGCGAGAAGATGGTCAGGGAGACCAACCCCGGCGTGCTCGCGCTCGCCGAGCGCACCGAGGCGCGGCACGCCGGCGACCACGGCTACCGCACGATCGCCGACATCATGCGCTCGCTCAACCCGCTGGAGGGCGAGTTCTACCGCGAGGCCCTCGCGATGAGCCGCACCACGCGCGAGATGTTCTGCCTGATGGAGGGCCGGCACGTGCACCCCTCCACGCTCTACCCGGGCGGGGTGGGCACGGTGGCCACCGTCCAGCTGTTCACGGACTACCTGGTCCGCCTCATGCGGTACGTGGAGTTCATGAAGCGGGTCGTCCCGATGCACGACGACCTTTTCGACTTCTTCTACGAGGCGCTGCCCGGCTACGAGCAGGTGGGCCGCCGCAGGGTCCTGCTCGGCTGCTGGGGCAGCCTGAACGACCCGGAGTACTGCGACTTCACGTACCGGAACATGAGCGACTGGGGACGGCGGATGTTCGTCACGCCGGGCGTGATCGTGGACGGCAAGCTGCTCACGAACGACCTGGTGGACATCAACCTCGGCATCCGCATCCTGCTCGGCAGCTCCTACTACGAGGACTGGGCCGACCGGGAGCCGTTCGTCACCGAGGACCCGCTCGGCAACCCGGTCGACATCCGGCACCCCTGGAACCAGCACACGATCCCGCGGCCGCAGAAGCGCGACTTCACGGACAAGTACAGCTGGGTGATGTCGCCCCGCTGGTACGACGGCGAGCACCTGCTCGCGCTCGACACCGGCGGCGGCCCGCTCGCCCGCCTGTGGTCCACCGCGCTCAACGGCCTCGTCGACATCGGGTACGTCCGCGCCACCGGCGACAGCGTGGAGATCAACCTGCCGAGGACGGCCACCCGGGCCGAGAAGACCTTCGAGTGGCGCATCCCGGAATGGAACGGGGAGCCGCTGTCCAACGCGATCGAGCGCAACCGTGCCCGGACCTACTTCCAGGCGTACGCGGCGGCCTGCGCGCTGCACTTCGCGGAGCAGGCGCTGGCCGAGGTGCGCCAGGGGCACACGCGGACCTGGTCGCCGTTCACCGTGCCCGATGAGGCGATCGGCTGCGGCTTCACCGAGGCCGTCCGCGGCGTGCTGTCCCACCACATGGTGATCAGGAACGGGAAGATCGCCAATTACCACCCGTACCCGCCGACGCCGTGGAACGCGAGCGTGCGCGACGTCCACGGCACGCCGGGGCCGTACGAGGACGCGGTGCAGAACACCCCGATCTTCGAGGAGAACCCGCCGGAGTCGTTCAAGGGGATCGACATCATGCGCACGGTGCGCAGCTTCGACCCGTGCCTGCCGTGCGGCGTGCACATGTACCTCGGCCCGGGCCGCGAGCTGCGCGTCGTGCACAGCCCGCACGCCTTCGGCGGCGGGACCGGGCCCGGGGGCTGAGGGGGGACGCGGCCGATGCGGGGAGCGCGCGACGTCCGGGAGGCCGGCGAGCAGGTCGAAAGGCTCGTCGCGGAGCTGGGCGGCCTGGCGGACCCGGTCGCCCGCGCGAAGGCGGAGGAGCTGGTGCGGGTGCTCGTCGGCCTGTACGGCGCCGGTCTGGAGCGCGTGGTCGAGATCGTGACCGAGGCGGGCGCGGCCGACGTGCTGCGCGGGCTCACCGCCGACGGCCTGGTCTCCGGCCTGCTGGTGCTCCACGACCTGCACCCCCTGACCACGGCCGAGCGGGTGCGGGCGGCCCTCGACGAGGTGCGGCCCTACCTGGGCCTCCACGAGGGCGGGGTGGACCTGCTCGGCGTCGGCCCCGACGGGGTGGTGCGCCTGCGCCTCGCCGGCACCTGCAACGGCTGCCCGTCGTCGCGGGTCACGGTCACCCAGGCCGTCGAGCGGGCCGTCCGGGAGGCCGCCCCCGAGGTCGTCCGGGTCGAGGTGGACGGCGTGGCGGAGCCCACGGGACCGGCTGGGCCGCTCCTGCAGATCGGGCCGCGCCCGCCGGGGCCGTGCCCGGTTCCGGAGGCCGTCCCGTGACCGCCGGGCTGCGCCGCTTCGTCGTCCCGGCCGAGGCCGCTCCGGGGCCGTCGCCGGACGCCGTGCCGGAGCGGTGCGAGATGTGCGCCGAGCCGATCGCGGACGGCCACGGCCACCTGGTGAACATGGAGAAGCGGTCGCTGATGTGCGTCTGCCGCGCCTGCCGCCTGCTGTTCACCCAGTGCGGCGCCGCCGGCGGACGGTACCGCGCCGTGCCGGAGCGCCGCCTGTACGACCCGTCGTTCCGGATCTCGGCGGCCGACTGGGAGGAGTTGCAGATCCCCGTGCGGACCGCGTTCTTCTTCCGCAACTCCCTGCTCGGCCGGACGGTGGCGTTCTACCCCAGCCCCGCGGGCGCCACCGAGTCGCTGCTGCCGCTGGAGACCTGGGAGCGAGTGCTGGCGGCCAACCCCGCGTTCGCGGAGGCCGAGCCCGACGTCGAGGCGCTGCTCGTGGACCGCGGCCCGGACGGCTTCGCCTGCCACCTCGTGCCGATCGACGACTGCTACCGGCTCGTGGGCCTCGTGCGCTCGCTGTGGAAGGGCTTCGACGGCGGCCGGGAGGCCTGGGACGCGATCGACGGCTTCTTCGCGGACCTGCGCCGCCGGTCCCCGGTGGCGATCTCCGAGGGAGGCCGCGATGGCCGATGACCCGCGCTTCGACTGCCTGGGCGCCTGGGCCGACCCCTACGCCGCCGGCCCCACGCTGGTGTTCCGGCTGCGGATCGCCGACCCCGCGCCCGAGGGCGTCCACGCGATCGCGCTGCGCTGCCAGATCCGGATCGAGCCGCACCGCCGCCGGTACGGCCCGGAGGAGGCGGCCCTGCTGGCGGACCTGTTCGGCGAGCCGTCCCGATGGGGCGACACGCTGCGGCCCATCCAGTTCGCCATGGTGCCGGCGACGGTGCCCGGCTTCACGGGAAGCACCGAGTTCGACCTCCCGGTGCCCTGCGGCTACGACCTGGAGGTCGCCGCCGGGGCCTACTTCGCCTCGCTGGAGGACGGCGAGATCCCGCTGATCCTCCTGTTCAGCGGCAGCGTCTTCGCCCGCGCGGGCAACGGCCTCACCGTCCATCCCGTGCCGTGGGACTGCGAGACGCGCCACCGCCTGCCGGTCGCGGTGTGGCGCGAGATGATGGACCGGTACTTCCCCGGCTCGGGCTGGCTGCGGCTGCGCCGCGACACCCTGCGCGAGCTGCGCCTCTTCAAGTCCGAGCGGGCCCTCGCCACCTACGACGAGGCCCTCGGCCTGCTGCTGAAGGAGGCGAGGGGATGACCGCGGCCCTGGAGGCGGCCCGCCGCGTCGCCGACGCCGTGCTGTACGAGGGCTACCTGCTCTACCCCTACCGGGCGTCGGCCGCGAAGAACCGCGTGCGCTGGCAGTTCGGCGTGCTGGTGCCCCCCGCGTACTCCTCCACCGGCGAGCCGTCGGCCACCCTCACCGAGTGCCTCCTGGAGGCGCCCGGCGACGCCGCGCTCGACGTGCGCCTGCGGTTCCTGCACGTGACGTGCCGCAGGGTCGAGCGGGCCGGGAGCCGGGGCCACCGGCCGGTCCTCCGGCTGGAGGCCGGCGGCCGGACCTACCTGACGTACGACCAGGCGACCGAGCGGGAGATCCGGTTCGCCCCCCGCCTGGCGGAGCTGCACGAGGCCGGGCAGACCGTGGAGGTCCACGTGGCCGGCGACCGGACGTACGAGCCCATCATCGACGGGGGCGGCGCGCGCGTCGGCCGCGTCGTCAGCGTCCACGAACCGATCGACGCCGTGGTGCGGATCGGGGCCGAGCGGCTGCCCGGGCCGTACGGGCTGGTCCGGCTGCGGGTGGCGGTGGACAACGCCTCGTCCTGGGACCGGCCGGACGCCCCCCGCGAGCACGCCCTGCGCCGCTCGCTGGTCGCCGCCCACCTGCTGCTCGCGGTGACCCACGCCGCCTTCGTCTCGCTGCTCGACCCGCCCGAGTGGGCCGCGGCGGCCGCCCGGCTGTGCCGCAACGAGCACACCTGGCCGGTGCTGGTCGGCGAGCCCGGGCGGCGCGACGCCGTCCTGTCGTCGCCGATCATCCTGTACGACTACCCCTCGATCGCGCCGGAGAGCCCGGGCGACCTGTTCGACGCGACCGAGATCGACGAGCTGCTCACGCTGCGGGCGCTCACGCTGACCGAGGAGGAGGCACGCGAGGCGCGGGCCACCGACCCCCGGGCCGCCGAGATCCTCGACCGGGCCGCAGAGCTGCCGCCCGAGGTCCTCGAACGCCTCCACGGGGCGATCCGCGGCCTCGGCGACGTCGGGCCCCCGTCCGTCCCCTGGTGGGACCCGGGCGCCGACGGCACCGTGTCGCCGGACACCGACAGCGTGCTCGTGGCCGGGCGCAAGGTGGCCCGGGGCAGCCGGGTGCGGCTCCACCCCGGCCACCGCAGGGCCGACGCCCACGACATGTTCCTCGCCGGCCGTACGGCGCTGGTCGAGGGGGTGTTCCTCGACGTGGACGGCGTGCGGCACCTCGCGGTCACGCTGGAGGACGACGAGGGGGCCGACCTGCAGCGGGCGCAGGGCCGGTTCCTCTACTTCGCGCCCGACGAGGTGGAGCCGATCGACGAGGGGAGCCGGCCATGAGGATCCTGGTGGCGGGGGTCGGCAACGTCTTCCTCGGCGACGACGGGTTCGGCGTCGAGGTGGCCCGGCGGCTGGCCGGGGCGCGGCTGCCGCAGGGCGTCGAGGTCGGCGACTACGGCATCCGCGGCGTCCACCTCGCCTACGAGCTGACCGCGGGCTACGACCTGGTGATCATCGTGGACACCGTGCCCCGCGGCAAGGCCCCCGGCACGCTGTACGTGCTGGAGCCGTCGCCCGCCGAGCTGGCCCCGGCGTTCGTCGACGCGCACGACATGACCCCCCAGGCCGTCCTCACGCTGGCCCTCGCGCTGACCCGGTCGTTCACCGGCCGCGTGCTGATGGTGGGCTGCGAGCCGGCCGACACCTCCCCCGGCATGGATCTGAGCCCCGCGGTCGCCCGCGCCGTCGCCCGGGCGGCCGACCTGGTCCTCGACGTGATCGCGGAGGAGACGGGGGAGCCGGCCGCGCCGCGCCCCGTCCCGGCCCGCCGCGAGGAGGAGGGACGATGGTGAGACGCCTGATCATCCTGCTGCTCCTGGCCGGCGCGGTCGCGCTGCTGGTGCAGTCGCTCCCCGACATCAAGCGGTACGTGCGGATCCGCCGGATGCTGCTGACCGCGGCGCCGGCGCGCCCGCGGGCCCGGAGGCGGGCCGTGCGGGCCGGAGAGGCGGGGTGAGCGACGTGCACGAGTTCGGGATCGCGGAGGCGGTCCTCGACGCGGTCGAGCGCCGCGCGCACGGCCGGCCCGTACGGCGGGCCCGCCTGAGGGCAGGGGCCCTGCTGCGCATCGCCCCGCCCGCCATGGACCACGCGTTCGCCCTGGTCACGGAGGGAACCGTGGCCGAGGGCGCGACGCTCGACCTGGTCATCGAGCCCGTACGGCTGAACTGCCGGGAGTGCGGGCTCACCACCGAGTCCGACGACGCGCTCGCGGTCTGCCCCGCGTGCGGCGGCGTGGACGTCGACACCGAGGGCGGGGACCGCCTCGTCCTCGAGTACATCCAGACTGCGGAGGAGTCACATGTGCCTGGGCATCCCCGGGGAGATCGTGGAGATCCTGCCGGGCCACACTGACCTCGCGAAGGTGGACGTGAGCGGCGTGCGGCGGGCCGTCAACGTGGGCCTGCTCGACGGCGAGACGCTGCGGCCGGGCGACTGGATCCTGATCCACGTCGGCTTCGCGCTGTCCAAGATCGACGAGGACGAGGCGAAGGCGGCGCTCGACTTCCTGGAGGGCATCGGCCAGGCCTACGACGACGAGCTCGCCGCTCTGCGCGACTCGTCCATCGACAGGGGCTGATCCCGATGCGATTCGTCGACGAGTACCGCGACGCCGACAAGGCGCGCGCGCTGTCCGCCAGGATCGCGAGCCTGTGCGAGCCGGGCCGCGAGTACAAGTTCATGGAGGTGTGCGGCGGCCACACCCACACCATCTACAAGCACGGGCTGGAGGACTACCTGCCGGAGACGATCACGCTGGTCCACGGCCCCGGCTGCCCGGTCTGCGTGATCCCGATGGGCCGGGTCGACGACGCCATCCACATCGCCGAGCAGCCCGGCGTCGTGATGACGTCGTTCGGGGACATGATGCGGGTGCCGGGCGGGCGCGGGTCGTTCTTCGACTCCAAGGCCCGGGGCGCCGAGATCCGCATGGTCTACTCCCCGCTCGACGCCCTCAAGGTGGCCCGGCAGAACCCGGACCGGCAGGTGGTCTTCATGGCCATCGGCTTCGAGACCACCGCGCCCTCCACCGCGATGACCGTGCTGCGCGCGGCGGCCGAGGGGATCGGCAACTTCTCGGTCTTCTGCAACCACGTGACGATCATCCCGGCGATCAAGGCCATCCTCGACTCGCCCGACCTGCGGCTCGACGGGTTCGTCGGCCCGGGGCACGTGTCCACGATCATCGGCTGCCGGCCGTACGAGTTCATCGCCCGCGACTACGGCAAGCCGCTCGTGGTGGCCGGCTTCGAGCCGCTGGACATCCTCCAGTCGATCTACATGCTGCTGCTCCAGCTCGCCGAGGGCCGGTCGGAGGTGGAGAACCAGTACTCCCGGGTCGTGCCGTGGCAGGGCAACGTCCGGGCCCTGCGGGCGATCTCGGAGGTCATGGAGCTGCGGCCGTACTTCGAGTGGCGCGGCCTCGGCTTCATCTCCCACTCGGCGCTGCGGGTGCGGGACAGGTACGCGGCCCACGACGCGGAGCGGATCTTCCAGATCCCCGGCGGCCGGGTGGCCGACCCGAAGGCCTGCCAGTGCGGCGAGGTCCTCAAGGGCGTGCTCAAGCCGTGGGAGTGCAAGGTGTTCGGCACGGCCTGCACGCCGGAGACGCCGATCGGCACCTGCATGGTCTCCTCCGAGGGCGCCTGCGCCGCCTACTACAACTTCGGCCGCTTCTCCCGGGAGCGGGTGAGGGAGGCGACGCGGTGACCGAGATCGACAGGACCGCGGGCTGGGCCGAGGCCGCCGTGCGCGAGCACGCCGCGGAGAACGCGGCCGCGAGCCGCGAGGAGCAGGTGCTGGAACGCATCGACCGGGCCCGCCGGCGGAAGGCCAGGGTGAAGGAGGAGCACATCACCATGGCCCACGGCTCGGGCGGCAAGGCCACCCAGACGCTGGTCGAGGCGGTGTTCCTGGAGGCGTTCCGCAACCCGCTGCTCGAGCCGCTTGAGGACGGCGCCGTCTTCGGCGTCGGCTCCTCGCGGCTCGCCTTCACCACCGACTCGTACGTGGTCTCCCCGCTGTTCTTCCCCGGCGGCGACATCGGGGACCTCGCGGTCAACGGCACCGTGAACGACCTGGCGGTCTGCGGGGCGCGGCCGCTCTACCTGTCGGCCGGGTTCGTGCTTGAGGAGGGGTTCCCCGTCGAGGACCTGCGGCGCGTCACCGCGTCCATGGCCAGGGCGGCCGACGCGGCCGGGGTCAGCGTGGTCACCGGGGACACCAAGGTGGTGCAGCGCGGCAAGGCCGACGGCTGCTACGTGAACACCGCCGGCGTCGGCCTGCTCGACCGGCCGGCGGACCTGGGCGTGGCCCGCGCCCGGCCCGGCGACGCGGTCGTGGTGTCGGGCCCGATCGGCGAGCACGGCGTGACGATCATGCTGGCCCGCGGGGAGCTGGACATCGAGGCCGACCTGACGTCCGACACCGCGCCGCTGAACGGCCTGACCGCGGCGCTGCTCGACGCGTCCCCCACCGGGGTGCGCTGCATGCGGGACGCCACCCGCGGCGGCGTGGCCACGATCCTGAACGAGATCGCCCGCGCCTCCGGCGTCGCGGTCGTCGTCGACGAGGACGCCGTGCCCGTGCGGCCCGCCGTGC
The DNA here is from genome assembly GCF_016863035.1 of Microbispora corallina. Classification (GTDB taxonomy): domain Bacteria; phylum Actinomycetota; class Actinomycetes; order Streptosporangiales; family Streptosporangiaceae; genus Microbispora; species Microbispora corallina. Next base: position 84,701 of record NZ_BOOC01000005.1, read on the forward strand.
GGGGGGCGTGCGAGCTGCTCGGCATCGACCCGCTGTACGTCGCCTGCGAGGGCCGGATGGTCACGGTCGTGGCCGGGCCCGCGGCCGGGACGGCCCTCGCCGCCCTGCGGGCGCATCCCCTGGGAGAGGGCGCCGCGGTCATCGGGCACGTGAAGGACGACCCTCCCGGGCTCGTGCTGCTGCGGACCGCCTTCGGCGGCACCCGGATCGTCGACGTGCTGGTCGGCGACCCGCTGCCGCGCATCTGCTGACCCGCGTCGGCCGACGCGGAAAGGAGGTCGGACCATGAACGAGTCCCGCGAGCCGGACCGGCCCGGCCGTTTCGAGGGGGAGGACGAGCACGGGTTCTCCCCGGACGTCGAGAAGGGCAGCGAGGAGGCCCGCCGGGCGGGCGACAGGGCGTTCTCGCCGGAGGCCGCCGGGGAGCCCGGCCCCGGACGGGCGCCGTCCCGGGAGGAGGAGACCGGCGTCCCCTCCACCGACACCTCCGCGCGGTCGCCGCTGGGGGTGGGCACGAGCCCCGGGAGGAGCGCCGAGGAGATCGCGGCCACCGAGCGGGAGCCGGGACGCGAGCCCGCCGGCGTGAAGGGCGAGTCCAGGCGGCCGTACGGCGGATCCACCATGGAGGACTCCACCGGCGTCGAGCCCTCCGGTCCCGTGGACGAGGAGAGCCCCACCCTGCCCGCCGGCGACCAGGCCGGCTGACGTCCTCGCGGCCGCGCCCCGGCCGCGACGGTCAGACGAGGCCGTTCTGGTGGGCGTAGATGACCGCGTGGATCCGGTCGCGCAGGCCGAGCTTGGCCAGGAGCCGGCTCACATGGGTCTTCACCGTCCCCTCGGTGACGACGAGGCGATGGGCGATCTCCAGGTTCGACATGCCCTGCGCGACGAGCAGCAGCACGTCCCGCTCCCGCGCGGTCAGCGCCGCCGCGGCCGCCTCGTTCCTGACCGTGGGCGAGCCGTCCACGAAGTGCCGGATCAGGCGGCGGGTGACGGTGGGCGCGGCGACGTTCTGACCGTTCGCCACGGCGCGGATCGCGCCGACGAGGTCCGCGGCGAGCGTGTCCTTCAGCAGGAAGCCCGCCGCGCCCGCGCGCAGCCCGGCGTAGACGTACTCGTCGAGGTCGAACGTGGTCAGGATGATCACGTGCGGCGGCCGGCCGGGGCCGGCGGCGGCCCGAAGCCGGCGGGTCGCCTCGATCCCGTCGATGCCGGGCATCCGGACGTCCATCAGGACCACGTCGGGGGCGGTGCGGGCGATGACCGCCAGGGCGTCCAGGCCGTCGCCGGCCTCCCCGACGACCTCGATGTCCCCGGTCTCGTCGAGGATCATCCGGAAGCCGGTGCGGACCAGGGCCTGGTCGTCGGCGACGACGACGCGGGTCACGCCAGGGCCTCCACGGGAAGCGTGGTCCTGAGCTCGAAGCCGCCGCCGGACGGCCCGGCGTGCAGGGTCCCGCCGAGCGCCGCCACCCGTTCGGCGATCCCGCGCAGCCCGTTCCCCGGCGCGGCCTTCGGCGCCGTGACATCGAGGCCGGGGCCGCCGCTGTCCCGGACGCGGATGCGCAGCTCGCCGTGGGCGAACTCGAGGTCCACGGCGCACCGGCTGCCCGGTCCCGCGTGCTTGATGCTGTTGGTCAGCGCCTCCTGGACGATCCGGTACGCCGACAGCTCCACCGCCGCCGGCAACGTGAGCGGCTCCCCCACCACGGTGAAGGCCACCGGAGTGCCGCCCGCCCTGACCCGGTCGACGAGCTCCGGAAGCGCGGCCAGGCCGGGCTGCGGGGCGCGGGCGGGATCGTCGGCGCCGAGGTCCTGCCGGACGAGGCTGAGCAGACGGCGCATCTCGGCCAGGGACGCCCTGCCGGTGGTGACGACGCTGTCCAGGGCCGCCCCGGTCCGTTCGGGGTGGCGGTCCAGCGCGGCACGGCCGCCCTGGGCCTGGACCACCATCACGGACAGGCCGTGCGCGACGACGTCGTGCAGTTCCCTGGCGATGCGGCCGCGCTCGGCGGCCACCGCGAGCGCCGTCCGCTGCTCCTGCTCCCGCGCCAGATCGGCCGCACGCTCGCGGAGGGTCGCCAGGTGGGCCTGGTGGGTGCGGGCGCGGTCGCCCGCCGTCCAGGCGACGGCCAGCAGCAGTGCGGGCACCAGCGCCTGGGAGGCGGCCGTCAGCAGCACGTCGTCCTGCTGCAGAAACGGGAAAGGCCCCGGAGGTTCCACGAGGGTGTACTTGCTGAACCTGCCCGCGAACAGTCCACTCATGGCGGTCAGGGCGAGGACGTAGACGCCGGCCTCGGCGGCGGACAGCACCGCCAGCGACACGCGCCGATCGGCCGCCCTGGCCGCCACGCCGTACAGGATGAACGCGGCCACCAGGTCGGCGTGCAGGTGCGGCAGCCCCGGGCTCCGCACGTGTGCGAACGATCCCAGCGCCGCCAGCGCGAAGGCCGTGATCGGGCGCCGGTGCCGGACGAAAACGGCCGCGGCCGTGGGGGGCAGCGCCAGCCACCACCACAGAACCTGGTGCCGCCAGTTCTCCTCCGTCCCGAACTGCTTCAGGAGCCGCTCAATCGGATCCGGGCCCATGAGAAGCGCGTCGGCGCCCATCAGGAGGCCCGCCACGACCACGACGGCGACCACGCCGCCGTCGAACAACAGCCGTCGGATGGCGATCACGCCATCAGGGTAGGGACCGGACGATAAGCCCGGCATCTGTCGTGAGACAGACGACGACCTCCGTCGGCCGCCGGACGCGCGGGACGGCTCTTCGGGGCCAGCCTCATGGCATGCCACTGACAAGAACCGGTGCCGCCCTGGCCGCCCTGGCCCTCGCGCTCGCCGCCTGCTCCTCGTCGCCGCCCGCGGCGACCACCGCCGCCGCCACCTCGCCGGGCGCCACCCCGTCGGCCGACGCCATGCAGATCGCCCTGCGGTTCGTCGCGTGCGCCCGCGCCCACGGGCACCGGATCCCCGACCCCACGCTGGCCGGGGGACGGATCAGGTTCGAGGTCCCGGCTCAGAGCGGCCAGCCTCAGCTGGAGGAGATGAAAGCCGTCCGGAACATCCCTGAATGCGAGGCCATCTACCGGCAGATACCCGACCAGCACCAGCGGCCCAAGCCGCCCACCGCCGCGGAGATGGACAGGGGACGGAAGTTCGCCGACTGCGTGCGCAAGCACGGCCTGCCGGACTTTCCCGACCCCAGCTCGAACGGCACGTTCCCGGTCAGGGGGACGCCCCTGCAGCCACAGGTCAAGGGCCCGGCCATGAGAGCCGCCTTCGACGCCTGCACCGAGTACGCCGTGGAGTTCCCGTTCTCATGAAGATCATGAAGACAACCCCCATCACGGGCGCGGCGCTCGTCGCGCTGCTGGCCGCCGGATGCGCGGCCTCCCCGCAGCCGGCCCCCACGCCGCAGGTGGCCGTGGCCTCGGCCCCCGTCCGCCGCGCCGACGTCGTCTCCACGATCCAGCTTCCCGGCGTGCTCGGCTTCGACCGCACCTACTCCGTGGTCGGCGAGCTGGCCCCCGGGATCGTCACCGCCGTGCCCCGGCCGGGCGCCGTCCTGGGGCGCGGCGCCCGGCTGTTCGCCGTCGACGGCGCCCCCGCCACCCTGCTGTACGGATCCGTGCCCGCCCACCGCGACTTCTTCTGGGGAATGAGCGACGGGCGCGACGTCCGCCGGCTGGAGGCCAATCTCGTGGCCCTCGGCATGGACCCCGGCCACGCCGTCACTGTGGACGACCACTTCTCCGGGGCCACCGCCGCCGCCGTACGGCGCTGGCAGCGCAAGCTGGGCCGGCCCCAGACGGGCCGGCTGGACCTCGGAAGCGTGGTCTTCCTGCCCGGCCGCGTCCGGATCCGCACGGTCGCGGCCGAGGCGGGCACGCCGGCCGGGCCGGGCACGCGCATGCTCACCGCCAACTCGGCCACCCGGGTCGTACAGGTGCCGCTGACCACCGACCGGCTGGGCCAGCTGCACCCCGGCGACCAGGTCCGGGTCACCCTCCCGGACGGCGAGACCACGCTGCGCGGCCGCGTCCGCACGGTGGGCAGGGTCGCCACCGCCCAGGACACCGGCCTGGCGACCGTTCCCGTCACGATCACGCTCACCCGGCCGGGCCGCGCCGTCGCCGGCCTGGACCTCGCCCCCGTCCAGGTCTCCGTCGTCACCGCCCGGCACAAGAACGTGCTCACCGTCCCGGTCACCGCGCTGCTGCCCCGCCCCGGCGGCGGCTACCAGGTCGCGCTCACCGCGCCCGGCTCCCGCCGGCTCGTGCCCGTCGAGCCCGGGCTGTTCGACGAGGAGGGCGGCACGGTCGAGATCACCGGCGACATGCCCGACGGCGCGCAGGTGGAGGTGCCCGCGTCATGAGCGACGACGTCGTGCTGTCCTTCCACGCGGTGTCGAAGACCTATCCCGGCACCCCGCCCGTCACGTCGCTGCGCGAGGTCGATCTGAGCGTGCGCGCGGGGGAGATGGTCGCGGTCGTCGGTCCGTCCGGGTCGGGCAAGACCACGCTGCTCAACCTCGCCGCGGGGCTGGACCGGCCCACGAGCGGCACGATCCACCTGGCGGGGCACGCCATCGAGAGCTCCGGCGACCGCCGCCTCTCGGGCCTGCGGGCGCACCTGCTGGGCGTGGTCTTCCAGCGCTTCCACCTCCTCGACCACCTCACCGCCACCGAGAACGTGGCGACCGGCCTGCTCTACCGCGGCCTGCCGCGGCGCCGGCGCCGCGCGGCCGCCCTGACCGCCCTGGAACGCGTCGGGCTGGCCCACCGCGCCCACCAACCGGCGCGGACGCTGTCGGGCGGCGAGCAGCAGCGCGTCGCCATCGCCCGCGCCCTCGTCGGACGGCCCGCCCTGGTGCTCGCCGACGAACCCACCGGCAACCTCGACACCGTCACCGGCGGGCAGATCCTCCGGCTGCTCACCGACCTCAACACCGACGGGGTGACCATGCTCGTCATCACCCACGACCTCGCCGTCGCGGCCGCCTGCGGACGCCAGGTCGAGATCCGCGACGGCCGCGTCAGCTCGGCGGTCGCCCTGTGAGCGCCCCGCCCGACGCCCGGAGCGGCCCCGACGCCCGGAGCGGCCCCGGCTCCCGGCTGCGGCCCGCCGACCTGCTTCCGCTGGCGACCGTGGGCCTGCGCGGCCGCCGCGTCCGCACCGCGCTGTCCACACTGGGGATCGCCATCGGCATCGCCGCCATCGTCGCCGTGCTCGGCATCACCCGCTCGAGCCAGTCCGAACTGCTGACCCGCATCGACCGGCTGGGCACGAACCTGCTCACCGTGACCGCCGGGCAGAGCATGGGCGACGAGGTCCCGCTGCCGGCCACCGCCGGCCTCGGCGTCGCACGCACCGACGGGGTCGAGCGCGTCGCCGTCACGGCCGTGCTCACGCAGGTTCACGTCTACCGGTCCGACAGGATCCCGCACACACAGACCGGCGGGCTGGACGTCCGCGCCACCGACGAGGACCTGCTCACCACCCTCGACGGTCACCTGGCCGCGGGCGTCTTCCTCAGCGCCGCCACCGCCCGCTACCCGGTCGCCGTCCTCGGCCACCAGGCCGCCGTCCAGCTCGGGGTCGTCCGGCCGGGCCCGGGCATCCGCGTCCGGATCTCCGGCCACTGGTTCGTGGTCGCGGGCATCCTCGCCCCTTTCGAGCTGGCCCCGGAGCTCGACCGGGCCGCGCTGATCGGCCTGCCCGCCGCCCGCGACGTCTTCGGTTACGACGGCCACCCCACCCGCCTGTACATCCGGGCCGACACGGCGCGCGTCGCGCAGACCGTGGACCTGCTCGCCCGCGCCGTCAACCCGGCCGAGCCGCCCGCCGTGCAGGTCAGCCGTCCCTCCGACACGCTGACCTCGCGGCTGCTCGTCGCCGACTCTGGCACCTCCCTGTTCCTCGGCCTCGGCGCCGTCGCCCTGCTCGTCGGCGGCGTCGGCATCGCCAACGTGATGGTCATCTCGGTCCTGGAACGCCGCGCCGAGATCGGCCTGCGCCGCGCGCTGGGCGCCACCCGCCCGCACATCGCCGGGCAGTTCCTCGTCGAGTCGCTCGTCCTGGCGACGCTCGGCGGACTGACCGGTACGGCACTGGGGGTGCTCATCACGTACCTGACCGCGCTCCAGCGGGGCTGGCCGGCCGTCGTCCCGCCCGGAGCCGCGGGGCTGGGCCTGGGCGCCGCCCTGGCCGTCGGGGCGCTGGCCGGCCTCTACCCGGCCGTCCGCGCGGCCGGGCTGCCTCCCACGGACGCCCTGCGCGCGGTCTAGCCGGTACCGGTGTCGGCGGCCACCTCGATCACCGCGCGGATCAGCCGCGAGGACCGCTCGGCGATCTCATCGGACGCACATGGCCGGTCGTGTTCGAGCCACCAGAGGATGGATTGCACCATCATCGCCGAGATGACGCTGGGGACCAGCGAATCGGGATCACGACCGGGCAGGTGTCCGCTCGACATCGCGGCGAGCGCCGCACGCATCCGGTCGGCGAACCACGGGCTGCCTTTGCGTCCGAGAAGCGCCCCGTAGAGCCGATGGTAGGCGTCGATGTGACCCAGGAAATCGGCCCAACGCCGGGCGGGCGATCGGGGGTCGGCCTCGTCGTCGGCGGTCATCTCGGCCATCGCCTCGTCGAAGATCTGCTCGACCAGCTCGTACTTGTCGCGGTAGTTGCGGTAGAACGCGGCTCGGCTGACCATCGCACGGGAGGTGAGCTCGCCGACGGTGACCCGCTCGAACCCACGGTCCTCGATCAGTTCGACCAGCGCCTCGCGCAGCAGTGCGCGAGTGCGGCGGACGCGCACGTTCGGCTGAGACATTTTCGGCTCCTTGTCCGGGGCGGGACATCCTCGGCGATCTGATCCTTGTGCGGCGGCCCGCACCGTTCGGAGACTGAACACGTCGTTCTGAACGGGACACACTGTCTCGCTTCAAGCATGATGTCAATCGAAGGGACGTGGTCATGCGGGCCGTCAGGGTGACTCGATTCGGCGAACCGGATGTGCTGGCCGTCGACACGGTCGCCGACCCGGAGCCGGCAGCGGGTCAGGTGTTGGTGGACGTGCGCATGTCGGGAGTCGCCTACGGCGACGTGATCGTCCGATCGGGCCGCCACCCGATGCCGCTGCCGTGGATCCCCGGTATCGAGGTCGGCGGACAGGTCGTCGCGGTAGGCCCGGACGCGGACGATGCGCTGCTCGGCAGGACGGTGGTCGCCACCACGGTCGGGCAGGCCGGTGGCTACGCAGAACGCGCGGTGGCCCCGGCCGCGTACACGTTCCCGGTGCCGGACGGGCTGGCACTCGATGTCGCCCTGACCGTGTTCCAGGCCGGCGCGATGGCCCGTGGCCTGCTGCGCGTCATGCGGCTCAGCGGCGAGGACACCGTCCTGGTCACCGCCGCGGCGGGGCGGATCGGATCGCTGCTGGTGCAGACGGCAAAGGCGGCGGGCGCGCGGGTCCTCGGCGCGGCCGGCCGCGAGAAGCTGAGCGCCGTGGCCGAGTTCGGCGCCGATCACGCGATCGACTACACCGCCGCCGACTGGCCGGACCAGGTACGCGAACTGACCGGCGGGCGCGGGGCGGACCTGGTGCTGGACGCCGTCGGCGGCGAGACCGCCGCACGCGCCCTGGCCGCGACCGCCGACGGGGGTGGCCGCTTCGGCCTATACGGCTTCGCGTCCGGCGAGTGGCCGGTGCTGGACGCCCAGACCGTCGGCAGACGCGGTCTGACGGTGTCGGGCCCGCTGGGCATACTCTTCCGCACGACCGACGCCGAACAACGCGACGATGCCGAACAGGCGCTCGCGGCGGCGGCTCAGGGAGTCGTGACACCACGGATCCACGCGCGGCTGCCGTTGGAGCGAGCCGCTGACGCGCATCGTGAGCTCCAGGAACGCCGGTCGGTCGGGGCGATCGTGCTCACAACCTGATCGGACACGGCTCAGCGGCGCTCCCGGTCGAGGGCGGCGGCGACGGCGGCCTGGCCGAGGCTGACGCCGCCGTCGTTCGGCGGGACGCGGTGGTGCAGGAGCACGTGGAAGCCCCGCCTCTCCAGCAGCCCGGCGGCGCGGTCCAGCAGCAGCAGGTTCTGGAAGACGCCTCCCGACAGGGCGACCGCGCACAGGCCGGTGGCCGCCCGGACGCGGTCGCAGCCGTCCGCGACGAGCCCGGCGACCGCGTTGTGGAAGCGGGCGGCGACGACGGAGGGGTCCGCTCCCGTGCGCAGGTCGTCGACGACGGCCCGCACCAGCACCGCCCCCGGCACGGCGAACGGCGGCCCGGACGGCTGAGCGGGGTCCCTCTCTCCAGGGGTCAGGGGGCAGGGGTAGCCGCCGCGTTCGGCGGGGTCGGCCCGTTGTTCGAGCTCGACCGCGGCCTGGCCCTCGTAGGTGATCGCGTCGCGCACCCCCAGGATCGCGGCGACGGCGTCGAACAGGCGGCCCACGCTCGACGTCCGGGGGGCGCTGACGCCCCTGCGCGCGAGCGCCACCACGGCGTCCCAGCGGGCGGCGTTGCGCCGGACGACGCCGAGCCCGGCGGGGATGTCGCCATCGAACGCGAGGTCGAGGTACGCGGCGGCCATCCGCCACGGCTCCCTGATGGCCGCGGCGCCTCCCGGCATCGGGACCGTCGCGAGATGGCCGGCCCGCTCGAACCCGGTCAGTCCGGCCACGAGGAACTCGCCGCCCCACAGCGTGCCGTCGGTCCCGTAGCCGAGCCCGTCGAAGGCCACGCCGATCACCGGTCCGGCCACGCCGTTGTCGGCCAGGCAGGACGCCACGTGCGCGTGGTGGTGCTGGACGCCCACGAGGTCGGCGTCCGCCCGCTCCAAGGCGTACTTGGTGGACAGGTACTCCGGGTGCAGGTCGTGCGCCACCACCTCGGGGACCACGTCGAACAGCCGGGCGAAGTGCTCCACACCCTCGGTGAACGACCGCGAGGTCTCGTAGTTCTCCAGGTCGCCGATGTGGTGGGAGACGAACGCGTGCGACCCCTTCGCCAGGCAGAACGTGTTCTTCAGCTCGGCGCCGCAGGCGAGCACCGGCCGGGGGCACTCCCAGGCGAGCGGCAGCGGGTGGGGCACGTACCCCCGGGACCGCCGTACGGGCACCGCCCGGCCCCGGAACAGGCGGATCACCGAGTCGTCGGTGCGCGTGTGGATCGGACGGTCGTGGGTGAGGAAGGCGTCGGCGATGCCGCCCAATCGCTCGACCGCCTCGTCGTCGCGGTAGGCGATCGGCTCGTCGGAGACGTTCCCGCTGGTCAGGACAACCGGACGGCCGAGCGCCCGGAGCAGCAGGTGGTGCAGCGGCGTGTACGGCAGCATCACGCCGAGCCGGCGGTTCCCCGGGGCGGCCGAGGGCGCCACCTCGGCGTCCGCCCGCCGCACGAGCAGCACGATGGGCCGTTCGCGGCCCGTCAGCAGCTCCGCGGCGGCCTCCCCGACCTCGCAGAGGCGGCCCGCCTGGGCGAGGTCGGCCGCCATCACGGCGAACGGCTTGTCCTCCCGGTGCTTGCGCGACCGCAGGGCCGCCACCGCCTGCTCGCTGCCCGCCACGGCGGCGAGGTGGTAGCCGCCGAGGCCCTTGACCGCGAGCACCTGCGCGGCGAGGAGCCGCTCGGCGGCCAGGGCGACGGGGTCCCCCGGCGCCTCGCGCCCGTCGCCGTCCACCAGCCGGAGCCGCGGGCCGCAGGCCGGGCAGCACACGGGCTGGGCGTGGAAGCGCCGGTCGGCCGGGTCGTGGTACTCCCGGGCGCAGTCCGCGCACATGGCGAAGCCGGCCATGGTGGTGTTCGGCCGGTCGTACGGCACGTCCCGGACGATCGTGAACCGGGGGCCGCAGTTGGTGCAGTTGGTGAAGGCGTACCGGTACCGCCGGTCGGCCGGGTCGTCCATCTCGCGCAGGCAGTCGTCGCAGGTGGCGACGTCGGGCGGGACGAGCGCCCGGCGGTCGCCGCCGGTGGCGCTGCGCGCGATGACGAACCCGGTCTCGCCCGTGGCCGGGAGCGCGCCCGCGCTGATGCGCTCGATCACCGCGAGCGGGGGCGGGCGGTCCCGGAGCGCGGCCAGGAACTCCCTGACCGGCCCCGGTCCGCCCTCGACCTCGATGAACACGCCGCGCTCGTCGTTGCCGACCAGCCCGTCCAGCCCGAGGCCGGTGGCCAGGCCGTACACGTAGGGCCGGAACCCGACCCCCTGCACGATGCCCTCCACCCGGATCGCGGCGCGGACACGGCTGCTCACCTGCCCATTCTCGCTCTCCGCCGCGGGCGGGCGGCCTACGACCCCGGGTGGAACACCTCCCGCAGGGACGGCCAGCGGTCCTCGCGGCAGTAGACCGGGATCACGTCGACGGGCACGTCCCGGGACACCACCCCGCCGCCCTCGTGCCGCGTCCCCGACCACACGTCCACCCAGCCGCCGGCCGGCAGGTACGTCTCCCAGGTCCGCGCCCCCGGCTCGGTGACCGGGTGGACGAGCAGCGCGTCGCCCAGGAGGTACTGGCGGGGCCGGTCCCAGATCCGCGGGTCGTCCGGCCAGGCGAAGAAGAGCCCGCGCATCAGCGGGAGGCCGTCGCGCGCCTGCTCCGCCAGGTAGGGCACGAGCCGTTCCCGCAGGTGGGCCAGGGAGCGGAACACCGGCAGCACCCGGTCGTCGCCGGTCCTGGCGGCGATGTTCCAGGGCGTGCGGTCGCGCGGCGGCCGCCTGTGGTGGTTGAACTCCGAGTGGTACTGCATGATCGGCGCGAAGCAGGCCATGGCCGCCGCCCGCAGGTAGAGCTCGGCCTCCGGGACGTCGCCGGAGAACCCGGCCAGGTCCCAGCCCCAGTAGAGGACGCCGCAGGCCGACGCCGTGATGCCGGCGGTGACGGAGTGGCGGAACGCCTCCCACGTCGAGTTCTCGTCGCCCGCCCAGAAGCAGCCGTGGGCCTGCGAGCCGGTGAACCCGGCCCGGGAGAACGTCACCGGCGGTCTGCCGCACGCCCGCAGCAGGTCGCCGAAGGCCGCGGCGTACCGGACCGGGACGAGGTTGTTCCCCTCGTCGCCCCGGGTGCCGTCGGCGTGGCGCAGGTCGCTGCCCCAGGCGTGCTCGCCGCCGTCGGTCTTGAAGCCGTCGATCCCTACCTCGTCGACGAGGTAGCGGCGCTTGGCCAGCCACCACTCCCGGGCCTCGGGGTCGGTGAAGTCCGGCAGGAGCGCGAGCGGGAACCACCACCCGCGGTTCCGGTACGGCCGGCCGTCCGCCTCCCTCACCCCGTACCCCTTCTCGACCATGACCCGGACGTCGGCCCGCGCCTGGCCCTGGGGGTAGGGGCGCGTCCTCTGCAACGGGATCTGCCACAGCAGCACCCTGACCCCCCGCGCGTGCAGGTCGTCCACCATGCCCTTCGGGTCGGGCCAGGCGCCGTCGGGCGGGAAGGCGAAGTCGGCGAGCCGGTGCGGCGACCCGTCCTCGTGGACCTCGTAGCGCGCGTCCCGGAACGCGACGAACGTCGACTCGTCGCTCCACGCCTCGATCACCACGACGCCGACGGGCACGTCCTCGTCGCGGTGGCGGTCCATCTCGGCGAGCACCCGCTCCTGGGTGTTCCACTCGTTGCCGCTCGCCCAGAGGCGGAACACCCACGCGGGCAGCTCCTCCGGACGGCCCGCCTCGCCGAGGAACGCGTCGAGCACCTTCGCGGGCGCGCCGTCGTAGACGGCCAGCTCGATCCGTCCCTCCGGGCCGGTCTCGGCCTCCACCACGAGCCGGTCGGGGGTGGTCGCCCCCACGTCGAACCAGGTCCGCCGGCTCGTGCGGACGTGGAACCCCCAGCCGTCGCCGCCGACGACCGTCGCGAACGGCATGGGCAGGTACGTCCTGCCGGTGGCGCCCTGGTCCTTGTACTGCTCGAAGACCACGGCGTCGAGGGCGTGACCGCGCTGGTCCACCCGGTCGAACCGCTCGCCGAACCCGACGACGTGCTCGCCGGGCGCGAGCGGCAGCGCGAAACGGACCCGGTGGACGCCGTCCGGGGAGACCAGCCACTCCACCGAGCCCGGCACGACGAGGTCCCGCCCGTCGACCACGAGCCTGCCGCCGTCCGGCCGCCACTGCCCGGCGCACACCTCGAACCACCGCGTGGCCCGCTCCGGGCCCCCGGTCGTGCGGAACCGGTAGCGGTGGCGGCGGCCCGCCGCGAGAGGCGGCGTCGTCGTCCGCCAGGACGGCCCGCCGCCGAGGGCGCGCTCCTGCGCCGCGGCCAGGTGGCCGTCCCCGGTGGACGGCGGATCCGGCTCGGAGGCCGGGTCCCAGGGCGTGAGCGGGAGCACGACGACGTCCGTCCCGTCGTCCCACTCGGCCACGACCCCGCTCACCCGCTCCGAGGCGCGCACCCGCAGCTCGACCGGCGCGCCGGCGAGGGGCAGCACCGGCACCCGCTGGTCGTTCGTCGTGGCGTACGCGTGCCCCGAGCCGTACGGGCGGTGCCGGATCACCGGGCCACCCCCAGCTCGTCGGCGAGGATGAGGAACATGCCGTGCGACCAGAGCAGCGGCCGGGCCACCTCGCCCCAGCGGCGTACCCACTCGTCCCGGCGGTCGGGCCGCAGCAGGGGGTCGCCGACCTGCTCCGGCAGCTCGCCGGCGGCGTCGGCGGTCGAGGCGATCCAGGCGAGCTGGGCCAGGGCGTCCGCCTGCCGGCCGGTCCTCGCGTGGACCCAGCCCAGGAGCGCCGCCAGCACCGGCCAGCGGCCCCCGCCGTAGAAGGTGTCCTCCCGGTAGCGGTGGACGCCGTGGCCGCGTACCAGGTCCCGCTCCACGGCCGCCACCGTGGCCAGGCCCGCCTCGCTCCCCGGCTCGTCGAGCCCGAACGGCACCAGGCACGCGAGGAGCGAGCCGTCCACGCTGCCGGAGCCGAGCCACTTGGCCAGCGAGCCGCCGGGAAGCCGGCCCCGGGCGTCGACGAGCGCCCGGACGGACCGCCGGGCGGCCAGGGCCGTCTCCTCGTCCTCCGGAGACAGCACGCCCAGGGAGAGCGCGCCGCCGAGGCCGCCGAAGATCGCGCCGAGCGTCGCCACGTGGACCTGGTCGGGGTGCTCCTCCCACCAGTCGTAGCACGGCGTGTCATGAAATCTGGCGAGATAGCGGACGACGAGGGCGACGGCCTCGGCGTACCGGGAGGGGTCGGCGCCGTGCCGCCTCACGTGCTCCGACAGCGCCCACAGCCAGGTGCCGTAGCCGTCGAGCTGGAAGTTCCACCAGCCGTCGGTGTGGTCCTCGCGGCCGTCCAGCGTGTACCGGGTGGGCAGGAACTCGTCGTGGCGCGGGGCGGGAGCCGTACGGGGGCGGGAGACGAGGGCGGAGACGCGGTCGGCGCGGGCGAGCAGGACCCCGGCGCACCAGTCGTGGAAGCGGGCGGCGCCCCCGGGGTCGCCGCCCCGCGACGCTCCCTCCGCGATGAACGCGCCGTCCCGGAACCACGAGTACCGGTACACCGGGTACGACGGGGCGGCCGGGTAGGCCCCGGACGGATGCTGGTGGCGGGCGATCAGTTCCACGGCACGGGCCGCCAGATCGCGCATCCGGGAGGAATCGATCACTACACTCAAGGGGTCAGGTCTCCTGACGAAACGGGTGGTGGCCGGGGCCCGCGAATGCAGGTCGCGGGCCCCGGTCACGCACGCGGCGGTCGTGGCGTTCCGGGCGGCCCGGTCACCCGGACTTGGTCAGCTCGTTCACCTTCGCGGCCGCGTCGTCGAGCGCCTTCTGGACCGGCGCCTTGCCGGCGGCGGCCTGCTCCAGCGCCTTGGTGACGATGTCCTGCAACTCCTGCTGGCGCGCGATGACGGGCTCGGCCGTGGCCGATGCGACGGCGTCCAGGACGGCCTTGCGGTTGGCCGGCGGGGTCTGCTCGAAGTACCCGGCGTAAGCCTTCGCGTCGGCGAGCGGCGGCAGCTCCCAGGACGAGGCGACCCGCGTGGTGGCGGCCACTTCCGAGGAGGTCAGGAAGCGCAGCCACTTGTACGCGGCGGCGGCGTTCTTCGTCGTCGCGGAGACGGCGACCGCGTTCTGGAAGACCGCGCTGGCCTTGGTCGATGCCGGCTCCACCACCACGTCCCAGCCGAAGGGCACGTCCTTGAGACCGGCGAACTGCCAGACCCCGTTGTGCCACATGGCGAGCCTGCCCTTCTTGAACAGGTTCGTGTCGTAGTCGGGCGTTCCGCCGATCTGGGCCACGGTCGGCATGACCTTGCCGGGCTTGGCCAGCAGGAACTCGGCCGCCGCCACGCCCTGCGGGCCGTTGAACGCCGCCTGCTTGCCGTCCGGGCCGAAGAACGAGCCGCCGGCCTGCGCGAGCGCCTTGTAGAACTCGAAGAACTGCACGGGCTGGAAGTCGCCGTAGACCTCCCCTCCGGTCAGCTTCCTGGCCGCGGCCAGCTCGTCGTCCCACGTCCAGTCGGCCGTCGGGTAGGCGAGCTTGGCCTTGTCGAACAGGTCCTTGTTGTAGAAGAGCAGGACGGCCGAGTACGACTCGGGCAGGGCGTACTGCTTGCCGTTCCGCCCGAACGTCTGCAGGGACCGGGGGGCGTAGGCGGACAGGTCGTCCCCGGCCGTCTGGTCGCCGAGATCGCGCAGCGCGCCCGCGTCGGCGTACGACACGAAGTTCTCGTAGTTCAGCTCGAACGCGTCCGGAGCCGTCTGGCCCGCGATCGCGGTCTGGAGCTTGGTGAAGTAGTCGGTGAAGGGCGCCGTCTCCACGGTGACCGTGATGGACGGGTTGGCCGCCTCGAACGCCTTGACGATCTTGTCGAGGTCCGCGAGGTGGTCGGGCGCCGCGGAGAAGGTGAAGTACTTGATGTTCGACGTGCCCTCGGGAGCGGACTCCCGGGTGGCCGATCCCTTGGCGCATCCGGCCGCGAGCACCGCGACCAGCGCGAAGGCCGAAAGGGCCTTCAGACCTCGGGACATGGGTCCTCCTGACGAAACGGGGGGGTGGGACTCGCCGCGCCGGTCACTTGAGACCGGTTCGCGCGACGCTGGCGATGACGTGCCGCTGGGCGAGCACGTACACCACGAGGATCGGCAGCACGCTGACCACCGATCCGGCCATGACCACGTCCCACCGGGTGGTGAACTGGCCCTGCAGGGTGGCCAGTCCCAGTGGGAGCGTCATGAACTCGGGGGACCGCAGGATGACCAGCGGCCAGAGGAAGGCGTTCCAGCTCGCCATGAACGCGAAGATCGTGAAGGTCGCCAGGGCGGGACGGATGAGCGGCAGCACCACCGAGGCGAACACCCGGACGTGCCCCGCGCCGTCCATGACCGCGGCCTCGTCCAGCTCCCTGGGCACCTGCCGCACGGCCTGGCGCAGGAAGAACACCCCGAACGCCGACGCGACCGTGGGGGCGAGCAGCCCGGCGTAGGTGTCGACGAGGTCGAAGGTCCGCATCTCGATGAACAGCGGCACGACCAGCACCTGCATGGGCACCATCAGCGTGGCCAGGTAGACCACGAAGACCGCGTCCTTGAGAGGGAAGTCGAGCCGGGCGAAGCCGTACGCCGCCATCGAGCTGGTGAGGACCTGCAGGCCGGTGGACACCGCCGCGACCACCACGCTGTTCAGCAGCACCCGCCAGAACGGGATCGCCCGCAGCAGGTCGCCGTACGCGCCGAGCGAGGGGTCGAGCGGCCACCCGGGCACGCCCCCGTCGGACAGCGAGGACAGCAGCGTCCAGCCGAACGGTGCCAGCGTGACCAGCCCCGCGACGACCAGGGCGGCGTAGAGGAGACGGTTACCCATAGTCGACCCACCTGCGCTGAAGCCGCACCTGGACCACCGTGACCAGGAGGATGACGAGGAACAGGACCCACGACAGGGCCGAGGCGTCGCCGACCCGGCCGTAGCGGAAGGTCAGGTCGTACACCCGCTCCACCGCCACCTCGGAGGCGGCCGCGGCCGGGCCCCCCGAGGTCATCACGTAGACCTGGTCGAAGACCTGGAAGCCGCTGATGCACGAGATCACCAGGACGAAGAACGTCGAGGGCGACAGCAGGGGCAGGACGATGTGCCGGAACCGCCGCCACGCGCCGGCGCCGTCGACCCGGGCGGCCTCCAGGACGTCGCCCGGCACGGCCTGCAGCCCGGCGAGCAGGATCACCATCACGAAGCCCAGGTCCTTCCAGGCCGACGCGATGATCACCGAGGGCAGGGCCCACGTGTCGGAGGTCCACCATCCCGGCCCGTCGATCCCCAGGAGGGCGAGGATCTTGTTGACGATCCCCTCGGACGGGTTGAGCAGCCACTTCCAGATGAGGGCGACGACCACCCAGCTCGTCACGACCGGCAGGAAGTACACGCCGCGGAACAGGTCCCTGCCGCGGGTCACCCGGTTCAGCGCGAGCGCCAGGCCGAGCCCGCCCACGTACACGAGCGGGAGGTAGCCGGCGATGTAGAGCACGGTGTTGCCGAGCGCCCGCCAGGCGTCGCCGTCGCGCAGCAGCGCCGCGTAGTTGCCGAGGCCCACCCAGCGCATGGCGCCGATCAGGTTCCACTCGTGCAGGCTCACCCAGAGCGAGCCGACCATCGGGACCAGCGTGAACAGCACCAGCGGCACGGCGCTCGGCGCCAGGAACAGCACCACGGTCCCGGCCTTGCGCAGCCGCGCCCCGGCCGTGCGCCGTCCCGCGGCCCGGACCGCGGCCGCGGGGCGCGCCCGGCCGGCGGCGGCCGGCTCGTCGAGGGCGCGCGCGGGGGAGGTCGTCTCGCTCACGGCTCCTGCCCTTCGAGGCGGGCGAGGACCAGCTCGCCCTGCTCCCCCGTGCCGGGGGCGACGTCGAACGGCGTGCCGAGCACGAGCGCCGCCGCGCCCTGGGCCCAGCGGGAGTCGTCCCAGGGGTCCACCTCGACCGGCACGTACGGGTGGGAGCGGAACAGGTGGGCGCGGAACGCCGGGCCGAAGCCGGGCAGCCACCGCTCCCAGTCGCGGGTGCCCTCGCCGAGGACGAGGACGGCGGCCGGGTCGAGGATGTTCACGAGCCCGGCGACGGCCCGGCCGAGCACGCCGCCCGCCTCGCGGAGGATCTCGCCGTCCGGCTCACCGAGCCCCCGGGCCCGGGCCGCGTCGAGCAGCCCCCGCTCGCCGATGACCGCCTCCAGGCAGCCTGTGTTGCCGCAGGCGCAGCGCGGCCCATCGGCCGCCACCGGCAGGTGGCCGAACTCCCCGGCCCCGCCGTGGGCCCCGCGCAGCAGCCCGCCGTCCACCACGATCGCCAGGCCGACGCCCCGCCCTATGGTGACCACGAGGAAGTCGCGGTGGGACCGTCCCCGCCCGTACAGGCGCTCGGCGACGGCCAGCGTGTTGACGTCGTTGTCCACGAGGACGGGCAGCTCCAGCGACGCGCGCAGGCGCGGCCCGACCGGCGCGGCCGTCCAGCCCAGGGTGGGCGCCTGGACGACGCCGCTGTCCGGACTGTCGACGACGCCCGCCACCCCGACGCCGACCCCGAGCAGCCGCGGCCCGTCCGACGCCAGCGGCCGCAGCAGTGCGGCGACCCGGTCGAGGCAGTCGGGCGCGCCCGCGTCCAGCGGGATCTCACGCTCCTCCAGAAGCTCCCCGTCGAGCCGGACGACGACGGCGACGGCGTGGTCGGCGGCGATCTTCACTCCGATGGCCCGGCCCGCCGAGCCCACGAGGCCGAGCAGCTGGGCGGGCCGGCCTCCGCGGGACGGGACCCGCTCGAGCTCCTCCACCATGCCCTGCTCGATCAGCCGCCGGGTCACCTGGGTGACGGTGGCGGGGCTCAGGTCGAGTCGTCTGGCCAGCTCGGAGCGGCTGAGCGGACCCGCCTGCCCGAGCGTCGCGAGTATCGCCGTCCGGGACAGGTCCCGCCCCTGCGCGGCCCGTTCGCTCACCGGCATCCCGACTTTCTTTCTCGCTAAATTTACTTGTGAAGAAAGTAGGACGCACCACGGCTCTCGTCAAGAGGTGAGATCCCGCGGGGTCCCGCGGGGTCCGCGGCGTTCGGCGGGCAGGAGGTCACCTCCCGCGCGGCAGCGTGACGTCCCGGGAATCACGGCCGTGGACGCCGGGCGAGATCCACCCGGTGCGGGAGTCGCGGAGCATGTCAGGTTAGGGTCGCCTAAGTAGCTCCGAGCCGCCGAGAGAAGGAGTGCCCGTGTCCGTGCGCCCGCCGGCCACCTCGTGACGCCCGGGGCGGCGAACCGCCGTGCCCGGTCCCCGGCGCCGCCGTCCGCCGTGCCGTCCGCCGTGCCGTCCCCGTTCCGTCCGCCGTTCCGTCCGACGACCAGGAGCCCGATCGATGACGCCGAACCCCGCCGACATCCTGCGACGCCAGCGGGCCCGTGAGTCCGCCGCCCGCACCTACGCCCGGTCGTTCCCGATCGTCCCGGTGCGGGCGTCGGGCATGACGGTTGAGGGCGCGGACGGCCGCCGCTACCTCGACTGCCTGTCCGGCGCCGGGACCCTCGCGCTCGGCCACAACCACCCGGTGGTCACCGAGGCCGTCAGGCGGACCCTCGACAGCGGGGCGCCGCTCCACGTGCTGGACCTCGCGACGCCGCAGAAGGACGACTTCACCGAGGCCCTGTTCGCCACGCTGGCGGCCGGCTTCCGCGACCGGGCCCGGGTCCACTTCTGCGGCCCGGCGGGGACCGACGCCGTGGAGGCGGCGCTGAAGCTCACGCAGACGGCGACCGGGCGGCGCGGCCTGCTCGCGTTCACCGGGGGCTACCACGGCATGACGGCCGGCGCCTTGGCCGTAAGCGGCAACGTGGCCGTCCGGGCGCCGGTGCCCGGCGGCGCGGCCGAGGTCACCCGGCTGCCGTACCCGTACGCGTACCGCTGCCCGTTCGGGGTCGGCGGTGAACGCGGCGCGCAGATCGCGGCGGCGTACACCGAGCGGCTGCTCGACGACCCGGCCGGCGGCGTGGTGCCGTCCGCGGCCATGATCCTCGAGGTGGTCCAGGGCGAGGGCGGCGCGGTGCCCGCCCCGGACGGCTGGCTGCGCGAGATGCGCAGGATCACGGCCGAGCGGGAGATCCCGCTGATCGTGGACGAGGTGCAGACGGGCGTCGGCCGTACGGGCGCGTTCTGGGCGGTCGAGCACAGCGGCGTCGAGCCGGACGTGATAGTCATGTCCAAGGCCATCGGCGGCAGCCTGCCGCTGGCCGTGATCGTGTACCGGGACGACTACGACGGCTGGGCGCCCGGCGCGCACACCGGAACCTTCCGCGGCGACACGCTCGCCATGGCGGCAGGCGCCGCCACGCTGCGGTTCGTCGCCCGCGAGGGGCTGGCCGGGCGCGCCGCGGCCGTGGGCGCGCGGATGACGTCCCGCCTCGACGGTCTGCGCACCGAGCTTCCGGTCATCGGCGACGTTCGCGGCCGCGGGCTGATGATCGGCGTGGAGCTGGTCGACCCGCAGGCCGCCCCCGACGGCTGCGGCGCCCGCCCGGCCGCCCCGCGCCTGGCCGCCGCCGTCCGGGCCGCCTGCCTGGACCGCGGCCTCATCGTGGAGCTCGGCGGCCGGTACGACGCCACGCTGCGGCTGCTGCCCCCGCTGACCATCACCGACGAGGAGGCCGAGGTCGTGCTCGACCGCCTGTCCGACGCCATTGCCCAGGTCACCGCCCAGGCCACCGCCGGCCCCCACCTCGCCGGACGGTCCTCGTGACCGGCGCGATCCACGATCCGGCGCGTCGCAGAGCGGCGGCCGCCGAGACGGACTCCGCGAAGACCCCGCGTCCGGCCCCCGGTTACGTCCCGGACGGCTCTGGCCCGGACGGCTCTGGCCCGGCAGCGGAAGCCGGCCCGGCGGGGAGCACCGCGCCGGCCGGTTCCGGGGCGGTCGCCGGCGGCGGCCCGGAGGGCGGGGGGCGCTTGGGGCGGGAGGCTCTCGAACCCCTGGTGCGGACGGTCCTGCGGGCGCTGGCCGAGGGCGCGGAGCGCCGGGCGGGTCCGGTGCCCGCCGCAGAGCCCGCCCGGCTGGCCGACGAGGTCACGCGGACTCTCGCGGCCGCCGGCGGAGACGGCGCGCTGGCCGCCCTGACCCGGATGCTCGCGTACGGCAGCGCCGACCCCGTGGACCCCTCCTGCGCCGCCCACCTGCACTGCCCGCCGCTGCCCGTCGCCGTGGCCGCCGACCTGGCCGTGTCGGCGCTGAACCCCTCGATGGACTCCTGGGACCAGGCGCCCGCGGCGACCACCTTGGAGACGCTGGTGGTCGCGGAGCTCGCCGCCATGGCCGGGTACCCGCCCGGCGCGGCCGGCGTGCTCACCTCCGGCGGCACCGAGTCCAACCTCATGGGCCTGATGCTGGCCAGGGACCACGTCCTCGCGCGGGCCACCGGGCGGCGCGTCGAGCTGAGCGGCCTGCCGGGCGACGGACCCCGGCCGCGCGTCTTCGCGTCGGCGGCCGCGCACTTCTCCGTCCAGCGGTCGGCGGCCCTGCTCGGGCTCGGCGAGGACGCGGTCGTGCCCGTCCCCGTGGGCCGCGACCTGCGGATGGACGCGACCGCCCTGGAGGAGGCCATGGCGGCCGCCGTACGGCGGGGTGAACGGCCGCTCGCGGTGGTCGCGACGGCGGGCACGACCGACACCGGCGCGATCGACCCGCTGCGCGCGTGCGCCGCCCTCGCCGCCGAGCACGGGGCGTGGCTGCACGTGGACGCGGCCTACGGCGGCGGCGCGCTGCTGTCCGACCGGCTCGCGCCCCTGCTCGACGGCGTGGCTCTGGCCGACTCGGTGTCCCTCGACTGGCACAAGCTGGGCTGGCAGCCCGTCGCCGCCGGCGTCTTCCTGGTCCGGCGGGCCGAGACGTACGCCTCGCTGGCCAGGCGGGCCGCGTACCTGAACCCGGCGGACGACGAGGAGGCGGGCTACGGCGCGCTGCTCGGGCTCTCCTTGCGCACGACCCGGCGGGCGGACGCCTTCTCGATCGCCGTCACCTTGCGCACGCTGGGCCGCGACGGCCTGGGACGGCTCGTCGACGCCTGCCACGACCTCGCCCGCGCGGGGGCCGCGGCGGTCCGCGCGCACCCCCGGCTGGAACTGCACGCCGACCCGGTGCTCACGGCCTTCCTGTTCCGCTACCTGCCGCGGGACCCGTCCCGGGCCGACCAGGTCAACGCCGGGCTCCGCCGCCGCCTGCTGCGCGAGGGGCGGGCGGTCGTCGGCCGCACCGAACTCCCCGGCGAGGGGCCGGGACGCGTCCGGCTCAAGCTGACCCTGCTCAACCCGGACACGACGCCCGCCCAGGTCGAACGGCTGCTCCACGAGGTGGTGGCGGCCGGCGAGGCGGAGGAGGACGCGTCGCAGTAGGGCGCCCGCGGCCGCTCACCTGGTCCAGAGGGACTCCTGGACGGCCTGGACGAGGGCCATCACCGTGCCGGACATCCGGTCCCTCGGCCAGGCCAGCGCGTACGTCAGGCGCAGGTCGCCGCCGTCGAACGGGACGAACCTCACGTCGTTCCTGCGGATGGACGAGACGAGCAACTGCGGGACGGGCAGCAGCCCGATCCCGGCGGCTACCAGGTCGAGCACGGCGGCGAAGTCGTCGATCTCGTCGGCCACCACGTGGTGCCGGTACGGCAGCCGGGCGGCCAGCCGGGCCCACATTCCGGCGGGCGGCCGGTTCCCGGGCACGAGGACCGTCCGGCGCACGAGGTGCTCTGGCCGTACCAGCGGCGTGGCCGCCAGCGGGTCGCCCTCCGGCACCGCGAGGTGGCCGACCGGCACGTGGAACCGTGCCGCCGTCGTGAGGTCCTGCGGGAACGGCGCGCCCAGCACGGCCGCCGCGGCCTCCCCCGAGGCCAGGGCTGCGACGGCGGCACCCCGGCCGGCCGGGCGCAGCGCCACGTCGATGGCGGGCGACCGGCGGGCCAGGCGCCGGGCCACGCGGGCCACGAGCGGCCCGGCCGGCGGCGCGTAGACGAGGCTCACCGTCGCCCGCGGCCCCGCCGCCAGCCGCGCCGCCTCCGCCGAGAACGCCGCCGCGCCGGCCAGCAGCGCCTCCGCGTGAGGCAGCAGCTCCGTCCCCGCCCTGGACAGCCGGACGTCCCGGCTCGTCCGGTCGAACAGGCGCAGGCCCAGCGACCGTTCGAGACGGCCGACGGCCTGGCTCACGGCGGGCTGCGACAGGCCCAGCTCGGCGGCGGCGCGCGAGAAGCTCAGATGCCGCGCGACGGCGGCGAAGCACCCCACGTCGCGCACCGCCGGTCCCGCTTCCATCCCCCAGTTATAAGCGACAGCAATGAATCCCGTCAGGCGAGCAGGTGCGTGCGGCACATCCGTTCGAGCCCCCTGCCAGTGCCGCGACCGCTCCTCGATCCGGGTCGCGTAAGCATGGGAGGCGAAGGCATGGCGCCGGCCGCACCGTGTGGAGTGGCGCTACCTCTGCGGCCAGCCGCCGCGTTGGGAACGTTCGCGATCGTGCTTCAACGCGAGGCGTACAGCGAAGTAAATAACCAGAAATTGGACTAGAGCGCCAAGCAGTGCAGCAAGTAAGCCCATGCCAGAAATGCCAACTGAATACATGCCTTCTCCCTCATCGGTCGCTTCATCAGCCTGCTGCAAAGAACCAGTACGAGCGCCGGGCCCGTGGGTGGTGCGCATGCGGGGGTTCACGCGCTGAGGCCGCGAAAGGGGCGTCGTCGGGCCTTGGCCATGACGATCAGGACGTCGCGCACGGTCAGCAGGGCGGCCCAGCCGCCGAGCGTGACCGCGAGAAGCTTCACCATGAGGGCGGCGTTGATCACGGCGTAGGTCCACACGGCCAGGCAGAGGAGTTGCAGGGCCAGATGAGCCGCCAGCGGGCTCCAGCCCGAGTCCAGGCCCGGGTCTCCCCAGTGCCTCCACCGGCTCCGCGGCGTCCGTTGCCGCAGAGCGGCGCCCGCCAGACGCCGACCGGCTCCTCGGATCACATCGCGCATCTGCCCATTGGAACAAGGCTCCCGTCGTTGCGGAAGAGCAACTGATCCGTAAGTGAGGTGGATGGACCCGACCAATCGGGCGGGGGCCCGGGCCCACCGAGCAGGACGCCTACTTCGCCATGGCCCGCGGCACCGACACGACCCCGCCGCTGCGCATGACCAAGGGGTTCGCCCCGTACGGAGGGTGCTGGAGCGGAAGGTCACCGTCGCGGACGTCGCCGCCGTCCACGTGGACGCGCTTGACGCGCAGATCCGCATCCTGCGGCTCAGGCGCGCGGTGCTCAGCACCGTCGCGAGGCGGCGGTCCGGCACGGAGGAGCCGCAGCCGGTGGCGGCGCTGCGCTTCTGTTCGCGGGTCAGATGCTGCGGTGGTTGCGCACAGCGGATTCGAGCTGTGACAGCTGGGGCCCGAGCGCGGCGTCGACGGCGAGCGGGTCACTGACGTGCAGCCGCTGCATGGCTCGCCGGGTGGACAGGCTGGTGTTGATCTCGTGCTCGCCGCGGCCAAGCGCGTCGAGCAGGTCGGTCACCACCTCTTCGACCGGGCGGCGGCCGAAACCCAGGTCCTCCCCCGCACCCGAGCTGTCCATCATCGCCGTGGCTGTGGCCCCGGGATACCAGGTGGCGACGTGCACGCCGGTGCCCTGAAGCTCCCGGCGCAGCGCGTGACCAAACGCGGCCAGGCCCGCCTTGGTCGCCGCATAGGTCGCGTAAAAGGGCAGCGGGAGCAGCGCCATGCCGCTGGCGATGCCCAGCACGACGCTGTCGCGCCGCAGGCCGAGGCCGTCCACGTCGGCGGAGCGCTCGGATTGGGCGGCCGCGCGCAGATCGGGCAGCAAGGCGCGCGTGAGCAGGATCGGCGCGGTCACGTTGAGACCCACCATCGCCCGCACATCCGCCACATCGCACTCTTCCAGCCGGCCCGCGCGCACGTTGCCGGCATTGTTGATCAACAAATCGACCTTGCCCAGCACCGTGCGCGCAGTGTCGGCGACCTTCTCCTCGGCCCCCTCGACGGTGATGTCGGCGGCCAGCACTTCGGCTGCGCCGCCGGCCCGCGCCACCGCCGAGGCGGTCTCCCGCAACGCCTGCTCGCGGCGCCCCACCAGCAGCAACCGGGCGCCGCGCCGGCCGAACCGTTCGGCCAGCGCGCGGCCGATCCCACTCCCCGCCCCGGTGATCACGCCAGACCGGTCGGTCATGTCGATGGGCAGCGGTGTTTCGGTCTGGGTCATGTGCGCTCCTTGGCATTGTGCGGGCCCGTTCTCACTTCTGGTCGGAGCCCGGGAAAACGTCAGCTAGTCGAGCAACAGCAGCCCCCTAGCCGTACATGTTCGGATATCCGGAACATAGCACATGTTCGGACTATGCGAACATGTTGGGCTACCATGACGGTGTGGCAAGCCGAACAGCGACCGATCTTGTGCATCCCGATCGAGAGGAACTGGTCTTTGCTCGCGTCATGGGGGCGCTGAGCGATCCGGTGCGCCTCGGTGTGGTCGCTCGCCTGGCAGAGGCCGGACCCGATGGCGAGCTGGCGTGCGGGACCATCACCACGCCGGTGAGCAAGTCCACCCAGAGCGCTCATTTCAAGATCCTCCGGGAGGCCGGAGTGATACATCAGCGAGACCAGGGAACCCGGCGCCTGAACCGGCTACGCCGAGACGACCTCGACGCTCGCTTCCCGGGCCTACTCGACCTCGCCATCGCCCACGGGCGCGACGTGATCGCCGAGTGGGCGCGCCAGCCGCAGGCGACCGAACGATCGGATTGACCGTCGTCCGGCCCCTGCTCGCCGGATGGACACGTCTTGAGCCCTCCGCGGGTCCAGTCCATGACGACGGCATGCCCCGGTCGAAGTGATCCATAAGGGGGGTGAATGGATCCGGCTCTGTCAGGTTCGGCGCGGGGAGGATGCGTGGCGTCCTGTTGATCTGGCGAACGAGGAGCCGGCATGACATCGTCCTTTCCCGCATCGACCGTGCTCGGGTATCCGAGGATCGGGCCGCACCGGGAGTTGAAGCGGGCGCTGGAGGCGTACTGGGAGGGGCGTTCCTCCTGGGAGGAGCTGGAGGACGCGGGACGGCGGCTGCGTGCGGACACCTGGCGGCGGCTCGCCGAGCTGGGTCTGGGGGCGGTGCCGTCCGGCACGTTCTCCTTCTACGACCACGTGCTCGACACCGCCGTGCTGCTCGGCGCCGTCCCCGACCGCTACCACGCCATCACCGAGCAGCACGCCTACTTCGCCATGGCCCGCGGCACAGACACGACCCCGCCGCTGCGCATGACCAAGTGGTTCGACACGAACTATCACTACATCGTGCCTGAAATCGGGCCGGACGTCCGGTTCGGGCTCGCGCCGGACAAGATCCTCGGCGAGATCCGTCAGGCGCGCGAGCTGGGCCTGGAGACGCGCCCCGTGCTGGTCGGGCCGGTGACGTTCCTGCTGCTGGCCGAGGCCGCGGCGGACGCCCCGCCCGGGTTCGCGCCGCTCGACCGGCTGGACGAGGTGGTGGAGGTCTACGCGTCGCTGCTGGGCGTCCTCGCGGCCGAGGGCGTCGGCTGGGTCCAGCTGGACGAGCCCGCCCTCGTGGCCGACCGTACGGAGGCCGAGCTCGCCGCCGTGACCTCCACGTACGGACGGCTCGGTTCGCTGACGGAGCGGCCCGCGCTGTTCGTGGCGTCCTACTTCGGCCCCCTGGGCGAGGCGCTCCCCGTGCTGGCGGCCACACCGGTCGAGGCCGTCGGGGTGGACCTGGTACGCGGCGGCACGCGGGGCCTGGAGACGCTGGCGGGCAAGACGGTCGTCGCGGGGGTCGTGTCCGGGCGGGACGTCTGGCGCACCGACCGGGAGCGCGCCCTCGCCACGCTGCTCGCCGTCCGGGAGCACGCGGATCACGTGGTCGTCGGCACGTCGTGCTCGCTGCTGCACGTGCCATACGACGTGGAACGGGAGACGGACCTCGATCCGGCGCTGCGGCGGCGCCTGGCGTTCGCCGAGCAGAAGGTCGCCGAGGTGGTGGAGCTGGCCGGCCTGCTCGCCGCGACCCCGGCCGCACCAACTCCGGACGACGGCCCTGCCGCCGCAGATCCCGCGACCGCCGGCCCCGGGCCGGCGCCGGCGCCGGTTCGTAGCCCGTACGAGGTGCGGGCGGCGGCGCAGGCGGCGCACCTTCGGCTGCCGGTCCTCCCGGTCACCACGATCGGCTCGTTCCCCCAGACGGGCGAGCTGCGGCGGGCCCGGGCGGCGGTGGCGGCGGGCGAGCTGGACGAGGCCGCGTACGAGACCCTCGTACGCGCCGAGATCGAACGGGTCGTCGCCCTCCAGGAACGGCTCGGTCTCGACGTGCTCGTCCACGGGGAGCCCGAGCGCAACGACATGGTGCAGTACTTCGCCGAGCAGCTCGACGGGTTCGCCGTCACCCGTCACGGCTGGGTCCAGTCGTACGGCTCCCGCTGCACCCGCCCGCCGATCCTGTACGGCGACGTGCGGCGGCAGGAGCCGATCACGGTCAGGTGGACCCGGTACGCGCAGTCGCTCACGAGCAAACCGGTCAAGGGCATGCTGACCGGCCCGGTGACCATCGTCGCGTGGTCGTTCGCCCGCGACGACCTGCCGCTGCGCGACGTCGTGGTCCAGGTGGCGGACGCCGTACGCGACGAGGTGCGCGACCTGGAGGCGGCGGGCGTGTCCGTCATCCAGGTGGACGAGCCGGCGCTGCGCGAGCTCATGCCGTTGCGGCGGCGGGACCAGGACGCGTACCTGCGCTGGGCCGTGGACGCCTACCGCAGGGCCACCTCGGGCGCCGGCGACCGCACGCAGATCCACACCCACCTGTGCTACTCGGACGCCGACGAGATCCTCGCCGCGATCGACGCACTGGACGCCGACGTCACCAGCATCGAGTCGGCCCGGTCGGGCGGCCGGATCCTCGGCGAGCCCGCCGTCCGCCGCTTCGGCCGGGGGCTCGGGGCCGGGGTCTACGACATCCATTCGCCGCGCGTGCCCGCCGCGGAGGAGGTCGAGGAGTCACTGCGGGCCGCGACGCGGGCACTGCCCGCGGGCCGGGTCTGGGTCAACCCCGACTGCGGCCTGAAGACCCGGACGTACGACCAGGTGGAGGCGGCGCTCGCCAACGTGGTGCGCGCCGCGCGCCGCCTCCGCGAGGAACTGGGCGCCGGCTGACGAGCCCGTGCCCGCACGCTCGCCGCGCCCGGCCCTCCGCAGAAAACCGGGCGCCGGCCGGAGAGGACGAACCCGGCGGCGGGGTCGAATCCCGGGCGCCGGGTGGCCGGGGCCCGGCTACGCCTGGGGGGCGAGCAGCACGAGGGCCGCGGCGCCGAACAGGCCGGCGTCGCGGTCCAGGGAGGTGCGGTCCACCCGCAGGCGGCGCAGGAAGCCCATGCCGGCGTCGCGGGCGACCGCCTCGCGGAGCGGGTCGAAGAGGGTCGGGCCCGCGGCGGCCACGCCCCCGCCGATGACGACGTGGTCCAGGTCCACGAGGGCGGACGCGGTGAGGATGGCCGTCGCGAGGGCGTCGGCGGCGCGCCGGAAGGCGGCCAGCGCCACGGGATGCCCGGCGGCGGCGTCCGCGGCGAGCGCCCGGGCGTCCGGGCCGGTCCAGCCGTTCGCGGCGGCCCACCGCACCATGCTGGGGCCGCTGGCGAGGAGTTCGACGCAGCCGACCCCTCCGCAGGGGCAGGCGTCGCCGCCGGGGTCGACGGTGATGTGCCCGATGTGTCCGGCGTTGCCGGTCGGCCCAACGTACGGCACGCCGTCGATCACGAAGCCGCCGCCCACGCCGGTGGAGACGACCATGCCGAGCAGCGTCCGGGGACGCTCCCGCTCCGGGAGACCCCGCCACCACTCCCCGAGCGCCATGCACTGGGCGTCCCCGGCCAGCCGTACGGGCCGTCCGGGCAGCATCCGCGCGAGCGCGTCCACGAGCGGGAAGCCCCGCCAGGACGGGATGTTGACCGGGCTCACCGTGCCCTTCACCGGGTCGAGCGGCCCGGCCGAGCCGATTCCGACGCCGCCGATCCGGGCCTCGGGCACCTCGGCGGTGACCCGGGCGACGACCTCGGCCAGGACGGCGTCCGCGGAGTCCGGGCCGCGCAGCGGCACCTCGGCGCGGACGAGGATCTCCCCGTCGGGGGTGACGGCCGCGGCGGCGAACTTCGTGCCGCCGATGTCCACGGCGAGGACGGTCACACGCCCACCCCGTCCGCGGCCTCCGGGTCACGGCAGGTCC
Source organism: Microbispora corallina (assembly GCF_016863035.1). Taxonomy (GTDB): domain Bacteria; phylum Actinomycetota; class Actinomycetes; order Streptosporangiales; family Streptosporangiaceae; genus Microbispora; species Microbispora corallina. The sequence goes on from NZ_BOOC01000005.1 coordinate 112,905, forward strand.
TCACACGTGCTCCTCTCGCCGGGGTGCGGCCACCGTCCGCGCACCGGGATGGGCGCGGGCACGGTACATCGTCGATGACAACGATGTCACCAGTGTCCTCCTCCACCCTGCCGACCGCCACCGAGGGGTATCCGTAATTCCGATGGGTTAGGTAGGGTAAAGGGATGCACTTCGACTTCACCATGGCGATCGGTTCCTTCCTGGTCGCCGTCGTCGTCGGGCTGACCGGCATGGGCGGCGGCGCCCTGATGACGCCGATGCTCGTCACGTTCTTCGGCGTCCCCCCGCTGACGGCGGTCTCCAGCGACCTGGTGGCCGCCGCCGTGATGAAGCCGGTCGGGAGCCTCGTCCACCTGCGCAGGGGGACGGTCGACCTCCGGCTCGTGAAGTGGCTGTGCGCCGGCTCGATCCCCTCGGCGTTCTGCGGAGTGCTCCTCGCGCGTGCCCTCGGAGACGGCGACGGCGTCCAGACCGTCGTGCAGATCGGCATGGGGATCGCCCTGCTGATCGCGGCCGGGGGGCTCGCCGTGCGCGGCTACCTGGCGATGCGCGACAGGGCGGAGGGCCGCACCCCGGAGACCGGCCGCCGGACGGCCGCGCCGGGCGAGCCCGCCGCCACGGACCTGCCCGCCGTGACCGTACGGCCGCTGGCGACGGCCGCCGTCGGCGCCGCGGGCGGCCTCGTCGTCGGCATGACCTCGGTCGGCTCGGGCTCACTGATCATCGTCGCCCTGCTGGCCCTCTATCCCGCGCTCAAGGCCAACCAGCTCGTCGGGACCGACCTGGTCCAGGCCGTGCCGCTCGTGATGTCGGCCGCCCTCGGCCACCTGCTGTTCGGCGATTTCGAGCTGTCGGTCACCGCGGCCCTGCTGGCCGGCTCGATCCCCGGCGTCTACCTGGGCTCGCGCATCTCGTCCCGGGCGCCGGGCGGCCTGATCCGCCGCGCGCTCGCGTTCGTGCTGCTGGCCTCGGCGCTGAAGATGTTCAGCGTCGGCACCACGGCGACCGTCTGGGTCCTCGGCGCCGTCCTGCTGGCCGCCCCCGCCGTCTGGACGGTCCTGCGGGTGCGCTGCGGACTGCCGGCGCTGCCCTGGCGGGAGGCGAGACGAACCGCGAGCCCGGGAAATGACGACGGCCGCCCGGCGGACGGCGGCGACCGGTCGGCACTCCAGCGCGCCGAGTAGCCCGCCGCTCCGCTGTAGTCCCCCACGCCGTGGATCTCCTGCAGGAGCAGCAGCCCGGGGCCCTGTACGCGGGCGGGGATCCACAGGTGCAGGTCGAACTCGCCGTCCTGCACGGTCACGGGCTGCGTGCCGTACGGGAGCCTGGGGCCGGGTCGCCGGGTCGCCGGGTCGCCGGGTCGTGCCGATCGTGATCCTCTGACCCGGTGCCGCGGTCCGCGCCGCCTGGTTTTACGGTGGAGATCGTGGTCTTCCGAATTGAGATCGACGGTCGTCCCCCCACGGTCGACACGCTCGTCCATCCCGCGCTGTCGAACTACGGGCACTTCACGGCCATGCAGGTCAGGGACGGCCGCACCCGCGGCCTCGACCTCCACGTGGCCCGGCTGGACGCGTCCACCCGCGAGCTGTTCGGCGCCGGCCTCGACGGCGACCTGGTCCGCGCGCGCATCCGGCACGCCCTCGGCGACGACGTGCGCGACGCGTCGGTCCGGGTGGTCGTCCACTGGCCCGAGGGCGCCGAAGCGGCGACACTCCTCGTGACCGTGCGGCCGCCCGCGCCCCCGCCGTCCCGGGCGCAGAGCCTGAAGTCCGTGCCGTACCAGCGGCCGGCGGCCCACATCAAGCACCTCGGCGGGTTCGGGCAGACCTACTACGGCCTCCTCGCCGCGCGGGAGGGGTTCGACGACGCGCTGCTCACCGCGCCGGACGGGACCGTCGCGGAGGGCGGCATCACCAACATCGGCTTCTTCGACGGCGCCTCGGTCGTCTGGCCCGACGCCCCCTGCCTGCACGGCATCACCATGCAGCTGCTGGAGCCCCGGCTCCCCGCCGCGGGGATCGGATCGCGACGCGGACCGGTACGGCTGGCGGACGTGCCCGCGTACCGGTCCGTCATCGTGACCAACTCCCACGGGGTCGCGCCGGTGGAGCGCATCGACGACATGCGGCTGCCGGTGGACGAGGCGTTCGTGAAGACGGCCGTCGAGACGTACGAGTCCGTCCCCTGGGACGTGATCTGACCGCCTAGAGCCGCCGCAGGGCGGGCAGGAGCTCCTTCTCGGACCACTCGAAGAACTCGCGCTGGTGCTCGTGCCCGATCTGCACGAGGGCGACGTGGGTGAACCCGGCGTCGGTGTACTTTCCGACCGCCTCGACGACGGCGTCCACGTCCGCCCCGCACGGCACCTTCTCGGCCACGTCCTCGGGCCGCACGGTCTCGGCGCCCGCCGCGAAGTTGACCGGGGCGGGCAGCTCCGCCATCACCTTCCAGCCGGCCACCGACCAGCGCCACAGGCGGTGCGCCCGCTCGACGGCAGCGTCCCTGTCCTGGTCGTAGGAGATCGCGAGCTGGCCGTACACCGGTTTGCCCTCGCCGCCGGAGGCCCCGAACTTCTGCACCAGCGAGGCGTTCGGGTCGACCGACACCAGCCCGTCGCCCAGCTCGGCCGCGACGTCGGCCGACTGGTCGCCGGAGGCCGCGACGGCGATCGGCACCGGCCGTTCCGGCAGGTCGAACAGCCGGGCGGAGTCGATGTCGAAGTACTCGCCCCGGTAGTTCCGGTAGCCGCCCTGGAACAGCTCCTTGATGATCTCGATGGCCTCCCGGAACATCTCGTGCCGCGTGTTCACGGGAGGCCAGCCGTGGCCCACGACGTGCTCGTTGAGGTTCTCCCCCGCGCCCAGGCCGAGGGTGAACCGGCCCTCGCTCAGCACGCCCATCGTGGCGGCCTTCTGCGCCACGACGGCCGGGTGGTAGCGCATGATGGGGCAGGTCACGTACGTCATCATCGGCAGGCGCTCGGTCGCCTGGGCCACCGCTCCGAGGATCGACCAGGCGTAGGGCGAGTGGCCCATCTCCTCCAGCCACGGGAAGTAGTGGTCGGAGATGACGGCGTAGTCGAAGCCCACCCGCTCCGCCGTCACGGCGTCGTCCACCAGCTGCCTTGCGGGCGTCTGCTCGCACATGAGGGTGTATCCGATCTCAGCCATACCGCGACCCCTACCCATGGATTCCCGGGTCTCCCTGCCGCCCGCCCCTGTCTTTACCCGCCGGTCGTACGGCGGGCGGCTCGGCGGCGTCCCGGAGCTCCGGGACGCCGCCGAGCCTGGTCAGGCCGGGGAGCACGTCGGGGCGACGGCCCCGCGATCCCGGATGTCAGGCCGCCTGGCCGGCGGGCGGCGGCTTGAGGACGAGGGCGACGTTCATCCAGAACCCGGCCGAGGCGATCACGGCCGCCAGGGTGGCCTGGGCCTTCTCGTCGTAGTGCTCGGCGACCTCCGCGAACAGGTCGTCCGGCACCCGCTCCTCCCCCCGCGGATTCGGCTGGAACACGGCGTCGGTCAGCGCCAGCGCGGCCCGCTCCGCGTCGGTAAAGCACGTCGCGTCCCCCCAGGACGCCACGCACGCGATCCGCTCCTCGGACTCGCCGGCCCTCCGCAGGTCCGAGGTGTGCCGCAGGACCTGGTAGGTGTTGCCGACGAGCTGGCCGGCACGCAGGTAGACCAGGCTGATCGTGCCCGACGGCACCGATCCGTTCCCGGTCGCCTTGAGCAGCGCGCGCGCCACCTCCTGGATCTCGGGCACCAAGGTGTTGATCTCGGGTATCCGTATCGCCACGGAGTCCTCCCTGTTCGTCGAAGTGGTCATCTGTCAGAGCCCGCGCCGGGGGCCGATGTGACAGAGCGGACGCGATCCGGGTCGCCGATGCCGTCGATGGCCACGATCCTGTCCTCCACGACCGTGAAGACCAGCAGGGCGAACGGCTGCCCGTCGCGGCTGACCACCGCGCCGACCGCGCCGTCGACCAGCACGGGGTGCAGCCGGCCGCCGCGGCCGCCGCCGGTCTGCCTGGCCACCGCCGCGGCGCCGCGGATGACGGCCGGCACCCCGTCGGGGCCGAAGTCGGTGCGCAGGACGACGTCGGGGTCGAGGATCCGGACGAGGGCGTCGAAGTCGCCGGCTCGCGCTGCCGCGAGGAAGGCGTCCACCACCTGCCGCTGCCGCGCCAGGTCGGGATCCGGGGCCTCGGCGCCGTTCACGCGGCGCCGTGCCCGGCTGGCCAGTTGCCGCGTGGCGGCCGGGGTGCGGCCCAGGATGCCGGCGATCTCCTCGAACGGCAGCTCGAACATGTCGTGCAGCACGAACGCCAGCCGCTCGGCCGGGCTGAGCCGGTCGAGCACCACCAGCATGGCCAGGCCGACCGAGTCGGCCAGCAGGGCCTCCTGCTCGGGGCCGAGGCCGGCGTCCGGGACGGCGACCGGTTCCGGCAGGCCGGGATCCTCCCGCCGGCGCCGTCGCGAGCGCAGCATGTGCAGGCACTCCCGGGCGACGACGGTGGTCAGCCAGGCGCCGAGGTCGTCGATCCGGTCCACGTCGGATCGGCTCAGCCGCAGCCACGCGTCCTGGACGGCGTCGTCGGCCTCGGCCGGCGAGCCGAGCATCCGGTAGGCCACCTCCCGCAGCCGGGGCCGGTGCCGTTCGAACCGTTCCGCCAGCCACTCGGTCTCGTCCATCGGACACACCTTCCTCTCATCCACGGAGATGAACCCACGGACACGGCGAATGTGACAGAAGGGCCCACGCCGGCGCCTCGGAGGCTCCCGGCCGGTAGCGGTTAGGGTCGGATCATGGCGAGTCGTTCGTACGTGGTGACCGGCGGGGGACGCGGCATCGGGAGGGCGGCGGTGGAGCGGCTCCTGGCCGATCCCGCCGCCGTGGTCGTGGCGATCGAGCGGGACCCGGCCGCCCTGGAGTGGACGGCGGACCACCCGGCGGGCTCCCGCGTGGCGGCCGTGACCGGCGACGCGGGCGACGAGGCGGTGGCCGGGAAGGCGGCCGACCTGGCGGAGGCGGCCGCGCCGCTCGCGGGCTGGGTCAACAACGCGGCCGTCTTCCGGGACGCCTCGGTGCACACCTCGTCCGCCGCCGAGATCCTGGAGCTCGTCGAGGTCAACCTCGCCGCCCCGCTCGCCGGCTGCGCCACGGCCGTCCGGCGGTTCCTGGCCGCGGGGACGCCGGGGGCGATCGTGAACGTGTCCTCCCACCAGGCCCGGCAGGCCGTCCCCGGCTGCACGCCGTACGTCACGGCCAAGGCGGCGATCGAGGGGCTGACGAGGGCGCTGGCCGTGGAGTACGGCCCCCGGGGCGTCCGCGTCAACGCCGTGGCGCCCGGCTCGGTGACCACCGAGCGGTATGAGGGGTTCCTCGCCTCGCTCGACCCGGCCGCGGCGGCCCGGGTGGAGGAGGAGATGGGGCGGCTGCACCCCCTCGGCCGGGTCGCCCGGGCCGACGAGGTGGCGGCCGTGATCGCCTATCTGCTGTCGGACGGCGCCTCGTTCGTCAACGGCGCCACCGTGCCCGTGGACGGCGGACGGTCGGTCCTGGCCCGCGACCCCGAGGCGCACTGACCTGGGCACGGCGGACCCGCCGCACGACGGCGGGTCTCAGTCCTCGCGGCGTTCCCGGAAGACGACCACAAGGACGCGGAGCGCGAGGATCCCGCTCACGACGAGCAGGTTGTATCCGATGAGCTGGTAGAGGCCGACGGCGTCGGTCACCCGCGGCCCGCCGCCGGCGCCGAGCAGGAGCACGGCCATGATCCCCGCGGTGGCGGCGAGCACCGTGAGGAGCACCTGGTGCAGCAGGCCGGTCAGGTGCCTGCGGTCCCGGGCGTCGGCGAGCAGGCGGACGTTGACGCTGAACCGGCCGTTCTCGGCCGCGCCGACGATCCGGTCCACGCTGCGCGGCAGCCGCCGCAGCAGGGGCAGCAGGCGCACGACCTCCTGGGTGACGAGCGTGCGGACCTGGTCACGGTCGCCGGGCACGGGCAGGTGCCGGCCGGCGAAGCGGCGCGCCTCCTCCACGATGTCGAACCCGGGAGCCAGGCGGGCGAGCGTCCCCTCGACCGTCCCGAGGGCCCGGAACACGGCGGCCACCTCTGGAGGCACCGACAGCCCGTGGGCGAAGACGATCCGGAAGAGGTCGCCGAACATCTGGACGTCAGGGGTCACGCCCGGCACGAGGTGCCTCGCCATGAAACGCCCGATCGCCCGTTCCAGCTCGCGCTCGTCGATCTCGTCGGGGCGGGGCACCAGCTCCAGCAGCGCGTCGCCGACGCCCATCGGGTCGGCCCGGTCCAGCGCGGCGAGCAGGCGTTGCAGCGAGGCCCGGACCGACGCGTCGAGCCGCCCGACCGACCCGAAGTCGAGCAGCGCGAGACGCCCGTCCGCCAGCAGCATGATGTTCCCGGGATGCGGGTCGGCGTGGAAGACGCCGTGCAGCAGGATCTGCTCCAGCAGCGTGTGCAGGAGGGTGGTGGCCGCCTCCCGCCGTTCGCGGTCGCCCAGCCCGTCCTGGGCGGCGCCGAGCGGGGTGCCGTCCAGCCGCTCCATCACCAGCAGGCGGCGACCGCTCAGCTGCGGATACGGCGTGGGCGTCCGTACGTCCGGCCGCGCCGAGGTGGCGGCGACGGCCGCCATGTTCGTCGCCTCCACGCGGAAGTCCAGTTCCTCGCGCAGCGCCTGGGCGAACCCCCGGGCGAGGTCCCCGAGGCCGACGCCCCGGGCCCAGCGGGTGCGCCGCTCCGCCGTACGGGCGAGGCGGGCGACGATGTCGAGATCCCGCTCGACGACGGGCGCGATGCCCGGCCGCTGCACCTTGACCACGACCTCCTCACCGGACGGGAGGCGGGCGAGGTGGACCTGCGCGATCGAGGCCGCCGCGAGCGGCTCGCGCTCGAAGAAGGCGAACGTCTCGTCCACCGGCCCGCCCAGCTCGTCGGCGAGCACACGCTCGATCTCCTCCCAAGGCGCCGGCTCGACCCTGTCCTGCAGCAGGCGCAGCTCGTCCACGAACTCCGGGGGCAGCAGGTCGCCGCGCGTCGACAGGACCTGTCCCAGCTTCACGAACGTGACCCCGCCCTCGTCCAGGGCCCTGCGGAGCGAGCGGGCCAGCCGGGCCCGGCTGGAGGGCGCGTCGAGGTCCGGGTCACGGCCCCGCAGATAGGGGCCGAGGCCGTGGCGGACGAGGATGCGCGTGATGCGGAGGTAGCGCCGCGAGCGCAGCAGTGCGCGCCTGGCCGCCCTCACCAGCTCGACCGGGCCGGGCACCGAACCCGTGGGCACCAGGGCCTCGGCGATCACCAGGAACACCATCGAGGCCAGCAGCGCGCACGCCACCGCCAGGATGAGGAACCACAGCGGCGCGATGCCCGGCTCGTCCGATGACACCGAGCCGGCGAGGATCCGGCCGACCGGGCCGGCCAGCAGGACGGCCAGGCCGCCGCCGAGCAGCGTCCGCACGACGCCGAAGCGCAGGCCGAGGAGCCGCCGGGCGGCCAGGGCGAAGCCGATGACCAGCAGGACGACCGTCGCCGCGACGACGACCCACACCAACGCGTCCACAGTCGCCCCCGTCCGGTCGCGGTCGTCCGCGGATGATCGCGGCCACTCTAGCCCGGTCCCGACGATCTGAAGAAGGCAAGTAACCGATGAAATAAAGTTGACCAGTTACTGGTTGACGACTAGCGTTGTAACTGCCGAAATCAACAAAGCCAGTCACGACGTCTGGAGCCGATCATGTACAACGACTACGCGCTCGCCACGGAACGCGCCTCCGAGCTGCGCCGGGAGGCCGGAGAGGCCCGGCTCGTCCACCGCCTCGCCTCCGCCCGCCGCTGGTCCCGCCTCGCCTCCTGGGCACAGGACCACGCGGCACGCGCGAGCCGCCACCTGGGCTGACCCTCGCCCCCGGACCACGCTCCCGTAAGCGAGCCGCCCACCCGGCCGGCCCCCGCCTCGGCGACCCGCACCCCGCCTCCCCGCTCGTCCCGTCTACCGTGGAGAAGGGGCGCCCCCGGCCCCGCGCCGTACGCCTCACGGGGTCCTCACCGCGTGAGGCGCCTCACGAGCGGAGGTGCGCGATGGCGGGACGGACGCTCACGCGGACGACGCGGCCGGTGGTGAAGCCCACCCCGGCCGGCCTGATGGAGGACGCCGGCAGCGGCCTCGACTACGGGACCCGGCCCGACCGCATGCCGGGCTTCCTCACCCCGGTGGACCGCTTCTTCGTCCGCAACCACGCGCCCACCCCGGTGATCGACCCCGCCGCCTGGACGCTGCGCGTCGACGGCGCCGGCGTCCGCCGCCCGATCACCTACACGTACGACGAGCTGTGGCGCCGGTTCCCGCTGCTGTCCGTCGTCCGGACGCTGGAGTGCGCGGGCAACCGGCGCCGGCTGTTCGGCGAGGAGCAGGGCGCGCCCTTCGCGGGAGTCTCGTGGGGACGTGGCGCGATCGGCACGGCCGAGTGGACCGGCGTCTGCCTGCGCGACCTGCTCGAACCGGCCGGGATCACCCCGGACGCCCGCGAGGTGATGCCCGAGTCGCTGGACGAGGCACGCGCCCGCCGGCCGCTCCCCCTCGCCAAGGCGCTCGCCGGCGACACCCTGCTCGCGCTCGCGATGAACGGCGAGCCGCTGCCGCCCGACCACGGGTTCCCCGCCCGCGTCGTGGTCCCGGGCTGGCTCGGGGCGGCGAGCATCAAATGGGTGGGCAGGATCGAGGTCTCCGACCGCCCCCTGCGCGTCCCGTGGACCACGGAGGACTACGTCATCGTCACCCCGGACCGCCCCGCCCCCGTGCCCATCACCGAGACGCCGGTGGCGAGCCTGGTGGAGCTGCCCTGGCCGGCCCGGCTGCCCGCCGGCCCCCGTCTGGTCAGGGGCCGGGCGTACGCCGGGGAGAGCCGCGTCGCCACGGTCGAGTACCGCCTGGACGACGGCCCCTGGCGAACCGCCGACCTGGAGGCTCAGGGCGGCCGCGGCGTGTGGGCGCGCTGGGAGTTCCCCTGGGATCCCGCCCCCGGCGACCATGTCGTCCGGGTCCGGGCCACCGACGAACGGGGCCGCCGGCAGCCCGACCGGACACCCTGGAACGCCCTCGGCTACTGTCACAACTCGGTCCTCGCCCACCCCGTCACGGTGACGGCGCGCTGAGATCGGAAACGGATCGGTCGAAAGCGCTATACGCCGGAGATTCGCCCATCAGGCCACCGAATGCGGAAATTCATTTCATTTTCCGGTAGCGACTCCTATGCTCGCGGAAGGTGCACGTTCAGCCCCGAGTATCCGGGAAGGAGCGGACGCGTGACCGACGACGGCGCGGCGCCCCAGGGCATCGACGCGCACATCCCGAACGCGGCGCGCATGTACGACTACTTCCTGGGCGGCAAGGACAACTTCCCGATCGACCGTGAGGCCGCCGAGCGCGTCCTGAAGGTCGCCCCGGAGGCCCGCGAACTGGCCCGCCGGAACCGGGCCTTCATGCGGCGGGCCGTGCGCCACCTGGTGTCGGAGGCCGGGATCCGGCAGTTCGTGGACATCGGCACCGGCCTGCCGACCAAGGGCAACGTGCACGAGGTGGCCGCCGAGGTGGACCCGGGCACCCGTGTGGTCTATGTGGACAACGACCCGGTCGTGCTCACCCACTCCAGGGCGCTGCTGTCCAACGCCACCAACACGGTCACCGTCCGCGGCGACCTGCGCGACCCGGAGGACATCCTCACCAACCCGGAGCTTGAGGCGCTGCTCGACTTCTCCGAGCCGGTCGCCGTCCTGCTCGTCGCCGTCCTGCACTTCCTGCCCGACTCCGACAAGCCCGGCGACCTGATCCGCAGGCTGCGGGACGGCCTGCCGGAGGGCAGCTACCTCGTCATGTCCCATGTCACGGCCGAGGAGCGGGCCGGGGCCGCGCATCTGGGGGCGTCGGTCTACAGCCGCGCCAGCGCCGCCGTGACCCTGCGGAGCCGGGCGCGGATCAGCGAGCTGTTCGACGGATTCGAGCTGGTCGAGCCCGGACTCGTCCGGCTCGACGAGTGGCATCCGGAGCCGGACGCCTCCTCCGGCGACTTCGGCGGCAAGGAGCTGCCGACCTGGTTCCTCTGCGGCGTCGGCCGCGCGCTCTGACCGGATCTCACCGCTCGGACAGCAGCGCCGTCAGCTCCTCGGCGCCCAGCGGGGGCTCGGACAGGTCGTGGGCGTTCTCCGCCCGCAGGGCGTCCAGCATGAGCTCCAGGTGGCGCCGCCACAGCCCGGGCCGTACGGACGCGGTCATCTCGTGTACTCGCGACGCGCCCCAGACGACGAACGACAGGTCGGACAGCGTGAAGTCGGCCCGCAGCCGGCCCGCGGCCCTGGCCCGGTCGATCACGCCCGTCGTGAGCCGGTAGACGTCGGCCCTGACGTCGCCCGCCTCCTTCCCCTCCAGCACCCGCCGGCAGGCGAGGTCCTCGAAGGCCCGGTCGCCGGCCTGCGTCTCGCAGACCCGGCGCAGGTAGTGGACGAACGCCTCCCAGGGATCCGCGACGGCCGCGGCCTCCCGTCCGATGTCGGCCCAGGCCCGCAGCTTCTCCAGCAGGATCGCGTCGACCAGGTCGGCCCGGGCGGGGAAGTGCCGGTACAGCGTGCCGATCGCCACCCCGGCCCGCCGGGCCACGGCCTCCAGCGGGGCGTCGGCGCCGCGCTCCGCCAGCACCTCGCGGGCCGCCGCGAGCAGGGCCTCCCGGTTGCGGACGGCGTCGCGGCGGAGTGGGCGGGTCTCGGCGGTCACGGTCGCCATCCTACCGAAGTCGAGGCACATCCTCAGGTTCGTGCTACCGTACGCAGAAAACGTGAGGCATACCCTCGACTTCTGGAGGACCTGGCATGAGACCGACCATCGTGATCATCGGGGCCGGCCCGCGGATCGGCATGGCGACCGCCCGCCGCTTCGGGGCGGAGGGGTTCAGGGCCGCCCTCGTCGCCCGGGACGCCGGACGCCTGGACCGGCACGTCCGCGAGCTCGGCGCCGAGGGGATCGAGGCCCGGGCCTTCCCCGCCGACGCCGCCGACCCGGCGGCCCTGGAGGAGGCGCTGGCGGAGATCCAGCGCGAGATCGGGCCCGCACAGGTGCTGCTCCACAACGCGGCCGGCGCGCCGAAGGGCCTGGCCCCGGCCCTGGACGTCACCGTGGACAGCGCGCGGGACGCGTTCGGGGTCACCGTGCTGGCCGCGGTCACGGCCGTGCGGGCCGTCCTTCCGGCGATGGTCGAGCGCGGGTCGGGCACGCTGCTGTTCACCTCGGGCGTGTCGGCGATCCACCCCATCCCGTACCTGGGCAACGTGGGGATCGCGGTCGCCGGCCTGCGCAACTACGCGCTGGCCCTCGCCGAGGCGCTCGACGGGACGGGGGTGCGGGTCGGCCACCTGCCCATCGCGGCCGTGGTCGCGCCCGGCTCCCCCGCGTCGCCGGAGACCGTGGCCGAGACCCACTGGAGCATGCACGAGGGAACGCAGGGGACCGAGGTGGTCCTGGGCGACGTCGCGCTGGTCCGGGCGGCCGTCGCGCGGCTCGGCTGACGCCGGGAGAGACACGCGAAAAGGTTGGTGAAAATTGTGTTACGTACCGCGTGTCCCATTTCTCCCACTAGACGCGGCACGCCACCCTGTGGGCATCCCGGCTCCTGGGGAGGATCCCATGCTCAAGCGGTCCCGGCTTTTCGGACAGAAGACCCGCGTCACATTCGCCCTGCCCGCCGACCAGCCCGACGGAGTTGTCAGCGTCGTCGGCGACTTCAACGACTGGCGGCCCGGCCACCACGAGCTGCTGCGCCGGCGGAGCGGCATCCGCAGCGTCTCGATCATCCTGCCGCCCGGCGCGCACCGCTTCCGCTACCTCGCCACCGGCGGGCTGTGGTTCGACGACGAGAGCGCCGACCTCATCGACGACCACGGCAGCGTCGTCCACCTCTGACGCACCCGCACCGCCCCGGGACGCCCTCCCGGGGACCGGGCCGTTTCCCCCTCCCGACCGGGGGCATACGTGGACCTGGCGCGCGGCGGACCGGCGGCAGCCGCTCCCTCCGGCACCGCCCGGCCCCCGCCCGGGGCCCGCCGTCGCGCAGTGAGGGCCCGTACGGGCCGATCGACGACGCGGGAGGGCACGATGAAGGCAGTCACCTGGCACGGGAAGCGGGACGTCCGCGTCGAGGAGGTCCCCGACCCCGCCATCAAGGAACAGACCGACGCGATCGTCCGGGTGACCACCACGGCCATCTGCGGTTCCGATCTCCACCTGTACGAGATCCTCGGCCCGTTCATCGGCGAGGGGGACGTCCTCGGCCACGAGCCGATGGGGATCGTCGAGGAGGTGGGGGCGCAGGTCACCCACATCGCCCCCGGCGACCGGGTGGTGATCCCGTTCAACATCTCCTGCGGCCACTGCTACATGTGCGACCGCGAGCTCTTCGCGCAGTGCGAGACCACCCAGGTCCGGGAGTACGACACGGGCGCCGCCCTGTTCGGCTACACCAAGCTGTACGGCGAGGTCCCGGGCGGCCAGGCCGAGTATCTCCGGGTTCCGCAGGCCCACTTCGGCCCGATCAAGGTGCCGGAGGGCCCGCCGGACGAGCGCTTCGTCTACCTGTCCGACGTGCTGCCCACCTCGTGGCAGGCCGTGGAGTGGGCGGAGGTGCCCGACGGCGGCAGCGTGACCGTCTTCGGCCTCGGGCCCATCGGGCAGATGTCGGCCCGCGTCGCCCGGTACCGCGGCTACCGCGTGATCGGGGTGGACGTCGTCCCCGAGCGGCTGGAGATGGCGCGCCGGCACGGCATCGAGGTGATCGACGGATCGCAGGTCGACGACGTGCCCGGGGCCGTACGGTCGATGACCGGCGGGCGGGGCACCGACTCGGTCATCGACGCCGTGGGCATGGAGGCCCACGGCTCGGCGGGCGGCAAGCTCGCCCAGACGATGACCTCGCTGCTCCCGGACCGGGCCGCGGCCGCGCTGATGACCCGCGCCGGCGTCGACCGGCTCGCCGCCCTGCAGCAGGCCATCGAGACCGTGCGGCGCGGCGGCACGATCTCGGTCAGCGGCGTGTACGGCGGGATGACCGACCCGCTGCCGATGCTGCAGATGTTCGACAAGGGCGTGGCGCTGCGGATGGGCCAGGCGCACGTCAAGCGGTGGATCGACGACCTCATGCCGCTGGTGACCGACGACGCCGACCCCCTGGGCGTGGAGGACCTCGCCACCCACGTGCTGCCCCTCGACGAGGCGCCGCACGGGTACGAGATCTTCCAGAAGAAGGAGGACGGCGCGATCAAGGTCCTGCTCCAGCCCTGAGCCGGGCGGGCCGGGTCAGGCGCGCGCCTCCTCCGGGAGGGCCGCCGGCCCGGCCGCCCTCGCACGCGCGGCCCGACCGCGGACGGCCGAGCCGAGGAACGCCAGCCCGAACACGAGGCCGACGAGCAGCGCGATCGACGCCCCGGCCGCGATGTTCCACTGGCTGGAGACCCACACGCCGGCGAGGGCGCACAGGACGCCGATCGCCGCCGCGACGGGGAAGAGCACCGCGAGCCGGTCGCTGAGCAGCCGCGCGGTGGCGGCCGGGCCGACGAGCAGCGCCACGGCCAGGATGGCCCCGAGCGCGGGGACGACCGCCACCACGGTCACCTCGATGAGCACCAGCAGGGCGAAGTCCAGCAGGGCGGTCGGCAGGCCGAGGGCCGAGGCCCCGGTGGGGTCGAAGGCGGCCAGCAGCAGTTCCTTGCCGACGAGGGCCAGCACGAGCACGACCGCCAGCGCCACACCGGCCGTGATCGCCAGGTCGCCCGTGCTCACGGCCAGCACGTCGCCGACCGTGTACGCCGTCAGGTCCTTGGAGAAGCCGTCCTGCGACGACACCAGGACGACGCCGAGCGCGAAGCCCCCGGACAGCGCGATCCCGGTGGCGGACGTGAAGTCCTGGCCGCGCACCCGGCTGAACGCGACGACCGCGAGCACCACCAGCACGCCGAACAGGCCGCCGCCGAGGTAGAGGTTCAGCCCGAGCAGCGCCGCGACGACGATGCCGGGGAACGTGGCGTGCGTGAGGGCCATCGTGAAGAACGGCAGCCGCCGGACGATCACGAACACCCCGACCACGCCGCCGAGCGCGCCCACCATGGCGGCCTCGACGAGGGCCCGGTGGACGGTGGAGTCGAGCCAGCTCACCGCAGCGCCTCCAGTCCCGCCCCGGCGTGGCCGAGCCGGATCCGCCGGCGGGCGGCCCCCGCGGCCGCCGCCAGGCCGTACAGCGCGACGAGGACGAGCACGACCGTGCCGCCGGACGCGAGGCGCAGGCCGTGCTCGACGGACGCCTCGTAGCTGGCCGCGAGCCCGAGCCACCCGCCCGCGGCCCCGATGAGGCAGGCGAGCGGCACGATGACCGCGAGCCGGTCGGACAGCGCCCGCGCGGCGGCGGCCGGGACGATCAGCAGCGCGATCACGAGGATCGTGCCGACGGCCCGGACGGCGGCCACGACGACCAGCGCGATCACGACGTTCGACACCAGGTCGAGCAGGCCGACCGGCACCCCGGCCGCGCGGGCGCCCTCGGGGTCGAACGCGCGCATCAGGAGCGGCCGGCGCAGCGCGGCCAGCAGGCTCACGACGAGGACGGTCACGACGGCCGTCTCGCCGAGCTGCTCCCCGGTGACGGTCAGCACGCGGCCGAACAGGAACGCGGTCAGGTCCGACGTGTAGCCCGTCTGCCGGGAGACCAGCACCACGCCGATGGCGAACAGCGTGGTCAGCAGCATCGCCAGCGCGGCGTCCTCGCTCACCCGGCGCCGGTGGGTGAGCAGCGTGAGCAGCACGGCGGTGACCACGCCCGCGGCGAGCGCGCCCCAGAAGATGCCCCCGTCGCCGGCCATGAGGTAGCCGATCACCACCCCGGGGAACACGGTGTGGGTCAGCGTGTCGCTCGCGAACGCCAGCCGGCGGAGCAGGACCAGCACGCCGACCGTCCCGGCGAGCGCGCCGAGGATCACCAGCTCGACCAGCGCCCTGGCCATGAACGGCAGCTGGAAGGGCTCGAACAGGCTCATGTCTGGGTCACGATCACCCGGTCGCCGCGCAGCTCCAGCGCGTGCCCGCCGTACGTCGCGCGCAGCCGTTCGGGCGTGAGCGTCGCCTCGGTCGGCCCGAACCCGAACTGGTGCCGGTTGAGCAGGCACACCTCGTCGCAGGCGAGGTGGGCCACCGCGAGGTCGTGCGTGCTGACGACCACCGAGGCGCCCTGCGCCTTGAGCCCGTTCATGGCCTCCAGGATGGCGTGCTGGCTGACCGCGTCCACGCCGTTGAACGGCTCGTCCAGCAGCAGCAGCCGGGGCCGGGCGGCGATGGCCCGGGCGAGCAGCACCCGCTGCCGCTGGCCGCCCGACAGCGTGCCGAACCGGTCGCGCGCCCGCCCCGCGAGGCCCACGCGCTCCAGCGCCGCGGCGACCTCGGCCCGGTCGGCGGCGGAGGGACGGCGCAGCCAGCCGATCCTGCGGTAGCGGCCCATCATCACGACCTGCTCGACGGAGACCGGGAAGTCGGGGTCGAGCGTGTCGGCCTGGGGGACGTACGCCACGTCGCGCCGGGCCTGGGCCGGGGCGGCGCCCAGCACCTCGATCCGGCCGCGCACGACGGGGACCAGCCCCAGGAGGGCCTTGATCAGCGTGGACTTGCCCGCGCCGTTCGGCCCGATCAGGGCGACGGCCTCGCCCTCGTAGACGGTGCCGTGCAGCTCCTCCAGCACCGGAACCTCGCCGTACGCCACGCTGGCCCGGTCGAGCACCAGGGCGGCCGGCCGGGCCGTCTCCGGCTCGCCGCTACGGCCGTCGCCGCTCTCGGCGGCGGTCAGCGGGCTCCGCGTCTCGGGGGTGGGGGTCATGCCGCCGGGTCCTTGAGGGCGTTGACAATCATGTCGGTATTGTGCTCCTCCATCTGCAGGTAGGTGGCACCGGCCGAACCGGCGGGCCCGAGCGTGTCCCCGTAGAGGGAGTCCTCGCCCGCGACGACCTTCACTCCCGCCTCGCGCCCGATCGCCTCGGCCGTCTTCGGCGGCAGGGACGACTCCGAGAAGATCGCGGTCACCCCGGTCGCCCTGATCCTGGCGACCAGGTCCGAGATCTGCCTGCCGGACAGCTCGGCGGAGGTGTCGAAGCTCGGAATGATCGAGCCGACGAAGGTCAGCTTGTAGCGGCCGAGGTAGTAGCCGAAGGCGTCGTGGTTCGTCACCAGCTTGCGCCGGTCGGCGGGAATCGAGTCGATCTTCTTGGCGATGTCGGCGTCGAGCGCGTCGAGCTTCGCGTCGTACGCCGCGAGGCTCGCCCGGTACGCCGTCGCGTCCGCCGGGTCCTTCGCCTCGTAGGCCTTCTCGATGTTCGCCGCCATGATCTTGGCGTTCCGCGGGTCGTGCCAGATGTGGGGGTCGCCGGCGGCCTCCTCCGCGGACCCGTCGCCCTGACGGATCGTCACGCCGTGGCTCGCGTCGACGACCGGGCCGTCGAAGCCGGCCGACGAGATGACGGAGTCGAGCCACCTCTCCAGGCCGACGCCGTTCTTCACGACGACGTCCGCCTCGGCGATGGCCTTGATGTCGAGGGGCGAGGGCTCGTAGTCGTGAGGGTCGACGTTCGGCTTGAGGATCTGGTGGACCTCGACCTCGTCGCCGCCGACGGCGCGGGCGAAGTCGGCGATCTGGGTGGTGGTCGCGACCACCTGGAGCCGGCCGGAGCCCCCAGAGGCCGAGGTGCCGGAACCGGAGCCGCAGGCGCCGGCGAACAGGACGAGAAGTGCCGCGACCGGCAACGATCTGGCGAGAGGCGGAATCACGAGGGTCCTCGGGACGCTGGGTCGAAGTGGATACAGGACCTCTTGAAGCGGATCCTTCCAGAATCGTCCCGTAAATGAAAATCATTGTCAACTTCGCCCATGAGGCCCTCCGTGTACGAGTCGTGCCCGGCCCCCCACAAGGGGACCGGGCACGAACGAGACGGACGAGGGGGTCAGCGGCGCGAGCGGGCCGCCAGCACGGCCCTGGCCGTGCCCGGGTTGTCGGCGAAGACGCCGTCGACGCCGAGGTCGTACAGCGTGCCGAGCCAGCCCATGACGTTCCCGGTCGCCCGCGGGTGGGCCGGGCTCGCCGGGTCGCCGAGCCGGTAGTCCACCGGGAGCTGGGAGTTCTCGTCGCGGATCGTCCACGCGTGGACGTCGAGGTGGGCCCGGTGGGCGTCCCGGATCAGCGTGGTCGGCGCGAGCAGGCGCCCGTCCGGGCCCGCCGGCACGATCCGCGAGGTGGCGACGCCCACGCCGTCGGCGTACTCCGCCACGTCCCTGAGCCCCTGCGGCGTGACCATCCCGTCGTAGGTCAGCGGGTCGCCCGCGGCCACCCGGTCGTACGGCGCGCCCGAGGCGTTGATCAGCTGGATCAGCGGGAGCGTCGTCCTGGTGCGCAGATCCCGCAGGTTGGCGGTCTCGAACGACTGGATGAACACGCGGTCGCGCCGGTCCTGCCAGCCGTGCCGGGCCAGCACGTCGAGCAGCGGCTCCTCCAGCGACAGGCCGAGGGAGTCGAAGTACGTGGGGTGCTTGGTCTCGGGGTAGACGCCCACCCCGTACCGCTGGGCCAGCTCCACGACCTCGTCGAACGTCGGGATGGGGGCCAGGCCGTCGAACGCGGTGTTGTCCGGGCGCAGGCCGGGGATCCGCTCCTTGGCGCGCAGCGTCCTGAGCTCGGCCAGCGTGAAGTCCTCGGTGAACCATCCCGTGACCGGGACGCCGTCGACGGTCTTGGTGGTCCTGCGGGAGGCGAACTCGGGGTGGTCCCCGACGTCGGTCGTGCCCGAGATCTCGTTCTCGTGCCGGGCCACCAGGACGTGGTCCTTGGTGGAGACGAGGTCGGGCTCGATGAAGTCGGCGCCCAGGGCGACGGCCGTCTCGTAGGACGGCAGGGTGTGCTCGGGGCGGAGCGCGGCCGAGCCGCGGTGGCCGATGACGATGGGTTCCCGGTCGCGCCTGTCGGCACCCGCCGGTCCGGGCTGCAGCAGCACAGCGGCCACCGTACCGCCCGCGAGGACCGCCGGCGCGGCGGCGGGGCACGTACGGGAACGGCTCCCGCCGGGGAGGCGGGAGCCGCGCGGAGCCGGGGAGGCGGGGGTCAGACCTGTCCGGCCTTCTCCAGGGCGGAGCAGCAGGTGTCGACCATGAGGCGGGTCACGACGTACGGGTCGATGTTGGCGTTGGGACGCCGGTCCTCGATGTAGCCCTTCTTGTCGATGGCGACCTGCCACGGGATGCGGACGGAGGCGCCGCGGTTGGACACGCCGTAGCTGAACTCGCTCCACGGCGCGGTCTCGTGGTGGCCGGTGAGCCGCTGCTCGATGCCGGAGCCGTAGCCCTTGATGTGCTCGGCGGCGCGCTCGGCCAGCGCCTCGCAGGCGGTGACGATCGGGTCGTAGCCCTCGCGCATGGCGGCCGTGGAGAAGTTCGTGTGCGCGCCGGCGCCGTTCCAGTCGCCCTTGGCCGGCTTGGGGTCGAGGGTCGCGGCCACGCCGTAGTCCTCGGCGATCCGGTAGAGCAGGTAGCGGGCCATCCACAGGTGGTCGGAGACCTCGAGGGGCCCGGCCGGGCCGATCTGGAACTCCCACTGACCGGGCATGACCTCGGCGTTGATGCCGGAGATCTTCAGGCCGGCCTCGATGCACGCGTCGAGGTGCGCCTCGACGATGTCGCGGCCCACGACCTCGTCGGCGCCGATGCCGCAGTAGTACGGGCCCTGGGGGCCGGGGAAGCCGCCGACCGGGAAGCCGTACGGGCGGCCGTCCTTGAAGAACGTGTACTCCTGCTCGATGCCGAACCAGGAGTCCTGCTCGGCGAACCGCTCGGCGACGGGCGTGAGCAGCGCGCGGCTGTTGCTCGGGTGGGGCGTCATGTCCGGGAGGAGGACCTCGCACAGGACCAGGACGCTGTCGCCGCCGCGGATGGGGTCGGGACACGTGAAGACCGGCTTGAGCACGCAGTCCGACGCGTCGCCCGTGGCCTGGTTGGTGCTGGACCCGTCGAACCCCCAGATCGGCGGCTCGGCGCCGTCGGCAAGGACCTTGGTCTTGGACCGGAGCTTCGCGGTGGGCTCGGTGCCGTCGATCCAGATGTACTCAGCCTTGTAGGACACGTCGTTCCCTTCAAAAGACGCAGGCGCATTCGTCCGCCACGGTCGAGAATGCTGAATACGCATTTCGAGCCTTTTGCCCGAATGTGAACGGCTTGTTAAGTCGCAGATTTTGCCATTACCCCGCTGTGACGTGGCTCTCAACGGATCGACCCCGAACAGACATGATCCGTGCCGTACAGGGAAGTCGGACCTGTGCCCACGAAACGCAATCCGCTGGGAGTGAGGGTCAAATGGTCTTACTGGGACTTCTTCTCATCCTGGTCGCGGCAGCGGCCCTGATCGAGGTGTCCGTGAACGATACGGCGAACACGATGCCCGTCACCGTGCTGGACCGCACGTTCCACCTCAGCCCGTTCGAGCTGTTCATCGCCGGGGTCGCGACGACCGCGGTGTTCTTCATCGGCCTGCTGATGGTCACCGGCGGCCTGCGCCGCGCCGCCGTGAAGCGCCGCCGCCGGCGCGAGGCCCGGCTCGCCGAGCGCGACCGCGTGTCGCGCCTCGAGGCCGAGAAGCGCGACCTGGAGCGCCGCCTGGAGACCACCCCGGCCACGCCGGCCACGACCGCCACGACCGCCACGACCGCCACGGTCGACCGCGACCGCGACGGCGTCGACGACCGCGACGAGACCGCCCCCGCGCCGGCCACCCGGCCCCTGCGCCGCCCCGACGGCGTCGTCGTGGACCGGGACGGCGACGGCGTGGACGACCGCGACGAGACGGCCCCCGCGACCGGCCGGCACCACGTCTCCGTCCCCGCCCAGCAGTCGGGCGACCGGCTGGTGGCGGGCAGCCCCTCGGCCGATGACCCCGGCCGCCGTATCTGACCCCCGCCAGGACCGGCCGCCCCACGCCGGACCCGCGGAACCGCCGGCGCGGCGGTGCGCTCCCCCGAGCCGCACCGCCGCGCTCCGCGTTCCTGCGGGAAACCGCCGGTCACTCCGGCGTGTTCCGCGCCGGCCCTCCCATGGAGAACGGCGTGGTCACCCCCTCGTAGACCAGGTGGGCGACCAGCCCTTCGGCCGCGTGCGGCAGGTTGTGGCAGTGGTCCATCCAGATGCCGGGGTTGTCGGCGACGAAGGCGATCTCGTATGACTCGCCGTCGCCGACGTTGAGAGAGTCGACCCACCAGGGGCTCCCGCGCGCGGGCACTCCGTCGCGGCTCAGCACCAGCGCGTGGTGGCCGTGCAGGTGCATGGGGTGGACCTCGCCGCTGTGGTTCGAGATGCGCATGCGCACGACGTCGCCCTCGGAGACGACGAACATCGGCGTGTCGGGGTACATGTGTCCGTTGACGGTCCACCAGAGCCCGGGCCGCCCGTCGAGGAATCCGGGCCGGCGGCCGATCGCGTAGTCGAACCGCCGATCGGGCCGGTCGGGGTCGAACCCCACGGGCGCCCTCACCCCGTACGAGAGCAGATCCAGCGTCGCGGCGGGCCGCCCGGCCGCGGGGGCGTCGTACGACCGCGAACCGAGCACCACGGCCGACGAGCCGCCGAGCTGCACCCGGACCGGCGAGCCGTCCTCGGGCATGGTGACCTCGATGTCGGCGCGGCCGCCCGCCGTCACGAGCACGGCCGCGTCCCGGACGTCGGTCGGCCCGTTGAGATCGGTGCCGTCGACGGCGACGAGCCGGAACGGCGCCCCCGTGACCCACGCCGGCATCGGGCCGTTCTCGGTGTTGACGATCCGCACCCGGGCGCGCTCCCCCGGCTGTGCCTCGACACGCACGTCGCCCTCACGCCCGTCGATCGTGCGGACCCCGTCGTACAGGTGAACCAGGGCCGTCACGTCGACCTCGCCGGCGGCCCGGGTGGCCGGAGTCACCACCAGGGCGCCGAGCAGCCCGTCACGGACCTGCTCGTCGGACATCTGGTGGGAGTGGTACCAGAAGGTGCCGGGACGGTCGGCGACGAACCGGTAGGTGAACTCCTCGCCCACCCCGACGGCGTCCTGGGTGACCCCCGCGACCCCGTCCTCCGCGTTGGGCACGTCGACGCCGTGCCAGTGCAGCGTGATGCCCTCCGGCACCGACGCGTTGACGAGCCGCACCTGCACCAGCTGCCCCGCCGTCGCGTGGATGGCCGGGCCCGGCGACCGGCCGTTGAGGGTGTAGCCGTCCACGAGGCGCCCGGAAGGCAGCCGGAACCGCTGCCTGCGCGCGGTCAGCGTCACCGCCACGTCGGCCCGGCGGCCGGGGTCGGCGATCAGGGAGGTGACGGCGCGCCCGCCCGTCGCGCTCCCCCCGTGACCGCCGTGCGCCCCCGTCGTCTCCGCGTACCCCGTCCCCATCACGGAGTACGCGGAGGGAAGCAGGCTGGCGTGCCAGAACCAGACGAGCGGTCCGAGGACCACGGCGGTCGCCATGATCGCGAAGGCGAGGGTGAGCCGGCCGTCGACCTGGCGGTTCCACCGCATCGGGCGCACCCGTCACGGTTGCGCGGTGAGGCGGGCTCCCGGGTCGGCGACCGGGCTCACGACCTGGTCCCGGCCCAGTCGCGCGGCGCGGATCGCCGCCAGGAAGAGCAGCAGCGCGTTGAGGCCGTGCAGGGCGCCCAGCAGGGGAACGATGTGGCTGAAGATCCCGAGGAGGGCCTGCACCACGACGAGCAGCAGGACCAGGCCCGCCCATTTGACCGCTCCCGCGGTCTTCGCGAAGAACGACACGACCAGCAGGATCAGTGCCGTCAGCGGGATGACCGTCGTGCCGTTGATCCCGTGCACCGCGTAGCCGATGACCTCGGGGAAGACGGTCTCCTGGCTCTCCACGACCGCCTTGTCGAGGACGCCGCCGTCCTCGATCCACTTGCCCTCCCCGGCGACGGCGAGGACTATCGCCATCGCCTGGACGACGACCTCCACGGCGACGAGGCCTGCCACGATCCTGTAGACGGTTCTCATGGTTCTCCTTCCTCCACGAGGTCGAGCGGATTCGCCATGCCGCCGTCCGGCGCCACGCCCTTTTCGACAGGCTCGTTCTTCCGGTGGAAGGGGATCTGCGCTCGCCGGTCAGGCCGGGCCGATGCGGCATGGGCCGAACGTACGTCCGGGGGATCTGGGAGGAATCCGGGAAATCCCTATGCCGGGCCGAGGGCTTTCCCTATTCGTTCGGCCGTCCGCACCCGGCCTCCCGGCCCGCCGCCTCCGCCCGTTCGGGGGACCTGACCCGGCTGACCTCCCGCCCCGCCGCCTCGGCCAGCTCCGCGAACGTGACCGCGTTGCGGACGGCCGCCGCACCCGGGTCGTTGTTGAAGTAGACGTACGCGTCGCCGGCGTCGCCCAGCCGGTCGACCCAGCTCCCGAGCGCCTGCCTCCCGTACGTCGGCCAGGGGTGCGCGCTGCCCTCGTGGAAGCGCAGGTACGCCCAGTCGGCCGTGCGCCACAGGGGCGACGTGGGGCGCCCGCACCGGTCGGCCCAGCACAGCGCCGCCCCGAACTCGGCGAGCAGGTCGCGGATCTCCTCGGTCCACCAGGAGGCGTGGCGCGGCTCGACCGCCACCCTCACCGTGCGAGGGAACCGGCCCAGGCAGTCGCGCAGCCGCCCGGCGTCGGCCTGCAGCGTCGGCGGGAGCTGCAGCAGTATCGGGCCGAGCTTCGGGCCGAGCCCCTCCGCCACGCCCATCAGCCGCCGTACCGGCTCCTCGGGGTCCTTCAGCCGTTTGATGTGCGTCAGGAACCGGCTCGCCTTGACGGCCATGACGAAGTCCCCGGGCGTGCGCTCCCGCCACGCCTCGAACGTCTCCCGCTTCGGCAGCCGGTAGAAGGCGTTGTTGTTCTCGACGGTGGCGAACAGCTCGCCGTACCTCTCCAGCCAGAGGCGTTGCGGCGCGCCGTGGTAGACCACGTCCCGCCAGTCGGCGTACTGCCACCCGGAGGTCCCGACGAAGACCGGCATGCCGTTCCCCTACCCACCATCCGGAATAGATCGCGGGTCGCGGGGCAGGCCAGGTCAAGAACGGACAAAGCCGCAGCCAGGGCGTGTCGCGCCGGCTCCGATCGGGGCCGGTCGGCGCGCCCGAGAAGGGGAGCACGATGATTCAGGGCAAGACGATCGCATTCCTCGTCGCCCCCGAGGGCATCGAGCAGGTCGAGCTCACCGAGCCGTGGAAGGCCGTCCAGCAGGCGGGCGCCACCCCCAGGCTGATCTCGACCGGGTCAGGCCGGGTGCAGGCGTTCAACCACCTGGACAAGGCCGACACCTTCCCGGTCGACGCGACCGTGGACGAGGTGTCCGCCGCCGACTTCGACGGGCTGGTGCTGCCGGGCGGGGTGGCCAACCCCGACTTCCTGCGCACCCAGCCCGCCGCCGTCCGGTTCGCGCAGGAGTTCTTCGAGGCCGGCAAGCCGGTCGCGGCGATCTGCCACGCCCCGTGGACGCTGGTGGAGGCGGACGTGGTCCGCGGCCGCACCCTCACCTCCTGGCCGAGCCTGCAGACCGATCTGCGCAACGCCGGGGCCACCTGGGTCGACCAGGAGGTCAAGGTGTGCACGGCCGGCCCGAACACGCTGGTCACCAGCCGCAAGCCGGACGACCTCAAGGCGTTCTGCCAGGCGGCCGTCGACGCGTTCGGCGGCTGACCCGGACCGCCTTCCCCGGGCCGATCCGCGTCTGCCATGCTGTCCGGCATCCGCCGATCATCACGGTGACGGCGGACGGCCGCGGGAGAGACGGAACGCATGACCGAGGTGTTCACGCTCGGAGAGGCGCTGGGTGTCGTCACGGCGGACCGGTTGCGGCACGACGCGACCGTACGCCTCGACATCGAGGGCCCGGAGCTGACGACGGCGATCGGCCTGGCCCGGCTGGGTCACGAAGTGACTTGGCTGGGCCGGGTCAGCGTCGACGAGATCGGCGTCCGCACGCTCACCGCACTGCGCGGCGAGGGCGTCGACGTCTCCCACGTCCGGGTGGACGAGACCGCTCCGACCGGGCTGGTCGTCCGCCAGCGCCGCATCGGCCGCTCCTCCCACGAGGTCCACTACCGCGAGGGCTCGGCCGGTTCGCGCCTGTCCACCGGCGACGTCCCCGCCGAGGCCGTCCAGTCGGCCCGGATCCTGCACGTCACGGGCATCACGATCGGGCTCAGCGGCTTCGCCTGGAGCGCCGTCCACCACGCCGTCAAGCTCGCGCGGGACGCCGGCGTGCTCGTCTCCGTCGACGTCAACCACCGCCCCCACCTGTGGGAGAGCGTGGACGAGGCCCGGCAGGGCCTCACCGAGCTGGCCACGTCGGCCGACGTGCTGTTCGCGAACCAGGACGAGCTCACGCTCGTCGATCCGGTGCTGGCGCGGGTTCCCGAGCTCGTCGTCACCCGGGGGGCCAAGGGCGCCAGCGCGACCGTCGACGGGCTGCGCTACGACACCCAGGCGGCCCCCGTGACCGCGCTCGACCCGACCGGGGTCGGCGGCGCCTTCACGGCCGGCTACCTCAGCGCGCTGCTCGACGGGCTGCACCCCGCCGACCGGCTCAAGCGCGGCATCGCGCTCGCCGCGTTCGCCGTGGCCAGCCCGAGCTCCTGGCAGGGCCTGCCCACGCACGGCGAGCTCCCGCCCTGAGCCGCCCGCCCGCTCCCGGCGCCGTGCGGCGAGCTTCCGTCTGAGCCGCCCGCCCGCTCCCGGCCCGCTCCCGGCCCGCTCCCGGCCCGCTCCCGGCCCGCTCCCGGCCCGCTCCCGGCGCGGCCTTCCAGCGCGGCGCGGCCGCGTCACCGCCAGGGCTCGGCCCGGACGCGGGCGCCCTCGGGGTCGTACAGCGGCTCCGCGACGACCTGGGCTCCGGCCCAGGCGCCGTTGACCCCGATCTCCACCCGCTCGCCCGTCTCCACGGCCACCGGCAGGTACGCGTACGCGATCGAGCGGCCGACGCGGCAGCCGTACCCGCCGCTGGTGACGCGGGAGACGGGACGCCCGCCGAGGCGCACGGGCTCGCCGCCGAGGCACACCTCCCGCGGGTCGTCCAGCACGAGGCAGCGCAGGGTCGAGCGAGGACGGGGCATCTCCGCCCGGCGTCCTGGCCGCACCGCGAAGCCGAGCCCGGCCTCCAGCGGCGTCGTCTCCGGCGTGACGTCGAGTCCCCAGATCCGGTAGCCCTTCTCCAGGCGCATCGAGTCGAGCGCCCGGTACCCTGCCGGCCGCATGCCGTGCGGCAGACCGGCCTCCACGAGCGTGTCCCACAGGGTGAGGCCGTACTCGGACGGGCAGTACAGCTCCCAGCCGAACTCGCCCACGAACGTGACCCGCTGCGCGAGCACCGGGACGTACCCGACGCCGATCTCGGCGGCCCGCATGTACCCGAACGTCAGGTCGTCGCCGGTCAGCGGGGCGAGGATGTCGTACGCGCGCGGCCCCCACAGACAGAAGCAGGCGTACGCAGAGGTGACGTCGTCCACCCGCAGCCCCCGGGCGCGCAGCAGGGCCGCGTCGTGGACGCCGAACGCGGTGCCGGTCACCAGGCGGAACCGGTCCTCGGCCAGCCGTGTGACGGTCACGTCGGCCTCGACGCCGCCGCGCTCGCCGAGTATCTGGGTGTAGACGACCGAGCCCACCGGCCGGTCCAGGGTGTTGCCGCAGACCGACTCGAGCGCCGCGGCGACGTCCGGGCCCGAGATCTCCAGCTTCGCGAAGGACGTCTGGTCGAACAGCCCCGCCGCCTCCGCCGTGGCCCGGCACTCCTCGGCGATCGCCGGCGACCACACCCGGCCGGCCCACCCCCGCGGCCCCTCGGACGGCTCACCCGGCGGCTCGTCTGACGGCGGGAACCAGTTGACCCGCTCCCAGCCGGCCTTCTCCCCGAACGACGCGCCCAGGGCGGCGTGCCGCACCCATGCGGGCGACCGGCGCAGCGGCCGGGCCGCCGTGCGCTCCTCGCCGGGATACACGATGTCGTAGTAGGCGCTGTAGGAGTCGATCGCCCTGTCCCTTGCCCAGCGGGCCGAGCGGGCATGGCCGCCGAAGCGGCGCACGTCCATGCCGAAGACGTCGTACTCCGGCGCGCCGTCCACGATCCACTCGGCCATCACCTTGCCGACGCCGCCCGCGGCGGCCAGGCCGTGCACGCAGAAGCCGGCGGCCACCCACAGGCCCCGCACCGCCGTCTCGCCGAGCAGGAACTCGCCGTCCGGCGTGAACGCCTCCGGCCCGTGGACGACCTTCCGGAACGCCGAGGGGTCGTCCCCCGGGCCCACCGCCTTGAGCGACGGGACCCTCCGGACCGCCGACTCCCACGATTCACGAAATTTCGGCATATCGGGGGGGAAGAGCGTGCGGGGTTCGGCCAGCGGCCGGTCGGTGTCCCAAACCTGCGGGCTGCGGATGTAGCCGCCGACGAGGATGCCGCCGTCCTCCTCACGGAAGTACACGATGTTGTCCGGGTCCCGCACGGTCGGCGTGTCCGCCGGGACGCCCGCCGGCGGGGTCACGACGTACTGGTGCCTGATCGGCACGATCGGGATGTGCGCGCCGGCCATCCGGCCGACGACCCCGGCCGCCGCCCCCGCCGCGTCGACCACGATCTCCGTGCGCACCACGTGCTCGCCCTGATCGGCGCCGCGCGCGTCCGGCCGCTCGCGCAGCCGTACGGCCCGTACCCGGCCGCCGCCGGCGTCGATCCCGGTCACCTCGACGCCGGTGACGATCCGGACGCCGAGCCTGCGGGCGCCCTCCGCGAGCGCGCGGCCGAGGCGGGCCGGGTCGAGCCAGCCGTCCCCGGGCAGCCAGAGCGCGCCCAGCACGTCGGCCACCTCCAGCAGCGGGAGCCGGTCGAGGGCCCCCCGCGCGTCGAGCACGTCCAGGTCGAGCCCGTACGTCTCGGCCGCGCCGGCCTGCCGTACGAGCTCCTCGAGGCGTTCGGGGGTGGTCGCGAGGCGGAGGCCGCCGACGCCGTGCCAGCCCGGGTCGAGACCGGTGAGCTCGCGCAGCTCGGGGTAGAGCCCGGCCGAGTACATGATCATGCGCGTCTGCGTCACGGTCGACCTGAGCTGCCCGACGAACCCCGCGGAGTGCCAGGTCGTGCCCTCGGTGAGGTCGTGCCGCTCGACCAGCAGGACGTCGGTCCAGCCGAGCCGGGCGAGGTGGTAGGCGACGCTGCAGCCGGCCACACCGCCGCCGATCACGACGACGCGGGCGTCAGCTGGAAGTTGCGACATTGGTACCGTCCTGTAACACCCGGCCCAGACAATCGGATCAATGGTCTGAAGGTAGACCAAAAGGAGCCGGGCATGCCAGATCCCGTCGGCGACGCGCTGGAGCTCGTCACGGCCTGGGCCGGTCGCCCGGTCACCGCCACCGTCATCAAGGGCGGGCTCAGCCACCACATCGCCCGCCTGGACAGCGCGGACGGTGAGCGCTGGATCCTCCGGGTGCTCGACCCGCGGATCGCCGCGACCGGTCTCGGCATCCCGCTGGAGCAGGAGATCGACAACACCGTCCGCGCCGCCTCCACGGGAGTGGGCGCCCGGGTCGTCCGCGTGCTCCCGGGCGCCGTCCTGCTGGAGTACATCGAAGGGACGACGCTCGACGGCCCGGCGGTCGGCTCGATGATCGGCGAGATCGCCGCCGCGTGCCGCCGCCTGCACGCGGGCCCCCGTTTCGTCAACGACTTCTCGATCTTCCGCAAGCTCGGGGAGCTGCGGGAGCTGTGCCGCTCCCGCGGCCTGGCTCCCCCGCCCGGCTACGACGACGTGACACCGGTGGCCGCCGACATCGAGGCGGCGCTGGCCCGGCGGCCCCTGCCGTCCGTGCCGTGCCACAACGACCTGCTGGCCGAGAACCTCATCGCGACCCGCGAGGGCGTCCGCATCGTCGACTACCAGCTGTCCGGCAACAACGACCCCTGCTTCGAGCTCGGCGACATCGCCGCCGAGGCCGACTTCGACCCCGGTCAGGTCGCCCGGCTCACCCGGGCGTACTTCGGGGACGACGAGCTACTCCCCCGTGTGCGACTGAACCTGATCATGTCCAACCTCACCTGGACGCTCTGGTTCGTCGTGCACCAGGGCCTGGTCCGCGACCGGGCCCACCCAGACTTCGACTACACCGCTGAGGCCGCCGACAAGTTCGCGCAGGCCGTACGCGACGTCGAGGATCCCGCCTTCGGCCGCCTGATCGATCTGGCCGGCGGCCGGACACCCCGCACCAGTTAGAGGAGGCCTCATGGCGCAAGCCCTCGACGACGACGCCCGGCGACTCGCAGAACTCGGTTACCGGCAGGAACTCGCCCGCACGTGGAGCGGGTTCTCCAACTTCGCCATCTCGTTCTCGATCATCTCGATCCTGGCCGGATGCTTCACGACCTTCGGGCAGGCGTGGAACAACGGCGGGCCGCTGGCCATCTCCGTTGGCTGGCCGCTCATCTCCGCCTTCATCCTGATCATCGGTTTCTGCATGTCGGAGCTGGTGTCGGCGTACCCGACGGCGGGCGGCATCTACTGGTGGGCCGCCAAGCTGGGCAGGCCGGTGCACGGCTGGTTCACCGGCTGGCTCAACCTGATCGGCCTGATCGCGGTGACGGCCTCGGTCGACTACGGCTGCGCCACGTTCCTCAACATCGTGATCGGGCGGTTCAGCGACAGCTGGGCGGCCGGCAACGCGCTGCATCAGACGTTCCTGCTGTTCGCCGTGATCCTGGTGCTGCACGCTCTGATCAACATCTACAGCCACCGGCTGATCTCGGTGCTGCAGAACGTCTCGGTCTGGTGGCACGTGTTCGGCGCGGCCGCCGTCGTGCTCATCCTGATCTTCGGTCCTTCCAAGCACCAGAGCGTGGGCTTCCTGTTCGAGCAGTTCAACAACTCGGGCTTCGGCAACGGCAGCTCGGGCCCCACGTTCTGGCTGTACGTCCTGCCGCTGGGCTTCCTGCTCACGCAGTACACGATCACCGGCTTCGACGCGTGCGCCCACGTCTCGGAGGAGACCCACGGCGCCTCGACGTCGGCGGCGAAGGGCCTGTGGCAGTCGATCTTCTACTCGGCGATCGGCGGCTGGATCCTGCTGCTGGCGTTCCTGTTCGCGGCGACCGACGTGGACGCGGTCAACAAGGAGTTCGGCTTCGTGGGGGCGATCTTCACCTCCTCGCTGTCGTCCACCCTCGCGACCGTGGTCTTCGGCATCTCCACCATCGGGCAGTTCTTCTGCGGGATGAGCTGCGTGACCTCGATGTCCCGGATGACCTACGCCTTCTCCCGTGACGGCGCCGTCCCCGGGTGGCGGCTCTGGTCGAAGGTCGACCGCAACCGCACCCCGGTCAACGCGATCATCGGCGGCTGCCTGGTGGCCCTGCTGATCACGCTGCCCGCGCTCTACGCCCCTCCCGGAAGCGCCACCCCGGTCGCCTTCCTGGCCGTCGTGTCGATCGCCGTGATCGGGCTCTACCTGGCCTTCCTCATCCCGATCTGGCTCCGGCTGCGGGCGGGCGACTCCTTCCAGGCCGGCCCCTGGACGCTGGGCCGCAAGTACAAGGTGCTCGGCTGGATCGCGGTGATTGAGATCGCGATCATCTCGATCTACTTCATCCTGCCGATCGCGCCCTCCGGGGTTCCGGGGAACAAGGACTTCGCCTGGACGTCGGTGAACTACGCGCCCATCGCCGTCGGGGCCGTCCTCATCGGCATCGCGCTGTGGTGGAACCTGTCGGCCAAGAACTGGTTCACCGGCCCGCGCCGGACGATCGACGAGATCGACCAGCCCGAGCCGGTCGCCTGACACACGCGTTCGCGTACGGCCCGCCCCCCGGGCGGGCCGTACGCTCGCCAGGTGATCGGCAACGCTGGGCGCACACCCTTCGAGGCACTGAGCCGTGCGGGTTCCGCGACGACTGGCGGGACCGGGTGACCCGCGGCCTGGAGAACGCGGCCCGGCCCGGTGACCGCCGGCGTCAGGAGGCCTCGAACGCCTCGGCGATCACGCGGCGGGCCTCGTCCATCGAGCCGCCGCCGGCCTCGTGGACGACCGAGGTCATCTCCACGTCGGGCATGCCGCAGGCGACGGCGAGGCGCCAGGGCGTGAGGTCGCCGTCGACGTTGAGCGCGAAGCCGTGGCTGGTGACCGAGCGGCTGGCCCGCATGCCGATGGACACGATCTTGCGGCCGGTCTCCCTCGTCCACACCCCGGTCAGCAGCTCCGAGCCAGGCGGGGTGTCCCGTCGTTCGGCCGGGACGCCCAACGCCGCGAGCGCCTCCACCAGCCGCAGCTCGACCTCGCGGATGTAGTCCACGACGCCCTCGTCCGGGCGGAGCTTCACGATCAGGTAGCCGACGAGCTGGCCGGGGCCGTGGTAGGTGAGCTGGCCGCCCCGCCCGGTCGGCACGACGGGGATGCCGTGCGAGGGGTCGGGGAGGTGGGACTGGAGCGTCCGCTTGCCGATCGTGAAGACCGACGGATGGCTGAGCAGCCAGAGTGTGTCGGGCCGCGCGTCGTCCTGCCGTTCCTCGACCAGGGCGGCCATGCGCTCCATGGCCTTCTCGTAGTCGACCAGTTCGTCCTGGACCAGCGTCAGGGGCCGTTGCCGCATTTCACGTCACCTCTTCCCCTGCGAGCATAGAGCGCGGCCCGGACGCGGACGCGCCCAGGCCGAGCTCACCGCCCCCGCGGGAGCCGTCAGCGGTAGCCGTAGCCCACGCGCTCGGGCGCCTTGGGCACGAACAGCCACATGATGAGATAAATCACGAACTGCGGGCCCGGCAGCAGGCAGGAGAGCAGGAACAGCAGCCGCACGGCCGTCGGCGTCATGCCGAAGCGCTCCGCGATGCCGCCGCAGACACCGGCGATGATCTTGTGCTGCCTCGATCGGTACATGGTGGTAGCCCCCTTCGTCATCACGGTCAACGAGCCGCCGTGAGATCCCGGTTCCACCAGAGACCCTGAGAAAACCCCGACTCCCTCAGGGATGGGACATCCTGGCTACCGGGGCAGGTCGCGGTAGCCGTACAGGGCGGCGCAGGGGCCCATGGCGGCGCCCATGCGCAGCAGCGCCGTCCACCCCCAGTGACCTGCCTGGACGAGGGCGGCGCGGACCCGGTCGAGCAGCAGCGCCCAGGCCAGCCACCCGGTCACGAGCACGGCCCAGTAGGAGATGAGCCGGTAGAGGAGCACCACGGCGGCGGCCGCCCCGCCCGTCACCCCGGCGGCGACGAACGTCGCGCCGAGGCCGAACTCGGCGACGCCCAGCCCGCCCGGGATCAGCGCGAGGATCGCGGCGGCCTTGGCGGCCACGTACCCGAACAGCACGGTGGGCGGGCTGATGCTGACCCCGGCCGCGGCGCAGACGAAGCCCAGACAGGCGATGTCGAGCATCCAGTTCGCCAGGGCGAGCCCGGCCAGGACCACCCGGTCGCGGCGGCCCGGCCGGATCGCCTCGCGCGCCGCCCGCAGCTGCTCCAGCACCGCCGGGGAGTGCCGCCGCATCCAGTCGCGTACGGGGTGGAGGTGCAGCCGGACCATGGCGGACGCGACGGCGAGCAGGAGGCAGGCGACGGCCAGCGCGTACGGCCGGGTCGCGGGCTCGGCGAGCAGGGCCACCACCCCGAGCAGGGTGAAGGTCGCCGTCGAGTAGACGCCGCTCAGCACCAGCGTGGCGGCGATGAGCGGCTTGGCCGCCCCGAGGCGGGACAGCTCCCGGGTGACGTAGGCGAGCGACAGTACCGGCCCGGCGGGCAGCGAGTTGGACACCGCCGTACGGGCGTAGGTGAGGGCCACCGCCCGGGGCATCGTGAGCCGCGTACCGCCCACCGCGAGGAGACGGCGGACCAGCCGGGCGAACGTGCTCATCGACATGACCTCGGCGAGCACGGCGGCCCCGAGCCAGATCGGGTCGAGACCCGTCAGCGCGCCCACCACCGCGTCCTCGCCGGGCAGGCGGTCCTTCAGGAGGTACAGCGCCGGCGCCGCCACCCCGAGCGCCAGTGCGTATCGCCACCGCGGAGACATCGCCACTCCTTCTACTCTGCACGACTCCCGTCCCTCGTGTCGGCCGAGAGCCGTGCCCGTCACCGGAATCGTCCCCCCGGCGCCGTGGCGCGGACGATGCCCGAACCAGGGCATCTGGCCCGCCCGGCGCTTCCGGATTCCGGCAAGACCATCCGAGGATCTCACCCGACCAGAACCGGTTCGGGGGCGGGTGCCTTCCGCCGTTCGGGCAGGGTGAGCAGGACCACCCCGAGCAGTGCCCAGCCGCCGAGCACGAGCAGCGGCACGCCCAGCGCCGCGCCGTCGAACGACACGACGTTCCTGACCGCGTCGGCCGCCTGGCGCACCGGGAGGACCTGGCCCACGGCGGCGTACCACTGGGGGATGAAGCGGGCGCCGAGCGGGCCGCCGCTCGCGGGCAGCCCCACCGGGATGAACAGCATCGCGGCCACGGCCACTCCCGCCGGCCCCGCGGCCCGGTTCAGCCCGGCCGCGGCCAGCGCGATGGCGAGGACGACGGCCGCCGACACCGCCGCCAGCGCGGGCAGGTGACCGGGGAGCGCGCCGAACGCGACGTCGGCCAGCCAGGCGTTGACCGCGCCCGCGACGACGGCCGCGGACACGAGCGCCGCGAGCCGGCCGCCGGCGCCGAGCCCGGGCGCGGCCCTCGACAACAGCAGCGCGACCGCGATGCCCGGCACGACCAGGGCGAGCACGTAGAACATGCCCGAGATGCCGCCGGCGTCCCCGGCCGGCAGCGGGATCGCGTCCTCCACCGCCAGCGGGCGGCCCTGCGCCCGGGCCGCCGCCTGGAACGCCTCGGTCACGACGGTCGCGCCGGTCCGTCCGGCCGCGCTCGCGACCACGAGGCGGCCCGCCTGGGGCGCCAGCACGGCGTCGACCTCACGGGCGGCCAGCGCGTCGCGGGCCGCCCGCTCGTCCGCGTACGGCGTGAGGGCGAACGCGCCGGGGACGCGGGCGTCGAGCGCGGCCCGCAGCGTGGCCACGACGGGGGCGGGGCCGACCACGGCCACCGGCACGTCGTGGGGGCGGGGCGCGTGGAACGCCCCGAGGAACGAGGCCACGAAGACCGCTGCGAGGGCGGTGACCAGCACGATCACCGCCACTGTCTTCCGTATCACTGGAATTCTCCATCTGTTGACTTCAACGCTGTTGAGTTCAACATAGATGAATTCATCGTGGTTGAATAGTCCCCATGGAGACCAGGAGCGGACGGCGGCCCGGCACCCCGCAGACACGGGAGGCGATCCTCGACGCGGCGATGCGGGCGTTCGCCGAGGACGGGTACGCCGGGACCACGATCAGGGGTGTGGCCCGGGTGGCCGGCGTCGATCCGGCGCTCGTCATGCACTTCTTCGGCAGCAAGGACGGCCTGTTCGAGGCCGCGATCCGGGCGGGCGAGATCCCGCTGGGCCTGCTCGTCGAGGCGTTCGAGGGCGACCCGGGCGGCCTGGGCGAGCGCCTGGTCAGCCGGTATGTGGCGCTCTGGGAGGACCAGGTGCACGGCCCCCGCCTGCGCGCCGTCATGAGCGCGGCGGCGTCCTCGCCCGCGGCCGCCGCGATGCTCAAGGAGTTCGTCACCCAGAAGGTGCTGCTCCCGATGACCCGGCGGCTCGGCGTCGAGCGCGCCGACACCCGCGGCATCCTCGCCGGGGCGCAGCTGATCGGCGTCGCCTTCGCCCGGTACGTGCTGGAGATCGAGCCGCTGGCGAAGCTCGGCAGGGACGAACTCGTCCGGTGCGTGGCGCCGGCGATCCAGCGCTATCTCACTGGTGATCTTCCGCTAGATGGGGGCATATAGCCTTCCAACAGAGGCTCTATGGAGATACACATGGATATTGCGGCGCTCCAGGCGCAGACCAGGCTGTTCCTGCGTCAGAAGATCACCATGATGGTGAACCGGTACGTCGTCCATGTGCCACAGCCCGACGGGTCGGAGGGCCCGGTCGTCGCCTTCGCCGAGCAGAAGCGGATGGCGTTCAAGGAACAGGTGACGATCTACACGGACGAGTCCCGGGAGCGGCCGCTCGCCGGGTTCAAAGCCCGCAAGGTCATCGACCTCGCCGGCGAGTACGACGTCGTGGACGACTCGGGCACCCCGATCGGCATGTTCCGCAAGGACTTCGGCCGGTCGCTCCTGCGCTCCACCTGGCAGCTCCAGCAGCCCGGCCTGCCCACCCTCACCGGCCACGAGCGCAACCTCGCGGTCGCCCTGCTGCGCCGGTTCGCCGACTCCCTGTCCTGGCTGCCGTACCACTTCGACTTCAGCATCGGCGCGTCCATCGCGTTCTCCGTGGACCGCCGGTGGGGGCTGCGCGACCGCTACCTCATCGACATCCACGACCCCCGCGTCGACCGGCGCCTGGTCATCGCCATGGCCGTGGCCCTGGACGCACTCCAGGCCCGCTGATCGCCTCTCGGGGGAATCATCGCGAAGCCGCGGCTGTTATAGTCGTCGGTGAGCCGCATGGTTCTGGCCCGGTTTCCGGGCACATGCGATGGCTCCCCCTGATTCTCCGCACCATCGCGCGACTCCCGGCGTCGTCGCATCGATCACCACGATTCGTCGACCGTCCGCCGTCCCGCGACGCCTCGCCCGCCGCGACCGGCCCTGGCATGTCCCGGCGCCCTTCCCGGCATGCCCGGCGCCCGTCCCCGTTCACACGTCCGCGGGCTCCGTTCACCCTTCTTCTTCCAGGAGTCGCCATGACCACCGTCACAACCGCTCCCCGGCAGCGCGCCGCCCGGAGCGCCGGTGAGCCCGCCCGTACGGCGCGGCCCCCGCAGAGCCCCGTCACCGTCACCGGGCTCCTCGACATCACCGGCAGGAACGCCGTCATCCGGACCCAGGGCTACCTGCCCGGGCCGAAGGACGTCGCCGTGCCGCCCGCCCTGGTCGCGTCCCAGGGGCTGCGGCGCGGGGACGTCGTCCACGGGACGGCCGTCGGCGGCAGGCTCGCCGCCGTCGGCACCGTGAACGGCGAGCAGCCCGGCCGTCTCCGGCCGGACTTCGCCGACCTCGTCCCCGTCCATCCCGACGAGCGGCTCCGCCTGGAGACCGCTCCCGGCCTGCTGGCCACCCGGGTCATCGACCTGGTCGCGCCCATCGGCAAGGGCCAGCGCGGCCTGATCGTGGCCCCGCCCAAGGCCGGCAAGACGCTGGTGCTCAAGGCCGTCGCCAACGCCATCAGCGCCAACCACCCGGAGTGCCACCTCATGGTCGTCCTCGTCGACGAGCGGCCCGAGGAGGTCACCGACATGCGGGAGTCGGTGAAGGGCGAGGTGCTCGCCTCCACCTTCGACCGCGTCCCGCAGGACCACATCGCCATGACCGAGCTCGCCGTCGAGCGGGCCAAGCGGCTCGTCGAGAACGGCCGCGACGTCGTCGTCCTCATCGACTCGATCACCCGCCTCGGCCGGGCGTACAACATGGCCGCCCCGAGCGGCGGCCGCATCCTCACCGGCGGCATCGACGTGCGCGCCGTCCACCCGCCCAAGCGCGTGCTGGGCGCGGCCCGCAACGTCGAGGACGGCGGGTCGCTCACCGTCCTCGCGACCGCGCTCGTCGAGACCGGGTCGCGGATGGACGACAACCTCTTCGAGGAGTTCAAGAGCACCGGCAACATGGACCTGCGGCTCAGCCGGAGCCTCGCCGAGCGGCGGGTCTTCCCTGCCGTCGACGTCACCGGCTCGGGCACCCGCCGCGAGGAGCTCCTCCTCGACCCCTCCGAGCTGGTCCTCGTACGGAAGCTGCGGCGGGCCCTGCACGACCCGGAGGCGTTCGAGCCCTTCCTGGCCCGCCTGAGGGAGACCCGGTCGAACGCGGAGCTGCTTCTCAGCCTCAACGGCGCGTGAACGCCGGGCGGATTCGGCATGATCGCGGTATGAGCCAGTGGCGGGTCCTCATCGAGGAGAACATGGGCGCCGGCGAGCGCAAGGAGTGGCGGATCTCCGACATCTACGAGGTCGAGGGCGGCCGGGAGGAGGCCCGGGCCATCGCCGCCGAGCTGGCCATGCGGCACTCACCCCGGCATCCGTCCTTCACCCAGGAACGGGCCGTCTACAAGGTCGGCGAGGACAGCTGGATCACCATGGTGATCGGCCTGACCGCCCGCTACCACTACCGCGTCACCGTCGCCGAGCTCGTCCACCGCGGCTGAGTCGCCTGGTCAGGTGGTTCTGGCCCCTTGAGCAGGCCAGCCGGCGTACTCCTGGAACGGCCATGCGAGGGAAAGTGATCCGTGATACGCCGTGCGCCAATCCGACGAACTTGGCATCGGTCGTGGCGACATCGGTGATGGAAAGCCGTTCTGCCATGGCAAGGACCGTTGCGTCGACGTAGCCCATGGGAGCGGTGACCAGGCGGCGGACGAGCTCCGAGGCACGCTGGCGATCCTCCGCAGTAGGGCCGACGACCACGAAATCGCCCTCGTGCGCGGTGACCGCCTCAAGCAGGGTGGCGTCCAACTCCGCGCCCTTCCGGACGTTGTTGCGCAGGAAATTGCAGGTCTCGCCGAGAACCGGCTCGGGGATGACGAGATGGCCAGGCCACGTCATGAGCAGCCGTGTGCATCGGGCGTGAAACCTGTCACCAGGATCGAAAGTGGCGATCAAGGGGCCCGAGTCGCACAGCAAACCCTTCATGCGCTGAGGCGGACAGCGTCGATCGCCTCCACGACCTCCCGATTCTTACCGGCCTCTGCCATGATCTCGCGATAGCGGGTGGACAGATCGTGTTCGCCGCTCTCTCCCAGCCCGACTATGACGGTCGTCGCCGTGAAGGACGCCTACCGCGCACCCGGCCCCTGGCTGTGAGGGCCGGGGGCCGGGGACGCCGTGGAGGGTCAGGTGCCGATGGGGTGCCAGACCGTCTTCGTCTCCAGGAAGGCCGTCATGCGGTCGGTGCCGGGGTCGGCCAGCCAGTCGACGGGAGCCGCCGGCGGGCGCACGACCCGCTTGAGGTTCTCGGCGGCCAGCTCCTCGCAGGTCACGGCCAGGTCGGGGTCGGCGCCTGCGAGGTCGACGGCGTTGACGTCCATGTGTCCGGCCAGCCAGGGGGCGATCTCCGCCGCCGAGCCGGTCAGGATGTTCACCACGCCGCCCGGCACGTCGGAGGTGGCCAGCACCTCCGCCAGCGTGATCGACGGCAGCGGCGCCCGCTCCGGCGCGATCACGACGCACGTGTTGCCCGTCACGATGACCGGCGCGATCACGCCGACCAGGCCCGCCAGCGACCCCAGCGGCGGGGCGACCACGGCCACCACGCCGGTGGGCTCGGGGCTGGACAGGTTGAAGTACGGCCCGGCGACCGGGTTGGCCGAGCCGAGGACGGCGCCGATCTTGTCGGACCAGCCCGCGTACCAGACGAGCCGGTCGACGGCGGCGTCCACCAGCTCGCCGGCCTTGCGCGCGCCCACGCCCTCGGCGTCGGCGATCTCGGCCGCGAACTGCGCCCGGCGGCCCTCCAGCATCTCGGCCACGCGGTAGAGCACCTGGCCCCGGTTGTAGGCCGTGGCGCCCGACCAGCCGGGGAACGCCTTGCGGGCGGCCGAGACGGCGTCCCTGGCGTCCTTGCGCGAGGCCCGGGACGCGTTCGCGAGGAAGTCGCCCTTGGAGGAGGTCACGACATACGACCTTCCGCTCTCGGATCGCGGGAACGCGCCGCCGATGAACAGCTTGTACGTCTTGCGCACGGCGAGACGCTCACTCATCGAAGGATCCAATCTGGAGTGGACGGGCCGGCTGGTAGGTCTGGCCGCACCGGCAGACGCCGCCGCGGTGGGCGAACCAGCCGTGGCGGACGGCGAAGCGCCGGGACCGGCGGCCGCGGGAGTAGCCGCTGCCCGCCCCGGCCTCGGCCCGGCGGGCGAGCCTGCGGCGCCGCCGGTGGTCGCACCGGCACGAAGGGCCCTCGTGATGCCTGTCTTCACACGGCAAGGTAGGCCTCCAGCCCGTGGCGCCCGCCCTCGCGGCCGTACCCCGACTCCTTGAAGCCGCCGAACGGCGAGGCCGGGTCGAACCGGTTGAACGTGTTGGACCAGACGACTCCCGCGCGCAGCCGGGACGCGGCCCACAGCATGAGCGAGCCCTTCTCCGTCCAGACGCCGGCCGACAGCCCGTACGGCGTGTTGTTGGCCTTCTCGATCGCCTCCGCGGGGGTGCGGAACGTCAGCACCGACAGCACCGGCCCGAAGATCTCCTCGCGGGCGATGCGGTGCGACTGGGCGACGCCGGTGAACACGGTCGGCGGGAACCAGAACCCCCTGTCGGGGATCGGGCACGGCGGCGACCAGCGCTCGGCGCCCTCCGACTCGCCGGCCTCGGACAGCTCGCGGATCTTGGCGAGCTGGGCCGCCGAGTTGATCGCGCCGATGTCGGTGTTCTTGTCGAGCGGGTCGCCCATCCGCAGCGTGGCCAGCCGGCGCTTGAGCGCGTCGAGCACCTCCTCGGCGACCGACTCCTGCACGAGCAGGCGGGAGCCGGCGCAGCACACGTGGCCCTGGTTGAAGAAGATGCCGTTCACGATGCCCTCGACCGCCTGGTCGACGGCCGCGTCCTCGAACACGATGTTGGCGGCCTTGCCGCCGAGTTCGAGCGTGAGCTTCTTGCGGCTCCCGGCGACGCTCCTGGCGATGAGCCGGCCGACCTCGGTCGAGCCGGTGAAGGCCACCTTGTCGACGCCGGGGTGGCGGACGAGCGCCGAGCCGGTCTCACCGGCTCCGGTCACGATGTTGACCACTCCGGGCGGCAGGTCGGCCTGGCGGCAGATCTCCGCGAAGGCGAGGGCGGTCAGCGGCGTCGTCTCGGCGGGCTTCAGCACGACCGTGTTGCCGCAGGCGAGCGCCGGGGCGATCTTCCAGGCCAGCATCAGCAGCGGGAAGTTCCACGGGATGACCTGGCCGGCCACCCCGAGCGGCCGGGGGTCGGGGCCGAACCCGGCGTACGACAGCTTGTCGGCCCAGCCCGCGTAGTAGAAGAAGTGGGCGGCCACCAGCGGCAGGTCGACGTCGCGCGACTCGCGGATCGGCTTGCCGTTGTCGAGCGACTCCAGGACGGCCAGCTCGCGCGACCGCTCCTGGATGATCCGGGCGATCCGGAAGATGTACTTGGCGCGCTCGGACCCCGGCACGGCCGACCAGGTGGCGAACGCCTTCCTGGCGGCCTCGACGGCCCGGTCGACGTCGGCCTCGCCGGCCCACACGATCTCGGAGAGGACCTCCTCGGTCGCCGGGTTGACGGTCTTGTGCCGCTCCTCGCTCTGCGGCTCGACCCACTCGCCGTTGATGAACAGGCCGTACGACGGCTTGATGTCGACGATGTCCCGCGACTCGGGCGCGGGTGCGTATTCGAACATGCCCTCAGTCCAGGGTGAAGTAGTCGGGGCCGGCGTAGCGGCCGGTTGCCATCTTCTGGCGCTGCATGAGCAGGTCGTTGAGCAGCGACGACGCGCCCAGCCTGAACCAGTCGGGGTCGAGCCAGTCGGGCCCGGCCGTCTCGTTCACCAGCACGAGGTACTTGATGGCGTCCTTGGTCGTCCGGATGCCGCCGGCGGGCTTCACGCCCACCTTGCGGCCGGTGGTCCGCAGGAAGTCGCGTACCGCCTCCAGCATGACCAGCGTCACGGGCAGCGTCGCCGCCGGCGACACCTTGCCGGTGGAGGTCTTGATGAAGTCGGCGCCCGCGATCATCGCGAGCCACGAGGCCCGGCGCACGTTGTCGTACGTCGCGAGCTCGCCGGTCTCCAGGATCACCTTCAGATGCGCGCCCGGCTCGTCGTGCGCGCCCCCGGCGGGACCGCAGGCGGCCTTCACCGCGGCGATCTCCTCGTACACCTTCAGGTAGTCGCCCGCCAGGAACGCGCCCCGGTCGATCACCATGTCGATCTCGGACGCCCCGGCCGCCACCGCGAGCCCGGTCTCCGCCACCTTCACCTCGAGGGACGAACGGCCGCTGGGGAACGCGGTCGCGACCGAGGCCACCTTCACGCCGGACCCGGCGAGCGCCTGGACGGCGGTCGGGACGAGGTCGGGGTACACGCACACCGCCGCCACCGGGGGAACGGTGGCGTCGGTGGGGTCGGGCCGCACCGCCTTGGCGCACATGGCCCTGACCTTGCCGGGGGTGTCCGCGCCCTCGAGGGTCGTGAGGTCCACCATGCGGATGGCGAGGTCGATGGCCTGCTTCTTGGCCGTGGTCTTGATGGATCGGGTGCCCAGCATCGCGGCCCTGGCGTCCGCGCCCACCCGGTCGACCCCGGGAAGGCCGTGCAGGAACGCCCGCAACGTCGAGGTGGAAGAGGCGACCTCCGCGAGCGGAGTAGTCAAAGTTGGCACGGGTCCAGCATCGCCGACCAGTGTGAATGATTCCAAACCGACCGCAGCCGAGACGGCCCCGCGATTTTTGGCAGCTCTGGCCGGAGTGGCCCCGAGCAGGTGCTCAGACCGCCCTACTCCCGTCTAAGGCGTCCGAGGGGACGCCTTAGGGGTCCTACGCCTCAGAACCTCCCGGAGATAAGGCATCCGCCCGATGTGCCGGTGGGGGCCTTAGACCGAACCTTGAGTGTGTAAGGGAAAAGAACACACAAGGAGACACCGTGATGGGTCCCGAACTCCACTACCAGTTCGTCATCAACCGCGCCGCCGAGCTTCAGCAGGAGGCGGCCAGCCACCGGCGCGTCCGCGAGGCGCAGGCCGCCAGGAAGGCGCAGCAGCAGTCGGGCAACCGCCGCCTGCGCGCCGCCTTCGGCAAGCTTCGCACGTCGTGAGCCGCATCAGGAAGCCCGGCCGGAACCTCCCTCCCGGCCGGGCTTTCCAGCCGCCCTGAGCCGTTTCGGGCCGCCACCCTGAGCGGCCTGGCGGAGGCGGCGGGAGGGCGAGCGGGCAACGCGAACCTCCCCAATAAATCAGGCGAAGCCATACAGAGGGCATGACATGCTTAACGACATGACGCGCCGGGCTGTCAGCCCCGTCTTCGTCGGGCGGGACGCCGAACTCGAGACGTTGGGAGAGGCCTACGACCAGGCTCGAAAGCAGGCCACCGCCGCGGTGCTGATCGGCGGTGAGGCGGGCGTGGGGAAGACCCGCCTCGTCAGCCGCTTCGCCGAGCAGGCCGAGCAGGACGGCGCCCACGTGCTCGTCGGGGGCTGCGTGGAACTGTCCGCCGAGGGCCTCGCGTACGCGCCGTTCACCGCCGCGCTGCGGCAGCTCGTCCGCGAGACGAGCGCGGCCGAGGTTGCGGCCCTGCTGCCGGACGGCGCGGGGCGGGACCTCGCCCGGCTGCTGCCCGAGTTCGGCGAGCCGAGCGGCGACGGCGAGAGCGAGTCGGCCCGCGCGCGGCTGTTCGAGCTCATCCTCACGCTGCTGGAACGGCTGGCCGAGCGGCGGCCCGTGGTCCTCATCATCGAGGACCTCCACTGGGCGGACCGGTCGAGCCGCGACCTCATCGCGTTCCTCAGCCGCAACCTGAGGACCGCGCCCGTCCTGATGGTGATGACATACCGGTCGGACGAACTGCACCGCACGCATCCCCTGCGGCCGGTGCTGGCCGAGCTGGCCCGGGTGAACGGGGTCATCCGGGTCGACCTGCCGCGCTTCACGCAGGACGAGGTCGCCGAGCAGATGGCCGGCATCCTCGGCGTGGCGCCCGACTTCGCCCGGGTCGACCAGGTCTTCGAGCGCAGCGGCGGCATCCCGCTGTTCGTGGAGGCGCTGCTCGACTCCGGCAGCGAGTGCTCGTTCCCCGACTCCCTGCACGACCTGATCATCGGCTCGGTCGAGCGGCTGCCGGAGGAGACCCAGCGGGTGCTGCGCATCGCCGCCGCCGGAGGCGTGCGGGTGGGGCACGACCTGCTCGCGGCCGTCGGCGGCCTGTCCGACGTGGACCTGGAGGACGCCCTGCGGCCGGCCATCGCCGCCAACGTGCTGCAGGTGGCCGACGGACGGGCGTACACCTTCCGGCACGCGCTGATCCGCGAGGCCGTCCACGACGAACTGCTGCCCGGCGAGCACGCCCGCCTGCACGCGCGGTACGCCGAGGAGATCGACAGGGACCGCACGCTCGTGCCGCACGGCCGGGCGCCGATAGAGATCGCCCACCACTGGTACTCGGCCCGCGACGACCTGTGGGCGCTCATCTCCGCCTGGGAGGCGGCCCAGAAGGCGGCCAAGTCGTTCGCGTACACCGAGCAGATCCAGCTCCTCGAACGCGTGCTGACGCTGTGGGACAAGGTCCCCGACGCCGCCGAGCGCATCGGCGTCGACCACTGCACGGTGCTGGAGCGGGCCTCGGAGGCGGCCTACGTCAGCGGCGACATGGAACGCAGCATGAAGTTCGTCCGCGGGGCGCTCCACGAGCTGGACGAGCGGACCACGCCCGAGCGGGTGGCCGAGCTGATGGTCCGGATGGCGGACATCAAGCAGCACAAGGGCCGGCCGGGGGCGGTGGAGGACCTGCGGCGCGCCGAGCGCCTGGTCCCGCGGCCGAGCGACACCCGCACACTCGTGCTCACCCGGCTCGGCACCATACTCATGTGCACCGACCGGGTGGTGGAGGGCACGGCCGTCACGGAGGAGGCGCTGCGCTACGCGCGGGAGACCGGCGACGAGTGCCAGGAGGCCGACCTGCTCATGAACCTCGCGCTGGGCCACTCCGTCTCGGGCGACCTGGAGCTCACCTTCGCCA
The DNA here is from genome assembly GCF_016863035.1 of Microbispora corallina. Classification (GTDB taxonomy): domain Bacteria; phylum Actinomycetota; class Actinomycetes; order Streptosporangiales; family Streptosporangiaceae; genus Microbispora; species Microbispora corallina. The sequence goes on from NZ_BOOC01000005.1 coordinate 155,703, forward strand.
CGAACGAGCGGGCGCTGGCGATCGGCACCCGGCTCAACGCGCCCCGCATCGTGCTGCGCGCGCTCGCCAACAACGTCGACGCCCTCGACAACCTCGGCCGCTCGAACGAGGCCGTCGAGCTCGCACTGGAGGGCGAGAAGCTGGCCCGGCGGTACGGCCGGTACCGGCACCAGGGCGTGTTCATCGCCAACAACCGGGCCGAGGCGCTGGAGTCGCTGGGCCGGTGGGACGAGGCCATCGAGATCATCGAGCGGGCCTTCACGATGGGTCCGTCCCCGCGCAACCGCTGGCACATGCTCCGTGTCAGGGCGGACATCGCGATCGCCCGCGGCGAGGAGGAGGTCGCGCACGGCATCCTCGCCGAGGTCGGCGCGTTCTCCCCGCAGCCCGAGGAGCAGACCCAGGAGTGGACGAACAACACCCGGCTGCTGCTCGCGTACTTCATGCTCAAGGGCAAGCCGCTGAAGGCCGTCGAGGTGGCCGAGGTGGCGCTGGACGACCCGCCGCTGTCGCGCAAGGCCATGCTCGGCTGGCGGCTGCTGGCCGCCATCAGGAGCGTGTGCGACGCGGCCGAGCCCGTCGACGGCGCCCGGGTGGCGGCGGTGCGCGCCCGGACCGAGGAGCTCGCCGCGGACATGACCGAGGACGGCCCGGTGGGCCGGGCGTTCCGCCTGGTCTACCAGGGCGACTTCGACGCGGCCGCCGAGGAGTGGAAGCGGCTCGGCCGCCCCTACGTGCGGGCCAAGTCGCTGCTGCACGCCGCCGGGGTCGCGGCCGCCGCGGGCGACCGCGACGGGGCGACGGCCCGCCTGCGTGAGGCGTGCCCGCTGGCCGAGGCCCTGCGGGCCGTCCCGCTGAGGACGCAGATCGAGACGCTGGCCCGCCGCGTCGGCGCGCCCCTGTCCGAGACGGCCAGGCCCGCCGACGACCCCGCCGCGCTGACCCCCCGCGAGCTGGAGGTCCTCCGGCTCGTGGCGGCCGGGCGGAGCAACCGGGACATCGCCGCCGAGCTGTTCATCTCCGCCAAGACCGTCAGCGTCCACGTGTCGAACATCCTGCCCAAGCTCGGGGTCTCCACCCGGGGCGAGGCGGCCGCCGCGGCCCACCGGCTGCAGCTGCTCGGCTGAGCCCGGCCGGCTACGCCAGCAGCGGCTCCAGGAGGAGGACCACCCCGAAGACGGCGAAGGCCGCGGCCGCGCCGTACCGGATCCACTTCTCGGGCAGCCGCGCGCCGACGAAGCGGCCGACGAGGATGGCGAGCGCGTCCGCGGCGACCATGCCGACCGTGGAGCCGACCCACGTGCCGAACCAGCCGTGCTGGGTGGCGAGCGTGATCGTCGCGAGCATGGTCTTGTCGCCCAGTTCGCTGAGGAAGAACGCGACGGCGACCGCGATGAACGCGTTGCGCGTCGTCCTGGCCGCCTTGCCCGACTCCTCCTCGGTGAGCTCGTCGCCCCGCAGCGTCCAGGCCGCGAAGCCGAGGAACGCCAGGCCGGCGACGATCGAGATGGCGGTGGTGGGGAGGGCGTCGCCGACCAGTCGGCCGAGGGCGACGCTCACGAGGTGCACGAGCGCGGTGGCCGCGGTGATGCCGGCCAGCACGGGCAACGGCTTGAACCTGGTCGCGAAGGTGAGGGCCATGAGCTGGCTCTTGTCGCCGAGCTCGGCGACGAAGACGACCACGAGGGAGATCCAGAGGGCTTGCACGGACGGCCTTTCCGGTGGGCGCGACCGGGCCGCCGTCTCACACCCGGGGAGTTTCGGGCACGCGACTTCGGCCCGGCGGCGTACGCGTCGCTGTCGGGCCGAAGGTCTCGTCCGCCACGGGGGCTCCACGACCGGGCCGTACGAACCGGAGACGGCTCGGGCCAGTATGTCGATCAGTGGATTCGGGACTACTCCCCTTCGGTGTTCCGTCAGAGTCTAACGGGCTCCGGCGGCCGGACAGTCCCGCGCACCGGACATCGAGGGTAAAAACCGGTCAGAGCGTGACACCGACCAGGACGGGCTCGTTCACGAGCAGCACGCCGAACTTCTCCATCACGCCCTCGCGGACCTCCCGGGCCAGCGCGAGCAGGTCGGCCGCGCCGGCCTCGCCCGTGGGGTTGGTCAGGGCCAGCGTGTGCTTGGTCGAGATCCGCACCGCGCCCTTCTCGTAGCCCTTCGGGAACCCGGCGTTCTCGATCAGCCACGCGGCCGGCACCTTCACCGTCCCGTCCGGCATGTCCCAGCGGGGATGGCCGGGGGCGCGTCTGTCCAGGTCGGCCGCCTCCGCGGCGTCCAGGACGGGGTTGGTGAAGAACGAGCCCGCGCTGCGGGTGTCGGGGTCGTCCGGGTCGAGCACCATGCCCTTGCCGCGCCGCAGGGCCAGCACCGCCTCCCGGGCCTCGGCCAGCGGCACCCGCTCGCCGATCTCCACCCCCAGCCGCTGGGCCAGCTCCTTGTAGGCCACCGGGCCGGACAGCTCCCCGCGCTCCAGCGCGTAGGTCACCGACAGCACCACGTGGCGGCCCGGGTCGGCCTTGAACGCGCTGTCGCGGTAGGCGAAGCCGCAGGCGGCCGCCGTCAGGTCGGCCGTCTCCCCCGTCATCCGGTCGTAGACGCGCACGCCGGTGACGGTCTGCGAGACGTCCTGCCCGTACGCGCCCACGTTCTGGATGGGGGTGGACCCCACCAGCCCGGGGACGCCGGACAGGCACTCCACACCCGACCAGCCCTCCTCGACGCAGCGGGCGACCAGGGAGTCCCAGTCCTCGCCCGCCTCGGCGGTGACCGTCACCCGGTCGCCGTCGGCGGCCACCTCGACACCCGTTCCGGCGACCCGGACCACGAGCCCGTCGAAGCCCTCGTCGGCGACGACGAGGTTGCTGCCGCCGCCCAGGATCAGGACCGGCTCGCCCTCGCGGTCGGCCTCCGCCACGATCCCGACGAGCTCGTCCTGGGAGCGGGCCTCGGCGAACGCCCTGGCCGGGCCGCCCACCCGGATCGTCGTGTACGGCGCGAGCCGTACCCCTGCCAGCCGTTCAGCCATGCGCACCCTCAGCGTCTCCTCAGCACGACGGGAACCCGCCAGGCGGCGGTGGACCGCGCCGGCCGGGGACGCCGGGCCTCGCCCGTTCCCAACGGCATGCCCGGAAGCCGGAATGCGGCCCGGGAGTATCCGGAACGTCCCGACGAACAGAATAGTCAGGACCGGCCGTCCAGGTCGGTGATCCGGTTTCCCGCCGCCCTCTCGCCCCCGCGACGGGTTCACCGTCCCTCGGAAGCCCCGCCGGTCTCGCCCCGGCCGTCCTCCCCGGCGTCGTCCGCCGCGTCGTCCCGGGCGTCGTTCTGGGCGCCGGCGATGACCGCGTCGATTCGCGAGGTGGCGGAGCTGCCGTCCCACAGCAGCTGGGAGGCGACCATCGAGGCCGTGCCCGACTCCGTCAGGGCCGTCTCGATCGTCCCGCCGGGCGCGACGTCCCGCTTGACCTCGGTGACGGCCTCCTCGCCCGCGGCGCCCGCGGCCTGCCGGGCGTTCTCGGCCCGGGGCGGCGGCATCCCTGGCGCGGTCGCGGCGTGGCCGCCCGGCTGGCTCTGCTCCGCCGTCTCGGCGTCGTGGGGCCACTCCTTCTGGGTCGTGACCGGCTCGTCCACCACGCCCTCGGTCTCGCCGGCCCGGTCGGTCTGTCTGGTTCGCTCGCTCACGTCCCCACCGCTACCCAGCGGCGCCGCACCCAATCGGCCCCGCCCGGGCCGTACGGGCCGCTCAGGACAGCTGGACGACGGCGCGGGCCTTGGACAGCACCCGGGCGTCGCCCGACTTGGCGGTCAGCACGACCACCACGCGCTTGTCCTCGAGCTTCTCCTCCACGACGCCGCTGATCCTGATCGTCGCGCCGGCGTCGTCGTCGGGGACGACCACCATCGAGGAGAACCGCACCCCGAAGTCGACGACGGCCGACGGATCGCCCGCCCACTCGGTGACGAAACGCCCGCCCTGGGCCATCGTGTACATGCCGTGCGCGATGACGTCGGGCAGGCCGACCGCCTTGGCGTAGCGCTCGTTCCAGTGGATCGGGTTGAAGTCGCCCGAGGCTCCGGCGTACCGCACGAGGTCGACCCGGTGGACGGGGTACTCGACGGCCGGGATCTCCTGGCCCGCCTCCACCTCGTCGTACTTGACCGTCGCAGCCATGGTCACGCCGCCCCTCCGCGCTCGACGATGGTGTTGTAGGTCCGGCAGACCGACTCGCCGGACGTGGTGCTGACGTCGCTGCGCAGGGTCAGGAACTCGTTGCGGCCGACGCTGCGGATCTCAGTGATCGTGGAGGTGCACACGAGCTCGTCCCCGGCGTAGATCGGCCGGTCGTACTCGAACCGCTGCTCGCCGTGGACGACCATGGAGAAGTCGAGCCCGAGACCGGGGTCGGCGAGCGCGCCGCCGGTGCTCGACAGGCTGAACACGATGGGGAAGGTCGGCGGGGCCACCAGGTCGGGGTGCCCGGCCGCCACCGCGGCGTCCCGGTCGTGGCACACCGGGTTCCTCTCACCGATCGCGGCGGCGAACTCCCTGATCTTCACGCGGCTGACCTCGTAGGGAGCGGACGACTCGTACGTCCGCCCGACGAAATCACGGTTCAACGCCATCGGCGGGGCTCCTTCGCTGCTGCGCCAGACCTCTGCGGCCGACGGTAACAGAACAAGGTTCCGCTGTCGTGAGGCGGCAGCGCCCCCGCCGGCGACTGTCCACGCTAGCGGCCGGGGCGATCAGACGGGGCTGTGGGACGGCGCCAACGATCGCGGGCCGTTCCCTGTCCGGACACGACAAACCGGCGCCCCCAGGCGGGAACGCCGGCCGTCCGCGTACGCATCTATGTGAAGATCGCGATGACCGCGACCCTGATGAGGGGCGGCGCCGGACTCGCGCCACGGCGTCCCGAGGACGCGCGTGCGCGGATGCGCCACACGGGCCCGGCGGCCCCGTTCACGCGAGGGGCCGCGGACGGATCCGGGTCAGCGGGTCTCGCGGTGCGCCCGGTGCGTCTTGCAGTTGGGGCAGTACTTCTTCAGCTCAAGCCTGTCCGGGTCGTTGCGCCGGTTCTTCCGCGTGATGTAGTTGCGGTGCTTGCACTCCTGGCAGGCCAGCGTGATCTTCGGCCTAACGTCTGTGGCAGCCACGTGGGAGTGCCTTTCTGCGTTTGGGACTACTGGACAACCCGGGCCGGAGCCACCCTTCGGGGGCGGCCGGCGCGGGTAGTAGCGGAGGCCGGACTTGAACCGGCGACACAGCGATTATGAGCCGCTTGCTCTGCCTGACTGAGCTACTCCGCCTTGGCCGGAAAACGGGAACCGGCCACGCAAGGATACCCGACCTGGACGGCTTTCCCTCAACGGGATATGCCGTGATCGAGATCGGTCTTCCGGTGGGGAGAGACCCCCACCAAGCCAAAAGCCCCATCCGATGACCTCGGACAGGACTTTCCAGCCAGAGCCCCCAAACGGAATCGAACCGTTGACCTTCTCCTTACCATGGAGACGCTCTGCCGACTGAGCTATAGGGGCGTGCCCGGTGTGCGCTCGCGCGTCGCGGACAGGTGTAACCATACACGTCCCCGACGGCCGATGCGAAATCAAACAGCGGCGCCTCCGGGCGGCGCAGGACCCGCCCGTACGGGCTCAGGGCGTCGGCAGGACCCCGTCCAGATCGGCCTGGGCGCGCTCGTCCGCAGGCAGCCTCGCCCGTACCCGGTACCTCGTGAAATAGCCGTTCCCGCGGACCGGGACCACCGCGCTGAGCGTCACCGTCGCGTCGTACGGCGCCGTGGCGCAGCGGGGCAGGCACCAGGTGCCGCTGAGCTTGCCGGCCCCGGTGGCGCCGGACGGCCCCCAGGTCCGCCAGGTCACCTTCGTGAGCGTGCTGAACTCCGACAGCACGAGATCGGCCGGCCGCCGGTCGGCGCGGCCCCGCTCCGTGTGGTGGAAGTTGAGCACGTAGATCGGCGGCTCACCGGCCGCGGCCGTCTCCGGCGCGCCGCAGCCGGCCGCCGCGAGGCCGAGCGCGGCCACGGTGAGCGCGCACGCCGCGGTCGCGGCCGGGCGCACGGTCGGGCTGGGCAGACGCATCGGATCCCCTCTCAGGGGGTGTGGTGCCCATCCACGATCACAGTTACGCTTCGGCGTCGATCTGTGACTCTAGGTCATCCCATGACGGTCAGCGTACGGCGGCGCGGACGTCCCCGCGAGCCCCGGGCAGCGCGATGACCTCGCACAGGTCGGCGAGATCGACGTAACGGGCGACCTCCTCGACGGACAGGCAGTCGGCCACGACGAGGCCGTGCCGCCGGAGGCGGAGGACCTGGCGGCCGGCGTGGTGCGCCGGCACGATCTCGAGCCCGTCGGGGCCCACCCATCGCCTGTCCATAGGGGAACAAGCTATCGGATTTTCCCAGGCATATCTTGAAATGACACCCGTCCCATAGGGACCGGGTTTAAGTGCGGACCTAACGAACGCCAAGTGTCCTCCCGCACGGTGGCCGTACACCATCGAAACGCAACGAGAGGCCACCCGATGTCCGCCACCACTCCCAACCTGCTGGGCTTCCGCCTCGGCCACCGGACCATGCGGGGCGACACCCGCAGGCTGGCGGAGACCACCCGCGCGATCGCCGAGGGCCGGCAGTCCTGCGACGCCCGGCGCGCGGCCGCGATCCGCGACTACGTCGTCAAGCTCTGCGCGGGGATCCACCACCACCACAAGACGGAGGACGACGTGCTCTGGCCCGTCATCGTCCGCTCCGCCGGCGCCGAGGTGGACCTGAGCGACCTGACCGACGACCACTCGGCCCTCGACCCGCTGCTGAACGAGATCACCTCGGCCGCCGGAGACCCCGCCGCCCTGGCGAAGCCGCTCGCCCGCCTCGCCGACCTGCTCGACGAGCACATCGAGGAGGAGGAGCGGCTGCTGTTCCCCGTCATCCTGCGGCACGTCTCGGCCGGGGACTGGGAGCAGGTGGAGAAGGCGGCCCAGAAGGGCGGCGACATCCGCTTCGATCTGCCGCGGATCGAGCGGTACGTGCAGCCGTCGGAGATGGCGGAGCTGCGGAAGCTGGCCGGCCCCGTGCTGATGCTCCTGCTGGCCCTGCTGCGTCCCGGCCACCGCCGCCGCGAGCGCCTCGTCTTCGGCGCCCCGTGACCACCCGGCGCCCCGTGGCCACCCGGCACCGCGTGGACGACCGGCGCCGCGTGGACGACCGGCGCCGAACGACCGGCGGCACGAGAGCGGAGGGCGGGCGGCGGCCACAAGGGCGCCCGGGTCAGGAGGTCGCGGCGAGCGCCCGGAGGGCCGCCTCCTCCCAGTGGGGTGAGCCGATCCGCCGGGCGACCTCCGCCGCCCGGGCGTAGTGGCCGCCGGCGGCGTCGGGCCTGCCGAGGTACACCGAGAGATCGCCGAGCGTGTGGGCCACCGGCCCGAGCGTGACCGACGCCATGCTCAGCCCGCCCATCTCCCCCTCCGCGGGCAGGAGGAGCCGGTAGCACTCCTCGGCCGCCGCCCGCGCCCCGAGCGCCATCGCGTTCTCGGCCCGCAGGACCATCATCATCAGCCAGCTGTAGTCGGCGCTCGGCAGGCGCACGGGGGACCAGACGGCCGCCGCGTCCTCCAGGCGTCCGGCGGCGACGAGCGCGCGGGTGTAGATCTCGTCGGTCACCGTCGGTATCCGCCGCCACACCGGCGCGATCTCGTCCACGGACTCGTGACCGCGCCCGACGACGAGACGGACCGCGAACCGGCACCACACGCCCATGAGGTGGCCGCTGGCGCCGCCGCCCGTCTCGGCTATCCGCTCCCCCAGCAGGGTGTAGGCGTGCTCCGCCCGCTCGAACTCCCCGCGGATCAGCAGGTGGACGGCGTCGAGGAACGCGAGGATCCCGAGCGCGAGGCCGAGCTGACCGCTCGTCGAGTGCTCGGCGGCCTGGTCGGCGTGCCGCCGGGCCTCGGCCCAGTCGTTGCGGCCGAGCGCGACCATGCACAGCGCCACGTGCCCCAGCATCCGGTGGCCCAGCAGCCCGGCCGCGGTCGACACCTCCAGCAGCTCGCGGCCGAGCTCCTCCAGCTCGTCGCGCCGGCCGGGACCGAGGCAGGCCCAGTAGCGGGCGTTGAGCGCCGTGCACAGCAGGCGGGGATCGCCGAGGTCGCGGGCGATGGCCAGGGCCTCCGCGCTCGCCGACTCGAGCCGGTCGGGATCGTGTCCCTCGACCTCGTGGCACAGGGCGGACAGGAGGCGGCAGCGCAGCTCCCCGGTCTCCTCGCGGATCGCGTCCTCGATGACCCGCACCAGTTCGCGCTCGAACCGCCGTTCGGGCTGGATCGTCCAGATGATCGGCGCGTCGAACGCGGCGGCGGCCCGGGCGATCGCCCGCCGGTCGCCCGTCCCGCGCGCGGCGGCCAGTGCCGCGTCCCGGGTCGCGACCGCCTTCTCCACCTCGCCGGCGTGCGCCAGCGCGGACACCAGGCGGCACAGCAGGTCGATCCGGGTGTCCGCGGGCGGCTCGGCGAGCAGGCCGACCGCGTCCAGCGCGCCCTGGAGCAGCGCCGCCGCCTCACGGTGCGCGTACAGCGCGGACGCCTGCGCGGCCGCCCGCGTCGCGTGGGCCGCCGCGCTCAGCGCGGTGGCGGCGGTGGCCGAGGCGAGCGCGTGGTGCCCGAGCGCCCCCACGTCGCCGGGCCGTACGGCCTCCAGCGCGGCGAGGACCCTCCCGTGCATCCGGGTACGGCGCAGCCGCGGGATGTCCTCGTACAGGGTCTCGCGGACCAGCACGTGGGCGAACCGGACGCGTCCCGGCCGGGGCTCCTCCAGCAGGCCCGACAGCACGCCGGCCTCCAGTCCGTCGAGCACGGTCTCCTCGTCGGCGCCCGGCATCGCGACGAGCACGTCGGCGTCCGCCTCCCTGCCGAGCACGGCCGCGGTGCGCAGCGTCGTCTGCGCCGTCCCGGGGAGGCGGGCGACGCGCCGCCTGATCAGGTCGCGCACGCCGGGCGGCAGCGCGTGCGCGGCCGACGGGCCGTCCACGGCGAGCAGCCGCGCCGTCTCGGAGACGAACAGCGGGTTGCCCCCGGTCCTCTCGGTGATCGTGCGGGCCGTGGCCGGGCCGACCTCGACTCCGGAGCGTTCCACGAGCAGGCGGGCCACCTCGTCCTCGGCGAGGCCGCCCAGCGTCACGTCCTCCGCGGCCTGCACGGCGAGCGCGGCCCGCGTCGTCACGAGGTCGGCGCCGGCCTCGGCCGGGCGGTGCGTGAGCAGGACGAGGACGGGCGTTCCGGCCAGCCGGACGGCGAGGTGGCGCAGCAGCTGGAGGGTCTCCTCGTCGGCCCGGTGGACGTCCTCCAGCACGATCAGCAGCGGTCCTGGGACGCCCTCCAGGTAGTCGCCCACCGCCCTGGCCAGCCAGAACTGGCCGGCCGGCACGGCGTCGTCGGTCAGCAGGGGCGCCAGCCGCGCGGCCGTCTCCGGCGGAGGCGGCGTGGTCGCCGCCAGGTCGCGCAGCACCTCGCTCCACGCCCACGCCGGCGGCACGCCGCCCGTCGTCTCGGGGCAGCGGCCGACGACGGCCCGCCAGCCCCGATCCGTCAGGTGGCGCACCAGGGCGTCCGCGAGCGTGCTCTTGCCCGCCCCGGCGTCGCCGCCGAGCCACGCGATGCGGAACCCGTCCGCCGCCTGGGCCGCGGCCGCGGTGAGCCGGCCCAGCTCCCCCGTACGGCCGACCATGCGCGAGGGAGCGGGCGGACGGGCGCGCACGGGCGGCGCGACCGCCGGCGGCGCCGGAGCCGGGGCGGACGGGGTCAGGTCGAGCGACGGGGCCTGGGCGAGGATGTCGGCCTCCAGGCCGCGGAGCGCGGGCCCGGGGTCCACGCCGAGCTGGTCCGCCAGCAGCGTCCGGGTGCGGCGCAGGGCCGCCAGCGCGTCGCCCTGCCGTCCGGCCCGGTAGTAGGAGAGCGCGAGCAGCCGGACGGCGTTCTCGCGCAGGGGGTGGGCGGACACGTGCCGCTCCAGCTCCGGGATCACCTCGGCGTGGCGGCCGAGCGCCAGCCCCGCCTCGGCCCGGTGCTCCACGGCGACCGTCCGCAGCTCCTCCAGGTGGACCACCTCGGGGACGGCCCACTCCTCGTCGGCGAACTCGGCGTACGGCCGGCCCGTCCACAGCGACAGCGCCTCGTCCACGGTGTCGAGGGCCTCGGCCGGCCTGCCCTGGACCAGAAGGGCGGCCGCGGCGTCGACCAGCCGGGGGAACCGCCAGGCGTCCACCTCGTCCGCGTCGAGCGCGAGCCGGTAGCCCGGCGGGACGCTCACCAGCACGCGGGCCGGGGTCCTGGGCGCGCGCCCGGGCTCCAGGACCCGGCGCAGGTTGGAGACGTACACCTGCAAGGCCGCGAGCGCCCGGGGCGGGGGCTGGCCGTTCCACAGGTCGTCGATGAACCGGTCGGTGGACACCACGTGCCCCTGCGCGCACACCAGCCGGGCCATCACGGCGCGTTGGAGGGCCGTGCCGAGGTCGGTGGGACGGCCGGATATCTCCGCTCCGATATGCCCTAAAACCCGGACTCGCACGGGAGAAGCATAGGGCGGAAAGCCGGATTTCCGCCCGAATCAAACGCGGCCGTCAGGCCGGGTAATGGTAGTAGCCGAGCAGATCGTCCAGCCGGGACACGTCGTCCATCCTGATCCTGGTCCCGGTGGCGAACGCGTTGATCATCTTGCCGTCGCCGATGTAGACGCCCACGTGATGCGTTCTGCGGGACGTGCCGTAGAAGACGAGGTCCCCCGGCTGGGCGACGTCCACCTTGCGCAGTCTCCTCAGATGGTCGTCGGTGTTGCCGCGGCCCAGCACGTCGTCCCCGAACGCCTCGTCGTAGACCCACCGGGTGAACCCCGAGCAGTCGAGCCCCCGTGTGCGGGCCGCGGGGCACGGGCGGATCGCGCCGTGGTAGCCGCGGCAGGTCCCCTTCGACGGACCCGGACGCGCGGCGTGGCCGCCGCCCCAGGAGTACGCGACGCTCCCCTGGCTGGCGTACGCGATCTGGACGACCCGGGTCAGCTCCCAGTTCAGGGGCGCCGACCCCGCGGCGAATGCGAGCAGCACGCCGCCGAGGACGAGATGGCGCCGATTTACCCCCATAAAACGTGACAATAGCTCCCTTGCGTACGAGATGACGCCGAGGAGGCGCATTACCACGCGGCGGCCTTTACCTTCCCCTCTCGACGGCCGATCGACGCTCCGGTGGAACGTTGTTACTCTGAGTAAGAGAGGGCTTGTCCCGCATTTTGTCTCGGCGTTTGCACGACGCGCACGGCGAAGCGCCACGTCAGTCCGCCATCCGGCGGCCGCGGCGAATTCGGCGCGTCCACGGAAGGCGAAAGGGAACCACCGTGGAGACGTGGACGATAAGGACCCCCGCGCACAGCAGGTGGGCGGTGCTCGCGCCGCGCGGCGAACTCGACATCCACGCCGTACGGCGCCTTCGCGAGCCTCTGATCGGGCTGATCGAGGGCCACGGCCCGTGGCTCGTCCTCGACCTGAGCGAGGTCGGGTTCATCGACACGACCGCGGTCGGCCTGCTCGTCCGGCTGGTGCACCATCTGCGCGACCGGAACGGGGACCTCGCGCTGGTCGCGCCGCACGGCCAGGTCCTGCGGATCCTGCGCTGGACCAACCTGACCTGCCTGTTCCCCGTCTTCGACTCGCTGTCCGACGTCCTCGCCGACGCCGGCCGCCGTTAGCGGTCACGGCGCGGGGGTAAGCGGGGATCAGACGCGGTCAATGATCGGGGTCGGACGGCCCGGCCTCGCCCAGAACGGTCCAGGAACTTTCACCGGTCTTGACCGGCCGGAGCACGCGGGATTGCGGCCGTGCGGGAAAGGCCCCTCCCGGGAGGTGGGCCGACCATGACCTCGTCCGCACGTCACGGCCTCAGGGGGCCGTCGGTGCTGCACGACCCGCTGCTCAACAAGGGCACGGCCTTCACCCGGGAGGAGCGGGCCGAGCTCGGGCTCGACGGGCTCGTCCCGCCGGCCGTGGAGACACTGGACCAGCAGGCCCGGCGGGCGTACGCCCAGTACCGCGCCCAGCCCACCGACCTGATGCGGAACGTCTACCTGGAGGCCGTACGGGACCGGAACGAGGTCCTGTACTACCGGCTGCTCGGGGACCACCTGCGCGAGATGCTGCCGATCGTCTACGACCCCACGGTGGCGCGGGCGATCGAGACGTACAGCACCGAGTACCGCAGGCCGCGCGGGGTGTACCTGTCGATCGACGAGGCGGACGGCATCGAGCGGGCGTTCCGCAACACCGGCCTCGGACCCGACGACGTCGACCTGGTCGTGGCCTCCGACGCCGAGGAGATCCTGGGCATCGGCGACTGGGGCGTGAACGGCGGCGCCGGGATCACGGCAGGCAAGCTGGCCGTCTACACGGCCGCCGCCGGCGTCGACCCCGGGCGGGTCATCCCCGTCGCCCTCGACGTGGGCACCGGCAACGAGCGGCTGCTCGACGATCCCGCGTACGTGGGCAACCGGCATCCGCGGGTGCGCGGGGAGGCGTACGACGCCTTCATCGACGCCTACGTCCGGACGGCCACCCGGCTCTTCCCCGGCGCGATGCTGCACTGGGAGGACTTCGGCCCCTCGAACGGCCGCCGGATCCTGGAGCGCTACACCGGGCAGATCGCCACGTTCAACGACGACATGCAGGGCACCGGCGCGATCGTGCTGGCCGCGATGATCGGCGCGCTGCGGGCGGCGGGGACGCGGATGCGCGACCAGCGCGTCGTCGTCTTCGGGGCGGGCACCGCGGGCATCGGCATCGCCGACCAGCTGCGCGACGCCATGGTCCGCGACGGCCTGAGCCACGAGGAGGCCGTCCGCCGGATCTGGCCCGTCGACAAGCAGGGCCTGCTCACCGACGACATGGACGACCTGCGGGACTACCAGCGGCCCTACGCCCGGCCCGTGTCGGAGACGGCGGGCCGCCGCACGGGCCTCGCCGACGTCGTGGAGCGGGTCGCGCCGACCATGCTGCTCGGCACCTCCACCGCGCACGGCGCGTTCACCGAGCCGATCGTGCGGTCGATGGCGGCGGCGGTGGACCGGCCCGTCATCTTCCCGATCTCCAATCCGACCGAGCGCATCGAGGCGATGCCCGCGGACCTGCTGCGCTGGACGGACGGCCGGGCCCTGATCGCGACCGGCATTCCCGTCCCGCCGGTGACGTACGACCGCGTCACCCACTCCATCGGCCAGGCCAACAACGCGCTGCTGTATCCCGGGCTGGGTCTCGGGGTGATCGTGTCCCGGGCCCGGCGGGTCAGCGACGGGATGCTGCACGCTGCCGCCGAGGCCGTCGCCGGGATGGTGGACGTCTCGGCCCCGGGCGCCTCGCTGCTCCCCCAGGTCGACGACCTGCGGGAGGTGTCGGCGACGGTCGCGACCGCGGTGGCCGAGCAGGCGGCCCGGGAGGGGCTGGCCCGCGCCGACCTCAAGGACCCGGCGCGGCAGGTGCGCGACGCGATGTGGCGGCCGGTCTACCGCCCGCTCCGGGAGGGATGACCGTGGCCGGACAGACCCCTCCCCGCGTGCACGACGTACCGATCGGGCTGCACGCCACCGGGACCCGCACCGAGACCGACTCCCTCGGCGCGATCGAGGTGCCCGCCGACCACTACTGGGGCGCGCAGACCCAGCGGTCCCTGATCCACTTCTCCATCGGGGACGACCGCATGCCCAAGGCCGTCTACCACGCGTACGGCTACATCAAGAAGGCCGCCGCCCTCGTCAACGCCGAGACGGGCAGGCTGCCGCGGTGGAAGGCGGATCTGATCGCCCGGGTGGCCGACGAGGCGGCCCGCGGCGACCTCGACGGGGAGTTCCCGCTGTACGTCTGGCAGACCGGCTCGGGCACCCAGACGAACATGAACGTCAACGAGGTGATCGCGAACCGGGCCATCCAGCTGCTCGGCGGCCGCCTCGGCGGCAAGGACCCGATCCACCCGAACGACCACGTCAACATGGGGCAGTCGTCCAACGACACGTTCGTCGCCGCCATGCACATCGCCGCCGTACGGGCCGTCACCGGGCGCCTGCTGCCGGCGCTGAAACGGCTGCGCGGGGCCGCCGAGAGCAAGAGCCACGAGTGGGAGCACGTCGTCAAGATCGGCCGCACCCACCTGGAGGACGCGACCCCGCTCACGGTCGGCCAGGAGTGGTCGGGCTACGCCGCCCAGCTCGCCGACGGCATCGACCACCTCGCGGCCACGCTGCCAGGCCTGTACCGCCTGGCCCTCGGCGGCACCGCCGTCGGCACCGGCCTGAACGCGCCGGCCGGCTTCGGGGAGAAGGTCACGGCCCGGATCGCCGGCCTCACCGGGCTGCCCTTCACCACCGCGCCCAACCCGTTCGCCGCCCAGGCGTCCTGCGACGCGCTCGTACGGGTGTCCGCGGCCGTCCGGGCCCTGACGGCGCCGCTGTTCAAGTTCGCCAACGACATGCGATGGCTGGGGTCGGGACCGCGCGCCGGCCTGCACGAGCTGGTCCTGCCGTCGAACGAGCCCGGGTCGTCGATCATGCCGGGGAAGGTCAACCCGACCCAGGCTGAGGCCATGCTGATGGTGGCCGTCCAGGTCGTCGGCAACGACACGGCGGTCGCCGTCGCCGGCGCCGAGGGCAACTTCGAGCTCAACGCGTTCCGGCCGGTCATCATCGCCAACGTCCTGCACTCCGTGCGGATCCTGGCCGACATGGTCGACCACTTCCGCACGTACCTGGTCGAGGGCGTCACGCTCGACATGGACCGGCTCACCGAGGACGTCGAGCGCTCGATCATGCTGGTCACCGCGCTCAGCCCGGTCATCGGCTACGACCGGGCCGCCGCGATCGCCCACCGCGCCCTCGACGAGGGCCTCACCCTCCGCGAGGCCGCCCTGCGATCCGGCGTCAGCGAGAGCCTGTACGACAGCGTGGTCGTGCCCGAGCGCCTCACCCACCCCGGCGTGCCCGGTTCAAGATCTGGTCATGATCCGTACGGCGGGACGAGAGGAGCGTGACCCGGGCTCGCATGCCGGGTATGCACGCGAACGTCACGTGTTCCCTGATCTGAGCGGGCCAGAATGACTCGGCGATGTGAATGTGAGGCGGTCCACCGCCACGGGACCGCGCCGGGCCGCCGGGCGGCCCGCAGTACGCGGCGGACGGCGCTGGCCGTGTGCGCCCTCCTCGCGGCAGGCCTGGCGTCGCTCTGGCAGACGCCCGCCCACGCCGCCGCGGCCGGGAACGGTGACCACGGGCCCATCTACCTGTCGACCGGCAACGGCAGCAACAACCAGAACGAGCCGCGCGTCTTCAGCCCGACCTGGAACAAGGGCATCCAGGTCGTCTCGGTGAACGGCAAGAACACCGCCACCGAGGCGTCCTTCTGCCGCAGGCATCCGCGCCTGTGCAAGATCAACCAGAACATCTGGTTCCAGGGCCGCTGACCCGCCGGCTGCGCCCGCCTGAAAGAGGACGACAATCAGACGAATCTGCTTGTCAAAAGATTGAAATCCTTACGCATCCTGAGTAGCTTCATTCCCGGGGCTTGTCGATCTCCGTCAGAGGGGGAACCGGGATGAGCGACGTCTCCGCGGTGCTGATCGAGGCGCGCGGCCTGAAGAAGGTGTACGGCAGGCCGGGGGACAAGACGGGCTTCACGGCCGTCGACGGGATCGACTTCCAGGTACGACGCGGTGAGGCGTTCGGAGTCCTCGGCGCGAACGGGGCCGGCAAGTCGTCGACGATGCGCATGATCGCGTGCGTGTCCCCGGTCACCGAGGGGAGCCTGCGGATCCTCGGGTGGGACACCGGCAGGGACGGGGCCAGGATCCGGGCGCGGCTCGGCGTCGTCCCGCAGGACGACACGATCGACAGCGAACTCACCGTCCGCGAGAACCTGCTGATCTACGGCCGCTACTTCGGGCTGTCGTGGAAGGTCCTGCGCGAGCGGAGCGCCCGGTTACTGGAGTTCGCCCGCCTGACCGAGAAGGCCGGGGACGCGGTGGCGACGCTGTCGGGCGGCATGCGGCGGCGGCTCACGATCGCCCGCGCGCTCATCAACGAACCCGAGATCGTGCTGCTCGACGAGCCCACGACCGGGCTCGACCCCCAGGCCCGCCACCTGCTCTGGGAGCGGCTGTTCCAGCTCAAGCAGGACGGCGTCACCCTGCTGCTCACCACCCATTACATGGACGAGGCCGAGCAACTGTGCGACCGGCTGGTGGTGATGGACGCCGGCAAGATCGTGGCCGAGGGCACGCCCGCCGAGCTGATCGCCCGCCACACCCTCCGCGAGGTGCTGGAGCTGCGGTTCGCCCCCGGAGAGCGGCAGGTGATGATCGAGAAGTGCCGCGGCCTGGCCGAACGCATCGAGGAGCTGCCGGACCGGCTGCTGCTGTCCACCGACAACGGCGAGGAGACGCTGAGCGCCGTCCACCGCCAGGGCGTGCAGCCGCTGACGGCCCTGGTCCGGCGATCCAGCCTGGAGGACGTCTTCCTCACGCTGACCGGCCGCTCCCTCCTCGACTGATCTCCCGCCTCCGCACCGATTCCTTCCGACCGAATCCCCCGGCGACCGTCGCGAGGAGACATGGACACACTGGCCAGGGCGTTCTCGGCGCCGGCGTTCCGCGAGCTCGGCTACTGGCTGTTCCGCTACCGGCGCACCTGGCGCGGCTCGATCGTGATCAGCGTGGGCAACCCGCTGCTCTTCCTGACGGCGCTCGGTCTCGGCCTGGGCAAGCTGGTCGACCACGGGAACAGCGCGTACCTCCAGGGCCACTCGTACCTGACGTTCATCCTGCCGGGCATCCTGATCGCCGGCGTCATGCAGACCGCGTTCCTCGAGGCGTCCGGCCCCGTGATGCAGGGCGCCCTGCCGCGCGGCAGCTACCGCGCCGCCGCCTCGACCCCGCTGGAGCCGGCGGGCATCCTCTACGGCCACCTCATGTACTGGACCCTGCGGGCCGCGCAGAACGCCGTCCTGTTCACGTGCGTGAGCATGCTCTTCGGCACCGTCGACCCGGCCAGGGCCCCGCTGCTCGTGCTGGTCGCGATCCTGGTCGCGGTGGCCTTCGCCTCCCCCGCGGCGGCCTGGGCGGTCACCGTGACCCGGCCCTCCCAGATCAACGCGATGTTCCGGTTCGTGGTCCTGCCGCTCTACATGTTCTCCGGCACGTTCTTCCCCATCGAGCAGCTGCCGGACTGGCTGCGGCGGCTGGCCTGGCTCACGCCCCTCTGGCACGGCGTCGACCTCGGGCGCACGGTCGCCCTGGGCACAGCGACGACGTCCGGCGTGCTGGTCCACCTCGCCTACCTGGCCGTGATGGTGGCCGCCGGCCTTTACGTGGCCCGCCGCACCTACCGCCGCAGGCTGTACGTCTGAGAAGAAGGAGCACTCATGACGGCGATGCCCGTCGGCGCGCCCACCGGCCGTGCATGGACGATGGTCGAGCGCAACCTGCTGATCTACCGGCACACCTGGCCGGTGCTGCTCGCCGAGATCTTCGAGCCCATGCTGTACCTGGTGGCGTTCGGCGTCGGCGTCGGCCTGCTCGTGGGGGACGTCCCCGGTCTCGACGCCTCGATCTCCTATCCGCGCTTCGTCGCCCCGGCGCTGCTCGCCACCGCCGCCATGAACGGGGCGATGAACGAGACCACCTTCAACATGTACGGCAAGCTCACCACCGACAAGACGTACGAGTCGATCCTCACCACGCCCATGTCGGTCCGCTCGGTCGCGCTCGGCGAGGTGCTCTGGGCGCTCGTCCGCGGGTCCGTCGTCGCCACCGTGTTCCTGGTCGTGGTGAGCGTCTTCGGCCTGGCCGAGCTGCCGGGGGCGCTGCTGGTCGTCCCGGGGGCGCTGCTCATCGGCTTCGCGTTCGCCGCGCTCGGGCTGCTGACCGTGACGTTCCTGCGGAGCTGGCAGGACTTCCAGCTGATCCAGCTCGTGATGCTGCCGATGTTCCTGTTCGCCACGACGTTCTTCCCGCTGGACGTGTACCCGCGCCCCGTCCAGGTGCTCGTGGAGGTCCTCCCGCTCTACCACAGCGTGGAGCTGATCCGGGCCGCCTTCCTCGGCACGGGCGGCGCCAACCCGGTCGTCGCCGTGGCCTACCTCGCCGTGCTCGGCACCGTGGCGCTGGCCGTCGCCGTCCGCCGTCTGGAGAACACCCTGCGCCCGTGATCGGGGGTTCGCCGGGTGTGCCCCGACCATGCGGCAGCCCCGCGAGGCGGTGCTCCGCGGGGCCGTCGTGACGCGCAGGGGCCGGTCGGCGCCGCTAGTCGCCGGAGGAGTCGCCTCCGCACGACTGCAGGTCCCAGCGCGCGGTGCGGTAGCTGTAGCAGTAGGTGCAGTCACCCCTCTGCACACAGTCGGCGGCCGGGGTGAGGGCGTGCCGGGGCGCGGAGCCTCCCGGGCCGGAGGCGTGTGCCGTGGCGGCCATGGTTCCGCCCACGAGGAGCGACGACGCCGCCAGCGCGACGGTGAGGAGTAAACGCTTGAGCATCAGAGATCACTCCCTGAGGTGAGGACCGGACGACCAGCGTCGGTTCCGGGGCTCGCGATACGCCTATGCGGCGCCGAACATTACTCACACTAATCGCGGCGGCCGAGGAATTCCCCCAGCCGGCGGCAAAACATTACATTTGCCGCTTAACTACATTTATGTCGTTATCCGCAGCCCCAAAGAAACGCGGCATCGCGCTCCGGTTCCCCATCCTCCCGGAGTCGAACCACGGGTTCAGAGCGTCCGCGCGCTTCCCCGAATATTCGCGCCAGGCGCCACAGGGAGGGAAAGTAAGGGGAAAAGAGTTCGCTCCGAACCTCAGCAACAGGTGGACCTGGCCGCGGTCACCGCCTCGTCCGCCGTCTCGTCGCTCGCGCAGCACACGGAGTCGGGCTCCTTGATGAGGACGTCGGCGTCGGCCTTGACCACGTACACCTCCCACGGCTCGCGGCCGGGGCCGTGCACCCAGACCTTGTCCTGGAGGGCGTAGCAGCAGGTGGTGTCGTTCTCCTCGAAGGTCGCCAGGCCGGCCTTCTTCAGTCGCTCGGTGGCGGCGGTGACCTGGGCGGCGTCCTCGACCTCGACGCCGAGGTGGTCCATCCGGGTCTCCTCGCCCTCCGCGCCCTCCAGGAGGACGAGCTTGAGCGGGGGCTCGGCGATCGCGAAGTTGGCGTAGCCGGGCCGCCGCTTGGCCGGCTCCACGCCGAACAGCTTGGAGTAGAACGCGACGGAGCCTTCCAGGTCGGCGACGCGCAGGGCGAGCTGGACACGGGACATGGGTTCCTCCTCGGGTCGGGCCGTTCTGTTTCGATGACTGTCTAATCAGCAGCAGTTTGCGGTCTTGCCTAGATGTATGTCAAATTAGAAGAGTGTCGAAGCAAGAGTTACCGATCATCGACGCAGGTGTGGACGCCTCCGGCCCGGCCTGTTGCGCGCCCCTGGTCTGCGAGCCGCTGTCGGAGAGCGAGGCCGTCGAACTGGCCCCGCTGTTCAAGGCGATCGCCGACCCCGTACGGCTGCGCCTGCTGTCCCTGATCGCCTGCCACGAGGGCGGCGAGGCGTGCGTGTGCGACCTGACCGGCGCCTTCGACCTGACCGCGCCGACAATCAGCCACCACCTCAAGGTGCTCAGGCAGGCGGGCCTCATCGACTCCGAACGCCGCGGCACCTGGGTCTACTACTGGATCAACCCGGGTGTGCTGGCCCGCATGTCCTCCCTGATCGGCCCGGTCTCACCGGCCTTCGCCGAGACGGTGTGACATGACGACCGAGGACGAGGTGACGGAGTGGCTCAGGTCGCGAGCGATACCGCTGAACGGCCTGACACCTGGCACCGGAACCGATGACCTGGCGCCGTTCCGCGTCGCGCTGGACGGCGTGCGAGTGGCGGGGCTCGGCGAGGCCACGCACGGCAGCCGGGAGTTCTTCCTGATCAGGCACGGAATGCTGGAGTTCCTGGTCGAGGAGCTGGGCTTCACGACGCTCGCGGTGGAGGCCAGCGCTTCGGCGTCCCGCGCCGTGGACGACTACGTGCAGGGCGGCTCAGGCGATCCGGTCGAGGCGCTCGCCGGGCTGGGCTTCTGGACGTTGCACACGGCGGAGATGCTGGCAGTCGTCCAGTGGCTGCGCGAGCACAACCGCACGGCCTCGCGGAAGGTACGGTTCGCGGGAATCGACCCGCAGCATCCGGCGGCATCGCTGGACGCCCTGCGTGCTCACCTCGGCGATGACGCGCCGGCCCTGCTCGACCCCCTCGCTCCCCTCGCCGGCAAGCGCCTGGGCGTCGGCCCACCGCTCGACCGGCGGATCGAAGCCGACGCCCGCCGCGTGGAGGACTTCCTGGCCGGCGCCTCCCTTCCGGATGAGGCGCTTGCGCATGCGCGGATCGTGCACCAGAGCGCCGACCTCGCGAGCCGGCCGCTCCGGCACCCCGACCCCGCACAGACCGTGAGCGTCGCCCGCGACCGCTATCTCGCCGACAACGTGGACCTGCTCCTGACCGACCCGGACGCCAGGGTCGCCCTCTGGGCGCACAACGGTCACATCATGAAGGGCGACCACAGCGGCGGGTCGATGCCCACGATGGGGTCGCACCTCAGACAGCGCCACGGCGAGGCGTACTACGCACTCGGCGTGCTCTTCGGAGCGGGCCGGTTCCGGGCCCGCCGGCGACGATTCGGAAAGGTGGACCCGGCCACGCCCCCGATCACCTTCCGAGTCCCGCTCGTCCGGAGATCGAAGATCGTGGAGGCTCGCCTGGCCACCGCTCGTCCAGGTGATCATGTGATCGACCTGCGGAGCGGTCCACGGCCGCAGACCGTGAAGCGGTGGCTCGGCGAACCCCTCCGGATGCGCAGCTATGGGGGGCTGGTGAGGCGGCTCGTCTACAAACGCAGCTACATGCCCACGGTGCTCGCCGAGCATTTCGACGGCATCGCCTTCGTGTTCGAGACCACCGCCTCCACCCCTCTGTAGATGCTCAGAGGTCGAGAGCCAGCGTGGCGAGGTGGCGGGCGATGCCGTTGGTGTCGGTGACCTGCACGTTGCTGAGCACGACCACCTGGATGTCGTCGTTGGGCAGGTACATGTTGCTCGCCGCGTATCCCTGGAAAAGACCCGGATGGTACCGGAGCGGGTGTCCCTGGATCTGGTCGACGAGCCAGCCGAAGGCGTACGCGCTCGACGGCAGGTGGAGGCAGCCGTCGGAGGGGCAGGCCGCCTGCGGCGTGAACGCCAGCTTGACGGTCGCAGGTGGTGCGACCTGGTATGAGCCGAACGCCCGATCCCAGCGAGCGATGTCATCGACGGTGGAGTAGATGCCGGTCGCGGAGAACAACTCGGAGCCGTTGAGGAGCGGGGCCGGTGACCCGACCGTGTAGTAGCCCTTCGCGAACCCGTCCGGGGGGTAGCTCCTGCTGTAGCCGGTGTGCTTGAGGTGCAGCGGTCCGGTGATCTCCTCGCGCAGGACGGTCCCGTACGGCTTGTGCGTCACCGCCTGGATGATCGCACCAGCCAGGACGTAGCCGGAGTTGGTGTACTTCCAAGTGGTGCCGGGCGGGAAGTCCAGTGGCAGGTTCACGAACTGCTGGATGAGTTTCTGGGGCGTGGTCGGTCGCGTGATATTGGCGAGGTAGCTCGGCAGTGTCTCGATGTTGGGGATGCCCGAGGTGTGTATGAGCGTCTCGCGGACCGTGATGGGAAGCCACGCTGCCGGGCAGGCACTGATGTATGCCGGGACGAGATACGGGCAGATGGGGTCGTCCAGGTTGAGCAGCCCGCGGTCGCGCAGTTTCAGCACGATCATCGAGGTGAACTGCTTGGTGACCGACATGACCCGGTAGACCGTGTCCGGCCGGTTGGGGATGCCGTTCTTCTCGTCGGCCTCGCCGGAGGCGAAGCGTGCCAGCACCTTCCCACGCCGCATCACCAGCACCGAACCGGTGAACTTGTTGTTCGCGGCGAGATCCTGCAGATAGGTGCGCATGGCCTCCGAGGTCTGGCCGCCCTGCGGGTCGGACGTGAAGTGGGTCGTGACGTTCTGATCGTTGTAGTCGCTCGCGCTCGCGTCCGTCTTCTGCCAGTCGTACGGCAGGGCCCGCGAATCCGTCTCGCCCTTCTGAGCCGGTGTGAGGACGAGGCTGACGTCGCGGAGCATTTTCTGATTTTGGCCCTCCCGCTCGTGATCCGACTGCCGCTGCTTGCCGCGGTGCCCGGCGCGATGGCGCTCATGCGCTCGATTCTGGCCCGGCCCGTCGCCGCCGACGCCGGTTACGACGGCGCCTCCGGCGGACGCGGCGATGGCAGGAGTGTCCACAGGTACGGCCCCGCCGGTCAATGCGGCACTGAGCGCAAGCAACCCGACATAAATAGGACGCTTGGCCATTTTCTCCCCCATGAAACGTACCACTGTCCCCGAAATTCCGACATTTCCAGGAATCGACCTAATCTCGGTCGAGAACGCCCGGAAGACCATTCTTCTGGGGGTGTGCTTTCCGTTCGCCGACGCCACAAACAGCGGACGCCCCGGCTTTCCCTGGGCATATCCCTTTGTTAGCGATACTCGACACCGGCCGCCGGGAATTACGTCAGGGACGGTGTCATAGCGGGAAATCGCGCGCTATCTCCGGAGCGCCAGCCGGACGGTCGAGGGCCCGCGGGTCCCGTCTACGAGCGGAGAGCCTGGGGGGCGGGGCGGAGGCCCTAGATGTTTCACCTCATGCAGTCGTCGTGTCGGCGGTCCGCCAATGATCCACATCGCCGGATGTGAGTTGGGGTCCCCAACCGTGACTCCCGTAGGGGGACCTGGCGAAGAACTGCGCAGGCGGAAGAATCACGCTGTACCGACCGGCGATCTGCTCAACCGCGGCCAGGTGCCCGAGAGTTTCGTGGTCGTCGACGGCGCCGTAGAGGTTGACGTAGACAATTTCTGCCGTGTGCCGGACCAGCTCGTAGAGGTCCTCGGGAGCCGCGGCAGCACGGTTGCACTTCTCCACCAAGGCGGCGGGCATCGGGCCGCCGAGAGCCATGGCAACGAGATCTGGCCCCGACTCCTCCCATGCGCGGAAGTCGTCAGCCGTGACAGTGGGTAGTCGCCATAGATGGTGAATCAGCTCGTCAATGCTTCTGTCCTGGATGCCTGTCCGCGCCAGCCACTCCCCGAGAGTCCGCAGTGCGGCGGCGAGACGTGCACGCACCGCCAGCGGTGCATAGGACGCTGACCTCGTGGGTTTGTCCGCCATGGCAGAGCCAGTCCCCTGAGTGTCACCGGCCATGATCGGCGGCGGTCCGGTTGCTGTCCGGGGCCGGCTTTCGGGTGGCCAGGAGGAGCTCGGCGGTCTTCCGGGCGGTCCGCGCGCTCGTCGTCGAGTGGTCGAGGTGTGCGGCCGCGTTGGCGCCGTCGTACACCTGCACCAGCGCAGCCACCAGTTCGTCGTCGTTGCCGGCGTGAAGGGGACCGAGGAGACGGGAGAACAGGGCCGGCAGCCAGATGCGGTCGTACGCGATGGCCTCTTGGACGCCCGCATGGTGGGGGTACTCGGCTGCGGCGTTGGCGAACGCGCAACCACGGAAGCCAGGCTCTGAGATCACCTGGTGGAGAACGTCGAAAACGGACAGAATCCGCTCCTCGGCCGACTCCTGGGCCCGCGCCTCCACCTCCCGCGTCACACGCACGCGCATGATGTCGCTGCGGCGACGCAGATACTGCGCCACCAGGTCTTCCTTGGTGCGGAAGTGTACGTACATGGTCGACTTGGCGACGCTGCTTTCGACGATCACCCTGTCGATGCCCACCGCGTGGATTCCCTCGGCGTAGAACAGCCGGTCCGCGGTCTCCAGCAGGCGTTCGCGCACCGTGCCTGGCTTCTTGCCCATACCAGCAGTATCGAACGAACAGGTCTGTTCGATCCGGTCAAGGCGACCGCTGCCGGGCTGTGTGAGCACGGCATGGATCTGGTCGATCGCCAACCATGATCACATTGGAGGTTCCAGATGAGACTCGGACTTCGTCTGCCCCAGAGGTTGGGCGTCGACCTGCAGCACGACCTGGTCGACGCGGCCAGGACGGCCGAAGCGGCCGGGTACGCCAGTTTGTGGACGTACGAACGGCTGCTCTTCCCGGAAACACCCGCCGAACCATATGCCCCACCGGACGTACCCTGGCCGGAACCCCAGCGGCAGGCCGCCGACCCCTTGGCGGTCCTCACGGCAGCGGCGGTGGCGACCGAGCAGGTGCGCCTCGGTACCTCTGTTCTGATCGCCGCACTCCACACACCCGTCCAGCTGGCGAAGGCGCCGGCCACGATCGATCAGATCAGCGGCGGCCGCCTGGTCGCGGGCATGGGCGCCGGCTGGTCCAGCGACGAGTTCCGCGCCACTGGCGCCGCTCGAGCGGATCGCGGCCGCTTCCTCGACGAGACACTGGACGTCTTCGACGCCGTGTGGGGCCCGGACCCGGTGTCCTATCGAGGCCCTCGCGTGGTCATCGACAACGCCTCCGTCCTGCCCAAGCCCGTTTCGAGAATCCCCGTACTGCTCGGCGGCGGTGGCGGCGCCAAGGCCCTGCAGCGCATCGCCAAGCGCGCGGACGGCTGGCTGCCGTTCCTGACCACGCCGGGGCCGGAAGGAGCCGCAGAACTGCGCGCGAGCTGGGACCGTATCCGGGAGATGGCTTCTGTGTATGGCCGGGACACGAGCCGGATGGAGATGATCGTGGTGGGAAACGTCACCTTCACCGACCGTCCGGCAGGACCTAACCGATCGCCGTTCATCGGCACTCTCGATCAGATCATGGACGACATCCACACGGCCGCGGAGGCGGGCGCGGACGAACTCATCGTGGACCTGAACCTGCAGGACTGGTTCACCAGCACCCGGCAGATGCTGGAGACGGCGGTGGAGATCCGCGAACGGGCCACAGCCTCATAACCGATGTCGTAGCCGTTCTCAGTGTGCTTCTGCAGCGGTCTCGCGAATACGCCCGGTTGTCTTTTCCGGTGATAGACCCGTGTAATTTCCGGCGAAGGCCAGGATGTCCGCCGCCAGGGCGCGTTCTTTACTTGCGGGAAAGCCGGCGTGGGCGGTGTCCGGTTCTCGGCGCATGAGAACCGGCCGGTCACTGGTGGTGGCGCTCTGGAGGGCCGCGCACATTTTGGTGACGTGGGCCTCTCCGGTCTGCAGATCGGTTACCGCGCCGGTGAAGAGGAATGCGGGATAGGGGGTTCCGGGCGCGACGTTGTGGTAGGGGGAGTACGAGAGCAGCCATTGGAGTTGTTCGGGTTGGGAGGCGGTACCGAATTCGTCGGTCCAGGTGCATCCCAAGCCGAAGTGTTCGTAACGCACCATGTCACAAAGCGGGGCTTCGGCGATGACCGCGGCGTACAGGTCTGGTCGCTGTGTGGCGGCGGCGGTGACCAGCAGTCCACCGGCGGATTGGCCGTAGATCGCCAGTTGGTCGCGGGTGGTTCGACCGGTCTTGATGAGCCAGGTCGCGGCGTCGTTGAAGTCGCTGACCGCGCGGTGTTTGTGTGGTCCGCGACCGGCGTCGTGCCAATGCTGGCCCTCCTCGCCGCCTCCGCGTACACAGGCGACGGCGTAGGTGCCGCCGGCGCCGACCCATGCGGCCGCCATGGGGAAGAACCATGGGCGCATCGGCATGCCGAAGCTGCCGTAGCCGTAAAGGAGGGTGGGGCGGGGGCCCTGATCTTCTTCAGCCGGGGTGAACAGGAACAGCGTGATCTCGGTACCGTCGCCGGCCTGATAGCGAACACTGCGGCTGCGGATCTCTGGAGTATGTCCGGCTGTTGTGGCGCCGGTTTCCCGCTCCGTCTTCCCGCCGGCGGGGTCGTAGCGATAGATGGTGGGGGGCGTGGTCGCGTCGCAGTAGCTGAACCATGCGCGACGTCCGTGCGGGATGTCCGCGCGCACGGATGACACGACGCCGGCGCCGGGGAGGGGCAGCTCGGTGACCAGCCGCCCGTTGGCCAGGGTGTGGAGTGTCAGGACGGAGGTGCCGTGGCGGGTGCGTGCCACCAGAAGGAGGGGCTGCGGAAGTGCCGGGTCGTCCAGGACCACGCACTCGTCCAAGGGGGCCTGGGGATCTTCAGCTACCAGCGTGTGCCATGAAGCCGGGTCGGTATCGCACCGGTGCGCCATGCAGATTCGGCCGCACGGGGCCTCGTAGTCGGTGACCAGCAGCAGATCGCCGTCCGCGAGGAAACGTGGGAGAACACGGGCGTGTGTGGTCGATCCGTCCACGATCTTGACGAAATGCGGGGCTTCCGGATCGACGAGTTCCGCCACGTACACATCGTTGTGTGAGGCGGGCCCAACCGTCGCAGTGATCGCCAGATAACTGCCGTCGGCGCTGACCGTGAGCCCGTAATAGCGGTCTGGGGCATCGTCGCCGCCGAACACCACCATGTCGGCCTGCCAGGGCGAACCGATCCGGTGCAACCTCACCCGCCGGTGCAGACGCATGTCGTCAGGGGTCAGTTCCTCATCAGGAACACGGCTGACGTAGTAGAACGCATCCCCTCCCGGCAGCCAGGCGAGCGAGGTGTTACGGGCGCGCGGCAACGGCCCGTCCACCGTCTCGCCGGTACGCACGTCCAGCACCATGATGTCGCTGCCGGGCTGCTCGGCGACCTCCATTTGGACGGCCACGCGTTCGCCTTCGCGAGATGGCCACCAGGTGTACAACCCGGTATGGCCGGACGGATCGATCTCCACCGGATCGACCAGCACCCGCCTGTTCCCCTCGGCGTCGACGACGAGCAGGCGCCGTTGCTCATCCCCGCGGAGCTGCTCGGCGAGGAACATGACCGAGCCGCGCGCCATCGGAGGCTCCACGACGCCGAACGATGACACCTGATCCATCAAGGACGCCCAGGATTGCTTGTCATGCCATCCGGTGCGACAGGTGTGGAAGAGACGATCTTGGGCTGCGGCCCAGTCCTGTACGCACGCGTCATCGCCGTCTTCCAACCACCGGTAGGGATCGGAGACCGGGAACCCGAACAGATCCTCCACCACATCGCTGCGCCGAGCGGCAGGGTAAGGAAATTGCGCCACGAACGCCCCCAATTCATCGCCCCGCCTGACATAGGTCGAGGTACTGCGGCCTATACGCACCGCAGTACCTCGGCTCACTCAGTTACGACTGGCCACGCAGAATGTCGGCCTGCCAGCCGCGCGGGCCCCCGACGCGAGGAGCCGGACTGGAATCGCGATACGGTAGGTGTCCATTCATTTCGGCCTCCCGAATGAGCCGATTCGCCCCGGCATGGGCGATTACGACAGTGGTGTCCCCTCGGCCTCGATCGCTAAACAGAGGCGTCGCTTTCGCCTGTAAGCGCCGGTCCTCCTGGACCCTCGGCACGTGCCGGACGGACAACCGGCCGACCATATTGGCTATTCTCGTGCTAAATTTCACGCAAGAAAAGAAGGCGTCCTGGTATGCCCCGTGCAGATCAAACTCGCGGGACAGTAATTCTGCACCTTTCGAGATAGATCCCAAAGCCGCGGCACGACCTGCGGAAGCGCCATCAAGATCATTGCGCGGCGCGTGGAGCCGGAGCGCCTCCGCCGGAGGCATTGGTCACAGGGTTTGGCGTATCTGTAGTGCCAGCTCGCCGATGTTCACGGGCTGGGCAGTGTCGACTCGGTGGACAGGGCCGAGAGCGAGGGGCGACTTCGCCTGGCGCGTTGCATCGTCGATGACGGCTGGAGCCTGCGCCGGGCGGCTGAACGCTTCCAGGTCACCCACACCACCGCCGCCCGCTGGGCCTCGCGCTACCGGCAGCACGGCCCGGCCGCCATGGCCGACCGTTCCAGCCGCCCGCACCGCTGCCCGACCCGTGCCGACCAGCGCACCGAACGACGCATCTGCAAGATCCGCGTGACCCGCCGGCTCGGCCCGGCAAGGATCGCCGCCCGCCTCGGCCTTGCTCCCTCCACCATCCACCGCGTCCTTGTCCGCTACCGGATGCCACCCCTGGCCCACCTGGACCGGTCTACCGCCACCCGTATCCGCCGCTACGAACGCCAGCGTCCCGGTCAACTAGTCCACATCCACATCAAGAAACATGACCGCCGCCCGCAAGGGTGAGACTCCAACGGCTCGACGATGACCACCGCCACCAACGCCGTCCCCACCGGCACGTGGGTGCGGATCGAGGTCAAGGCCACCCACTCCAGCTCGACCGCGTCGTGTGAGCTGCGGTACTACGCCGACCCTCTCGCCGGCGCCCCGACCGAGGCGAAGACCAGCTCCGCCTCGTTCACCACCTCCAGCAGCTCCACGGCGCAGGCCTTCATCGCGGCCGCAATTACAACAGCGCGGCCTGGCAGATTTCCTTCGACATGGACTCCTACACCCTCGACGGCGCCGACTGGATCGGCCCAGAAGGGGGACTGCCGTACCAAGGCTGAAGGACTTTCATCAAGTAGTCCACTTCACGGAAAGTGCGTGCGCCCACTTTTCAGGACCCGCCGACACCAGCACATATACCCCGCCTATACCGACGTCTCCGATGCTTGCACTTCGTCCCAGCCGGTTTCCGGCGTCATGTTCACCTCGCGCCGGTGAAAACGCCGCGTTGAGGGAGCCGACACGAAAGGAGTGATCATGAACCGTCGCAGGAAGTGGATCATCTGGCTGTAGCGGGCCTGATCCTGACAAAACGGTACGTTAAGTAACGTGCGAAGCGCCCGCCCTCCGGAAGGAGGGCGGGCGTGTGCGTCTAGTTAAGTAGAGGGCTGATTGCCGAAGTTGGCGGGCTCGATCTCGCCCGCTGCTCCGACCGCGTCGGTGGTCGTGATCGTGATGGTGGCGCAGGACAGCCCCGACGACTTCGCCGTGATGGTGGTCGTCCGGCGTAGGAAGAACGGAACTCGATCGCCATCTTCCCGTTAGAACATCGCCGGCGTTGTAGCGGACCAGGTAAGCCCACCCGGACTCCCCGGCCGAGGTCCGGGCGGGCGCCCGGGCCAGCAGCGTCGCGAAGCGGGTCTCGCCGTCGTCGCAGAGGATCTCGGCGCACTGGTGGATGTTCTCCTGTCCCCCACGGGGGATGAGCACGGCCGGCTTCGGCACGTATTCGGCACGATCACCCGCA
This sequence comes from Microbispora corallina, assembly GCF_016863035.1. Taxonomy (GTDB): domain Bacteria; phylum Actinomycetota; class Actinomycetes; order Streptosporangiales; family Streptosporangiaceae; genus Microbispora; species Microbispora corallina. Next base: position 184,887 of record NZ_BOOC01000005.1, read on the forward strand.
GCGGGGGCCGTTGACGGCCGGACACCACCGGACACACGGAAAGAGCCCCAGACCGGCGTTCCTGCTAGTCAGGGGCTCTTTTCTGCTGGTGGCAGGTCCAGGGTTCGAACCTGGGTAGGCTGAGCCGACGGTTTTACAGACCGCTCCCTTTGGCCACTCGGGCAACCTGCCGTGTCCGCCGCTCGCGCGGTGACAGGTAGAAGAATAGCGGACTTCCCGGGTGCACGTGACATGGGTGGTTCCGAGGTCGAAGGCATCACCAGTCCCACAGGTAACAGCCATAGTGGAACGGTGATCAGATGGGCGCGGAGCGAGGACCTGCCCCGGCTGGCCGAGGTCGAGCGGGCGGCGGACGGGCTGTTCGAGCCGCTCGGGATCGTGTTCCCGCCGGGCACCACGATGATCGAGGAGTGCGACGACCCGGGGCGGGTGATCGTGGCCGGGGATCCGCCGGTGGGGTTCGCGCTGATCGGTGAGGTGGACGGGCTGACGCACCTCGATCAGCTTGCCGTACGGCCGGAATGTCAGGGCCGGGGCGTCGGCACGCTGCTCCTCCACGCGGTGTGCGACGCGGCGGCGGCCGTCACCACGGCGGTGACGCTGACGACGTTCCGGGACGTGGCGTGGAACGCCCCTTGGTACGCCCGGCGAGGCTTTGCCGTACTTCCTCCCGAACTGTGGGGACCTGAGCTGGCGGCACTGGTCGAGCGGGAACGGGCGATGGGCATCGAACTGGCGCCCCGCGTCGTCATGCGCCGGGACGTACGGGCTGATCCGGCGACGGAAGACGCGCGTACCGGCCTCTGATCACACGCGGGCCACTAATCTCGAAGGGCAACGAGGAGAGGACACGGACACCGATGGCCGACAGCAGTTTCGACGTGGTCAGCAAGATCGACCGGCAGGAGGTCGACAACGCTCTGAATCAGACGGTCAAGGAGGTCGGGCACCGGTTCGATTTCAAGGGCACCGGGGCGGGCATCTCCTGGTCCGGGCAGCAGGACATCGAGATCAAGGCGAACAGCGAGGAGCGGGCGAACGCCGTCCTCGACGTGTTCAAGGAGAAGCTCGTCAAGCGCGGTCTGTCGCTCAAGGTCCTCGACGCGGGCGAGCCGAAGCTGTCCGGCAAGGAGTACCGGCTGATGGTCGCCCTCAAGGAGGGCATCGACCAGGAGAACGCGAAGAAGATCTCCAAGCTCATCCGGGACGAGGGCCCGAAGGGCGTCAAGGCGCAGATCCAGGGCGAGGAGCTCCGGGTCAGCTCGAAGAAGAAGGACGACCTGCAGGAGGTCATCGCCCTCCTGAAGGGCAAGGACCTGGACATCGCCCTGCAGTTCACGAACTACCGCTAGCACATCTCGACGCCGGGCCTTCACGCCTACGCCCGGGTGAACCGGGCGCCCCAGTTGTGGATCTGCTCAAGCAGTTCGGGCGGGTCGAGGACGTGGAAATCGGCGTCGAGCACGCCCAGTGCCATGGTCGGCCAGTCGAGGGAGTCGGCGGTGATGCGCACGCGGCAGTGCTCGGCGTCGACCTCCTCGACCGTGCTCCATCTGCCGATCCGTTCGCGTACGGTCGCGGCCGGGGCGTCGACCAGGACCTCCACCCGGTACGGGCGGGGCAGGTTGTCCAGGCCGGAGCGGACGAACTCGGCGGCGTCGGCAGCGGGCAGCTCGCGCGGCCGGAAACGGGAACCGGCGCCGTTCGGCGCGGTGAGCCGGTCGACGCGGAAGCTGCGCCAGTCGTGCCGGGTGAGGTCGTAGGCGACCAGGTACCAGCGGCGGCCGAGACAGACCAGCCGATGCGGTTCGACGTGCCGGTCGGTGCGCCGGCCGTCGGCGGCGGTGTAGGAGAAGCGGAGATGTTCGCTGTCCCGGCAGGCCAGCGCGACGGCGGTGAGCACGCCCGGGTCGGCGCCCGCGCCGGCCGGGCCGTTCCAGCCGGCGGGCACGGTCATCGCGCGGAGCGCCTCGACCTGGCGCCGTAGCCGGGCCGGCATCACCTGCACCACCTTGGCCAGGACCCGCACCGATGACTCGGCGATGCCCTCCACCGCGCCCTGCGCGGCGGCCTGCAGCCCGACGGCCAGGGCGACCGCCTCCTCGTCGTCGATCACCAGCGGCGGCAGTGCCGCGCCCGCGGCGAGCTGGTAGCCGCCGTCAACGCCGCGCTGCGCCTCGACCGGATAGCCCAACTGGCGCAGCCGGTCGACGTCCCGGCGCAGGGTGCGGACCGAGACCCCCAGCCGCTCGGCGAGTTGGGTGCCCGGCCAGTACCGGTGGGTCTGCAGCAGGGACAGCAGCCGTAGCGTTCGGGTGCTGGTGTTCGCCATGTTCGTAAGTCTTCCGCAATTCAGGCCAGAAACTGACCGCTATGTGGCTTAGCGTCGGTCCTGACCGACGGAACAGGACAACGGAGAGCGGAGACCATGAGCGAGACCACGACCGTCGACGAGCCGGCCACCCACGACGTCACCGGCGAGCGTGCCGACCTGCTGGCGATGCTGGCCAAGACCAGGCATTTCCTCCGTTTCACCACCCGTGACCTCACCGACGAGCAGGCCGGGCAGCGGACCACCGCCAGCGAGCTGTGCCTGGGCGGCCTGATCAAACACGTCACCGAGGTCGAGCGGAACTGGGCGGACTTCATCCTGAACGGCCCGTCGGGCGACTCCACCGACATGACCGAGGCCGACATGGCCCGGTGGACCGACAATTTCCGGCTGCTGCCCGGTGAGACGCTCGCCGGTGTGCTGGACGCCTACGCCGAGGTGGCCCGCCGGACCGACGAGCTGGTCGCGACCCTGCCCGACCTGGACGCCACCCAGCCGCTGCCGAAGGCCCCGTGGTTCGAGCCCGGCGCGCGGTGGTCGGCCCGCCGGGTGCTGATGCACGTCATCGCCGAGACCGCTCAGCACGCCGGCCACGCCGACATCATCCGCGAGTCCCTGGACGGCGCCAAGAGCATGGGCTGACACCGCCCGGACCGGACGCCGCAACCCGCCCTATCCCGACGTCACGCCGTGCAGGACGTCCGGCTTGTCGGTGATGATGCCGTCCACCTTGTACGAGATCAGGCGTCGCATGGCCGACGGGCTGTCCACCGTCCAGGCGAACAGCCTCAGGTGACGGCCGTGGACGCGCCGCACGTACGCCGCGCTGAGCCGGCCGTACGGGACGTTGACGTAGGAGGCGTATGTCGCGACGCCGGGGAGTTGGGAGGAGGCGGGCGTGCCGAGCAGGCCGACGGGGACGGCGGGCAGGAGCCGGTGGAAGCGGCGCATCGAGGTCCAGTCGAACGACTGGACGACGAGGCGGCCGGGACGCAGCCACTCCGGATGCCGCCGCAGCTCCAGCGCGACGCGGGCCTCGATGCCGGGGTAGAGCCGGGGTTCCTTGATCTCCAGGAGCAGGCCGAGGCGGCTGCCGCCCATGGCCCGCAGCGTCTCGCCGAGCGTCGGGACGCGCTCACCCCGGTAGGCCCGGCCGAACCAGGAGCCGGCGTCCAGCTTCTTGACCTGGGCGAGGGTGAGGTCGCGGACCCGCCAGGGCGCGTGGCCGGGGAAGACCCGCTCGACGTTCGTGGTGCGGGTGAGGGTCGTGTCGTGCATCAGGACCAGTTTGTGGTCCTTCGTCTCCTGTACGTCCAGCTCGAACATGTGGGCGTGCTGGTCGCGGGCCATGCGGAAGGCCGTGATCGTGTTCTCGGGCGCGTACGCGGACGCCCCGCGGTGGGCCACGGTCACGACCTCCGCCGTACGGCGGTGGGACGGGGTGGCCGCGGCGGCCGGCGGGGCGACGAGCGCCCCGAGAGTCGCCGAGGCGGTGAGGACGGCTGGGCCGGTTCGCCAGGTCATGGGGTCTCCTTATTCGTGGGAGGCGCCTACGACCCGAACCTGACAAGCGGTTGTGGCGATCAGTTGATGCCCGAGTAACCGGCAGATGGCCGGCAACCCAAACCGGGTACGACGCCGGTATGCCCGAAGGGCACCTGATCCACCGCCACGCCCGGCGGCAGAACGCGGCGATCGCCGGCGAGGTCGTGCGGGCCCCAAGGCCGAGGAGGTGCTGTGGCGGCCCGACCTGCAGCAGCCGAAGCGGTCGCAGACGGGCGGCTGGAACGCGCGGTACCGGACCGGCCACAAGGGCCGGTACGACGCCGCGCTCACGGACCTGGTCGCGGAGAGGCTGCCGTTCTGCCGAATCAGATATGCCTTCTGAAATGTGACGATGGCGTGTACATGGTCTGAACGCCGTGAGATTTGGTTGAAGTCGGGCCTATCTCCCGTGTTCCCTGGGTCGGGTGACGACCCCTGCCCGATCATGGCCGGACACCGACGTCGTGGGAGCGGCGGTCTCCGCCCCCGTCACCGTCTACAGCGCCGTGCGGAAGGACCCCTCCGGCGAGCTCGTCCACGAGGGCAACCGGGTGCCGGACATCGTCGCCCTCGACGCCGCCCGGCTGGTGGTCGGCTGGCGGGCCGGGGTGGCCGACCCCGGGGATCCGGCGCCGAAGGACCAGGGCGCCATAAAGATCGCCAGATCCGAGGACGGCGGCCGGACCTGGACCGTCGGGACGCTGGCCGCGGACGACGCGGTCCACCGGTACCACTACGTCGTCTTCCTCAACGACTCCGGCACGCTCCACGCGCTGCTCGGGCGCATCACGATCGCCGCGGACCGCGACGCCGAGGGTGACCTCGACGGCTTCCCGGTCGAGATGACGGTCAAGCGGAGCACGGACGGCGGCCGAACGTGGGCCGACGTCCCGGTCACCGTCGCCGTCCCGCCGAACCCCCGTGGCGTCGTCGTGGCGGGCAAGCCCATCCGGCACGACGGCGTGTGGCTGGTGCCGTACTGGCGCTCGGCCCAGGGGACGACGAAGGCCGGCGTGCTCCGCTCGTCCGACCTGGTCACCTGGACGCCGGGCGCCCTCGCGGAGAACCCGCCGGGCGTGTCGGTCGAGGAGCCGCAGGTCGCGGTCTCCCAGGACGACCCGAAGACGCTGGTCATGGTCGCCCGCACGCTCACCGGCGGCCCGACCGCCGAGGCGCGGGACGCGCACTACCGCACCCACGCCGCGTACGCCGCCACCGCCACCAGCACCGACGGGGGCCTCACCTGGTCGCGGATGACGCTCGACCCCGATCTGCCGAACTACTACGTCAAGACCTTCTTCGCCACGGACGCGAACGGCCTCCACCTCGCGATCTACAACACGCTGGCCGGGCCGTTCACCGGCACCTCGGAGAGCAAGCCCGACCAGTACCGCGAGGTCCTCTACTACAAGGTCAAGCGGCCCGGCACGCCCTGGGGGCCGGGCCGGCTGTTCGCCGACGGCAGGAGGAGCACCACGGGGGCGGGCCGCGGCTGGGACGTCTACGCGAGCGCCGACGAGTACGCGCCGGGGAGGTTCGCCGTCGTCTGGGAGCACAACCAGACCGACATCAGGGTCGCCCGGCTCGACGTCTCGAACGCGTTCACCGGCGTCACCCGGGGCACGGCCGGCTGGACGGCGGGCGGCGCGGCGCAGCCCACGCCGTCCGGCGGGTTCCGCCTCGCCGGGGCGTCGATCAGCCGGCCGTACGGACCGGCGGGCGGGTTCGTGCTGACGGTCCGCGGCGGGGTGACCCGCTTCCCCGAGTCGGGCGAGGGGCTCGGGGTCACGGTGAGCACCGGCGCCCGCGCGCTCACGGTCGCCGTGCGCCCCGACGGCCTGTACGCCCTGGGCACGGCCGGGTGGACCCGCGTCCACGCGCCGTCCGAAGCCTGGCGGGTGATCGTCGACGCGGCGGGGACCGCCACGGCCGAGGGCGGGGCCCGGTGGAGCGTCCCGGTCACCGGTTCCGCCGCCGGGGTCTCGGCCTGGAGCGACGGCGAGGCCGTCCTCGACCTGATCGAGGTCGCCGACCACGTCGCCGGGGGCTCCTGGGACGGCTGGGCGCTCGACGCCCCCGGCGCCCGGCTCCTCGACGGCGGGCTGCGCCTGCGCAGCGCGGGCGGCCGCGTGGTCCAGGCCGTGCTCCCGCTCGACGTGACCAGGGGCTGCGACTTCACCGTCGAGGTCCGCGGCCGGGTGATCGACGACAGCGCGCTCGACCCGCGTACGGGCCTGGGGGTCAGCTTCGGCACGAAGGTCGCCAACGGCGCCCGGCGGCTCATGCTCACGGTCCAGAAGGGCGGCGTCTGGACGATGACGAAGGGCTCCACCGTCTGGACCAGGGTCCTGTCGCTCGGCGGCGCGGGCGACCTCGCGACGTGGACGGTGGTCGTGGACAGCGCGGGCGTGGCCCGGCTCCTGCGCGACGGCGCCGGCACCGGCGCCACCTGGGTCGTCCAGGACAGCAGGCAGACCCCGCAGGTCGCCCACTGGGTCGCCGGAACCCCCGGCGGCAACACGGCCGAGGCCCACATCGACCGGACGATCGTCACGGCCACGCTCAGTCTTCCCTCTGTCTGACCTCCGCCTCTTTCGCCTCATTCGTCCCATAGGGCCGTCCTGAAGGTTGCCTTAAGCAACGATCAGATATGCTTGCTTAGGGAAACTAACTGGAGGCGAGCATCATGGCGTCGGAGGCGAGCTGCGACGAGCTGCTCCTGCGGCTGCTCGACGTGAAGACGGTGATCAAAGGACTGGGCCGCGACCTGCCCTGGCCCGCGGGCCGTACGGGCCTCGCGATCCTCGTCGTGCTGGAGCGGGTCGGCCCCGCCCGCGTCGGGGAGCTGTCGGAGATGTTCGACGTCGACCAGTCGGTCATCAGCCGGCGCGTCGCCGACCTCGAGGACGGCGGCTGGACCGAGCGCGTGCCGAATCCCCACGACAGGCGCTCCTGGTTCATCCGGGCGACACCCGAGGGCGAGCGCCTCGCGCGCGAGTCGTGCGGCAAGCTGCGCCGCCTCCTGGCCGACGCGCTGACGACCTGGTCCGACGACGAGATCACCGAGCTGTCCGGCCTGCTGGCCCGGCTCAGGGCGAGCGTCGAGACGCCGGCGCACGGACCCGGGCGCACCGCACGCGTGCGCGCCCCCGCCGCCGCTCCCCCGCGGCACGTGAACGAAGGCTTGGCAGAGACAGTGGAAGGACACTGATGGCGAACGCGATACCGGCCGAGGTGCGCCAGCCGGCACCCGACCAGGACGTCCCCATGACGCACCGCCAGATCCTGGAGGCGCTGTCGGGGCTGCTCCTCGGCATGTTCGTGGCGATCCTCTCGTCGACCGTGGTGGCGAACGCCCTGCCGACGATCACGGCCACCCTGCACGCCGACGAGACGACGTACACCTGGGTGATCACCGCCTCGCTGCTGGCGGTCACGGTCTCCACCCCCATCTGGGGCAAGCTCGCGGACCTGTTCAGCAAGAAGGTCCTGGTCCAGCTCGGTCTGATCGTCTACGTGATCGGGTCGGCGATCGCCGGCCTGTCGCAGAACTCCGAGATGCTGATCGGGGCCCGGGTGGTGCAGGGCCTCGGGGCCGGCGGCCTCATGGCCCTCTCCCAAGTGATCATGGCGGCGATGATCGCGCCACGTGAGCGCGGCCGCTACTCGGGCTACCTGGGCGCGGTCTTCGCGGTCGCGACCATCGGCGGCCCGCTCGTCGGCGGCGTCATCGTCGACACCTCCTGGCTCGGCTGGCGGTGGTGCTTCTACGTCGGCGTGCCGTTCGCGGTCATCGCCCTGTTCGTGCTGCAGAAGACCCTCCACCTGCCGGTCCGCAGGCGCCAGGTCAGCATCGACTGGGGAGGCGCCGTGCTGATCGCCGCCTCGGTGTCGCTGCTGCTCGTGTGGATCTCGTTCGCCGGCAACAAGTACGACTGGCTGTCGTGGCAGACCGCCGCCATGGTCGGCGGCGCGGTCGTGCTGGCGCTGCTGTTCCTGCTCGTGGAGGTCAAGGCCAAGGAGCCCATCGTCCCCCTGCGGCTGTTCCGCAACCGGACCATCTCGCTCGCGGTCGTCGCGAGCGTCCTCGTCGGCGTCGCGCTGTTCGGCGCCACCACGTTCCTCAGCCAGTACTTCCAGCTCGCCCGGGGCGAGTCGCCCACCAAGGCCGGCCTGATGACGCTGCCGATGATCCTCGGTCTCGCGCTCGCCTCGACGGTCGGCGGCCAGATCATCACCCGTACCGGCCGGTGGAAGGCCATCCTCACCACGGGCTCCTTCCTCCTCACCGTCGGCCTGGCCCTCATGGCCACCCTGCGGTACGACACGGACTACTGGCTCGTCGCCGTCTACATGTTCGCGATCGGCGTCGGCCTCGGCCTGACCCAGCAGAACCTCGTCCTCGCCGTGCAGAACCAGGTGCGGCCCGAGGAGCTCGGCGCCGGCAGCTCCGTCGTCGCGTTCTTCCGCTCCCTCGGCGGCGCGATCGGCGTGTCCGCGCTCGGCGCCCTGGTGGTCAACCGGGTCGGCACGTACCTGCGTGAGGGCCTGGCCGCGATCGGCGTGAAGGGCGAGGCCGGCGGCGACGGCTCGATCCCCCGCCTCTCCTCGCTGCCCGCCCCCGTCAGGGCCGTCGTCGAGAGCGCGTACGGCCACGGGGTCGGCGACGTGTTCCTGTACGCGGCGCCGCTCGCGCTGCTCGCGCTGCTCGCGATCCTGTTCATCAAGGAGGTCCCGCTGCGGACCGCCTCCGCCCCGGCCACCGCGCCGGCCGCCGCGCCGGAGCCGGCCCCCGAGCCGGTCGCCGAGGGGACGCGGGCCAGGAACGGTGCGGCCGCCGGCCGCCACGCCCAGCGCGACCGGCAGCGGCCCGCGCCCGTGGGGGCGCGCGGCGCCGACACGCTCGCCGACGGGCTGGCCGCCTCGCCCGCCGTACGGGACCGCTGGGAGCCCGCGTACGCGGCGGCGGGCGAGTGGGCCGCGGGACCGGACGGCGGCGTGGAGATCCGCGGCTTCGTCAGCGGCGAGGACGGCTTCGCCGTCGGCCACGCCACGCTGACGCTGATCGACGTGCGCGGCCACCAGCTCGGGAGGGCCATGACCCGGGCCGACGGCGGCTACAGCGTCCAGGCGCCCGGAGGAGGCACGTACGTCCTCATCGCGTCGGCCGCCGAGCGCGACCCGCAGGTGGCCACGCTCGTGGTCGGGGACCAGCCGGTGGACTTCGACCTGATCCTCGCGGGCTCCGGCAAGCTGACCGGCGTGGTGCGCGACCTCGACGGGAAGCCGGTGGCCGAGGCGATGGTCGTCGTGACCGACGTCCGTGGCGAGGTCGTCACCTCGGGAAGCACCGACGGCGAGGGCGTCTACACCTTCTCCGGGGTCGTGGCCGGCACGTACACGATGGCGGTCAGCGCGCCCTCCCACCGCCCGGTCGCCGTTCCCGTCGAGGTCATCGGCACCGGCCTCACCCGGCAGGACGTCGAGCTCCGGCCCGGCGCCCGGGTCCGCGGCACCGTACGGGTGCGCGGCGGCGGCCCCCTGAACGACGCGCGGGTGACGCTGCTGGACGCCGCGGGGAACGTGGTCGGCACCACGACGACCGGCGAGGACGGCGAGTACGCGTTCGCGGACCTGACCGGCGGCCAGTACACGGTCATCGCCACCGGGTACCCGCCCGTGGCCGACACCATGACCGTCGACGGCCGGGACGACGACGGCCGCGACATCTGGCTGGGCCACCCCGAGTGACCCCGCCCCCGGCCCGGCCGCGCGCGGCCGGGCCGGCCGGCAGGCCGTTAGCGGGACGAGCGCTTACAGGCGGGTCGCGGGACGAGCGGGTCGCAGGACGGACAAGCGGTTCGCAGGACGAGCAGGGAGAGCACGAGTCGTATGCACACCAGTCAGCAGGCCGCGCAGAGCGCCCCGACCGGCCGCCGGGGACTGCACGCCCTGATCCGCACCAAGGACGGATGGGCCGTCCAGCACGCCGTGGTCACGGTCACCGACATGAGCGGCCTGCAGGTCGCGCGCGTCCAGGCCGACGCCGAGGGAGCCGTGGCGACCGGCCCGCTGGAGCCCGGCGTCTACACGGTGGTCGTCACGGCCGTCGGGTACGCCCCGGCCGCCCAGACGGCGATCGCGACCGGCGCCGGGGTCGCCGAGCTGGGGACGGTCGTGCTGTCCCGCCAGGGCGGCGCCGACCTGCCCCCGCCCGGCGTGTGGACGCTCGACCCCGCCCACTGCAGGATCGCCGCGACGGCCCAGCATCTCGGGCTGAGCAGCGTGCAGGGGCGGTTCACCGAGTTCGCCGGGCAGATCGAGATCGGGCCGACGCCCGAGACCTCCTCGGTCGTCGCCGAGATCGCCGCCGCCTCGATCGACACCGGGAACGGCACCCGCGACGACCACCTCCGGTCGGCCGACTTCCTCGACGTGGCGGCGCACCCCACGATCACCTACCGCAGCGCCGGGCTCACCACGTCCGGTCCCGACCGGTGGACCGTGCACGGGATGCTCACGCTGGCCGGGATCATGCGGCCGGTCGACCTCGACATGACGTACCTGGGGACCGGGCCTGACCCCTGGGGTGGCCTGCGGGCGGCGTTCCGGGCGGAGACCGAGCTGCGCCGCGACGACTTCGCGATGACGTACAACCAGGTGGTGCGGGCGGGTGTCGCCCTCATCGGTGCGACCCTGAAAGTGGAGCTGGACATCCAGGCCGTTCAGGGCGCGTCCCTGCCATAGTGGAGCCGGTGATGGGAGGAGGCGGCGTCATGACGAACGCCACAACGGACGCCGTCATCGGCGCCGGGGGCAGACCTGGCGTGGAGGCGTCCGACGACGCGTACCACGAGGTCGAGCACCAGCTGGCCGTGCTGTTCCGGCGCGCCCACGCGCTGTCGGCGGAGATGAGCCGCCGCATCCATCCCGAGCTGGACCCCGGCGCGTACGGCCTGCTGATCTTCATCGGTCAGGGCGACCCGGTGCGGCCGAGCGACCTCGCGGCCCACCTGGGCGTGGGGAAGGCGACGATCAGCCGCCAGCTCAAGGTGCTCGGCGAGCTCGGCCTGGTCACCCGGGAGCCCGACCCGGACGACGGCCGGGCCCACCTGCTCGCGCTCACCGACGAGGGACGGCAGCGGCTGGAGAACGCCCGGACGGCACGGCAGCGGCGCTTCCGGGCGCTGCTCGACTCCTGGCCGGAGGACGAGGTGCGGTCGCTGGCCCGGATGCTCGCCCGGTTCAACAACCTCACCAGGGAGATGACCGAGGTCTGACCCCTCGGACCAGGATTTACACAGCCGCCTCCAGGCCGTGGCCAACCTGCCGTAACCAGCCTCTAAACTGCGCGTACCAAGCAGTACCTTTCTGAGCAAAGCAAGGAGGCCGGTGTGGCTCCCTGGTCCACAACCCGGAACGCGGCGGGCATCGGCGCGACGGCGCTGGCGACGGCGCTCTTGATCTCCGCCTGCGGGGGAGGATCGACCACCACGGCGACCCCGTCGTCCGGCGGCGCCGCGGGCGGCGTCTCCCTCGTCCACCCGGGCAAGCTGACCACCTGCACGAACATCCCCTACGAGCCGTTCCAGTTCAACCAGGGCGGCAAGGTCGTCGGCTTCGACGTGGACATGGTGGACCTGGCCGCCAAGAAGCTGGGCGTGACGCAGGACATCGTCGACATCGACTTCGCCGCCATCAAGAGCGGCGCGGCGCTCAACGCCCGCAAGTGCGACGTGGCCGCCGCCGGCATGACGATCACCGACGAGCGCAAGAAGAACATCGACTTCTCGATCCCCTACTTCGACGCCACCCAGGCGCTGATGGCCAAGAAGGGCAGCGGGGTCACCTCGCTCGACGACGTCAAGGCCAAGGGCCTCAAGCTCGGCGCCCAGGCGTCCACGACCGGCCTCGACTACGTGAAGGGCAAGGGCTTCGACCCGGTCGAATTCGCCGACTCGCCCAAGGAGCTGCTCGGCCTGCAGACCGGCCAGGTCGACGTGATCGTGCAGGACCTCCCGGTCGTGCTGACCTGGCTGAAGAAGCCCGACATCGGCGCCAAGTTCGAGCAGGTCGCCAACCTCGACACGGGCGAGCAGTACGGCATCGGCATGAAGAAGGGCAACACGGCGCTGGCGAAGGTCATCAACGACGCCATCACCGCCGCGAAGTCCGACGGCACCTACGCCGCGATCTACAAGAAGTGGTTCGGCACCGAACCGAAGACCTCGTGACACCGGTGGCAGGCAACCAGACGGCCGTCCCCTCCGGGGGACGGCTGAGCCCGCGCAGGAGACAGCGGATCGGCCGGGGCGTCCAGTACGGCGTCCTGATCGTGGTCGTGGTCGTCCTTGCCGCCCTGGCCGACTGGGGAGCGATCAAGCAGTCGTTCTTCAACGGTGAGGTCGCGGGCCAGGGCATGCCCACGCTGTTCACCGTCGCCCTGCGCAACACGGTGATCTACACGCTGACCGGGTACGTCATGGGCTTCGCGGTCGGCCTGCTGCTGGCGCTGATGCGGCAGTCCTCGGTCGCGCCGTACCGGTGGATCGCCGCCGGGTACGTCGAGATCTTCCGGGGGCTGCCCGCGCTCGTCATCTTCCTGATGATCGGCAGCCTGCCGCTGGCCTTCCCCGGCTTCCAGGTGCCCGGCGACGTGTACGGCCAGGCGGCGCTGGGCCTCGGCCTGGTCTCCGCGGCGTACATGGCCGAGACCTTCCGCGCGGGCCTGCAGGCCGTGCCGAAGGGGCAGATGGAGGCCGCCCGCTCGCTCGGCATGCCGTACCTGCGGGCGATGGTGTCCATCATCATCCCCCAGGCCATCCGGATCGTCATTCCGCCGCTCACCAACGAGCTGGTCCTGCTGTTCAAGGACTCCTCGCTGGTGCTGTTCCTGGGGGTCACGGCCGGGCAGGTCGAGCTGGCCAAGTTCGGCAACGACCAGGCGTCCACGTTCGCGAACCCGACGCCGATCCTCATCTCCGGCCTGACCTACCTGCTGATCACGATCCCCCTCGGCTACGTGGCGCGGCGGCTGGAAGCCCGGCAGGGAGCGGCCCGATGAGCACAGTCGAGATCAAGAACCTGCACAAGTCGTTCGGCAGCCTCGAGGTCCTCAAGGGCATCGACTTCACGGTCGAGAGCGGCCAGGTGGTCTGCGTCATCGGGCCGTCTGGCTCGGGCAAGTCGACGCTGCTGCGCTGCGTCAACCTGCTGGAGCAGCCGACCTCCGGGCAGGTGGTCGTGGACGGGGTCGACCTCACCGACCCGGACGTGGACATCGACGCCGCCCGCCGGCGGATCGGCATGGTGTTCCAGCAGTTCAACCTGTTCCCCCACCTGACGGTCCGGCGGAACGTCACGATCGCGCAGGAGCGGGTCCTCAAGCGGGGCCGCGGCGAGTGCGACCGCGTCGCCCAGGAGAACCTGGAGAAGGTCGGCCTGCTGGAGAAGCTCGACGCCTACCCGGGTCAGCTGTCCGGCGGCCAGCAGCAGCGGGTCGCCATCGCCCGGGCGCTGGCGATGAACCCCTCGCTCATGCTGTTCGACGAGCCGACCTCCGCGCTCGACCCCGAGCTCGTCGGCGACGTGCTGGCGGTGATGCGCACGCTCGCGGAGGACGGCATGACCATGCTGGTCGTCACCCACGAGATGGGCTTCGCCCGGGAAGTGGCCGACCGGGTGGTGTTCATGGACCAGGGCGTGATCGTCGAGGACGGCCCGCCCGAGCAGGTCATCGCGGACCCCCAGCACGAGCGGACCCGCGAGTTCCTCCGCCGGGTGCTCCACCCCGGCGTCTGACCCCCATCCGGGCCGGCCTGGTCCGGCCCCGGCCTGGTCCGGCCGAGCCGACCCTGGTCCGGCCCGGTCCCGGGTTTGATCCCGGTGGCCCGCTCGCCGGACGTCGCGCGCCCAGACGCGCGACGCTCCGGCGGGCGGGCCGTTTCCGTGTGACGGGCCCGTGCCGGGCCGTGACGTGCACGACGACGTCCGCGGTGCCCTGCCGGCGGCCGGCCGCCGGGCGTGTGGCCGATTCGTGACCCAACCTTTCGTTCCCGGGACGCATCTACCGAGATGAACGAAAGGAACAGAGATGAACAGAACCGCCGTCCTCGCGCTCGCCGCCGCGGTCACCGTGACCGCGCTGCCCGGCGTGGCGCAGGCGGAGGCGCGTACGGGAGCCGCCTCCGCCACCTCCCTCAGAACGTCCGCCTCCGCCAGCTCCCTCAGGGCGTCCGCCTCCGCCACGTCCACGAAGAAGACCATCCGGTACGCCTGGGTGAAGTCGTGCAAGAAGAAGGACTACACCGTCCCCTGCGGGCCCTGGACGCTGACGCTGCGCGACGGCAGCAGGGTCCCCCTCAAGGACGCCCGCGTCTTCCCGCTCGACGGCCACAAGGTGGACAAGGAGTCGACGGCGCCGCTGGGGGTGAGCGGCGACGGCGGCAGCGTCGCCTACTTCCGCGCCTCCGACAACAGGATCGTGGTCCGCGACATCCGGACGAACCGCGTGCGGGTCCTGCCCGGGGCCGCCGCCAGGCTCCCCAAGGGTGTCGGCATGTCCTCGGCCGACCTGCAGATCGACCGCACCGGCCGTTCCGTCGCGGTGAGCTACCAGGCCGACAAGCCGAAGCCTTCTCTCGTGGCCGACCTGACCTCGGGAACGGTCCACACATTGCGGTCCGACGTCAACGTCCAGAGCTTCAGCCCCGACGGCGGCCACCTGCTCGCCACCCGGTCCACGGGCGAGAACACCACCGAGTTCCTCGTGTACGACCGGGACGGGCACCGCACCGAGAGCCGGGTGGTGCCGCAGGTCGTGGCCAACAACACCCCGATCGCCCTGGCCGACGACGGCGCCTCGCTCGCACTGATCATCACCGCGCCGTCCGGCAAGCAGCGCCTGCGCGTGTACGACCTGGCCGGCGACACCGTAGGCGACCCGGTCGACGTGAAGGTCCCCAAGGGCGAGTCCGCGTACGGCATGCAGTGGACGTCCGGCGACTCCCTCGACCTGTGGGAGACGCGCAGCGACAAGAACGGCAACACCACCGGCGCGATCCGGCGCGGCCTCGACCCCGCCACGGGCGCCGCCCCCAAACTCGACTCGTTCGTGATCACGTCCAAGGCGTGGACCTGGTGGTTGCCCGGCGAGTGACCGGAGTTATCGTCCAGACATGGGCAAGATCTATGACAGGCTCACCGACCGGCTGCGGGAGTTCATCTCGGCGCAGCCGGTCTACTTCGTCGCCACGGCCCCCGACCAGGGCGGCCATGTCAACGTCTCCCCCAAGGGCTACCCCGACACGTTCACGGTCATCGATGACACGACGGTGGCCTACCTCGACCTCGACGGCAGCGGCGTCGAGACGATCGCGCACATCCGCGACAACGGCCGGGTCACGGTCATGTTCTGCGCCTTCGACGGGCCGCCGAACATCGTCCGCCTGTACGGCACGGGCCGGGTCGTCACCCCGGCCGACCCGGACTTCGCCGTCCTGATCCCCCGGTTCGGGCCGCACTCCGGCGTCCGCTCGATCATCGTGGTGTCCTGCGACCGCATCTCCGACTCGTGCGGCTTCTCGGTCCCGTTCATGTCGTACGAGAAGGAGCGGACACTGCTCGACGAGTGGGCGGGCCGCAAGGACGTCCAGCAGAAACGCGCCTATCGGGCCCGGCACAACCGCGAGAGCATCGACGGCCTGGCGGCGCTGGCCCCGGAGGAGACCGACCCGGTGCGCCACCACTCCTGACCGCGCGCCCGCCGGTGACCGACCGGCCTCCAGGAACGGGTCACCGGCGGTAGCCGGCCATCCGCTCCAGCCGGGCGATGCGCTGCGCGATGGGCGGGTGGCTGGAGAACAGCCGCCCGATGCCGGCCCCGCGGAACGGGTTGGCGATCATCATGTGGCTGGCGGAGGCGAGCCGGCCGTTCTCCGGCAGCGGCAGCCGCCGCACCTCCATCTCGATCTTCCGCAGCGCCGAGGCGAGGGCGAGCGGATCGCCCGTCAGGCGGGCGCCCGCCTCGTCCGCCGCGAACTCGCGCGAGCGGGAGATGGCCATCTGGATCATCGACGCCGCGACCGGGCCGAGGATCATCACGAGCAGGGCCCCGAGGAAGCCCGGGCCCTCGTCGTCGTCCGAGCCGAAGAACAGGCCGACGTACCCGAAGTAGGTGATCATCGTGGCGAGCGCCCCGGCGACCGAGGAGATCAGGATGTCGCGGTTGTAGACGTGCGACAACTCGTGGCCGATCACGCCCCTCAGTTCGCGCTCGTCGAGCAGGCCGAGCACGCCGTGGGTGACGCAGACGGCGGCCTTGCGCGGGTTGCGCCCGGTCGCGAACGCGTTGGGCTGCATGGTGGGCGACACGTACAGGCGCGGCATCGGCTGCCGGGCGTCGTAGGACAGCTCCCGCACGATCCGGTAGAGCACGGGCTGCTCGACCTCGGAGACGGGCCGGGCCCGCATCGCGGACAGGGCGATCGTGTCGGAGAAGAAGTACGCGACGCCGTTGGCCGCGAGCGCCACCAGGAAGGCGAGCCGTACGCCCGCGCCGCCTCCGAGCCAGGCCCCCGCGAGCAGGATCAACGCGGACAGAGCCCCCAGAAGGACCGCGGTGCGCAGGCTGTTGTGGTGCACGCCTCCTCCTCACGGTTTGGTGCGTCCAGCCGTACCAACGCATATGGCCTGGGCGAACGTTCCCATCCGGGCACCCCGGAACGCGGCGGGCCTCGGCGGAGTGCGGCGTCAGCCGAGGGCGGACAGCACCACCTGCGGGACGACGGAGAAGACCACCGTGACGGTGAGCGCGATCCCGGCCGCGACGGCGACGGGCGCGTTCGCCTCCTGGCGGCCGCCCGCCTCGGCCGGGGTGAACAGCCGGGCCGTCCAGGCGATGTAGTAGTAGAGGCCGACGACCGTGTTGACGGCCATGACGACAGCCAGCCAGCCGAGCCCGCCCGCGACGATCTCGCGGAAGACCACGACCTTGGCGAACAGGCCCGCCAGCCCGGGCGGCAGCCCGGCCAGGCAGACGAGGGAGAAGGCGAGCGCCAGCCCGGACGCCGGCGACCGCAGGGCCATCCCCCGGTAGTCGTCGAGCGTGTTCCGCTCTCGCTCGCTCGACACGCGCATCACGACGGCGAAGGCCACGAGGTTCATCGCGGCGTAGAACACGAGATAGGCGACCGAGGCGGAGACGGCGCCGCCCGTGTGCCCGGCCCGGCCCGTCGCGGTGAAGGCGGCCAGCGGCGCGAGGATGTAGCCGGACTGGGCCACCGACGACCAGGCCAGCAGGCGGACGGCGTGGCGCTGCCGGAGGGCCAGCACGTTGCCCGCTGTCATGGTCAGGGCGGCCACGATCGCGATCACCGGCGACCAGATCGCGGCCTGCCGGCTCAGCGCGACCGTGAGGATCAGAATGAGCCCGGCGAACCCGGCCGCCTTGGAGATCACCGACAGCAGGGCCGCCACCGGGACCGGCGCGCCCCGGTACACGTCCCCGGCCCAGAAGTGGAACGGCACAGCCGCGATCTTGAAGGCGAACCCCGCCAGCACGAGCACGACGGCGACCGTCGTCACCCCCGCGCCGCCGTACGGCATCTGGGGATGGGCGGTCGCGTAGAACGTGGCGATCCGGTCGAGATGGACCGACCCGGTGACGCCGTACAGCAGCGAGACGCCGAACAGCATGACCGCCGTGGACACCACGGACACGAGCAGGAGCTTGAGCGCGGCCTCCGACGCCCGGCCGTCGTACCGCCGCAGTGCGGTCAGCGCGAACACCGGGAGCGAGACGAGCTCCAGCGACACGACCAGCATGATCAGGTCGCGCGAGGCCGGGAGCAGGACGGCGCCGGTCAGCGTGGCCAGCAGCAGGAAGTACCACTCCCCCGCCGGGGTCCGCGCGATCGCCACCTCGGACATCGACAGCAGCACCACGACCAGCCCGGCCGCGAGCACGACGGCCGCGATGACCAGCGTGAACCGGTCGGCCACGAACGAGCACGACGCCTGCGAGCCCGCGGACTCCCCGCCGCCGAGGGACGCCGGGACGCAGAAGGTCTCCCTCCGGACGCCCTGGACGGCCTGGACGGCGACCACGGCCAGCGCCGCCGCCACGCCGGCCAGCGTGACGCCGCCGAGCAGCCGCCGCCCGCCGGGCCGCGCGGGAAGCGTCGCGTCCAGCACCAGCACCAGCCCGGCCGTCAGCGCCACGACCAGCGGCGCCGCCACGGCGGCGTAGTCGATGCCCTGGATCACCTGTCCGCTCACGCCCTCACCCCCGCCGCTCGCCCGTCGGCGGAACCAGCCACCCGGGCCGCGCGAGCCGCCGGACGCCTGCGCTCACCCCGGCCCGGATCCTCGCGGTGAGTTGCCGGACACCCGCGCTCGCCTCGGCGGGCGGCGGCTGCTCGGCGGCGGCCCGGGCACCTCGGCGGCCGACGTGCCACGCTCTCTCGCGGCGGTCTGGGAGGGCCGGGCGCGGCGGCGACGGGCTCATGGGGTCACCCCCTGGCCGAGGACGGCCTGGACGGCCGGGGTGGTCACGGCCAGGAGGGCCTTGGGCCACAGGCCGAAGGCCAGGGTGAGCGCGACCAGCGGCAGCCAGGCGGCCAGCTCGTGCCCCGTCACGTCCCACGTGGGCCGGGCGGGCTCCTCGACCTCGGCGACGGCCGTCCCGGTGGCGACGGGCTCGACCGGCTCGCCGGGGCCGAGCACCTCGCGGATCTCCTCGGCCGAGGTCAGCGGCGGGCCCGCAGGGACGGTCTCCGTCGGGCGGCCGTGGGTCACCCGCGACAGCATGACGAGGAAGTACGCGGCGGTCAGCACGGTCCCGAGGCCGCCCACGGCCATGAAGACGAGGAACAGCGGCCGGGACAACGCGGCGGCGGGACGGAACGCGCCCAGCAGCGCGAGCATCTCCCCCCAGAACCCGGCGAGCCCCGGCAGCCCGAGCGAGGCGACGCAGGCGAAGGTCAGCAGCGAGCCGATGTACGGCAGGCGGCGCAGCATCCCGCCGCCCATCCGGACCATGTCGGCCGTGCCGTACCGCTCCTTGACTGCACCGGCGAGGAAGAACAGCAGGCCGGTGATCAGCCCGTGGGCGACGTTGCCGAACAGCGCCGCGTTCATGCCGACCGGCGTGAGCGTCGCGAAGCCGAGCAGCACGAAGCCCATATGGCCGACCGACGAGTAGGCGATCATGCGCTTGAGGTCGCGCTGGGCGAGGCAGGCCAGCGAGCCGTACACGATGCCGACCACCGCGAACGCCCCCAGCCAGGGCGCGAGCGTCGCGGCGCCCTCAGGAAGGACCGGGATCGCGATCCGGGCGAAGCCGTACGTGCCCATCTTGAGCAGGACGCCCGCGAGCAGGACCGAGCCGACCGTCGGGGCCTCGGTGTGCGCGTCGGGCAGCCAGGTGTGCAGCGGCCACATCGGCGTCT
The DNA here is from genome assembly GCF_016863035.1 of Microbispora corallina. Taxonomy (GTDB): domain Bacteria; phylum Actinomycetota; class Actinomycetes; order Streptosporangiales; family Streptosporangiaceae; genus Microbispora; species Microbispora corallina. The sequence goes on from NZ_BOOC01000005.1 coordinate 204,213, forward strand.
TGACCGCCAGGCCGACCCCGATCGCGAGGAAGGCGAGGACCTGGGCCGTCCGGGGGATGCCCGAGCCGTGCCGCGCGGCCAGATCGGCGATGTCGAGCGTGCCCGTCTGGGCCCACACAACGAGCAGGCCGATCAGCAGCAGCGCCGAGCCGAGGAGCGTGTAGAGGATGAACTTCACGGCCGCCGCGCGGCGGGCCGGCCCGCCCCAGATCGCGATCACGAAGTACATCGGGACCAGCACGACCTCGAAGAACACGAAGAACAGCAGCAGGTCGAGGGCGAGGAACGTGCCGATCATCCCGACCTCGAGCACGAGCAGCGTGAACGCCAGGGCGCGCGGTCGCCCGCCCTCGGGACGGTGCCGGGCAAGGTGGACGAAGCACAGGAACACGAGCAGCGCCGTCAGCACGACCAGCGGCAGCGAGATCCCGTCGACGCCCAGGTGGAACCGCAGGCCGAGCCCCGGGCTCCAGGGCACGTCGAGCCCCAGCTGAATGCGTCCGGCGTCCCGGTAGTCGAAGACCGCCGCGACCACCAGGGCGAGGACGAGGGCCGCGCCCGAGACGGCGATCCCGTACGCCGAGGTCGACCGGCCGCGGAACACGGGCAAGGCGAGCGCCGCCGCCCCCAGCAGCGGGACGGCCAGGAGGACCGCCGGCAACGCGCTCATGCCGCCACCCCCGTCGGCGTGCGGGCCGTTCGCGACGCGGCGCCCGATGGTCGGTTCATGTGAGCACCACCGCCGCGACCGCGATCAGCAGGAGCCCGGCGAGCAGGCCGGTGACGTAGAGCTGGGCGTTGCCTGTCTGGGCCAGCCGTACGAGGGTGGACAGGCCGAGGGTGGCCCGGCCGGAGCCGCGGACGGCGCCGTCGACCACCTTCGCGTCGGTCCGGACGACCCCGCGGGCGAGGCGCAGGACGGGACGGACGATCAGGGCCGCGTACAGCGCGTCGACGTAGAAGGCCCGCTCGCACGGCGCCTGGAACGGGCCGAGCATCCGCGCCGGATCCTGGTCGGGCGCGCCGCGCCACAGGGCGTAGACGATCCCGGCGCCCAGCAGCGCGACGACGAGGCTGACCGCGGCCGACCCCCAGTCGACCTCCCGCACCCCCGCGAACCCGAGCAGCAACGCCGGGACGGCCAGCACGCCGACCGGCCAGAGCATCGACCGGGGCGCCTCGCGGCCGTCGAACACGTGGGCCGTGCCGGGAGGCGGTTCGGGCAGCGGCTCGATCCTGGCCGGCCCGAAGAACGTGCGCAGCCAGGCCCGCGTCGCGTACGCGCCGGTCACCCCGACCGTGAGCAGGGCGGAGGCGTAGAGGAACGGCTGGGCGGCGCCCCGCGAGTGCTCGACGGCGGCGATCACGGCGTCCTTGCTGAAGAACCCGCTGGCCGGGGGCAGGCCCATGAGCGCGGCGAGGCCGATCGTCGTGGTCCAGAAGGTGACGGGCATGGCGGTGCGCAGGCCGCCCATGTGGCTCATGAGGTTGGACCCGGCGTGGTGGATGACCAGGCCCGCGCACAGGAACAGCAGCGCCTTGAACGCGCCGTGCGAGACCAGGTGGAACATCGCCGCCCGGTCCGAGCCCGCGGCGAGCGCCGCCGCCATGTACGCGAGCTGGCTGATCGTGGAGTAGGCGAGGACGCGTTTCAGGTCGTCCTGCGCCAGCGCCGCGAGGGCCGCGCCGAGCATGCCGACGGCCGCGACCACGCCGAGAACGTCGAGCGTGGGCTGGGCGCCGAGGAACACCGGGTAGAGCCGGGCCACGATGAAGATCCCCGCCGCGACCATCGTGGCGGCGTGGATGAGCGCGCTGATGGGCGTCGGGCCGGCCATCGCGTCGGGCAGCCACGTCTGCAGCGGCACCTGGGCGCTCTTTCCCGCGACGCCCGCGAGGAGCAGCAGCGTCCCCGCGACCGCGGTGCCCGTGGGGATGTCGGCGCGCAGGATGTCGTCGATGCGGAAGCTCCCGGCCGCGATCCCCAGCGTGAAGACGCCGAACAGGAACCCGACGTCGCCGAGCCGGGTGACGAGGAACGCCTTGACGGCCGCGCGCGAGTTGGCCCGGTCCTCCCACCAGTGCCCGATCAGGAGGTAGGAGCACAGGCCCATGATCTCCCAGCCGACGTAGAGCACGATGAGGTCGCCCGCGTAGACCACCAGCAGCATGGCGCTGGTGAACAGGCTGACGAACGCGCTGTAGGAGGGGTAGCGCGGCTCGTCCCGCATGTACCCCACCGAGTAGACCTGCACCGCCAGCGCGACCACGACCACGAGCATGCCCGCCAGCACCGACAATCCGTCGGCCCGCAGCGACACCGCGACCGGGACCGATCCCGTCTCGACGACGGAGAGCGTCCCCTCCAGCCGTCCCGGCAGGAGGTCCGTCCAGAAGGGACGGCCCTCCCCGGCGGGTACGGCGCCGCGCGTGAGGACGAGCACCAGCCAGACCGTGAGCGCGAGCGACGCCGTGGCGGCCGCGATCGCGAACCACGCCGCCCTCCGGTACGCCGCCCGATCCCCGGGCGCCTCGCGGCCCGTCCGCAGCCTGGAGGCGAGCAGGCCGGCGGCCGCGGCCAGGAAGGGCAGCAGGACGACGAGGGCGACGACGAAGATCACGACCGGACCTCCCCGTCCGCCTCACCGGGCGCCCGTTCGGAAAGCGCCCGGAGGCGGTCCACGTCGATCGTCTGGCGCGTGCGGAACACGGCGAGCACGATCGCCAGCCCCAGCCCGACCTCGGCGGCGGCGATCACGATGACGAACAGCGTGAGCACCTGGCCGCCGTGCAGCCGGTCGCGCAGCCAGACGTCGAAGGCCACCAGGTTGAGGTTGACCGCGTTGAGCATGAGCTCGACCGACATCAGCACGAGGATCGCGTTGCGCCGGGCCAGCACGCCGTACACGCCGATGGAGAACAGCAGCGCGGACACGACCACGGGGTAGACGACGTGCACGTCACCTCACCGTCCCGGGGGCGTCCGCCGCGCGGCCGGTCACTGCCGGCCCTTGATGTCGGTGCGGGACAGGACGATCGCCCCGATCAGGGCCGCGAGCAGGAGCACGGACAGGGCCTCGAACGGCAGGACCCAGGTGCGGAAGACGCTCGACCCGAGCGGCTTGGCCGCGCCCTGGCCGGGGTCGAGCGGCGCGTACGCCATCCGGAACCCGGACACCAGCACGGTCACCAGGACGGCGGCCATGGCGACGGCGACGAGCGCGGCGGCCCACGTGTTGCCCGAGTCGAGGTCGGCCGACCGGCCGATCGGCGCCCGGGTCAGCATGATGCCGAACAGCAGCAGCACGACGACCGCGCCGACGTAGATCAGCACCTGGACCCAGGCCACGAACTCGGCGGTCAGCACGAGGTAGCCGCCGGCGAGCGCGCCGAAGCAGACGACCAGCCACAGGGCCGCGTGGACGAGCTGCCGCGTCGTCACCACCAGGACGGCCGAGCCGAGCGTGACGGCGCCGAGCAGCAGAAAAATGATCTCCGGCCCCGACGGCGGCCAGAAGCCCGGCGCCTGCGCTGTCACGCGTCCTCCTCTGGCCCGTCCTTCGCGTCGCGTGGTCTGTCGGTGCCGTCGCCGGACCTCTTTGGAAGGGACCCGGGCGGCCGGATGGAGCGGATGTCCCGCATCGGCCTCGCCGGACGTCGAGGGGCGGCTCCGCCCGGCGCCTGTTCCGGCGAAGGCCCGCCGCCCGTCGCCCGCTCGGGCGAGGCCGCGCCACCCTCCGCCCCTTCGGGCGAAGAGGCGCCGCCCTCTGCCTGTTGCGGCGAGGGTCCGCCGCCCGCCTCGGCTCCGGGCGGGCCGTCCGGCCTCGCACCGGCCTCACTCGTCCCGGTTTCGGCCGCGCCCGACGCCGTCACGGCCGCATCGCCCGTCCCGGCTGCTGCTCCTGCTGTTCCAGCTCCGGCTTCGGCGCCGGGCCCTGCCTCCGGCCGGCTCGCCGTACGGGTGGGGCCGGGGCGCGCGGCGGCGGGACGAGCGGGACGTGAGGCGGCGGCGACCTCCTTGGGCGGCTCGGCCCCCACCTCGTGCGGCGGGGGCGGCGGGACGGTGGCCGTCCATTCCCCCAGCGTGTCCTTCTCGTGGATGAGGTCGCGGATGTCGTACTCGGAGTACTCGAACTCCGGAGACCAGAACAGCGCGTCGAACGGGCAGACCTCGATGCAGATCCCGCAGTACATGCACAGCGAGAAGTCGATGGCGAACCGGTCGAGCACGTTGCGGGCGCGCGGGCGGCCCCCCTCGGGCGCTGGCAGCGTCTCCTTGTGGGAATCGATGTAGATGCACCAGTCGGGGCATTCTCGGGCGCAGAGCATGCACACAGTGCAGTTCTCCTCGACCAGGGCGATCACGCCCCGGCTGCGAGGAGGCAGGTCGGGCTTGACCTCGGGATACTGCTGCGTCTCCGATTTGCGCAGCATGTGCCGCAGGGTCACGGCAAGGCCCTTGGCCAGCCCTTCTCCTGGTATGCGCGCCACAGGCAACATCATGACGCACAAAGGCCCACAGGTGAACGTGCGGGAGGCCTTCACCGGTTTTCCACATTGTCCACAGGGCTGTCCCCAGCTTCTCCACAAGATGTTCACCGGAACGTTGGAAAAGTGGAGAGCACGATTGCCGCGAAGTTCGTATTGTCGGCGCATGCACGGCTACGGGGGACCGGGACCGCAGGGGCAGAACTGGCCGCCGAACCCATACGGCGCCTACCCGCCGCCGCCCCCTCGGAAGGCCGGGCCGGGCAGTGTTCTATGGGCCCTCGCACCCCTGTTCACCTGCGGGTTCGCCGCGCCCTTCACGATCGGGTACGCCGCGGTCCGGCGGTGCAGCGCCTTGCTCGGGGCCACGGCCGCCCTGTACACCTCGGGCATCGTCGCGTGGATGTCCATCGTGGACGCGTACGACGACCAGAACACAATCCCCGTCGGCCCGGGCATTCTCATGGTCGCCGGGATGCTCGGGCCGTGGCTGGGAGCCACCGTGCACTCCCTGATCATCCGCGAGCGGGTCTTCGGCCCTCCACAGCCCCGTATGACGTCGGGCAACGAGCAGGCCATCGCGATGGCACAACACCGGCGGACGCTGCGGCAGCAGGCGCGGGAGCTGGCCGAGCGCGACGCCCTCCTCGCCCACGACCTGCGAATCGGGCGGCCCGACCTGCCCCGGCAGTACGACGACGGTGGCCTCGTCGACCTCAACCACGCGCCCGCCGAGGTGATCGCGGGCCTGCCCGGCATGACGCTCCCGCTGGCCCGTCAGGTGGTCGCCGCCCGGGACTCCGTGGGCGGCTTCGTCTCCGCCGAGGACGTGGCGGCCGCTGCCTCCCTCCCGCCCCACCTGACCCCCGAATTGGCCGAATACACCATCTACCTCTCGTAGCCGATGTGGTAATGCCCAATGTCGCCGCGGCTTTCCCTGGCTGATCGACGGACCGCTGCCTAGGCTTACGGAGCGTCAGCCGTACCGCGGGGAGGGGATCCGTGGCGCCATCCGAGCTCGCCGAATGCCGGGCAGACCTGGCCGCGGCGGCCGCCGCCGTACGCGAGATCCTCGACGCCCTCGGAGCGGTGCCGCCGCTAATGGGCGACCGGACCTGGCAGGGCCCGCCGGCCGACCGGTGGGCCGCCGGATGGAACGTTCGACGCAACCGGCTCACCGCGCTGCTCCACGCCGTGCTGGCCGAGCAGCCCCACCTCATCGCGCGTCAGGAGGAGGCCGAGCGACGCGCGACCGCCTCGTGACCGGCCGTACCAGGAGAGGACGACGTGGGGGAATTCGTCGGAGTCGATCCCGCCAACCTGCGGGAGCTGACGGCCCGGCTCCAGCGGCTGCACGACGTGCTGGCCCGCCAGACACCGGTGGTCCAGCAGAAGATGCAGAAATGGGGCAGCGAGATCGGGTTCGCCGCACTTCCGAGCCTGGTCGCCGAGGCGCTCGACGACGCCCGTGACATGACGGCCAGGACCGGCCGGGCGTACGAACTGGCCCGTGAGAAGGGGTGGAGCCCTCTCGCCCCGGCCGGCGGCGTACTCGCCTTCAACCAGGACCCGCCTCCGCTCGTCCAGCTCGACTGGACCGCCCTCGGGCAGAGCGCAGGCCAGGCCCGGCACGACGCCGCGGAGCTGGCAAGGATTCTCGGGGACGCCACGGCGTCCGGGACGAGTCCCGCCGAGGCCCTCCGCTCGGTCGCCGAGAGTCTGCGCGGCCACCTGGACGACGCGGACTACCTCGCCGCCTTCTGGGACTCGATCGCGCCGCTCGCCGCCGGGCTCGCGCGGCGCCTGCACGACCGGGGTCCCGCCGCCGGGCCGCTGCTCGACGCGTCCGCCGCGACCCTTCTGGCCGCTTTCGGCGCCGCCCTCGCGGCCGCCTCACGGCTGCGGCGTCCGGAGAGGCCCGGCGATCCGGCCCTGTCCCGCGCCGCCCTCGACGCGCTGGAATCCGGGGACCCCTGGTCCGTCGGCATGCTGCTGAAGTACGGCCCCCCGGGCTCCTCCTGGGACCCGGCGGTCCTGGCCGGCCTCACCCGTGCCCTCCTGGACGCCCGGCACGCCGGGAAGATCAGCTGGCCGAGCCCCCGGCAGGGCATCGGGTCCGAGGCCGACGCCGCCCGCTACCAGCGGGAGATGGCCGGCTTCGACCCCGTCGCCGCCGTCCTCACCCGGGCCGCCGAGAACGGCGAGGCCGCCCGGCAGGTGCTCGGCGACCCGCACAGCGGCCTCGCCTACGCCCGGATGCTGGTGAGCGACTCCTGGCACACCCCCGGGTACGACCGCACGCCGTTCGTCGGCGACTACCTGAAAGCCGACGGGCCCATTCCACCCCAGGGCCAGATCTTCGACGCCGCCCCCGCCGCCGCCTTCCTCCGCGCCGCCGTCTCGGCCCCTCGCGGCACCGGCCTCGACGCCCAGCGCTCCGCCTGGTCGGTCGTCCACATCGTCACGGCCACCTCCGACTTCGCCAAGGCCAACCCGGGCGCGCTCCTCCCCCACGAGATCCGCCAGGCCCTCCTCTACACCGCCGACCGCTACCTCCCCGACTTCGCGAAGTCGGTCGGTCACGACTTCTCGTCCATGGCGCTGCCGCGAGGGAACGAGGCCGGGAATCCGTGGGTCGTCGTCGTGCGGAGCAGCCACCTCGAAGCACTGCTCGATCAGGCTCTGCAGGAACCGGAGGAGTTCGGGACGTTCACGGGAATGATGAACGCGCGCGTCACACTCGCCGTGGCCGCCACGATCAAGGACCCGTCGGATGCCGACTACGTGAGCGAGATGGCGGGTCTCTACGGACTTGTCCAGCGGCTGCACAACGACCAGCACTTCGTGAACGCTCAGCTGAAGGACGAGGAGGCCGCACGCGATCAGACCGCCCTCGCATTGTTCACGGGGAGCTTCGGGGCGCTGAGCTTCTCGAATCCGTGGGGTCCGGGCGCTATCGCGCAGTTCCTCACCGGCACCGCGGCCCCCGCGGTCGACGCCTCGCTCGACACCGGACACGCGCTGGAGGCCGTGAAGGAGAACGCGGACGCCTTCCGGGACCGGGTCCTGCACATCGAGGTCCCGGTGGTTCAGGGACTGGTTGTGGCGGGTGTCCTGCGTCCGCCGAATGACGCTCCCTGGTTCAGGAGCGGAATGGTCGTGCCGGACGCCCACCTTGTGGAGTGGATCAGCGAGCACGCCGAGACCCGATATGGCGGCAAGTCCCTGCAGCAGTGGATCAGAGCGGCCCAGGAGGCCATGAGGATGCAGCAGTGAGGACACACGTGGTGTTCGCGCTCGGTGCGGCACTCCTGCTCGCCGGATGCACGCGGACGGATACGCACCGACCGGTCGACGACGAGGCGAGACGTCGCGATCAGGCGCTCGTCGCGGTAATCCAGTGCTTCGTCGACAACCGGGCGATCCCGGAGGGCGATCTTCGCGGCCAGCCCTGGCTGGTCGACGGCAGGGTCCGGGCGGGAGCCGAACTGGTCGAGTGGCTCAGCGTCCACAGGGACACGGTCTACGGGGGCAGGACGCTTCAGACGTGGGAGAACGAGGCGACGGCCGTGTGGCCGCGGTGGACGTGCCCGTTGTGAGTCGTCACAGGGTGGAGGTGGCGAGGGCGACGTACTCGGGCGGCGGGAGGGTGCGGATCTCGACGCTCACGCCGTGCCGTACGGCGAAGCGGTGGACGTCCTCGGGAGACCAGCGTCCCGGGAGGTGAAGGATCGGGCGGCCGGGAGGGACGAGGACGAACAGGCCGGTCAGGTCCTCTCACTGGTACAGCAGCAGACGCAGCGACGCGGCCAGCCCGTGGAACGCCCGCCGGTCCCCGCCCCCGCCTCGCGACGGGCCCGGCACCGCCGGCTGCCCCGCTCACGAATCCGTGGGCCACGGGCCCGGCGCGCGTGTTCCCGGGCTCGCGGGCCGCGGGGCCGGTCCGGGCTGCGCCGCCGCTGGAACCGTCGGCCGCCCGCCCTCGGGCGGAACCCGCTGGTCAGGCCCTGGACCCGGGACGGCGGGTGGCTGCGGCATCGGAATGGGCGGTGGGGCGACGAGGCGGGGCGGCGGTTTGCCTAATTTCGGCGGTGTGATCCGGTAGCAGGCCAGTGCCGCCGGCCGGCCGCGCGGGAGCCGTACGGAACGGCCGGACAGGAGGTCGGCGGCCACGAGACAGCCGTCGTCCCAGGACAGGCGGGTGGCGGGGCGTGGGCCGCGCCTACCGGTCGCGGGGCCCTGAGGCTCGACCTCAGATGTCACGCCAGGAGGACCTTGACGACCCCCGTGAGCGCGAGCTGGAGCAGGGCGAGCGGCACCAGGCCGACCCAGGCGAGCTTCTGAAGCTGGTCCTCGCGCAGCCGGGGGTAGCTGACGCGCACCCAGATCACCACGAACGCCAGGGCGAAGACCTTGACGAGCGTCCACACCGGGCCGGGCAGGAGCGGGCCCTGCCAGCCGCCGAGGAACAGAACGGTCGTCAGCGCCGACAGCACCACGATGCCCGCGTACTCCGCCAGCATGAACAGCGCGAAGCGGATGCCCGCGTACTCCGTCATCGGGCCCATGATGATCTCGGAGTCCGCGATCGGCATGTCGAACGGCGGCCGGCGCAGCTCGGCCAGGCCGGCGGTGAAGAACACGACGGCCCCGATCGCCTGCCAGGGCAGCCACCACCACCGCCACTGCTCGGCGATGCCCGTCAGCGACAGGGTGCCCGCCGCCATCGCCACGCTGGAGGCCGCCAGCACCAGGGGCAGCTCGTACGACATGAGCTGGGCCGCCGCCCGGATGCCGCCGAGCACGCTGTACTTGTTGGCCGACGCCCACCCGGCCATGATCGAGCCGAGCACGCCGACGCCCATGACGGCCAGCACGAAGAACAGCCCGGCGTCGAGGTCGGCGGCCACGAGCCCGGGCCCGACCGGGATGACGACCATCACGACGAGGTACGGCACGAGGGCGACGGCGGGCGCGATCGCGAAGACCCGCCGGTCGGCCGCGGCCGGGATCACGTCCTCCTTCTGGACGAACTTGACGCCGTCGGCGATGAGCTGGGCCCACCCGTGGAAGCCGCCCGCGTACATCGGCCCGAGACGCGACTGCATGTGCGCCATGGCCTTGTGCTCCATCTGCCCGACGATCAGCGGCAGCAGCAGGAAGGCCGCCACGACGACGACCAGGCGCACCGCGACGTCGAGCAGCTCAGCCATCGTCCCTCCGTTCCCGGCCGGCCCAGTCGGGCGGGACGCCGGGGGGCAGCATCTTGCGGCGGGACGGCGAGCCGTGGTCCGACTCGCCGGGTTCCTTGGCTCCCGGCCAGGACTTGGCGACCCGGGCGGCCAGCACGAAGTCCTTGCGCAGGGGGTGGCCCTCGAAGCCGTCCGGCAGCAGCAGCGGCCGCAGGTCGGGGTGGCCCTCGAAGACGACGCCGAACATCTCGTACGTCTCCCGCTCGTGCCAGTTCGCCCCGCGGAAGACGCCGGTGGCCGTGGGCAGGCGGGGGTCGGCGCGCGGCACCCGGGTGCGCACCAGCAGGTGGGCCACGGCGACCGGGTCGAAGACGTGGGCCACGACCCCGAAGGCGTCCGGCGGCTCGTCGACGCCGCTCAGCCAGTCGAAGAACTCGTAGCCCTCGGAACGGGCGAAGGCGAGCGTCTCGGCCCATTCGCCCGGCTCGACATCCAGCACCGGCTGCCCGAAGGAGTCGGACAGGCGGGGGCCGTACCGCTCGCGGACGGCGTCGACGCTCATGAGCCGCCGCCTGGAAGCGAGCCGCCGCCGGGCAGTGGACCCGGGCCGGGAGGCGACCCGCCGCCCGGCAGTGAGCCTGCGTCCGGGAGGTAGCGGTCGCTCAGCGTCTCGCCCGCGATCCGTTCCTGGAGCTTCATGATCCCGTGCAGCAGGGCCTCGGGCCGGGGCGGGCAGCCCGGGACGTAGACGTCCACCGGGATGATCTGGTCGACGCCCTTGGTCACGCAGTAGGAGTCCCAGTACGGCCCGCCGGAGTTGGAGCACGCGCCGAACGAGATCACGTACTTCGGGTCGGGCATCTGCTCGTAGAGCCGCAGGACGGCGGGGGCCATCTTGTCGGTCACCGTGCCGGACACGATCATGAGGTCGGCCTGGCGGGGGCCGTTGGCGAACGGGATCACCCCGAAGCGGATGAAGTCGTGCCTGCTCATCGAGGTGGCGATGAACTCGATCGCGCAGCAGGCGAGGCCGAAGTTGAACACCCAGAGCGAGTAGCGCCTGCCCCAGTTCAGCACGAACTTCATCGGCTTGGGCGCCAGCCGGGACGCCGGCCCCACCGAGGGCATCGGGAGATCGCTCACCGCCATACCGCCATTGTCCCCCCGTCCTCAGGTCCAGGCGAGCACCCGCTTGCGCCAGGCGTAGAGGATCCCGAGGGCGATGAAGGCGAGGAACACGAACATCTCCACCAGGGTCGTCATGCCGTACCCGGGGGCGGCGAAGACGGTCGCCCAGGGGAAGAGGAACACGGCGTCCACGGCGAACACCACATAGAGATAGGTGTAGACGTAGTAGCGGATCTGCGACTGCGCCCACCCCTCGCCGACGGGGTCGACGCCGCACTCGTACGTCGTGAGCTTCGCGGGGGTCGGCCGGTCGGGGCGGAGCATGCGGTTCGCGAACAGGCCGCCGGCGAAGATCCCCACGCCGACGAGGAGCAGCACGACGACGACCGCGTAGGAGCCGAAATACCCGTCCACGCCGACCATCTCCTCCCACACGGCCCCGCCCGCCGAGCATAACTCCGGCGGGCGCGATCTCACGTGGTGACCACCTGACGGCCGCAGCCCATGGTCGCGCATATAGTTGAGGATCGTGACCCGATGCATGCTCTACGCCCGCTTGCACGTGGACCTGTGCCTGCTGGCCGGGGCCCTGTGTCGGCCTGACGGATCACCGCTGTCACACGGCTGACGGTCGGCACCGGCGCCGCCCGGCGCGGCGGCCGACGACCGGTGGGACGCCCGCACAGCCCCGTGGCGATCCCCGAAGCCGGTGCGGCGTCGCGCCCACGACCGGAGAAGACGTGCGCACGACGGGAAAACAAGCGTGACCCCGATGGATCTAGCATGGATATGACAACGTGCCTCGAGCGGACGAGCCCGGGCGCGCCAAGGAGGACTGAGGAGCTGTGACCAAGCAGGTTCAGCAACTCGACCGCGTGATCATCCGGTTCGCGGGTGACTCCGGCGACGGGATGCAGCTCACCGGCGACCGGTTCACGTCGGAGACCGCGCAGTTCGGCAACGACCTGTCGACGCTGCCCAACTTCCCGGCGGAGATCCGCGCCCCCGCGGGCACTCTCCCCGGTGTGTCGAGCTTCCAGCTGCACTTCGCCGACCATGACATTCTGACTCCCGGCGACGCCCCCAACGTCCTGGTCGCCATGAACCCGGCGGCGCTCAAGGCGAACGTGGCCGACCTGCCGCGGGGCGCCGACATCATCGCCAACACCGACGAGTTCACCAAGCGCAACCTGGCCAAGGTGGGCTACGCCGGCAACCCGCTGGAGGACGAGTCGCTCGCCGAGTGGCGCGTCCACGCGGTGCCGCTGACGTCGCTGACCGTGCGCGCGCTCGAGGGCTTCGACGTGTCCAAGAAGGACGCCGAGCGGGCCAAGAACATGTTCGCGCTCGGGCTGCTGTCGTGGCTCTACCACCGGCCGACCGAGGGCACGATCAAGTTCCTCGAGGCGAAGTTCGCCAAGAAGCCCGAGATCGCCAAGGCGAACATCGCGGCCTTCCAGGCCGGGTGGAACTACGGCGAGACCACCGAGTCGTTCTCGGTCTCCTACGAGGTCAAGCCGGCGAGCCTGCCGCCGGGCGTGTACCGGAACATCTCCGGCAACCAGGCCCTGGCGTACGGGCTGATCGCGGCGTCGGTGCAGTCGGGGCTGCCGCTGTTCCTCGGCTCGTACCCGATCACCCCGGCCTCCGACATCCTGCACGAGCTGTCGAAGCACAAGCGGTTCGGCGTGCGGACGTTCCAGGCCGAGGACGAGATCGCGGGCGTGGGCGCCGCCCTCGGGGCGGCCTTCGGCGGATCGCTGGGGGTGACCACGACCTCCGGCCCGGGCGTCGCGCTCAAGGCCGAGACGGTCGGCCTGGCGGTGACCACCGAGCTTCCGCTGATCGTCGTGGACGTGCAGCGCGCCGGCCCCTCGACCGGCATGCCGACCAAGACCGAGCAGACCGACCTGCTGATGGCGATGTTCGGCCGCAACGGCGAGTCGCCGGTCCCGGTCCTGGCCGCGGCCACGCCGTCCGACTGCTTCCACATGGCCGTCGAGGCCGCGCGGATCGCGCTGAAGTACCGGACTCCGGTCATGCTGCTGTCGGACGGCTATCTGGCCAACGGCTCCGAGCCGTGGCGGGTCCCCGACCCGGCGGAGCTGCCCGACATCTCGATCGCCTTCACCACCGAGCCGAACGGCGCCGATGGCGCCTACCTGCCGTTCAAGCGCGATCCTGAGACGCTGGCCCGCCCCTGGGCGGTCCCGGGCACGGCGGGGCTGGAGCACCGCATCGGCGGCATCGAGAAGGCCGACGGCACCGGCAACATCTCCTACGACCCGGACAACCACGACAGGATGGTGCGGCTGCGCCAGGCCAAGATCGACGGGATCGACGTCCCCGATCTGGTCGTGGACGACCCCGACGGCGACGCCCGGGTGCTCGTGCTGGGCTGGGGCTCGACGTACGGGCCGATCGCGGCGGCCGTGCGCCGCGCCCGCAGGTCCGGCGGCAAGGTCGCCCAGGCGCACCTCCGCCACCTCAACCCGCTGCCGGGCAACACCGGCGACGTGCTGCGCTCCTACGACAAGGTGCTGCTGCCGGAGATCAACCTCGGGCAGCTCGCCATGCTGCTGCGCGCGCGCTTCCTGGTGGACGTCATCAGCTACAACCGGGTCCGCGGGCTTCCGTTCAAGGCCGAGGAGCTCGCCGCCGTCATTCAGGACGTGATCGAAAGTGACTGACATCTCCAACGGGGGCCTCAACGGCAAGGGCCTGGCCCTGGTGCCGAGGACGGAGACCGCGCAGACCCTGAAGGACTTCAAGTCCGACCAGGAGGTGCGCTGGTGCCCGGGCTGCGGCGACTACGCGATCCTCGCCGCCGTCCAGAGCTTCCTGCCGGAGCTGGGCCTGCGCCGGGAGAACATCGTGTTCGTCTCCGGCATCGGCTGCTCGTCCCGGTTCCCCTACTACCTCAACACGTACGGGTTCCACTCGATCCACGGGCGGGCTCCGGCCATCGCGACCGGCCTGGCCGCGTCACGGCCCGACCTGTCGGTGTGGGTGATCACCGGTGACGGCGACGCCCTGTCGATCGGCGGCAACCACCTCATCCACGCGCTGCGCCGCAACGTCAACCTGAACATCCTGCTGTTCAACAACAGGATCTACGGCCTGACCAAGGGGCAGTACTCCCCGACGTCGGAGATCGGCAAGATCACCAAGTCGACCCCGATGGGCTCGCTGGACAAGCCGTTCAACCCGATCTCGCTGGCGATCGGGGCGGAGGCCGGGTTCGTCGCCCGAACCATCGACTCCGACCGCAAGCACCTGCAGGGCGTGCTGCGCGAGGCCGCCGCCCACCGGGGCGCGTCGCTCGTCGAGATCTACCAGAACTGCAACATCTTCAACGACGGCGCCTTCGACGCGCTGAAGGACCCGGCCACCCGCGACGAGATCACGGTGAAGCTGGAGCACGGCCGTCCGATCGTCTTCGGCACCGGCGACAACGAGAAGGCCGTACGGCTGTCGCGCACCGGCGGCGTCGAGGTGGTGCGCCGCTCCGAGGTCTCCGACGACGAGATCCTCGTGCACGACGCCCACAACCCCGACCCGTCGGCGGCGTTCGCGCTGTCGCGCCTCGACGACCCGGCGTTCGAGCACGTGCCGATCGGCGTCTTCCGCTCGATCGACCGCCCGTCGTACGACCAGCTGATGAACGAGCAGCTGCAGACGGCCACGGCCGACAAGGGCCGGGGCAGCCTGGGCGACCTGCTGCTCGGCGGGGACACCTGGCGCATCGGCTGACCGCCGGCCCGGCGGGCGCGCCCGTCGGACGGCACGGACGCGACAGGGACCCCACCCTCCGGTGGGGTCCTTTCCGTTCCCGCCCGGGTGAACCCGGGGGGCGAGCGGCGCGTCCTCCAGTCCGGCCGCCGCCGTCCTGAGGGCCGGGTTCGGCGACCTCCCCAGATCCCCTCGCCGAGGAGAGCGTATGCCCCCGCAGCCGTCCGAGCCCGCCGACGCGGAGCGTCCCTCGTGGGCCGGAAGGCGCGCGCTGGTGACCGGGGCGAGCGGGTTCATCGGGTCCGGCCTGGCCCGCCGCCTCCGCGAGCTCGGCGCCGAGGTGCACGCGGTGAGCCGCCGCCCGCCGGAGCGGATAGGGCAGGGGGAGATCTGGCACGCGGCCGATCTCCGGTCCGCCGCCTCCGTCCAGGCGGTCGTGGACGCCGCCCGGCCCGACGTGGTCTTCCATCTGGCCGCCGAGGTGAACGGGGCGAGGGACCCCTCGGTCGTGCTGCCCACTCTGGAGAACACACTCGTCAGCACGGTCAACGTCCTCGGCGCGGCCGCCGTCCGGCCTGGCACGCGGGTGCTGCTGTGCGGGTCGAGCGAGGAGCCGCGGCCGGCGAACGGCCAGGCCCCGCCGCCCTCGCCGTACGCGGTGGCCAAGTGGGCCGCCACGGGGTACGCGCAGCTGTTCCAGCGGCTGTGGGACGTGCCGGTCGCGATCCTGCGGCCGACGATGGTCTACGGGCCCGGTCAACGGGACACCGGGAAGCTCGTGCCGTACGTGACGCTCGCGCTGCTGCGCGGCGAGGAGCCGCGGCTCACCAGCGGGACGAAGCCGGTCGACTGGGTGTACGTCGACGACGTGGTCGAGGCGTTCGCGACGGCGGGTCTGAGCGATGGAGCGGTCGGGCGGATCCTCGACATCGGCACCGGCACCCAGGTGCCCGTCCGGGACGCGGTCGCGCTGCTGTACCGGATCATGGACGCGCCGTCGCCGCCGCCGTTCGGCGCGGTCGCCGACCGTCCGCTGGACATCGCGCAGACCGCCGACATCGGCCCCGCGGCGGAGGTGCTGGGCTGGCGACCGGCGACCGGTCTGGAGGAGGGGCTGCGCCGTACCGTACGGTGGTACGCCGAGCGGCACCACCGGGGGGAGTAGCGAGTACGTCACGAAGGCCGGGATCCGCAGCGGCGGAGGCGGCGATCTGGGATGGTTGAGGTGATCGTCCCGGCGCCCGAGGAGCCCACCAGATGAGCCGCCTGAACGCCCTCCGCAGCCGTTTCGTCGACGCTCCCGACTCGCTCGGGGCCAGGGCCCGCGCCCGGCGCTGGGCCTGGTTCGCCGAGTGCTTCCCCGATCTCGGCCAGATGAGCGTCATCGACCTCGGGGGGACGGCCAGCGCGTGGTTGCGGGCGCCGATCCGGCCGGCGCGCGTGCACATCGTCAACCTGGACGCGCCGCCGGCCGACCTGCCGTCCTGGATCCGGGCCGACGTCGCCGACGCCTGCGACCTGCCGGCGCCGATCCGGGGCACGACCTACGACCTGGTCTACTCGAACGCCGTGATCGAGCACGTGGGCGGGCACGTACGCCGGCAGATGTTCGCCGACGCGGTGCACGGCCTGGCGGAGCGCCACTGGGTGCAGACCCCGTACCGGTACTTCCCGGTCGAGCCGCACTTCCTGTTCCCCGGGTTCCAGTTCCTGCCGCTGACGGCCCGCACCGAGATCCTCCGCCGCTGGCCGCTCGTCCACACGCCGACCTCCGAGCGGGAGGCGGCGCGGCAGATCGCGATGGAGGTGGAGCTCCTCAGCGTGACCGAGATGCGGCACTACTTCCCGTCCTCGCTGATCCGCTTCGAACGCCTCGCGGGGCTGGTGAAGTCGGTGATCGCGCTCAAGCGGAAGCCGTGAGCGGGTTCCTCAGGGGGTGACGGCGCCGCCGTCCTCCCAGGTGTTGCCCTTCCATACGTTGCCGGAGCCGTCCTCGTCCCAGTAGGCGACCGGCCCGGCCTGCCCGCCCTTCGGCCAGACGCTGCGGCTGAAGACGTTGTCGATCACCTTGACGTTCGCCGAGGTGCCCTTGGTGCCCGCCCCGGCGTACAGTGACCAGCCGCCGCCCGCCAGGAGGTTGCCCTCCACCGTCACGTCACGGATGACGCCGAAGTCCTGGAACAGGGCGATCGCGCCGGTCTGGTCGAGCGTGTTGACGACGGTGTTGTGCCGGATGACGAGCTGGGTGCCCTTCGCGGGCGTGCTCGTACTCATGATCATGTCGGTGTGGTCGCCGGAGTAGTACTTGGGGTCGTGGACGTAGGAGTCCTCGATGAGGCCCTGCTCGGTGCAGATGCCGTTCGAGATCGTGTGGATGTCGACCCGGCGAATGGTGATCATCTTGCCCTGGTTCAGGATGCCGAACTGGGTGCGGACCTTGCCGTTCCCGAAGACCTCGGAGTCCTCGACCGTAAGACCCGAGCGGCCCTCCCGCTGGATGATCCCCCAGTAGTCTTGCTGCCCGTGGACCCGGGTGTTGCGGATGGTCACGTTGTCGGCGTCCACGGTGATGTCGCCGTAGACGTCCAGCCCGTCGACGACGGTGCCGTCCTTGGTGATGACGAGCGCGTCGGAGCGTTTGAGGGTCACCCCGCCTGGGACGCCGGTGGTGTCGGCGCTCGGCCACTCGCCCGTCCGCGGCGGCGTCGGCTCACCCGAGGGCGTCGGCGTGGGGGTCGGCCGGCTCGGCGTGGGAGTCGGGCTGTGCGAGGGGACGGCGGTGCGCGACGGGCTCGGCGACGGCGTGGGGCTGTGCGACGGGCTCGGCGTGCGCGACGGCGTCGGGGTGCTCGACGCAGTCGGCGTACGCGACGGGCTGGGAGACGGGCTGGGGCTGTGCGACGACGGGCTGGGGGACGGGGTGGGGCTGTGCGACGGGCTCGCCGTCACGGTGGGGCTCGGCGACGCCGTCGGGGTCGGCGACGGGACGGGCCGGTGCGGCCGGTGCCGGTGCCCGCGCGGGGGCCAGGGGAACCACCAGGTGGGCGCCGGCCGGGCGACGACCGCGTGTCCGCCGCCGGCGCTCGCCGTGCTCGCGTTGCCGCCCCGGCCGGCGGCGGCTCCGGACGACAGCGGATGCGCCTCGCCCGCGGGCGAGGGCCGCGCGCCGGACTCCGGCTCGTCGTCTCCCCCCCACGTGTTGACGTCCGTCAGCGCCGCCAGCTTGTCCGAGACGTCCCCCGCGCTCACGCCGCATCCGACGCCGGCGAAGGCGACCACCAGCCCTGCCGCGGCCAGCAGACCAGCCGTTCCCCCGTTCCCATGGCTCCGCCCCACAGTCGACTCCTTCCGGATCGGCAGTTGTGCCGACTGCCCGCCTCCTTATGAAGGCTCGTTGGGGAGGTTAGCCATATCGAGAACGACAGGTGGACGATTCTCTCAAACGATCTCAATTTCATCTCATTGTGCGAGAGCCTCAAATTACCCAAATGCCCCAGCAGCCGCAGGTTAAGGGTATTAATCGGGTTTAACGGGCCGGCCGTCATCCCATTTATTGCCCTGCCAGACGTTCCCCTGCCCGTGCGCGTCCCAGTACGCCACCGGGCCCGCCTGGCCGCCCTTCGGCCACACCTTGCGGCTGAACACGTTGCCGATCACCTTGACGTTCGACGAGGTGCCCTTGACGCCCGCCCCGGCGTACAGCGACCAGCCACCGCCGGCCAGCAGGTTGTCCTGCACGGTCACGTCGTGGACGACGCCGAAGTCCTGGAACAGCGAGATCGCGCCCGTCTGGTCGAGCGTGTTGACGGCCGTGTTGTGGCGGATGATCAGCTGGGTGCCCGGAGCGGGCGGCCCGGACGACATGATCATGTCGATGTGGTCGCCCTTGTAGAGCTTCGGGTCGTGGACGTAGCAGTCCTCGATCAGCCCCTGCTCCGTGCTGATGCCGTTCGAGATCGTGTGGATGTCCGCGCGCCGGACCGTGATCATCTCGCCCTGGTTGAGGATCCCGAACTGCGTGCGCTCCCTGCCGTTCCCGAAGATCTCCACGTCCTGGACGGTCAGGCCCGAGAAACCCTGCCGCTGCAGGATCCCCCACCAGCCGGGGATCCCGCGGACGCGGGTGTTGCGGATGGTCACGTCGTCGGCCTCGACCGAGATCTCGCCGTGCACGTCGAGGCCGTCGATGACGGTCCCGTCCCTGGTCACCCTGATCGACCCGGACGGGCGAAGGGCCGTGCCGGGGGGGACGCCGGTGGTGTCCGGTCCCGGCCACTCCCGGGCCTCGGGGCTCGCGGGCACCCGCGCGCTCGGGGACGCGGCCGGGCCAACGGCCTTCCCCGGAGGGCGGCCACCCGTGTCGGACGTCGCCGCCTGGCATCCCGACACCAGCGTCAGCGCGACGGCCCCCACCACCGCCGAGAGCCGCCTCACGAGCCGTCGCCGACGCCGCGGAGCTGCGATCGCGCCTGCTCCAGAAGTCGTTGCAGATGGAGGCCGTGATGGACGTCGACGGTGTGCGGCACTCCTGACCTGACGGTGGCCGCGAACTCCGACCGGACGTTCTCCCGGGTCGGCGCCGAGTCGTCGGCCAGCTCACGGAAGTCGAGGACGAGGGCACCCTCCCGCCCGTACAGCTCCATCGTCTTGTGGTGCCCGTGCGGCGAGCCGATCGAGCCGCACAGTGCGAGCTGGCTCACCGCGCCCTCCCCCTCGTGCACACACGTCAGCGCCATGTACCCGTGCGGATCTCCGACCGCCATCACATCCTTCACCGTCCCCAGCGCCGCGTCGAGGAGGTCGAGGGCGTGGAACCCGAAGTCGTCGAGGACGCCCTGCCGCCTGCGCCAGGGGGTGGCGTAGGCGGCGGAGAAGAGCTCGTCGGTGAGGTGACGCGCCTGGGCGCCGCGCGCCCGGAACCGCCGGGCCCGGTCCAGGAACTCGCGCACCTGGGGCCGGTACCGCCGGGTGAGCATCAGCTGGGTCGGCACGCCCGCCGCGTCGACGGCCTCCGCGAGCGCCGTCGCGCCGGCGAGGTCGGGGGCGAGCGGCTTCTCCAGGAGCAGGGCCCGCCCGGCCCGGGCCGCCCGGACGGCCATGGACACCTGCACCTCGGGGGGCACGGCGAAGGCCACGGCCTCACACGCGTCCAGCAGCAGGTCGTAGTCCGCGAACGCCGGAACGGCGAAGCGCGCGGCCACCTCGCGCGCCCGCTCGGGCCGGCGCGACCACACGCCGGCCAGACGCGTCTGCGGGCCGGCGGCGAGCATCGGCGCGTGGAACCCCGAGCCCCAGGGACCGGCGCCGACGAGTCCGACCGCTACCGGTCTCACTTGCGGGCGAGCAGGTCCACCAGGGCGGGGGGCGTCCACCGCTTGACCGTCTGCCGGAAGCTGCTCTTCCACTCCTCGCCGGGCCGGCGCTTGAACACGGTGGTGTGGTCGTCGCCGGTCTCCTCGTCGGGACGGCCGTTCGTGTAGTAGTAGAGCGCCATGGAACGGCGCGCCCGGTCGTCGGGGCAGGTGAGAGGATCGGGGTGCCCGTGGTTCGCGTCGTCGGTGGTGGCGAAGACCACGAACCGGTTGAAGACGGGCAGGATCTTGTGCTCGCAGCGGGTCATGTCCACGTCCCAGAGCTGCAGGTGCCCGCCGTAGCTCTCCTCCCAGTCCTTGTTGAGGTAGAGCAGGCCGTTGAGGCGCCGGTCGAGGTTGAGCCTGCGGTGCCGGTTGAAGTCCGCGTGCACCTTGAGGAATCCTCCGGGCCGGATCTGGTGCAGCCCGCCGCCCTCGAAGTGGGGGTCGGAGACGAGCTGCTCGATGCCGGTCAGCCGCTCCAGGAACTCGACGAAGACCTGGCCGTTGAACTCGGCGAGCAGGTTCCGGGTGGCCGGGCCCATCCGCTCGGTGTCCGACAGCGCCAGCTTGATCTCGCGCGAGCTGTCGAACTGCTGCCAGCTCGCGTCCCGGGGCTCCGGGAACTCGTCGAGCACGGGCTCCAGCGCGCCGGGCGGGAGGAAGTCGTCGATCACCACGTGCCGGAAGGGCTTCGCCTCGAGGAAGGAGACACGCCAGCGGTCGGCGAGCGGGAACAGCTCCTCCCGGCGGAAGGTGAACGTCTCGGTCTCCTGCATCCGCTTCTCCATCCCGGCCCGCTCGATTCGAAGGGCCCGCCAGGCTCCGGTCTGAATATCGCGCGGGGAATCGACATCCGTTACAGCCCGATTGGAACGCTCGAAGGGTGGATTGCGGGGCCGTCCCCGCCGCCCTAGCATGCGCCTGGCGGAGACTGTCCGACTGCCGGAGGACCGCATGCCCGAGACCCCGCGGATCGCGGTCGTCATCGTCACGTACAACAGCGCGCCGGTCCTGGCCGGCTGCCTGGAGTCGCTGCCGGCCGGCGCGCGCTCGACCGGCCTCGTCAGGGTGGTCGTCGCCGACAACGCCTCGCGGGACGAGTCCGTGGCGATCGCCGAGCGGGCGGGAGCGACGGTCGTCCAGGTCGGGCGCAACGCGGGCTACGCGGCGGCCATCAACGCCGGGATCGCCTTCCTCGACCGATCGGGGGATCTCGACCGGCTCGACGCGGTCGCCGTGCTCAACCCCGACTGCCGGGTGCGGGAGGGTGCGCTGGCCCGCCTCGCGGACGCGCTGCGCGCGCCCCGCCGCGGCATCGCCGTCCCCCGGCTGGTCACCCCTGAGGGGCACACGTACCCGTCGTTGCGCCGCGCGCCCACCGTACTCGGCGCGCTGGCCGAGGCGCTGGTCGGCGGGCGGCTGGCGGGCCGGATGTGGCGGCTCGGCGAGGTGATCGCCGACCCGCGCCGCTACGAGACGGCGGGCCGCGCCGAGTGGGCGACCGGCGCGGCCATGCTCGTCTCCGTGCCGGCCATCCGGGAGCTCGGGCCGTGGGACGAGTCCTTCCTGCTGTACAGCGAGGAGACCGAGTTCGCGCTGCGCGCCGGCGACCGCGGCTGGATCCTCTGGTACGAGCCCGAGGCGGTGATCGAGCACATCGGCGGCGAGGCGAACGTGAACCCGGTCCTCGCCGCGCTGCTCACCACGAACCGCGTGCGGTTGTTCAGAAGGCGGCGCGGTCCCCTCGCCTCGTCCGCGTTCTTCATGGCCGTGGTCCTCGGCGAGGCGGTCCGGACCCTCGTGGGGCGCCGGACCGCACGGGCGTCCCTGGTGGCCCTCCTGCGGCCGTCGAGACGCCTCCGGGCGCTCCCCTGACGACGCCCGGACGGTCCGGGAGACCGCCGTAACGGAGAGGCGGCGGGCCGCGACTACACCGGTGTGAAAGTGACGCGACTCGCCATCGAGGGCGTGCTGCTGTTCGTCCCCGTGCCCCACCACGACGAGCGCGGCTTCTTCACCCGGACCTTCGACGCCGCCGTGGCGGCCGAGCAGGGACTCGACCCGGCCGCCTTCATCCAGGACAGCCAGTCGCGCTCCCGCCAGGGGACGATCCGCGGCATGCACGGCCGCTCGGGCAGAGGCGAGGCGAAGCTCGTCCGCTGCGCCCGCGGGGCCGTCCTCGACATGCTCGTGGACGCCCGCCCCGGCTCCCCCACCTTCGGGGAGCAGGTGTCGGTGCTGCTGGACGACGAGACCTTCGCCCACCTCTACGTGCCTCCCGGCATCCTGCACGGCTACCAGGCGCTGACCGAGGCCGACGTCTGCTACCGCATCGACCGGGAGCACGACCCGGCCGAGGACCTCGCCGTACGGTACGACGACCCCGATCTCGCGCTCCCCTGGCCGCTGCCACCAGGCGCGATCAGTCGTCGCGACCTGTCAGCCGGATCCTGGGCCGACCTGCGCGCCCGCCTCACGGCGTAGCCCGGACGCCGCGGCCCCGTCACCGGTGCGCGCGGCCGCCTGGGCGCGGTTCTCGTCCTTGACGGTGCGCAGCAGGGCGCCCGCCGCCCCGATCAGCAAAAACATCAGGCTGGTCACGCCCGGGTAGGAGAGCAGGTCGAACGTGGCCGCGGTGACGAGCGGGACCAGCAGGCACGCGGCGACGGTGAGGGCGAGGTTGCGGACGTTCGGGTCGCCGCTCAGCCGGCGCGCGCGCAGCGCCGTCGCCACCCCGCAGGCGAGGATGCCGACGAACGCGACCACGCCCACGATGCCCGTCTCCACCAGCGAGAGCAGGTACTCGTTGTCGAACACCTGGTGCTTGTACGGGTACCAGGTGCCGAGCCCGCGGCCGAAGATCGGGTATTTCGCGACCTCCAGCAGCGCGAACGGGTAGTCGTGCGTGCGGTAGAGGATGCTGTCGTCCGAGGTGGCGTTGGCGAACAGGTTGTAGAAGGTGCCGAGCAGGCCCGGGGCCGCCGCCTTCATCACGACCAGGAACACGGCGAGCGCCCCCAGCGTCGCCAGCCACCGCCTGACCGGCCACCCGGGGAACAGCGTCAGCGCGATGACGACCAGCCCGATCACCGCCGACCTGGACACCGAGAACATCAGCCCGGCCGCGATCACGGCCGTGGCCAGCCACCAGCGCAGAGCCGGTTCGCCCCGGCTGCCCGCCCGGAAGGCGTAGTGGGCGCCGAAGGGCAGGATCATCGCGCAGACGACCCCGAGCTCGATCGGGTGGCCCAGCGTCCCGGCCACCCGCCGCAGGTCCGCCCTCGACATCACGGTCTCCGTGCCCTCCACCGAGGTGTGGCGGAAGCCGGGGAGCGTCATGTAGGCGGTGGGGTCGAAGTTCAGCAGGTACTGGAAGGTGGCGACCACCGACACCACGACGCCCGCCACCACGATCGTCTTCATCACGAAGTCGAGCCGGTCCCGTCCCCGAACGCCGTCGCAGACGACGAGCACCAGGCCGACGTAGCCCACGAACAGGACCAGGGAGTGGTCGGCGAGGTTGAGCTCGTCGGAGCTGAGGTATCCGAGCGCGCCGAAGCCGTAGCAGGTCAGCAGCGCCATGCCGAACGCGAAGATCCCCGTGCGGACGGGGTTCGTCCCCTTGGCCGCGCCAAGCGTGGAGGTGAACTGCGCGAACAGCCAGACCAGGAGGAGGACGAGGGCGAGGATGTCGGCGAGCGACAGCGACATCGGCAGCCCGCGCAGCACCAGGCGGGCCGGGATGAGGAACAACGCCAGCACGAACAGGCAGACGAGCGTCGCGCCGTCGGCCCGGCGGGGCGTCGCCGTCTCCAGCGTCTCGATGGCCACGGCGCGCCGATCAGCGCCGCAGCAGCGGCCGGGCGGCCGCCCGCAGGCCGTGGGGGACGGGGACGCCGTTGACGGCGAGCGGGGGCTCCTCGCGGCGGGCACGGCGGGCCTGGGCCATGCTCTCCACCGCGAACGCGGCGGCCATGGCGAGGAACAGGCCCATCGCCAGCGCCACGAACGCCGCCCGCAGCCTGCTTCCCGTCTTCTCCTCGGGGGTGGTCGGGGGCACGACCTCGAGCGCCTTGAGGTAGGTGGCGGGGGGCGCGCCGAGCGCCCGCTGCTGCTCGACCAGCTTCTCCTGCGCGAGCCGGTTGAGCCGCACGACCACGTCGTACGCCTCCTGGGGCGTGGGGGCCTCGGAGGAGATGACCACGAACGGCACCGTGATCATCAGCTCGGGGTTGGTCGTGCCGTTGCTGACCTTGAACGTCGTCCGTCCGCCGGGCCGCACCCCCGCCTTCTCCGCGATCTCCGCCGTGTTGAGCCCCTGGATGAGGATCGACGCGGACAAGCCCAGCCCGCTGTCGATGTTGACGATGGGGTTGACCACGGGATTGGGGAACTTCGGATCCGCCGGCACGCTCCCCCCGTCCCGTGGGACCGTGAGCGCGAGGGCCGAGGAGGAGACGTAGGTCTTGGGGAACTTGACGTAGACGCCGGCCGCGCCGGCGAGCACCAGCGCGAAGACCGGGAAGGTGACGTACCACCTCCGGAAGAGGACGAGGACGGTGGCCCAGAAGTCCATGCCTCAGTCCTTGTCGTCGTCCGCGCGCGTGTCCCTGACCACGCTCACGAACCGGCGGTCGATGCCGTTGGGCGGCGTCTCGTCCGCCTCCGGCCCTTCCGGCCCGTCCTTCACGACGGCGATCTCCTGGGTGTCCCACAGGATCGGGTCGGCGTCGTCCGGGAGCGCGTCGTCGTGGCCGGCGGTCTGGAGGACCGCGGGACGCGGCTGCTCCGGCGACTCGGCGGCGGCGACGTCCACCGGCCGCGCCTCCTCGTCGGGTGTCACCGCGTCTTCGGAACGGGGGCGGGCGGCCCTGCGCCGCAGCGCGTACGCGCCGGCCAGACCGGCGCAGGCGACCAGGAGGCCCGCTCCGACCGCGCCCTGCCACCGCGCCGACTCCGACGCCTCCGGACGGGACGCCGGCACGATGTTGGCGACCGTGAGGAAGGTCGTCGGCGGGGCGCCGAGCGTCTTCTGCCAGCCGATCAGCTCCTCGCGCACCCGGCGCTGCGCGTTCGCCAGCACGGCCGAGGCGGTCCCGGGGTCGCGCGCCTGCACCCGGATGTAGATGTACGGGCCGGTGATGTCGAGGACCTTGGGGTTGCTGCGGCCGTCGTCGATCGTGATGACGGTCGGCCCGTCCTTCGGAGCGCCGAGCTGCGTCCACACGTCCTGCGTGTTCATGGACTGGATGACGATGCTCGCCGCGGTCTTCAGCGCGTCGTTGAACTGCAGCAGGGGGTTGGCGCGCTCGAGCGGCCGGTTGGGGTCCTTCGAGGAGACGCCGCCGTTGACCGGGGTGGCCAGCACCAGCGAGGTGTCGGCCTCGTAGGTGGTCGGGACGAGGAAGAAGGCCGCCGCGCCGGCGGCGATCGCAAGGGCCAGCAGGGGGAGCGCGATCGTCTTTCTCAGGGCGAGACCGGCGATCGTCTTCCAGAAATCCACGTGTCCCCCCGGCCTCGTCAATAGCCTTCGGCCTGCCACCAGACGTCCGGAACCTTACGGGGGGAAATCGTCGGGGTCCGCTTTCCCGTTACACCGTTCCGGCAGGGGCCCGTATCCGATCGCGCCGCCGATCGTTACGTCCGCCGCCGTCGCTCCGATATACGTTGCGGCGGTCGGTCCGGACGGCGACGGGAGTACGGCGGATGGAGCTCCACGCGGACCAGGCGACGGTCCCGTCCACCTCGGCCGCGCCCGCGAGGGCCCGTCCCTCCCGGCTCGCCGGCCTGGACGGCATCCGCGGCCTCGCCGCCCTGTTCGTGGTCCTGCACCACTGCTGGCTGCTCTCCTATCCCGGCTTCCCGGTCAACGGGGGGCCCGCGTGGGCCGGGTGGCTCGTCTACGGACACCTGGCCGTGGTGGTCTTCATCGTCCTGTCGGGCTTCTCCCTGGCGGTGTCCCCCGCGCGGTCGGGATGGCGGCTGGACGGCCTGCGCCGGTTCGCCTACCGGCGGGCCTGGCGGATCCTCCCGCCGTACTGGACGGCCCTGCTGTTCAGCCTCGTGGTGGCCTGGACGCTGATCCCGCAGCCGGGACAGGGCAGTCCCACGCTCAAGTCGGTCCTCGTGTACGGCCTGCTCGTGCAGGACCTGTTCGGGTCGCCGAGCCCCAACGGCGTCTTCTGGTCCATCGCGGTGGAGGCCCAGCTGTACGTGGCGTTCCCGCTGATGCTGCTGGTCCTGCGACGGGCCGGGGCGGCCGCCCTGGTCGGCGGGGTCACCGTGATCGTCGCGGCCGTCGGGCTGCTCGCGCCCGCCGTCCCGGCCGTGGACCTATTCATGCGGCTGACCCCGCAGTTCGCCGTGCTGTTCGCGCTGGGCGCGGTCGCGGCGGGCGTGGAGCGGGCGCACGGGTCGCGGTGGGTCCCCCGGCTGCCCTGGCTGGCCCTCCTCGCCGCGGTCCCGGTCCTCCTCATGATCGTGGCCGGCGGCCCGGTGTGGGTCGTCGGCCACTACTTCTGGGTCGACCTGGTCGTCGGCCCGGCGGTGGCGCTGCTGCTCGCGGCCGTCGCGAGCGGCCGCCCGCGGCCCTTCGTGCGGCTGCTCGACACGCGGGCCCTGCGCCGGCTGGGCTCGTTCTCCTACAGCCTCTACCTGATCCACGCGCCGATCCTCGTGGTGCTGAACCGGCTGGTCCTCGCGCCGCGGCTCGCGCCGGGCCTGCCGGTGTTCCTGACCACGCTGGCGATCGGCGTGCCGCTCAGCCTGCTCGCGGCATGGCTGTTCGCGTCGGCCTTCGAGCTCCCGTTCCAGCGCCACCGCGGGTGGCGGGCGCTGTGGACCGCGCTGCGCCGCGGGTAGGGCGGTCACCGCACCCCAGCGGTCACCTCACCCCGGCGGTCACCTCACCCGGGCGAGCGCCTCGGCCTCGTACTCCTCGGCGAGCTCGGACGGCATGGGCGTGAGGTCCGCGGCCCGCCTGAAGTCGCGCAGCGTGGTGCCCGCGCACCGGGCGTCGACGTTCGGCGCGCCGAGGCGGGCCCGCACGTCGTCGATGTTCACGGTGCGGAAGTCGATGCTGAAGCGCGTCCGCCCCGAGGTGTTCGGCACGGTGGAGTGCAGGTGCGCTCCGGAGAACATGAGGAAGCCTCCGGGCTCCGGCACCACCCGCAGCTGTGGCTCCAGCTCGATGACCTCCTCGGGCCTGGGCTGCTCGCGGGTGTCGCTGTGGACGTGCGCCGCCGCGGTCGGCCGGCCGACGGCCGTCCAGTCGGCGTAGTCGTACCGCTCGCTGCCGTTCGCCACGGGCCGGGCGAAGTACTGCGTGTGGAAGGCCATCACGTTGTCGGCCGACACCGGATAGATCGGCATCCACCAGTTGACCTGGTTGAAGGGCGCCGAGTACCAGCAGTCGCGGTGCGCGTGGTAGGCGTACGAGATGCCGGAGGTGAGGTACTCGTCCGACGTGGACGTGCGCAGCCGCGGCACGTCGAAGTAGGTGCGGTCGAGAGCGCAGCCGGCCTCGGCGAGCACGAGCGGCAGCAGCCGCGCGCACTCGGGATGGTGGATGAAGCGCGGCTTGAGGTCGGCCAGGAGCGCCACGTAGTCCTCGACGGGCAGCTCGAACTGAGCCGTCTCCGGGTCGAGGCCCTGGAACGCCTCCTCGATCAGGGCGCGGGCGAACCCGATCAGCTCGACGGACGCGGGGGTCGCCGAGTAGACGAAGATTCCTCCCTCGTAGATCGTGCGCCGGCGGGCGTCGTCATCGGCTCCGCTGTTGGAAAAGAGCGCGGTCATAGGGAGTGCCCCTCATCTGCATATTGTTCACTCCCTATCTCGTCCGCATCCTCCCGTTCGTTACACCAGCGGGAGCTCCGTCTCGCTGTCGGGCCGCCCGACGTACCGGCCGTAGTCGGGGTGGTCGAAGCGGTGCAGCGCGTAGATGTTGTCGTTCCAGGGAGCCGCCACCGCGCGCTTGTGGCGCAGGCCGTTGATCGGGGCCAGCTTCAGCGCCGTGTTCGCCTCGTTGAACTCCCGGATCGCGCAGAGCTCGCCGACGAACTCGTTGTGCAGGATCTGGTCGTCGTCGCCCACGGTGTCGTCCAGATAGCAGAAGACCCGGGGCAGGAAGTATTTGTGGTCGCCGGCGAACACGCCCAGGGCCGCCGCCGTGGACGAGTAGAAGTCCACGTCGATGGAGACGAAGCCGATGGGCGCCGGCCGCCTGTCGTCGAGGAACTCCCTCGCGGTGTCGGCGATGTTCCCCAGGATCAGCACCGCGTCGGGCAGGCGCGCCTGCAGGGCGTCGACGTCCATGCTGAAGTCGCCCTCCCGCCAGATGTACGGCAGATCGCGGTGGTCGGTCGGCTTCGGCAGGCCCGCGCCGGTGTCGAAGCCGTACACCTCGATGTGCACGCCGGTCGCGGCCGACGCCAGCCGCGCCTGCCGGCTCATCTCGACAAGGCCGGCGCCGCCCGCCACGCCGAACTCGATCACGCTGATGCGGCCGACGCCCAGCCGCCGGGCCAGCTCGGCCGCCTGCTGCACGCCGTACGCGTAGTGGGGCCGGGGGAAGAGGTCGAGCGCGCAGCGCAACTCGTACGAGCCGAACGGCAGCCGCCGCATGACGGCGAGAGGCACCCGGCCGGGCTGCATGAGCAGCCGCGTGACGCGTACCAGGAACCGGTCGAACCCGCTTCGCGGCGAGGACGTCATCAGGGATCCGCCTTTCGTCTGGTGCAGATCGGTTCGGTCGGCCCGGGGGTCATCCCCGGATGAGGCGGACGGCGAGGCCGGTGAGCTTGCGGCCGCGGTGGGCCACCATCTGGCGCTGCCGGCGTCCGTAGATGCGGGCGAGCAGGGCCCGGGCGCGGCGGCGCTGGTCGGGGGTGAGGTCGACCGTGCTGAGGCTGCGGTACATCGCGCGGAACTGGAGCGTCGTGGCGAAGTGCGCGGTCCAGGCGGGCGCGCCGATCCCCCGGGCGATCTGCGAGAGCCGCCGCAAGCGCAGGCTGCGATGCGCGAGCGCCTCGGGCACGTGGCCCCACGGCCCGGCCAGGGCCAGCATGGTCGCGTAGACCTCGTCCTCACGGATCATCACGGGGCGCGGGATGGCCGCCACCGCCTCGCGCCGCATCATGCCGTACAGCGGGTCGAGGCGCATGTGCTCGGTCGTGACCGCCTCCCACAGCTCGGTCAGCCGGTCGACCGGGTCGTCGGAGAGCATCCCGGCGCCCTCGTAGGACGGCTTGTGCACCGAGCCGTCAGGCTCCGTGTAGGTCATGTCGGTGGTCACCAGGATGAGCCGACCGTCCGTGAGGAACGGCTCCAGCGACCGGGACACGCACTGTGGTTCGAGGAGGTCGTCGTCGCCCATCCACCGGAAGAACTCGCCCCGCGACCGGCGCAGCACCTCCACGAAGTTCCCCACCACGCCGACGTTGCGCGGCTGGCGGTGGTAGACGACCCGGCCGTCCTCCCTCGCCAGCGCGCGGCAGAACTCCTCGGTGCCGTCGGTCGACGCGTTGTCGGAGATCACGAGCTCCAGCCGCTCGTGATCCTGGGCCAGCACCGACCGCACGGCCGGCTCCATCCGGTCCGCGCCGTTGCGGACCGGCATGCCGATGGAGACGAGCTTGTCGGACCCTGGCATTCAGCTCTCCTTGGACGTCGCCTCGGCCGGCACGGGGTGGGGGCGCACGAGCGCCGCGCGAAGCCGCCGGACGGCCTGATCCCGCACCATCCTGATCTGCTCCATCGGCACCACGATCAGGACGTAGACCAGGAAGCCTGCGCCGCCCGCCACGGCGAGCTGGAGGAAGTCGCTGCCCCGCGTCAGCGCGGCGAGGGCCGCGGTGACCGCGCAGGAGACCGCGGCTCCAGCCAGCGGCCGTACCAGGGAGGGCAGGATGGGGGTCAGCCGCACGCCAGCGAGGCGCACCGCTGTCATCGCGAGCGGGAGCGCGACGAGCAGGGCGGCGGCGGTCTGGCCGATCGCCGCGCCCCGGATGCCGTCCAGGTGGGTGCCGACGATCACAGCGGGGATCGTGGCGGCGCCGTACCCCAGGTTCATCCAGACGGTCGAGCGCGTCGCGCCCCGGCCGTTGAGGATGTCCAGGGCGAGGGAGGTGAGCATGCGCAGCACCATCAGCACCGCCAGGAACCGCAGGACGCCCGCGGACTGCCCCCACTTGTCGCCGTACAGGTAGTGGATGAGCGGGTGCGCGAGCACCCCCATGAGGACGGCCAGCGGCAGGACGGCGGCGACCAGGAGCGGCACGGTCTTCTGGACGCCGATCGACAGCGACGCCTCGTCGCGCTCCGCCAGCCGCGAGAACCCGGCGATGGAGACCGAGCGGATCGCGGTGCCGATCAGCCCCGGCACCCAGCTCGACATGTTGAACGCCATCAGGTAGAAGCCGAGCCACACCGGCCCCATGATCGCGCCGACGATGATGTAGCCGACGTTGAGGAGCACGACCTCCAGCGCGATGCCCGCCGCGGAGGGGATCCCGAACCAGAGCAGCTTCGCCGCGGTCGGCCGGTCGAATCCCATCCGCCACGGCAGCCGGGCGTAGACGAGCATGAGCACGCCGGTCACCACCGCGCCCGCGACCTGCCCCCAGGCGAAGCTGTACGGCCCCGCGCCGTTCGCGGCCAGGGCGATCGCCACGGGGGCGTTCACCAGGAACCCGGCCAGGACGGCCTTGGAGCTCTTGCCCACGTGGAACCGGCGCAGCAGCGTCGCGCTGCGCACCGCGGTGATCGCCTCGATGAGGATGACCGAGGTGAGGATCCGGACGACCGGCGTGGCCTCCGCGCTGCCCGCGAGCGCCGAGAAGTACGGCGCGCCCACCCAGAAGACCGCGTACAGGGTGACGGCGGAGATCATGGAGAGGGTGGTGGCGGTGGGCGCGACGTCCTCCAGCCTGCCCCGCCACTGGACGACCGCGGCCATGATCCCGATGTCCTTGACGACCATGACGAACTGGGTCGCGGCCAGGGCCACCGCGAAGATGCCGAAGTCGGCGGGGGACAGCAGACGCGCCAGCACCAACCCCATCAGGAAGGAGCCCGCGCGCGTCGCCAGGGCGCCCAGGAGGCTCCAGCCGAACCCGCGGCCGGCCTTGCGGCCGATCGCCTCGAGGTGCTCGGCGTCGGCCTCGGCGGAGGACCGCTCGCCGGTCTCCGCGCCCTGGTGCTCGTGCATGGCAGATCTCCCCGGTCCCTAGCCGCGCTCGCCGACGCGCTCCAGCCAGATCTCCCGCCAGAACGGGACGAACTCGCGAGGACAGTTGGCCTTGTACACACCCGCGCACACGACGCCGTCCAAGATGATGCAGGGACTCTTCATCTGCAGCATCCGGCCCGTCTTCTCGTCGATGCAGCGCTCGACCCGGGCCCGCACCCGTGCCTCCCGGCCGCAGTACCGCGCCATCTCCTCCTCAAAGCCCATCCCCCGGTTGAGCCGTCCGTTGTTGAGAGTGGCGACGATGGCGTCGCGCGGCTTGACCCGGACGAGGTCGCCGGGCTGGAGGCCGGTCTCGGCCGTCGGGGTCGCGGTGTTCGGTCCGGGCGCGACGAATCCCCATTCCATGCCGTCCCTGAACCGCATCCACGAGGGGAGCCTGCGGCTGATCCGCTGGAACCGGTTGAACAGCCCGAAGAAGACGGTCCGCAGGGTGGCGAGGACCCCCGCGTTGCCGACCCGGACGTCCGTGACGTACTGGCTCAGGTCCCGGAACGGCAGGGGCTCGGGGGCGGCGCGCAGGAGCTCGGTCGCCTGGCAGCGGTAGCGCGTCTCACCGTCCTCGCCGGGCTCCCGCCGCGTGTTGACCTCAAGGATCGGCAGGCTGCGTCCGGGCGCGGGGACGGGCGCCGCGTCGGGTGCCGCGTCGGGCGCCGGCTCGTCCGGGTCGACGCGCCGGAGCCAGGCCTCCTTCCAGTACAGGGAGCACGAGGTCTGGCAGCCGCCGTGCGCCGAGCCGTCGCACCGCGCGTCGACCAGGTGCACCGCGTCCCGCATCCTCCGCATTCCGCTGCCGGTCATCGTGTCGCAGAGCTTGTGCGCGACCTTGTGGACGGTGAGCCGCCGGCCGCAGAAGCGCAGCATCTCCGGCATGAAGGGCAGGCTGTCCAGCTCGCCCTTCTCGTCGAGCGTCGCCAGGATCTCCTCGGCGTCGCGGACCTCCACGACCTCGCCGACCCGCAGGCCGAGGGCCCCCGGTCGCGTGGACGTCTCGAACTGCGTCATCCGGCTGACTCCTTCACCAGTCCCGCGTCATGCAGAGCCCGGGCCGCCTCTGCCACGGCGGCGAACGGAAGGGTGGATCGTTCCGAGATGTCCAGGAGGGTGTGCAGCCCGTCGCTGAGATTCAACACCCACAACATCGCCATCTGCGCCTGTTTCGTATCACTCCGTCCCCCGAGTGATCCGTACAGGCCGCGCCTGCCCAACTGCGGCTCGCCGTACGGGCTCAGGTTCACGTAGGCGCGGTTCCGCTCCAGGATCTCCACGGCCTGGCGGCAGACGTCCAGGGTGTCCTCCATGGCCTCCGGGGAGACGAAGTCGGGGTCGTCGGCCGACGTGTGGTACTCGGGGTAGCCCCCGTAGGGGGTCCTGGTCAGGCTGCCCACCGCCAGGTCGAAGCCGGGCGAGCAGTACTGCCGCTCGTCGTATCCGTAGGGGGAGAAGTCGAGCAGCGTGTGCTCGCGGTCGCGCAGGACGTGCGCGAACACCCGGTCGATCTCGGTGTCCCCCCGCCTGCTGCGCTTGTAGGTGAGCGCGCCGCGGTCCCCGGCGCAGGCGAGCACGACGCCGTGCCTGACGCGGTCCACCCGGTCCCGGTTGCGCGCCAGCCACGTGATCGCGCCGATCGTGCCGGGCGCGAACACGAAGCGGTAGGTGTACCGGCGCTCCTTCCGGCCGGCGAGCCACTGGGCCAGCCGTACCGCCACGGCGACGCCCGCGAGGTTGTCGTTGGCCAGCGAGGGGTGGCACACGTGGCAGGAGACGAGCACCTCCTCCTCGCCGCCGGGGATCACGTGCTCGCCGTACGTCAGGTGCCCGTCGGCGAGCGTCGAGTCCACGCGCACCTCGTACGGCCCGGGTCCCATCCCGGCCAGTGTGTTCTCGCTCAGGCAGAAGCCCCACGTCTCGGCGTAGTAGCTGGTCCGGTAGGGCACCAGGTCGGGCTGGTCCGGCAGCGTGTGCAGGCGCGGGCGCAGTTCGTCCAGGGTCATGGTGGCCGAGACGGGCACGCTGTAGCCGACGACGTGGAGGTTCGACACCGCGAAGTCGACGACGCGGGCGCCGGAGGCGTCCTTGATGTAGGCGTCCCGGATGTTCCACTCCTTGGGGATCGTCCAGTCGAGGACCTGCGTGCCCGTCGGCACCTCGCTGATCTCCAGGGGGATCGACTCGGAGACGATCTCCAGCGTGCGCCGCACCCCGTCGCCCGTGATGCTGCGGCACAGCGGGTACAGCCGCCGCACCAGGGCGTGCATGTCGCTCATGGGCGAAGCGACGTGTCGACGTCGCCCGCCGTCCGCCGGTCGGAGAGCCGGGCGAGACGGGTGAACCGCCGGTGGAAGTCGTCCGCGGTCAGCCCATGCCGGCGGTAGGCCTCGACCAGTTCGAGGGCGCCGGCCTTGACCGTCCAGCGCGCCTCGTACCCGGGCAGCGCGGCACGGACCCGGGAGAAGTCCACACGGTACGAGCGCGGGTCGGCGCCCGACTCCCCGGTGATCACGAGCGCCGACCCGGGCACGGCCTCGACGACCTCGGCCGCGATCTCGGCGACCGTAAGGTTGTTCAGCTCCGTCCCCACGTTGAACGGCTTCGCGTGCACGTTCTCGCGCGGCGCGGCCAGCGCCGCGGCGAAGGCCTCGGCGATGTCGCGCGCGTGGACCAGCGGACGCCACGGGGTGCCGTCGGACAGCACCCGCACCTCCCCGGACAGGTGCGCGTGGCCGACCAGGTTGTTGAGCACGATGTCGGCGCGCAGCCGCGGGGAGAAGCCGAACGCCGTGGCGTTGCGCAGGAAGACGGGCGTGAAGTCGTCGTCCGCCAGCGCGACGAGGTCGTCCTCCACCCGGACCTTGGACTCCGCGTACGGCGTCACGGGCCGCAGCGGCGCGTCCTCGTCGAGGAGGTCGTCGCCGCCCGAGGCGCCGTACACCGAGCAGGTGGAGGCGTACAGGAACCGGCGCACCCCGGCGTCCCGCGCGAGCCGGGCCAGCCGGGTGGAGGCGTGGTGGTTGATGTCGTACGTCAGCTCGGGAGCCAGCGACCCGAGGGGGTCGTTGGACAGCGCGGCCAGGTGGACCACGGCGTCGACCCCGGCGAGGTGACGGGGCTCGACGTCGCGCAGGTCCACCGTGTACGTCTCGGGGTCGGCGGGCGGAGGGCCGAGCACGCAGTCGGCGAACAGCCCCGAGTCGAGCCCGACCACCTCGTGGCCGGCCTCGGCGAGCACCGGGGCCATCACCGTGCCCAGGTAGCCCTGGTGTCCGGTCAGCATTACCCGCATCTGTTCTCCAGGTCGAGGATGAGCTTGTTCACGTGGAAGGCCTCCGCGTACCGGGCGCCGCACTCGATCCCCCGAATGCGGGCGAGGCCGAGGAACGCCTCCGGGTCGTACCAGGGGCGGTGCCGCTGCGAGGGGTAGTGCCGCTGGAGCAGGTCGGCCTTCGCCCGGGCCACCTCGGGGGAGAGCGGCTGGTAGGCCGAGGGACGACCGAGGTCGCCGTCCCACTTGACGATCTCGTAGCCGAGGACGAGATGGTTCCTGAAGGCCGTGGGCACCAGCTCGGCCAGGCCGCGGTGGTCCTGGTGCGCGTCGCCGCGGTGGGGGGCGAGCAGCAGGTCCGGGTCGGTCCTCGCGCGCAGTTCCTCGACGGCGCTCTTGGCCTCGTCCCAGTGGGCAGGCAGCCGTCCGTCGGGCAGCTTCAGAACGGTCAGCCGCAGGTCGGCGCCCGCGCAGAAGGCGGCGAGGGCGGCGCGCTCCTCGTCCTCCCGTTCCGTGCCGCCGCCCGACAGCACCAGCGCGTCCACGCGGACGCCCGGGTGCGCCGCGCACAGCGACAGCAGCGTCCCGCCCGCCCCGATCGCGAGGTCGTCGCAGTGGGCGCCGAGCGCGGCGACCGCGCGCATGCCGCCCGCGCCGAGCGCGATCACTCGCTCTCCCACAGCGCCCAGGGCCGGTGGCCGCGCGCCCACGCCTGGTCGAGCTCCAGCCGCTGGTTGACGGTGTCGCTCGGCCGCCAGTACCCGCGGTGGGGGTAGGCGAGCAGCCGGCCGCGCTTGGCCAGCTCGGCGCACCCGTCGGCGACGAGGTCGCCGTTCTCCGGGATGTGGTCGAAGATCTCCTGGCGGAGCACGAAGAAGCCGCCGTTGACCCACAGCGGCATGTCGCTGACCGGGGTGATCCCGCCGACCCTGCCGTCCTCCCCCACGTCCACGCAGTGGAAGGTGTTCGACGGGGGGACGACCATCATGGAGGCCCCGGCGTCCGTGGCCTCGAACCGCCGGATGATCTCCGGCAGCGGCGCGTCGGTGAGCACGTCGGCGTAGTTCGCCAGGAAGATCGGCTCGTCGCCGAGGTGCGGGCGCACCCGGCGCAGCCGCTCCCCGATGGGCGAGTCGACGCCGGTGTCGACCAGCGACACCGACCAGTCGGAGATGTCGGTGGACAGGAGCCTCACCTTGCCGCCGCGCAGGACGAAGTCGTTGGAGACGGTCTCCTGGTAGTTGAGGAAGAACTCCTTGATGTGCTGCGCGCCGTACCCGAGGCAGAGGATGAACTCCCGGTGCCCGAAGTGGGCGTAGTACCGCATGACGTGCCAGAGCAGCGGGCGGGGACCGACGAGCTGCATCGGCTTGGGCATGCCGCCGCCGGGCAGGTCGCTGCGCATCCGCGTGCCGCGCCCGCCGCAGAAGAGAACGACCTTCACACGATCTCCAGGCGGGGGATGGGGAACACGAGGCGGCCGCCCCAGTCGCGGACGTACGAGAGCTGGGCGGTGAGCTCCTCGCGAAGGTTCCACGGCAGCACCAGCACGTAGTCCGGCCGGTCGACGGCGATCTGGTCGGGCGGCAGGACGGGGATGCGGGCGCCGGGGGTGAAGCGCCCGTGCTTGTACGGGTTCCGATCCACCGTGTACCGCAGCAGATCGGGACGGATCCCGCAGTGGTTGAGCAGGGTGTTCCCCTTGCCGGGGGCGCCGTACCCTACGACGGTCCTGCCCTGGGCGGCGGCGTCGACGAGGAAGGCCAGCAGCTCGCGCCGGACCCGCGCCACCCGGTCCGCGAACTGCGCGTATCCGGACAGCTCATGCAGTCCGGCGGCCTTCTCCCGCGCGAGGACCTCGGCCACGCGCGGGCCCGGCTCGGCTCCCGTGCCGGACGGGCGGGCCCACAGCCGGATCGACCCGCCGTGCGTGGGCAGCAGCTCGACGTCCACCAGGGTCAGGTCGCCGCTCGCCAGCGCCCGCTGGGCCGAGTCGACCGTGTAGTACTGGAAGTGCTCGTGGTAGATGGTGTCGTACTGGTTGAGCTCCATCAGCGTGAGCAGGTGCTGGACCTCGACGGAGACCCACCCGTCGTCGGCCACGAGGGCGCGCAGACCCCGCGTGAACCCGGCCACGTCGGGGATGTGCGCGTAGACGTTGTTGGCCACGACGAGGTCGGCCGGCCCGTGCTCGGCTCGTATGGCCGAGCCGGACTCGGGGGTGAGGAACTCCGTGACGGTCGGCACGCCCGCGTCCCTGGCCGCCCGGCCCACGTTGGCCGAGGGCTCGACGCCGAGGCACCGGATCCCCCGCTCCACGACGTGCCGCAGCAGGTAGCCGTCGTTGCTGGCCACCTCGACCACGAAGCCGGGGCGCAGCCTCTCGACGGCGTCCGCCACGAACCTGCGCGCGTGCTCCACCCAGGAGGTCGAGTACGACGAGAAGTAGGCGTATTCGGTGAAGGTGTCCTCCGGCGTGATCAGCGCCGGGATCTGGGCGAGCCGGCAGTCCGCGCACAACCGCAGGTGCAGCGGATAGGTCATCTCCGGCTCGTCGAGCTGCTCCGCCGTGAGGAACCGCTCACACGGGGGCGTCGCGCCGAGGTCGACCACGCCGATGAGGCTCGCCGAACCGCACAGACGACACGTCGTCATCAAAAGGCCCCCAGGCCGTACGACGGAATTAATACGGGCCTTTTCGGGGACGTGTTCAGGGCGGAATGGGCTGGCAGAAAACGTGCTGGCATTTCCCCCCCAGCATCGGAGTTCGACAGCGGTAATTCGGGTGACGGGCGTGGAGCGTTACACGTCTTGTGTCATGCTTTGCGGCCATGGAGCGGCTGAGCATCGACGGGGCGTGGAGCCATACCCCGCGTATCCACAGCGACGTCCGGGGCGACTTCCTCGAGTGCTTCCGCGCCGGGGACCTGCGCGACGCGATCGGGCACACCATGGAGCTGGCGCAGGTCAACTGCTCGATCTCCCGGCGCGGGGTGCTGCGCGGCATCCACTTCGCGGACGTGCCGCCCGGTCAGGCGAAGTACGTCACCTGCGTCGCGGGACGCGTGCTGGACGTCGTGGTGGACGTCCGGGCGGGCTCGCCCACCTTCGGCGCGTGGGAGGGGGTCGTGCTCGACGACGTCTCCCGGAGGGCGGTGTACCTCGCCGAAGGGCTCGGCCACGCGTTCCTCGCGCTCAGCGAGCAGGCCACGGTCGTCTATTTGTGCTCCCAGCCGTACGCGCCGGAACGTGAGCACGGCGTCCACCCGCTCGACCCGGGAATAGGCATCGAGTGGCCGCTCGGCGAGGAGCCGATACTTTCCCCGAAGGACGCGGCGGCGCCGACCTTGAAGGAGGCGCTGGAATCGGGAATCCTCCCCCGCCACGCCGCTTCCTGAGACGGATGGAACCGTCCATACTGCTCCCTGTGACGAGCGTCGTGATCCCCGCGCACAACGAGGCGCGGGTCCTTGGCCGCCTCCTCTCCGGGCTGCTCGACGACGCCCGGCCGGATGAGCTCGACATCGTGGTCGTCGCGAACGGCTGCACCGACGAGACGGAGTCCGTCGCGCGGGCGCACGGCGTGCGCGTGGTGACCACCCCGGTGCCCTCGAAGCGGGAGGCGCTGCGCCTCGGCGACCGGGCCGCCCGCGGCTTCCCCCGGCTCTACGTGGACGCGGACGTCACGTTGAGCACGGCAGGCGTCCGCGCGCTGACCGCTCCCCTGGACGGCTCCGGCACGCTGCTCGCCACGGCTCCCGAGCGGGACCTGGCGCTCGCCGACCGGCCGTGGGCCGTCCGCCTCTACTACGCCGTCTGGACGCGCCTGCCGCACGTGCGAGCGGGCCTGTTCGGGCGGGGCGTCATCGCGGTGACCGAGGAGGGCAACGACCGGATCCGGTCGCTCCCCGCGGTCATGGCCGACGACCTGGCCGTGTCCCTG
Organism: Microbispora corallina; assembly: GCF_016863035.1. GTDB lineage: Bacteria > Actinomycetota > Actinomycetes > Streptosporangiales > Streptosporangiaceae > Microbispora > Microbispora corallina. The sequence continues at coordinate 242,560 of NZ_BOOC01000005.1, forward strand.
GCGTTCGCCGACGACGAGCGCGCGGTGGTGGCGGGGGCGCGGGCCGGCATCCAGACCCCCCGCACGTTCGCCGACCTGCTGCGGCGCCGCGTCCGCGCGGCGACGGGCATCCACGAGTGGGAGCAGGTCAGCGGCTCGGGCGGCCCGTCCGCGCGCACCACCGTGGGAGACCTCGTCGGGATCGTCCTGCGGGAGCCGTGGCTGCTGCCCGCCGCGACCGTCTTCGTCGGCGTCACCGTCCTCGCGCGGGGGAGGGCGCGTCCCGCCATCCGCGCCGGCGACTACACCACCTGGCTGCGGGACGACAGCAGCCGGGCGACAGGGTCATGACCCGTAGGCGCTGAGGTCGGACAGCCAGGCGTACAGAAGCCAGCCCAGCTCGTACGGGCGGCACTCGCGGTCGATGGCGACCGGGGGGTAGAGCCGGTCGAGCGTCGCGAGCCGGGCCGCGGGGTGGGCGCGGGTGGCGACCGCGCGCAGCCCCCGCACCAGCTTGCCGGGGTCGTCCCTGGCCGCCTTGCGCCACGTCAGGCCGAGGCCCGTGTCGATGAGGGGCTCGTCCGTCTCCGGCCGTTCGGTCATCCAGAGCACGCCCGCGGCGATCTCCCGCAGGTGGGCGGCGCCCCCGGCGTCGGCCAGGTCCAGCAGGGCCATGGGCGCCATGGCGAGCTGGTGGACGCTGTAGACGGGGTAGCCCTCGACGACGGCGCCCGAGCGGGCGTCGTAGTGCCACCACCACTGCCCCTGCTCGCCCTGGGCCTCGCAGATGCCCTCGGCCACCTGCTCGGCGGCCGCGAGCGCGGCGGGGTCGCCGAGCGCGGCGTGCAGCCGCGCCAGCGCCTGCAGAGGGTAGACCTGGTCGGCGAAGCAGCCCACGTGCGCCCGGTACCACGGCACCAGCGGCCCGGACGACGGGCCGAGGACGTGGCGGTACAGGCGGTCGGACGCCAGGCCCGCGAGCAGGCGGTCGCGGGAGCGCTCCAGCTGTCCGTCCAGCCCCGGGTCGGCGCCGAGCACCGACCGCGCGGCGACGAGCGCCGCCAGCGCCCAGGCGGCCTCCACCGTGAACACCTGGCCCTGCGACGAGGACGCGTCCAGCTCGGCCAGCCGCCGCAGCGCGACGCCGAGGCCGGGGTGCCCCGTCTCCGCGGCCGCCCAACAGATGAGCGCGGCGTCGCCCAGCCCCTCCACGGCGGGGAGGCGCTCGACGAGACGGCCGGCGAGGTCGAGGACCGTGTCCCCCGCGAGTGCCGCCCGGCGCCGCTCCTCCGGAAGGGCGGCCACGCCGAGCGCCGCGATCGCCGTGTAGCGGACGCTCCGCCCTTCGGGGACGGCGTCCCACGACCCGTCGGGCCGGCGGACGCCGCGCCGGGTGAACACGAACTCGCCGTCCACGTATCCCGGGGGCAGGCCGCGTACCGCGAGGTCGACCATGTCCGACACCAGGTCGGCCGGCGCTCCCGGGCCCAGCATGGCGATTCGGCGGTGCTGCGTCACGTTTTCACTCCAGAGGCCGTCGGCGGTACTCGCTTGACCGGGTCGTGTACTAGTCACGGCCGCGGCGCATCAGGCCGACGGCCACCAGGAGGAGGAACCTCCCGTTGGTCTTGAGATAGCGGGGGCCCAGGCGGACCGGCTCCTGCAGGAGACGGTACAGCCATTCGAGCCCCAGGCGCTGCCACGTTCGCGGCGCCCGCCGGGTCCGTCCGGACAGGACGTCGAAGGACCCGCCGACACCATGGATGACCTTGGCTCCGGTGGCCTCGCCCCAGTCGCGGACGAAGATCTCCTTCTTCGGCGAGGTGATGCCGAGGAACAGCATGTCCGCCCCGGAGTCGGCGATCTCCCCGGCGACCAGCGCCGAGTCCTCCGCCGGGAAGTAGCCGTCGCGGGCCCCGGCGACGCGCAGCGCGGGGAAGCCGCGCCGCACCTCCTCGACCAGCAGGGCCAGCACCTCGGGCGTCGCCCCCAAGAAGTACGGCCGGTATCCGCGCCGCTCCCCCTCGGCCAGCAGCTCCACGAACAGGTCGATCCCCGCCACCCGTTCCGGCAGCGGGTGCCCGAGCACGCGGGCGGCCCACACGACGGCCTGGCCGTCGGCGAGGATCAGGTCGCAGTCGAGCACCGACCGGCGCAGCGCCGCGTCCGTCCGCATGTTGACGATCTTCGCCGCGTTGACCACGCCGATCGTCAGGCGTCCGCCGCCGTCGACCGCGTCCACGCAGGCCGCGACGGCCTCCCGCATCGTCATCGCGTCCAGGTCCGTGCCCAGGACCGACCGCCTGCGCGCCCGCCCCGGCGCCGTCATCCGGCCATGGCCCGTTCCACCCGTCTTCGCGATTGCCGTCCGTGGAATATCGGCCGCACGCCCCCAAACGTCACACGATTCGGGTCAGGCGTGGCCACGCGTCGTGCAGCGCCTCGCGCCAGTCCCGCATCGGGGCCATCCCCGCCCGCCCCCACGCCGCGTGCCCCAGAACGCTGTAGGCGGGGCGCGGGGCGGGACGCGGGAAGTCGCGGCTGGTCGTGGGCCTGACCCGGTCGGGATCCGCGCCGAGCAGGCGGAAGATCTCCCGCGCGTAGCCGTACCAGGTCGTGCGGCCGGCGTTGGTGCCGTGGTAGACGCCGGGGGGCGCGCCCGAGCGGCCCAGCAGGACGATCCGCCCGGCCAGATCGGCCGTCCAGGTCGGCTGGCCGTGCTGGTCGTCCACCACGGAGACGGTGTCCCGCTCGCCGGCGAGGCGGATCATGGTGGTCGCGAAGTTCGCGCCGTGCTCGCCGTAGAGCCAGGCGGTCCTGACGATATGGCCGCCGTGGCTCAGGGCCGCCCGTTCCCCCGCCAGCTTGGTCCGGCCGTACGCGTTGACGGGGTCGACCGGCTCGTCCTCGGCGTACGGCAGACGGGCCGTGCCGTCGAAGACGTAGTCGGTGGAGATGTGGATGAGCTTCGCGCCGTGGCCCGCGGAGGCGGCGGCGAGCCGGCGGACCCCGTGGCCGTTCACCGCCAGCGCCTCCTCCTCGTGGGCCTCCGCCTCGTCGACCGCCGTCCACGCCGCGCAGTTGACCACGACGTCCGGTTTCACGTCCTCGACGGCGGCCCCGGCCGCGCGCGGGTCACGCAGGTCGAGGTCGCGCCGGGCCAGGGGGACGACGTCCTCGCCCTCGTGCCGGAGCAGGGTCACGAGGTCGGCGCCGAGCATGCCTCCGGCGCCGGTCACCATCCACCTGGTCACGACGCCGCCGGGAGCGTGATGTCGGTGACCACCGCACGATGGTCGGTTCCCGGCAGCGCGGACGTCGCGAAGCTCCGGATCGCGATGCGGGAGTCCGCGAGCAGGTGGTCGATGGCGACCTTGGGGAAGAACCACGGCTGATCCAGATACGGCCAGGTCATGGCCAGCCCCTTTCCGGTGACGTCCGCCGCGTCCCGGTAGCCCGTCGCGATCAGTTCGCGGAGCACCGCGTGGTCGAGCGTGGAGTTGAAGTCGCCCGCCAGGACGCGCAGCCGCCCGCCCGCCGGGGGAAGCGCCCGGATGCTCGACGCCCAGCAGCCCGAGCGCCAGCCGCCGGACGGCGCGCACGCGTGCACCGCGACGACGCTCACCTCCCGCCCGTCCGGCAGAGTGAGCAGCGCGGGGATCTGGCGCGGCCCCTCACCCGGCAGCGGCGGGCCGTCCGCGCGGAGGGGCAGGCGCGAGTAGACGGCCGACCCCTGACCGTCCGGCTCGGGCGCCGACACCCGGTACGGCAGCAGCCGCGCGACGCCGGCGCGGTCGAGCGCGGCCGACGTCTCCGGGGTGAACTCCACCATGACGAGCACGTCCGGGCGGTGCCGCCGCAGCGCGTCCATCAGGGCTCCGGCGGGCACGGAGCCGTGGTAGAGGTTCGCGGACAGCACACGCAGCGACGGGCCGTCCGCGGGCGGGTTGCCGTCGGGCAGGGCCCGCGGCAGGACCGCCGCCGCGAGGGACGCGGTCACGGCGAAGGCCGCCACGGCCGTCGCCCGCCGGCGCAGCCCGACCGCGGCGAGGAGCGGCACGAGCGAGGCCGCCGCGGCGTACGGCGTGAACGACACCGCCTGGGACCACCGGAACTTCGGCTCGGCGCCGACCAGCCTTAGCCCCGCCCACCCGGCGAGGGGCAGCAGCACCAGCCAGAGCCCGATGCCGGCCAGCCGGCGCGCGTCCGCCGCCGCGACGGGCGCCGTCCGGGGAGGCGCCGCCGGTGGCCGGGACGGTCGCACGGAGTCCACGTCGTCACCGGCGGCCCGCGCGCAGCGGCTTCCACCACGCCGGATGGTCCAGATACCACTGCACGGTGTCCGCCAGTCCCTCGTCGAACGGCACCCGGGGCGCGTATCCCAGGGCGCGGAGCCTGCGGTCGTCGAGGGAGTAACGGCGGTCGTGTCCCTTGCGGTCGGGGACCCGCTCCACCAGCTCCGGCGCGGCGCCGAGGAGGTCGATCAGGCGCCGCGTGAGCTCGAGATTGGTCAGCTCGGCCGTGCCCGCGATGTGGTAGACCTCGCCGGGCTCGCCCACCTCGGCGACGAGCTGGATGCCGCGGCAGTGGTCGTCCACGTGGATCCAGTCGCGGACGTTGCCGCCGTCGCCGTACAGCGGAACGGGCCGTCCCTCGATGAGGTTGGTGACGAACAGCGGGATCACCTTCTCCGGGTACTGGTAGGGCCCGTAGTTGTTCCCGCACCGCGTCACGGACACCGGCAGCCCGTGTGTGACCGCGTACGCGCGGGCGATCATGTCGCCGCCCGCCTTCGAGGCCGAGTACGGCGAGCGGGGCGCCAGAGGAGCGCTCTCGTCCCAGGACCCGGTCTCGATCGACCCGTAGACCTCGTCGGTGGACACCTGGACGACGCGGCCCACCCCAGCCGTCAGACACGCCTCCATCAGCGTCTGCGTGCCGAGCACGTTGGTCCGGACGAAGTCCGCCGCGCCGTCGATCGACCGGTCGACGTGGGACTCGGCCGCGAAGTGGACGACGACGTCGTGCCCAGGGACGACCTCGGCCAGCAGCGCCGCGTCGCACACGTCGCCGTGCACGAACGCGTACCGGCCCTCGACCGGGGCCAGGTTGGCACGGCTACCGGCGTAGGTGAGCCGGTCGAGCACCGTCACGGACGCCCCGGCGAAGGCCGGGTAGCCGCCGGACAGCAGCGTGCGGACGTAGTGGGAGCCGATGAATCCGGCCCCGCCGGTGACGAGAACTTTCACAGGAGATCCACACCCGTCCTTCAGCTGGAACGTTTGGAGATTGTGCCGCACGGTGCGGGAGTGACGCTTCACAGGATAAGCGCCGCGGGGGCGAGGATTTGGCCGTCACGAAATCCGTACACCAGCGAAACATACGAGAAAATATCGGCAAGGTGATGCGCATCTGATTCATGGCGCGTAAGAATGACATCGGCCATCCTCGACGAGGGAGAAACTCCACCGATGACCACGCTCTTTTCCAACAGTGAAATGGACGACGAGGAACGGCGAGCCCATCTCTACGCCGGCGACGTGTTCGTCTACCCGGCCACTCCGTCCTCGACGGAGCTGATCGGCTTCGCCCGGGAGCTCATCGAGGACGCGTTCGGCGGCCTGGATCCGGAGACGGCCCAGTTCGAGATGCCGGTGGAGGGGTTCGCGGCGCTCCTCGCCGATCTCAAACCCCGTTTCATCCACCACCCGCAATGCAAGAAGCTCCTGCCGATGGTGATCGAGGAGATCGGCTGTTCGCTCGAGCACACCTACTTCGACGTGCCCCGGCTCCGCACGTCCACCTCCCACGACTACCTCACCTCCGGAATTTCCTACGCCTTCCATCCGCACCGCGACTGCTGGTACTCCGCGCCCTTCAACCAGATCAACTGGTGGATGCCGATCTACCCGGTCGTCCCGGAGAACGTGATGACGTTCCACACCCGTTATTTCGACCGTCCCGTCGCCAACGGCAGCGCCCGGTACGACTACGCGGAGTGGAACCGCACCAGCAGGCACACGGCCGCCCGGCACGTTCACGGGGACACCCGCGAGCAGCCGAAGCCGGAGGAGGAGATCGAGCTCGATCCGCAGCTCCGCGTGGTGCCGGAGGCGGGCGGCTTCATGCTGTTCTCCGGCGCCCAGTTGCACTCGACCGTCCCGAACACCTCGGGCCGCACGCGGTTCAGCATCGACTTCCGCACGGTGAACATCGACGACGTGCAGGCGCGCCGGGGCGCCGCGAACGTGGACGCCGCGTGCACCGGCACGACCCTGCGGGACTTCGCGCGCTGCGCCGACCTCACCCCGATGCCCGAGGAGCTGGCCCGCGCGTACGAGGCCGAGGCCCTAGCCCGGGAGGGCCGCGATCCGGACGCCGTCACGAGCTGATCTGGACCTTGCTGTGGTCCCCCAGCACCAGGCGATGCGCCTTCGGCGTGTCGGGTGCTGGGGTGACCTCGACGTCGTGGCCGATCAACGAGGCCTCGATCCGGCGCACCCCTCTGATGGAGGCGCGCGGCAGCACGATGGAGTACTCGATCTCGCTCCCGCTCAGCACGCAGTCGGCGCCGATCGAGGTGAACGGGCCGACGTACGAGCCGGTGATGACGGTCCCCGCGCCCACGACGGCCGGTCCGACGATGCGCGAGCCGCGCACGACGGCGCCGGCCTCGACGACGACGCGCCCGATGAGCTCGCAGTCCTCCACCTCGCCGTCGATCCGGCGCTCCACCGACTCCAGCACCAGCCGGTTGACCTCCAGCATGTCGGCGACGTTGCCGGTGTCCTTCCAGTAGCCCGAGATCACGGAGGGCTCGACCACGTGCCCGTTGTCGATGAGCCACTGGATGGCGTCGGTTATCTCCAGCTCCCCCCGCCAGGACGGCTTGAGCTCCGCCACCGCCTCGTGCACGGCCGGGGTGAACAGGTAGACGCCGACAAGGGCGAGGTCGCTCTTCGGCTCGCGCGGCTTCTCCTCCAGACGCACGACGCGGCCGTCCGCGTCGAGCTCGGCGACGCCGAAGTGGCGCGGGTCGGACACCCGGGTCAGCATGATCTGCGCGCTCGGCCGCGACCCCCGGAACCGCCCCACCAGGCTCTCGATGCCCCCGACGACGAAGTTGTCGCCGAGGTACATGACGAAGTCGTCGTCGCCCAGGTAGTCACGGGCGATGAGGACCGCGTGCGCCAGCCCGAGGGGCTCCTTCTGCCGGAGATAGGTGGCCTGCAGCGAGAACCGGGACCCGTCGCCCACGGCGGCCTCGATCTCGGCGTGGGTGTCGCCCACCACGATGCCGACCTCACGGATCCCGGCCGCGGCGATCGATTCCAGCCCGTAGTACAGGACCGGCTTGTTGGCCACCGGGACGAGCTGCTTGGCCCGCGTGTGCGTGATGGGACGCAGGCGGGTCCCCGAGCCGCCCGCCAGGACGAGAGCCTTCACCTCAGTACGCCCCGTCTCCGCGGGTGACCGCCGACCAGGTCTTCCACAGCACCTGCAGGTCCAGCATGAGCGACCAGTTCTCCACGTAGCGCAGGTCGAGGCGGACCGACTCGTCCCACGACAGGTCGGATCTGCCGCTCACCTGCCAGAGCCCCGTCATGCCCGGCTTGACGACGAGGCGGCGGCGCACGTCCACGCCGTACTGCTCGACCTCGGACGGCAGCGGCGGCCGCGGGCCGACGAGGGACATCTCACCGCGCAGCACGTTGATCAACTGGGGCAGCTCGTCGATCGAGTAACGGCGCAGGACCCCGCCGACGCGGGTGATCCTTGGATCGTTCCTAATCTTGAAGAGCACTCCGTCCGACTCGTTCCCGTCAAGAAGGACCCGCTTGAGCCGCTCGGCGTCGACGACCATGGTGCGGAACTTGAGCACCTTGAACTCGCGCCCGTGCCGCCCGACCCTGACCTGGCGGAAGAGCGCCGGGCCCGAGCTCGTGGCGCGGATCACGACCGCGATCGTCAGCAGCGGCACGACGAGGACGGTCAGCGCGACCGCCGCGACCACCCGGTCGAACGCGCTCTTCACGAACTGGCGGGCGCCGTCCAGATCCGGATGCTGCACGTGGAGCAGCGGCATGCCGGCGACCGGCCGCACGCTCACCCGGGGGCCCGCGACGTCCATGAGCGCCGGGGCGACGAACAGGTCGGCCCCCCGCGACTCGATGCCCCACGCGAGGCGGCGCAGCGCCGCGCCGTCCAGCTCGGGGCAGGCGAGGACGGCCACGGCGTCGGCGGACACCTTGTCGACGACCGAGGGGACGTCGCCGAAGTCGCCGAGCACCGGCACCTCGTCGACGTCGAGCGTCCGCCCCCGGTCCTGCGGATCCGGCAGGCACGCCGCGACGACCCGCATCCCGTGGTACGGCTGCCTGCGGAACTGCATCACCAGGTCGAGCACCGACGCGCAGTGCCCGACCGCGACGACCCGCCGCAGGTACTCTCCCCGGGAGCGCGACCGGTGCAGGCGCTTGCGCATCCGATGGCGGAACACGAGCGTGACGAACGTCGCCAGCGGGATCATGGCCATGACGTAGCTCCTGGCCACCGTGGTCTGCGTGACGTACGCCCCGATCGCGACGGTCGCCACCAGGCCGAAGCCCCCCTGCGTGACGGCGCGGAACTCGTCGGTGCCCTCGCCGTGCGCGGTCCTGCGGTAGCTGCCGACCAGGCCCATGACACCGGGCCACAGAACGGTCAGAGTGACGCCGAAGATCAGGTCGACCACCGGGATGAACGCCCCCAGGGCGAGTCGCGTCCCCTCGACCGCGCCGAACGCGAGGATCGAGCAGATCAGGTCGCCGATCACGAGCACCCGGAAGTACGACGCCGTCGCCGTGCCGCTGTATCTCCGCGTGCCGTCGTTCCGTGGGACATCTCGCGTCTGGGGCAGCCCCAACCGCGTCTCCATCTATCACGCCCCTCGTCGTCGGACTCCGCAGACGATGACACCCGTTGAGCCACGCGGGTTGACGGGAAACACAAGAATTTCACGATCAGGCACTCGGTCTCGATAGTAAAGAGGGAGCCTCGAGTGGGGAATAACGATCACTGTCCACAAGCGGTCGCAGTGAAGCTTCCGGAATGACTTGACGGAACGGTCCAACGATGCCAGTTTTGACGGCTTCCGCGAAATGACACCAGATGTATGCCGACTCGTGCCCAGCCGAAAATCCGGGCATCCGCCCAGGTCGGGAGCGGCCCCGTGCCGCCGGGCCAACAACGGCGCAGCCCACACGGGCCGCCTCGCGTCTGGCAGGCCGTCAAACGGACGCCGACTATGCCACAAATCAGAGGAATACGGACCTGGAACGCCACGAGCGGCCCGGACTCTTCGTTGATCGAAATCAGCGGTGATGATCGGCGGCCCGCGGAACTCGACGAATATCAGTGACGGAATTGTAAAGAGCCGTGTGTCCTTTCGGCCGTGACCGGAAGCGCGGCGGTGCCGGAGCCCTCTGGCCGAACTACATTCGGCGGCATGTCCGTGCGCATCGACCGGGACGGCCCGGTCACCACAGTGATCCTGCATCGCCCCGAGGTCCGCAACGCCGTCGACGGGCAGACGGCCGCCGCCCTCGCCGACGCCTTCCGTGCGTTCGAGGCCGACGAGACGGCGTCGGTCGCCGTCCTGTGGGGAGACGGCGGCACGTTCTGCTCCGGGGCCGACCTGCACGCGGTGGGCGGCGAGCGCGGCAACCGGATCGAGCCCGGCGGCGACGGGCCGATGGGGCCCACCCGGATGCGGCTGTCCAAGCCGGTCGTCGCGGCCGTCGAGGGCTACGCGGTCGCGGGCGGGCTGGAGCTGGCCCTCTGGTGCGACCTTCGGGTCGCCGCCGAGGACGCGACGTTCGGGGTGTTCTGCCGCCGCTGGGGGGTGCCGCTCATCGACGGCGGGACCGTGCGGCTGCCCCGGATCATCGGCACGGGACGGGCGCTCGACCTCATCCTGACCGGACGGGCCGTCTCCGCCGCGGAGGCGCTGCGGATGGGCCTGGTCACCACGGTGGTCCCGCCGGGGACGGCGCGCGAGGCCGCGGAGGAGCTGGCCGCCCGGCTCGCGGCGCTGCCGCAGACGTGCCTGCGCGGCGACCGGATGTCGGTGCTGGAACAGGAGGGGCTGGCGGAGGAGGAGGCGCTGGCCGCAGAGTTCCGGCACGGCCTGGCCACGTTGCGCGCCGAGAACCTCGCCGGCGTCGAGCGCTTCCGCGCGGGCGCCGGACGGCACGGCGCCTGAACGGCGCCCCGGGTCAGTCGTACTCGAGGTCGGGTAACGGTGAGGGCGGGTCGGGGCTGCGCCACACCACCACGTATCCGTCGGCGGCGGCGCTCTCGACGGCCGTGCTGAGCCGGTCGAGGTCGAAGTCGGGCAGGTACCGCAGCCGGGCCAGGAAGGTCGCGTCGGTGGCCGACCGGGGGACGACGCACCCCTCGCCCTCGCGGTCGAGCAGCACGATGAGAACGTCGCCTGCCTCGTCCGCGCGTCCGTGACCGCCGACCCTGACCTCGACGACGTCCTCCCACGCGAGGGCCTCGACGCTGCCGTCGGCGTAGTGGCGGGTCACGCCCTCTTCCGTCACGTACACATAGGAATCCGGCACTGGGTTGCCGTGCATGGCCGCGATTGTGACGACTTGAACGTGCCGCCCGCAAGAGAACGGCGGGGCAGGCGGGCAGATGTCACGATTCGCGCCACCGCAGGTGCTCGCCGACCGCCCGCCTGGCCTCCTCCGGCGTCCCCTCGGCGATCACCCGCAGCAGCCCGGCGTGCTCGGCGGTCAGCTCGTGGCGGTCCTCGTAGACGTGCCGCAGCCCGACGATGCCGAGGCGGGTCTCCGCGGCCAGCGAGCCGTACAGGCGGTCCAGCCGTGGGCTGCCGGCGGCGGCGACCAGCGCCTCGTGCAGCGCCATGTGCTCGGCGACCACGTCGGCCCACGGCGCGTCCGGCGGCAGCCCGGCCAGCCGGTCCAGCGCGGCCTCGGCGGCCGCGACCCGGCGGCCGGCGACGGCCTCGGCCATCAGCTCCTCCAGCGGCCTCCTGACGTACATCAGGTCGGCGAGGTCGGCGGCCGTCACGACGGGGACGTACGCGCTGCGGTTGCGCTCCCGGCGCAGCAGCCCCTCGTGGACGAGCACGGCCAGCGCCTCCCGCACGGTCGGGCGGGCCACGCCGTACCGCGCGGACAGCTCCTGCTCGGGCAGCGCCGCGCCGGGCTCGATGTCGCCGGACAGCACACGCTCCCGCAGGGCCGCCGCGAGCGCCTCCACGGCCGACACGGGACGCAACGCGGTCACGACGGCCGACCTCCGGCTCCTGCGGGCGAACGGGCGACGGTCACGACGACGAGCTTAGAGGCGCGGGAGCCTGTTCCACACGGTCCCCCTCCTGCCCCGTGACGGCCTTCCCCTTCTCCGGTACGGCGACCGCGACGAGGCTCAGCGCGAGCAGCACAAGACCCGCCCACGAGACGGCCGACAGGTGCTCGCGCAGCAGCACCAGGCCGAGCAGCGCCGCCACCGCCGGCTCGGCGAGCGCGAGCGTGGCCGCCGTGGCCACCGGGGTGGTCCGCAGGCCCCTGCCGTACAGGAAGTAGGCCAGGGCGGTGGTCGCGCAGCCGAGGTAGAGCGCGGTGAGCAGGCCGCGCGGGTGTGCCACCCAGCCGGGGCCGGTCGCCACGAGGACCGGGACCGTGATCACCGCGGCGCCGCCGAACAGCGCGCCCATGACGGCCGACGACCGGGCGCCCCTGCCGATGGCCCGCGCGGCCGTCACGGCGTAGAAGGCGTAGAGGAGGCCGCCGAGCAGGGCGAGGGCGACCCCTCCGGCGTCCGCGCCGCCGGCGGCGCCCCCGGTGACGAGCACGGCGCACCCGGCGATGGCCATCGCCGTGCCCGCCGCCCACCGGCGTGTGGGCACGGACCGCTCCACCAGCCAGGAGAGCAGTCCCGTGAAGACGGGCCCGCTGCCGACGGCCACGACCGTCCCGATCGCGACCCCCGTCCTGGCGACGGCAGCGAAGAAGCACAGCTGGTAGGCGGCGACGGCCACGGCTCCCAGGGCGAGAACGGCGACGCTCCCCCTGCCCGGCGCGGACGACCCCGTACGTGCCGCGGCGGCCGCGGCGGCGAGCACGGTCCCGCCGAGCACCAGGCGTGCGGCGGCCAGCGAGACGGGCGGAGCGTCCGCCAGCGCCCCGGCCGTGCCCGCCGTTCCCCAGAGGACCGCGGCGGCCACCACCGCGAGCGGACCGGATCCCTTCGTCATGCCAGAGATTGTCTGACAACCAGACAACCGCTGGCAAGTTATGGCCCGCGGCCCGAAATGTCAGAGAACGTTCCAGGAAGACCGTTACCCGGAATTACGGTCTAACTTGTTAAGAATGATCCCTGGTGGCGCAGCTCACCGATTGCTAGTGTTTCGGCACTATTAACACAGGTATCACCGACGGGCGGGTCTCATGGCTGGTCGGAAACGGTCCATACGCTTCAAGATCTTCGCGATCCTGCTCGTGCCGGTCACCGCTCTGGTGGTCATCTGGGGGTTCACCGCCACTCTGACGGTCCAGCGAGGCCTTGAGCTGCTGCGGATCCAGACCGTCTACGACAACGTGGTCGTCCCCACCCAGACGCTCATCTCCGAGTTGCAGCGCGAGCGGTTCCTGTCGGTCCACTACCTCGCCACGTCCGGCACCAGCCACAGTGAGCTCGACGACCAGCGCCGGCGAACCGACGCCGCGGCGGAGCAGCTGGGACGGGTCTCGCGCAATGCCGCCGACGAGACGCCGCCCGCGATGCGCGACCGGGTGGAGCAGCTGGTCCGGCAGGTCGGCAGGCTCGACGACGTACGCGACAAGGTGGACGACCGGTCGCTGTCGCGGCTGGACGCCATCGAGCAGTACAGCGACGTCGCGGAGATCGGCTTCCAGGCGTACGACCGGCTGATGATCTCCCCCGACCTCGACCTGGTGGAGCAGACGAAGGCCGTCATCCTCATCGGGCGCAGCCGCGAGATCGCGAGCCAGCAGTCGGCCCTCGTGACCGGGGCGCAGGTCACGGGCCGGATGAGCACGGACGAGCGGGACGCGTTCTCCGGACTCGTCGGCAAGCGCCGGCTGCTCTACCAGCTCGGCGTCGGCCAGCTCGACTCGGAGCTGGGCCGGCCGTTCCTGAGCCTGAACGCCTCCCCCGTCTACACCACGTTCCTCGGGATGGAGAACGAGGTGATGACGAGGGTGCGGGCCGGCCAGCCGCTGCCGCCCGACGCGATCGCCTGGCCCACGTCCGCCGAGGCGCTGATCCACTCGCTCACCGACCTCAGCGGGTCGGCGAGCAAGACGCTGGCCGACCGGGCCGTCCCCCTCGCGCGCGGCGTCCTGTGGAACATCGGCATCGCGGGCGTGCTCGGCCTCGCCGCGGTGCTCGCCACCGGTTTCGTCTCCGTCCGGTTCGCGCACCGGCTGACGCGCGAGCTCATCGGCCTTCACACGGCCGCCCGGACGCTCGCCGACCAGCGGCTGCCCTCCGTCGTGGAGCGGCTGCGGCGCGGCGACGACGTCGACGTGGCGGCCGAGACGCCCACCCTCGTCGAGGGAAGCGACACCCGCGAGGTGGAGAACCTCGGCCAGGCGTTCGGCTCGGTCCAGCGCACGGCGGTCGAGGCCGCGGTCGGCCAGGCCGACCTGCGCAGGGGCGTCAACAAGGTCTTCCTCAACCTCGCCCGCCGGAGCCAGTCGCTGCTGCAGCGCCAGCTGTCCATGCTGGACGGCCTGGAGCAGGAGATCACCGACCCCGACATGCTGGAGCGGCTGTTCGGCGTGGACCACCTCACGACCCGCATGCGCCGCCACGCCGAGGGTCTGATCATCCTGTCCGGCGCCGCCCCCGGACGCGGCTGGCGCGACCCGGTGAGCCTGTACGACGTGGCCCGCGCCGCCGTGGAGGAGGTGGAGGACTACCTGCGGGTGGACGTCCAGGTCCCCCACGGGCACGCCCTGGCCGGCGCCGCCGTCACCGACGTCGTGCACCTGCTGGCCGAGCTGGCGGAGAACGCCACGATCTTCTCTCCGCCGCACACCCGGGTGCAGATCCGGGGCGAGATGGTGGCCCGGGGCTTCGCCATCGAGGTGGAGGACCGCGGCCTCGGCGTCGCCCCCGAGGAGATGCACCACCTGAACGAGCGGCTGTCGAACCCGCCCGAGTTCGACCTGGCCGACAGCGACCGGCTCGGGCTGTTCGTCGTCGGCCTGCTGGCCCGGCGGCACGGCATCCGCGTCTCGCTGCGGCCCTCGCCGTACGGCGGGACGAGCGCGGTGGTGCTGCTGCCGAAGGAGCTCGTGGTGCAGAACCGGGTGACGGACTTCTCGGTCGAGCGGCTCGTGCCGCCGGCGCCCGCCCCGGCGCCCGCGCTGGCCCTCACCCCGCTCGGCGACGGCGCGGACGAGCAGGCGCACGACGGCGGGGAGGACGCGCTGCCCCGGCGGGTGCGGCAGGCGAGCCTCGCGCCCCAGCTGCGGGAGGAGCCCCGGCCGGGACCGGACGTGTGGTCGCGCGAGGAGCCGGGAGCCGGTGGCGAGCGGCGCTCCGACGAGGAGTCGCGCGACCTGTTCTCCTCGTTCCAGTCCGGCTGGCGGCGCGCACAGGAGGAGTCGTGACAGAGCAGGAGTTCGGGCCGCTGCTGCGGCCCTACACGCTCACGCGCGGCCGGACGCGTCCCAGCGGGCCCGACTTCGACCTGATGACCATCATCAGGACGGCCCCTTCGGCGTACGGGCGGACGGACGGGTTGAACCCCGAGCACCTGCGGATCCTCCACCTGTGCCGGTCCCCCGCGTCGGTGGCCGACCTCGCCTCGGACCTGGGCCTGTCGCTCAACGTCGTCCGGATCCTGCTGAGTGACCTGCGCGAGCAGGGCCTCGTGACGGCCCGCCCGCAGGCGACGGTCGCCCAGCTGCCCGAGGAGCGCATCCTGCGCGAGGTGATTCAGGGGCTCCAGGCGCTCTGACCGGCGTCACAGCTCCGGTCCGCAGTCCTCCAGGAGGTCGCCGACGTGCCGCCGGGCGGGGACGGTGAGCTCGTCGACGTACCGGTCGAGCAGCTCGGCCAGCCGCCGGACGTCGGGCGTCTCCACGAGCGGGAGATCGAGGTAGGTCTCCTCCCCGTCGAGGACCAGGTCGCCCCTGACCGTGAACGCGCCGTCGGCCAGCCCGACGTTCACCTCGAAGACCAGCTCGTGCCCGGGGAGCTCCAGCTCCGCGCCGAGCCGCGCGACGGAGCCGGCGAGGTCCGAGACGGCCCTGGATCGGACGTGCGGGAAGTGGTCCTGGGAGAGGGATCGGCCCATCTCGGTGAACCGTGCCGCCGTACGCATCAGGACTGTCAGGAGTTCGGCGGCGCCCTGGCTGTTGGCGTCCACTCCCGCAGGGTAGATCACGCACGAATCAGGGTTGGCCAGAATATTCAGGTTTCACCGAATTTCCTTCGGCGGACCTCCGGGATCAGCGGAACGCGTAGCACTCGACCTCGGCGCGGCGGTAGGTGATGCCGCCCTGCACCGACTCCTCGACGCAGGCCTTCTGGCGCGGGTTGAGGGTGAGCTCCCCGCACACCGAGACGCCGGAGTACGTGCGGCAGTCGAGGGACGGGTTGGCCGCGCCGACGCGGTACTTCTCCTTCACCGCGGCCCGGCAGGCGCACCGCGCCTCGTGGGTGTCGGCGAAGCGGCACTGGTCGAGGAGGATGTCGAACTGGCTCCTGCTGACCTCCACGCGCTCGGGCCGTCCGCCCTCCTCTCCCTTGGACAGAGAGCTCTGCTCACCGGGCCGGGCCTCCTCCGCCTGCCCGGTCTGCTCCGCCTGCCCGGCCGCCTCCGTCGCGGCTTCGCAGGGCTGATCCTGCTGGCGCTGGCGCTCGGCCTGCGGCTGGGTGCGGGGCGGGTGGCCCGCCCCGGCGGCGACCGTACCGAGCATGGTCATCGCGGCGAACACGGCGACAGCGACGATCTTCCTCATGGCGATCCCCCCCAGGTGTACGTACCCATCAGGGGAAGAAGCGATGTTCGCGCAGGTGGAACCGTCCTTCCGCCGTCAGGACGTCGCGCGGAGCGCCTCGCGGTCCGCGGCCCGGCGGAACGACCGCCGCAGCAGCACGACGGCGAGGACCAGGACGAGGACACAGGACAGGACGGCGGCCGCCACGGCCCGGCCGTGGTCGTCGATCCACCCCGCGCTCCACGCGTAGAACGGCCAGTACACGGCGACGGCGGTGAGCGGGGCCGGGACGATCACCGGCGGACGCGACGTACCCGAGGATCCCCAGACGGCGATGAGGGCGACCAGCCCGCCCAGCGCCATCAGCAGGCCCAGGGCGCGCAGCGGGAGCTGCTCGAAGCGCTCCAGCTCGAGCACCATCAGCATGCCGCACCAGAGGAACGCGGACGACACGGCGAAACCCGCGAAGGACGCCTCGGGCCAGCCCGCGAAGCCCAGCAGGACGAGCAGCACGAGCAACCCGGCCAGGAAGGCGACCCCCGTCTCGTCGCCGATGAGGTCGCCCGGTCCCGTGAGCGGGAGGGCGGCCTGCTCCGACAGGCCGTCGCCGTACTCCGTGAACCCCAGCCGGTGCCACCGCCCGGCCGGATCGCGCAGGACGACCCCGTCGGGCCCGTTCGCCACCGCGACCACATGTCCCTCGGGGACCGGCAACACGGCCAGGGCCACCGAGGCCATCTCGTCGTCGGCGTACTCCTCCAGGGTCGTTCCGCCGAAGACGTGCTGGTGTCCGCGCTCCAGCCAGCGCTGCCGTCCGGGGGAGATCTCCCATGCCGTCGACCAGGTCGCTCCCGCGTCGTCCGACTGCTCGACCTTCAGCCGCCGCGGCACGACGCGGTAGCAGCGGCGGGGTTCGCCGGGGACGCAGGCGCTCGTGCGCGACGGCCCGGTCGCCATGCCGTTCCAGGTATGCCAGGTGCGGCCCTCGTCGCTCGACGCCAGGGTCGCATCGGGCCCGCCGAATACGACGATCACCGCGTCGTGCGCCTCCACATGCGTGGCGGACGGCGGGATCGGCAGGGCGGAGGTCGCGGCGACCGCGACCACGGCCGAGGGCAGCCCGAGCAGGAGCCGGGCCCGCCGCGCTCCGCGAGCCGCCGCGGACGGGCGCAGGGCGCGGGCGCGCACCAGCCACGCGAGCCCCAGGGCGGGCAGCGCGGCCAGGTCGGTCGGGTCGGGGACCACCCGCGCCGACCGCGTCACCGCCTCCCACATCCGCTCCGCCAGCAGGGCGCCGGCCGGGCACGCCTTGACGAGCGCGAAGCCCACGCCGACCAGCACCGTCGCCGCCACCGCCGCCCGCCGTCCGGCCGCCGCGGACGGGTCCGCCGTGCCGTCCGGAAGCCGCAGGACCCTCCGGACGACGGCCGCGCGTGGAACCGCCGACACGAGGAACGCCAGCAGCGGAGGCGCGACCAGCAGCCCCGCGACGTCGCTCAGCTTCCCCGTCAGCGCTCCCGGCCAGGCGGCCTTGAGCACGTGGTCGTTCACCAGCAGCACCGCCACCGCGGCCAGCGTCACCGGATGGCCCAGCCACGCCGCCGCGCTCCCGTCCCTGTGTCCCGCCACGCCGCACCTCGCCCCGTCTCCGACGGCCTCTCCCCTTGGACGGCGGGAGACGGAGGGCGAAGGGTACCGAGGTGTACCGATTCGACGACGGCTCGATCACGAGGCCCGGATCGCGAGTGTGGGAACCCGCCCGCCGAGACGGCCGGTCAGGCTCCGGCGGCGGGGAGCCACCACTCGGGCAGCCCCTCCCCCGGCGCCGCGGGCAGCCCCTGCTCCATGTCGTCGAGCCCGCCGCCCACGCCCAGCACCCCGTCGTACGGCCAGGGACCGGCCTGGTCGCGGCGGTCCCACACGGCGAGCGGCGCGTCCAGGCGGGCGGTGACGAGGTGGTGCAGCGGGGTGCGCGGCAGGAAGACCTCCACGTCGGGCGTCCCCCGCCAAAGCTTGCGGGAGACCTCGTGGTCGCGCACCCGTAGCAGCACCGAGGGCTCGGCGCGCTCGACCAGGGCGGCGATGTCCGGCGGCGAAAGGCTCGCGATCTGGCGGGCCGCGGAGACGTTCCGGACCAGGACGCGCGGCCGGGCCGGCGTCCCGTCCATCCGGGCGAGCGCGTACTCGGCCCGGGCGTCGCACACGATCTGGTCGGCGAACATGTCGCGGACCGCCACGACGGAGCCGGCCTGGATGGCCGCCACGGCCGCCGACAGCGCGTCCTCCCCGGTCAGGCAGCCGTACCGCGGCCGGGGGCCGCAGGCCGCGCAGCCGGTCGAGTCGGCGGCCGAGCGGCGGCCGCCGGGACGGCGGCACTCCTCCACGCAGTCGGCGCACAGGTCGGCCAGCCGGACGCGGGGCGCGTCGAGCCCCGGCCCGGGCGTCGGGACGCAGTCGCGACAGGAGACGAGGGCGTAGCCGTGACGCCTGCCGGCCGGGTCGAACAGCTCGCGTACGCACGAGGGACAGGTCCGGTGCTCTCGCGGCCGTGCGGCGGTCCCCGGCCCCCGGCCCCCGGCCGCGGGCACCGCCCGTGCCCCCTGCACGGCGTGGCCGGGCACAGGGAAAGTCGAGGTGAGCATGGCATCCGCCCCTGCCCGGACCGCGGTCGCCTAATCACCTCTTTCACTTTCCTCACAGTGGCTCCTCCGGGCGGATCAGCCGGTCTCGACGCCGACGTGGACGCGGTGGTGCCGCGGCGCGTCGATCTCGTCGAGCAGGGCGATCGCGAAGTCGGCGTAGGAGATCCGGCTGTCCGCGGCGGCGGAAGCGGTGCGGTACCGGCCCGTGCGGTCGCCGCCGTGGTCGAAGTCGCCGGCCGGGCTGAGGACGACCCAGTCGATCGGGGTGTCCGCGGACCGCAGCGCCTCGTCGCCCGCCGCGTGCCCGAGGGAGAACGCGCGGTACTCGCCGGGGTAGCCGGGCGTGTCCATGAGGAGCGTCCCCGAGGCCGTCTCCAGCACGGACGCGAGACCCACCACGACGAGCCGCCGGACCCCGGCCCGGCCCAGCCCGTCGAGCAGGGCGCGGGCCGCGGCCGGGAAGAACTCCCCGGGCGGCGCTGCGAGGTCGGCGGCCGCCCCGATCGCCGCGTCGTGCCCGGCCGCGAACTCCGCGACCCGGCCGGCGTCGGTGACGTCCCCCGCCACCACCCGCACCTCGCCCCCACCGCCCTCGGACGCCGCACCGCGCCCTGCCGTGGGTCCGTACGCGCCGAGGCCGGGATGCCGGGCGGGGTCGCGGACGACGGCGGTCACACGGTGACCGCGCCGCAGGGCCTCGCGGACGGCGGCCCGCCCCGCCCTGCCACCCGCGCCGAAGACGATGACGTCACCCATGGGCACCCCTTTCACCGGGCCGGACGCCGGTCGCCGGCCGATGCCGCCGACCGTAGCCGGGCACCCGGTTACCTCCGGGATACCGGCTAGCGTGGACGCGTGCTCCCACCGCTGGATCCCGAGATGTTCGACCCCCTGTGCCCGTCCGGCCTGATGCCGATGCGCATCGGCGACAAGTGGGCCGCCCTGATCATCCGCTGCCTGGAACAGGGGCCGCGGCGGTTTTCGGAGCTGCGGGTGCCGCTGCGCGGCATCTCGGCCAAGGTCCTCACCGCCTCGCTGCGCGCGCTCGAGCGCGACGGCCTGGTCAGCCGCACGGTCGTCGCCGGGCCCGCGCAGCACGTCGAGTACGGGCTGACCGCGCTCGGGCGCAGCATGATCGAGCCGATCGACGCGATCTGCGCGTGGGCCGAGGAGCACTGGGACGAGCTTCTCGACGCCCGCGAGTCCGGCGCCCGGCCGTCCTGACCGCGGCGGCCCGATCCCGGCCGCCTCGGCGGCGGAGGCGGACCGGATTCAGCCGAGGGCCAGGACGTGCCGGAGGGCGCGTTCGAGGTCGCCGGGGCCGGCCGCGCCTGGGCACCGCCACGCGACGATGCCGTCCGGGCGCACGAGGACGGCTCCCGCCTCGGTGATGCCGTAGGCAGCGGGGAACCGGCCGTCGACGTCGCGCGGCCCGTCCGCCCCGCCGACGGCGTGGACCGCCACCGCCACGCCGAGCGCCCGTTCGGCCCGGCCGGCCTCGTCAGGCCAGTCCCGCCCGCCGGCCGTGAGCAGGACGAACCCCGTACCGACCAGGTCGCGGGCCGAGATGGTCTCGTCTCCGCGGGCCAGCCGTACGTGGGGGGCGCGCGATCCCGGGCGGCCCGACGGCCTGGACGGGTCCTCGAACAGCGGAGCGCCGCCCTCCTCGGGGACGAAGGCACCTGCCGGGCAGACGTAGCCGAACAGCCCCACCATGGGGTCGAGGATCTCGGCCTCCGTCCCGTCGCGCAGGTGCGGCGACTGCCTATCGATCATGTTGGCGTACTGCTGCTCGGCCAGCGCCTCGGCGTACGGACGGCGCTCGGCGTCGTGGCTCTCCAGCAGGCGCGGCCCGGCCGTCCCGGACAGGACGGCGGCCAGCTTCCAGGCCAGGTGGTAGCCGTCCATCACGGCCGCGTTCCCGCCCTGGCCGCCGGTGGGCGGCATGAGGTGGGCGGCGTCCCCGGCCAGCAGGACGCGCCCGGCCTGGAAGGTGTCCGCGACCCGGGTGATGTGGTCCCCGGACGACGACCAGGCGGCGTCGGTGATCTTCACGTCGAGCCCGGGGACGCCGCAGGCGACCCGGACGATCTCCACCAGCCGTTCCTCGTCCGGCTCCTCGTCCGGCCCGAACGGCAGGGCGAGGACGTAGCGACCGGGGTAATCGGTGGTGACGACCGTGGCGGCGCGGGCGGGCAGCGCGGGGTTCTGCAAGTAGAACAGCCCGAAGGCGGAACCCTGCAGCGCCACCGCGATGTCGGCCTCGAACTGCAGGAACATCGTCCGTCTCGACTGGGGCGCGAGGCGTCCGTGCACGGCGACGCCCGCCATGTCGCGGACCGCCCCCTTGTGGCCGTCGGCGCCGACGAGGTATCTCGCGGTGACCGTCCGCCGGTCTCCCGTCGACACCTCGTGGAGCACGGCGGTGACCTTCTCGTCGTCCTGCCGGAACGATTCCAGCTCCGTCGAGAACCTGATCTCCGCACCCAGGTCGGCGGCGCGGGCCGCCAGGATGCGCTCGGCCCGTTCCTGGCTCGCGGCCGCGAACGGCGCCGGGGACAGGCTGGAGAAGTCGGGCATCTCCATGACGAAGTCCTTCATGACCGGGCCGGTGACGGTCTCCGCGATGACGATCACGCTGGTCTCGCCGCCCAGCGGGGCGGCCTCGACGAAGCGTTCGGCGACCCCGGCCGTGGCGAGGGCCTCCATGGTCGCCGGCATCTGCCCCCGGGCCTTGGGCTGGACGGACAGCGTGGGATGCCGTTCCACGACCACCGACGGCACGCCGTGGACGCCGAGGAACACGGCCGTGGACAGCCCTGCGAGGCCGGCCCCCACGACCAGCACCGGGATCGTCTCGTCTCTCATGCTCGTCTCCTCCGTGCTAGGTTGGTTCGAAGGACAGGAAATTTCGATGCGTCGAGACAATTCGAGATATTACGCGTTGGAGGGCGAGTGTCAACAGGCCGGCGCGCCGAGGTTCTGCGGGCTCTGAACGAGGCGATGCAGGACAACGCGGGGCGAGGGGTGATCATGCACCAGGCCATCGCCGCCCACTTCGGCCTCGGTCCGACCGACCTGAAGTGCCTCGACCTGGCCCGGCACGAGCACGAGCTGACGGCGGGACGGCTGGCCGAGCTGACCGGCCTCAGCACGTCGGCCGTGACCGCGCTCCTCGACCGGCTGGAGCGTGGCGGCTTCGTCGAGCGGCACCGCGACGCGGCCGACCGCCGCAAGGTCCTGGTGCGCTCGACGGGACGGCACGAGGCGGCGCTCAACGAGATCTTCGGCCGGGTCGCGAACGCGTTCGGGGCGGTGGCCGACGACTACGACGACGAACAGCTCGAACTGATCACCGGGTTCATCCTGAAGCTCAACGAGACGGCCCAGGACTTCGTCGCGACCCTCGTCCACGACCTGTCGGACTGACCGAGGTCTCTCCCCCGGAGACGCCCCCCGACCGGCCCGGTCAGGACCCTTCGGCGGTGAGGTCGGGCCCGGTCAGGACTCTTCGGCGGCGGCGTCCGGCCCGGTCAGGGCGACCAGGGCGGGCCGTACGATCTTGGCGAGCCGGTCGGCGGGGACGTCCCGCAGGGCCGTGAGGTCGAGCAGCTGGTGCGCGATCGTCACGCCCAGCATCGTGCTGATCATCAACGCCGCCCTGAGCTCGGCGTCCCGGGCCGGGATGGCGGCGCCGAGCTGCCCCACCTGCTCGTCCAGGCGGGCGCGCACCCCTTCGGCCGCCTCGGGGTGCGTGAGCATCGAACGCATCATCGCCAGCGAGGCCTGCGGGATCGGCCCGATCTTGATGACGACCCTCGCCAGCAGCTCCTCGACCAGCTCGTCCAGGGCGCCGTTCAGCGGCGGGATCGCGGGGATGCGCACGGCCTGGTCGAACAGCTCCTGCTTCGAGCCGAAGTACTGCATCACGAGCGCCGGGTCCACCTCCGCCATGGAGGCGATGGCCCGGATGGTCGCGCGCTCGAAGCCGCGCTCGGCGAAGACCGTCCGCGCGGCGGACAGGATCCGCTCCTCGGTCCGGCGCCGGCGCTCCGCGCGGCTGGTCGGCGTCTCCTCCACGCCATGACTCTACCGACGTTGACCAAGGCCGCCGTTTCGCTCTACAGTCGTTGAGTCAACAACCGTTGAGTGAACGGAGCGAACGATGGCGTCCCCTCGCACCCCGCGTGAGGTGCTCTCCCTCTTCCACCGGGCGATGGTCGCGAAGTCGGCCGACGACCTCGCCGACCTGTACGCCATGGACGGGACCCACGAGTTCCCGTTCCGGGCGCCGGGGTTCCCGCCTCGTCTGGCCGGACGTGAGGAGGTGCGCGCCTGCTACCGCGCCGCGTGGGGCGCGAGCCCGGTCCGGCTCGCGGAGATCCACGACGTGGTCGTGCACGAGGCCGCCGACTCCGAGGTGATCGTCGGCGAGTGGCACGGCACCGGGACGGTGGGCGCCGAGGGCCGGCCGTTCGCGGCGTCCGGGCTGCTGATGTTCCGCGTGCGCGACGGCGAGATCGCCGAGATGCGCGACTACATGGACGTCTTCGGCACCTACCACGCGATGGGACGCCTGAAGGACGTCGTGGCCGCCCTGGACGCCCCCGCGGCGACCGCCTGACCAGGCCGGCCCGGGGACGCCGCAGCAGCACAATGGGTACAGGTCGTCGACCTGAACGCCACCCGGCACGGCACCGGGCTGTACCGGGCGCTCGGCTTCGCCCCTCCGCGGCACCCCGCCCTCCAGTTGCGGATGACGACGGAGTGAACACGGCCGTCCGCGCCGGTGATCCGGAAGAATCTGCGGCGGTCCGTGTCCTCCGGGTGTCCTCCCGTTCGACGCGGTGATAGACGGACACCGAGAACGAAGGAGACCGCCATGCACTTCATGCTGCTGCTCAAGGGCGACCCGTCCCCCGACACGCCCCCGTCCCCGGAGCTGGTCGACGCCATGCGCGCGTACGGCCGCGAGCTCGCCGAGGCCGGTGTGCTGCTCGCCAGCGAGGGACTGTTCCCCAGTGCGCACGGCGCCCGCGTCGTGACCGCCAACGGGAGGAAGACCGTGGTGGACGGCCCGTTCGCCGAGGCCAAGGAGCTGGTCGCCGGTTTCTTCCTCATCGACGTGAAGTCGAGGGAGGAGGCGATCGAGTGGGCCTCCCGCTGCCCCGTGGAGTACGCGGTGCAGGGGGACCAGGAGGCGGTCGTCGAGGTCCGCCAGTCGGCCCAGACGGCCGAGGAGGCGTTCCCCGAGCTGGGCCGCTGACCTTCGTACGGCGGGCGGGGGCGCCGGGACCCCCGCCCGCCGCACCCTGCCGGTCGGGGACCCCCGCCCGCCGCGCGCTGCCGGTCGCCGGTGGCCTGCGGTTGAATGGGCCCTGTGACGGCTACCGAGACGCGGCGCGCGGTGGAGGCGGTCTGGCGCATCGAGTCGGCCCGGGTGATCGCGGGTCTGACCCGCATGGTCCACGACGTCGGCCTGGCCGAGGAGCTGGCGCAGGACGCGCTCGTCGCGGCGCTGGAGCAGTGGCCCGAGTCGGGCGTGCCCCGCAACCCCGGCGCGTGGCTCATGACGGTCGCCAAGCGCAGGGTCGTCGACATGCTGCGACGCCGCGAACGGCTGGAGGAGAAGGTCGCGCAGCTGGGCCGCGAGCTCCAGACGAGCGACGACGCCACGGCGGCCGAGATCGAGGCCGCCCTGGAGGACCACATCGAGGACGACGTCCTCCGGCTGATGTTCGTCGCCTGCCACCCGGTGCTGTCGACCGAGGCGCGGGTGGCGCTCACCCTGCGGCTGCTCGGCGGCCTCACGACCGACGAGATCGCCCGCGCGTTCCTCGTGCCGGAGCCGACCGTCGCCAAGCGCATCGTCCGGGCCAAGCGGACGCTGACCGACGCGAAGGTGCCGTTCGAGGTGCCCGAGGGCGCCGAGCGGGAGGCCCGGCTGTCGTCGGTCCTCGAGGTCGTCTACCTCGTCTTCAACGAGGGCTACTCGGCGACCGCGGGCGACGACTGGATGCGTCCGGAGATGTGCGCGGAGGCGCTGCGGCTCGGCCGCATGCTGGCGCGGCTCGTGCCGTCCGAGCCGGAGGTGCACGGTCTCGTCGCGCTCATGGAGATCCAGGAGTCCCGGTCGGCCGCCCGCGTGGGGCCCTCGGGAGAGCCGATCCGGCTGCTCGACCAGGACCGCGGCCGGTGGAACCAGCTGCACATCCGGCGGGGTCTGGCGGCCCTCGCCCGCGCGGAGGCGCTCGGCGGCTCCCTCGGGCCGTACGCGCTGCAGGCGGCCATCGCGGCCTGTCACGCCCGCGCCCGCACGGCCGGGGAGACCGACTGGGCCCGGATGGCGGCCCTGTACGGCTCGCTCGCCGCCCTGACCTCGTCGCCCATCGTCGAGCTCAACCGCGCCGTGGCGGTCGGCATGGCGTACGGGCCGGAGGCCGGGCTCGCCCTCGCCGACGCGCTGGCCGGCGAGCCCGCGCTCAAGGACTACCACCTGCTGCCGAGCGTGCGCGGCGACCTGCTGGTGAAGCTGGGCCGCACGGACGAGGCGCGGACGGAGTTCGAGCGGGCGGCGGCGCTGACGCGCAACGGCCGGGAGCGGGCCCTGCTCCTCGGCCGCGCCGCCGCCTGCGGCGCCGCCTGATCCACATCCCCGGCCGGGCATGACGTTCGCGCGCGATGCCGCGCCGAGCCTGGACGGGTGGGCGGGGCGCACTATGGCACGATGTCGTCGTCCCGCTCGACCGCCGTCCACAGGACGGCGCTGCTGCCGGTGATCTGGCTGCTGCGGGAGTCGAACGTCGCGGAGCCGTCCGTCGCGTCGCCGTCCTGAGCCGCGGTGACGGTGATCGTCTGAGGGACGTCCCAGTTCTCCGGCGTGAACGTCACCGGCGCACTGGCGGTCAGGTCGGTGTCGCCCGCCACGCGTCCCGTGCCGACGATCACGTTGCCCGGCGGCCGCTGGCTGAGCGTGACCTGGACGCCCGCCGTGCCGCCCTCAGGAACGACGATCGACTTGGGCGAGATCACGATCCGCAGCGGGGGCGGCGAGGGAGTGGCCGAGGGGGTCGTCACGGGAGTCGCCGAGGGAGACGGGTTCGGGACCTGGTTCACCGTGCAGGGTACGCCGTTGATCGCGAAGTCGGTCGGCGGCGGGTTGCTGCCCGTCCAGGTGCCGTTGAACCCCAGGAAGAAGGACGAGCCGGCGCCGACCGGGCCGCCCCAGGCCGGGCTGGTCGCGGTGACCCTCGCCCCCGTCTGGGTCCACTGCGCCGACCAGCCCTGGGTGAGCCGCTGCGAGCCCGGGAAGGTGAACGTGAGCGTCCACCCCGTGACGGGGTCGCCGGTGTTCTTCACCGCGATGCTCGCGGTGAAGCCGCCCGAGCCCGATCCCCACTGGTAGCCGGTGTAGGTCACCTCGCAGCTGATGGCGGCGCGGGCCGCCGTCGCCGGGCCCAGTGTCAGCCCCGCCGTGGCGAGCGCGCCGACGGCGACGGCGGCGACCGCGGTGCGAGGTCCGCGCCGTAGCAGGTTCGTGCCGTGTCCCATGAGCGATCATCTCCGCGGATGGGGCGCCTGCGCCCGTGTCGTGACGGTCGTCCGGCGCCGACGCCGTTCCCGGGGTCGGCGGTTCGCGCGTCTCCCAGGCTCGGTACGGCATCGGCCGGTGTAAAGGCCCGCATCCGGCGAGCGTTCGGAGACAAGGCCGCACCGGGCGGACGACCTCCCGCAACGCGCCCCGGGGCGGGCGTGCCGGGACGCCGCCGCGGGCACGACGATCTGAAAGATTCAGCGTCCGGCCGTCAGCGCGTCATCGTGGACGGCGGAGGCGATCACGGGGGCGTGCGGGGCGACTCCACACCTCGTCACGCTCCGGCTCACCATGCCGCCGTGAGGCCGGGCTCGTTCGCGGCGCGGAGGGCGGCCCGGACGGACGCGGCCGGATCCCCCTGGTGGTAGAGGCGCTCGCTCGGCTCGATGCCGTCGAGAAACTCCTGGTAGCGCACGGCGTACGCCAGATGCGCGAGCGGCTCGGCGACGGCCAGCGCGCGGGCCGGGTCGCTGCCGGGGACGGCCGCCTTCCAGGCGTCGATCCACGCGGCGGCGGCGTGGGGGCGCCGGTCCTCCGGCAGGAAGTCCCAGGCCCGCAGTCCGTCCAGCACGGGGTTGCCGAGGTGGGCGTCGGCGAAGTCCACCACGACCGGCGGGCCGCCGTCCGAGCGCCAGTTGCCCGGATGGAAGTCGCCGTGCACGAGCGTGTCCGGGAGGCCGCACGCCTCCAACTGCGGCAGCCGTTCGAGCAGGCCGTGCGCCTCGTCCACCTCGCGCGCCGTCAACTCGCGGCCGCCCTCGCCCGCGAGCAGAGTGCGCACCCGCTGTCCCATCCCCTCCGTACGGCGGTCCGCGAGCCCGGGCACCCGGTCTTTCAGCGTGGCCGCGACCGGGGCGCCGCCCGACGCCGCGTGGGCGGTCCTCACGGGGGTGCTTACGGTCTGGGTGGCGGGGCTCGCAGCGGCGGGCGCGGGGCTCGCAGCGGCGGGGGCGACGCCCAGGGCGGCCTGGGCGGCGACGAAGCGGGTGACGGCGGCGGTGACCACGTCGGGCCCGGCCTGCCAGCAGTCCACGCCCGGGAGGTGCTCCATCAGCATCCGGCCCTCGGCGGCGGCCAGGACGACCGGGACCAGACCGGGGTCCACCCGGGCGAACGCGCCGATGACCGCCGCCTCGTCCGCGCCGAACGCCGGCGTCGTCTTCAGCCAGACCGGCCCGTCCGCGGTCGGCAGGCGGAACAGACCGGCGAGGTTCCACGTCTTGCGCTGCTCGACCGGGCCGACGACACGTCTCCCGGCGGCGGCGAGCGCCTCGGAGGCCCAGGTGAGCGCCTCCATCAGGCCCTCCCGGCGCGCCCACGCAGACCGGAGCGGATGAGGCTCGTCCGACAGGCCGGCCTCGGCGGGTCCGCCGGGGAGCGGCGCGTCCGGCCTGGCCAGCGCCTCCACGTGGTAGGTCACGTGGCCGTCACGCGCGCCGCCGCCGCCCTCGACCCGCAGCAGGCGCAGCACGACGACCGGCACCCGCAGGGCCTGCCGCAGGTGCGCCACCACCGGCTCGACCTCCGACCACCACGGCACGTCGACCGCGAACGGCCCGGCGACGCCGAGGACCTCGTCCCCGTACGTCACCCACGCGCTCACGGTCCTGCCCATGGCGACAAGTGTGGGACGCCGGACGGCACCCGGGCGACCGATTATCGGACCCCTGGTGAGCTCAAGGCGCCGCGGGCCGGGGACGCGCGACGATCCCGGGCCTTCGCCGTCCCCCTGAGAGCCCACGCGCGGCCGAGAAACACGGCGGTTCGGGGCCCGGAGCGGTTCGCCGTCCACCGTTCACCCTGGAGAGCCCATCCGCGTCACCCGGGTCGGTTAGGGTGCGCTCTGCCCATCAGCGGACGCCGCCTCGGAGCGTGAACCCCCATTGACCGCACAGGACACGACGGGCGTCCCCGGCCTGACCCGGCCGCCCGCCTCCGCTCCTGACCCTGCTCCGGATCCGGCGGTGCCGCCCGGCGTCCCCGAGCCTCCCGCCACGCGTCCCGGCCCGGCCCGGAAACCCGCCGTCGAGGGCGCCGCGACGGGGACCGCGGCGTCGCGCGGCCGTGGGGTCGTCCTGGGCGCGACGGCGGCGGCGCTCCTGGCCGCGTCGATGGCGGCCGCGGGCCTGTGCGCGGGAGACGCGGCGGCCGGGTTCTTCCCGTTCGGCGCGGTCACGCGCGGCGTCAGCGACCTGGGCAACCAGTACGTCCCCTTCTACGCCTACCTCTGTGACGTCCTGCACGGCCACGCCCGCGGCGACCTGTTCGTCGACTGGGCCTCCGGCTTCGGCTCCAGCTACCTGCCCGACGTCTTCTACTACCTGACGAGCCCGTTCTCGCTGCTGGTGGCGCTGTTCCCCCGGGCGCGGGTGGATCTGGCCGTCTACGTCATCACGGTCGCCAAGATCGCCGCCGGCGCCGGGGCGATGGCCGTCCACCTGCGCCGGCTGCCCTTCCGGGGCAGCAGGCACACCGGCCTCGCCGCCGTCTTCGGCGCCGCGTACGGGCTGTGCGGCTGGGCCGTCACCGACGGCGCGTACAACCCGATGTGGCTCGACGGCCTGATCGCCTTCCCCCTGCTGTGCCTGGCCGTGGAGTGGGCGCTGGCCGGGCGCAGGCCGCTGCTCGCCCCGCTCTTCGTGGCGTACGCCTGGGGATGCGACTTCTACACCGCCTGCTTCGCCACCGTCGGAGCCGCCGTCGTGCTGCTCGTGCGCCTGTCCGCCGAGCCCGCGTCCGTCCGGGCGCGCGTCGCCGGCGGTGCCCGGGCGGCGCTGTACGGCGCGATCGGGCTGGGCCTGGCGGCCCCTGCGGTGCTGGTCGGCTACCTCGCGGCCCGCGACGCGTGGCCGGTCACGCCGAGGCCGTTCACCGCGGTCGGGCCGGCTCCGCTGCTGGGACGGCTGCTGCCCGGGAGCTATCAGTACAACTCGCCGGCCCTGTTCGTCGGCACGTTCGCGCTGTTCGCGGCCCTCACGCTGCCGTTCAACCGGGCGCTGCCGGCGCGGGCGAGGGCGGCCTGGACGGCGGGGATCGGCCTGGTGCTCGCCTCGATGCTGTGGCAGCCGAGCGTGCGGGTCTGGTACGCCTTCACCAGCCCGAACGGCAGCGCCTACCGTGAGGCGTTCGTGCTGTGCGGCCTGCTGGTCATCGCGGGCTTCACCTCGTTCTCGCGGGGCGTCCCCCGCCCGCTCGCGCTCGCCGCGGGCGGGGTCACGCTCGCCGCGGTGGTCGGGGGCGCCTCCCGCTGGACCCTGACGACCCCCGCGATGCTCGGGCGGGCCGGCGTGGCGGTCGCGGCGGGCGCGGCCCTGTACGGCCTGCTGCTCCTCGCCCGCCTCACCGCCCGCCTCACCGGCCGGCTCCTCCGGCGGCCGGGACGGGTGCGGCGGGTGGCGTCGGCCGCCCTGCTCACGCTGCTGGCGGGCGTCCAGACGGCCGAGGCCGCCGTGAACGTGGCGGACGTCGACGCGAAGCGGGGAGCCCACCTCGGTTCCTACGCCGCCTGGGGTCCCTGGCACGACCGCCTCCGGGCGGCGGTCGCCGCCGCCGACGGCTGGCCGGCGTACCGCACCGACCCCGGCGAGGCCCGGATCACCGCCAACGACCCACAGCTGGTCGGCGGGGAGGGCGCCGGCTACTACAGCAGCATGACGTCGACCGCGCTGATCGGCACGCTCTCCCATCTGGGGTTCGGCTGGATCTCGCGCGGGCGGGCGCCGAAAAGCCTCGACAACCCCGTCACCGACGCCGTCTTCGCGATCGGCGCCCGGGCCCGTTCCGTTGTGGCCGGCAGGTCGCAGTCGCGGGGCGGGAACACGGCCGCCGTCACGCTCACCCGGACGGCGGCCGCGCCGCTCGTGACCGTCCGGCGTCCGCCCTCGGCCGGATATGGGCCGTCGCCGTACCGCAACCAGGAGGCGCTGATCGGCGCGCGCGTCTACGACGTCCCCCGTCTCCGCTACCTGGACCAGTACGGCGCCGAGCTCCGCCCCGGCCGCGACAACTCCCTGGCCACGTCGCCGGACCCCGTCCCCGGCCCGTCGTACCCGTACGTCCTGCGGGCGGAGTGCCGTCCCGGGGACGAGGTGTACCTGTACGCCCCCGACTACTCAGGAGGCGCCGTCCTCGCCGGGAACACGCGCGTCGCCTTCACCGGGGTGCCGGGACACAGCCGGGCGCCGATGCAACGGCTCGGGACGGTGCCCGCGACGGGCCGCCTGAAGATCAAGCTGCGGCCCCGCCTGGGCGGGCCCATCCCACCCGGCGCGGTCGGCTGCCTCGACCCGGGCCGGCTCGACCGGGCCGTCGGGGCGTTGCGTTCGGCCGGGGCGACCGCCGTCCAGGTCTCCGGGCACTCGCTGCGGGCCACGCTGCCGGCGGGCGGCACGGGCCTCGCGGTGGTCGCCGCCCCCGCCATCCGCGGCTGGACGTGCGCCGCGGGGAACGCCGCGCCGCGGCCGGCCCAGGCGTTCCTCGGGCTGCTCGCCGTCCCGCTGGACGGCAGGTCGACGTCGGTGAGCTGCTCGTTCACGCCGCCGGGGCTGCGGACCGGCCTGGCCGTCGCGGCGGCGGCGCTCCTCGCGGCGCTCTCCTGCGCCTGGCGGTTTTCCGGACGACACAAACGGCGAAAGAAATACGCTCAAAAACGAATGCACGAATTATCGGAGATTCACTACGTCGACAGGCAGTGAGGGCGTTGTGAGCTTTATGCATTCCGCGGCGATTATCGCTCAGCGCCAATTATGCTTCCCCCGGTTCGGCAGTGACCGGGGAGCGGGATGGGGCGGAAGAGAAACGAGCGGGAGCGGATCGACACGGGTCTGCGCTATCTGACCGAGGGACTCGCCCCCTTCGTCGACCGGCACATGACCGCCCGTCACGGGCCCGACTGGCTCGCGGAGTGGAACCGCCGCGACAGCGAGAAGGCGGGCTACGCGAAGACGTCCACGCTGGCGGACCCCCAGTTCCTCCTCAAGATGATCCGCAACAGGCGCGACGTCTTCGGCTCGGCCCTGTCCGGCCTGCGCAACCCGTCGGACCTCGCCCAGGAGCTGCTCGACCTGCGCAATCTGATCAACCACGACTACCTGCAGACCACGTACGCCCCGGGCGAGGCGGCGCGGGCGCTGGAGAAGATGGCCGAGCTGCTCAGGGCGGCGGGGGCGGCCGACAAGGCCCAGCTCGTGCTGGACCAGGTGCCCGGCCGCCCCACTCCCGCGCCGCGCCGCAAGGCCAAGGCGAGAAGGAGGCAGGCTCCGAAGCCCCCCGAGAGGCGGCGGCGCTTCCCCGGCGTCCTGGCGCTGGCGGCCGCGGGCGCCGTGGCGATCACGGTCGGGCTGGTCGCCGCCAACCGTCCGGGGGCCGACTCGTTCGCCGACGTGAAGGTGGGCGCGCAGCTCGGCGACTACCCGGCCGTCACGCTCAGGGACGGCTACCACCTGTCGCTGCTCGACGAGCCGGCCACGCCGCGCCGCGGGCCGAGCGGGGGCGACCTCGCCTACAGCGGCGGCGTCCTCAGCGGGCGGGACACCCGCATCGTGCTGATCGGCCCGCGCCGGCCCGCCACCTACGCGACCTGCCGGGCCGCGGCGCGCCCGGCCCACACCAGGATCACCGCGAAGTACGTCGTGCCGGGCACCCGGTTCTGCGTGACCACCTCTCGGGGGGCGGTCGGCCTGGTCAGGGTGACCGGCGGCCACCGTGGCAGGAACGTGGTCCTCGCCCTGAAGGTGTGGAAGGGCCCCCAGCCCGCGGCCTGACGCCTCCCGTCGCCTCGGCCGCGTCAGACGGGACGGGGGCGTCAGGAGATGAGGGTCGCGCGGGCGCCGGCCGCGCGGACGGCGGCAGAGAGCGTCGCGATGTCGTAGGCGCCGTTGTGGCGCCTGCCGTTGATGAAGAACGTCGGCGTGCCGGACACGCCGCTCAGGTCGGCGGAGTCGATGTCCTCGGCGATCCGGTCGGCGCCGATGTGGCCCTCCAGGTCACGCTGGAAGCGCTCGACGTCGATGCCGATCTCCTCCGCGTACGTGATCAGGTGGGGGACGAGCAGCTCACCCTGGTGCTGGAGCAGGATGTCGTGCATCTCCCAGAACGCCCCCTGCTCCGCCGCGGCCTCCGCCGCCTCTGCGGCGAGCTGGGCCGACGGGTGCACGTCGTGCAGCGGCAGGTGCCGCCAGACGTAACGGACGTCGGCGAAGCCGGCGAGAAGCTCCCGGACGATGGGCTCGGCCTGCCCGCAGTAGGGGCACTCGAAGTCGCCGTACTCGACCACGGTCACCGGCGCGTCCTGCGGTCCGCGCAGATGGTCCCGGTCGGGGTCGACGGGGGCGGCGAGATCGACGATGCTCTCCGCGGTGCCGAGCAGCGCCCGCGCCTTCACCTTCGGCGGGAGCCTGAAGGTGGCCCGCGAGAGCGCCCAGGTGAGCAGCGACGCGCACAGCGCGGCGGCGAGGATGCCGAACTTGGCCTCCTCGAGCTGCGGCCCCCTGAAGGCGAGGGTGGCGATCAGCAGCGACACCGTGAACCCGATGCCCGCGATGGTGCCGCCGCCCGCGACGGCCGCCCAGCCGACCGGCGGCCGCACCCGCCCCCGGCTGAGCCGCGTGACGAGCCAGGTGAACCCGACGATCCCGACGGGCTTGCCCACGACGTAGGCGATCATGATGCCCAGGGTGATCGGCGAGGTGAACGCCCGGCCGAGGAAGTCGCCGCTGATCGCGATCCCCGCGTTGGCCAGCGCGAACAGCGGGACGATCAGGTAGCTCGTCCACGGGTGGTAGAGCTGCAGCAGACGGTGGTTCGGCGAGATCGCCTGGGCGAGCCCGGCGTTGACCGTGCGCGCGAGCTCCGCCGTCGGCTGCTCGCGGAAGAGCCGGAACAGGTCCGACGCCCGTTCCAGGTCCCCGCGGCTCGCGGGCCTGGCGTACGTCACCAGGCCCACGGCCAGCCCGACGACCACCGGCTCGACGCCCGAGGCCAGCAGCGCGACCCACGTCGCGATCCCGAACGCCGCGTACACGAGCCCCCGCCGTACGCCGGCGGCCTTGACGCCCAGCATCAGCGCGAAGATCGCGACCGCGGTGATCAGGGGACCCGCCTCGACGTGCTCGCTGTAGAAGACCGCGATGACGGCGAGCGCGACCAGGTCGTCCACGACCGTGACGGTCAGCATGTACGTGTGCGCCCGGGACGGGAACCGGGACGCCACCAGGGTTAGCATGCCGAGCGCGAACGCCGTGTCGGTCGACATCGCGGCGCCCCACCCGTGGAGGGACGGCCTGCCCGCGTTGACCAGCAGGTAGACGGCGACGGGCACGACCATCCCGCCGACGCCGGCCAGGACGGGCAGCAGGAGGCGCCGGCGTTCGCGCAGCTCACCCATGTCGAACTCGCGCCTGGCCTCCATCCCCACGACGAGGAAGAAGAACGTCATCAGGCCCGTGTTCACCCAGTGGCGCAGGTCCTGGGAGATGCCCGCGCCGCCCAGGCGGACCGACAGCGACGTGCCCCACAGGGCCTCGTACGACCGGGCGTCGACGTTCGCCCAGATCAGCGCGGCCACGGTCGCGGCGAGCAGGATCGCGGCGCTGCCGGTCTCGGTGCGCAGGAACTCGCGCAGCGGCGTGTCGAGCCGCCGTGCCCAGGCGGTCCGGCCGGAGAGAGTGGGTTGCGTCACCTCACACCTGACATCCGTCCGCCCTCTCGCATTCCCGTCCGCCCGGCGCGTCCCCGGATCGTCCGCCGGAGTTCGCCACGGGCGGAGGGCCGGACCGTTCCGCCGGACGGCGCGCGCCCCTAGCGTGGGGCCGCGACGATCCCGACGAAGGGGCTGAGGAGCATGCGGCAGAACGAGGCGATCAGAGGCACGGCCGCGGGGGTGCCGTTCACGGCGCTGCCTCCGGCGGTCCCGGTCGCGGAGCCCGCGCCGCTGGTCGTGACGTGGCACATGATGGACGCGCCGTGCACCGACGCCGCGTTCGCCGCCGCGCTGCCGCTGGCCCAGGTCCCGGCGTGGCGGGTGCATCTCGGCATGCCGTGGTGCGGCGACCGCGCGTGGGACGGCGGGCGCGAGGAGGCCTTACTGGACCCGATGATGCGGTACGCGGACCCGGTGATCCGGCAGGCCGTGGAGGAGTTCCCGGCGGCCCTGGCCGAGCTGAGGGAACGGCTGCCGCTCGACGACGGCCCCATCGGCGTCGTCGGGGGCTCGCTGGGCGGGGCGGTCGCCCTGTCCGTGCTGGCCGGAGGCGAGGTGCCGGTGGCCGCGGCGGCCCTGGTGAACGCGGCCGTCCGCGCGCGCTCGGTCGTCGCGGTCATCGAGGGCTCCGGCCGCGAGCCGTACGCGTGGGACGAGCGGTCCCTGGCTGCGGCCGACCGGCTCGACTTCGTGGCCCTCGCCGGCCGGATCGCGGCCCGCGTGCCGCAGCCGCCCGTGCTCGTCGTGAGCGGCGAGCTGGACTTCCCGGTCTTCCGCGCCGACGCGGCCGACCTGGTTGAGGCACTGCGGGGACGATACGGCGACCCGGACCACGTCCGGCGGGAGGAGATCCCCGGCCTCGACCACCCGCTCGCCGAGCGGCCCGGCGTCGAGCCCGCACCCCAGCTGCCGACGGCCGCCGCGGTGGACCGGGCGATCGGCGCGTGGTTCCTCGCCCACCTCCGCTGACCGGGCCAAGCCGCGACAAGCGGCCGGACTCAACCGGCAGGCGGACCGCTTGAACCTGCGGGCGGTCTCAGCCGGCGGGCAGGCGGACGGCCCAGACGCTGAACGGAGCGCCCTGAGGGTCGCGCAGCGCCGCCAGCGGGCCGACCGGGCTGTCGATCGGGCCGTGGACGACCGTGCCGCCGAGCCCCTCGGCCCGCCGTGCGAGATCCTCGACGTCGGCGGCCGAGAAGTAGACGATCCAGCGCTGCTCGACACCCTCGCGCGGAGGCGCGATGACGCCGCCCACCATGGTCCCGCCCGCCACGAACCCGGTGAAGGGCGCCCCGCCCAGGTCGACCGTGGTCGTGGTGAGGCCGGCGACGCGCTCGTAGAAGGGCGGCGCGGCCTCGCGGCCCTCCGTCATGAGCTCGCTCCAGACGAACGCGCCCGGCTCGTTCACGACCGTCGCGCCGACGTGCTCCCCGGCCTCCCACAGCCCGAACGCGACCCCGCCCGGATCGGCGACGAGGGCCGCGCGGCCCATCGCGCCGACCCCGTACGGCGGCGTGAGCAGGCGGCCGCCCGCGGCCTCCACCTCGGTGACCGCGGCGTCGACGTCGTCCACCGCGAGGTAGGTGGTCCATCTCGGGGCGCTGTCCGGCGGCGCGGACCCGATCGCCGCGACGATCCCGCCGTTCATGCGGCACAGGGAGTACAGACCACCGTCGGGGCCGGGGCGGTCGTCGAAGGTCCAGCCGAACAGCGGGCCGTAGAACGACCGCGCCTGCTCGGGGTCGGGGGTCCGCAGGTCCACCCAGTTGGGCGTGCCCGGGTGGTAGGACGTCCGGTCGGGCATCGCGCCTCCTTCGGCAGCCGAGCAGCGCGGCCGGCGGGATGACCGGTCGCGTGGGCATCGGCGAGGGCGGTGTCGGCACGCCGCGGAGTGCCCGACGGCGACGGGGGGACATGTCCAGCCTATCCGCGGCGCCCGGGCCGAGCCCGGCCTTCCGGTGGGACGTGCGCCCGCGACGCGCCACCGATCCCGACTTCCCGGGCTCGGTGCGATCCGGCCTTCCAGCGGGATTTCCCGCCGCGGCGCCGGGGCCGATCCCACCTGTCGGGCGCGATGTCGCTGCTACGGTGTGCGGCCATGCTGCATCCCGATGTCGCCGGAGCCGCCCGGCGGTACCTGGCCGTGGCCGATCGGCTGCTCCCCGGGCGGATCCGCTGCTACTACGTCGTGGGGTCCACGGCGCTCGGCGCCTACCGGCCCGGCCGCAGCGACATCGACTTCGTGGCCGTCGTGGACGGCCGGCTCGACGGCCGGGAGCTGCGCCGCCTGCGCCTGGTGCAGGCGGCCGCCAACCTTCCCTCGGCCGTCTCCTCCGTCGCGCGTCTGCGGCTGACGCTTCCGGGGACGCTCAACGGCGTGTTCGTCTCGGACGCCGACCTCGCGACGCCGGTGACAATGATTCGCCCGCTGGCCTCCCACGTCGGCCCGTCGTTCCAGCGGGGTGCGGGCTTCGACGTCAACCCGGTGAACTGGAAGGTCCTGCGCGAGCGCGGGATCCCCGTCCGCGGGCCCTCCCCCGGCGACCTGGCCCTCGACCCCGAGCCGGGACGTCTGCGCGACTGGAACCGGGACAACCTGCGCCGCTACTGGCTTCCCTGGGCAGAACGGACCCTGCGGAGGCCGGACCGGTGCGGTCTCCGGGCCCGGGCGTCGACGGCCTGGGGCGTCCTCGGCCCGCCGCGGCTCCACCACACCATCGCCACGGGCGGCGTCGTGTCCAAGGAGGAGGCCGGCGCGTACGCCCTCGACGTGTTCGGGCCCGAGTGGCATCCACTCATCCGCGAGGCCCTGGCCTACCGGCGCGGCGAGTCGGCCGATCCCGCCTTCTCCGACCCTGACCTGCGGCGAAGGCGCACCGCCGAATTCGCCCTCGCTGTCGTCGCCGACGCCACCCGTCTCTGATCGTGATGTTGACCAGATAGTTGCAGCGCGGAACACCGCCCGCTATGTTGCTTGACGCAGCAACTACTTCTACGGAAAGCGGTGACCCATGACCAGAATCGGCATCATCCTCGGCAGCACCCGTCCCGGCCGCAACGGCGAGGCCGTCGCACGCTGGGTCTACGAGCACGCCTCACGGCGCACCGACGCCGAGTTCGAGCTGGTCGACCTGCTCGACTACAAGCTCCCCCACCTCGACGAGGCGATCCCGCCGTCCCTCGGCCAGTACTCCCAGCCGCACACCCACCAGTGGGCGCAGAAGATCGCGTCGTTCGACGGCTTCATCATGGTGACCCCCGAGTACAACCACTCCACGTCCGGCGCCCTGAAGAACGCCATCGACTTCCTGTACGCCGAGTGGAACAACAAGGCCGTCGGATTCGTCAGCTACGGCGCGGTCGGCGGCGCCCGGGCCGTCGAGCACCTGCGCCTCATCGCGGGCGAGCTGCAGCTGGCCGACGTGCGGGCCCAGGTGGCGCTGTCGATGTTCTACGACTTCGAGAACTTCAGCGTCTTCAAGCCCGGCGACTTCCAGCGCGACGCGCTCACGGCCGTGTTCGACCAGGTCGTCGCCTGGAGCAAGGCGCTGGCCCCGCTGCGCGCGGTCTGATCCGTCTCGCGCGCAGGCGCTTCAGTGGCGGCAGCCGCCGCCTCCCACCTGCTGAAGCGCCTGCGCGAGGCGGGCCAGGTCCATCCCCTCCAGGTGGTCCAGCAGGTATCGCCGCATCCCGTCCAGATGCGTCGGCCACGCCCCCTTCAGGCGGTCGAGGCCGGCGTCGGTCAGGACGGCGTTCCACCCGCGGGCGTCCTCACCGCATCGGACCCGCTCGACCAGTCCGGACGCCTCCAGGCGGGTGACGACACGGGTCATCCCGCTCAGCGACAGCTCGCAGGCGGCCGCGAGCTCGCTCATCCGCATGTGACGCCCGGGCGCCTCCGACAGGTGCATCAGCGTGAGGTACTCGGACAGCGTGATGCGCTGCTCGCGCACCAGGTCGGCGTCCAGGTTGCGGGGCAGCACGAAGATCACCCGGGCCAGGGAGCGGACGAGCGCCTCCTCGTCCGCGTTCAACGGGCGCAGGGGGCGTTCCGTCTCGTCGGCCATGACGACATTCTAGTTGTTGCGGCAAGCAACAGCTAGGACCGCAGCGACCTGACCCAGCGGCTGCAGTCGGTCTGCCGGCCGTACCCTGCCGCCGTCCACGCCTGATGGGCGAGCACGTTCGCGTCGAGGACCATCGCGTCGGAGCGGACGGCGCCGAACCGCGCGAAGCGGGCCTCGGCGGCGTCGATCAGAGCCCGGGCCACACCCCTGCGCCGGTGGCCGGGATGCACGGCGAGACGATACAGGTGGGCCCGCCAGCCGTCCCAGCCCGCGATGAGGGTGCCGACCAGCCGCCCGTCGATCTCCGCCACCATCAGCGCCTCGGGGTCGCGCTCCATCAGCCTGCGCACGCCCTCGGCCGAATCGTGCCGGTCCGTGTTCTCGGCCGCCAGGAGCCAGAACTCCAGCACCGCCTCGATCTCGTCCAGGCGCCCCGCCCGGATCCGCACCCCGGTGTCGCTCACAGCCGGCGACGCTACCAACGGCCCCCGATGATCCGCGACCGGTTTGCCGGTGCGCGGTGGTGGACCGCCCTGTGCGACGGCGTGCCGCTCACAGCTTGTCGAGCACAGCCACGTCGTCCGGGCCGAGGGCCATGGCGGCCGCGGCCACGTTCTCCCGGAGGTGGGCGAGGGAGGAGGTGCCGGGGATCGCGAGCGTCACCGGCGAGTGGGCGAGCACCCAGGCGAGCGCCACCTGGATGCGGGTCGCGCCGTACCGTCCGGCGATCTCGTCGAGCGTCCCCAGGTGCCCGGCGTCGGGAGCCATGCCGGGCGGGGCCTGGGAGAGGTCCAGGCCGGGGCGGAGCATCCCGGCGGCGAGCGGGAAGTAGGGGACGAACGCGATGCCCGCCGCCTCGCACGCCGACAGGACGTCCGCGCCGGACCGGTCGGCGACGTGGAACCGGTTCT
Source organism: Microbispora corallina (assembly GCF_016863035.1). Lineage (GTDB taxonomy): Bacteria > Actinomycetota > Actinomycetes > Streptosporangiales > Streptosporangiaceae > Microbispora > Microbispora corallina. The sequence goes on from NZ_BOOC01000005.1 coordinate 281,444, forward strand.
GCACGGCCACCACGGGCGCGATCCGGCGTGCCTCGGCCAGTTGGCCGGTCGTGACTCCGCTGAGCCCGAGATGCCGCACCAGCCCGCGCTCCCTCAGCTCGGCGAGCGCGCCGAACGACTCCGCGAACGGAGTCGTGTCGGGTGGGAGCAGACCGTCCCCGCCGACGCGCAGGTACACGAGGTCGAGGGCGTCGGCGCCGAGCCGCGCGAGGTTCTCCTCGACCTGCGCGCGCAGGCTCGCCGGGTCGGCGGCGGGCGTCCAGGCCCTGCTCCCGTCGCGGACGACCCCCACCTTCGTGGCGACGACAAGATCGTCCGGGTACGGATGCAGGGCTTCGCGGATCAGATCGTTGGCCACATGGGGACCGTAGAAGTCCGCGGTGTCGATGTGCGTCACGCCCAGCTCGACCGCTCCGCGCAGGACGGCGAGCGCCGCGTCACGGTCCGGCGGCGGCCCCCAGACACCGGGACCGGGCAGGTGCATCGCACCGTACCCGAGCCGCCGGACCACCAGGTCGTCCGCGAGTCGCAGGCTCTCGCCGATGGGATGGGTCATTCATGGCCTCCTCGTGCCGGTGACGGCTGGTCCGGGCGTGAGGAGAGACGCGCCTGGATGGACGCGGTGAGCACACGGCCCTCCGCGTCCCGGTCGAGCTTGCGCCGCCGGAGCAGGTCGTGGACGCCCTGACGCGTGATGCCGAGCATCGCCGCGGCGACCGACACCGGCACCGCCGGTCCGGCCGGGTGACCGGCGCGCCGGGCGACGGCCCTGCCCAGGGGCGTCCCCCACCACTCGGCGGGCGGGTCGAACGGCCCGTCGCCGGGGTAGAGCACGCTCACCAGGCGGATCGCCAGGTACGCGGCCGCCCGGTCGTCCTCGCCGAGCAGCACGTCCGCCCACTCATGACTCTTGTCCGCCAGGCGTTCGCGCAGCCGCTCGCCCTCGTTCCCCTCGAAGAGGATGTCCAGGGGGTCGAGGACCCTGCCGCCGACGAGCCGCCGCAGGTCCTCGGCCAGAGCACGCCGGTCGTCCGTCACACGAATCTCCTCTACTTGACGTCCACTATCAAGTACTTGTCGCTGTGCGTCAAGCATCCTCGGCGGCGACGGGTGCTCGCGGGTGTACCGGCCGGGTCTCAGGGGCCCGTCAGGCGGCGCTCCCCCTTCGTCGTAATGACGTAGACCTGCCAGTTGTAGTAGGCGTAGTAGTTCCTGATGTCCCGCTTCATCTGGCCGGCGTGCCGCAGCACCGCGTCGACGTACGCCTGGGAGTGGTTGTAGGCGTACAGCGCGCGCCGGTAGTCGCGCGGCGCGCCCGACGCGTGGAGGTAGTTGGCCGCGGCGAGCAGGGCGTCGCGGGTGTCCTCGATGTCGCCGCCCATGCCGTAGGCGCGCCAGGTGCCCGGCATGAACTGCATCGGCCCCTTGGCCCCCGTGTAGCTCGGCGACCGGACCCGGCCGAACTTCGTCTCGACGAACATCACCGCCGCCAGCACCTCCCACTCGACGCCGAACCGGCGCTCGGCGCGCCGGAAGTCGGCGAGCAGGACGTCGGCCGATTCCGGCGCCTCGACCCGCATCGTGACCGGCCCGCTGACGGGCCGGGCGAGGGAGATCAGCCCGCGGATCGCCGTGACGTCGTCCCGCGCCTTCCCGGCCAGGTCCTTCGGCAGCCTGGCGTACGTCCGCGACGCGATCGTGGGGTTGCGGGCGAGGTAGCGGTAGGCGCGCTGCTCGTGCAGGGCCAGCAGGACCACCGGCTCGGGGGCCTCTCCCTTGGCGGGGTTCCCGTCATTCCTCCAGTCGTCGATCGCCCGCCGGAGCCGGGCGTCGGTGTCCTCGAGGTCGTCCGCGAGCCGTGCCGGGTCCGCGGGGATCGCCGCGTCCGGCGCCGGCGCCTTCTGACCGGGGGACGGCGGCTGCGTGCTCGGCACTGCCGCCGGCGAACGGGCCGCGGCGGTGTCCGGCGGGCCCGCGCAGCCGGTGACCGACAGGGCGAGCGCGGCCACCAGCGCGGCGCCCCGCCTCCCGGGAGTCGCCCGGGCGGTCGGCCCGGCGTGGAGATCCTTCATCGACCCCAACGTATGCCCCCCGCCGTACGCCCACGCCCCGTTCACCCAAGGACCGCGCGCCGGGAGGAGCGGCGTACGGCGGCCAGGACGCACAGGGCGGCGAGCGTGGCGGCGACGTTCGCCGTCAGGAAGAAGGCCACGCCGAGGGACCCGCCCCAGGTGTCGAGACAGGTCCGGTCGACGGCCATGTCGACCGCGAAGGCGACGGGCCCCGTGCCGTACGCGGCCAGCAGCAGCGCGGCCACCGCCCGCGGCACGACCACGCCGATCCGCGGACGTCCGAGCCGGAGGGAGACCAGATGGGTGAGGAACGCGAGGACCAGCCCGGGCAGGCCGGCGAACCAGAGCGGCGGCACCCGGACGAGGACCTCTCCCAGCACCGGTCCCGCCGTCATGTAGGCGTCCCAGCCGGGGCAGACGGCCGGGATGTCCATGGGACCGAAGAAGGAGTGGTCCAGGAAGAGCAGGCGCGCGGCCCCGGCCGACGACACGATCAGGGCGGCGGCCCACCACCAACGTGATCTCCACGACACGAGCCGACACCGTACCGGGCGATCTACCGGGCCAGGAACTCGACGGTGGAGGCGCGGAGCGCGGACACGAACGCGGCGACGGCGGGATGGGCGGCGGCGCCCCGCCGGTAGGCGACGCGGGTCCGCCGGCGGGTGGGCAGCGGGACGAGGCGGACGCCGGCCGGCGGCTCCGCGGCGGCCAACTGGGGGACGAGCGACACGCCCTGACCGGCGGCGACCAGGGCGAGCACGGTGGCGAAGTCGTCGGCGTGGTGACGCGCCCTGGGCGTGTAACCGGCGGCCCGGCAGACCTGGAGCATGACGTCGTGACACAGGGTGCCGGGGCTGGCCATGATCCAGCCGGCGTCCCGCACGCGAACCAGCGGGTCGCCGTCCCAGCCCGTCGCGGCACCGGCGGAAGCAGCCGCCGACGCACCCGCCGACGCAGCCGCCGAAGCGCCCGGGGCCGCGGACCCGGCGGCGGCCGGCTGTGGCTCGGCAGGCGGCCGCGGTTCGGCGGGCGGCATGGCCGCCGGCAGGGCGAGGAAGACGGTCTCGTCCAGCAGCGGTGCAGTGTCGAGCGCCGGGTCCGGGTCGACGGGCACCACGTCGTAGTCGTGGAGCAGCCCGACGTCGAGCCGCCGCTCACGCAGGGCGGCCGGCACCGCCACCGGGTCAAGCTCGGTCACCATCAGTTCCAGCCCGGGATGCCGCCGTCCCAGCTCAACCAGCGCCGCGGGCAGGAGCGTGCGCACCGCGGTCGGGAAGGCGCCGATGCGCAGCGGCCCGGTCAGCCCTGTGGCCATCGCGGCGAGCGCGGCCGACGTCCGTTCCAGGGCGGCGAGCACCGTCTCGGCGTGCTCGACGAGGAGCCGGCCTGCCGGGGTGAAGGCCACCCGCCGCCCGGTGCGTTCGAGCAGCGCGACGCCCGCCTCCCGTTCGAGCAGGGACAGCTGCTGGGAGACCGCCGACGGCGTGTAGGTGTGCGCCTTCGCGACCGCGGCGATCGTGCCGAGATGCGACAGGTCGCACAGCAGCCGGAGACGGCGCACGTCGAGCATCAGAACAGCTTACGGTTCTGTTCAGGAACGTGAAATGGACCTAACCGGTCGCGCTGCCCGACGCTGGCCCCATGATGCTCACCGGTCTGTACGTGCCCCTGGTCACCCCGTTCGACGACGAGGGAGAGGTCGCCCTCACCGCGCTGGAGGCGCTGGCGCACGACGCGCTCGACGGCGGCGCGGCGGGCGTCGTCGCCCTCGGCACCACGGCGGAACCCTCGTCGCTCAGCTCCGGGGAACGGCGGGCCGTCGTCGACGTGGTCGCCGGAGTCTGCCGTGCGCGCTCGGCCCGGCTGCTGGTCGGCGCCGGGACGGCGGAGGCGCTGACCGCCCTGCGCGGCCATCCCGAGGTGACCGCCGCCCTCACGCTCGTGCCGCCGTTCGTGCGGCCCGGCGAGGACGGCGTGGTGGCGTATCTCACGTCGCTCGCCGCGGTCAGCCCGGTGCCCCTCGTGGTCTACCACGTCCCGTACCGGACCGGGCAGCGCCTGTCGCCCGGCGCCGTCCTGCGGCTGGCCGCCGTCCCCGGCGTCGCGGGGATGAAGTACGCCGTCGGGGGCATCGACGCGGACACCGTCGGGCTCCTCGCCGACCTGCCGCCCGGCTTCGCGCTGCTGGGCGGCGACGACGTGGTCGTCTCACCCTTGCTGGCACTCGGCGCGCACGGCGGCGTCCTCGCCTCGGCACACCTGCGCACCGCGGAGTTCGCCGAACTGATCGACGCGTGGCGCGCGGGCGACGCCGTACGCGCCCGGCCGCTCGGCCACCGCCTCGCCGCCCTGTCGGCGGCGCTGTTCGCCGAGCCCAACCCCGCCGTCGTCAAGGCCGTCCTGCACGCGCAGGGGCGCATCCCGACCCCCGCCGTACGGCTGCCGCTCCTGCCCGCCGGTCCCGGCGCGGTGCGGTCGGCGCTGCGGCATGCCGGCCACGACGTCGAGCCGCCGGTGGCGGCCGGGCGAGGGAGGGCGTGAGGCCACGCCTCATCAGGGTACTGACGGTGCCCTGCGCGGCCGGCCCCGACATGGGCGTTCCCGGGCGATAGGGTACGGCTGGTACGTACCTGGGGAGGGCGACATGGCCGACGCGGCGAGGCCCGGGCCGGCCAGGCGCCGGGGGGCCGCGCTGGAACAGGCGATCCTCCGCGCGGCGGCCGACGAGCTCGCCGAGTCCGGCTACGCGGGGCTGACGATGGACCGGGTGGCCAGGCGGGCAGGGACCAACAAGAACGCCATCTACCGGCGCTGGCCCAACCGCGCGGCCCTCGGCGTCGCCGCCTACCGGCAGCTGGTCGAGGCGGAGTCGGAGCCGCCCGACACCGGCGACCTGCGTGGCGACGTGCTGGAGCTGCTGCGCCGCGCCAACCGCACCTGGTCCTCGCCGTACGGCGAGATCCTGCGCGCCCTGCTGGCCGGGGCCGCCGACGACCCCGAACTGCTGGCCCAGGTGCAGGAGAGCTCCCGGGACGGCGGCAGCGGCATGTGGCTGAAGCTGCTGGGGCGGGCCGTGGCCCGGGGCGAGGCGTCGCCGGACGCCCTGCATCCGCGCGTCGCCACCGCGGCCATCGCGCTGCTGCGCAACGAGTACCTCACCCGCGGGGTCCCGACCGCGCCCGACGGCGTCATCGTCGAGATCGTCGACGAGGTGTACCTCCCCCTCATCCGCGGCCGCGCCCGCCCATAGGCGCCCCCGAGCCGGACCGACGGCGACCGGTTACACGGATACGAGGCGGACCGCCTTGCCGCACAGCCGGTTCATGTCGTCCTCGTCGGAGGTGAGGACGACGACAGGGTGGGTGGAGCGGAGAGCAGTGGCGGCCACGACGGCGTCGATCGCGTATTTATGGCCATGAAGACCGCTGGCCCGGAGCAGGTCCAGCGCGTGGATGGAGAGCTCCTCGGTCACGGGCTCGACACGCAGGCGGGAGAGGTGCCAACGCAGCCGATCGTTCGCGATCCGGCCGTCGAACGCCTCTATGGGGGTCAATGCGCTGATGGCGACCCGGAAGTCGTTGTTCTGCGCCTCTCTGAGGATCGCCGTCACCCGCTGGTCGGCCGCACACCACTTCGACAGTCCCTGGGAGTCCAGGATCACCGTCCCCGCGCTCAGCTTGCTTCGTGCGCGCGCCATCCTCGGTCCTCCTGCAGTTCCGGGGCGGACTTCACGCTACGGAACAGTTCCTGGGCCTCTTCCTTGAGAGACTGCGGGATGGGGCCGCTCTCGTTCTCGTTCGCCTGCAGGGCCTCCTCCAGCAGGTCCCGCTCGATCTGGCGCTCCACAGCGGCGTCGACGTAGGCGGAGAACCCGCGCGCGCCGACGCGCTCCTTGATGGCGCGGATGTTGCCGGCCCGCAAGGAGACACTGACCTTGGCCGCAGGGCCCTCCCCCGGGGGGAAGGGTCCTTCAGGGACACTCATGCAGCCAGTTTACTACTCCTAGTGGCAAACCGCCGTCGAATCCTCGTCTCGGTGTGCCTAACGCCAGGCGGGTCCGGTCTTCGCCTCCGCCGACCGCCTGTGGGTGCGGTTCACACCGCGCCGCCGCACGCGTACAGGCCGTCCCGCGGAGCCGTCCGACGCTCGTAGGCGAAACCTCGACGGCCCGCGTTCCAACAATCTCTGCCATAACCAAGCGCAACCGAACGTACGCGCAGGTCTGAAACATTCATGGCCGACGACGGCCGACATGCGCGTTTCCGCTGCACGCCAGTTCAGGAATGTTCACACATCACCTTTCCCGCCTGACCATGTCTTGACAGTCCCCAAGTGCTCTGACATTTTCAAACGGCTTCCAACAGAAAGCGTGACGAACGGTATCGAGCCGAGCATGCCGGGGCCAACTGCCCCGAATCCAGCAGGGCCGGTGAACCGCCCGTCACTCATCCCCCCACACGGACACCCCCGGAGGTCCGGCATGCGCAAACGTCGACCAGTCGGCGACAGAAAATGGGTCCGCATCATAATGGCGACGGTCGCGGCGGCCGTGACCGGCGCCGGCGCCGTGGTGATGACCGCGCCGGCGGCCCAGGCGGCCACGACGACCATCTCGGTGAACGGTGGCTCAACGGGACGCACGTTCGACGGGGTGGGGGCGATCAGCGGCGGCGGCGGCAACTCCCGGCTGCTCATCGACTACCCGGAGACGCAGCGCTCACAGATCCTGGACTACCTGTTCAAGCCCGGGTACGGCGCGGCGGTGCAGTTGCTGAAACTGGAGATCGGCGGTGACGCCAACTCCACCGACGGCTCCGAGCCCAGCATCGAGCACGCCCGCGGCGACATCAACTGCAACGTGGGCTACGAGTTCTGGCTGGGCGAGCAGGCGGTGGCGCGCAACCCGAACATCAAGCTGATCGCGCTGCCGTGGACCGCGCCGGGCTGGATCGGCGGTGGGAACTTCTGGTCCCAGGACATGATCAACTACGACATCTCCTGGCTCAACTGCGCCAAGCAGCACGGCCTGACGATCAGCTACATCGGCGGCTGGAACGAGCGCGGGCACAACAAGAGCTGGTACGAGAGCCTCCGGTCGGCCCTCAACTCCAACGGCTACGGCAGCGTCCAGATCATCAGTGACGACAGCTTCGGCCTGTCCACCGCGGACGACATGCAGAGCGACCCGGCGTTCAAGGCCGCGGTCGGCGTGGTCGGGGCGCACTACCTGTGCGGCTACCTGGGCGACGCCACCTCGTGTCCGTCCAGTGCGAACGCGGTGGCCACCGGCAAGCCGATCTGGAACAGCGAGTTCGGGTCGCAGGACTACATCAGCGGCTCGGCCCCCTACATCCGCAGCATCACCCGCGGATACCTCGACGGCCAGCTGACGGGCTTCGTCAACTGGCCGCTGGTGGCCGCGCTCTACCCGAACCTGCCCTTCAACACCACCGCCCTGGCGGTCGCCAACTCGCCGTGGTCGGGCGCCTACCAGCTGGGCCGCAGCCTGTGGGCGAACGCCCAGGTCGCCCAGTTCACCCAGCCGGGCTGGCGATTCCTCACCGGCTCCGCGAGCGGATACCTCGGCGGTAACCGGAGCAACGGCAGCTACATCTCCCTGAAGTCCACGAACAACACCGACTACTCGACCATCTACGAGACCACCACGTCGACGACCACGCAGACCGTGAACGTCAGCGTGACAGGCGGGCTGAGCACCGGGACCGTGCACGTGTGGTCCACCAACCTCGGCTCGAACAACCCCGCCGACTGGTTCGTCAGGCAGCCGGACATCACCCCCAGCAACGGCTCCTACTCGCTCACCATGCAGCCGAACCGGATCTACTCGGTGACCACGACCACCGGCCAGGGCAAGGGCACGGAGGCCGGCCCGGCGAGCGCGCCGCTGGCTCTGCCGTACACCGACGACTTCGACGCCTACGCCTCCCGTACCGAGGCCAAGTACTTCTCCGACATGCAGGGATCCTTCGAGGTCCGGCCCTGCGCCGCCGGCCGGGCCGGTCAGTGCCTGCAGCAGGTGACTCCCGCGCGTCCGATCGAATGGCAGGACGACAGCGACGCCTTCGGGCTGGTCGGCGACCCGTCGTGGAGCAACTACAAGGTCAGCGTGGACGTCGACTTCCAGCAGTCCGGCACCATCACGCTGCTCGGGCGGGCGAACACGCAGCAGCGCCCGCAGAGTCACCAGGCCGCCTACCAGTTGCGGCTGAACAGCTCCGGAGCCTGGTCGATCGCCAAGAGCACCACGTCCGGCACGGTGAGCACCCTCACGTCGGGCACCCGGAGCTCGCTCGGGACCAACACGTGGCACACGATCTCGCTCAGCTTCTCGGGCAACCAGATCAGCGCCACCCTCGACGGCACCGCGCTCGGCTCGGTGACGGACGGCTCCTACTTCACCGGGCAGGTCGGGCTCGGGGTGGTCGGCTACCAGACCGACATGTTCGACAACCTCTCCGTCACCGCGACCAGCGGCGGAAACGGCGGCACCAGCGTCGGCCCCATCAGGGGCCAGGCCTCCGGCCGCTGCGTCGACGTCCCCAACTCGTCCCAGACCAACGGCACCCAGGTCGCGCTCTGGGACTGCAACAGCGGCGCCAACCAGACCTGGACCGCCACGTCGTCCAAGCAGCTGATGGTCTACGGCACCAAGTGCCTCGACGCCTACGGACAGGGCACGGCTGACGGGACCCGGGTCGACATCTACGACTGCAACGGCGGCACCAACCAGCAGTGGACGCTCAACTCCGACGGCACGATCGTCGGGGTCGGCTCGAACAAGTGCCTGGACGCCTACGGCGGCGGCACCGCCAACGGCACGCAGCTGGTGATCTGGACGTGCAACGGCGGCGCGAACCAGAAGTGGTCGCGCAGCTGAGCCGGCGGTGACACCGGCCGGCCGGGTCCGCACCGCAGCCCGCGGCGCGACCCGGCCGGCCGCTCCCGCCTCCGGCCGCTCCCGTCTTCCGCCGGAGCGGCTTCCGGCGATCCGCGCAGCGCGAGGGCGGGGCTACCCGTGCTCGGCCGGCGGAAAGACGCTCGCCTCGGCCACCGACTCCAGCGAGCGCACCCGGCAGGCCGGCTCGTAGACGGGTGTCGACAGCATGAGCTCGTCCGCACCCGTCTCGGCGGCCACGGCGGCCAGCCTGCCGCACGCCGTCCGCGGCGACCCGTGCGCCTGGGTGGCCCACATCTGGTCGAGCCGCTCCTCCAGCGCCGCGGGGAGCGTCTCGGCCGCCGCCTTCTCCGGCGGCAGGAGCACCGCCTCGGCGCCGCGCCCCTGCACGGCCGCCGCCATGGCCAGCTTCGCCGGACGGCCCAGGTAGGCGGCCTCGGCGTCGGTCGGCGCGCAGACGGTCTCCACACTGACGATCACGTACGGCTCCTCCCGCCAGCGCGAGGGCCGGAACAGCTCCCGGTAGCGGGTAAGGGCCTCGACCGTGTTGCCCGGGCGGATGTGACGCCCGAAGGCGAGCGGCAGGCCCAGCTCGGCGGCGAGCTCGGCGCCCGCCACGCTCGACGAGAGCAGCCAGGGCTCGGGCGTCCCGTCGCCGCCCGGCAGCACGGGCGCGCCGTACGCGCCGGCCAGGTAGTCCAGGAGCGCGACGAGGTCGGCGCGGTATTCGGCGTCCGTCGCCTGCTCGCCGCCGCGGCGCAGCGCGCGGATCGTGGCGGGGTCCGTCGTCCCCGGCCCGCGGCCGACGCCCAGGTCGATCCGCCCGGGATGCAGCGCGGCCAGCGTGGCGAACTGCTCGGCGACGACGAGCGGGGCGTGGTTCGGCAGCAGCACTCCGCCGGAGCCGATCCGGATCCCGGGCGTCGTCGCCGCGAGATGGGCCGCCAGGACGGGCGGCGCGACGCTGCCGACGGGCTGGTACCCGTGGTGCTCGGCGACCCACGCCCGGCGGAACCCGAGCTCACCGGCCCGCCGCACCGTCGCGGCCACCGCCGCCATGCCATCCGCTGCGCTGGTCCCGTCCTCCACCATCGCCAGCTCGAGCACGGACAGAGGCGGCAGCGGCACCCGGGCCGGAGACCGCGGACTCTCCGGCACCGAGGTGCCGGTGTCGTCCCGCCGTCCACGCTGGTCGTGCCCCATGGTGTGCCGCCCCTTCAGGTTATGTACGTGACGAATGCCGCGACTCTACGCAAACATTCCGAAGCACCTACTAGTCGGGCAAGGCCGCCGATCCGGCGACGTGCACCCGTGTCCGTGCCGTTCTACGCGTGGCCGTATAACGGTCTCGGAAGCGGCGGAGCACGTAGGAGGAACGATGTCGAAGATCTGTGTGACCGGGGCGAGCGGCAAGCTCGGCCGCGCCGTCGTACGCGACCTGCTCGAACACGGCCACGAGGTCGTCGCGACGGACGTCAGGCCCGGCCCCTCCGACCTCGGTGCGCAGGTGCTGGTCGCCGACCTCACCCACTACGGCCAGGCGACCGAGGTGCTCGACGACGTCGACGTCGTGGTGCACCTGGCCAACATCCCGGCGCCGGGGATCCGCACGCCGTCCGAGACCTTCAACGCCAACACGACGATGAACTCCAACGTCTTCCTGGCCGCCGCCCAGCGGAAGGTGGGGCGGGTGGTGTGGGCGTCCAGCGAGACGACGCTCGGGCTGCCCTTCGACGTCCCGCCGCGGTACGCCCCGGTGGACGAGGCCCACTACCCGCACCCGACCTCGACGTACGCGCTGTCCAAGGTCGTGACGGAGACCCTCGCCGAGCACGTCGCGCAGTGGTCGGGCATCCCGTTCGTGGCGTTGCGCTTCTCCAACGTCCTCGGGCCCGACGACTACCGGTCGTTCCCCGGCTACTGGGACGATCCGCGGCTTCGCCGGTGGAACCTCTGGGGCTACATCGACATCCGGGACGCGGCCGCGGCCTGCCGCCTCGCCCTCGACGCGCCGGTACAGGGGGCGCAGAGCTTCGTCATCGCGGCCGCCGACACCGTGATGAACCGGCCGTCGGCCGACCTCATGAAGGAGGTCTTCCCCGAGGTCGAGATCACGCGTGAGCTGGGGGAGTTCGAGACCCTGCTCGCCGTCGACCGCGCCCGGGAGGTCCTCGGCTTCGTCCCCCGGCACTCCTGGCGCGACCACGTCTGACGAGGCGTCCTGCCGCTCCCGGCTTTTCCGTGAACTACGGCTCTCCTCCGGGCGTCCTACATGTGAACGGAGGGAAGGCGTCATGCGTACCGTTTTCATCGCAGGAGTGACGGCGCTCGGGCTGGCGTTCGTGCCGGCCGCGGCGGCGTCCGGAACCGCACACCGCGCCGAGAGGGCCGCGCCGGGGTGGAAGCTGGCCAGGGTGAACACCCTGCCCGGCGACGACGTCCTCAACGACGTGACCGTCCTGGGCAACGGGTCGGTGTGGGCGGCCGGTCACCGGATCGTGAACGGACAGCAGCGGGGCCTGGTCCAGTGGTACGACGGCAGGACGTGGCGGACGGTCCCGAACAGCCCGCCGTACGAGCTGCGGGCCGTGACGGCCACGTCGAGCAGGAACGTGTGGGTCTTCGGCCCGGGCAAGGCCGCCCGCTGGAACGGGCGCACATGGGCCTCCTTCTCGCTGGGCGGCGCGTTCGCGTCCGCCGACGCCGACGGGACGAGTGCGAAGGACATCTGGGCGGTCGGGGGCACCGCCTCGGCGAGGCACTGGAACGGGTCCTCCTGGAGGAGCGTGAAGCTCCCGGGCCAGGCCGCCGCCGTCGACGCGTACCGGGCCGGCGACGTCTGGGCGGCGGGCGGCAGGGGCGCGCAGCCCGCGATCATGCGGTGGAACGGGAGGTCCTGGGCGCTGATGCCCACACCCGCGCTCACGCTCCCCCAATCCGACGCGGTCGCGGCCATCCAGGACATCGCGGTGCTGGGCCCGGGGAACGTGTGGGCCGTCGGCGGCGTCTCCTGGGAGGGGGCGAACGACGAGGGTGACGACGTGGACTACAGCCGCACCCTGGTGATGCGCTGGAACGGCAGGGCATGGGCCGCCTCGGTCGGCGCGACCCAGGCGCAGCCGTACACGGAGGTGGAACCGGACGGCAGCGGCGGCGTGTGGGTCGTGCAGGGCAACTGGAACCCCACCTTGTGGCACGTCACGGGGTCGGCCTGGACGCGCACCCCGGTTCCCCGCAAGGCGGGCACCGACGCCGTCCTGTTCTCCATCGCGCGCAGGCCGGGTACGGCCACGGTCTGGGGCGCGGGCTTCACGGTGCCACAGGGCGACCCCGACGACCCGACGGCCAACGGGACGTTCTGGCGCACCCGCTGACGGTCCGGTCACCGCCTGCCCGGGCTTGGGGCGTCGGAGACGCCGGCCTGCTCGCCCTCGCGCCCGTGGCACGGGTGCGCCCCCGGTCGCCGTCGCGGGCGCCGGCCATGCTGTGACGGCCCGCCGGACTACGCGCCGCGGGGCTTCGCCCGGACGTGCATCCGCTCCCCCTGCGCCCCGAACAGGCTGAGCACCTCCACCGGCCCCTCTCCCGTGCTGCCGAACCAGTGCGGCAGCCGCGTGTCGAACTCCGCCGCCTCTCCCACCTTGAGCACGACGTCGTGCTCGGCGAGCACCAGCCGCAGCCTCCCGCTGAGCACGTACAACCACTCGTAGCCCTCGTGCGTACGCGGCTCGGGATCGCAGCGGTCGACCGCGATGATCATCTTGAACGCCTGCAGCCCACCGGGATGCTGGGTCAGCGGCAGGATCGTCGAGTTGTCGCGGTGGATCGGCTTCATCCGCACCCGCGGGTCACCGACCGGCGGCGCGCCGACGAGCTCGTCGAGCGGCACCTGGTAGGCCCGCGCGAGCGGCAGCAGCAGCTCCAGGGTGGGTTTGCGCTCACCGGACTCGAGACGCGACAGCGTGCTGACCGAGATGCTGGTGGACTCCGCGAGCTGGCTCAGGGTGCTGCCGCGCTTCTTGCGCAGCGCACGCAGCCGCGGACCCACGGAGGCCAGGACCACGGCGTCGTCGTTTGCCATATCGGCAATGCTACTTGTCGAATCGGCAGATCGGGACGCGTCGTGCGCGTCGGCCGAGGCCACCGCTCGCCATCTCCCGTTTGAAGACTCAGGCTCGCCCGTGCCGCACAGTTGGGGATATCGATGTGACGAGCATCACTTTTTCCATCACGCCATGTGCTCTGACCTGCTGATTCATCCTTTTGATCCTTTTTACGGTGTCCTTACCGGTTTGCGGCCCTTTGCGGCAATATGGCGCTACTTGGTAGTTTCCTTGCCCTACGACGGCGGCGTCCCCGTGGCGCGGCCATCGCGGAACCCGGCCCTGCCGGGTTGGAAACCGACCATCCACCGTCACCGCCGCCACGTCCTCTCCGCCCCCCTGGGCGTCGGTGATCGCCGAATCCGTGCCGCAAGGAGGCACGGAACCGGGGAACCAGTCGACCTTCGCCCGAAGGTCTGGGGTGAATCGGCGCGCCATGCGCCGTAGGGCGTCTTCCCTGCCCGAATCCGTCAGCTAACCCGGTAGGCGCAAGCGGAAGACGCAAGGAGAGATCCCTGTCTACCAACCCCACCACTCTGCTCCGCATCGCCATCGTCACGGTGAGTAGCGCCGCGCTCACCGCCTCCGCAGGAGCATTGAGCGCACTGCCCGCGTCGGCCGCCACGGCGACGGTGACAGCCCCGCCCCCGGTCCTGTCGCCCATCCCGCCCGAGCCCGCCGCCCCGATCCTCACCGGGGTCACCCCGTACGCCGGTGAGGCGTCCGCGAAGGAGGCGTCCGCGAACACCACCCTCAGCAAGTCGGCTCTTCAGCAGCAGAAGGCCGAACGCGCCATCGAGGTGGCCAGAAAGCAGCTCGGCGACCCCTATGTATGGGGCGCCACGGGCCCCCGGGCGTTCGACTGCTCGGGCCTGGTCCAGTTCGCCTGGCGCAAGGCCGGCGTCAAGCTCCCGCGTACGACCTGGGAGATGCTCAGCGCCGTCAAGAAGAAGGTGTCCCTGGCGCATCTCAAGCCCGGCGACCTCATCTTCACCAGCGGCGGCGGCCACGTGGGCATGTACATCGGCCACAAGAAGGTGATCAACGCCCCCCACAGCGGCGCGGTGGTCAGCATCGACCGCCTCAAGGGCTACTGGAGGAGCAACTTCCTCACCGCCGTACGCCCCGGGGTCTGACCCTGAGGTCACATCCCCCGGCGGAGACGTCCTGACGCCTGCCGCGGTCAGGGCGTCTCCGCCGGGGGGCACGACGTACGTCCCCGGGGGCCGTGGTCACCCGCGCGGCGCACCCCTGCGGGCGGAGGCCGCGAGCCGCTCGGCGAGCGCCATGACGAGGCCGCGCAGTTCCTCTGGTCGCTCGATGACGAACGGCCGGTCGAGCGACGCGAGCACCGAGGGCAGCCAGTCGAGACGCTCTGCCCGCACCTCGACGCGGAGCCAGCCGTCGGTCTCGTGACCCGCGCCGTCCGCGGGCGGGCGTTCCTCCACAGTCGCGACACCGGCGGGGAGCCGGGTGCGGATCTGGTCGACCGTCCCCTGGATCCGCAGAACCACCTCATGCCGGTACGGAGCCGTGGCGAGTCCCGACAGGACGCGCTGCGCCGGGTCGAGTCCGGCGGGCGTCTCGAACGAGCCGGGCAGTGTCCTCGCGTCCGCGATGCGATCCAGCCGGAAGGTCCGATCTTCGCCGATGCCAGGATCCGCCCCCGTGACGTACCACCGGCCCGAATGAGCGACGAGCCCGTACGCATGCAGCGTGCGTTCGCTGCGCCGGCCGTCGGCGGCGACGTACCTGATCGAGATCGGCCGGCGATGGCGCACCGCGTCCGCGATCGTGAGCAGGACCGCGGTCTCCGGGACGGCGAAGTCGCCGGGCGGAGCCGTGAAGGCGACGGACTCGAGCACGACGTCGAGCCTGCGGGCGAGCCGCTGGGGCAGTACCCGCCGGATCTTGGCCGCCGCCGTCTCGCTCGCCGCGCCGGCGGCCGTCATCAACCCTGCCCGGCGACCGGCGACCAGGCCGAGCAGCACGGCCAGCGCCTCATCGTCGCTCAGCATGAGCGGGGGCAGACGGTATCCGGGAGCGAGCCGGTAGCCGCCATGACGACCGCGCACCGACTCGACGGGCACGTCGAGGTCGATCAGGTGGTCCACGTATCGCCGCACCGTGCGCCCGTCGACGCCGAGCCGGTCGGAGAGTTCGGCGATCGTCCGGATGCCGCCCGACTGGAGGAGTTCCAACAGCGTGAGCACACGCTGAGTAGGTCGAGCCATGTCTCGCCATCTCGCTGCACATACTGGGCCGTTTCTGTCCAGTATTGCTCCTAGCCTGCGGTGGGAACGACCCGCAAGCCAGGGAGATCACCATGGAATTCATCTCGATCCGCATCATCACGGCCGACGTCGCGCGCCTCGTCGGCTTCTACGAACGAGCCACAGGAGTGCGCGCCAGTTGGTTCGGCGAGGACTTCGCGGAGCTCAGGACCACCTCGGCGACCCTCGCGATCGGCAGCACCCGCACCGTCGCGCTGTTCGCGCCCGGCGCCGCCCGCCCGGCGGACAACCGCTCCGTGATCATCGAGTTCCTCGTGGACGACGTGGACGGCGTGCACAAGAACCTGACCGGCTTCGTCGAGGAGTTCGTCAACGAGCCCACCACGATGCCCTGGGGCAACCGGTCGCTGCTGCTCCGTGACCCCGACGGCAACCTCGTCAACTTCTTCACCCCTGTCACCCCGGCCGCGATCGCGAAGTTCGCTCGCTGAAACCGTAGGGCGCGTGCTGCGGTCAGGGACGGAGCACTGACGTGGCGGATCGCAGCAGACGGATGAGATCGTCGCGTTCGGCGCCGGGCCAGGAGCTGAAGCCCGTGGTCAGGGTCGTCTCGATGACCTGCTGGAACTCACCGCTGAGCGCTTCGCCTTCAGCGGTGAGGTGGACGCGCGTCACGCGGCGGTCGTCGGGGTCGGGCCGGCGGGTGAGCAGGCCGCGCCGCTCAAGCCGGTCGACCAGGCCCGTGACGTTGGTCTTGTCACAGTGCAGCAGAGCCGCCAGCTCGCCGGATGACGGCTGCCGATGCCGGGCGAAGCACAACAGCTGCGCCTGCTGAGGAGTGAGCCCCAGCCGGCGGCTGGCCGCGCCGAACAGGCCGTCGATCTCCTGGAAGAGGCCGATCAGCGTCTCGACGAGTTCGCCCTCGGGTGCGTCGGCCATGGAGAAAGTCTACTCCCTCGACCATTGACACCATCAACCTAAATAGTTGATGATCTCGACTGTCCATAGGGTCGTCTAAATGGAGGGGCCATGCGTGCCGAAGAACGGGTCGCGGTCGTCACGGGGGGATCGCGCGGCATCGGACGCGCGATCAGCGAGCGGCTCGCCGTAGCGGGAATGCGCGTCGTCATCGGCTCTCGCGATCAGGAGACCGCGGCGGGAGTCGTCACCCGGATCAAGGACGCGGGCGGGCGGGCCAGCGCGGTCCGCACCGACATCACTGAGCCGGCAGCGGTCAAGGAGCTGTTCGACACGGCCGAGAAGCACTACGGCCGCGTGGATGTGTGGGTGAACAACGCGGCCACGGCGACCGCGGGGCCGCTGTCTCACGCGACCGACGACGACTTCGACCAGTACGTGCACGCGAACGTCCGGGCCACGTTCGTGGCCCTCCGTGAGGCCGCGAAGCGCATCCGCGACCACGGCCGGATCATCGTGATCTCCTCCGCCCTGACCGTCTCACCGTTGCCCGGCATGGCGCTGCTCGCGGCGGTCAAGGCCGCGGGAGATCAGCTCGCCCGTACTCTCGCCTGGGAAGTGGGCTCCAGATCCGTCACGGTCAACAGCGTCCTGCCCGGCCTCACCCGTACCGGCGTCATCGACACCGTCCCTCAGCACGTCATCGACGACGCCCAGGCACGTACGCCGTTGGGCCGTTTGGGCGAACCGTCCGACATCGCCGACGTCGTCGCCTTCCTCGCCTCCGACGCCGGCCGCTGGATCACGGGCCAAACCATTCACGCCGCAGGAGGCATGATCTGAGGATCCACGTCAGGCGGCGACATCCAAACCGGTGAGACGGGCCGAGAGCGCCCACAGGCGGGCCGCCTCGTCGCCGTCTTCCGGGCCGTCCCGCGAGATGCGGCAGTCGGCGCAGTAGTCACCGCCATGGTCGTCGAGCAGGGGTGAGGTCGCGGCCCAAACCACGGAGGCCGCCCCCTGCTCAGGTGTTCTGAACAGACCCGGCGCCGGGTTTCCGTCGGAGTCGACCCAGCCGGCGGCGACCATCTCGCCGATCGTGAGGTGTCGCTGCAGAGATGTAAGGATCCAGCCGGGGTTGACCGAGAAGGCATGTACCCCGTGCGCTCGTCCGACCCTGTCGAGGTGGCGGGCGAACAAGATGTTCGCGAGCTTGGACTGGGCATAAGCGGCCCACTTGTCATAGCCACGCTCGAACCGGACGTCGTCCCAGCGAATGCTCCAGTCGGGGTTGTACCCGGAGGCGACCGCGACCACCCGGGCCCTGCCGGCGGCCGTGAGAGCGGGCCACAGCAGGTTCGTCAGCGCGTAGTGGCCCAGGTGGTTGGTGGCGAACTGGGCCTCCCAGCCCGGCCCCATCCGCGTCTCCGGGCAGGCCATGACGCCGGCGTTGGCGATCAGGATGTCGAGGGTGTCGTGGCCGCGGCGGAACCGCTCGGCGAACATCCGGACGGAGTCGAGGTCGGCGAGGTCGAGCTCGTCGACCTCGGCCCCTTTCACGCCGGCGAGTTTCCGCCGCGCCGCGTCGGGCCGCCGAGCCGGCACGATCACCAGAGCCCCCGCCCGGGCGAGCGAACGGGTCGCCGCCAGCCCCAGACCGGAGTACCCACCCGTGACGACCACGGTCCTGCCGCTGAGATCGATGCCGGCCAGGACATCGTCGGCGGTGCTCGTGGCACCGAACCCGTCGTCGTTCGCGCCCGTGGTCGCGTGATCTTCCATGCCGGGAAGGCTAGATGCTAGACCGAGGTCTAGGTCAACGACCTATGATCCGGAAGGTGGAGACCGCGGATCTGAGCATCGGCGAGGTGGCACGCCGTACCGGGTTGAGCGTGCACGCCCTACGGCTGTACGAGCGTGAGGGGCTTCTGGCCGGTGAAGTGCGGCGTGACGAGAAAGGCCGGCGACTGTACAGCGAGTGGGATGTCGAGTGGCTGGCCAACTGCGTGAAGTTCCGCTCCTCCGGCATGCCGTTGGCGACGATCAGCCGACTGGCCCAGCTGGTCCGCGAGGGCACCGGGAACGAGGCGGAACGGCTCGAACTGCTGCGTGAACACCAGCGCCGCATCGCGGACCAGCTCGCGCAGCTGCACGCCTGTCTCGACCTCATCAACACCAAGGTGGCCGCCTACCAGCGACACCTCGCCATCGGCGCGTCCGGAGATCCCTGGTAGCAGAAACGCGCCGCGCTGAAATGGACGTACCAGACGCGGCAGTAAGGCCGACAGGGCCCTTGATGGAGGCACTATCGTTCGCCTCGGCTGATCGGCAGACGCGTCACGACCTGCGATGCCTCGACTTGAGGTAGTCGTTCACCCACTTCTTGCTGCTACGCCACATGCCGTCGTCACCCTTGACGGCACGGAGTCGTCCCCGTGCGGCGGCCATGCGAAGCGCGTTTTCTGTGACGTCTCGCGTGGCGAGGGCGGGTAGTGGGACAAGCTTGACCGGACCGGCCACCGCCGGCATGACGAAGCGGTACAGATTTGTCGTCACGCTGCGTGCGATGAGTTCGCCCAACGGTCCGAACTCGTCATTGTCGGCTCGGCGCATCGCCTGAAGGTACTTGTCGCGGTCGCGCTTGTAGATGATCGCGGGCGGATATCCGATTCTGCAAAGTATCAAGTTCAGCACCAGGCGGCCCGTCCGCCCGTTGCCGTCCAGAAACGGGTGTATCTGCTCGAATCGGTTATGAATCCGGGCCAAGCGTTCGGAGAGGGCCTCGTCGGACTCGTCTCGAAGGCCATCGACCGTCTTCACCCAGTCCCGCATCTGTGGATCGACTTCCGGCCATGAAGGCGGCTTCATACCCCCAGGGAACCTGGCGATCTCGTGCTGTCGGAAGTTCCCAGGCCCCTCGGCGGGGGTGGCATGCGGGTGGGGTTCTACGGCCCACACGAGGGACATGGCGGTGTGGTGAATCTGACGAACCTCCTGGAGCGCGATGAGATCTCCGTTCTGCCAGTCTCCCGGCTCCAATGCCTGCCCATAGACCCACTTCGCGGCGTCGCCGTACCCCCTCACCTCCATGTAGTCCCTGAGCGGCTTCGCACCTACCGCCCGACCCTCCTCAAGGAGCTTCTCCACCTCCTGCAAGACAAGCGTGTTGCCCTCGATCGCAGTACTGTTGTGGGCCTCCTGGTGCCAGATGTCGGACCAGATGTCCTCCGCCTCGGCGGGCGAAGGCAGGCCGCCCAAGCGGTCACGAAGCTCTCGAACGGCCTCGTCGAGGCGCTGATACACGGTCGCCCTGGACGGCCTCCCCGGTCCCGACACCAGTGCCTCCCGTGATTCTGTTCGGCTAAGCCCATGTAACTGTACCGAACAAAATCTCTCCGATTGTTCGCCTCGGCTCAATTAATCGAACCGAACAACTCTCCGCGCCAGGCCCAAGGAGTCAAACGTCGGAGCGGCCATGCGCCTGATTGAAGTCGCCCTCCCGCCATGTTCCTCGGCCGCAATGAGCCCTCCGTGCAGGCCTGACCAGCGCCCGGAGGTCTCAGCCGATCCCGGCTACTCCGCTTCCTCGGGACGCCCCTTACCGGCGGCACGTACCCTGGCTCCGGCGTCGGCGTAGATCTCAGCGTCGGCCCTTTCGCCGACAGTTCGTACTTCGCAGATCTCGATCGACTTGTCGTCGTGATTCGACAGACGACCCCCCAGGTGTACATCCGACCAGGAGCTTGCTAAAGCCGGTCAGCTCCCGTCCAGTGGGTAGCCGGCCTTCTGGATTCTTCAACAGTAAGAGAATCTTTTTGAGGCGTCCAAAAGAATGTTCCTCCGAGTTGCGAGGACTCGTCGGACACGCTGGAGTCCCGCTCCGGGCAAGCGTCACAGACGGATGGCTGTCCGCCGGGCGAATCTGAAACCATATTTCTTGACACTTCCGTGGCAGCCACCACAATGACGGTGTCGTCGCGAGTGGGCGCCCTCTCGACGTGGACCATATTCATTGGTTTCGGTCGAGACGTGGGAGTTCACACATGCGCTCAGCATTGTCGCGTGCGTTGATGGCGGCGGTCATCGCCGTCGCAGCGGTTCTCGTGCCGGCGGGGCCCGCGTCCGCGGGGATCTGGCAGCTCACCGACGGGTTCGAGCCGTCGACGAATCCGGCGTCCAGATGGACGTTCACCGCGAACGGGGGGTGCGGCGGGCCGGTGTTCGGCAGCGCGTCGAACACGCCACGCACGGGGAGCGGCATGGCCAGCATGTCGGCCTACACGAAGGGCGACTGGTGTGCGCTCGGGCGGACCATCACCCTCACGCCGGTGAGCATTCACCCGGGGGCACGATGCACCGCCGGCGTCTGGACGGACCTGTGGGGCGAGATGGCCCAGTTCAACCTTGAGGTGATCGACCCCGACACGTGGACGTACATCGCACTGAAGTCGATCACCCAGGACTGGGTCCACGGCTGGGAGCTCCAGACGGTGAGCTGGACCGCGCAACGCTCCGACGTCGTGCTGCGGTTCGCCGTCGTGCAGCGGAACCCGTACTGGCACGCCGCGGAGGTCGACCTCGACGACGTCGTGGTGCAGTGCGCCTACTGATCGACCGAGCCGTCCGGATTGGTCGGCGTGCCGGAGGTGTCGCGGCGGCGTTCGTCGCGGCCGACGACCCCTCGCCGCGCGTGGCGAACGATCATCGGACCTGAAACAGGCCCCCGAGCAGCCGAAGCCCTTCACCGCATCACGGGTACCGGCCGTCGTCGAATGCCGTACGGGTTCGTCTACGCCCGCAAATGTTTGCGATCAGGTCGCATGGGCGGCCAAGCGGCCTCCCGTTGACTAGCCTCACCGGCATGCCCTTCGCCTCGATTCCCAGCCCCTCCCAAGGGGTCTGGCATCTCGGATTCATCCCGATCCGGGCCTACGCACTGTGCTTCCTCGTCGCGATCGTCTTCGCCACCTGGCTGAGCGAGCGCCGCTGGCGCGCCCGTGGCGGGAAGAAGGGCACGATCAGCGACATCGCGGTCCCCGGCGTGATCTTCGGCCTGATCGGCGCTCGCCTCTACCACGTCATCACCGACTGGCAGACCTACTTCGGCCCGCGCGCGATCAAGGAGCCTTACCAGGCGCTGTTCATATGGGAGGGCGGGCTCAGCATCTGGGGCGCGGTCGCCCTGGGAGGCGTGGGCGTCTGGCTGGCCTGCCGCCGCCGGGGACTGTCTCTGGGCGCCGCGGCCGACACGGTCGCGCCCACCATCGCGTTCGGGCAGGCGATCGCCCGCTGGGGCAACTGGTTCAACCAGGAGCTGTACGGCGGTCCGACCACCTTGCCGTGGGGCCTGGAGATCGACCAGGCGCACGGCGGCACGCCAGGCGTGCTCTACCACCCGACGTTCCTCTACGAGTCGCTGTGGGACGCGGCGCTCGGTTTCGCGCTGATTCTGGCCGGCAGGCGGTTCACGCTGCGCCACGGCCGACTGTTCGCCCTGTATGTCGCCGGCTACACGTTCGGGCGGTTCTGGATCGAGGGGCTGCGGGTCGACCCGGTGGGCGGAGTGGACCACGCGGTGACGCTCCTGGGGCTGCGGATCAACCAGTGGACCTCGATCGTGCTGTTCATCGGCGCGCTGGTCTATATGTGGGTGACTCGCAACAAGGACGTCGAAGAGATCGTGGAGCCGGCCTCACAACACAAGGCCTCGCACGAGGAGAACGGCGGGCGGGCCGCCGATCCGATCGAGACCACCTGACGTGACAAAGGCGGCGGCCATGGTCACAGCAGGCCGCTGCCCGACTTGTAGACCTTGGTAAGCGCGATCATCAGTTGGTGACGCTCGTCCTCGGTCAGATCTGCGGTGATCTTCTCTTCCAGGCTGCGGCGTTCCGCCTCGACCGGCTCCCGGAGCGCCCGGCCCGCATCGGTCAGCCAGAGTCTGACCAGCCTGCTGTCGCGTTCGTCTCGGCTTCGGGTGAGCAGGCCGACGGCGCTCATCCGGGTGGCCATTTTGACGACCGTGGGCGTGGTGACATGCAGGGCGGCGGCGATTTCGCCGGGCGTGCTGCCGTCGCGCTCCCACAATGCCGCCAGCAGATGATCCTGCCCCTGGTGCAGTCCATGGCGGCGCATGGCGGTCTCGACCAGCGCACGCAGCACCTTCGTCGTCTTGCTGTGCAGGTCGAGGAACTCGGGCACCGCCACCTCCGGACAGCAGGTCGATTGACGGCTAATCACTAACCGGCTAACGTTTCGAGCGATCGTTAGACGGCAAACGACTAGGAGTCTCGATGATACTGGTGACCGGAGCCACTGGGAGAATCGGCCGCGAGCTGACCAGCGAGCTCGATGCGAGAAACGCGACGTTCCGCATCCTCGTCCGCGACCCGGCCCGCGCGGCCGGCCTCCCCGCAAGCGCCGAGCGCGTGGTCGGCGACCTCGACGATCCCGCGACGCTCGCCCCCGCCTTCGACGGTATCGACCGGCTGTTCCTGCTCACCCCGGGCATCGGCACCGACCAGGCCGGCAACGCCATCACCGCCGCCCGCGCCGTGCGAGTGCGCCGCATCGTGCTGCTGTCGTCCATCTGGGTTTCCGGCGATCCGGTACCCGCCATGGGCCGCTGGCACCACCAACGCGAGCATCTCCTGCGCATGTCTGGCATACCGGCCACGATTTTGCGTCCCGGCGGCTTCACGACCAACGCCCTGGAATGGGTACCGTCCATTAAGAATGAGGGATTCGTCCTCGACGCGACCGGTCCGGGCCGCTCTGCGCCGATCGATCCGGCCGACATCGCCGCCGTCGCCGGCCTCGTACTGACCCAGGACGGCCATGACGGCCAGACCTATACCCTCACCGGCGATGAGGCGCTCACCATCGCCGAACAGGTCGCGATCATCGCTGACACCATCGGCCGCGACATCGAGGTCCGTGCGGCGGCCTCCCCCGAAGAGATCGTCCGCTCCCGCTATCCCAACGGCGCGCCCAAGCCCCTTGCCGACGCGATCCTCGAAGCCGCCGCGATCATGCGGGCGGACACGACCGGAGTACGCACCGACACCGTGCAACGCCTGCTCGGCCGCCGCCCTCGCACCTTCGCCGACTGGTGCACCCGAAACGCCGACGCCCTGCGACTCGAACTTGAATAGAGCAACGACACGGGACGCAGAAGTCCCTCGCTGGAGCAGGCCGTCCCACCATCGCGTAGAGCGAGGAACAGACGGAAGCAGTGGCCAGCGTCGTGACGTCGACCGGCTGCGGGAGCTGGGGTATCCGGTGCACGCCGCGCGCGGGACCGACGGCGGGTATCAGCTCGCGCCCGGTGCCGTGCTGCCGCCGCTGCTGCTCGACGAGGAGGAGGCGGTCGCGCTCGCCGTCGGCATGGGTGAGGCCGCACGGAGCGCGATCATGGGCATGGAGGCGTCTGCGATCCGGGCCCTCACCAAGGTCGTCCAGGTCATGCTGCCTCGGCTGCGCCGCCGCGTGGACCTCCTGCGCGGGGCGACGGTCTCCGCGACCTCGGCGGAACCGGTCGTCACGGTGGACGTGTTGACCACCGTCGCCCAGGCGTGCCGGGACGAGGAGCGGCTGCGCTTCTCCTACGCCCCGCGAGGCCGCGAGCCCTTATCGCGCGAGGTCGAGCCGTACCGGCTGATGACCCTCGGCCGCCGCTGGTATCTGGTCGCCTACGACCTGACCCGGCAGGACTGGCGTAGCTTCCGGCTCGACCGTCTGACGGAGGCGCAGGCGACGGGAGCACGTTTCCGCCCGCGCGACCTGCCCACGCAGGATGCGGCAGCGTTCGTCAGAGCGGTCGGCGGCGTGCCCGAGCCGTACACGCTCGAGGCACTCGTGCACGCACCTGCCGCACGGGTGCGCACGACGGTCGGTCAGTGGGGGATGGTCGAAGAAGCCGGCGAACGCAGTTGCCTGCTCAGGATGACCTCGACCTCACTGGACTGGCCGGCCCAGGCGCTGGGCAACGTGGGCTCGGAGTTCGAGGTGCTGGGCCCGCCGGAGTTCGTCACCTACATCCGCGAATGGGGCGAGCGCTTCGTCCGGGCCGCATCACCCAGACCCGCCTGAGGCTCCAGCCTTCGGAGACAGGTCACTGCCGCGGTGACCGCCGGAGGGTCGAGGCGGCCGCGGGCAGGCTGGCCAGGACGAGCATGCCCAGGGCGACCGTGCCGAGGACGATGGGGCGCCCGGGCAGGACGAACGCGGCGACCGTCAACGGGCTGCTGAGCGCCATCGCCCAGGCGGCCCACGCGGGGACCGCCCCGGCCCGGTGGAGCGCGATGCCGAGCAGGATGTAGGCCACCAGATGGCCGATGACGTAGATGATGAGATAGCTGTTCATCATCAGGTCGGTGCTGAACCGGTCCAGCAGTTCGGCGTTGGACGGGGCGGACGGGTGAAGCATGGCCACACCCAGGTCGTCCAGGGCGGTCAGGGCGGAGAACGGCAGCCAGCCCAGTACGGCGATCAGGCCGCCGATCGTGGCCAGCCAGGGCGCCCGGTCGTAGGCCAGGCGGGCCAGTCCCATGGCGCTGAGGGGGAGCAGGAGCGAGGCGGCGAAGAACGCGGCCAGCCGTACGGCGTTGCCGGTCTGGCCCATGGCGTCGTCGGCGTCCAAGGTGGCCTGGCCGCCCTGGTGGACGGCTGGGCTGAACACGCCGCCGACGAGGAAGGCCAGCGGCCCGCCGACGATGGATGCCGCCAGGACCATCCGGGTCAGGCGTTGGTACCCAGGGAGAGTGGTGGTCAAGGTCGTCATGGTCGCCTCCGGGGGGTCGAGTCACTGCGAGCAGCTTCCCGCTTGAGGTCGGCCGGGTCGTCGGGCGGCATACGGCACTTGGACTGCGCGTTCCCGCGTACCCGGAGCGCGGGCGTACGTAGCGGGACGTATGTCAGCGCCCGGGGCGGACCAGGCCCGATTCATAGGCGAAGACGACCAGCTGGGCGCGGTCGCGGACGGCGAGCTTGACCATGGCCCGGGAGACGTGGGTGCGGGCGGTGGCGGGGCTGATCACGAGATGCCTGGCGATCTCGTCGTTGGACAGCCCTCTGCCGACGAGCGCGACGATCTCCCGCTCCCGATCGGTGAGCCGGTCCAGCGCCCGCGCGGAGGGGCCGGCTGGGGCAGGCCCGACGGCGAAGGCCGCCACCAGCCGGCGCGCGGCCTGCGGGGCGAGGAGCGAATCGCCGGCGGCAGCCACCCGGATGCCGCGCAGCAGCTCGGCCGGGTCGGCGTCCTTGAGCAGGAACCCGGCCGCGCCGGCTCGGATGGCCTCGAAGACCAGCTCGTCCTCGTCGAAGGTGGTCAGCACCAGCACCCGCACGCCGGACAGCTCCGGATCAGCCGCGATCACCCTGGTGGCGGCCAGCCCGTCCAGCACCGGCATCCGGATGTCCATCACGATCACGTCGGGGTGGTGAGCGCGTACGGCGGCGAGCGCCTGCCGCCCGTCACCGGCCTCGGCGACCACCTCCAGGCCGGGCTCGGCTGCCAGCAGCGCCCGCAGCCCGGAGCGGATCATGACCTGATCGTCGGCGAGCACGACCCGCAGCACGCTCACCGCACCACTCCCGGTACGGCCCGCGGCACGCCCATCACGCCGCCCCGAGCGGCAGCCGGGCGTGCAGAGCGAATCCGCCGCCGGGCGCCGGTCCGGCCCGCAGCTCGCCCCCGGCGGCGTCCACCCGTTCGGCCATCCCGCGCAGTCCATGGCCCAGAGCCGGTGCCTCGGCACCGGCGCCGTCGTCCGTCACGTCGATCTCCAGCCAGTCTCCGGCCCGCGCGACGCGGGTCCGCGCGTGGACCCCGGGCCCGGCGTGGCGCATCACGTTGGTCAGGGCCTCCTGCACCACCCGGTAGGCGGTGGCGCCGATCACCTCGGGAACCGGCCGACCGCCGAGCCGGGTGTCCAGGTCCACCCGCAGGCCGCTCGCCCGTACCGACGTCACCAGCGCGTCCAGGTCGGCCAGCCCGGGCCCGGCTTCGCCCGCCCCGCGGACCGCCGAAAGCGCCACCCTGGCCTGCGCGAGGGCCTCGTTGCTGATTTCCCGGATCGCGTGCAGCGCCTGCCCGGCCTGCTCGGGCCGGCGGTCCACCAGGTGCAGCGCGACACCGGCCTGCAGGCTGATCGAGGCCAGGCTGTGGGACAGGACGTCGTGCAGCTCCCGGGCGATCCGTAGCCGTTCCTGCGCCACCTGGGCGGCGGCCTCCTGCTCGGCGAGCCGCCGCCGGACCTGCGCAGACAGCGCGGTCACCACGGCCACCGCCGCCCAGATCACCGCAACTGCGACCATCTTGATCGGGTCCCAGCCCTCCGTCGGGCCGGTGGCGACCGCCACCGCCACGCCGCCGACTGCGGCCGGCGGCACCCACCGCCGAGTCCTGACGACCCCGGAGACCAGCGCCACAAGCCCGGCGAAGGCGCCGATGTAGACCGGCCAGCCCCCGAACCGCAGCGCCAGGTAGGCCGTCGCGGCGCCCACGGCGAGCGCGAAGGCCAAGACGGGCAGCGCCCGCCGTACGGCCAGCGGCAGCCCGCACCCCACCAGCAGCGCCACCCCCAGCGTGGTCACCGGGCGGGCGTCCGGCTGGGTGACCCGCACCACGAGCGACCCCGCGGCCATGAACGCGCCCAGCAGCAGCGCCGCGACCGCGTCCCATGCAGGCACGGTACGCACGATGATATGAAAGCAGAGATTCCGGGCTACTCGAAGTGCTGCCTGGTGCGGTTAGGCCGGCTTCGGTACCGCGTAGGAGGGCACTGCGTTTGCCGAGAAAGACGAACGCATGCTTCGCTTCGTGCCCGCGTCGGTCATGCGTGAGAGACCTCAAACGAGTCAAGCCCCTGGTCGGTATGAGTCGACCACGTCGTCCCCGAACGGTACCTGCTTGCCCACACCCCCGCCCGAGGAGCCGTGCTGGGTCCCGTCGGTCGGGCCCTCGCTCACCGAGCTGGAAGATTTCGTACGGGCCAGCACGCCGAGCGCGAGCAGCAGCAACCCGGCCGAGGCCCACGCGGCCCAGTCGCCCAGGGCGGTGTAGAGGGTGGCCGAGCCCTCCCGAGGCAGGGTGGCCGTGACCGTGGTCAGGCCCGTTCTGTCGCTGTAGCGCTCGGTCACGATCCGGCCGCGGTTGTCGCTGACCGTCAGCCATCCCTGGCGTGCGGCACGGGCCACTGCCAGGCCGTTCTCCACGCCGCGCACCACCGCCATGCGGCTGTGCAGCCACGCGTCCTCGTCGAAGTCCCAGGAGGGCGCGAGCAGGGCGGCGACGCCGGCCTTGCCGTACTCCCTGACCAGGCCGGGGAAGTCGAGGTCCTTGCAGATGATGAGGCCGAGCCGATTGCCGTCGAGGAAGGCCAAGCCGGTGCCGGGCCGGAACCCGCGCTCCACCCCGGGGATCATGTGGTGCTTGTCGTAGCGCACGCCGGAGGGGTAGCTCACCGCGCTGTTGGTCTCCGTGGCGATCCCCGCGACCACCTCCACACCCGGGCGGGCGAACGGCAGGTCGGCGGTCGTGAAAACCTTCTCGGGCAGCACCACGATCTGCGCACCGCGGGCCATCGCGGCGTCAATGGCCTCGCCGTACCGGCGGACAAGATCCTCGGAGTTGTCCGTCGCGACCAGCGCGACCTTCCGTCCTCCGGTGTCGGCGGGCGTCGAGAGCCGTACGAACCCGTGGCCGAGCGTGAGCGCCACCAGCACGCCCGAGACCACCGCCGCCCGTGGCCGCAGGACCGCGATCGAGGCAGGCACGAACAGCAGGAGGAAGGTGATGCCCCAGACCCCGGTGACAGAGGCGGTCTGCAGCACGGGCAGGAAGTCGGCCTGCGTGTACGCCAGACTCCACCAGGCCCCGTGCGGTCCGGCGAGGTTCATGACGTACTCGGTGGTGACCCAGACGGCCGGGACGGCTGCCGCCGCCAGGAGCGGCCTGCCGCGCATGAGCAGGGTGCGGAAGAGCAGCACGCCCAGGCCGTAGCAGAGCGCGGGGCCGGCGATGAGGGCGGCGACCAGCGCGGGCGGCATCTCGAGGGTCCTGGTGAAGTACGGCCACATCTGCACCTGGCCGGCGATCCAGATGAGCGTCCCGGCGGTGAAAGCCGTACCCCTGCCCGCCCGGCGAGCCAGGAAGAGGACGGGCAGCGGCGCGAGCCAGGTGAGCCACCAGACGGGGTGGAGACCGGTGCCGAAGTGCATCAGGACGGCGGAGGCGAGGGTGAGGAGGATGCGTTCCATGCCGACGATCGTGCTTTCCTCACCCTGCCGGCGCGTCAGTCTCGAGTGCGATCTCCGCTGTCACTCTCACCGGCGACCACCAGCCCGGACTCATAGGCCAGCACCACGGCCTGGACCCGGTCCCGCAGGTCCAGCTTGGTGAGCATGCGGCTGACGTGCGTCTTGACCGTGTGCTCGGTGACCGTGAGCGAGGCGGCGATCTCCGCGTTCGACAGGCCGCGCGCGACCAGCTTCAGCGTCTCGCGCTCGCGTTCGGTCAGTGCGTCCAGCCTGGCCGCCAGCCGGGGGGCGACGCCGTGGGCGGGCCTGCGCACCAGGTCCTCGAGCAGTCTCCTGGTCGCCGCCGGGGCAAGCAGGGCATCGCCCGAGGCGACGGTGCGTACGGCGTGGGCGAGCTCGTCGCGCCGGATGTCTTTCAGCAGGAAACCGCTCGCTCCCGCCCGGACCGCGTCGTAGACGTACTCGTCGAGGTCGAACATGGTCAGCACCAGCACCTTGGCGGCGGTGGTGGCGCAGATCTCCCTGGTCGCCTCGATGCCGTTCGTGCCCGGCATGCGCACGTCCATCAGGACCACGTCCGGCTCGAGCCGTCTGGCCTCAGCTATCGCCTCCTCGCCGTCGGCGGCCTCGCCGACCACCTCCATGTCCGGCTGCGCGTCCAGGATCAGCCCGAACCCCGCGCGGAACAGGTCCTGGTCGTCGGCGATGAGCACCCGCAACATGCGGGCTATTCAAGCGGAAATTCAGCTTTCACCAAGAATCCCCCGTTTTGCCCCGACTCGGCCCTGAGCGTTCCGCCACATGCCGCCGCCCGTTCCCGCATCCCAGCCAGCCCGTAACCGCCGCCCTGGCCCGGCCCCCGCCCGTCGTCGGCGATCTCCACCGTCAGGCTCTCCAGCCAGGTCAGAGTGAGGCGTACGGCACGCGTACCGGCGTGCTTGCGCACGTTGGTCAGCGCCTCCTGAACGATGCGGTAGACGGCGGCCTCAACGCTTTCGGGGACCGGGCGCGGGATACCGACGGTCGTGCTCACCACATCGAGGCCACTGTGCTCGACCAGCGCAGGGAGGTTGGCCAGACGGGGCTGAAACAGCGACTCGCCCAGGCGCTCGCCGGCACGACCCCACGACGGTCCGCCACCTTCGCCCGGGGACCGCAGCGCGGCGAGCACCCCCCGAAGCTCGGCCAGCGCACCCCTTCCCGTGTCGGCGATCGCGTCGAAAACCGCCTCGGCCCTGTCTGGGTCGCTGCGCACCACCACCGGCCCGGCCTCGGCCTGAACCACCATCAGCCCAACGGAATGGGTGACGATGTCGTGCATGTCGCGCGCGATCCGGGTGCGCTCCTCGGCCGCCGCCGCGATGTGCTCCTGCTCCCGCCGCCGCGCCCGCTCGGCCAGTTCGGCAGTTCGCGAACGACTCGCCCTGGCACTGGTGCCCAGCGCGTAGGCGGCCACGAAGGCAGTCCCCATCAGCCGGAAGGTCTCGTCGTTCTCTCCCGGCAGCACCAGCGAGACACCCACAGTCGCGACGATCAACGGAATCGCCGCCAGCCTCTTCCACGTGTGGCTCACGTCGGCGATCGTGTAGACGGCCAGCAGCGGCCCAAAGGGCAAAAAGGGCTTCTCCCACGTAACCATCACCGACATCGCCGCCCCGACCACCGCCGCGACCACCATCGGTGCCTGCCTACGCCACCACACCGGCACCGACGCCAACAGCCCCAGCCCGATGATCCACCACGGTTTGGGATCGGGCAGTAGAAGCGGCCCAACCGTAGCCAGGACCACGCCCAACGCAAGCGCCCCGTCAACCGCCCTACCGATCCGGCCCGCTGCGAACATCCGCCCATTATCAGGATTTATCCGCCCGCTGCCTTCACTCTCTGAAGTGATCATCCCCGGCCTCCGTCGCGAACGGGGTGCTCGACAGGGCTGACCGCTACAGACCAGGAGCACCGGAGCATGGCCTGACGAAAGTCAGGGGTGGGCCGTGTCCTTCGGCGCCCGAGGTGGAGGTCGGCGGCGTCGAAGGCGCGTTCCTCCGGAGGTCGTCAGCCCGGTCGGGCACCAGGCCGAAGGGTCACCTTCGTTGGCACCGGTGCCGCCGATGCCGCAGTAGCCGTTGGGGTCACGGAAGAGGAAACGCTCGGTCCTCCCGGTCGCCTCGCACCCGCCTTGACGAGACGTCTAGCCCGGATGACCTGGCGTTTCGTCCTATGCCGTAATTTGGTCAGCGATGATGCTCAGGGGAACTGATCGTGAATCAAGGGGGGGCCGGCAGCCGGAGGAGGTCTTCGCGCGCAGCATGCTGGCTGAGTTCTCGCTTCCGGGGGAGCGGGTTCTGTGCAGCGGAGAGCTGGGCTGGCAGACGATGCTCGCCCGCACGTACGTCGATCCGCCGCGGGTGGAGCAGTTCTCCACCGCGCAGTCGAGTGACCTACTGATCGTGCTGGTGACCAGCGGCACATACGCCATCGAGAGCCGCAAGGGCCGCCGCTGGCGGCAGGCGAACTACTATCCCGGCTCAGTGGGAGTGACGTCGCCGGACAACGTGAGCGTGTTGCGCTGGCAGAGCACGTCGGCGCAGCGGCTGGAGTCGCTGCACCTGCACCTGAGCGCGGACCTGCTCAAGCAGATCTCTGAGGCACTCGGCGAGAAGGGTCCATGGCAGCGGAGGCTGCCGGACGCTCTGCTGCTCGACGATCCCTTCGTCGTGTCGGCGGGACGGGCGGTCGGGCGGGCGCTGCAGAGTCGCGCGCCGGCCCTGTACGCCGACTCGATCGCGCAGATGCTCGCCACGCACCTGCTGTACGGCCTGGAGTCGGAGATCGCGACCAAGGTGCGGCCTGCCGCGCTCGGCGAGTCCGCGCTGCGGCGCGTCACGGCGTACATGCACGAGCATCTGCACGAGGACGTGAGTCTCGACGATCTCGCCGCCCAGGCGAACATCAGTAAGTACCACTTCCTGCGCACGTTTTCCAAGGTGACCGGTACCACCCCGCACCGCTACCTGGTGGACCTGCGCATGAGCCGGGCCGCCGATCTGCTCCGCGACACCGTTCAGCCGGTGCTGCACATCGCTGTGGCCTGTGGGTACCGCAGCCCCGCGCAGTTCACCGCCGCCTTCCGCCGGCGCTTCGGCCTGTCCCCCACAGAGTTCCGCCGCCAGTTCCGAGCGGGGTGATCGTTGAGCCGGCACCAGGGCCGGCGCACGGTCTGCGCAACCCCGGGCGAACATTGCGCAATTTACCGACATATCGGGCGGGCCGCATCTGGCAATCTGGGCGGGCGTTGATGGAGTGCCGCGGTCCTATTGCGACATCGACTGCGATAGCGCAGGTCACGTGGGGTCGCAGCGCCGTCCCGGCGCGGTCTCCCGACAGGGCGCGGCGAGGACGTCACCGAGATCCCGATCAGTGTCGGGACCTCTTTCCACCATCGTCGCCGGCTTCGGCGTTCGCCGGGCAAGCCGAGCCGGGATGTTCGTCCTGCGCACGTCGCACGACCGACAGGAGAGGAATCCATATGACCAACGTCATCGTCATCACTGGGGCGTCCAGCGGTTTCGGCGCGCTGTCCGCGCGCGCTCTGGCCGATGCCGGCAACATCGTCTACGCCGGGATGCGTGCCACCACCGGCCGCAACGCACCGCAGGTCCGGGCTGCCGCCGACTATGCCAAGGAGTACGGCGTGGACCTGCGCTCGATCGAACTGGACGTGAGCTCACAGGAGTCCGTCGACGCGGCGATCGCGCAGATCGAGGCCGACTGCGGCCGGATCGACGTTCTGATCCACAACGCCGGCCACATGGTGGTCGGCCCGGTCGAGGCGTTCACCCCTGAGCAACTCGCCGAGCTGTACGACGTGAACGTCCTGTCGACCCAACGCGTGAACCGTGCGGTGCTGCCGGGCATGCGGCACCGTGGGCAGGGCCTGGTGATCTGGGTGTCCAGCTCCAGCGTCAAGGGCGGCACCCCGCCGTACCTGGCGCCGTACTTCGCCGCGAAGGCCGGCATGGACTCGCTCGCCGTGAGCTACTCCGCCGAGCTGGCCCGGTGGGGCGTGGAGACCTCGATCGTGGTCCCGGGATCGTTCACCAGCGGAACCAACCACTTCGCCCATTCGGGCCGCCCGGCCGACACCGACGTCGAGACGGAGTACGAGGCCAGGTATACGGGTTTGATGGATCAGGTCTCGCAGAAGCTCGCCGCCTTGTTCCCCGCGGAAGCCGACGTCTCGCTGGTCTCCGATGAGATCGCCCGGATCGTCGCCCTGCCGCCCGGGCAGCGGCCGTACCGGGTTCACATCGACCCGGCGAACGACGGATCCGAAGAGGTCTCGAATGTCGCCGACCGCGTCCGGCGCGAGTTCTACGCCCGCATCGGCCTCGATGACCTGCTCACCGTTCACAAGTAGAACTGACAGAGAAGAGGAGTAGCGATGCGTGCAGCTGTCGCGACCGGGGTGAATGAGCCTCTGTCGATCGTGGAACGGGATGTGCCCACGCCAGGGCCGGGTGAGGTGCTGGTCCGGCTCATCGCGTGTGGGGTGTGTTTCACCGACCTGAACCTGGTCCGCGGGCACTACCCGTTCGCCCGGTTCCCGGTGGTCCCTGGGCATGAGGTCACCGGAGTGGTGGAGTCTGTCGGGGAGGGCGTCACCTTCCCGGCGGTGGGCACCCATGTCGGGGCGCAGTTCCTGTACGACTCGTGCGGGCACTGCGACTACTGCGTACGGGGCGAGCAGATTCTGTGCCCGTCCAAGCGGATCACCGGCATCATGACCGATGGCGGATACGCCGAGTACGGCATCTTCAAGGCCGGGTTCGTCACCCCGCTTCCGGACGGGCTGGACCCGATCGCGGCCGCGCCGCTGATGTGCGCGGGCATCACCGCCTACAACGGCTTGCGCCGGGCCGGGATCACGCCTGAGTCCAGGGTGGCGGTCATCGGTGCCGGCGGCATCGGGGCACTTGCCATCCGGTACGCCGTCGCCATGGGCGCTCGCGTCGCGGTCATCGGGCATTCGCGCCGGTCGGAGCAGGAGGCGCTGGGACTGGGCGCCGAGCGGTTCATCGCCGGCGGGGAGGAGGATCCGGCGGTCGCGCTGAAGGCCTGGGAAGGTGGCGCGAACGTCGTACTGAACGCGGCCCCCACCACCGCGGCCGCCGCGTCGACGCTTGGCGGGCTGGCCCCCGACGGCACGCTCGTGCTGTGCGGGTACGACGCGGACAACCTCTCGTTGCCGACCATGCCGATGGTCCTCAACCGGCTGCACGTCATGGCCAACCCGTCGGGCTCCCCGCACGACCTGCGCGACACGCTGCGCTTTTCCGCATTCCACAACATCCTGCCCGAGATCACCCAGATCTCGCTGGACGAGACGCCGAAGACGCTGGAGGCGATGGCCGCAGGTGGTGTCCACGGCCGCCGGGTGATCGTCTTCTAAGGCGCAGGTGACCGGCGAGAAGGCCCACCGGACAGGCCGCTCAGCGTCTGGAGCCTTCTCAGCGCAGCCGGAACACGACATCGCAACTCCGAGGGCCTCGCGCTCAACATGGGCCCGGTACGGTGGCTGCGAGAGTGGCGTACGAACTGGACAGTGCGGTACACGGCAACCGACCGCAGGGTACTTGTGACCTTCCGTAACGGCGGGCCGCGGTCGGTGAGCTACGAGTACCAGCAGCTGGGGCCGCCTCAGGTCGTCCACGGGAACATCCGGATGGAATGGCTCCGCGAGCCTGGCAGGGTGGTGGAGTTGAGCGACATCCGTGACCCGTTGATCGTGCACCATCTGATCACGCGCGCCTAGGCCGAGCAGCGGCATCCTCTGTGATGTTTCCCGCGCAGGGGAGAAACGCTGCGATTCCTGTCAACAGCGGGCCGCCTCCCGGCTTGACCCTGTAATGAAGGTTCTCGCCGAAAACGGCTCTGGCCGACGGAGCAGCTCACACCGGTGCCGCAGATACCGCAGTAGCCATTCGGCACCTTAAAAGGTATTGCTGGTGCTAGCGGTTCTCCCGAGGAGAAGCTGGCGCCTCCTCCCGGCGCGGGCTACATCGTGATGGCCGATCCGGAGGGATACGAGTTCTGCTTGGACTGAACGACGGGGAACCTCACTCCGGTGAGGTCTTCGGAGACGGCCCACAGCCGCTGCTGGACGGCTACCTCGTACGACTCCGGGCTGGAGGTGACCAGCCGGGGGTGGCCCATGATCTCGTAGCGTCCGCCGGGACCGTAGTACTGGCCGCCGAGCACCGAGAGGTCGGTGGCGGCGCGTAGGGTCGCCAACGCGCCCATCGCCGACGTCTGGGCGATCAGCGGCGCGAGCCAGGTGAGCGGAAGCCGGAGGGCCGCGGGGCTGTTGCGGGCGAGCTCGGTGTTGGACACGCCGGGGTGGGCGGCCAAGGCGACGGTGGTGCCGTGCGCAGCGAGCCGGCGCTGCAGCTCGTACGTGAACATCAGGTTGGCCAGCTTGGACTGGCCGTAGGCGGCGACCCGGCTGTACGACCGCTCCCACTGCAGGTCGTCGAAGTGGATCGCGGCCCGGACGCGGTGGCCGATGCTGCTGACCGTGACCACACGCGAGCCGGGCACCGGCAGCATCCGGTCGAGCAGCAGCCCGGTGAGCGCGAAGTGGCCGAGGTGGTTGGTGCCGAACTGCATCTCGAAGCCGTCCCGGGTGGTCTGCTTCGGGGTGTACATCACGCCGGCGTTGTTGATCAGCAGGTCGATCCGGTCGAGCCGGGACCGCAGCGCCGCCGCGGCGGCCCGGACGGAGTCGAGCGAGGTCAGGTCCAGCGCCTGCACGGTCACGTCGCCGGTCATGCGGGCCGCGGCCTGCTGGCCCTTCTCGACGTTGCGTACGGCGAGCACCACGGACGCCCCGCGCTCGGCGAGCGCCTTGGCGGTCTCGTACCCCAGTCCGGTGTTGGCCCCGGTCACCACGGCCACCCGCCCGCGCTGGTCCGGAATGTTCGCCGTCGTCCACTTCTCGCTCATGCGAGGCTCCTAGGTAACGTACCGAAGGTATCTTGTGCCGACGACGCTAAGGTACTCGAGGTACGTTGTCAACGTACCGGAGGTACTTAAATTAGACTGGCGGCCGTGGCTTTCCAGCGGGCGCGAACCGAAGAACAGCGGGAGATCCGCCGACGGGCGATCCTCGACATGGCGTCGGCGATGCTCGACGAGATGCCCGTGGCCGCGGTCACCCTCAACGAGCTCAGCCGCCGGGTCGGCCTGGCGAAGCCGAACGTGCTCCGCTACTTCGAGTCTCGCGAGGCGGTGCTGCTGGAACTGCTGGACCGATTCCTGCAGGAGTGGCTGACGGAACTGGCGGACGAGCTGGCGGCCGGCGTCGACGAAAAACTGCCCATGGCCGAGCGAGCGGCAGCGGTGGCCGAGATCCTCAGCCGCTCACTCTCCAGCCGAGCGGTGCTGTGCGACCTCTTCGGCGCCCAGGGCAGCGTGCTGGAACACAACGTCTCCGTCGAGGTCGTAGCACGCTACAAGCGCGCCTCCCTGGACCGCCTGACAACCATGTCCGCCCTGATCCAGAACTACCTGCCGGAGCTGGGCGAGAACGCGACACTGTTCAGCCTGCAAACCATGGTCATGGCCGGCGCGCTGTCGGCGTACAGCACACCCCCACCCAGCCTGCGGGCGGCCTACCAGGCCGAGCCCGACCTCGCCCGCTTCCACTTGGAGCTGAAGGACTCCTTGAAGCTGGCCCTGACCGGAACCCTCCTGGGCGTGCTGCCCCGCCGCTGACCTGCCTTGCACTGGACAGGTCCTCGAGCCTCGGTCCTCGGTCGGAACCAGGCCCGTCGGGCAGGCAGGCGCCCCACCTAGATGGGTCACCTAGCTTGACGTTGGTACCGCCGATGCCGCAGTAGCCGTTGGGCACCTTGAAAAGGCATTGCTGGTGGTAGAGGTACAGCTCATGCATTAAGTGGGCAGGCCGGTCGTGTCCTCGGCCATCTGGCAGTGGGGACAGGTTCCGCGCCGACGCAGGCCGTAGGCGCAGGCGGCGGCGCAAAGGGCGGCTCCCCACACGATCCACAGCATGCTCGGCACGTTGGTGCCCCATACGGCGAGATCGACGCCCATCCGGACATTCATCAGCCCGGCGGGTATCAGGACGACCGCCACGAGGGACGCAGGGATCACGGCGAGCGCCGGCGGGACTCGTTCGCCCGCCTTGAACCAGACCCAGCGTGGGTAGACCTCGCCCCACCGGTGGACGAGGCCGTGGGTGAGGACGCATCCGCAGATCGACGCGATGGCGCCGCCGAGTCCCACTTCCAGCATGCCGGGCGTCTCCCGCATCATTCGCACGAAGGCCTCGGGGACGCCGAGCGGGATTCCGAGATACCAGGCGATTCTGGTGACCTCGTACGGCACGGGTGCGGCGCACGCGACGTAGACGGCCCACCGGCCCCAGCGTCGCACCGCGTCCGGCGTGGTCCACCGGCCGGCCACCGCGCCGCGCCGGCCGCAATGCGCGCACGCCTGCCTGGTACGCCGCTGATAGGAGAGGGTCGCCAGGGCCCACAGCAGGCCACCGGCGAAGACCACGATCAGGTTCACCCGATGCCAGTACAGGATGTCCCCGAGGCCGTCCTGCGGTCCGGGCACCCCGGTGAAGGCGAACACCAGCAGTAGCGGGGCGAAAGCCAGCAGCGCGAGCAGGGTGTAGTCGGGGATCACCAGGGCGAGCGTTCCGGCCAGGGCCCAGCCGAAGACGAGCAGTGCCGTACGGGTGCCGTCCCGTCCCCATTCCCTGGCCATCGCCAGTGCGGCGATCGCGCCGGCCAGCCCGACGACGGCCATGGCCGGCGCGACGATCCCGACCTGGCCGCCCTCCAGGATCGAACCCGACGCATGGTCATCGTCGACGGACGCGAACGGAAAACCACCGCCGCCCAGCGCCCAGAAGAGCCCGAGCGCCCCGTATAACAGCGACCACACGGCCGCGGCGTATCCGGACCAGGCCGG
Source organism: Microbispora corallina (assembly GCF_016863035.1). Classification (GTDB taxonomy): domain Bacteria; phylum Actinomycetota; class Actinomycetes; order Streptosporangiales; family Streptosporangiaceae; genus Microbispora; species Microbispora corallina. The sequence continues at coordinate 318,951 of NZ_BOOC01000005.1, forward strand.
CCAGTACCTCCACCAGCGGAGCATCTGTCATCACATCCCAACGATCTCGTTCGGGAATCACGTCCGGACGCGCACGCGGCCGCAGGCCTTCCGGGCGGCGCGGCGAGCCCGTGTCCGGCGCTGTAAAGGGTCTGGACCCAGCGTCGAGGAGGCCGGGCCGACGGCCCATGTGCCGAACGGCATGGCCGAAGGCGGATTCGGGCGGGTGAATGTGCCGTTCGGCACAGGGCGGTGGAACGGCCGGATATCTAGGCTCGGGGTATGCGAGCACGACTCAGCGGAGCCCTGCGGTGGCGCGAGCGGGCCGGCGCCGCCGCCGCCGTCCTCGTGGCGCTGACCGGGATCGCCGCCGCGCCCGCGTACGGCCCGCTGGCCACGCTGCCGATGTCTTCGACGATGGCGGCCGCGCTCGGGGTGCTCGCCGCCTGGCCGTACGACGGCCGCAGGATCGCGGCGGTCACCGGCGGGGCGGGCATCGTGTCGCTGGCCGCGACCACCGGCGTCCTGCTGCTCGGCGAGGAACAGAGGGCGCACACCTCTGCGACCTGGATGATCGGCGAGTCCGCGAGCCTACTCATCCTGGTCGTCCTGGTGGTACGTGCCGCGCCTGTCCGCCACGCGCTGATCGCCGCCGGACTGGCGGGGGTGGCCACGCCGGTCTTGCTGCTGCGGTTCGGGCTGGGGCCTCCGACCCTCGCAGCCCTGGCCGGATTCGCCGTCTGGGGGTTGTCGGCGGCACTCGCGGCCGCAGTCGGGCTCTACCTGCGCTCCCTGGACGACCATCGCGCCCGCTCCGTACGCGCGGCGCGGCAGGCGCAACGCACGCAACTGGCCCGCGACCTGCACGACTTCGTCGCCCACGACGTCAGCGGGATGCTCGCCCAAGCCCAGGTCGGCCGGATCCTCGCCGAACAGGACCCGCAGCAGGCGGTGGCCGCCTTCCAGCGCATCGAGCAGGCCGCGCTCCAGGCGCTGGCATCGATGGACCGGACGGTGCGGATGCTGCATGACGCTGACGATCTCGCGGCCGGGGATTGGGCGGGCCGGACACCGCTCCCAGCACTGACGGACCTTCCGGAGCTGGCCGATCGGTTCTCCTGCTCTGGCACGGCAGTGGTCCATCTTGACGTCGACGCGCGACTCGAAGACCCGAATGACGTCGTGCCTCGGGAAGTGGCCGCCACGGCGTACCGGGTCGTCGTGGAGGCACTGACCAACGTGCGCCGCCACGCGGTGACGGCGAGCCGAGTGGAGGTGACGGTCCGCCGCACCCGTAGCGTGGGTGATCTCACCGGGCACGGCCTGGAGGTCACCGTGACAGACGACGCTCGAACCGGACCCGCACCCGCCGGTCACGTGCTCGGCGGTGCGAGCCGCGGCGGCGGTTTCGGCTTGGCCGGTCTGACCGAACGCGTCGAAGCGCTCGGCGGCACGCTGGCCGCCGGCCCGTATGCTCCGCACGGATGGCGTGTCGCCGCCACCATGCCGCTGGCTGCCGCGCCTCACGGCGGGGACATCCGGCCGGTGACAGCATGACCGGCAGGCCGGCCCGCGTCTTGGTGGCCGACGATCAGGAGAACATCCGCAACGCGTTCCGCATCATCCTTGACGCCCAGCCGGACATGACCGTCGTCGCCGAGGCCGCCTGCGGGGCCACCGCTGTCGAACAGGCCCGCCATCTGCGCCCGGACGTGGTGCTCGCCGACATCCGAATGCCCCGCATCGACGGGCTAGAGGTCGCGCGCCTGCTCGCCGGGCCACAGGTGACCGACCCCATCCGTGTCGTGGTCGTCACCACCTTCGACCTCGACGACTACGTTTACACCGCACTGCGCAACGGCGCCTGCGGCTTCCTGCTGAAACGCTCCAGCCCCACCATCCTGGTCGAAGCCGTCCGCGCCGCCATGTCCGGCGACACCCTTATCAGCCCGCAGATCACCGTACGGCTCCTGCGCAATCTCACCGCGCCGTCGCCGCCCAGGTCCGGCCGCGTCGACTCCGCGCGACTCACCGATCGCGAACTTCAGATCGCCCGCCTGGTCGCCCAGGGCCATACCAACGCCGAGATCGCGGCCGCCCTGTTCATCTCGCCCGGCACGGTCAAGAACCACATCGCCGGCATCCAACGCAAGCTCGGGGCTCGGAACCGCGTCGGCATCGCCGCCTGGGCCTGGGACACCGGCAACGCCACCCCGTGATCGAGCTCGCCCGCTACCGGACGCGCAAGTCGGACGGTTATCGGTGATAGCCGAAGCGCCTCAACTGCTGGCGGCGGTCGTCAATGAGACCGGTGGAGTGTGGCGGGGTGGTGCCGGCACCGCGTCGGCCGGAGCGCAGCGAGGCCCGTTTCGGCCTGACCGAGGGCCATGCCGCGGCGCGGCATAGCCCTACGTGAATCAGGCTTCGCCGGCGGTCAGGCCGACCGGGCAGGAGACGCCGGTGCCGCCGATACCGCAGTAGCCGTTGGGGTTACGGAACAGATACTGCTGGTGGTAGTCCTCGGCGAAGTAGAACTCGCCGGCCGGGGCGATCTCGGTCGTGATCTCGCCGTACCCGGCCTTGGCCAGGACGTCCTGGTACGCCTCCTTGGAGGCGATGGCGGCCTTCTCCTGCTGGGGACCGTGGGTGTAGATCGACGAACGGTACTGGGTGCCGACGTCGTTGCCCTGGCGCATGCCCTGCGTGGGGTCGTGGGCCTCCCAGAAGACCTTGAGGAGCTCCTCGTACGACACCTGCGCCGGGTCGAACACCACCCGGACGACCTCGGCGTGCCCGGTCATGCCGCTGCACACCTCCTCGTACGTCGGGTTGGCGGTGTACCCGCCGGCATAACCGACGGCCGTGGTCACGACGCCCGGCGTCTGCCAGAACTTGCGCTCCGCGCCCCAGAAGCAGCCGAGCCCGAAGTCGGCGATCTCGGTGCCCTCCGGGTACGGCGGGGCGAGCGGCCCGCCGAGGACGAGGTGCCGCGTGGCGACCGGCATGACCTCCGACCGGCCCGGCAGCGCCTCCGAGGGGTCCACCATCGTCGTCTTGTCCCTGCCGAACAGCCAGCCCATCTCGAACCTCCCGCTTCGTCTGCCATCAGCAACCATCCGGCCGCCCGCCTTGTTCCTCACGTAAGCGGTCCTTAATAACAGGACTAGCAAAGCTTATTTGTATTAAAACCGCCAAGCGGCCAGGATGGGGAGCATGCCGGAAACGCGTCGAGGTGTCCTGTACGGGATCGCCGCCTACACCATGTGGGGCCTGTTCCCTCTCTACTGGCCACTGCTGAAGCCCTCCGGCGCCGTCGAGATCCTCGCCCACCGCATGGTCTGGTCGCTCGCGGTGGTCGTCGCCGTCCTGGCCGTACGGCGGCACTGGTCCTGGTTCCGGACGCTGACCCGCCGGCAGGTGCTGCTCCTCACGCTCGCGGCCGTGACGGTCTCGGTCAACTGGGGCACCTACATCTACGCCGTGAACACCGGCCACGTGGTGGAGAGCGCGCTCGGCTACTTCATCAACCCCCTGGTCAGCGTTCTGTTCGGCGTGGTGATCTTCCGGGAGCGGCTGCGGCCGTGGCAGTGGGCGGCCGTCGGCCTCGGCGCCGTGGCCGTGCTCATCCTCACCCTCGACTACGGCCGGCTGCCGTGGATCGCCCTGGTCCTCGCGGTCAGCTTCGGCACGTACGGCCTGCTGAAGAAGACGGCGCAGGTCGGCAGCGCGGAGAGCCTCACGATCGAGACGCTGGTCCTGCTGGTGCCGGCGCTCGCGTACCTCCTGGTGATCGAGGCGAACGGCACCGGCACGTTCGCCCATCACGGAGTCGGCCATTCGCTGCTGCTGGTGGCGTCGGGCCTGATCACGGCCGTGCCGCTGCTGTTCTTCACGGCGTCGGCCCTGCGCGTCCCGCTGACGATCATCGGCCTGCTCCAGTACATCGCGCCGACCCTGCAGTTCCTCTGCGGCATCCTGGTCGTCCACGAGACGATGCCCGCGAGCAGGTGGGCCGGGTTCGTGGTCGTCTGGGCGGCCCTCAGCCTCTTCACCTGGGACAGCCTCCGCGCCGCCCACGCCTCCCGCCGCGCCGTCACCGCCCCGAGTGAGGCGCTCGAGACCGTCTGAGGCAGCTCCGGGGACGTCTACTCCCACAGGTGTACGGCTTCGGCCGCCGCCGGACGGACGACTCCGCGTGGCCCGCCGCGCGACGATGCCGGTATGACGAAGGACTTCCGCTTCGGGATCGTGGCCGGCTTCGCCCCGGATGCCCGCGCCTGGGCCGGGACGGCCCGCCGCGCCGAGGACCTCGGCTACTCCACCCTGCTGACCCCCGACACGCTCGGCACGCTTCCGCCGCTGCTCGCGCTCACGGCCGCCGCCACGGCGACGACCACGCTCGGGGTCGGCACGTTCGTGCTGGCCGCGCCGTACCGCAACCCCCGCCAGCTCGCCTGGGAGCTCGCCGGGCTCGACTTCCTGTCCGGCGGGCGACTCGAGGTGGGCGTCGGCGCGGGCCGTCCGGCCGCCCGGAGGACGCCGCCGCGCTGGGCGTGCCGTACGGCACGGCGGGCGAGCGCGTCGCGCAGGTCGAGGCCGTGATCGCCGAGACCAGGGCGGCGTTCGCCGGATCGAGCGGGTTCGGCGGGGCCGTCCAGCGGTCGGGCCCGAAGATCATGCTGGCGGGCGCCGGCGAGCGGATGATGGCGCTGGCCGCGAAGGAGGCCGACATCGTGGCCCTGGCGGTCCTGCCGGCGAGCACGGACGACGACCTGCGGCGGCCCGTCTCCACCCTGCGCGACAGGGCGGGCGCGCGGTTCGACGACATCGAGCTGTCGATGAACCTCCTGCGGGTCGGCTCCCAGCCCCCGCCCTGGGTTCCGACGGGGTTCGAGGCCCCCGGCCCGGAGGCGGCGGCCGTGCTCGACGGCTCGCCGCGAGAGATGGCCGACGTCCTGCTGCGCCGCCGCGACGAGCTCGGCGTCTCCTACATCACCGTCAACGGTTTCTACGCCGAGGCCCTCGCACCCGTGGTCGAGCTGCTGACCGGAGGCTGACAGCTCACCCCGTGGCGAAGCCGATCGGGACGGTCGTCGGGAAGGTCCTGATCAGCTTCTTGTTGACGAACTCGTTGATGCCGAGATCGGACAGCTCCCTGCCGTACCCCGAACACTTGACGCCGCCGAACGGCAGGGCGGGGTGGGAGGAGGTGGGATGGTTGATCCAGACCATCCCGACGTCCAGCCGCTCGGCCAGCCGTTCCGCCCGCCTCAGATCCCGCGAGAATATGGCGCCGCCGAGGCCGTACGGGTTGTCGTTCGCAAGGGCCACGGCCTCGTCCTCACCGGCGACCCGGTACAGCACGGCCACCGGCCCGAACAGCTCCTCCTCATACGCGCGCATGCCCGGCCTGACGTCCGTCAGGATCGTCGCCTGGACGAAGGCGCCGGGCCGGTCGATCCGGCCGCCTCCGGTGACGAGCGTGGCTCCCTGGTCCACCGTGTCGCGCACCTGGCTCACGAGCGTCTTGGCGGCCTGCTCGGAGGACAGCGGGGCCAGCGTGGTCCGCGGGTCCAGCGGGTCTCCGGGCACGAGCGACGCGAACCTGCGGCGCAACTCCTCGACGAAACGGTCGTAGACGTCGGGCAGGAGGATCATCCGCTTGGCGCTCACGCAGCTCTGCCCCATGTTGGACAGCCGGCCGACGGCCGCGGCCTCCACCGTCCGGTCGAAGTCCTCGGCGTCGAGCACGATGAACGGATCGCTGCCGCCGAGTTCGAGCACGCTCTTGTCGATGTTGCGACCGGCCCGTTCGGCCGTGCTCGCTCCCGCGCGGTCGCTACCGGTCAGGGAGACGCCCCGCACCCGGCGATTGTCGAGGACTCTGCCGACTCTCGAGGACGGCAGTAAAAGGTTGGTGTAGACGCCAGGCGGGGCGCCGGCGTCGCGGAACAGCCGCTCGAACGCCAGCGCCGACTGGGGGCAGTTGCTCGCGTGCTTGAGCAGGATCGTGTTGCCCGCGACCAGATTCGGCGCGGCGAAGCGGGCCACCTGGTAGAGCGGGTAGTTCCACGGCATGATCCCGAGGAGCACGCCGAGCGGCCGGCTGGCCACCACGGCCTTCCCCTCTTCGACGAGCAGCGGACGGTCGGCGAGGAGGGCCGGGCCCTGCTCGGCGTAGTAGCCGAGGATGTCGGCGGCCAGGTCCACCTCCCCCCGGCTCTCGCCGATGAGCTTGCCCATCTCCAGCGTCACCGTCCGGGCGAGCTCCTCGCGGCGTTCGCGCATCAGCTCGCCGGCCCGGCCGACGACGGACGCCCTCTCGGCCGGACTGAACCACCTCCAGCCCTGGAACGCGTCGTGCGCCGCCGCCACGGCGCGGTCGACCTCCTCGTCGCTCATGGCGGGAAATTCGGCGAGGACCTCGTTGTCGTACGGATTCACGCTGGTGATCGACGTGCGCGTGACCGAAGGAGTAGCGGTTGTCATGACGCCTCCTGCGTCAGGCGCCGCACGGCATCGGACCGCGGAGCGGCACCGGACCACCTATCACGCTACTCCGCCCGCGTCAGCGCCCCACCGGCACCGCCCCCGGCCCGTGATCTACGCGACGGGAGGGTCAGCCGGAGCGCTCGACCACGTAGTCGCAGAGGGCGATGAGGGCGGTGCGGGCGGGGATGTCGGGAAGGCCGGCGAGGGCGGCCTTGGCCCGGTCGGTCCAGCGGGTGAGCTCCTGGCGGGCGAGGACCATGGCGGGGTTGGCCCGCAGCAGGGTCAGCGTCTCCTCCACGTCCTCCTCGGCCACCGGGCCGGCGAGCAGCTCGCGCAGCCGGGCGTCCGCGGGGTCGTCGGAGGCCAGGGCGTACAGGACGGGCAGGGTCCGCACGCCCTCCCGCAGGTCGGTCCCGGGGGTCTTGCCGGACTCCACCGGCTGGGCGGCCACGTCGATGAGGTCGTCGCCGAGCTGCCACGCGACGCCGATGGCCTCGTACGCGTCGGTCAGCCGCTCGGTGACGGTGGGAGGGGCGCCCGCCAGCATGGCGCCGAACCGGCCGGACGTGGCGATCAGGGAGCCCGTCTTGTCGGCCAGCACGTCGATGTAGTGGGCGATGGCGTCGGCGCCCGCCTCGGGGCCGACGGTCTCGCGGATCTGGCCGCGCACCAGGCGGGAGAACGTCCGGGCCTGCACGCGGATCATCTCGCTGCCGAGGTCCGCCAGGATCTCCGACGCCTGCGCGAACAGGTAGTCGCCCGTGAGGATGGCCACGGTGTTGTCCCACCGGGCGTTGGCGGACTGGGAGCCCCGGCGGACCGGGGCCTCGTCCATCACGTCGTCGTGGTAGAGCGTCGCCAGGTGGGTGAGCTCGATCACGACGGCCCCGGGCACGATGCCCGGGGCGTCGGGGTTGCCGAACTGCGCGGCCAGCAGGACCAGCATCGCGCGGAAGCGCTTGCCGCCCGCCTCGATGAGGTGCCGGGACGTCTGGGTGACGAAGGCGTCCTCGCTCTCCACCGACGAGCGGAGCAGCTTCTCGACCGACGCCAGGCCGTTCGCCAGGTCCTCGGCCAGCCGCTCGTCGACGAGGGGAATGTCCACAACGGGCGGCGCGGCCATACGGAAGACTCCTATCGGACGAACAACGAGTGGGCAGCCGAGTGGGCCAGGTCGAGCATGGGCTGCGGGTAGACCCCGAGGACTACCGTAGCCAATGCCGCAAAAGCGACGACAGCCGCGGTGCCCCGGGAGGGAAGCACCACGGTGGGCCCGTCCGCGGCCGGGTCGCTGAAGAACATCAGCACGATGACCCGGACGTAGAAGAACGCGGCGACGGCCGAGGCCACCACACCGACGATGACCAGCGGCAGCGCGCCGCCGGTGACCGCGGCCTGGAACACCGCGTACTTCCCGAAGAAGCCGCTCGTGAGCGGGATCCCGGCGAACGCCAGCAGGAAGAAGGCGAACACGCCGGCCAGCAGCGGCGACCGCTTGCCGAGCCCGGCCCAGCGGGACAGGTGCCACGCCTCGCCGCCCGCGTCGCGGACCATCGTCACCACCGCGAACGCGCCGACCGTCGTGACGCCGTACGCCACGAGGTAGAACAGGATGCCCGACAGGGCGGACGTGTTCTGTGCCGCGGAGGTGCCGGTGGCGATCACGCCGACGAGCAGGAAGCCGCCGTGCGCGATCGACGAGTACGCGAGCATGCGCTTGATGTCGGTCTGGGTGATCGCGAGGACCGCGCCGACGACCATCGTGAGGATGGCCACGGCGTACAGGACCGGCCGCCAGTTCCAGTCGAGGCCGCCGAGGCCGACCCAGAACACCCGCAGCAGCGCGCCGAAGGCGGCGACCAGCGTGCCGGACGCCATGAGCGCGGTGATCGGGGTGGGCGAGCCCTGGTAGACGTCCGGCTTCCAGGCCTGGAACGGCGCGGCGCCGATCTTGAACAGCAGGCCGACGCCGAGCATGGCCGCGCCGATGTACAGCAGCGTGTCCTGGCCGCCGACGGCGCCCAGGGCCTTGTTGATCTGGGCGAGGTCGATCGACCCGGCGTAGCCGTACAGCAGGGCCGTGCCGTACAGGAAGAAGGCGGACGAGAACGCGCCGAGCAGGAAGTACTTGACCGCGGCCTCCTGCGACAGGAGGCGGCGGCGCCGGGCGAGACCGCACAGCAGGTACAGCGGCAGCGACATGACCTCCAGGGCCACGAACGCCACCAGCAGGTCGTTGGACGCCGGGAACAGCAGCATGCCGCCGACCGCGAACAGCACGAGCGGGTAGATCTCGGTGTGCGCGGCGCCCTCGTAGAGGGCCTGCTCCTCCTCGGCGGAGCCGGGGACGGCCGCCGCGGCGGCGACGAAGTGGTCCTCATCGTTGATCAGCATGACGCTGACGAACGCGAGCACGAGGATCGCGCCCCAGATGAACAGCGCCGGACCGTCCACCGCGACGGCGCCCATGGCGGCCGGCTTGGTGGGCACGCCCTTGACCGCCTGCCACACGGTCAGCGCGAACGCGCCGGCCAGCGAGAGCAGCGTGAGCGGCAGGTGGATCGCCGAGCGCAGGTAGCGCGGGGCGAACGCCTCCACGAGCACGCCGGCGATGGCCGCGCCGAAGACCACGAGCATCGGCGCGAGCAGGGCGTACTCGATGGTGGGCGCTTGGATGGTGCCGTTCACTGGCCCTCCTTGGCAACGGGTACGGCAGCCCCCGGGTCCGTCACGGACACGCTGGACAGAGTGTCCTTCACGGCGGGATGGATGACGTCGAGGAGCGGCTTGGGATAGAAGCCGAAGACGAGCAGCAGCGCGATGAGGGGGGCGACCACCCACTTCTCCCGCGCGTTGAGGTCGGGCAGGCTCTTGACCGACTCGGCGGTGGGCCCGTTCATCGTCCGCTGGTACATCCACAGGATGTAGATCGCGGCGAGGATGACACCGGTGGCCGCGATCACCGACGGCACCACGTACCGCTGGTAGGTCCCGGTCAGCACCATGAACTCGCTGACGAACGTGCTGAGGCCGGGCAGCGAGAGGCTCGACAGGCCCGCGACCAGGAACGTCCCGGCGAGGATCGGGGCGACCTTCTGCACGCCGCCGTAGTCCGAGATGAACTGCGAGCCGCGGCGGTGGATCAGGAAGCCCGCGATGAGGAACAGCGCGCCGGTCGAGAAGCCGTGGTTGACCATGTAGAGCGTCGCGCCGGCGCCGGCGTCCGTCGTCATCGCGAACACACCCATCGCGATGAAGCCGAAGTGCGACACCGAGGTGTAGGCGATGAGCCGCTTCATGTCGGTCTGCCCGATGGCCACGATCGCCCCGTACACGATCCCGATCACCGACAGCGTGATCACGAGAGGCGTGAAGAACTTCGCCGCGTCGGGGAACAGCTCCAGGCAGAACCGCAGCATGCCGTACGTGCCGACCTTGTCGAGCACGCCGACCAGCAGCACGGCCGCGCCGGCCGGGGCCTGGGCGGCGGCGTCGGGCAGCCAGGTGTGGAACGGCCAGAGCGGCGCCTTGATCGCGAAGGCGATGAAGAAGCCGAGGAACAGCCACTTCTGCGTCGTCACGTCCTGCACGGTCCCGACGAGGTCGGAGAACATGAACGTGCCCTTGCCGGCGATCGAGTACAGCGCGATCACCGCGACCAGCATCAGGAGCCCGCCGAACAGCGAGTACAGCAGGAACTTCACGGCCGCGTACGACCGCTGGGCCCCGCCGTACGACCCGATCATGAAGTACATCGGGATCAGCATGGCTTCGAAGAAGACGTAGAAGAGGAAGACGTCGGTCGCCGCGAAGACGCCGATCATCATGGCCTCGAGCACGAGCAGCAGCGAGAAGTACGTGCGGACCGACCGCTTGCCCTTCTCGGCGTCGTGCCAGGAGGCCAGCACCACGATCGGCACGAGGATCACCGACAGCAGGATCAGCACCAGCGCGATGCCGTCCACGGCCACCCCGTAGTGCACGCCGAACGCGGGAATCCAGTCGTAGGTCTCGGCGAACTGGAACTTGTCGCCGTTCGGGCTGAACTGGACCGCCATGGCGACGGTCAGGGCCAGCACGATGAGCGACACCACGAGCGTGAACTGCTTGGCGAGCTTGTCGTTGCGGACGAGGGTCACGCCCAGCGCGCCGAGCACGGACACGCCCATCAGGGTCGAAAGCCAGGGCATCACAGGTTCCCTACGACGAGCCAGGCGCCGGCCAGGAGGGCGGCACCGACGAATATCGACAGCGCGTACGAGCGGACGAACCCGGTCTGGATCCTGCGCAGGCGTCCGGACGAGCCGCCGATGCCGGCGGCCAGGCCGTTGACGAGGCCGTCGACGCCGCGGTTGTCGAAGAACACCGCCAGCCGGGTCAGCCACTGGCCGGGCCGCATGAACAGTGCCTCGTTCAGGGCGTCGCCGTACAGGTCGCGCCGGGCGAACGTGGTGAGGAACGAGCCGCGCGGGGCGACCGCGGGCACCTCGGCCGCGCCGTACCGGAACCAGGCGAAGGCCGCGCCGGCCGCCACCAGGGCGAGCGTGACGAGACCGGTGAGCGAGAACGGGTTGAAGGTGGGCAGTTCCTCCGGCGCCCCGACGGCGGGGGCGAGGAAGGTCATGAACCTGTTGCCCACGATCAGGAACGCGCCGAGGCCGATCGCGCCGAGCGACAGGATGATCAGCGGCCACGTCATGACGGCCGGCGACTCGTGCGGGTGGGCCGTGGCCTCCCAGCGCTTGGCGCCGAAGAACGTCATGAACACCAGGCGGGACATGTAGAAGCCGGTGACGCCCGCGCCGATCACGGCCAGCCAGCCGAGGACGGCGTTGTGCTCCATCGCGGTCTCGATGATGCCGTCCTTGGTGAAGTAGCCGGACAGCAGCGGGAACCCGATGATCGCCAGGTAGCCGATCAGGAAGGTCACGAAGGTGATCGGCATGACCTTCCGCAGGCCTCCGTACTTCCGCATGTCCACCTCGTCGTTCATGCCGTGCATGACCGATCCGGCGCCGAGGAAGAGGTCGGCCTTGAAGAAGCCGTGCGTGATCAGGTGCGCGATCGCGAAGGCGTACCCGGCCGGGCCGATGCCGGCCGCCAGCACCATGTAGCCGATCTGCGACATCGTCGAGCCGGCGAGGGCCTTCTTGATGTCGTCCTTCGCGGTACCGATGATCGCACCGGCGAGCAGCGTGGCGACGCCGACGATCGTCACGACCAGCTGCGCGGTCTCGGCGCCCTGGAAGACGGCGCCGGACCGGACGATGAGGTAGACGCCCGCGGTGACCATGGTCGCGGCGTGGATGAGGGCCGAGACCGGGGTCGGGCCCTCCATCGCGTCCAGGAGCCAGGACTGAAGCGGCAGCTGGGCGGACTTGCCGCAGGCGCCGACGAGCAGCAGCAGGCCGATCGCGGTCAGCGTGCCCTGCGAGGCGCCGTGCGCCGCGGGGAACACCTGGGCGAAGGCCAGCGAGTGGAACGTCGCGAAGATCGTGAAGATGCCGATCAGCAGACCGAAGTCGCCGACGCGGTTGACGATGAACGCCTTCTTGGCCGCGGTCGCCGCCGAGGGCTTGTGCTGCCAGAACCCGATCAGGAGGTAGGAGGCGAGGCCCACGCCCTCCCAGCCGACGAACAGGGCGACGTAGTTGTCGGCGAGCACCAGCAGGAGCATCGCCGCGACGAACAGGTTCAGGTAGGCGAAGAACCGCCGCCTGTTCGGGTCGTGCGCCATGTAGCCGATCGAGTAGACGTGGATCAGCGACCCGACGAAGGTGATCAGCAGGCAGAACGAGATCGACAGCGGGTCGACCAGCAGCCCCACCTTGGCCATGCCCGGGATGAAGTCGTACAGCGGGATGAGCCGGCGCCGCTCGCCCGGCTGGAAGCCCAGGAGCTGGACGAAGGCGAGGGCGGCCACGACGAAGGACGCGACCGCCATGACGACGCCCACCAGGTGGCCGAACCTGTCGGTCCTCCTCCCGCCCAGCAGGAGGATCGCCGCCCCCACCAGGGGGAAGGCGATCATCAGCCAGGCGACCCCGATCGCGCCACCGGAGTGCTGGATGAACTCAGCGGGTTCCACGGCCACCTCTTAGTACTTCAGCAGGCTGGCGTCGTCGACCGACGCGGACCTGCGGGTTCGGAAGATCGTCACGATGATGGCCAGGCCGATGACCACCTCGGCGGCGGCCACGATCATCACGAAGAACGCGATGACCTGGCCGTCGAGGTTGCCGTTCTGCCGGGCGAAGGTGACGAACGCCAGGTTGCAGGCGTTGAGCATGAGCTCCACGCACATGAACACCACGATGGCGTTGCGCCGTACGAGCACGCCGACGCCGCCTATCGCGAAGAGCAGCGCGGAGAGCACCAGATAGTGAGTGGTCACTTGCCGTCCTCCTCGCTGCGCGGGCGGGGGGCGATCCGGCCGGCCGTGACCGCCTCGTCGGGCTGGTCGTGCGGGGCGGCCTCGTCGTCCTCGTCCTCGATCAGGGGCTCGGTGTCCGGGCCGCTCCTGGCGTCCTCGGCCAGGGTGGGCGTGGAGTGCCCGTTGGACCGCCGTTCGAGGTCGTCCTGCTCCAGGACGCGGGCGATCTCCGGGGGCAGCGTGCCCTCCTCGGCCTCGTGCCGGGCGATGTACCGGTTGACCGACAGCGGCGAGACGCCGCCGTCGGGCAGCAGCGCCGGCATGTCGATGGCGTTGTGCCGGGCGTAGGTGCCGGGGCCGGGCAGCGGCGCCGGGTTCTTGCCGGTACGGCCGAAGGTGACGAAGCGCTGGCGGGACAGGTCCCGTTGGGTGGCCTTGGGAGCCGTGCGCTCCCGGTGCGCCAGCACCATCGCGCCCAGCGCCGCCGTGATCAGCAGCGCCGAGGTCACCTCGAAGGCGAACACGTGCCGCGTGAAGATCAGCTGCGCCAGCGACGGCACGTTGCCGCCCTGGGTGGCGGCCGTCAGGCCCTTGGGCGCGGCGACGAAGGCGTTGCCGATCCCGAACGCGAGCAGCGCGGCGAAGGCGAGCCCGGCCACGATGGCCCAGAAGCGCTGACCCTTGATCGTCTCCACGAGGGAGTCGGAGGAGTCGACGCCCACGAGCATGAGCACGAACAGGAACAGCATCATCACGGCGCCGGTGTAGACGATGATCTGCACGGCGGCGAGGAACGGCGCGTCCTGCACCGCGTACAGCACCGCCAGCGAGAGCATGACCACGCCGAGCATGAGGGCCGAGTAGACGGCCCTCCGGCTGAAGACGAGTCCGAGTGCCGCGACCACGGAGACGACCGCGAGCACCCAGAACGTGATGGACTCACCCATTGCTTCGACCCAACCGGTAGTAGTCCTCTTCGGTCTCGCCGAGACGCATCGGGTGGGGCGGCTGCTCCATGCCGGGGCCGAGCGGCGCGAGGAGCATCTCCTTGGTGTAGATCAGCGCCTCGCGACTGGAGTCCGCCAGTTCGTACTCGTTGGTCATCGTGAGCGCCCGGGTGGGGCACGCCTCGATGCACAGCCCGCACATGATGCAGCGCAGGTAGTTGATCTGGTAGACCCTGCCGTACCGCTCGCCCGGGGAGTACCGCTCGGTCTCGCTGTTGTCCCCGCCCTCGACGTAGATCGCGTCCGCCGGGCAGGCCCAGGCGCACAGCTCGCACCCGACGCACTTCTCCAGCCCGTCGGGCCACCGGTTCAGCTGGTGCCGCCCGTGGAACCGCGGCGCCGTGGGCCGCTTCTCCTCCGGGTAGTTCACCGTCACCGGCTTCTTGAACATGTGGTGGAAGGTGACGCCGAATCCCTTGATCGGGTTCAGCCAATCAGTTGCTCCCACTGGTCACCTCCTTGGCGTCGGGGTGAAGGCGCGCCGCCGGCACGACCCCGTGGTAGTGCGGGAGGTCGAGCGGCGGGACAGGGAACCCGCCCGCCGCCGGCTCCTCGCGCAGCTGCTCGAACTCTTCCTCGATCTGGGCGGCCTTGGCCTCCCTGCGACGCTGGTTGACCGTGTCGAACCGCAGCCAGATCGCGAAACCGCCGATGATGACCACCGCGCCGATCGTCAGGATGACGGCCCGGTCGACCTCCGGCATGCGCATGGCCTTGAAGGTGGCCGCCAGGAGGATCCAGCCCAGGTTGAGCGGGATCAGCACCTTCCAGCCGAAGGCCATCAGCTGGTCGTACCGGACGCGCGGCAGCGAGGCCCGCACCCAGACGAAGAACCCGAATGCGATCACCATCTTGGCGAAGAACCACAGCAGCGGCCACCAGCCGGAGTTCGCCCCGGCCCACAGGGAGATCGGCCACGGCGCCCGCCACCCGCCGAAGAACAGCGTGATCGCCATCGCCGAGACCGTGAACACGTTCACGTACTCGGCGAGCATGAACATCGCGAACTTGAGCGAGGAGGAGTACTCGGTGTGGAAGCCGCCGACCAGCTCGCCCTCACCCTCGGGGAGGTCGAACGGCACGCGGTTCGTCTCGCCCAGCATCGTGATCGCGTAGATCAGGAACGACGGGATCAGCGAGAACACGTACCAGGACGGGGTCGGGATGTGCAGCCCGAGCACGTCCCAGGTGCCGCCGCCCGCCTGCTTGGCCACGATCTCCGAGGTGGACAGCGTGCCCGCCTGCAGGAAGACCGCCACGAACGACAGGCCCATCGCGATCTCGTACGACACGACCTGGGCGCTGGACCGCAGACCGCCCAGGATCGCGTACGGCGAGCGGGAGCCCCACCCGGCGAGCACGACGCCGTACACGCCGATCGAGGCGGTGGCGAGCACCAGCAGGACCGCGACCGGCAGGTCGGTGAGCTGCAGCGGCGTCCGGTGGCCGAACATCCAGACCATCGGCCCGAACGGCACGACCGAGAAGGCCAGGAAGGCCGGGACGGCGATGATCACCGGGGCCAGGAAGTAGATGACCTTGTCCACCGTGCGGGGCATGAGGTCTTCCTTGAGGCCCATCTTCAGGCCGTCGGCCACCGACTGCAGCAGGCCGAACTTGCCGGCCCGGTTGGGGCCGTACCGGTGCTGCATGCGCGAGATGAGCTTGCGCTCGGTCCACACGCCGAACAGCACGCCCAGCATGAGGAACACGAAGATCGCGACGGCCTTGATGATGGAGATCCACAGGGGATCGTGGCCGAAGTCGCTCAGCGTGGGTCCGGGGTTGTTCACGAGACGCTCCCGATGGTTACGACGTCGCCCGCCGCGGCGCGAAGGTCGCGGGTGACGGACAGGCCGGCGGAGTTCGACGGCAGCCACACGACGCGGTCGGGCAGGTCGGCGACACGCACCGGCACGACCGTGCCGTCACCGATGGTGATCTTCCCGCCGTCGGCCGCGCCGATCTCGGCGGCCGTGGCCGGGGAGATCAGCGCCTCGGCCGGCCGGGCCGTGCCCGCCAGGTACGGCTCGCCGTCCAGCATCCGGCCGTCGTCGATGAGCAGGTGCCAGGTGGCC
This sequence comes from Microbispora corallina, assembly GCF_016863035.1. Classification (GTDB taxonomy): domain Bacteria; phylum Actinomycetota; class Actinomycetes; order Streptosporangiales; family Streptosporangiaceae; genus Microbispora; species Microbispora corallina. The sequence goes on from NZ_BOOC01000005.1 coordinate 334,880, forward strand.
AGCACGGCCTCGCCCGCGCGCGGCTCCCGGGTGACCGGGGCCGCGGCGACCGGGGCCAGTGTCCGCCCGCCCCGCCAGGCGCCGATGGCGGCCAGCTCGCGGCGGGCGGCGGCGGAGTCCGGCAGGCCCAGGTGGACGTCCATGTGGTCGGCGATCGAGTCGACGGCCCGCAGGTCGCTCATGACGCCGGAGACCGGGGTGGCCGCGTCGAACGAGCGGCCCCGGCCCTCCCAGTCGACGAACGTCCCGGACTTCTCGGCCACGACGGCGACCGGCAGAACCACGTCGGCACGGTCGGTCACCGCGCTCGCCCGCGTCTCCAGGCTGACGATGAACGGGGTGTTCTCCAGCGCCGCCAGCGCGCGGGCCGGATCCGGCAGGTCGTACGGGTCGACGCCCGCGACGACCAGCGCGTCGAGCTCCTCGTTCAGCGCGGCCTCGATGATGCCCGCGGTGTCGCGGCCGGGGGCGGCGGGCAGCGAGGCGACGCCCCACACCCTGGCCACCTCGGCCCGCGCGGTCTCGTCCTCGACCGGGCGGCCGATCGGCAGCAGGCCTGGCAGGGCGCCGGCCTCCAACGCGCCGCGCTCGCCCGCACGCCGCGGCACCCAGGCGAGCCGCGCCCCGGTGGCCTGCGAGAGCCGTACCAGCGCCGACAGGGCGCCGGGGGCGGTGGCGAGCCGCTCACCGGCGAGGATGACCGCCCCGGCGGGCAGCAGGTCGCCGGTGACCAGGTCGCCGAGCGCCTCGGCCTCGGCGCCGGGGAGGGTGCGGATGAGCGTGCCGTTCATCTTGACCAGGCCCGGCGTCGCGAACGGCGCGATCGAGTAGACCTTCAGGCCCCTCTTCCGCGCGGCCTTGCGCAGCCGCAGGAAGACGATCGGCGACTCCTCCTCGGGCTCGAAGCCGGCGAGCAGGACGGCCGGGGCCGTCTCCAGGTCGGTGTAGGAGACCTCGATGCCCTTGCCCGCGATCGCATGGGCGAGGAAGCGGGCCTCCTCCTCGGAGTGGGCGCGGGCCCGGAAGTCGATGTCGTTGGTGCCGAGGGCCACCCGCGCGAACTTGCTGTAGGCGTAGGCGTCCTCGACGGTGAGCCGGCCGCCGACCAGCACGCCGGCCCTGCCGCGCGCCCGGGCGAGGCCCTGGGCCGCCACCGCGAGCGCCTCCGGCCAGGACGCCGGGACGAGCCGGCCGTCCTCGTCGCGGACGAGCGGCGACCGCAGGCGGTCGGGCTGGGTCGCGTACGTGAAGGCCCAGCGACCCTTGTCGCAGTTCCACTCCTCGTTGACCTGGGGGTCGTCCCCGGCCAGCCGGCGGGTCACGGTGCCCCGGCGGTGGTCGGTGCGCAGCGCGCAGCCCGAGGCGCAGTGCTCGCACGCGCTCGGCGTGGAGACCAGGTCGAACGGGCGGGAGCGGAAGCGGTAGGCAGCGCCGGTCAGCGCGCCCACCGGGCAGATCTGGATGGTGTTGCCCGAGAAGTAGGACTGGAACGGCTCGCCGTCGGCGACGCCCACCTGCTCCTTGGCCCCCCGCTCGAAGAAGTCGATGAGGGGGTCGCCGGCGATCTGGTCGGAGAACCGGATGCACCGGGCGCACTGCACGCAGCGCTCCCGGTCGAGCAGCACCTCGGTCGACAGCGGGACCGGCTTCTCGAACGTCCGCTTGTGCTCCTCGAACCGGCTCTCGCCCTGGCCGTTCGACATGGCCTGGTTCTGCAGGGGGCACTCGCCGCCCTTGTCGCAGACCGGGCAGTCGAGCGGGTGGTTCAGCAGCAGCATCTCCATGACGCCGCGCTGAGCCTTCTCGGCGACCGGCGAGGTGAGCTGGGTCTTCACGACCATGCCCTCGGCGACCTCGATGGCGCAGGACGGCTGCGGCTTGGGGAAGCCCCGGCCGTTGCCCGCGTCGGTGATGTCCACCAGGCACTGCCGGCAGTTGGCCGCGGGCGCGAGCAGCGGGTGGTCGCAGAAGCGGGGGACCTGGATCCCCAGCAGCTCGGCCGCCCGGATGATCAGCGTGCCCTTGGGGACGCTGATCTGGAAGCCGTCGATGGTCAGGGTGACCATGTCCACGACCGGCTGCTCCGGCTGCGTCGTCTGAACTGTCACTTGGACCCCCACACCGTGGAAGCGGCGCGATCGAACGGACAGCCGCCGATCTCGAAGTGCTTGAGGTACTCGTCGCGGAAGTACTTCACCGACGAGTGGATCGGGCTCGTCGCGCCGTCGCCGAGGGCGCAGAACGAGCGGCCCAGGATGTTGTCCGCGATGTCGGTGATGGTGGCCAGGTCGTCCTCGGTCCCCTGGCCCTTCTCCAGCCGCTTGAGCACCTGCTTGAGCCAGTAGGTGCCCTCCCGGCAGGGGGTGCACTTGCCGCAGGACTCGTGGGCGTAGAACTCGGTCCACCGCAGGACGGCCCGGACCACGCAGGTCGTCTCGTCGAAGATCTGCAGGGCGCGGGTGCCGAGCATCGAGCCCTTCGCCCCGACCGACTCGAAGTCGAGCGGCACGTCCAGGTGCTCGGCCGTGAAGATCGGCGTCGAGGAGCCGCCCGGCGTCCAGAACTTCAGCTCGTGGCCCTCGCGGATGCCGCCCGCCATGTCGAGGAGCTCGCGCAGCGTGATGCCGAGCGGCGCCTCGTACTGGCCGGGGCGGGTGACGTGGCCCGAGAGCGAGAAGATGCCGAAGCCCTTCGACTTCTCGGTGCCCATCCCGGCGAACCAGTCGGCGCCGTTGGCCACGATGCTCGGAACACTCGCCACCGACTCGACGTTGTTGACGACGGTGGGACTCGCGTAGAGGCCCGCGACGGCGGGGAAGGGGGGCTTGAGGCGAGGTTGACCTCTGTAGCCCTCCAGCGAGTCGAGCAGCGCCGTCTCCTCGCCGCAGATGTAGGCGCCGGCGCCGCTGTGGACGACGAGCTCCAGGTCGTAGCCCGAGCCGAAGATGTTCGCGCCCAGGTACCCCTTCTCGTACGCCTCCCGGACGGCCGCCTGCACCCGGCGGATGACGTGGAGGACCTCGCCGCGGACGTAGATGAAGGCGTAGTTCGCCCGGATGGCGTAGGACGTGATGATCACGCCCTCCACCAGCGAGTGCGGGTTGGCCATCATGAGCGGGATGTCCTTGCAGGTCCCCGGCTCGGACTCGTCGGCGTTGACCACGAGGTAGTGGGCCTTGCCGTCGTTCTGCGGGATGAAGCCCCACTTCATGCCGGTGGGGAAGCCCGCGCCGCCGCGGCCGCGCAGGCCAGAGTCCTTGACAATCTGGATGATGGCGTCCGGGTCCATGCCCAGGGCCCTCTTGGCCGCCTCGTACTCGCCGTACCCGCCGAGGGTGAACGAGTCGGGCAGGTCCCAGTTCCCGGTGAGGACCGGCGTCAGCGTCGTCACTTCTCGCTCCCCCGCTCCTGGGCGCCCGGCTTCGGGGCCTCCCAGCCGTTGGCCTTGGCCAGCCGCAGCCCCTCCAGCGACGGGCCGGCGGCCGACGGACCCTCGCCGGCCAGCCCGTCGGGGAACCCGGCGAGCACGCGCGAGGCCTCCCTGAACGTGCACAGCCTGGACGGCCCGCGGGTCGGCGCGACCTCCTTGCCCTCGCGCAGGTCGTCGACGAGCTGCCTGGCCGAATCCGGCGTCTGGTTGTCGAAGAACTCCCAGTTGACCATCATCACGGGCGCGAAGTCGCAGGCGGCGTTGCACTCCAGCCGCTCCAGCGTGATCTTCCCGTCGGAGGTCGTCTCGTCGTGACCGACGCCGACGTGCTCGCTGAGCTCCTCCCAGATCTGGTCGCCGCCCATCACGGCGCACAGCGCGTTGATGCAGACGCCGACGTTGTACTCGCCGGCCGGCTTGCGCTTGTACATCGTGTAGAAGGTGGCCACGCCCACGACCTCGGCCTTCGACAGGCCCAGCATCTCCGCGCAGAACTCCTGGCCGTCGTCGGAGACGTAGCCGTCCTCCGACTGGACCAGGTGCAGCAGCGGCAGCAGGGCCGAGCGCGGCCGGGGGTAGCGGCCGATGATCTCCTTGGCGTCCGTCTCCAGACGCGCGCGGACCTCGGGTGCGTAGGTCACCGGTCCACACCTCCCATGACGGGGTCGATCGAGGCGACCGCCGAGATGACGTCGGCGATCATGCCGCCCTCGCACGTCGCGGGCAGCGCCTGCAGGTTAGTGAAGGACGGGTCGCGGAAGTGCACGCGGTACGGCCGGGTCCCGCCGTCGCTGACGACGTGGGCGCCGAGCTCGCCGCGCGGCGACTCCACCGAGGCGTACGCCTGCCCGGCGGGCACCCGGAAGCCCTCGGTCACCAGCTTGAAGTGGTGGATCAGGGCCTCCATCGAGCTGCCCATGATGTGGGCGATGTGGTCGGGCGAGTTGCCGAGGCCGTCGGGGCCGAGCGCGAGCTGCGCGGGCCAGCCGATCTTCTTGTCCTCGATCATCACCGGGCCGCCCTTCAGCGGACCGGAGAGCCGGTCGAGGGCCTGCTCGATGATCTTTAGGGACTCCTCCATCTCGGCCACCCGGACCAGGTAGCGGCCGTACACGTCGCAGGTGTTCTGCGTGGGCACGTCGAACTCGTAGGTCTCGTAGCCCAGGTACGGCTGCGACTTGCGCAGGTCCCACGGCAGGCCGGCGGCCCGCAGCATCGGCCCGGTGATCCCGAGCGCCATGCAGCCGGTCAGGTCGAGGTAGGCCACGTCCTTGGTCCGGCGGGTGTAGACCGGGTTGGCGTCGAGGAGCTTGCGCATCTCCTTGATCCGGCCCGGCATGATTTTGAGGAACTCGCCGATCTTGTCGACCGCGCCGGCCGGCAGGTCGACGCTCACGCCGCCCGGCCGGACGTACGCCATGTTCATCCGGAGGCCGGTGATGTACTCGAACAGGTCGAGCACCAGCTCCCGCTCGCGGAAGCCGAACAGCATCGGGGTCGTGGCGCCCAGCTCCAGGCCGTACGTCGCGATGGCGACCAGGTGCGAGGAGATCCGGTTGAGCTCCATCATCATGACCCGGATGGCCTGCGCCCGCTCCGGCACGCGGTCGGTGATGCCGAGGAGCCTCTCGACCGCCATGCAGTACGCGGTCTCGTTGAAGATCGGCGCGAGGTAGTCCATGCGGGTGACGAACGTGACCCCCTGGGTCCACGTCCGGAACTCCATGTTCTTCTCGATGCCGGTGTGGAGGTAGCCGATCACCGTGCGGGCCTCGGTCACCGTCTCGCCGTCGAGCGTCAGCACCAGGCGGAGCACGCCGTGCGTCGACGGGTGCTGCGGGCCCATGTTGACGACCAGCCGCTCCTCGGCGGAGTCGGTGACGTTCTGGACCAGCTCGTCCCAGTCCTGGCCCGCGACGTCGTAGATCCGGCCCTCGGTCTCCGTTGCGCTCACGACCGTCTCCTCGCTTCGCTCGTCACCTCGTGAGCGACGCTGCTGCGCTTACTGGCTCGCTCGCTACGCTCGCTCACGAGTACGACCTCCTGTTGTCCGGCGCGGGGACCTCGGCGCCGCGGTACTCGACCGGGATGCCGCCGAGGGGGTAGTCCTTGCGCTGGGGGTGCCCCTCCCAGTCGTCGGGCATCTCGATCCGGGTCAGCGCCGGGTGCCCGTCGAAGACGATTCCGAAGAAGTCGTACGTCTCGCGCTCATGCCAGTCGTGCGTCGGGTAGACCGAGACTGTGGAGGGAACGTGCGGATCGGCGTCGGGGCAGGCGGCCTCGACGCGCACCCTGCGGTTGTGCGTGATCGAGCACAGGTGGTAGACCGCGTGCAGCTCCGAGCCGGTCTCGTCCGGGTAGTGGACGCCCGAGACGCCGAGCGACAGCTCGAACCGCAGCGCCGGGTCGTCCCGCAGGTGGCGCAGCACCTCGGCGAGACGCTCACGCGACACGTGGAACGTCACCTCGCCGCGGTCCACCACGACCCGCTCGATCGCGTCGCCCACGGCCGGCTCCAGCGCGTCCGCCACCTCGTCGAAGTACGACCCGTACGGCCGGACGCTCGACGGCTTGGGAGGACGGCGCACGACCAGGCGTCCGTAGCCGGAGGTGTCCCCGGTGTCCTTGACGCCGAACATGCCCCTGCGGGCGACCGGCTCCTCCGGCAGCCCGGGCAGATTCTCCGTGCTCACTTCCCGGCCCCCTGGTCGATCAGCGGCAGCGTGCGCAGCGCCTGGAGCTCGAGCTCCTCGATCTGCCGCTCGCGGTGCGCGCCGAACTTCATGTTCTGGATCTTGTCGTGCAGCTTCACGATGGCGTCGATCAGCATCTCCGGGCGCGGCGGGCAGCCGGGCAGGTAGATGTCGACGGGCACCACGTGGTCCACGCCCTGCACGATGGCGTAGTTGTTGAACATGCCGCCACTGGACGCGCAGACGCCCATCGCGATGACCCACTTGGGCTCGGCCATCTGGTCGTAGATCTGCCGCAGCACCGGCGCCATCTTCTGCGACAGCCGGCCGGCCACGATCATGAGGTCCGCCTGGCGGGGAGAGGCCGAGGCGCGCTCCATGCCGAACCGGGCGAGGTCGTGCTTGGGGCCGCCGGTCGCCATCAGCTCGATCGCGCAGCAGGCGAGACCGAAGGTCGCCGGCCAGACGGAGTTCTTCCGGGCCCAGCCCGCCACCTGCTCGACGGTGGTGAGGACGAACCCGCTCGGGAGTTTCTCTTCAAGACCCATGGCTAATCCCAATCGAGGCCGCGACGGCGCCAGACGTAGGCGTACGCCACGAGGACGGTGACGATGAACAGCACCATCTCGACCAGCCCGAACACGCCGAGTTTGTCGAAGGCCACCGCCCACGGATAGAGGAAGATGATCTCGATGTCGAACACGATGAACAGCATCGCGGTGATCATGTACTTCAGCGGGAAGCGGCCGCCGCCGACCGGCTGCGGAGTCGGCTCGATGCCGCACTCGTAGGCGTCCAGCTTGGCGCGGTTCCAGCGCTTCGGCCCGGTGAAGGGCGCGATGCCCACGGAGAACACGGCGAACCCCGCCGCGAGGACCGCGAGCACCAGAATCGGCACATACAGCTCCATGGCTACATGTCCTCGCTTACTCGGTGAAATTGGTCGATCACGAGAGCGCCGGGCTGATCGGCCGTCTCGTCGACCGGCGGCAGTGTGCGGTACATCTCGGTCATGAAGGCGGAGCCACCTTGGACAGGGCGTTGATTATGCGGTCCGAGGCATCGCCTCGCCGGTCTGTGAGATTAGCGAGAAGTTTCAGGGCGAATCTCATCAGGGTGGGGTGGGGCAGCCCGTGCCGCGTGGCGAACTTCATCACCCCGGGCCTCCCGATCGCCTCCACGAAGAGCCGCCCGAGGGTGAAGTAACCGCCGTAGGCGTCTTTCAGAATACGCGGGTACGCGAGTAACACCCGCTCACGCTGGGCGGGGGTGGGCCGCGACAGGGCCTGCACGGCGACCTCGGCGGCGATGCGGCCGGTCTCCATGGCGTACGCGATGCCCTCGCCGTTGAACGGGTTGATCGAGCCGCCCGCGTCGCCGACGAGCATGACCCCGCGGGTGTAGTGCGGCTGCCGGTTGAACCCCATCGGCAGCGCGGCGCCCCTGATCGGGCCCGTCATGTTCTCGTCGGTGAAGCCCCACTCGGCGGGCATGTTCTTGACCCAGCGCCTGAGCAGGTCGCGGTAGTCGATGTTCTTGAACGCGTCGCTGGTGTTCAGCAGGCCGAGGCCGACGTTGGAGGTGCCGTCGCCGACGCCGAAGATCCAGCCGTAGCCGGGCAGCAGCCGGTCCTCGTCCCACAGCTCGAGCCACGACTCCAGGTAGTCGTCGTCGTGCCGCGGGCTGGTGTAGTAGGTCCGCACGGCGACGCCCATCGGGCGGTCCTCGCGCTTGTGCAGCCCCAACGCGATGGACAGGCGCGTGGAGTTACCGTCGGCCGCGATCACCAGGCGCGCCCGGTAGGCGACCTCCTCGCCGTCCGCCTTGGCGGTGACGCCGACGACGTGGCCGCTGCGCTCGTCGAGCAGGGGGCCCGTGACGTTCACGCCCTCCCGGAGGCGGACGCCGCCGCGCTCCTCCGCGTGCCGGGCGAGGATCTGGTCGAAGTCGGCGCGGGTGCGGACGAGCCCGAAGTCGGGGTAGCTGTGCAGCTCCGGCCAGTCGAGCTCCAGGCGGAGGCCGCCGCCGACGACCCGCAGCCCCTTGTTGCGGATCCAGCCGGGCGCGTCGATGTCGACGCCCATCGCGACGAGCTCCTTGACGGCCCGCGGCGTGAGACCGTCGCCGCACACCTTCTCCCGCGGGAAGCGCGTCTTCTCCAGGAGCAGCACGTCGAGGCCGGACCGGGCGAGGTAGAAGGCGGCCGTCGACCCCGCGGGGCCCGCGCCGACGACGATGACGTCGGCGTCCACCGCTGTCCGCGCTACGCGGGGTTGCTCGCTCACGGGGGACCTGTCCTGTCCAACAAGGAAGGCCTCGAATGGTTTGGGACCTTCGTGCCTTTGTGAACCACTTCACAAACTGTCGCGCCGCAGTCTAACCCCTATCCGCCGCACAGCGTCAGAGGGGTGCGGTTAACCACGGACGGCATCGGGCTTCACGGCCCGATGCAGGGCGACGACGCCGAGGGTGAGATTGCGCCAGGCCACCTTCTCCCAGCCCGACCGCTGAATCGTCCGGGCGAGGGCCGGCTGGTCCGGCCAGGCGCGGATCGACTCGGCCAGATACTCGTACGAGTCCGGGTTGGAGCTGACCATCCGGGCGACCGGCGGCAGCAGTTTCATCAGGTATTGCGAATAGACGACGTCGAACGAGCGCGGCGTTGGCCGGGAGAACTCGCAGATCACCAGCCGGCCACCCGGCCGCGTCACACGGAGCATCTCGCGCAGCGCCTGCTCCGTGTCGGCCACGTTGCGCAGCCCGAAGGAGATGGTGACCGCGTCGAAGGTGTCGTCGCGGAACGGCAGGCGCAGCGCGTCGCCGGCGACGAACGTCACACCCCGCACGCCGCCGCCGTACAGGCCGGAGCCGCCGCGCCGCTCGACGCCGGTGCGCAGCATGCCGAGCGAGAAGTCGCAGGCGACGGCGCGCGCGCCGAGCATCGTGAAGGCGTCCGTCGAGGTGCCGGTGCCGGCGGCGAGGTCGAGGACCAGCTCGCCCGGGCCGGCGTCGATCGCCTCGGCTGTGGCCTTGCGCCACAGCCGGTCCTGCCCGAGCGACAGGACGTCGTTGACCAGGTCGTAGCGCCGGGCCGTGCGATCGAACATCGCGGCGACCTCGTGCGGCTGCTTGTCCAGCGATGCGCGCGTCATGCACGCAAGCCTAGGCGGCGGCGGGGCCGGTGCCCCACCACCGTGCCCCGATGAGCGCAACGTAGTTCAGCGATTACGCCGAGTCTGCTAGAACTTGGGGAATGCTCGCAAGAACACACAGGTCACACCCGTCACCCGCCGGGGGGCGCCATCGCCGCCCGGGCTCCGGCGCCGCCCGCGGACCGGGCTCCCACCGAGGCGCGGCCGGCGCGCGGCACGCGTCCAGTGGGGAGAAAGGGGAAACGGGGTAAAGCCGTTCCTGACAGTTAACAGGGGGCTTTTGGTGGGAACCGACACGCCTGAGGCCGGGCATGAGTACCATGCCCGGGTCGGCATGTTCGCGACGACCTAGTCTCTCCCCGCTCCCCCGCGATTCCTGGCGATGCGCGCGCTCACCGCGTCCCGCTGTTTGGACAGCAGCACGTAGCTGGCCACGCCGCTGACCAGGAACGCGATCACGAGCAGAGGGAACGTGCGCAGGCCGACGAGATAGAGGACGCCGAGGGCGACGGCGAACAGGCCCAGACGCGAAAGCGTGTAAACGACTACCGGGTGCACAGCGTCGAGGCTACGTCACTCTCCCGAGACGTTGGTCTCTCTTCGCATCTGCGGTGGGCACTGCTAGTGTTCACAACAAGGCGCTTTTGTAAAGAAACACCCATGAGCGCCCCAAAGAGGCTCTATCATATAACAATCGGGCACTGAGCCGGTAACAACCCGTGATCTTCTGCGAAAACCACGGATAAATCAGGCTTCGCTCGGCACACTGGTTACCTGTCCGCCCGCTGCAGGACGCGGGACGCGAGGGGGAGAGATTGTGGAGAGTAGCAGCGAGCGACTGCTGACCCCAGGAGAGGTTGCCGCCCTCTTCAGGGTCGACCCGAAGACCGTGACACGCTGGGCCGCGGCTGGGCGAATCAGCAGCATCCGTACCCCCGGAGGGCACAGGCGGTTCCGCGAATCGGAAGTGCACGCCCTCCTTCGCGGAGAGGACGTACTGACGGCCGACCGGCCGAACGGCGACTCACCGCGAGTCTGACGCACGTACCAGCACCGGGTGATCCTGCGCGCTACCCGGACGCCGCAGGGTCACCGGAGTCAGCCTCCCGCGCCGCCCCTCGAACCCGGCCTCCCGGCTCGTCCTGCACCCCTGCCGGCCAGGCCCCGCCCTTCCCCGCGCCCGCGGGCCGAGTGACGCCCCTCAGTCCTGCTCGGCCTTGAACGCGAGGAAGGCCCGTTCGAGCTCCTCGTCGCCCTCGCGCCATCGGCGGCGGCGCTCGGCCTCCTCCTCCTCGGTGATGGACTCGGCCAGCCAGGCGTCGTAGCCGGGGTCGCCGGGCGCCACCTCGACGTACGCGTTGCCGATCAGACGCCCGTCGCCGGTCGTGAGGGATTGCGGCACGCGCAACGTCCCGTCGCCGAGCCGGATCACGTACATCCGAATCACCTAGATCCCAAAGCGCCTGTTGAAGAACAACATCACGTTGAGCGCCGCGCGGGTGTCCCCGCCGAGCATGTCGACGAGGGCCGGACGCTGCCGGGACGCGATCGCGGCGAACGCGTCGGCGAAGAACTCCTTGCGCCCGAGGCCCCCCGGCTGCCGGTGGAACGACGAGGCGAACAGCGGCAGGCACTCCTCGTAGAGCGCGGCGAACTCGGGGGAGTCCGAGACCCACTCTCCCGGACCGGCGTCCACGTCGTCCAGCGCATGCCCGACTTCGTGCATCATGACGTCCGGCGTGGGCGACGGCCGGTCTCCCACCACGATCTTGCGGTCGCCGTACGCGCCGGCGCAGACGTCCCAGGTGGCGCGGCCGGAGGGCAGCGGCGCGCCGCGCAGGTAGCCCATGTCGTCGAGGTCCGGCACGCCGCCGCGGCCCACGTAGATGCCCTCGAGTCCGATGGCGAGCGCGGTCTTGATGCGGTCGGGGAGCCGCGCCAGGCTGTCCACGGCCCGTACGGCGTCCGCGGGGGGCGGGCCCTCCATGGCGTCCCACTGGCGGTACAGGATGCGCTCCAGCGGCCCGCAGTGCCGCCTGCCGTCCCTGAGGTCGGGGGCGTCGGGGGCGTGCGGCGCGGCCCGCAGCGGCAGGTCGTCGAGCTCGAAGTCGCGCCAGGTGTACTGGGGGCGGTCGTCCACCACGGGGGCGGTCACGGCGACCCGCTCGGCCGGGGGCCGCTCCCACTCTCCCGGCCATTCCCGCGGCCGTTCCACCGGCCGCTCGACGGGCCGTCGCTGGCGGAACCAGTCCGTGGGGGCGTCGGGGGCGCGCTCGGCCGGACGCTCGGGGGCCCGCTCGGCGGGACGGTCGGGAGCCCGATCGGCGGAGTGCTCCGGCGCGTCGGCCCGGCGGTGCGAGGACACGTACGGCCCGCGCTGCCACCACCGCGACCCCCGCCGGTGGCGGCCCCTGTCGCCCGGCTCCGCCATCGCACCTCACTCGCCACGTGCCGTCACGCCCGCGCCGCCACCCGGGACGGCCCTCGCGCATGTACCGGTCCACCGTACGATGCGGATCTCGCGCCGTCACCCCGAATGCCGTCACCCCGAATGAGGAGCACAAACACGATCACATGCAGACATGGCTTACCGTGTGGACATGCCTAGCGTGATTATCGGCCTGGCGCTGCTTGCCTTCTGGCTCTACTGCCTGTTCGACGTGATCACGACCCCCGGGACCGAGGTGCGCGCCGTCCCCAAGGCGCTGTGGATCCTCATCGTGGTGCTCCTCCTCCCCTTCGGGGCCCTGATCTGGCTGCTCCTGGGGCGTCCCCAGCACGCCCGTGAGGCCGTGCACGGCCCGGCCGGCATGGCGGCGGGCGTACGGCGGCGGCCGCAGCACGACGTGCCCCGTGGGCCCGACGACGACCCCGAGTTCCTCCGCCAGCTCGACCGCCGTCTCCGCGACGACGACTGATCCCCCGGCTCCGGCGGGTCCTACTTCGGCACGTCGGCGTAGGAGTGGAGGCCGGAGATGAAGATGTTCACCCCGACGAGGTTGAACAGCAGGCAGCCGAAGGCGACCAGCGACACGACGATGGCGGCCGTGCCGCGCCAGCCCGCCGTGGCCCGCGCGTGCAGGTACGCCGCGTACACGATCCAGGTGACGAACGCCCAGACCTCCTTGGGGTCCCAGCCCCAGTAGCGGCCCCAGGCGCGGTCGGCCCACATGGCGCCCGCGATCACGGCGAACGTCCAGATGGGGAAGGAGATCACGATGGCCCGGTGGGTCACGCGCTCCAGCACGTCGCGGGTCGGCAGCGCCGACGCCTGGCCGTCCTTGCGGATCAGGTAGAGGATCGCGCACACGCCGGCCAGGATGAACAGCCCGCTCGCGACGATCGCCGCGGTCACGTGGATGGCGATCCAGTACGAGTGCAGGGCCGGCATCACCGGGCCGGCCTGGACGTGCAGGAACAGCACGGCGAAGCCGAGCCCGAGCGCCGCCGTCACGGTGACGAACGCCCCCAGGAACCGGATCGGCTGACGAGTCAGCAGCACGAGGAACGCGCTCACGGCGGCGAAGCAGATCGCCACCACGAACTCGTACATGTTGCCCCACGGCCACCGGTCGACGGCGAGGCCGCGGGTGAGGATGCCGGCGAGGTTCCCCGCCCAGGCGATCCAGCTGAGGACGACGGCGACCGTCCCGGCCCTGACGGCCCACGCGGCCGGCTCAGGCCCGGGACGGGCATCAGCGGCGGCCTCCTCGGGCAGGGACGCCGGTGCTCCTGCGCCGACCGCGACCGGCCGGCGTCGCGCCGCGGCCGCGGCCGTGCGGACCCGGCCGAAGGCGAGCTCCAGCGCGAAGCAGATCATGGCGGCGAGATAGAGCAGGACGGTCGCCAGGATGAGCTGATCGCTCAGCGTGGCGAGTCCCTCGTTGACCTGGGCGGGCATGTCTACTCCTCGTCCGGGCGGGCGCCCGGAGCAGCGTGTTCGTCGGCGTCGTGGGCGCCGTCTCGGCTCTCGCGGCCGGACGGGCCCTCAGGGGTCCGCCCGGCCCGTTCGGGCTCCTCCGGGCGCTGAGCGTCCTCGGCCTCCGGGGCGGCCGTCTCCGGCGTAGGGGCCACGTCGTCCGGGGCGGGCGCGGGCGCGCCGCCGCGGAGCGCGGTGACGATCTCGTTGAGCTCCTCGGCGAAGGTCGCGCCGCCGCCTTCGGTGCGGGTCAATCCTCCCACCGTGACCTTGCGGTCCCCGATCCGCACCCACAGCCGGCGCCGCCGGACGGTCAGCGAGAGCACGAGCCCGATGACGGCGGCGGCGGCGGCCAGCAGCGCGGGCATGCGCCCCGGGTCGTACGTGACCTGGAGGCTGATCCACTCCTTGACGCCGGTGAACTGGATCTTCCCGGCGCCGTCGGCGAGCTCCTTGGTGTCGCCGACGTTGAGCGGGGCCGGCTGGGCCGACATCGCGCCGAGCGGCTTCAGGTGATCGGTGTCGAGCTGGTACACCGACTGCGGCCGCCCCGATTTCAGGCCGAGGTCGCCCCCGAACGGGAAGACCTGGACCGTGGGGTTGGCCGCGCCGGGGAAGATCGACACCCAGGCGCCGCCGTTCGGGACGGTCGTGGGCAGGAACCGCGCGAGGAAGCCGAGCTGGGTCGGCTGGGCGTCGGGGACCTTGATGACGCACTCGGACGTGTACGTGGCCTGGTCGTCGGCGAGGCAGGGCACCGGCCCGTCGTAGGCCACCTGCCCCTTGCCGTCCGTCACCTTGAACGTGGGGGCGTACCCGTGGCCGATGAGGTAGGTCAGCGTGCCGTTCACGTCGACCGGGTCGTTGACCTTGAGGTCCACGTCCCGGGGCGCCGAGGTGGGCGAGTCCTGGACCGTCAGGCGGGCCGAGTAGTCGAGCGGCTGGCCCGCCTTCGGCCCGGCGGCCACGTAGCTGGCCTGGAAGTCCTTGAGCGTGAACGAGAACGGCGTCAGCGACTCGGCCGTCACCCGCTGCCCCGGCATGAAACGGTCGTAGGCGGCCACCGTGTTGGAGAAGCCGTCGCCCTCCACCACCAGCACGTTGCCGCGGTAGCCGTACAGGCCGCCGGCGCCGACCGCGAACAGCAGGACGAGCAACGCCAGGTGGAAGAGCAGGTTCCCGGTCTCCCGCAGGTAGCCCTTCTCCGCGGCGACCCAGTCGGGGCCGGTGACGACCCGGAAGCGCCTGCGGCGCAGCACGGCGGCCGCCTGCTCCACCGTCAGCTCGCCCTCGAACGCCTCGGCGTGCGGCAGGCGCAGGAGGTTGCGCGGCGCGGCGGGCGGCTTCCTGCGGATCTCCTTGAGGTGCGCGAGCGCCCGGGGCAGGACGCAGCCGGCCAGCGAGACGAACAGCAGCAGGTAGATGGCCGCGAACCAGGGCGAGGTGAAGACGTCGAACAGCCAGAACCTGTCCAGCCACTTAGCCTCGGTGGGGTTGTCGGTGAAGTACTGCGCGACCCTGGCCGGGTCGACCCCGCGCTGCGGGTAGAGCGAGCCGGGCACCGAGCCGAGCGCCAGCAGGAACAGCAGGATCAGCGCCGTGCGCATCGAGGTGAGCGTGCGCCAGGACCAGCGCAGCCAGCCCCGCACGCCCAGGCCGACGGGGCGCCCCGGCTCCGGGGGCGCGCTCTCGATGGCGACCGGCGTCTCGGCGTCGGTCGCGGCGCGCTCGAGGTGGTCGTGGGGAGCGCTCATCAGATCACCGGCTCGAATCCGCCCACCCAGCCCTGCAGGCCGGCGATGAGGCCGCCCCACCAGCCGGTCACGAGCAGCACGCCCACGAGCACGAGCATGGCGCCCCCGATCCGGGTGATGAGCGGAGTGTGGCGGCGCACCGCCCTGAACGCGTGCAGCGCCCTGCGGTAGGCCAGCCCGGCGAGCACGAACGGCACCCCGAGGCCCAGCGCGTACGCGAAGGCGAGCGCCGCGCCCCGGGCGGCGCTCCCCTGGTCGACCGAGAGCGTGAGCACGACGGCCAGGGTCGGCCCGATGCAGGGCGTCCAGCCGAGGCCGAAGACGACCCCGAGCAGCGGGGCGCCCGCGAGCCCGGCCGCCGGCCGGAGCCGGTGGAGGCGCATGTCGCGCTGGAGGCCGGGGACCAGCCCGAGGAAGGCCAGCCCGAGCACGATCGTCACGGCGCCGAGCACCCGTGTGATCACGCCGGCGTTGCCCAGCAGCGCCCCGCCGAGGCCCCCGAACAGCGCTCCCCCGAGCACGAACACCGCGGCGAACCCGAGCACGAACAGCGCGCTGCCCAGCACCATGCGTCCCCGTTTGGGGTCGCCGCTCATCCCCGTGACGTACGACAGGTAGCCGGGCACGAGCGGGAGCACGCACGGCGAGACGAACGACACCAGCCCGGCCAGCACCGCGATGGGCAGGGCCAGCAGGATCGAACCGCTCGCGACGGTGGCGCCCAGGTCACTCATCGCTGACCTTGGTGACGGCCCCGAGGAGGTCGTCGTACTTGACCGCCCCGAGGGCGCGGGCGGCGATGCGGCCCTGCTGGTCGATGATCAGCGTGGACGGGATGGCCGCCGGCGGCACCGTGTCGTGGAACTCGAGCAGGACCTTGCCGCTCTGGTCGAAGATGCTCGGGTACCCCGGCTGCACGGTGCGGTCGTACGCCTGGGCGGAGGCCTGGAGGTCCTTGAAGTTGACCCCGAGGAACTCCACGCCCTTCGGCTTCATCCGGGACGCGATGTCCTTGAGCACGGGCGCCTCGGCGCGGCAGGGGGCGCACCAGGACGCCCAGAAGTTGAGCACGTACACCTTGCCGGAGCCCAGTGTGGCGGTGCCGCCGTCGAGGGTGGCGCCCTCGATGGCAGGGGCCTTCTGGCGGTCGGCGGCGGCGAAGAACTGGACGCGGCCGTCCCCGGCCACGAAGCGCGTGTCCCCGGATCGGGGCTGGGACGTCTGGCCGCCCGCGCAGCCGGCGAGGGCCGTCACGGCCAGAGCGGCGATCACGGTCAGGCTCTTGGCGGACACGGGAGGACGACTCCTTGTACTACGACCGGTAGAGCTGTAAGCCTACCGACGCCCGCGGGTGCCCCGCCCAGAGGGTCGGGATCGGGCCCGGGACGCTCAGTCTTCCGGCTCTCCGCGCACGGCCTCCGGCAGCGGCGGGTCGGCGTGCTCGAACAGCGCGGCCTCGCCCTGCGGCTCCGCGACCTGCCGCAGCAGGGCCCCGGCGGGCTCGCTGTAGCCGACGCTGATGAGCCGTCCGCCCTCGAACGTGAAGCTGGTGAGGCTCGCCAGCGAGCACTGGCGGCGGCGAGGGTCGTGCCAGAGCCGCCGGCCCTCCGCGGCCAGGCGCGTGATCCAGATGGGCAGCTGGTGGCTGACGAGCAGCGCCTCGTGGCCCCGCACCTCACCGCGCGCGTCGTCGATGACCGCCTTCATGCGCGCCACCACGTCGACGTACGGCTCGCCCCAGGACGGGCGGAACGGGTTGCGGAAGTGGCGGTAGGAGCGGGGGTCGCGGAACACCCCGCCGCCCCCTGCCACCCGCAGGCCCTCGAAGACGTTGCCCGCCTCGGTCAGCCGCTTGTCGGTCCGCACCTGGAGGCCCAGGGCCTCGGCGGAGGGGGCCGCGGTCTCCTGGGCTCGCTCCATGGGCGAGCTCCACACGGCGACGATGTCCCGGCCGGCGACGGCCTTGGCGACCGTCTCGGCCATCCGGCGGCCGGTCTCGGACAGGTGGTAGCCCGGGAGCCGGCCGTACAGGACGCCCGCCGGGTTGTGGACCTCTCCGTGCCGGAGGAGGTGGATGATGGTCATTTCTGTCATGACCTGGACAGCCTACCCGGCGGGGAGCTCCGAGCAGGTGGAGGCCAGCGCGTCGACGGCGGCGCGGATCGCGGGGCGGCGGGCCGCGTCGCTGCGCCAGACGGCGTAGATCCGGCGTGTCGGCGGCGGCTGGATCGACAGCACCTCGACCCCGTCGGGAAGCGCCCCCCGGCCCAGCCGCGGGATCAGCGCGCAGCCGTGGCCGGCCGCGACGAGCGCGAGCTGCGTCGGGTACTCGTCGGCCATGCAGACGATCTGCGGCTCGTGCTCCTCGGAGCGGAGCAGGAAGATCAGGAAATCGTGGCAGACCGTGCCCGGCGTCGAGCTGATCCAGCAGTCTCCGGCGAGGTCGGACATCCGCACGCCGGGCTTGCGCGCCAGCGGGTGACCGGACGGCACCACGACGTCGGCCACGTCGTCGAGCAGGGCCGTGCGGGACAGGCCCTCGGGCAGCGCCATCGGCCGGTTCAGCCAGTCCTGCACCACGGCGAGGTCGATCTCGCCCCGCGCCACCTCCCGGATCTGCCGCTCCGGCTCCCGTTCGTACAGGACGACGCCGAGGTCGGGGTGGCGGGCCTTCATCAGGGACAGCGCCCGGGGCAGGATCCCGCGCGCGGCCGTGGGGAACGCCGCGACGGTGAGCCTGCCGACCACCTCGCCGCGCAACGCCTCGAAGTCGGCCTCGGCGGTCTCCACCAGGGCGAGGATGCGCTCGGCGTGCTCGGCGAGCAGCCCGGCGGCGTCGGTGAGCCGCACGCCGCGGCCGTTGCGCTCGATGAGGACGGCCCCGGTCTCGCGCTCGAGCTTGGCCAGCTGCTGCGAGATCGCGGAAGGAGTGACCAGCAGCGCCTCGGCCGCCGCGCCGATCGAGCCGTACACCGCGACCGCGTGCAGGGCCTTCAGCCGGTTCAGATCCAACATGTAGCCAGTCTAAACCGTCCGCCTTAGAAAAACTTGCTTGTACTCAACAATTAAGCGATGCGAAGATGTTGGCATGAGAATCTTCAACAAGCTCTTCACGAAGTCCGCCCGTCGCGACGAGATCTCCTACCTGGAGACCCTCGCCGTCCACGCGCGTCAGAGCCGGACGCGCCGTCCCTCCTCCTCCGCCCGCTGACCGTGCGCCCCCGCCACCTCGCCCTCGCGGTGGGCCTCGCCGCGGTCTGGGGGTTCAACTTCGTCGTCATGGAGGCCGGGCTCCGGCACTACCCGCCGCTGATGTACGCGGCGCTGCGGTTCCTGCTGGCCACCTTCCCGGCCGTGCTCGTCGTCGGTGGGCCGCGGGTCCCGTGGCGCCGGGTCCTCGCCACCGGTGCCACGCTCGGCGTCGCCCAGTACGGCCTGCTCCTGCTGGGCATGCGGGCCGGGATGCCGGCGGGGCTGACGTCGCTGGTGATCCAGGTGCAGGCGGTATTCACCGCGCTGTTCGCGACCGTGCTGCTGCGCGAGCGGCTGGGGCGGCGACGGGTGATCGGCATGGCCGTCGCCTTCGCCGGCCTCGGCCTGATCGCGGCCGGTGTGGTGGCGAGGTCGGGGGCGATCCCGTTCGGGGCCTTCCTGCTGTGCGTGGGCGCCGCAGCCGGGTGGGGCGCCGGCAACGTCGCGACCCGCCGGGCCGCGCCGCCCGACTCCCTGCGGTTCATGGTCTGGGTGAGCGCGGTGTCGGCCGGGCCGCTCCTGCTGCTGGCGCTGGTCACGGAAGGGGCGTCGTCCCTCACCTCGTTCACGGCCGAGGGCGTCGGGGCAGTCATGTACACCGCCTTCCTCTCCACGCTGGGCGGGTTCGGCGTGTGGGGATGGCTGCTGACCCGCTACAACGCCTCCGTGGTGGCGCCGTACAGCCTGCTCGTTCCGGTGTTCGGGCTGGCCTCCGCCGCCCTGGTCACGGGCGAGCCCGTCTCGCCGGTCACGGTCGCGGCGGGCGGACTCATTTTGGCCGGGCTGCTGTACGCCAACTCCCGGCCGCGGGTCGTCCCCACGCCGCCGGAGCAGGGCTACCTCCGGGCGCTCGCCGTCCAGACACGCGCCCGCCGCGCCGCCCTCGACGCCGTCCTCCTGCCGCCGCTCTCCGCCCCCACCGACCGCCCCACCCGCTGACGGGGTTTGTTCCGTTCGCGCAGGAACCGGGAGACAATGGTCACGGGGTACGGAGATGAGCGAGATGACTACGAAGAGTGACGGGAACGATGCTACGGTGAGCCGCGTGAGCAGCGCACTCGAGTACTGGCCCGCCCCGCCCCCTTGGGGCTGGACGGCGGACGACCTCGATCACCTGCCTGCGGAGGGCCCGAACGGCGAGCCCGACTTCTTCAAGCACGTCGAGCTGATCGATGGAGCACTTGTCTTCATGTCCCCCCAGCGGCGGTTCCATCAACTTCTCATCCGCAGGTTGAGTGAGCGGCTCGACTCCCAGGCGCCGGATCATCTGGTGGCTGTCGACCAGATGGATGTGAAGCTGAGCCGGCGCACGCGTCCGTGTCCCGACGTGATGGTGATCGACGCCGAGGCCGCCGCCGACTACGAGCGGACGTACTACCTCCCCGAAGAAGTGCACCTCGTAGTCGAGATCGTCTCGCCGGAGTCGGTGGACCGGGACCGCAAGACCAAGCCGCTGCGGTACGCCGAAGCGGGCATCCGGCACTTCTGGCGCGTCGAGGAGGACGCCGGCCGGCCCGTCGTCTACGTCTACGAGCGGGATCCCGCGGGCGGCGCCTACAGCCTCACGGGCATCCACCACGAACGGCTGGCCGTGTCCGTCCCCTTCCCGATCGACGTGGACCTCGCCGTACTCGTGAAGTGAGGGTCAGGACTCCCCGGCCTGGGCGGCGGCCTTGGCGGCGATGGGAAGGGCCTCGGCGATCCGCGTGAGGGCCTCGTCGTCGTGGGCGGCCGACAGGAACCACGCCTCGTAGGCCGAGGGCGGCAGGTAGACCCCCTGGTCGAGCATGCTGTGGAAGAACGCCCGGTAGGCGGCGGCGTTCTGGGTCCTCGCCGAGTCGAAATCGGTTACCGGCTGGTCGGTGAAGAAGATCGAGAAGAGGTTCCCGGCCCGCTGGAGCCGGTGGGGCACGCCGGCCGCGGCGAGGGCGTCGGAGGCCGCGCGGCCGATGACTAGGGCCGAGGCGTCCACCCGGTCGTACACGTCGTCGTCGCAGGCCCGCAGGGTGGCGAGCCCGGCGGCGCAGGCCAGGGGGTTTCCCGACAGCGTGCCGGCCTGGTAGACGGGCCCCTCGGGGGCGAGGGCGGCCATCACGTCGGCCCGCCCGCCGAACGCCGCCGCGGGCAGCCCGCCGCCCATGACCTTGCCGAACGTCATGAGGTCGGCCTCGACCGGGTCGAGCCCGTACCAGCCGGCCGCGGAGACGCGGAACCCGGTCAGCACCTCGTCGATGATGAGCAGCGCGCCGTGCTCGGTGCACAGCTCGCGCAGCCGCCGGTTGAAGCCCTCCGCGGGCGGGACGACGCCCATGTTGGCCGGGCAGGCCTCGGTGATGACGCAGGCGATCTCGAACGTCCGGAACGCCTCCTCGACCGCGTCGAGCGCGTTGTACGGCAGGACGATCGTGTCGGCCGCGGACGCCCCGGTGACGCCGGGGGTGTCGGGGAGGCCGAACGTGACGACGCCCGAGCCCGCCGAGGCGAGCAGCGCGTCCACGTGGCCGTGGTAGCAGCCGGCGAACTTCACGACCTTGGACCGCCCGGTGAAGCCCCGGGCCAGCCGTACGGCGGACATGGTGGCCTCGGTGCCGGAGCTGACGAGCCGGACCCGCTCCACGGGCGCCACACGGGAGACGATCTCCTCGGCCAGCAGGACCTCGCCCTCGGTGGCCGTGCCGAACGACAGGCCCCGCCCGAGCGCCTCCTCGATCGCGGCCACGACGGCGGGGTGGCGGTGGCCCAGGATCATCGGGCCCCAGGAGCACACGAGGTCGACGTAGCGGTTGCCGTCCACGTCGGTGATGTACGGACCCTCGCCCGAGGCCATGAACCGGGGGGTGCCGCCCACGGCGCCGAAGGCGCGCACCGGCGAGTTGACGCCGCCAGGAACGATCCGGCGGGCACGGTCGAACAGGTCCTCGGAGGTCTGCGTTCGCGTCACGCCCCCCAGATTACGGGGACACGCCGCACGCGCGCGGCACACGGCCCCCCGGAGTGGAGGGCCCTACTCGCAGAAGTCGGCGAGCAGGTCGAGAACGCGCAGGGGGTCGGGCAGCGGCCGCCCGTCCGGAGGCCTGATCCACTCGATCGCGCCGCCCGTGGGCAGCGTGGACGGCGGCGCCAGGACGTAGCTCTCCCGGCAGTGCCAGCGCAGGCCGGGCGTCGCGTCGATGGTCTCCGGGCCGGCGTCGAGGTGGCAGGACCACCACTCGTCCTCGTCCTCGGGGGCGCCGCGGGTGGCCACGAAAAAAAGCACCCGGTCGCCGTTCTCGGCGACCGGGCCCGTCTCGAATCCGGCGGCGTCCATCGCGGCGAGCGCGGGTACCCCCGCCGCCGCGGGTACGTCGAACACGTCGAACACCCTGCCGGTGGGCAGAATCACGTTGGCGTCCGGCTCCTGCTCCCACCACCGGGTCAGCAGGGCCGTGTCGGTCGTCGCCTGCATCTGCCAGGCGGGCGACAGCGGATGCATCCCCGGGTCGGGACAGCCCACCCGGTCGCAGGAACAGGCCCTGCCGCCCTCTGCCAGCGGGTGAGCCCCCTGGCAGCTCGCCCAGCCCAGCTGGGCGTACTCGAGCACCGAAGTGATCTTCCGCGGTGCCCGGTGCGCACGCCGTTTCGTGCGGCGAGCCAGCGGTACCCCCACCATGGCGCTCCTCCCCACAAGCCGACCCGCCCGGCGGTCGGCCGGGACGGTCGGCAGATCCGGCCCGGGATCGCCGGACCATGCTCCCGATGATGCACCCCTGGTCGCCCCCCTCGCGGCGCGACCCCCGGGATGAGCAGTCAGGATAGTCGGCGCGCGACCTCGGTCGCCCAGTAGGTCAGGATCAGGTCGGCCCCGGCGCGCCGGATCGCCACCAGCGACTCCATGATCACCCGGTCGCGGTCGATCCAGCCGTTGGCCGCGGCGGCCTCCACCATCGCGTACTCGCCGCTGACCTGGTAGGCCGCGACCGGCACCTCGACCAGGTCGCGGACCTGGCGCAGGATGTCCAGGTACGCCAGGGCGGGCTTGACCATGACGGCGTCCGCGCCCTCGGCCAGGTCGAGCCGCACCTCGCGCAGCGCCTCGCCGACCGGGCCCGCCGGGTCCTGCTGGTAGGCGCTGCGGTCGCCGAACTGCGGCGCGCACTCGGCGGCGTCCCTGAACGGCCCGTAGAAGGCCGAGGCGTACTTGGCCGAGTAGGCGAGGATCGGGGTCTGCTCGAAGCCGGCCGCGTCGAGCCCCGCCCGGATGGCGGCCACCTGGCCGTCCATCATCCCGCTGGGCGCGATCACCTGCGAGCCCGCCGCGGCCTGGGCGACCGCGGCCGACGCGTACCGCTCCAGCGTGGCGTCGTTGTCGACCTCGCCGTCCTCGGTCAGCAGCCCGCAGTGGCCGTGGTCGGTGTACTCGTCGAGGCAGGTGTCCGACATCAGGACGAGGGCGTCGCCGAGGTCGGCCGCGAGCTCGCGCAGGGCGACCTGGACGATGCCCTCCGGGTCGTCGGCCCCCGAGCCCCTGGCGTCCTTGTGCTCGGGCACGCCGAACAGGATGAGGCCGCCCACGCCCGCCTCGGCCGCCTCGTGGGCGGCCTTGCGCAGCGAGTCGCGGGTGTGCTGGACGACGCCGGGCATCGAGCCGACCGGCTGCGGCTCGGCGATGCCCTCCTTGACGAACATCGGCAGGACCAGCTCGGCCGGGTGCAGCCGCGTCCCGGCGACCATCCGCCGCAGCGACGCCGTACGGCGCAGCCGCCGCGGGCGCGCGACCGGGAACTGCGCGAGGCCGGCGGCCTGCGCGGGAGTGTGGGGCGTGGCAGTCACTGTGCTCTCCACTCGGGTGACCCTCATGCAAGGGTCAACACGCCGGGGCCGATCGGCGATTTCCCCGGCTTCATCTTGGATCGTGCTGACGCGCTCCGGTCACTTCACCCGTCGGCGGGCGCCGCGGCGCGTCTGAGACGGCCTCCTGGGCACCTCCCCGGCCGAGATGGCGGCGTGGCGCGTCTTGGCACCATAGTCCGCCAGGGCGGCCGCGAGGGCGGAAGCCGACGGTTTGTCAGCCATCACGTCGACCCGCAGGCCGAACTCCTCGGCCGTCTTGGCCGTCTGCGGGCCGATGACCGCGATCACCGTCACGTTGTGCGGCTTGCCGGCGATGCCCACGAGGTTCCGCACGGTGGACGACGAGGTGAACAGCACCGCGTCGAATCCGCCGCCCTTGATCGCCTCGCGGATGGGCGCGGGCGGGGGCGCGGCCCGGACCGTGCGGTACGCCGTGACGTCGTCGCACTCCCACCCCAGCTGGACGAGGCCGGCGACCAGCGACTCGGTCGCGATGTCGGCCCGCGGCAGCAGCACGCGGTTGATCGGATCCAGCATCGAGTCGTACGGCGGCCACTCGGCCAGCAGGCCCTCGGACGACTGCTCGCCCGTCGGCATGAGGTCGGGCTTCACCCCGAACTCCACCAGGGACCGGGCCGTCGCCTCGCCGACGGCGGCGACCTTGAGCCCGGCGAACGCCCGCGCGTCCAGCCCGTACTCCTCGAACTTCTCCCGGACCGCCTTGACCGCGTTGGCGCTGGTGAAGGCCACCCACTCGTAGCGGCCGGTGACCAGGCCCTTGATGGCGCGGTCCATCTGCTGCGGCGTGCGCGGCGGCTCCACGGAGATGGTCGGCACCTCCTCGGGCACCGCGCCGTACGAGCGGAGCTGCTCCGACAGCCCCTTGGACTGCTCCTTCGTCCGCGGCACCAGGACCCGCCAGCCGAACAGCGGCTTGGTCTCGAACCACGACAGCCGGTCGCGCAGGCCGACGGCCTCCCCGACCACGATCAGGGCGGGCTCGGTCATGCCGGCGTGCTTCAGGTCAGGACCGAGGCGGCCCAGCGTGGAGACCACGGTGTACTGCTCGGTCGTCGTGCCGTCGCTGGTCACGGCCACCGGCGTGGTGTCGGGCTTGCCGCCCGCGATCAGCGCCTTGCTGATCGGCACGGCCTCCGTCACGCCGTTGTAGATGACGAGCGTCCCCTGGCAGCCCGCGTGGACGGACCAGTCGTCCACCTGGTGCGCGTCGACGATGCGGAACTCCGGCACCGACACCGCCGGCGGGATGCCCGCGTACGTGAGGACGGCCGTCGCGGGCGGCACGCCCGGAACGATCTCGAAGTCGACGTCGGCCTTGGAGCAGGCCGCGACCTCGTCGGTGACCGAGGAGAAGAACGAGGGGTCGCCAGGGCACAGCCGCACGACCGTGCGCCCCGCCTTCGCCTCCTGGATGGTGCGCAGCGACACCGAGTTCTCCGCGGCGTCGGCGGAGATGTCGACGATCTCCGCGTCCTCGCGGCAGTGGCGCGCCAGCGCGCCGTACGCCTTGAGGTCCATGACCACGACGTCGGCCCTGCTCAGCAGATCGGCACCGCGCAACGTGAGCAGGTTCTCGTCGCCGGGGCCGGCGCCGACGAAGGCGACGAACCCGGATCGGGCCTGTGTGCTGTCATTCGCGGGGCTCAATGGGCCTGCTCCCCCATCAACGTGCCGGCCCCTTCGGCGATCATGGCGGCCGCCAGCTCACGGCCCAGATCCATGGCCGCCGGAAGAGGTCCGGAGGCGGACTTGCGCACCGACCGGACGCCGTCGATCGCGACGACGGCTGCGGTCAGACTGAGAATGTGCCCGTCACCGGACGCGAACGCACCTACCGGCGCCGCGCAACCGGCCTCGAGGGCGGCGAGCACCGAGCGCTCCGCGGTCACGGCGGCCCGGGTGGCCGGGTCGTCGATCACGCTCAGCAGCTCGATGAGATCGTCGCGGACGGCCAGGCACTCGACGGCGAGCGACCCCTGCCCGGGGGCGGGGAGCATCTCGTCCACCTCGAACACCTGGGAGATCTCCGCTTCACGGCGGATCCGCCCCAGCCCGGCGGCGGCCAGTACGACCCCGTCGAGCTCCCCCGAGGCGATCTTGCCGATGCGGGTGTCCGCGTTTCCCCTGATGGGGACGTACTCGAGATCCTGCCGGAGCGCGCGGAGCTGGGCCACCCTGCGGGGTGAGCCCGTCCCGATCCGCGCTCCCGCCGGAAGGTCGGACAGCTTGCCGGAGCCGACCAGGGCGTCACGGGGGTCGTCGCGCGGCGGCGTGGCGGCCACGACGACCCGCTCGTCCTGCTTCGTCGGCAGGTCCTTGAGCGAGTGGACCGCGAAGTCGATCTCGCCGGCGATCAGCCGGGCCCGCAGCTCGTTGACGAACACACCGGTCCCGCCGAGCTGGGTGAGGTGGGCCCGGGAGACGTCGCCGAGCGTGGTCACGCCGACGAGCACGACCTCCCGCCCGGTCAGGGCCGTCAGCCGGTCGGCGACCATCTGCGACTGCGTGGTCGCCATGAGGCTCTTGCGGGTGCCGAGCCGCAGGGCCGCGGTCATCCCTCCACCTCCAGCCGGGACACGGCGTCGGGCGCCTTCGGATCGAGGCCGAACAGTTCGCGCAGCGCCTCGGCGTACTGGTCGCCGCCGGGCGCCGCCGCCAGGCGCTTCACCCGTACGGTCGGCTCGTGCAGCAGCTTGTCGACGACCCGCCGGACGGTCTGGGTGATCTCGTCGCGCATCCTGCCGTCCAGCTCGGGGAGGCGCGACATGAGCCGGCCCATCTCGGCCTCGACCACGCCGGCGGCCTTGCTGCGCAGCGCGATCACGGTCGGCGTGACCAGGGCGGCCCGCTCGGCCTCCAGGTAGGCCGTGACCTCCTCGGCGACGATCCGCCTGACCTGATCGATCGCCTCGGCGCGGCCGCCGTCCTCGACGTCGGCGCCCAGCCCGGCCTGCTGCATCGACTCCAGGTCGACCAGCGTGACGCCCGGCAGGACGCGGACGGACGGCTCGATGTCGTGGGGCAGCGCGAGGTCGAGGAGGAACAGCGGCGCCTCGCGATCGCGGACGGCCGCCTCGACCATCTCTGGGGTGATCGTGCGGACGCCGGCGCCGACGCAGGACACGACGAGGTCGGCCCCCGCGAGCTCCGCCGGGACCTCGCTCAGCTCGACGGCCCGGCCGCCGACCGACTCGGCCAGCCGTACGGCCCGCTCGTGGGTGCGGTTGGCGATCACGATGTCGGTGACGCCGGCGCGGGCCAGCGTGGCCGCCGACAGCGAGCTCATCGACCCGGCCCCGACGACCAGGGCCCGCCGGCCGGCGACCGGCCCGAGGACCCGCTCGGCCAGGGTGAGGCCCACCCCGACCAGTGAGGCGCCGGCCCGGTCGATGCCGGTGTCGGCGTGCGCCCGCTTGCCGGCCCGCAGGGCGTGCTGGGTGAGCTCGTTGAGGGCCGTGCCCGCCGTGCCCTCGTTCTGGGCGAGCCGCAGCGCGGCCCGGATCTGGCCGAGGATCTGACCCTCGCCGACCACCATCGAGTCGAGGCCGCAGGCCACCGTGAACAGGTGCTGGACGGCCCGGTCCTGGTAGTGCACGTACAGGTGGCGGGCCAGCTGCTCCTGCGGCAGGCCGGAGTGCGCGCCGAGCAGGCCGATCACCGCGGTGACGCCGCCGTGGAAGCGGTCGACGTCCGCGTAGATCTCGACCCGGTTGCACGTGGAGATCACGAGCGACTCGGCCACGTTCTCGTCCTGCTGGACGTCGTGCAGCAGCTTGACGAGCGCGTCGCCGCTGACCGTGACGCGTTCGAGCAGCGCGACCGGTGTGGTCCGGTGACTGAGGCCGACGACGAGGATGCTCATGAGCGCGCTCCGGTGGACAGCTCACTCACATGACCACCCCGTCCGGCCACTCCTCGGCCATGATGGGCCCTCCGTTAGCCTTGCGCTGCTCGTGGAACGCAAGTATCTGCAGTTCGATGGATAAATCGACTTTACGTACATCCACGCCGTCCGGCACAGCCAGGACGACGGGGGCGAAGTTCAAAATACTCGTGACGCCGGACGCGATGACCCGGTCGCAGACCTGCTGGGCGGCCGTCGCCGGTGTGGCGATGACCACGATCGAGACCCCGCGCTTCTTGATCACGGCCTCCAGCTCGTCGGTGTGCTCCACGACGAGACCGGCGATGCGGTCGCCCACCACGCGCGGATCGGCGTCGAGCAGCCCCGCGATCCGGAACCCCCTGGACACGAACCCGCCGTAGTTGGCGAGGGCGCGCCCGAGGTTACCGACGCCCACGATGGCCACGGCCCAGTCCTGAGTGAGACCAAGCTCACGTGAGATCTGGTAGATCAAATACTGCACGTCGTAGCCGACGCCCCTCGTTCCGTACGACCCGAGGTGCGACAGGTCCTTGCGGAGCTTGGCCGAGTTGACCCCGGCCGCCAGCGCCAGATCCTCGGAGCTGACGGTGGGCGTGCCCCGCTCCGCGAGCCCGTTGAGGGCGCGCAAGTAGAGCGGCAGCCTCGCGACGGTCGCGTCGGGAATGCCGCGGTCGCGTGCCTGCGGGATACGGCGGATCACTGGCCGGTGCTCCAGGGGGACGGGCGGCCGGTGCGCCTCCCGGCCGCACGAGCGGATGCGACGGATGTACAACAGGTTAGTGCCTTTGTGAACCCACGCACAAAGTCGGGCGTACGTCCACTGTCCCAGGATCGGGGCTCAGTCGCGAATCCGGCCCTGCCTCCGGGGGAATAATGTGACGTCATGAGTCCTCGCGATCACCGTGTCACGCTGCTCGGAAAGCCCGGCTGCCACCTGTGCGACGACGCCAGGGCCGTGGTCGAGCGGGTGGCCGCCGAGCTCGGCGTCCCGTGGGAGGAGCGCGACATCACCGCCTCAGCCGAGGACATGGCCGAGTACGGCGAGATGATCCCCGTGGTCCTCGTGGACGGCGTCCAGCACGACTACTGGCGCGTGAACGAGACCCGCCTCCGGGCCGCGCTCACGGCCTGATCGCCCCCTAGAGAAGGGCCGTGGGGAGCGGGACGACCTTGGCGGCGTTGACGGTGAGCTCGATGACGTTGGCGGCCAGGACGAAGGGCACGCGCTCGGTGGCGAAGCGCTCCATGTGGGGCTGGCGCTGGTGCTCGGCGAAGCCGACCTCGTCGCGGTAGAGCTCGTACACGATCCGCTGGAGCGGGGCGGACTTCACACCGTGGCAGACGAAGATCAGTGTGTCGGGCTCGGTGCGCTGGACGGCCTCGACCGTCTCCTCGGCCAGCTTGTCGAACGCGTCGCCCGATCCGTCGAGCAGCGTGAAGACCGTGAGCAGGCCGTAGATGGAGGGAGACGGCTTGACCGAGCCGCCGGCCGGCCTGGGCTTGGCGGCCGACCTGCTGAAGCCCACCCCGAAGCTGGCGGCCAGGTCGGCCGGAGGCGGCGCCTCGGCCCCAGGGAAGACCGCGCCCGTGGCCGGCATCCCCCGTTCCTGGTCGGGACGCGCGGCCGGCATGCCGTACTCGGCCGGTCGCCCCTGGCCGAAGGGATCGGCCGGGAGGAGCTGGCCGGTGGCGGGCCCGCCGAAGTCGTCGGCCTGCGGGATGCGGGCCTGGTAGCCGTCCGCCGGGTTGGCGCGGGCGGCGAACGAGCGGTCGCCGGGCTGCATGCGGGCCGCGTAGTCGACCTCGCCCTGCTCGCCGGCCCGGTACTCCGCCACCAGGTCGCCCAGACCCGAGCGGCGGGGTGACGCGGCGGACGACCCGGCCGGCATCGGGGAGGCGGCCGTCGCCCCGCCGTCGCCGCCGTCCGCGCCGCGGCGGCCCCGGCCCTGGGACTGCCGTCCCCGCCAGTCGTCGTCCTCGTCCCCGTCCTCGTCGTCCTCGTCGTCGTACGGCGCGAGGGGCCGGGCGACGGCGTACCAGACACCCCCGGCCGCCACGCCCATCAGCGCGACCACCACGACGCCGGGGAGCGTGAGCTCGAGCGACGCGGACAGCGCCATGCCCGCCGGGGCGAGCACCACGGTCGCGTTCATGTTGTCGACGTCGAAGTCGTCGCCGTCGCGCCAGCTGAGCAGCGCGATGGCCAGCGCCACCAGGAGCAGGAAGATGACCAGGATGTGCACGCCGCGCAGCAGCCACTCGGGCCAGATGTCCCAGTGGGGCGGGCCCGCGGGCAGGTCCTTGGTGAAGCCGCCGACGATCGGGTCGAGCAGCATGATCACCGCGCCCACGATCGTGAGGGCGATCCCCAGCAGCCACGACGTGAACCGCGCGGTGGCCTTCTCCGCGAGTAACTGCAGCACGCCGACGGTGAGCCAGAGGGGCGCGAGCAGCGAGCCGGTGATCTGGAAGGCCCGGAAGGTCACGCCTCCGAACCCGGCCAGATGCCCGACGGCGACCGCGGCCAGCGACAGGGCCAGCGCGCCCGTCGCGATGCTCCACGCGATCAGCCAGCCGGCGGCCTCGTCACGGAGGCGGCCGATGAGCACGCCGGTGGTGATGCCGGCGAGCAGCGCGCCGGCGAACGCGAGGATGGCGACAAGGACGTCCATGGTGGACCCCATGCTGCCGGACATTGCCATCGCACGGGTAGCCGGTGCCCCCTGACCTGCCCTTCGCGTGACGTCCGCGGGCCACATCCGTGCGAGTCCCGTTACAGCACGTTATTACTGTGCTCAGACGGATTGTGTTATCTCCCGTTGATTTCTAGAGTGTTCGAGCACGCCGACTCCCCTTCCCCCATGGGATAACCGGATGCCGAACACGTGGCCGTTGGCCGGACTGTCCCCTCCAGCCGCCGAGGCAGCGCGGACCGTTCGTTCCGCCGAGCCCGCCGCGCGCGAGCGCGAACACGACGACGAGATGCGGACGCTGGTGCTGCGCGCCAAGACGGGCGACAGCGAGGCGTTCGGCATGCTCTACGACCACTACGTCGACCTCGTCTACCGCTACGTCTACTTCCGGGTGGGCGGGCACGCGCTGGCCGAGGACCTGACGAGCGAGACCTTCCTGCGCGCCCTGCGCGGGATCACCGACTTCACCTGGCAGGGCCGCGACTTCGGCGCCTGGCTGGTGACCATCGCCCGCAACCTCGTGACCGACCACTTCAAGTCCGGCCGCAACCGCCTGGAGGTGACGACGGCCGAGGTGCTCGACACGCCGCTCGACGGGCCGCACATCCCGGAGAACGCGGTCGTGACCAACATGGTCAACGAGCACGTCATGCAGGCGATCAAGCAACTGGGCGCCGAGCAGCAGGAGTGCGTGATCCTGCGGTTCCTGCACGGCATGTCGCTGGCCGAGACCGCGATGATCATGGGCAAGAAGAGCGGGGCGATCAAGGCGCTCCAGTTCCGGGCGATCAAGGCCCTCGCCCGGGCCCTGCCGAAGGATCTGGGCTGACTCCTGCCGTAACCATTTCCGGCGTGCCGTCGTTGGGCATGTGGCAGGGGTGGATCTTCACAAGGATCTCCAGTTCACCAAGCGGGGGATGGCGGGAGCGGTTTCATGGGCTGGTGGCGACCCTCGCGCTGGTGGCGCGGCGGGTGGGCGACGCGCACCGGCGCACGGGTGGTGGCGCGCCTCGCCGGGCTCCGCTCGCTGCTCGGCCCAGGTCCCCGTCCCGAGTTCCGCGCCGGCCTGCGCGAGGAGCTGCTGCGCACGCACGCCGCCGAGCGGGCCGCCGCCGCGGCCGCCGCTCCCCCCACTCCCGCGGCCCACGCCCCCCGTCGCCGGCGACCGTCCCTGCTCGTGCGGATGCGGCCCGCGCTGGTGTTCGCCGCGCTGCTGGTCACGATGTTCGGCCTCGGCGTGCGCACGCACCACGCGCTGCCGGGCGACGTGCTCTACCCGCTCAAGCGGGCCGCCGAATCGACTGTGCTGTCCCTGGCGTACGACGACGAGGAGCGGGCCCAGCGGGAGATGGACGCGGCGCGCCAGCGGGCGGAGGAGACCGCGTCGCTGCTGACGGCCGGCAGCCCCGGGCGGCACGACCTGATCACCCAGACGCTCGACGACATGGAGAGCACCACCCGGGCGGCGCTGAGCCGGGTCGAGCGCAGGGGCGAGGCCTCCGGCGAGGCCCGTCGATTCGCCCGCGAGCAACACACGACGGTGGAGCCGCTGCTCCCCAAGCTCGACAGGGAAAATCGCGACAAGGCCAATCAATACCTGAGTTACATCGATACGATGACGGCTTCCGGACGTTGACACGACATGCCCCGCTCACGCCTGCTCCCTTCTGCGGCAAGGGCCGGCCGTTAAGCTGATGACCCATGAGGCGGCTATTGCGACGGCGGGTCGCGGCGGAGATCGCCGGTGAGGTGGCGGCCGCCGCGGCCGTCTCGGCGCCCGCGGTGGTGCCCGACCTGACCGCGGCGGCGTTCTTCGACGTCGACAACACGATGATGCGGGGCGCCTCGATCTACCACTTCGCCCGCGGCCTCGCCGCGCGCGGGCTGTTCACCACGCAGGACCTGATGAAGTTCGCCCTCGGGCAGGCGTGGTTCCGCGTCCGGGGCAGCGAGAACCCCGAGCACATCGCGAGGGCCAAGGAGATGGCCCTCGCGTTCGTCGCCGGGCTCAAGGTCGACGAGGTCGTCCGGCTGGGCGAGGAGATCTACGACGAGGTGATGGCCGACCGCGTGTGGGCCGGCACCCGCGCCCTCGCCCAGGCCCACCTCGACGCCGGGCAGCGCGTGTGGCTCGTCACCGCCACCCCCGTCGAGCTCGCCCGGGTGATCGCCCAGCGGCTCGGCCTCACCGGGGCGCTCGGCACGGTCGCCGAGACCGCCGACGGCGCCTACACCGGGCGCCTGGTCGGCGACCTCCTCCACGGGCCGGCCAAGGCCGAGGCCGTCCGGGCGCTGGCCCGGCGGGAGGGGCTCGACCTGTCCCGCTGCTCGGCCTACAGCGACTCGGCCAACGACCTGCCGATGCTCTCCCTCGTCGGCCACCCGTACGCCGTGAACCCCGACAGCGAGCTGCGCGAGTTCGCCCGGGAGCGCGAATGGGAGGTCCGCGACTTCCGCACCGGCCGCAAGGCCACCCTGATCGGCCTGCCGATCGCCGCGACCGCGGGCGCGGTGGCGGGCGGCATCGCCGCGGGCATCGCGCTGCGCCGCCACTACCGCTCGGTCCTCTGAACGCGCCCCCGGGCCGTACGGGGTCCGGGCGCGGCCGATGACGGCCGCGGGTGGGCCGGGCCGCCCGATGACGGCCGCGGGTAGGGCGGGCCCGCTCAGCCCGCGACGGCGGGGCGGGCGCGAGCCCGGGCGAGGAGGGCGGTGAGCTCGGCGCCGACCCGGCCGGGCCGTTCGAGCCCGATCATGTGCCCGGCGACCGGGATCACCACGAAGCGGGCGTCCGGCAGGGCCTCGGCGATCCGCCGGCTGTGGACGGGCGGCGTGAGCCGGTCGTTCTCGCCCACCATGACGAGCGTCTCGACCTCGCGCAGGGCGGCCAGCGCCGCCCGCCTGTCGTGCACCCGGAAGTCGCGGAAGAACCCGACCATGACCTCGGTCGGCGTGGCGGCGGCCATGGCGTTGACGAACCGCACGTGGCGCCGCCCGGCGCCCCTGCCGAAGGCGACGTAGCGGGTCACCGGCAGGTTGGCGCGGGCCTTCAGGGCGGGACGCCCGTCGATCACCGCGGCCCGGGCCAGCATGCGCTCGAACACCAGGGGCGTGACCCGCGGGGCGAGCCGCCCGAGCGGCCCCGGCAGGCCGAACGTGGCGCGGTCGAGCATGCCCGACGACGTGCTGAGCAGGGCGGCGGCCACCACCCGGCCGGCGACCAGGCCGGGGTGCCGCGCGGCGAGCGCCATGATCGTCATGCCGCCCATCGAGTGGCCCACGAGGACGACCGGCAGTCCCTCCGGCACGGCCTCCCGGATGACGGCGGCCAGGTCGTCGCCGAGCCGGTCGATCGTGCAGGCGTCGACGGAGCAGGCCGACGACTCGCCGTGTCCCCGCTGGTCGTAGAAGACGAGGGTGGCCCGGCCCGCCAGCGCCTCCCGCTGGAAGTGCCAGCAGTCGCGGCTCATCACCCAGCCGTGGGCGAAGACGACCGCGAACTCGGGGTCCGGGTGGTCCTCGACGTCGACCGCGAGCCGCACGCCGTCGTCCGTGGTGACCGTCAGGGCGCGGCCGCGCACGCCGCCGAGCGCCGGCCGGCCCCCCTCCCGTACGGCTCTCGCCCGCCGCCGGGCGGCGCCCAGGGCCAGGCCCACGGCCAGCCCGGCGAGCACGGCGGTACGCCGATCGGCCATGGTCGCTCTCCTCGGGGGAAGTGGTGAGCACACCATACCGACCAGTAGGTCGCTTTGTTAGACCCCGCGACCAATAGGTCGCGGTCCCCTCACGCCACGGGGAAGGCCGGGCCGCGGCGCAGGCGCAGGGCGTCGAGCTGCCCCTGGATCGTCTCCCGCACGTGGTCGGTCAGGTCGAAGACGAGCATGGGGTCGTCGGCGTCGTCCGGGCCGTACTCGTCGGTGCGGATCGGCTCCCCGAACGAGATCATCCACTTCGACGGCAGCGGGACCAGGCCCAACGGGCCGAGCCAGGGGAAGAACGGGGTGATCGGCAGGTACGGCAGGCCGAGCAGCCGGGCGAGCGAGCGGAAGTCGCCGATCTTGGGGTAGATCTCCTCGGCCCCCACGATGGCGCAGGGGATGATCGGCACGCCCGCGTGGATGGCGGAGGCCACGAAGCCGCCGCGGCCGAACCGCTGCAGCCGGTACCGCTCGGAGAACGGCTTGCCGATGCCCTTGAAGCCCTCAGGGAAGACCCCGACCAGCTCGCCCTTGCGCAGCAGCCGGTCGGCGTCCTCCCGGCAGGCGAGCGTGTGCCCGGACTTGCGGGCCAGGTGCCCGAGCACGGGAAGCTGGTAGACCAGGTGGGCCCCGAGCAGGCGGAGCGGGCGGTGCGCCTCGTCGTGCAGCGCGACCTGCAGCATCAGCGCGTCCATCGGGAGCGTGCCGGAGTGGTTGGCCACCACGAGGGCGCCCGAGTCGGCCGGGACGTTCTCCAGCCCGACGGTCTCCACCCGGAACCAGTGCCGGTAGAGCGGGCGCAGCAGCTCCAGCAGCACCGTGTCGTTCAGGTCGGGGTCGAAGCCGAACTCGTCGATCTCGTACTCCCCGGCGAGCCTGCGCCGGAGGAAGGCGAGCACCTCGGCCAGCCGGTCGTCCGCGTTCCGGTCGCCCGGCGGCCCGTCCTCCCGCCCGGTGGCCGCGTGCAGGGGGATGATCTGGGCGCCGTCCTCGGACGGCCCGCCCGGGGCCGTCGTCGCGCTCACGGTGTGCTCACGTCCTCACCATCGCTTCCGCCCGCGGGCCGCCTCCCGGGCCGGGAAGCACCCGCGGGCACCTGAGGTCCCCGGAGGTCCGGGGGCGTCATCGCCTGCGCAGCAGGCCACCGAGCACGCCGAGCACGTCGGCCGGCGACGCCCCGCGCGACGCCAGGAAGTCGTCGAACGCGGCCGCGGTCGTGTACTTCGGCCGCCACCCCAGCTCCGCCGCGATCCGCCCGGTGTCCACCGCCCGGCCGTGGCTCATCAGGGCGATCTGCTCCGGGGAGAAGTCCACCAGCCCGGCGCTGCGCGCGAGCCCGCCGAGGAGCCCGAACGCCGGGGACGGCACCGGCACCACCGGCCGGCCTGCGCGCCGCGCGCACTGCGACAGCAGCAGCACGCCGTCTCCGGCCACGTTGAACACGCCCTGGTGGTCCTCCCCGGCGAGCCGGTGGAGCACCTCGACCGCGTCGTCCTCGTGGACGAACTGCAGCCGCGGGTCGAAGCCCAGCACCGTGGGCAGCACGGGCTGGGAGAAGTACCGCGTCAGCGGCGAGTCGACCCCCGGGCCCATGAAGTTGGCGAAGCGAAGGACGGTCGTGCTGATGTCAGGACGCCGCCGGGCGAAGCCGCGGACGTACCCCTCGATCTCGAACGCGTCCTTCTCGTAGCCGGACCGCGCGCCGTCGACGGGCTCGGTGTCCTCGGTGAACACGGCCGGGGCGTGCGGCGAGGAGCCGTACACGGCCGTGGTCGAGCGGATCACCACCCGGCGCACCGTGTCGGACCGCTGACAGGCCGCCAGCAGCTGCATGGCGCCGATGACGTTGTGCTCCTTCATGGCCGTGCGGCTGTGTGAAGGGCCGCTGACCAGGCTGAGGTGCACCACGGTGTCGATGTCCGCCGCCCTGATGACCCGGGCGACGTCGGGACTTCGCAGATCGACCCGGACGAACTCCGTACGGCCGAGCAGCGCGCCGTCGTCCAGGGTCGCGGACGGCGGCGGCGCCGTGTCCACTCCGATGACCCGGTGGATCTCCGGATCCGCCGCAAGGGCGCTCGCCACACGGGCGCCGATGTGACGGGAGACCCCGGTGACGAGAACGGTACGAGCCATCGTCGCCTCGCTGGGGGTGCGCGAGGGCACGGTCGCCCGGTCCCTCGGGACCGGTGCGCGCGCCGTCTCGACTACTTCTTGTTACGCCGCTGGATGCGGGTCTTCTTCAGCAGCTTGCGGTGCTTCTTCTTGGCCATGCGCTTGCGGCGCTTCTTGATCACAGAGCCCACGGGACCCCCAGGTGACGGTGATGGATGTCTTACCGGCGCGCACGCGCACACCGGCTCAACAGCCTACCGGCGATCCACGGTAGATCGCTCCTCCCGGGGGACCCCGCGTGGCCGCGAGTCGGCCATGCGCCCGTCACGGCATGGCCCTGCGCCCTCTGCCTCGCCTCCGGCGAGGCGGGCTCCCTCCGCCGCGGCTCTGGATACGCGTCACCCTGCTTCGATGAACGCGTCTCTCAGGTAGTCGTGTACCGCCTGCTCGGGCACTCTGAAGGAACGGCCGACCCGGATGGCCGGTAACTCGCCCGAGTGCACGAGCCGGTACACCGTCATCTTGGACACCCGCATGACGGTCGCCACCTCGGCCACCGTCAAGAACTTCACCTCGCTGAGAGGTCTTTCGCCTGCACCCATCGGACGCCTCTTCCGCACGTGTTTCCGGGTTATCCCCACTGGTGCCATCGCTCACGCACGTGTACTGCCGTCAGCGTAAGTCCGGACTCCGTGTAGGCAAACCCCCCATTTCATCAGTCTCCGGAGCCATGTGCCGTCAAAATCGAGAAAATCGCTGGCAGCAGCCGGGCCGTGCCCCTCGCCTCAACCTTGGAACGGACCAACATCTCTCACATAAGAGTCGCCCAGGATCACAAAAAAGTTGGCAAACGGTGGACACATGGGTGGAAAAGTGGGCGCGAAACGCCCGATTTGGGAGGTCCGGATCCTGTTCAGAGGCTCCGGGCGGCACGGTCCAGAAGGTAGGCGGTCAGCGGCGCGTACAGGCGCGGCGGCACGTTGTCGTCGAGCGGGACGGTCACGGCGATCTTGCCCTCGGCCTCGCCGACGAACAGCGCCGGGTCGTTGCTGTCGGCGAAGCCGACCGTCTCGACCCCCGCCTCGCCTGCCGCCCCGGCCCAGCCGTGGTCGGCGATCACGAAGTCGGGCCGCTCCTCGGCCAGCATCGCCCGCATCGGGTGCGGGTCGTGCGTGTGGACGAAGCTGCCCCGGTCCTCCACCATGGCGACACCGTCCAGGTAGCGGATGCGCCTGCGGCGGCCGATCCCCCCGCCCATGTACGTCCACCCCTCGGCCGGGGTCACCAGTACCGCGCCGTTGGCGGCGGCGAACCGGGCGAGCGCGAGGTGGACCGTGAGCAGGCCGGTGGGGTGCCCGGTGGCCACGGCGACCCTGGGCGCGCCCCGGCGGAGCACCTTCGCGATCCGGTCGGCCATCTCCTCGGCCGCGTCGATGGTCCGGTCCGGGTCGATCACGTCCTGGCCCTCGCGGTGCGCCGGATCGGCGACCACCCCCGCCTTTTCGGACATCAACTCCAGGATCTGACGGAACGACCACTCGCCCTCGAAGCTGAGCCCGAACATGTAGTGCGGGTCGCGCAGCGCGAGCGACCGGTAGTGGTCGAGGTTGTTCTCGCGGCTGGTGGCGACGTCGCCGGCGATGGCGGTCCTGACGAGGTGCTCGCGGAGTTCGGCGCGGGTGGGAGAGGTCACGTCAGGTTCAGCGCTCCTCGTCTCGGCGTGATTCCGCCGCCTCAGGCGACGAGGCTCACGGCATCGGGTCCAGGCCGTGGAAGGGGAACACGGCGTTCCTCGTCGCGATCACAGCCCTGTCCACGGCGTCGGCTGGATCGTACCCTTCCGAAATGTCACGCCATTGAGGGTCCCGCCCGTCGGTCATGGTGAGCGGGGGGACGTCGCGCGTCCGCCCCTCGACCAGGGCCCGCCAGCTCGCCGGGGTCGGCGTGGCCGGCTCCACCGGCCGTCCGAGGGCCTCGGCGATCAGGTGGGTCCACGCCCTCGGCACGACCTGGACCAGCTCGTAGCCCCCGCCGCCGACGGCGATCCACCGGCCGCCGGCCGTCTCGTGGGCCAGCCGGTGCAGCGCCGCGTACGCCGTCCGCTGGCCGTCCAGGCTCAGCATGAGGTGGGCGAGCGGGTCGAGGGCGTGGCTGTCGCATCCCTGCTGGGTGACGAGCACCTCCGGCGCGAAGTGCCGCAGCAGCGGCGGCACGACGGCGTGGAAGGCCCGCAGCCAGCCGGTGTCGCCGCAGCCCGCGGGCAGGGCCACGTTGACCGCCGTGCCCTCTGCGCCGGTCTCGTGGGGGAAGCCGGTGCCGGGGAAGAGGGTCCGCGGGCTCTCGTGCAGGCTGATCGTGAGCACCCGGGGGTCGTCCAGGAACATGGCCTGCACCCCGTCGCCGTGGTGGACGTCCACGTCCACGTACGCCACCCGGGACGCGCCCTGGGACAGCAGCCAGGCGATGGCGACCGCGGGGTCGTTGTAGACGCAGAAGCCGCTCGCGGCGGCCGGCATCGCGTGGTGCAGCCCCCCGGCGACGTTGACGGCGTGCTCGGCCTCGCCCGACCAGACGGCCCGGGCGGCGGCCAGCGTCGCGCCGGCGACCAGCGCCGAGGCCTCGTGGACGCCCGCGAACGCCGGGTTGTCCTCGGTGCCGAGCCCGTGCCGCAGGTCCGGCCGGCCGGTCCGGGAGACCTCCTTCACCGACGCGATGTAGTCCCGGCTGTGGACGAGGGCCAGCTCGTCGTCGGTGGCGGGCGCGCATCCGATCACGTCGGCCCCGTCGAGCACGCCGAGGTCGCGGGCGAGCTCCATGGTCAGCTCGACGCGCACAGGCGCCAGCGGGTGGCCGGGGCCGAAGTCGTACGAAACCAGCCTGTCGTCCCAGACGACCCGCACCGCCTGACTCATGACCGCGACGGTACAGCACCGCCCGCGGCCGCCGTTCATCCGCCCGACACGCCGCGGAAACACCGCCTCCCGCCTGCGGGGGGCGGCGTTCGGACGTGGACGGTCACTCGGCGCGCAGGGCCACCACGGGGTCCAGACGGCCGGCGCGGCGGGCCGGGGCGACGCCGAAGAACACCCCGACCCCGGCCGACACCCCGAACGCGAGCGCGACCGACCACCAGGTGATCGCGGCCGGCACCGGGGACAGCTCCTGGATGAGCAGCGCGCCCCCGACACCGAGCAGGATGCCGATCAGGCCGCCGATCGTGGTCAGCAGCACGGCCTCGATGAGGAACTGCCCGAGGATGTCGCGCTGCCGGGCGCCGAGGGCCTTGCGCAGGCCGATCTCCTTGGTCCGCTCCCGGACGCTGACGAGCATGATGTTGGACACCCCGACCCCGCCCACCAGCAGCGAGATGCCCGCGATCGCCGCGAGCACGCCGGTCAGCATGGTGAGGACGGTCCCGATCGTGCCGAGCAGCTGCGTCTGCGTCACGGCGGAGAACTTCTCGTCCGGATAGCGGGCGTCCAGTGCCGCCACGACGCGGCGCTGCAGCGGCTCGATCTCGTCCGGGCCGGACGCGCCGATGGCGATGCCGTTGATCCTCGGCAGCCCGATGAGCCGCTGGGCCGTGGTGACCGGGACGTGCACCTCCTGGTCGCGGGCCACCCCGAAGGTGGACCCCACGGTCTCGTACACGCCGATCACCCGGAAGCGCACGCCCGCGATCGTCACCTGCCGCCCGACGGGGTCGACGTCGCCGAACAGCTTGGCCGCCACCTCGGCGCCGAGGATCGCCACCCTCCTGCGGGTGTCGACGTCGGTGGCGCTGAGGTACCGGCCGCGGCGCAGCGGGCGGTCGAAGATGTTCGGCAGGTTCTGGTCCGTCCCGGTCAGCGTGGCGAACACCTCGGTCCGGCCCACGCGCACCGGCTCCCCGGAGTTCACGGCCACCGTGACCTTCGCGGGGTCCCCGACGACCCGGCGCACGTACGCGACGTCCGACAGGTCGAGGCGGCTCTGCGTGGGGGCCGCGCCCAGCCCGACCTGACCGGGGACCACGAGGATGATGTTGCTGCCCAGCCCCGCGATCTCCTTCTCCACCGCGTTCTTCGCCCCGGTGCCGATGGCCACGAGGATCACCACGGCGAGGACGCCGATCACCACGCCCAGCATGGTGAGCGTGCTGCGCAGCCGGTTGACCCGGAGGGCCTCCAGCGCCATCCGCAGGGCCTCGGCCGTCCTCATCGGCCCGCACCGCCGCTGTCGGCCTCCACCAGGCCGTCACGCACGTGGATCCGCCGGCGGGCCCGGGCCGCCACCTCCGCCTCGTGGGTGACCAGGACGACGGCCACCCCGCTGTCCGCGTTGAGCCGTTCCAGCAGGCCCATCACCTCCTCGCCGTTCCGGGTGTCGAGGTTGCCGGTCGGCTCGTCGGCGAGCACCACCTTCGGGTCCCCCACCAGGGCCCGCGCGATCGCGACGCGCTGCTGCTCGCCGCCCGACATCTGGGACGGCCGGTGACCCAGCCGGTGGCCGAGGCCGACCGCCCGCAGCGCCGCCGTCGCCCTGGCCCGCCGCTCCGCCTTCGGTACGCCCCGGTAGACGAGCGGGAGGGCCACGTTGTCCAGCGCCGGCGTGCGCGCCAGCAGGTGGAACGACTGGAAGACGAAGCCGATCGTCCGGTTGCGGAGCTCGGCCAGCCGGGTGTCGTCGAGCGTCGCGACATCGACGCCGCCCACCCGGAGCACGCCGGACGTCGGCCGGTCGAGACAGCCGAGCAGGTGCATGAGCGTCGACTTCCCCGACCCCGAGGGGCCGACGATCGCCACGAACTCCCCCTGGCCGATCCGCAGGTCGACCCCTCGGAGCGCGTCCACGGAGACGCCGTCGAGCTGGTAGGAGCGCCGCAGGTCCACCGCCTCGAACGCGGCGGCCGGCTCGGGGGCGGTCACGTCAGGGACTG
Source organism: Microbispora corallina (assembly GCF_016863035.1). Taxonomy (GTDB): domain Bacteria; phylum Actinomycetota; class Actinomycetes; order Streptosporangiales; family Streptosporangiaceae; genus Microbispora; species Microbispora corallina. The sequence continues at coordinate 375,241 of NZ_BOOC01000005.1, forward strand.
CCCGGTCCGGACCGTGTCGGCGCCCTTCACGACCACCCGCTCGCCCGGCGACAGCCCGTTCAGGATCTCGACGACCGCGTCGCCCTGGGCGCCGAGCTTGACCACCCGCCGCTCGGCCCTGCCGTCCCTGACGGCCCAGACGATCGTCTCCCTGCCGCTGGTCACGATCGCGGAGGCCGGAACGGCGGTCGCGTCGGGCGACTCGCGCACGGCGAGGTGGACCACGGCGCTCATGCCGGGTTTGGGGGCCGGGGCCGGGCCGCCGTCGTCGTAGGCGCCCGCCCCGAGCCGCAGGCGCACCGGGTAGCTGACCCCGCCCGTCGCGCCCTCCTTGGGCGTCACGCCGACACCGGTCACGGTGGCCGTGTACGTCGCGCCGGTCACCGCGTCGAGCTCGACCGTCGCCCGCGTCCCGCGCCTGACCAGCAGGACGTCGGTCTCGTCCACGTCGGCCGACAGCGAGAGCGCGGAGACGTCGGTGACGGTGGCGACCGGGTCCCCCGCCGTGACCGGGACGCCGGTCGCGATCACCCCGGCCGACCGGCCGGTGGGCGCGGCCACGGCCGACGCGGCCTGCTCGCCGGCCCCGGCGGGCAGCTGGCCGATCAGCGCGCTCAGCCCGGCCGCGCCGCCGGTCGAGGACGAGGCGCCGCCGAGCGTGACCACGCCCGCGAACGGCGCCTTGACCGTGAGGGCGTCCACGGTTCGCTGCGCCGCCCGTACGGCGGTCCTGGTCTGCGCCCGCGACGCGGCCTGGAGCGACGTCATGGAGGCGGTCAGTCCGCTCAGCCCGGCCCCCACCTGCCCGGTCACCTGGGCGAGCACCTGGTCGATCGACCGGCTCAGGCCGTCCACGACCTGGCTCAGCGCCCGTTGCTGGGCGCGCTGCTGGGCCTCGGCCGCGTCGATCGCGGACAGCAGCCGGGCCCTGACCGCCTTGTCCCCGATCGAGCGCGCCGCCTTCCTCGCCTGGGCGAAGCAGCGGGCCACCCGGGCGTCGAGCGCGCCCGGCAGGCGCAGCCGCGGCAGGCTGACCGACGCGGCCACCGGGACGGCGGAGACGGGCCGGGACGCCTGCCTGTCGGCCTTCCTCGCCGCCGCGAGCTGCTCCTTCGCCTGCGGGGAGCCGATCCTGGCCAGGATCTGGCCCTTCTTCACGGTGTCGCCGTCCTGGACGTACAGCTTCACGATCGTCCCGGACGCGGGGGCGGTCAGCGTCGCCGTGGCCCGCGCGGCGACCGTGGCCGGGGCCTCGACGACCTCACTGACGGCGGTGCGGGTGACGGTTCCGAGCTGCGTCTTGGGCGGCTCCGAGGAGGTGCAGCCGGCGGCCAGAAGGACGATGACAAGCGGGAGGATCCCGCGACGTAACGCCACCCGGCAATCGTAAAGCCGGGGTAAAGCGGCCTCCTCCGCGGCGCTACGAATTCCCCTTATTATCCCCCTGGACACTAGGTTATTTCGTCTTTATGGTCATAGACATGGCCGAGACGTCCACTCTCGTTCCCCGATGTCGGCTTCGGCGCTGAACGGGCGGTAACGCCCGCGTTCGACATCCTCTGTCGCGTTCTCAACGACGTCGTCCGCTCGCGGGCGGCACACCTCGGCATGCGCGGGCCCGGCGCTTCCCGTCTGGACTGCCACCGATTCGCCGTACCGGCGGCCTCGGCGCGCTCCCGATCCGATCCCTGCCGTGAAGAGTTCCCCTCAGGAGGAGTTCCGTGACCGTCACCGGCACCTCGTCCGACCCGCTCGACCTGTCCGCCGGCGTCCTCGTGGCGGGCGGCGGGCCCGCCGCCGCGTGGGCCGAGTACAAGGCCGCGCAGGCGGGCGCCGATGTCGTCCTCGCCGACAAGGGCTACTGCGGGACCAGCGGCGCGACCGCCTCCGCGGGCACCGGGGTGTGGTACGTGCCGCCGCGTCCCGCCGAACGGGAGAGGGCCATGGCCTCCCGGGAGGCCCTCGGCGGCCACCTCGCCGACCGCCACTGGATGGCCCGCGTGCTCGACCAGACGTACGAGGGGATGGGCGAGCTGGCGGACGCCGGCCGGTACCCGTTCCCTCCCGACGGCGAGGGCGGGCAGGTCCGGCGCGGCGTCCAGGGGCCCGAGTACATGCGCCGGATGCGGATCCTGCTGCGCCGCGCCGGAGTGCGGATCCTCGACCACAGCCCGGTCGTCGAGCTGCTGACGGACGAGGACGGCGCGGTGGCCGGCGTCGCCGGTTACCAGCGGCAGCGTGACCGGCCGTACCGGGTCAGGGCGGGCGCCGTCGTACTCGCCACCGGTGGCTGCGCGTTCCTCAGCCGCGCGCTGGGCTGCGACGTCAACACCGGGGACGGGGCACTCATGGCGGCCGAGGCAGGCGCGGAGCTGTCGGGCATGGAGTTCTCCAACGCCTACGCCATCGCGCCGGAGTTCTCCTCCGTGACCAAGACGGCGTACTACTCCTTCGCGACGTTCTATCGCGAGGACGGCACGGTGCTCGAAGGGGCGGGCAGCCAGAAGGGCCGGTCGGTGATCGCCCGTACCCTGCTGACCGAGAAGGTCTACTGCCGCATCGACCGGGCCGGCCCCGACGTCCAGCGGGCCATGCGGCTCGGCCAGCCGAACTTCTTCCTGCCCTTCGACCGCATGGGCGTCGACCCGTTCACCCGGCTCTTCCCGGTCACGCTGCTACTGGAGGGCACCGTGCGCGGGACGGGCGGGATCCGCGTGGCGGACGACGAATGCGCGACCTCCGTACCCGGCCTGTACGTGGCGGGCGACGCGGCCACCCGCGAGCTGGTGTGCGGCGGCTTCACCGGGGGCGGCAGCCACAACGCCGCGTGGGCGATCTCCTCGGGCACCTGGGCGGGGCGGGGCGCGGCCCGGTTCTCCGCGGCGCTCGCGCCCTCGGCCTCGCGCCGTCCCCTCATCCCCGCGGGCGGCGCCGGACTGCGGCCCACCGGCCGTCCCGCCGCCCGTGACGGGTACCGCGAGGTCGTCGCCGCCGTCCAGGCCGAGGTGCACCCGTACGAGAAGAACTACCTGCGGCACGGCGACCGGCTCGGGCCCGCGCTGGCGAACCTGCACGCCACGTGGGACCGGGTCCGCTCCTCGCTGTACGGCACGGGCGCGGGCGCGGTCCACGCCAGGCAGGCCGCCGCGATGACCGCCCACGCGCGGTGGATGTACACCGCGGCCCTGGCGAGGCAGGAGTCGCGCGGCATGCACAAGCGGGAGGACCTTCCCGGCTCCGACGAGTCGTGGCGGCGCCGCCTGCTCGTGGAGGGGCTCGACGAGATCCGGGTCCGGCCCGACCCGGTCGCGCCGGTCGGCCCGCAGGAGTACGCCGATCACCTGCGGGCGGCGTCGTGATCGAGGTCGTCTCCGGCGAGCGGTGCGTCGGCTGCGACCGCTGCGTCCAGGTCTGCCCCACCAATGTCTTCGACTCCGGCCCCGGCGGCGTTCCGGTGATCGCCCGCCGGCACGACTGCCAGACGTGCTTCATGTGCGAGGCGTACTGCCCGGTGGACGCGCTCTTCGTGGCGCCCAGCCCCCAGCCGGTGGAGGCGGGCTCACCGCTGCGCGACGAGGCGCACCTCGTCGCGTCCGGCCTGCTCGGCGCCTACCGCAGGGAGATCGGCTGGGGCCGCGGCCGCACGCCGGGCGCCCTCCTCGCGGTCGGCCCCGATTTGCCCGGTCCGTCCGGTCCGGCCTCCGGATCCTCCCGGCCGGCCGCCTCCGGGTCCCCCTCCCGTCCCGTCTCCGAGAAGGAGCACCGATGACGACGCGACGATCGTTCGTCCTCCTGGCGGCCGCCGCGCTGGCGCTGCCCGCCGCGCTGTCGGCCTGCGGGCGGGACGCCGCGACGGGAGCCCCCTCGGGCGGCGCGAGCACGCCGTACACGCTGCGGATCGGCGTGATCGGCACCGGGAACAGGCTGACAGGCGTGTTCGGCTACCTGGACAGCGTGAGGAAGCTCATCCCCCTGCTGGCCCCCGCGGGGGTCGCCGCGGTGAAGACGTACACGTTCCCGAACGGCCCCGACCTCAACCAGGCGCTCGTGTCGGGCGCGCTCGACGTCGCGACGTACGGCGACACCCCGGCCCTGGTGGCGCGGGGCACCGGGCAGTCCAGCCGGCTGATCGCGCAGGCCACGGTCGGCCTCGACGCCGGCATCGTCACGAAGAAGCAGGGCGGGCCGGCGTCGCTCGCGGAGCTCGCGGGCCGGAAGGTCGCCGTGCAGAAGGGGTCCTACATCCACCGCTACCTGCTGGGCGCGCTCGGCGACGCCAAGGTGCGGCCGCAGGCGGTCCTGCACCTCTACAACAGCGACATGGAGGCGGCGCTGGAGCACGGGGACATCGACGCGGCGGCCCTCCCGGCCGCGAACCTGGAGGCCCTGCGGGCGAAGGGCTATCCGGTGATCGACGTGGCCTCCAAGGACCATCCCGCCTACCTGGGCACCAGCGTCACCATCGTGCCGGACTCCTTCCTCGACCGCCATCCCGGTTTCGTGAAGGTGTGGCAGCGGGCCCAGAGGGAGGGGACCAAGCTGGTCAAGGCCAACTGGGACGGCTATCTGGCCTTCTCGGTTAAGGTGGGCGGCTTCCCCCCCGACGTCGTGAAAGCGACGACGGTGCGGAGCCAGCTCCCCGAGGAGCCGTTCACCCAGCAGGGGCTGGCGCTGCTGGAGAGCACCAAGAGGTTCCTCGTCCAGCAGGGCTTCGTGAAGTCCGACTTCTCCATCGACCAGTGGATCGCCCCGGGAGCGCGGGGATGAGCCCGTCCGCTGCCCCGCATCTCGTACGGGACGCCGACGTGCTGGTCCTGGGCGGCGGCCCCGCCGGGGCGTGGGCGGCCATCGCGGCGGCCGAGGCGGGCGCCGTCGTCGTGCTGGCCGACAAGGGCTACTGCGGGACCAGCGGGTCGGCGGCCTCCGGCGGCAACAACCTGTGGTACGTGCCGCCCGACCTCGCGCTGCGCGAGGACGCGATGGCCCGGCGCGAGGCCATCGCCGGCGGGCTGACCGAGCGCCGGTGGATGGCCCGGGTGCTCGACGAGACCTACCGCCAGATCAACCGGCTCGCCGGCTGGGGCTACCCGTTCCCGGTGGACGACGCCGGGGTGGAACGGCGCAGCAGCCTCCAGGGACCGGAGTACATGCGCAGGATGCGGCGGCGGGTCCACCGAAGCGGCGTGCTCATCCTCGATCACCATCCCGCGCTGGAGCTGCTCGCGGACGCGGACGGCGCGGTCGCGGGCGCCGCGGGGATCCGCCGTCAGCAGGGCGGCGGGCGCTGGGAGGCCCGGGCCCGGGCGGTCGTCCTCGCCACCGGCGGGTGTGCGTTCCTGTCCGGCGCCTTCGGGCTCAACGTGGACACGGGGGACGGCCACCTCATGGCGGCCGAGCTGGGGGCGGAGCTGTCGGGCATGGAGTTCTCCAACGCCTACGCCCTGTCCCCCGCGTACGGTTCGCACACCAAGGGCCTAATGATGCAGTTCGCCAGCTATTACGACGAGGACGGCGACAGGCTGGACGTCGGGGACATGACGGCGGCCCGGCGCCCGATCGCCCGGATGCTCGCCGACGGCCGGCAGGTGTTCGCCCGGTTGGACAAGGCCCCGCCGGGCCTGCGGGAGGCCATGCGCCAGGCGCAGCCCAACTACTTCCTGCCCCTCGATAAGGCCGGCATCGACCCCTTCGCCCAGTCCTACCCGGTACGGCTGGTGTTCGAGGGCACCGTACGCGGGACCGGCGGCCTGCGGGTCACCGGCGACGACTGCGCCACCACCGTCCCCGGCCTGTACGCGGCGGGCGACGTGGCCACGCGCGAGCTCATCACGGGCAGCGTCAGCGGCGGCGGCAGCCACAACGGCGCCTGGGCCGTCTCCTCCGGCACCTGGGCGGGCGCCGCGGCCGCGGCCTTCGCCGCGAGGCAGCGCCGTGCGGACAGGCCGCGTGCGGCGGGGCGGGCGGGCCTGCGCCCGTACGGCCCGGCCGGCGGCGGTCCGGACGCGGCCGAGGTCGTCGGGGCCGTGCAGGAGGAGATCCTGCCGCTCGGCCGCAACTACTTCCGCTCCTCGGAGGGGCTGCGGCGCTCCCTCGGCGCGCTGGACGGGCTGTGGACGTCGGTCGCCGCCCACCTGACCGGCGAGGGCCGGGAGGCCCTGCGGGCCAGGCAGGCCGCGGCCATGGTGGCGCACGGACGCTGGATGTACCGGGCCGCGCTCGCCCGGGAGGAGTCGCGCGGCATGCACCAGCGGGTCGACCGGCCGGCGGCCGACCCCCGGCTCGCCCACCGCGTCCGGGTGGGCGGCCTAGACGAGATCTGGACCGCGGCTGAGGAGACCCGGGAGGTGACGGCGTGATCGAGATCGTCAGCCGCGACCGCTGCGTGCGGTGCGACATCTGCGTCAAGGTCTGCCCGATGGACGTGTTCGAGCCCGGGACGGACGGGGTGCCGGTGATCGCCAGGCAGCCCGACTGCCAGACGTGCTTCATGTGCGAGGCGCACTGTCCCGCGGACGCCCTCTTCGTGGCCCCGCTCGCCGGCCCGGCCCCGGCCGGCTCGCCGTACACGGACGAGGCGGCGCTCGTCGCGTCGGGCGCGATGGGCCGCTACCGCCACGTCATCGGCTGGGGGCGGGGCCGCACGCCGGGCAGCCGGCTCGACAAGAACTTCGTCTTCACCGCCCGTCTGGCCGCCTCCGGAGGCGAAGGCCCGTCCCGGACGGACGCCTCCGGAGATGACGCCGGGGTCTCGGAACGTCAGCCGGAGGCGAGCTGACGGCTGCGGTCGCGGGCCGCCTCGATGGCGTCGAGGAACGCGGCCCGGACCCGGTGGCGCTCCAGCTCCGCGATGGCGGAGATCGTGGTCCCGCCGGGGGAGGTCACGGCCTCGCGGAGGATCACCGGGTGCTCACCGGAGTCGCGCAGCATGGTCGCGGCTCCGACGATCGACTGGACGACCATGTCGAGGGCGGCGGCGCGCGGCATGCCCAGCAGGATCCCCGCGTCGACCATGGCCTCGACCAGATAGAAGAAGTACGCCGGGCCGCTGCCGGACAGCGCGGTCGCCGCGTCCTGCTGGGACTCCGGGATCCGCAGGACCTTGCCGACCGGGCTGAGCAGCTCCTCGGTGCGCTTGAGGTGCTCCTCGCCCGCGTGCGCGCCGGCCGAGATCACGCTCATGGCCTCGTCGACGAGCACCGGCGTGTTCGACATGACGCGGACGACGGGCACCTGCTCCCCGAGCCGCGCCTCGACGAAGGCGGTCGTGATGCCGGCCGCGACCGAGATGACCAGCCGTCCGCCGGGAACGTGCGGGGCGATCTCGGCGAGCAGCGTGTGCATGTCCTGCGGCTTGACCGCGAGGATCAGGGTGTCGGCCTCCTCGGCCGCCTCGGCGTTGCCGGCCACCCGCACGCCGTACCGCTCGCGCAGCGCCTCGGCCCGCTCAGGACGCCGGGCGGTGGCGATGACCTCGGACGGCCCGAGCCCGGCGCGCAGCAGCCCGGACATGAGGGCCTCGCCCATCTTGCCGGTCCCGAGTATCGCGATCATGGCTGCACCTCACCGACGTGGGCTCCGGGGATCTTCCTCGCAGCTTACCGAGGGCGCGCCGGTGCGCGGGAACGCGGACTTCACACGATCGCCGAACTGAATGTTGCGGTTTCACAACCAACCGAGGACATCCGTCGCCTTATACCGGCTTTATGCGGAGGATCTACCGGATGGTGCCATAAGCCGGTTCCAACGGAGGAACCGCCGGCGTCGAAGGGGTTTACGTGAAGAGAATCCTCACAGCGCTGGCCACCGCCGGCCTGGGGCTCACCGGACTGCTGGTCGCGGGACCCGCGACGGCCAGTGCCCAGCATGCCTCCGACTACACTCCTCCCGCTCCTCAGTGGGCCCAGTGCGAGGGCCTTCCCGCCGGAATCGAGTGCGCGATGGTCGAGGTCCCCCTCGACTACGGCAACCCCCGGGGCCAGAAGATCAAGATCGCGGTCTCCCGCAAGAAGGCGACCGATACCGCGAACTACCAGGGCGCCGTGCTGTTCAACCCCGGCGGACCGGGCGGCAGCGGGCTCGCCTACCCCGCCGTCATGACCACGCGGCTGGGCGCCGCCCTCGCGGCGAAGTACGACCTGATCGGATTCGACCCCCGCGGCGTCGGCTCCAGCGAGCCCGCGCTCCGCTGCGACGTCCACTTCTTCGACCCGGTGCGGCCCGACTACGTGCCGTCCAACCTCGCCGAGGAGCTGGCCTGGGTCAAGCGGTCGAAGGGCTACGCCGAGGCGTGCGGCAAGACGTACGGCCACCTGCTCGACCACATGACGACGGTCGACGCGGCCACGGACATGGACCAGATCCGCAAGGCCCTGGGCCAGAGCCAGATCAGCTACGTCGGGTACTCCTACGGCACCTACCTGGGCGCCACGTACGCCACCCTGTTCCCGACCAAGGTCCGCCGCCTGGTCCTGGACAGCATCGTCAACCCCGAGCGGGTGTGGTACGACGCCAACCTCGACCAGAACCACGCCTTCGAGGCCCGGGCCAAGGACTTCTTCGCCTGGATCGCCACGTACGACGCGACGTACCACCTCGGCACGACCGGGGCCGATGTCGAGAAGGCGTTCTACGCGGCCCGCGCCAAGCTGAAGGCCGCGCCGGCCGAGGGCCGGGTCGGGCCGGACGAGTTCGACGACACCTACCTCGCGGGCGGTTACCTCAAGAGCCGCTGGCCGCTGCTGGCCAACGCACTGTCGCGCTACGTCACGGCCTCCGAGACCGCGCCCCTGCTCGCGGCGTACGCCACGTACGGCGACAGCAGCGGCGACGACAACTCCTTCGCCGTCTACTCGGCCGTCGAGTGCTCGGACGCCAAGTGGCCGCGCAACTGGGGCACCTGGCACCGCGACTGGTGGCAGTCGTACCGGACCGCCCCCTTCCTGACGTGGGGCAACGCCTGGTTCAACGCCCAGTGCGCCTACTGGCCCGTCCGGGTGACCCACGAGCAGCGCATCGACGGCCGGCAGGTCAAGAACGCGCTGTTCTTCCAGGACACCAAGGACGCCGCCACTCCGTACCAGGGCGGCGTCGAGATGCACAAGCGGTTCCCGAACTCCCGGCTGGTCGTCATGGACGGCGGCGGCAACCACGGCCTGACCGGCCGCGGCAACGCCTGCATCGACGACATCTGGAAGGCGTACCTGTCCGACGGCACGCTGCCGGCGAGCAAGCCGGGGCCGGACGTGCACTGCGCGCCGTTCGCCGACCCGGTCCCGCCGGCCTCCGCGACGACGCTGATGAAGTCGTCGGCCGCGCAGGACGACGACTGGGTGCCCGGCGAGCGCTGACACCCCACTCGTACGAAAGAGCCCCCGGTCCGTCGAGGACCGGGGGCTCTCCCGTGCGCGGAGCCCCTACGGCGTGCGCCGGCGCAGGGTGGCGGCGCCGAGGACGAGGGCCAGCAGCGCGGCCCCGGCCACGATCAGCAGGTCGCGCCAGAACTCCCCGCCGATGTCTCCGCCGACGACCGCGTCCCTCATCGCCTCGATGGCGTACGACATGGGCAGGACGTCGGAGATCCACTCCAGCGGCGCCGCCATCTGGGCGCGGGGCACCAGGATCCCGCCGAGGAGGATCTGGGGGATCATGACGATCGGCATGAACTGCACGGCCTGGAACTCGGTGCGGGCGAACGCGCTGCACAGCAGGCCGAGCGCGGTGCCGAGCAGCGCGTTGAGCAGCGCCACGAGCACCAGCGGCCACAGGTCGCCGGGCAGGTCGAGCCCGAGCCAGGTCAGCGAGACGGTCAGCGCCAGCGCCACCTGGACGCAGGCCATCAGCCCGAACGCGATGCCGTAGCCGAGCAGCAGGTCGAGCTTGCCGAGCGGCGAGGCCATCAGCCGCTCCAGCGTGCCCGACGTCCGCTCCCGCAGCGTGGCGATCGAGGTGACCAGGAACATCACCAGGAACGGGAACACGCACAGCAGGATCGGGGCCCACATGGCGAACGACCTCTCGTCGTCCATCACGTAGTAGAGAAGGATCATCACCAGCGTCGGCACGAGCACCATGAGCGCGACCGTGCGGTGGTCGTGGCGCAGCTGGTTCATGATCCGGCGCGCCGTCGCGATCGTGATCGCCGGGTTCATGCCGCCGCCCTCTCCTCGACGAGGCGCAGGAACGCCTCCTCCAGATCCGTGGTCCGGGTGCGCTCGCGCAGCCCGTCCGGTGTGCCGTCCGCGAGGATCTCCCCCTGGCGCAGCACGAGGAGCCGTTCGCAGCGGGCGGCCTCGTCCATGACGTGGCTCGACACGAGCAGCGTCACCCCGCGATCGGCGAGGCCGTGGAACAGCCGCCACAGCTCCTGCCGCAGGACCGGGTCGAGCCCGACCGTGGGCTCGTCGAGCACGACCAGCTCCGGGGAGCCGAGCAGGGCGACCGCGAGGCTCGCCCGGCTGAGCTGGCCGCCCGACAGCGAGCCGCCGAGCTGGTGGGCCGCCCCGGTGAGGCCGACCTCCTCCAGGACGCGCTCGACGTCGTCCTTGGGCGCGCCGAGCACGGCGGCGAAGTAGCGCAGGTTCTCCCGCACCGACAGGTCCCGGTAGACCGCCGGGTTCTGCGTCGAGTAGCCGATCAGCCGCCGCAGCCGGGGACTGCCCGCCGGCTCGCCGAGGACGGTCACCTCGCCTCCGGCGACGATCTGGACGCCCACGATCGCGCGCATGAGCGTGGTCTTCCCGCAGCCGCTCGGGCCCAGCAGGCCCGTCACCTCACCTCGGGGCACGTCGAAGGTCAGCCCGTGCAGCACCTCGACGCCACCCCTCGACACCCGCAGATCCCGTACGGCTATCGCGGGCCCGACCGAATTCATCATGCGTTGAATTTAACCGGTCGCGAGGGTGACGTCAACGTGTCCCCGCTGAACCAGGCGGGCCCGTGGCCCGTCTACAGAACATGAGGAAGCTCTGGCTCGTGGCACTCCTGTCCATGGCGGTCGCCTGCGGGGAGACCCCCTCGACGACGACCGCGTCCTCCGTCCCGACCACCCCGTCCGGGGAGCCCGTGGGCGTCCCCGCGAGCTCGGCCGCGCCGGCCGCGACGCCTTCGCCGTCGCCCGTGACGCCCGTCGGGCACACGCTGCGGACGCACAAGGTCACATGGCTCAGCGCGACCCCCGTGGACGACGGCGCGCGCCTGCGGCTCGTCTGGTGGTCCGGCGTCGAGCCCTGCTCGGTCCTCGACCGGGTGGAGGTGAAGGAGAGCGCGGACGAGGTCGTCGTGACCCTGTACGAGGGCCAGGACCGCCGCTCCCCCGACGCGGCCTGCATCGAGATCGCCATCCAGAAGACGACGACGGTGGCCCTGACGTCGCCGCTCGGCGCCCGGAAGGTGGTCGACGGCGCCGCCTCGTGAACCAGCCGGGCGCGCGAGCCGTCCAAGGAGCATGCGGACCCTTCGCGGCGCCACCACAGCGGTTCTGACGGTCCTGGCGGTCACGGCCGCCCCTCTCACGCCGGCCCTCGGCTCATCGGCGGCGACCGTCACCGCCGTCACCGCCTCCGCCTTCACGGCCCCGGCCTCCGCCTTCACGGCGGCGGCGCCCTCGGCCGCGGGCCGCCATCGGCGCACCGTCGGTGTGCACAAGGTCCGCTGGTCCTCGGCCACGCCGGTCGCACACGGCCGCAAGGTCCGCCTCACCTGGTGGTCCGGCGTCGCCCCCTGCACCGTGCTCGACCACGTGTCCGTCAGGGAGACGGCCAGGAAGGTGGTCGTGACGATCTGGGAGGGCGCCAAGCCCTCCGCCGCCCACGCGGTCTGCCCCGCCATCGCCGTCCGGAAGACGGCCACCGTCGCCCTCAAGAAGAGGCTGGGGTCCAGGAGACTGGCCGACGGCGCCCGCTGACCAGCGCGAACCTCCACACGTCTACACCTCTCCCGCTTCCGCCCGAAATGTCCCTCGGAGGCGGGATGAATTTCGCGCACTCCCGGGTTGAGCCCCATAGACTCAAGACGTTTGACAAGGACCCGGGAGTGGGTTAAGCATGAGTCCAACCGACTCAACTTTGACTACAAGGACGTACTCATGGCACGTGCGGTAGGTATCGACCTGGGGACGACCAACTCCGTCGTCTCGATCCTCGAGGGCGGCGAGCCCACCGTCATCGCGAACGCCCAGGGCTCGCGGACGACTCCGTCCGTGGTCGCGTTCGCCAAGAACGGTGAGGTCCTCGTCGGCGAGGTCGCCAAGCGGCAGGCGGTGACCAACGTCGACAGGACCATCCGCTCGGTCAAGCGCCAGATGGGCACGAACTGGACCGTCGAGATCGACGGCAAGAAGTTCACGCCGCAGCAGATCAGCGCCTTCGTCCTGCAGAAGCTCAAGCAGGACGCGGAGGCCTACCTGGGCGAGAAGATCACCGACGCGGTGATCACCGTCCCGGCGTACTTCAACGACGCCCAGCGGCAGGCCACCAAGGAGGCCGGCCAGATCGCGGGCCTCAACGTGCTGCGGATCATCAACGAGCCCACCTCGGCGGCCCTCGCGTACGGCCTCGACAAGGAGAAGGACCAGACGATCCTGGTCTTCGACCTCGGCGGCGGCACCTTCGACGTGTCCCTGCTCGACGTCGGCCAGGAGGACGGCCACGGCTTCGTCGAGGTCAAGGCCACCAGCGGTGACAACCACCTGGGCGGCGACGACTGGGACCAGCGGATCGTCGACGAGCTGGTCACCCGGTTCAAGAACGCCCACGGCGTGGACCTGTCGAAGGACAAGATGGCCCTCCAGCGCCTCCGTGAGGCCGCGGAGAAGGCGAAGATCGAGCTGTCCAGCCAGACCGAGACCACGATCAACCTGCCCTACATCACCGCCTCCTCCGAGGGCCCGCTGCACCTCGAGGAGAAGCTGACCCGCGCCGAGTTCCAGCGGATCACCGCCGACCTGCTCGAGCGCTGCAAGGGCCCGTTCCACCAGGTCATCAAGGACGCCGGGATCAAGGTCTCCGACATCGCCCACGTGGTGCTGGTCGGCGGCTCGACCCGCATGCCGGCCGTGAGCGACCTGGTCAAGGAGCTGACCGGCGGCAAGGAGCCCAACAAGGGCGTCAACCCGGACGAGGTCGTCGCGATCGGCGCCGCGCTCCAGGCGGGTGTCCTGAAGGGCGAGGTCAAGGACGTCCTGCTGCTCGACGTCACCCCGCTCAGCCTCGGCATCGAGACCAAGGGCGGCATCTTCACCAAGATCATCGAGCGCAACACGACGATCCCGACCAAGCGCTCCGAGGTCTTCACCACGGCGGAGGACAACCAGCCGTCGGTGCAGATCCAGGTCTACCAGGGCGAGCGTGAGATCGCGGCGTACAACAAGAAGCTGGCCACCTTCGAGCTGACCGGCATCGCGCCGGCGCCGCGCGGCATCCCGCAGATCGAGGTCACCTTCGACATCGACGCCAACGGAATCGTCAACGTCTCGGCGAAGGACCTCGGCACCGGGAAGGAGCAGTCGATGACCATCACCGGCGGCTCCGCTCTCGGCAAGGACGACATCGAGCGCATGATGCGCGAGGCCGAGAGCTACGCGGAGGAGGACAAGCGCCGCCGCGAGGACGCCGAGGTCCGCAACAACGCCGACTCGCTGGCCTACCAGACGGAGAAGTTCCTCCGCGAGAACGACGAGAAGATCCCGGCCGACGTCAAGACCGAGGTCAACGACTCGCTGGCCGAGCTGAAGAAGGAGCTGGAGGGCACCGACACGGCCGCCATCCGGGCCTCCGCGGAGAAGCTCGCCACCGTGAGCCAGAAGATGGGCTCGGCCATCTACGCCCAGTCGCAGGGCGCGCAGGCCGGCGGCGCCGAGGGCGGCGCCGACGCCGGGGCCCAGCAGGCCAAGGCCGACGACGACGTGGTCGAGGCGGAGATCGTCGATGACGAGCCGAAGCAGGAGGGCGGCAGCAAGTGACCCCGCGCGAGAACGGCTTCGAGGAGGAGCCGGTGATCCGCGACAACCGCAAGATCGACCCCGAGACGGGGCGGGCCCGCGAGGGCGCCGGAGAGCAGGCCGCGGAGGCCGGCGCCGGCAGGCAGGAGGGGACGGCGGCCACCGAGGCCGCCGCCTCCGACCTCCTCGCGGAACGCACCGCCGACCTGCAGCGGCTGCAGGCGGAGTACAGCAACTACCGCAAGAGGGTCGAGCGGGACAGGATCACCGTGAGGGAGCAGGCCGTCGCCAGCGTGCTGGGCGAGCTGCTCCCGGTGCTCGACGACATCGGCCGCGCCCGGGACCACGGCGAGCTCACCGGCGGTTTCGCCAAGGTGAGCGAGTCGCTGGAGTCGGCCGTCGCCAAGCTGGGCCTGAGCACCTACGGCACGAAGGGCGACCCCTTCGACCCGACCGTGCACGAGGCCCTGCTGCACAGCTATTCGGCGGAGGTGACCGAGCCCACGTGCGTCGAGATCCTCCAGCCGGGCTACCGCATCGGCGACCGGATCCTGCGCCCGGCCCGGGTGGCCGTCGCCGAGCCGGACGAAAGCGCGGCGGCCGAGGAGGCGTCCGCGCAGGCCGGCGGCGCGACGGGCTCCGACGGCCCGCACGCGTCCGGCGAGCCGGACGAGAGCTGATCACCCGGAGTCTCTCCCGATCGGGAAGGATCGGGAGAGACGACCAATGACCCCTTTTCTCTGTGAGGGAAGCGATAGATGAGCACCAAGGACTACCTGGAAAAGGACTACTACGCCGTCCTTGGTGTGCCCAAGACCGCGACCGCCGAGGAGATCAAGAAGGCCTACCGGAAGCTGGCCCGGCAGTACCACCCGGACGCCAACCCGGGCAACAAGGAGACCGAGGAGAAGTTCAAGGAGGTCTCCGAGGCCTACGACGTGCTGTCCGACACCAAGCGCCGCAAGGAGTACGACGAGGCCCGCACGCTCTTCGGGTCGGGCCTCGGCGGCTACGCCGGCACCGGCGCACAGCGCGGCGGCGGCTTCAACTTCGACTTCGGCGACCTGTTCGGCGGCAGCGGCGGCGGGACCGGCGGCGGTGAGCGCATCGGCGACCTGTTCGGCGGGCTGTTCAACCGGGGCGGCGGGACGCGCACCACGACCACCTCGCGGCCGCGGCGCGGCCAGGACATCGAGTCCGAGGTCACGCTCGGCTTCGGCGAGGCGGTCGACGGCACCACGGTGTCCCTCAGGCTGACGAGCTCCTCGGCCTGCGCCGCCTGCGGCGGTACCGGCGCCAAGGCCGGCACCACGCCGCGGGTCTGCCCGACCTGCGAGGGCACGGGCGCGGCCAGCCGCAACCTCGGCAACTTCGCCTTCTCCGAGCCGTGCCGCGACTGCCGCGGCCGCGGCCTCGTGGTCGACGACCCCTGCCCGGTCTGCGAGGGCAGCGGCCGGGGCAAGAGCACCCGCACGATCCAGGCCCGCATTCCGGCCGGGGTGGGCGACGGGCAGCGCATCCGGATCAAGGCCAAGGGGGCGCCCGGCGAGAACGGCGGCCCCGCCGGCGACCTCTACGTGCTGGTCCACGTGAAGCCGCACCCGGTGTTCGGCCGCAGCGGGGAGAACCTCACCGTGACCGTGCCGGTCGCCTTCCCGGAGGCGGCGCTCGGCGCCGAGATCAAGGTGCCGACGCTCAAGGGCATGCCGGTGACCCTGCGGATTCCCGAGGGCACCCCCAATGGGCGCACGTTCCGGGTCCGCGGCCGCGGCGCCGCGCGCAAGGACGGCACGAAGGGCGACCTGCTGGTCACCGTGCAGGTGGCGGTGCCCCAGAACCTCGACGACAAGGCCCGGGCCGCTCTGGAGGAGTTCAGGGACGCCACCGAGGGCCCCGACCTACGCGAAGAGCTGATCAAGCAGGCCAGAAGCGAGTGAGCCGATGGATGCGAACTTTTTCGATCTTTCCGATGACACACCCGTATACGTGATCTCGGTGGCCGCCCAGCTCTCCGGGCTGCACCCGCAGACCCTCCGCCAGTACGACCGGCTCGGCCTCGTCAGCCCCGGCCGTACGGCGGGCCGCGGGCGGCTCTACTCCACGCGGGACATCGTGCTGCTGCGCGAGGTCCAGCGGCTGTCCCAGGAGCACGGCATCAACCTCGCCGGAATCAAGCGCATCCTCGAGCTCGAGACCGAGAACATGCGTCTGCGGGAGGAGGTCGCCCGGCTCAGGGGCGAGCTCACCATGATGAGGGCGCTGGTCCGCTACGAACTGCCGCCCGCGTAACGTCGCGAATCGAGGCATCGAACACATATGGACTACAAACTCACGCAGAAGAGCCAGGAGGCTCTGTCGGGGGCGGTCCGCCGCGCGGCCGCCGAGGGCAATCCCGAGGTCGCGCCCGCCCACCTGTTCGCGACCATGCTGACCCAGACCGGCGGCATCGCCGTACCGCTCCTGGAGGCGGTGGGCGCCGACTGGAAGCGGCTGCGCGTCCAGACCGAGGAGCTGCTCGACCGCCTGCCCAAGGCGCAGGGCTCCACGGTGAGCGCGCCGTCCAGCTCCCGGCAGCTCCTCACCGTGCTCAACACGGCGGCCCAGCGCGCCAAGCAGCTCGAGGACGAGTACGTCTCGACCGAGCACCTGCTGGTCGGGCTCGCCGCGGACGGCGGCCAGGTGGCCGACCTGCTCAAGGCCGAGGGCGCCACACCCAACGCCCTGCTGGAGGCGTTCGAGAAGGTCCGCGGGCACGCCCGGGTCACGAGCGAGACGCCCGAGGACACCTACCAGGCGCTGGAGAAGTACGGCGTCGACCTCACCGAGCGGGCCCGGTCCGGCAAGCTCGACCCGGTCATCGGCCGGGACGGCGAGATCCGCCGCGTGGTCCAGGTGCTGTCGCGCCGCACCAAGAACAACCCCGTGCTGATCGGCGAGCCCGGCGTCGGCAAGACGGCCGTCGTCGAGGGCCTCGCCCAGCGCATCGTGGCGGGCGACGTGCCGGAGAGCCTGCGCAACAAGCGCCTCGTCGCGCTCGACCTGGGCGCGATGGTCGCCGGAGCCAAGTACCGCGGCGAGTTCGAGGAGCGCCTCAAGTCCGTGCTCAACGAGATCAAGGAGAGCAACGGCCAGATCGTCACGTTCATCGACGAGCTGCACACGATGGTCGGCGCCGGGGCGGCCGAGGGCGCGATGGACGCCGGCAACATGCTCAAGCCCATGCTGGCCCGCGGCGAGCTGCGCATGATCGGCGCCACCACGCTCGACGAGTACCGCGAGCGCATCGAGAAGGACCCCGCGCTCGAGCGGCGGTTCCAGCAGGTCTACGTCGGCGAGCCGACGGTCGAGGACACGATCGCGATCCTGCGCGGGCTGAAGGGCCGCTACGAGGCGCACCACCAGGTGCAGATCTCCGACAGCGCCCTGGTCGCCGCGGCGACGCTCTCCGACCGCTACATCACCGCCCGGTTCCTCCCCGACAAGGCGATCGACCTGGTCGACGAGTCGATGTCCCGGCTGCGCATGGAGATCGACTCGCGGCCCGTGGAGATCGACCAGCTCCAGCGCAACGTCGACCGGCTCAAGATGGAGGAGCTCGCGCTGGCCAAGGAGACCGACGAGGCGAGCCGCCAGCGGCTGGCCAAGCTCCGCGAGGAGCTGGCCAACCGTCAGGAGGAGCTGAGCGCGCTCATCGGCCGCTGGGAGCGGGAGAAGGCCGGCCTCAACAAGGTCGGCGAGCTGAAGAAGCAGCTCGACGAGGCGCGCGGCGCGGCCGAGCGGGCCCAGCGCGACGGCGACTTCGAGGCCGCGTCCCGGCTGATGTACGGCGACGTGCCGCGGCTGGAAAAGGAGCTCGCGGAGGCGACCAAGGCCGCCGAGAAGGCCGAGGCCGAGTCCGAGCCGATGGTCAAGGAGGAGGTCGGCCCCGACGACATCGCCGAGGTCATCTCGTCCTGGACCGGGATCCCCGCCGGGCGGCTGCTCGAGGGCGAGACGGCCAAGCTGCTCCGCATGGAAGACGAGCTGGGCAAGCGCCTGATCGGGCAGAAGGACGCCGTCCAGGCCGTGTCCGACGCCGTGCGACGGGCGCGGGCCGGCATCTCCGACCCCGACCGGCCCACCGGCTCCTTCCTGTTCCTCGGCCCGACGGGCGTCGGCAAGACCGAGCTGGCCAAGGCCCTCGCTGAGTTCCTGTTCGACGACGAGCGCGCGATGACCCGCATCGACATGAGCGAGTACGGCGAGAAGCACAGCGTCGCCCGGCTCGTCGGCGCACCGCCCGGCTACGTCGGATACGAGGAGGGCGGCCAGCTCACCGAGGCCGTCCGCCGCCGGCCGTACACGGTCGTGCTCCTCGACGAGATCGAGAAGGCCCATCCCGAGGTCTTCGACATCCTGCTCCAGGTGCTCGACGACGGCCGCCTGACCGACGGGCAGGGCCGCACCGTCGACTTCCGCAACACGATCCTGATCCTGACCTCCAACATCGGCTCGCAGTTCCTCGTGGACCCGACGATGGAGACCCAGGCCAAGCGCGACGCCGTGCTCAACGCGGTGCGCGCGTCGTTCAAGCCGGAGTTCCTCAACCGGCTCGACGACATCATCGTGTTCGACGCGCTCGGGACCGAGGAGCTGTCGCAGATCGTCGACCTGCAGGTGTCCCGGCTCGCCCAGCGGCTGTCCGACCGGCGGCTGCGCCTGACGGTCACCCCCGCCGCCCGCGACTGGCTGGCGCTGACCGGCTACGACCCGCTGTACGGCGCCCGCCCGCTGCGCCGGCTGATCCAGTCGGCCATCGGCGACAAGCTGGCCAAGGAGCTGCTGTCCGGTGCCGTCCACGACGGCGACGAGGTAATCGTCGACTTTGACGAAGCAGGGGACACGCTCAGCATCCGGGCCTCTCGGTAAGGTCTTCGCCACCATTGCGGCAAGCCGCTCCCGGGCTTTCCCCCTGATCGCTACGTTCGGCGTTCGTCGGACTACGTACGCGATCAGGGGGACGTGGATGTCCAGGACGTCACGAAGTATTCGAGGGCGGTGCGTCGTGCTGGCGGCCGTCACCATCGGGGTGAGCTGGCTCACGGGGGGCCATGCCATGGCGGAGGACGGGACCAACGCCGCCGGCGCCTGCGAGGCGCAGAACCAGAACGTGCCGGGCGGGCTGGCCAATCTGGCCCCCGCCACGGGCGTGCTGAGCATCGCCGACGCCGCCGGTGCGGCGGCCGCCCAGGGCCGGCCGTCGCTTCCGGGCAGGACCGTCTCCGGCGCCCTTCCCACCCGGGTGGGGCTGCCCGCCCTGCCGGCCGCGCCCGGGACCAAGACCCTTCCCGCACCGCTGTCCGCGGCTCCCCGGGCCGGTCTGCCGGCCATCACCCCTCCCAAGATCCCCAGCACGGGCGCCGTCTCCGGGGCCGCCTCCCAGGTGCCGTCGAAGGCCGCGCTCCCGCAGACCAAGATGCCCCTCCTCGCCGCGGCGCCGTCCCGCCCGGACACCTCCGACGAGGTCTGCGCGCCGGCGGCCGCTCCGATGGCCGCACCGCTCACCGCGCCGCTGGACCGTCCGCGCACGGACGCCCGGGTCCACCCGATCGGCGAGGCGCACCCCAAGGCCCACCGGCGCCACCCCAAGCCGGAGGCCCAGCAGAACGGCAACCAGCAGAACACGCCCGCCGAGCAGGACAGGAAGGCGCGGCAGGACGCCGCCGGCGCCGCCACGGATACGGCGGACCAGAGCTCCGGCAGCTTCCAGGCCTCCAGCTCCGACCAGAGCCGCGAGCAGCGCAGGCTGCACCGCCACCGTCACCACAAGCAGGGCGCCCAGGCGGCCGGTCAGAACGGCGCCGCCGACGTGAGCCAGGCGGCGCCCCCAGTCCAGCAGCCAGTCCAGCAGCCAGTCCAGCAGCCGGGCGCGACCGGCCAGGACACTGCGGCCACCGCACCGCAGGACGCCGCGGCGCACCAGCGCAGGCACCACAGGCACCGCAAGCACCACCGCCGCCACGAGGCGGACGGCGCCGCGACCGGCCAGACCGGCGCGCAGGATTCCCGTCCGGAGCGTGAGGGCCGCGTGTATCCGAAGGCGGCGGTCCAGCCGCAGAGCGCCGACATCACCGCTCCCGCCCTTGACCAGGCGGCGGGCGTGGGCGACCTCGCCGACGCCGGGAGGACGATCCTGCCGTGACCGGGGTGCGGGCTCCGGCTGGGAGCCCGCACGGTCCGGAAACGGAGACCGATAGAAAAGGGGCACACGCCCCACCGGCCCGCCGGAGGCGGGTCCCAGGGTCGCGACCCTGCCGCACCGCCCAGCGCGGACGGCCGGAGGGTCGCGGCCCTGCTTTGCATATAGCGGCCCTGCTCTGCGCGAAGCGGCTCCGCTCTGCACGAAGCGGACTGCTCTGCGCGAAGCGGCCCCGCTTCGCCCATAGGAGGAAACCGGGCCGGGGCTGTCACGGCCCCTTTCCTCGTCGTACATCCCCCGTCCGCACGCGTCGGGCAGGCTGGAGGGGCCGGACCGGCCGCGGGGACGGCAGCGAAAGGGGCCGTGATCCACGGCCCCTTTTCGTATGCGGGAACGTCTCGCCGGGTCGCGGCCCCGGGTCGTGTCCCTTACGGGAGTGGCTCGACTCGTGTCCCTGACGGGAACCGGGTCGTGTCCCTACCGGGAGATGTCGAGCAGGGCGTCGAGGTCGTCCTCGGGCAGCCCGAGGTCGACCCGGATGCGGTAGCGGGTGCGCAGCAGCGAGTCCCTGATGGGCGAACCGGGCGGGCAGGCGCGCACGCCCCGGGTGGCCCACTCCAGGGCGCCGTCCGGGTCGCCATAGGCCGCCAGCGTCTCCGCCACGGTGAGGGCGGTGGCCGGGTTCCAGCCGTCCGCCTCGATGGCGGCGACGACGTCCCGGGCCTCCTCCGGCCGGTCGAGCTCGAACAGCGTGTCGGCGATTCCGGCCCGTGGATCGACCGGCACCTCGCCACCGTCCTCGACCGCGCTCTGGAAACGGTCCAGAGCGGTCGCGGGCTGCCCCGCCTGACGCCACTCCTCGGCCGCGAGCACGAGGATCGCGGCCCGCGACATCTCCCCGGATTCATATCCACCTGCCAGCGCGTCGAGCCGGCGGGCGAGGGCGCCGTGGTCGTCGAGCAGCAGGGCCTGCTCGAGCAGTCGGTCCAGCTGCTCATTTGTCACATGTGACACAGAGCCGAGGCTACCGACGTCCGCGTGTTTTCGCAGGACATCCCCGGGACATCGGCAGGCATTACCAATGCCACAATTCGTGCACGTTTGGCTACTTACCGCTTTTCTCCTCAGGTACCCGGGCATATTGCCCACGCTGTGCTAATCCCAGCTCGGCGGAGGAGCGATACGCCATGTCCAAGCGGGTCATTCTGACTCTGGCTTCCGCTGCTGTGCTGTCCGCCCTCGTCCCGGGCGTCGCCGGTTACGCGACGGCGCAGTTCCAGGCGCTCGACCAGGCGCGCAAGGAGCTGGCCCGGCTGCAGGCCCAGCTGCAGATGATGGAGCTGACCGTGGAGCCGGCGGCCGCCGTGCCCTGCGGCCCCTCCGGGCGCGGCCACTCGGGCACGGAGACGGCGCTCGACGACGACAGGGAGCTGACCATCCCGCCGCGGACGCACACGAGGCCGTGGAACAACGCGACCTCCGGACGCGTGCTCACGCCCACCCTGTTCACCTCGCTGTCCGTGCCGAACACGGTCTCCGGGCCGGAGCCCGGCGCACCGCGCCGGCTCAACTGACGGAGGTCTCTCCATCCCTTTGGACGCCGCGCAGCTGCCGGGACAGGTAGCCGCGGACCAGTTGCTTGGCCTCGGCCACGATCTCGGGCGCGCCACGCGGGTCGTGGCGGAAGGCGAGCTTCAGGACCGCGTCGCCCGCCTCGACCGCGACGAGGATGGCACGATCCAGGTCTTCGCTGTCGACGAGCCCGAACTCGGCCAGCAGCAGCGCCCGGAGTCGTCCGGCGATGACCGTGTTGTTGTCGGCCACCGAGTCGAGCAGGTTGAGGTCGAACACGTCGCCGAAGTGCAGCGAGCGGAAGCCGGGCACGGTCCGGTGCATCTCGACGTACTCGTCGATGATGGCGTCGACCGCGTCCCACCAGCCGCTGTAGTCCTCACAGATGAAGCGGCGCCCGACCCTGGCCACGAACCGCTCGACGTTGCGCCGGGTGAGGGCCTGGGTCAGCGCGCGCTTGTCCGGGAAGAACTGGTAGACCGAGCCGATCGCGACCCCGGCGCGCTCGGCGACCCGGGTGGTGGACAGGCTCTCGTAGCCGCCCTCGTCCAGCAGCTCGGCGCAGGCGTCCAGCATCCGCTCGACCCTGCGGGCGCTGCGCCGCTGGATGGGCCGCCGCCGCAGCGGCTCGCCCTGGTCTGGCGAGGGGGACGCCTCGGGGTCCCCCTCCACCGGTGGCCGCTCGCGTTCCGTCATGTGCTCACTTACCGGCCGCATGGACACACCACCATCTTGCCCGCTGGAGGGCGTACGGTCAGGCCTTACCGGGCACTCGCCTTATTTGCCGGGCCTTTCCCCCACCCGGCCGGTCCGAAGCCCCCCGCCCGCTCGTCAGGCCGGGTCGCCGGACAGGCCGGTGCAGCCGCGCAGGCCCTCGAACGCCGACAGGGCCCGGTCCTTGGCCGCGCCCGTGGCCGGGATCGGGACGCCGCCGCTGATGCGGGCGGGGGTCCACTGGTCCTTGAGCACACGGCGGCCGTTGATCGTCAGCGTGAGCACGCCCGTCGTGCCGGTGTCCGGCCCCCAGTTGTAGAAGGCGAAGTTGCCCAGGCCGTAGGCGACGTACGCCCGGCCCGAGTAGCCGGCGCCCAGCAGGATGTGGGCGTGGGACCCGACCACGACGTCGGCGCCGGCCTTCACGAGCGTGGCGGCCAGGCTCCGCTGCGCCGGGGTGGGGCACTTGACGAGCTCGGTGCCCCAGTGGAGGAAGACGATGACCGTGTCCGAGGTCTTGCGGGCCTGCCGCACGGCCTGGACGAGCCGCGGCTCGTTCTTGGCGGAGGCGAGGCCGCCCTTGTCGTCGGTGGCCGTCCAGGACTGGATGAACTGCGAGTCGAGCACCTGGGTGGCCCCGATGACCGCGACGCGGTTGCCGTTGACGGTCGCGCGGAACGGCCGGTACGCCTCGGCGGCGTCCTTGCCGATCCCGACGACCGGGAAGCGGCTCTTCCTGATCGCCGCGAGCGTGTCGCGCAGGCCGCCCTCCATGTAGTCCATGCCGTGGTTGTTGGCCATGGTCACGACGTCGACCCCGGCGGCCTTGAGCGCGGTGAACGCCGCCGGCGGGGCGCGGAAGGTGAACTGCTTGCCCGGCGCGGGGGTGCCGCCGGTGGTGATGGCGGTCTCCAGGTTGAGGGCCGTGAGGTCCGACCTGCGCAGGACGCTCGCGATGGGCCCGAGGGCCGTGCGCGGGTCGCTGTCGAGGCGGGTGCGCAGCACGCCCTCGAAGTGCACGTCACCCGCGAACGAGATGGTGTACGGCTTGCGCGCGGGCTTCGGGGACGCCGTGGGGGACGCCTCGTTCCGCTGCTGCGAGGAGGCCGAGGGGATCGGCTCTCCCTCGGCGGCGGTGCACCCGACGGCGAGGAGGGCGACGGTGGCCGCGATGAGGGACAGGGCCGGGGGACGTCTCACGGCACCTGAGCATGCCATCTCGCGCCCGGATCTGGGGAGTCCGACATCCGGAGGCGGGGAACGCGGAAGCCGGATGCCCCGTCCCCACAGGCTGAACGATTCCTTTACTTGAATCATTCAGGTTTAGCGGATAGCGTGGCAGTGTGCAGGACACCAGCCGACTCCGCCAGGCAGGACTGCGGGTGACCGCGGCCCGTCTGGCGATCTTGCAGACCGTCAGGGACGGGGACCACCTCGACGTGGACGCGATCCACCACGGTGTGTGCGAACGCGTCGGCCAGGTTTCCCTCCAAGCCGTCTACGACTCGCTGAACGCGTTGCACCGCGGCGGGCTGCTCCGCCGCATCGAGCCAGCGGGGAGCCCCACGCGGTACGAGACGCGGGTGGGGGACAACCACCACCACCTCGTCTGCCGCCGCTGCGGGAGGGTCACGGACGTCGACTGTGCCGTGGGGCACGCCCCCTGCCTCGACCCGGTGTCCGACGCCGGGTTCCTGGTCGACGAGGCGGACGTCATCTACTGGGGCGTCTGCCCCGAGTGCCGCGCCGGCGACCGGAGTCTCACGGCCGGCGAGCACCACTCCACCGCGACCGCGCCCGAATCCGTTTCCCGCGACGAGGAACCCGGGAGGACCGCCCCATGACCGACAGGCCGATCACCACCACCGATGCCGGGATCCCCGCGCCGAGCGACGAGTTCTCGCTGTCCGTCGGCCCGAACGGCCCCCTGCTGCTGCAGGACCACTACCTGATCCAGAAGATGGCCCACTTCAACCGGGAGCGGGTCCCCGAGCGCGTGGTCCACGCCAAGGGCGGCGGCGCGTACGGCGTGCTGCGGATCACCGAGGACGTGAGCCAGTTCACCAAGGCGAAGCTCTTCCAGAAGGGCCAGGAGACCGACCTCTTCCTCCGGTTCTCGACGGTCGCCGGTGAGCTGGGCAGCGCGGACACCCAGCGCGACCCCCGCGGCTTCGCGATCAAGTTCTACACCGATGAGGGCAACTACGACCTCGTCGGCAACAACACACCGATCTTCTTCATCCGCGACCCGCAGAAGTTCTCCGACTTCATCCACTCCCAGAAGCGCCGCGCGGACACCAACCTGCGCGACCACAACATGCAGTGGGACTTCTGGACGCTGTCGCCGGAGTCGGCCCACCAGGTGACGTTCCTGATGACCGACCGCGGCACGCCGAAGAGCTGGCGGCACATGCACGGCTTCGGCTCGCACACGTTCCTCTGGTACAACGCGGCCGGGGAGAAGTTCTGGGTGAAGTACCACTTCAAGACCGACCAGGGCATCGAGAACTTCACCGACGCCGAGGCGGCGGCGGTCGTCGCGCAGGACGCCGACCACCACCTCCGCGACCTGAACACGGCGATCAGGAACGGCGACCACCCCTCGTGGACGGTCAACGTGCAGATCATGCCGTTCGAGGAGGCGGCCGACTACCGCTTCAACCCGTTCGACCTGACGAAGGTGTGGCCGCACGGCGACTACCCCGAGATCACGATCGGCAGGTTCGTCCTCAACCGCAACCCGGAGAACTACTTCGCCGAGGTCGAGCAGGCCGCGTTCGAACCGGCCAACCTGGTGCCGGGCATCGGGGCCTCGCCGGACAAGATGCTGCAGGGCCGGCTGTTCTCCTACCCGGACACCCACCGCCACCGCATCGGCCCGAACTACCTCCAGCTGCCGGTGAACCGGCCGAAGTCGCCCGTCCACAGCTACAACAAGGACGGCGCGATGACGTTCGCGAACCCGGCCGACCCGCTGTACGCGCCGAACAGCGCCGGCGGCCCGGCGGCCGACGCCTCGCTCTTCGCCGGCGAGAACTACCGGATCGCCGGTGAGATCATCCGCAGCGCGTACGCGCGGCACCGCGAGGACGACGACTTCGTCCAGCCGCGGGCCCTGTGGGAGAACGTGCTGTCCGAGACCGACCGGGAACACCTGGTGGGCAACATCGTCGGCCACGCCTCGGCTCCCGAGGTGACGGCCGGCATGAGGAAGCGCGTGGTCGACTACTGGACCAACGTGCACAAGGACCTCGGCCAGGGCGTCGCCCAGGGCCTCGGTCTCTCCTGACCCCCGTTCCCCCGTGCTACGGCTTGCGCAGCCCCGGCGGCGCAAGCCGTAGCCATGTCCGGGAGCGCTCAGACGTCGAACTCGCCGTCCTTGACGCCGCCGATGAACGCGTCCCACTCCTGTGGGGTGAAGACGAGGACGGGACCGTCCTGGTTCTTGCTGTCCCGAACGCCGACGTCGCCTCCGGGCAGGACGGCGATCTCGACGCAGGCGCAGTTGTTGGCGCTGCGGCTGCTCTTCCACCAGGAGACGCCGGGCAGGTCAGTTGCGTTCATCTATTCGGTCTCTTTCCCCCGCGGTTCGTCCCTTCCGGGTGACCGCGGGGCGGCTATGGGCTCATCGCCATCGACTGGAACTCTTCTCGATGAGGTGCCGGGAGGCCTCGGCGTCGAGCGCCTTGGTCTCCAGGTAGTCGAAGGCGACCTCGTAGCGGTAGACGATGGTCTCGTCCTCGACAAGACGCCCGCCCAGGAGAGCCTCCAGGTACACGACGTCATGGAACTCCGGCACCTTGAGGTGGCAGAACGCCCCGGTGTTGATCGGATGCTCCGCCTCCAGAGGCAGGACCCGGATCGTCACATGGGGCAGCTCCGTCGCCTCGACCAGGCGCCCGATCTGCTCGCGCATCACCTCGTCGTCACCGAAGCGGCGCAGCAGGACGGACTCCTCCATGACGACCGACAGGTTCAGCGGGCTCTCCGCCTCGAGGACGGCCTCCTGGCGCGCCATCCGGACCTCGATCCGGCTCCGGACGTTGCCTGGCGCCTCCAGCGTGCTCCGCTGACCGCTCTCCATCATGGCTCGGACGTACGCCTCGGTCTGGAACAGGCCCGGCACAACTTGGGGTTCCCAGTTGCGTGCCGCCGTGGCCTCGGCCTCCAACCCCAGGAACGTCGTGTATTCCTTGGGGAGGGAGTCCCGATACTCCTCCCACCAGCCCCTGCGCGCGGCGTCCCGGTGCAGGGCGAGCAGCTCGTGGCGCTGGCTGGAATCTACCATGTAGATCAAGAGAAGGGCCTCCACGTCGGCCCTGCGTGGCGACGTCCGCGCGGTCTCGATGCGGCTCACCTTCGCCGCGGACCAGCCCAGACGCGCGGCCACCTGGTCGCCGGTCAGGTCGGCGCGCTCGCGTAACCTTCGGAGCTCCTGTCCCAGCCGCCTCCGGCGGACGGTTGGGCTGCCATGGTCCGGCATCCCGGCGGACCTCCTTCGCCGCGCCACGAGGGCGTACGAGATGGGACGCCCTTTCCGGAAGGCTACCTCGCCGGCCCCCGTGCAACTTGCACGGCAAGATTCGCCGCATACACGCAAGATTGTTGCGGATTTCCTTTCGGCAAGTATTGCAGGGATATCGCTCCTGGGTCACGATCGAGCCGGGGAGGACTCCCGGAGGTCGGGGAGGCGCCGGTGGGGATGCGGCGCGTCGCTCCGCGGACCTGCCCCATGTGGACTCCGCCGAAAGAAGGAGTTTCCTTGCATCCCTACGGTACGAACTGGCTGTCCCTCTTCAGGACCCGGATGACCATGGCGGACCTGGCCCTGTGCGCCGACCAGGACCGATGGGCCCGCCAGCTCAAGTGGACGGTGAACCGCACGGGTTTCGGCGCCCGCCAGTACCGCGACCCGCGCTTCGACCTCGTGCAGGAGCTCGAAGAGGTCGGCCGCCTGTTCTCCGCCTGACCCGGCCCGGGGCTTCCCGGCCCGGCCTCCGCGGGACAAGATGAGTTCGGCGAGCAGACCGAGCGTCAGGAGGCCGTACGTGGAGACCGTGCACCGGACCTGCCCGTTGTGCGAGGCCGTCTGCGGCCTGCGGATCACCCTCGACGACTCGGGACGGGTCGCCGAGGTCCGCGGAGACCGGGACGACCCGTTCAGCAGGGGCTACATCTGCCCGAAGGGGGCCTCGCTCGGCCGTCTCGACGAGGACCCCGACCGCCTCTCCGCGCCGCTGGTCCGCAAGGGCGGCGAGTGGCGCGAGGTCTCCTGGGAGGAGGCGTTCGCCGCGGTCGAGGAGGGCCTCGCGCGCGTCCCCGGCCCGGCGCGGGCCGTCTACCTCGGCAACCCGAACGCCCACACCATGGCCGGCGCCCAGTACGGCTCCCCGCTCGTGCGGGCGCTCGGCACCCGCAACGTCTTCTCCGCCAGCACGGCCGACCAGATGCCCAAGCACGTCGCGTCCGGCCTGATGTTCGGCGACCCGATGGCGATCCCGGTGCCCGACCTCGACCGCACCTCCTACCTCCTCATGCTGGGGGCCAACCCGCTGGAGTCGAACGGCTCGCTGTGCACGGCCCCCGACTTCCCCGGCCGGCTCAAGGCGCTGCGCGGGCGCGGCGGCCGGCTCGTGGTCGTCGACCCGCGCCGCACCCGCACGGCCGCGCTGGCCGACGAGCACGTCTTCGTCCGCCCGGGGACCGACGCGTACCTGCTCGCCGGGATCGCGCACACGCTGATCGCCGAGGACCTCGTGACGGTCCGGGTCCCCGCGAACGGCCTGGCCGAGGTGGCCGGGGCGCTGCGCGACCTCACCCCGGAGGCCTGCGCCGCCGCCTGCGGGGTGCCGGCCGACGTCGTCGTACGGCTGGCCAGGGAGCTGGCCGCCGCGCCGTCCGCCGCCGTCTACGCCCGCATCGGCACCTGCACGGCCGAGTTCGGCACGATCGCCCAGTGGCTCGTGGAGGTGGTCAACGCGCTGACCGGGAACCTCGACCGGCCCGGCGGCGCGATGTTCGCGCGGCCCGCGACCGAGGCGCCGGGGCGGCGCAGGCCGTACCGGACGGGGCGCTGGCACAGCCGGGTGCGCGGCCTGCCGGAGACGAACGGCGAGCTGCCGGTCGCGACCCTGGCCGACGAGATCGAGACGCCCGGCGAGGGCCGGATCAGGGCGCTGGTCACGGTGGCGGGCAATCCGGTGCTGTCCGCGCCGAACGGCGCGCGGCTTGGCCGGGCGCTCGCCGGGCTCGAGTTCATGGTCAGCGTCGACCCCTACCTGAACGAGACGACGCGGCACGCCGACGTCGTCCTGCCGCCGCCCCGGGTGCTGCGGTCGGGCCACTACGACTTCGCGCTGCTCCAGTTCGCGGTGCGCAACTACGCCCGCTACTCGCCCCCGGCCCTCCCGTTGGACGGCCGGCCGTCGGAGGCCGAGATCCTCGCCCGGCTCGCCATGATCGCCGCGGGACAGGGGGCCGACGCGGACCCCGCCGCGCTCGACGAGCTCGTCCTCGGCCAGATGCTCCGGGCGGCGGTCGACGCCGAGGGCCCACTGCATGGCCGCGACCCCGCCGAGTTGCGGGCGGCCCTCACCGGGGCCGACGGCGCCGAGAGGCGGCTCGACGCCATGCTGCGCCTCGGCCCGTACGGCGAGTGGAACGGCGGCAAGCTCTCGCTCCGCACGCTGCTGGACGCCCCCCACGGGCTCGACCTCGGGCCGCTGGAGCCCCGCATCCCGGGCAACCTGCGTACGGCCTCCGGGGTGGTGGAGCTGGCCCCGCGGCCCATCCTCGACGACCTGGCCCGGCTCCGGGCGAGCCTCGGCAGGCCGGCCCCGGAGTTCGTGCTCATCGGCAGGCGGCACCTGCGCTCGAACAACAGCTGGCTGCACAACGTCGGCCCGCTCGTCGGCGGCACCAACCGCTGCACGCTGCAGATCAACCCGGCCGACGTGGCCCGGCTCGGGCTGGACGGCACGGCGGTGGTCCGCTCGGCGGCGGGTGAGCTGTCCGTCCCGCTCGAACCCACCGAGACGATCATGCCGGGCGTCGTGAGCCTGCCGCACGGCTGGGGGCACGAGGGCAGCCCGCAGGCCGTGGCCGCGCGGAACGCCGGGGTCAACGTCAACGTCCTGACCGACGAGACCGTGGTCGACGCGCTGTCCGGCAACGCGGTCTTCAACGGCGTCCCGGTGACGATCGCGGCCTCGTGACCGCCGCCGGAGCGGTGCGCGGCACGCGGGGACCGGGTCATCGGGCGCGCTTTGATCGTGAGCGGTTAGGCTTGCGCAGGTGACGACCGCGCTCTCCCAGGAACGGCTCCAGGCCCAGATCACGTTCGCCATGGAGATCGACAAGCTGAAGCGCGTCATCCGGCGCAACACGCTGATCGACGGCTCCCGCCGGGAGAACGACGCCGAGCACTCCTGGCACATCGGCATGATGGCCATGGTCATGGCGGAGCACGCGCCGCCGGGCGTCGATCTCGACCGGGTCATCGCCATGCTGCTCGTCCACGACATCGTGGAGATCGACGCCGGGGACACGTTCATCTACGACCAGCGGGCGGTCGAGCGTCAGAGCGCGCTGGAGCAGGCGGCGGCCGACCGGATCTTCGGGCTGCTCCCGGAGGACCAGGCCAAGCGGCTGCGCGCGCTGTGGGACGAGTTCGAGGAGCGCACCACGCCCGAGGCGCGCTTCGCCAAGGCCCTCGACCGGCTCGCCCCCATCGTCGTCAACCACCACAACGACGGCGGCACCTGGGCGCTGTACAAGGTGACCGCGCGGCAGGTGCTGGAGAAGGTGCAGATCATCAGCGAGGGCTCCCCGGAGCTCGGCGCGTACGCGGTCGGGCTCGTCGAGTCGTCGGTCGCCCGGGGGCACCTCGCGCCCTGAGGGCCCGCCCCCGCCTCGCCGCGCCGATGTTCATGGGCGTGCCGCATGGGTACGGGCTCTGTGTTAGGGGGCGAGAGATGGAAGAGACCACCAGGTCGCGACGCACGGGCCGGCTGCCACGGATGATTCCATCGCCGGACCTCCTCGACGGGCTGGAGCGCAGCACCGCGTTCGACAAGCCGATCGGGGCTCTCACGAAGACCGTGCGTCGCAAGCTCGGTCCGGGAAAGTTACGCGACTTCCTGCACGGGGTGCCCATCGGGCACCCGTTGCATCCCGCGATGGCGATGGTGACGTTCGGCTGCTGGCTGTCCACGGCCGTCCTGGACGCCACGAAGGCCGACCCGCGCGCCGCCCGCACCCTCATCACGGCAGGGCTCGGGAGCGCGCTGCCGACCGCGGCGGCCGGTATCACCGACTGGTCGACCCTCCACCGCGAGCAGCAGCGGGTGGGCGTCGTGCACGCGCTGACCAACGCCGCCGCGGCCGCCCTGTACACGGGCTCGCTGCTCATGCGGCTGGCGGGTCGTGAGCGCGCCGGCCGGGCGCTCGCGTACGCCGGGCTCGGCGCGGCGAGCGCGGGCGGCTACCTCGGCGGCCACATGGCCTACCGTCAGGCGGCCGGGGCCAACCACGCCGAGTCGGTCAGCCATCTGGTCCCTCTGGGATGGCACGACCTGTGCGCGCTGAAGGACCTGCCGAACGGCCGGCCGGTCCGGCGGCGCCTGGGGTACATCGACCTGTTCGTGCTCCGCCTCGGCGACGGGGTGAGCGTGCTCGCCGACAGCTGCTCCCATCTGGCCGGCCCGCTGCACCAGGGCAGGGTCACGGCGGAGGACGGCGAGACCTGCGTCGTGTGCCCGTGGCACGGCAGCGTGTTCCGCGTCGCGGACGGCTCGGTCGTCCACGGCCCCGCCACCGCCCGTCAGCCCGCCTTCCAGACGCGGCTGCGGCACGACGGCGTCGTCCAGGTGCGCCCGGCCGACTGACCCCCGCGGCGTCCCGATCCCAGGCGTCCGGTGTCGTGGACGGGGTCACCCCTCGTCCGGGCCCCGGTCGTCGGCCGGATGCTCGACCAGGGCGAGGATCCGGTTGGACATGAACCGGGCGGTCCGCACGGGGGTTCCGTTCCGGGTCACCTCGGTGACCTCCACCACCCCCCGCCCGGTAGTGATCTCGATGCGGCGTCCCGCGCGGGTCGCCACCACTTCGTAGGTGCGGGGCGTGCCGCCCGCGTCGATGACGATCTCCACCCGGTCGCCCTTCATAAGGGGACACATACCCTTTCAGGACAGCAGCTTCACAATCGCCACGATCCCGACCGCGACGATGAACCCGCGCAGGAGCGGAGCGGGCAGCCGGCGGCCCACCCGGGCGCCGAGGAACCCTCCGGCCGCCGAGCCGAGGGCGACCATCGGCGCCGCCGTCCAGTCCACCGGCGCGATCAACGTGAAGAGGATCGCGGCGGTCGCGTTGACCAGCAGCGACAGCAGGTTCTTGGCCGCGTTCACCCGCTGGATGTCCTCATCGAGGAAGCTGCCGAGCAGGCCGATGAGCACGATGCCCTGGGCCGCTCCGAAGTAGCCGCCGTAGACGCCGGCAAGCAGCACCCCCAGCCACAGCCACGGGCCGCCGTGCGCGTGCGGCCGGCGCCGTACGGCGAGCCAGGAGTTGAGCCGGGGCTGCACCACGACCAGGACGCAGGCGATCCCGATGAGCACCGGCACGATCACGTTGAACGCGTCGGCGGGCAGGCGCAGCAGCAGCACACCGCCGATGAGGGAGCCGGCGACCGACGCGAGGCCGAGGCGGAGCAGGCGGTCGCGCTGGCCGCGCAGCTCCGGGCGGTAGCCGAGCACCCCGGTCACGCCGCCGGGGACGAGGCCGATGTTGTTGGAGACGTTCGCCGTGATCGGGGGAAGGCCGATCGCCAGCAGGGTCGGGAACGTGATGAGCGATCCGGAGCCCACGACCGCGTTGATGGCCCCGGCGCCCACCCCGGCCGCGAACACCGCGGCCGCCTCCAACGGCGTCACTTGTCGTCACCCCTCCGGTACGGCTGTCGCCCGATGCTAGAGGGACGCGCCGAGCCGTCCGGCACCGCCCTCACGCGGGACGGGCGTACCAGCGGCCCTGCTGGCCGCGGTCGAGGACGAGGGGGACACCGAAGGTCTGGGAGAGGTTCTCCGGGGTCATCACCGAGTCGACCGGCCCCTGGGCGACGACCGACCCGTGGCGCAGCATCAGCACGTGGGTGAACCCGGCCGGGATCTCCTCGACGTGGTGGGTGACCAGCACCATCGTGGGCGACTTCGGGTCCTGGGCGAGCGCGCCCAGGCGGCGGACGAGGTCCTCCCGGCCGGCGACGTCGAGACCGGCCGCGGGCTCGTCGAGGAGCAGCAGCTCGGGGTCGGGCATCAGGGCACGGGCGATCTGCACCCGCTTGCGCTCGCCCTCCGACAGCGTGGCGAACCGCCGCCGGATCAGGTGGGCGCACCCGAGCTGGTCGATCAGCTCCACGGCCCGCGTCACGTCGTGCGAGTCGTACTCCTCGGTCCACCGGCCGAGGATGGCGTACGACGCGGTGAGCACGAGGTCGATGACCTTCTCGTCCGGCGGGATGCGCTCGGCGAGGGCGGCGCTCGCCAGCCCGATCCTGGGCCGCAGGTCGAACACGTCCGTCTGGCCGAGCCGCTCCCCCAGGATCTCCACGACACCCTCGGACGGGTAGAGCAGCGAGGCGGCCACCTGCAGCAGCGTCGTCTTCCCCGCGCCGTTGGGACCGATGACGACCCACCGCTCGTCTTCGCGGACGCTCCAGTCGATGCCGCGCAGCAGGACGGCGCCGTCCCTGCGGACGGCCACATCCTGAAGCAGTAGCACCTGACCGCCCATCGTGGTCCCCCTCCCGTGGTTCGCTGAGATAAAACTATGGCAGCCCGAGCACATATCGTGGATCGGGTGCGCACTGATTCACCGATCTCCGCCACGCTCGTCGCCTGGGGCAACGCCTGGCTGGCCGGGCACGTCGGACTCGACGACGCCCTCGACCGCGTGGAGCGCGACGCGGGCCCCCAAGTGGTGACGGACGGCGTGGCCGAGATCACACTGCGGGTCTTCCTGATGGACCTGCGGCGCGAGGGCCTGTCCGCCTTCCGGCTGTCCCTGCCGGTGCCCGGCGACCCGCTCGGGCTGACCGGTCCCCCCGCGTTCAACGGCGCCGCCATCGACGCCGGGCAGGCCGCCGTCGCCGTCCTGCCCGGGCGGTGCGCCGGGCTGCTGCCGGCCGTCGACCGGCGGGGCTCGTCGTACAGCGGCATCCTGTGGACGGCGGCGGAGGCGTCCCCCACGCCGCCCGACGTCCCGTCGCTGGCCGAGGCCGAGCGGGACCTCGCCGCCGCCATGCGCGCGGCGACCGACGCGCTGACGAACGTGGACGGTCCGGCCCAGGGCTTCCCCTCCATCGGCGACGGGGAGGACACGCTCGCCCCCGGCTACCCGGGGCGGGCCCATCGCGTGGGCGCCCTCGCCTCCCGTCTCGCCCTCGCCCTGCGCCTCGCCGACGAGCGGGGCCTCACCTCCGGCCAGGTCTCCGTCCGGGGCCAGGCGCTGCGCGACCTCGACCGCGCCGTACGGCGGGCCCGTGTCGCGGCCCACCACGCGATCGTCGAATCCCAGGTCTGACGCGCACCCGGACCGGGCTCACCGCTTGGCGACCGCCTCGCGGACGGCGGGCACGACCTCCTGGGCCCAGCGGGCCAGGAGGGTGGGGTCGGGGGCGCCGTGGCCGGCGGAGAAGAGCGTGAAGCCCGACGCGCCGTGTTCCAGCACGGCTCCGGTCAGTTCCTCGACCCACTGGGCGGCGGAACCGCCGATCCAGCGGCCGTCGGAGTCGCGGGTGGCGGGCAGCGGCCGGTCGGTGATGCGCCCGGGGAAGTTGAAGACCGTGCGGATCTCCCGCGGATCGCGGCCGGCGGAAGCCGCCGCCTCGTCGACGACCGGCCGCGACGTGCGGTATCGATCGCTGAGCCAGTCGGCCGCGTGGCCGGGGATCCAGCCGTCGGCCACCCGGCCGGTGGCAGCCAGGGATCTGCGGCCGACCGATCCGGTCCACACGGGCGGCGCGGGCACCGGGGCCGGCTCGATCTGGTTCACCTTGTAGTGCCTGCCCTCGTAGGTGACCGGTGGGCCGCCGCCCGACAGCAGCTTGACCAGGACGATCGCCTCCTCGAATGCGTCCACGGCGTCGCCTGACGTCAGCCGCGGCACCCCCAGGTCGGCGATGCGATCCCACAGCCCGCCCGCGCCCATGCCGAGCACGATCCGGCCGCCCGACAGCGCCGACAACGACGTCACCAGCCTGGCCAGCAGGGGAGCGGGCCGGGTCGGCAGATTGGTGACGTTGGCGAGACCGGTGATGTTCCGCGTACGGCCGAGGATGAAGCCGAGCGCGGCGTAGGCGTCCACACGTCCGCCAAGGTAGGGATGGTCCGACAAGGTGAAGATGTCGAGCCCGTCCCGGTCGGCCTGCTGAGCCATGCGCAACAACTCTGGTATGTCGTCGATGCCGGAGTGCGCACCGAACCCGAAGACGACGTCATGTGCCGGCACTGTTCTGCCTTTCCACCCAAGGAGCTTAGTTCGTACCACGAACCATATTGGTTCGTGGTACGAACTACAACGCCCTGCCAGGCTTCAGCGCATGGCGTCCGGCTCCTGGAAGACGGTGGGGACCTTGTTGTCCGTCACGACACGGCCGAGCAGGGCGGCGAGCGTGTCGCGCTCCGACGGCGTCAGCCCCGAGGTCAGCTCCTCGACGCGGCGGCAGGTCTCGCTGTAGAACTCACCGGCCAGCTTGACGCCCTGCCTGGTGAGGGACACCCGCACCGCCCGGAGGTCCTCGGGGTCGGGTGTGCGTCGCACCAGCCCGTTGCGCTCGCTGCGGTCCACCAGACCGGTCAGGCTCGCCTTGGCCAGGCCGAGCATCGCGCCCAGTTCGCTCATGCCATAGGGCTGCGCCATCAGGACGCACAACAACTGGCCCTGCTGCTGGGTGAGGCCGTGCCCGCGGGCGGAATTCGCGTACACGGCGTTCACCAGGAACGTGGACCGCACCAGTGCGGCCACCGTCCCGATCTGGCTCTCACTCACAGATCCAGGGTAACCAATTCGTGAGACGAACTATCATTTCGTCAGGCCAGGTCGTGGCGTACGGCGTAGAGGGCGGCCTGGGTGCGGTCCTGGACGCCGAGCTTCATCAGGACGTTGGAGACGTGGGTCTTCACGGTCTTCTCGGCGACGACGAGCTCGCGGGCGATCTCCCGGTTGGAGCGGCCGGCCGCGATCAGCCGGAGAACCTCGCGCTCCCGGTCGGTCAGGCCCGCGACCGGCGCGTCCGCGGATGGCGGCGCGGGAGCGGCCAGGACGGCCTCGGCCGCCTCGGGCGCGAGCAGCACCTGGCCGCCGTGGACCGCCCGGATGGCCCGCACCAGCGCCTCCGGGTCCACGTCCTTGTAGAGGAAACCCGCCGCGCCCGCGCGCATCGCCGGGACCACGTCGCCCGCGTCGGCGGCCGAGGTCAGCACGATCACCCGGACGTCCCGGCCGCCGATCTCGGCGAGCGCGGCGAGGCCGTCGAGCACGGGCATCTTCAGGTCGAGCAGCAGGACGTCGGGGGCGAGGGACCGGGTCAGCTCGACCGCCTCCGCGCCGTCGCCGGCCTCCCCCACGACGGCGATGTCGTCCTGGATCTCCAGGAACGTCCGCAGGCCCCGCCGCACCACGGGATGGTCGTCGGCGAGCAGCACCCGGATCACGCGGGCACCTCGAGGCGGACGGTCGTGCCCTTCCCCAGGGCGGAGACGACGGTCAGGGAGCCGCCGACCCCCTGGGCCCGGTCGCGCATGGACGGCAGGCCGAGGCCGTGGACGCCCGCCTCGTCGAAGCCGGCGCCGTCGTCGGCCACCTCCAGCGTGAGCGCCGGTCCCCGGTGCGTGAGCCGTACGGCGACGCGGGACGCCGAGGCGTGACGCAGGGCGTTGTGCAGCGCCTCCTGGGCGACCCGGAGCACGGCGACCTCGATCTCGGGCGGGAGATCCCCGGGCGGCTCGCCCTCGAAGGCGAAGACGACCTCGGCCGGGTGCAGCCGGTCCAGCAGCTGTGCATGCTTGCGCACGCACTCCACCAGGCCGTGCCGGTCGAGCTCGGGCGGCCGCAGTTCGACGATCACGGCGCGCAGCTCGGCGAGCGCCTCGCCGGCCAGCCGTTCGACCCGCTCGATCTCCCGTATGGCGCGGTCCGGATCCCGGCGGGCGAGCGCCGCGGCGGCCTGGGCGGTCAGCCGCAGCGAGAACAGCTTCTGGCTGACGGCGTCGTGGAGCTCGCGGGCCATCCGCGTCCGTTCCTCGATCACCGTGAGCTCGCGGCCCCGCTCGTACAGCCGGGCGTTGGTGAGCGCGATGGCCGCGTGCGCCGCGAACAGCGTCAGCAGCTCCTGGTCGGCCTGGGTGAATCCGCCGGGCGTCCTCTTGTTGGACAGGAAGATGATGCCGAGGACCTGGTCGCCGTCCATGATCGGCACGCCGAGGAAGTCCTTGAGCACAGGATGGGCCCGGGGCCACCACTCGAACCTGGGGTCCTTGCGGATGTCGGGGAGCCGCACGGGCGCCGCGTCCCGCAGCATTGCGCCGAGCATCCCGTGCTGGCGCGGGGTCGGCCCGATGGCCGCCCACTGCTCACTGGAGATGCCCTCGGCGACGAACTCGGCGAACGAGCCGTCGTCGTCGGGCACCCCGAGAGCCGCGTAGCGGGCGTCGAGCAGCCGCCCGGCCGACCGGACGATCACCTGCAGCACCTCGCGGACCGACAGATGCCGGGTGACCGCCAGCACGGCGGAGCTGACCGCGTGCAGCACCTCGTCGCGGTCGCGCGCGCCGGCGACCTCGCTCACCTGGGACACGCCCCACAGACTAGGTCGTCGCCGCGCCCCTCGCGGTCCGGCGGGAGACCGGAAGGGTCTCGGCCGGTGGACCTAGGGCCAACTGCCGAGCCCACGCCCGGTCGGCGGCCCGATGTGCGCGCCGGGGCGCGTTCCTAGCGTGAGCCGCATGAAACAGGCACTCATCACCGGAGCGTCGCGGGGGCTGGGGCTGGCCCTCGCCAGGGCGCTCGCCGCCGACGGCTGGTCGCTGCTGCTCACGGCGAGGGGCGAGGAGGACCTCTTCTCCGCGGCCTTCGACCTGGACGCCCGGGCGATCGCCGGGGACGTCGCCGACCCGGCCCACGTCGCCCGGCTCGCCGAGGCCGCGCCGGAGCTGGACCTCCTCGTCAACAACGCGAGCGGGCTCGGCCCGACGCCGATGCCGCGCCTGGCCGACTACCCGCTCGACGCGCTGCGGGCCCTGGTCGAGACCAACGTCGTCGCCCCGCTCGGACTCGTCCAGGCCACCCTGCCCGCCCTGCGCAAGCGCCGCGGCGCGATCCTGAACGTCTCGTCGGACGCCGCCGTGGAGGCGTACGAGGGGTGGGGCGGGTACGGCGCGACGAAGGCCGCGCTCGACCAGATCTCGAACGTGCTGGCCGCCGAGGAGCCCGACGTCGCCGTCTGGTGGGTCGACCCGGGCGAGATGAACACCAGCATGCTGGCCGCCGCGGTCGGCGAGCAGGAGGCCGGCGCCGCCCCGCCGCCGGAGAGCGTCGCGGCCGCGCTGCTCCGGCTGGTCGCCTCGCGCCCGGAGAGCGGCCGGTTCACCCGGGGAGAGCTGGGATGACCGCCGGCCTCTCCACGACCCCCGGACCACGCGGAACACCATCCACCACCGCTCCGGGCTCGCTCGACTTCGCGCTGCCGGAGGCACTGGAGGCGCGGCAGCCGCCGGAGGCGCGGGGACTGCGGCGCGACGGGGTGCGGCTCATGGTCTCCCGCCGGGGCACCGGCGAGATCACCCACCACACCTTCCATGACCTGCCCGCGCTGCTGTCCCCCGGCGACCTGCTCGTGGTCAACAACTCGGCCACGCTGCCGGCCGCCGTACGGCTCGACCGGCTGGCCGTGCACTTCTCGGGCCGGCTCCCGTCGGGCGAGTGGCTGGTCGAGCTGCGGCGCCGGACGGCGACGGCGACCGAGCCCTACTCCGGCGCCGCGCCCGGCGAGTGGCTGCCGCTGCCCGGCGGGGCCACGCTCCGGCTGGCCGGCCAGGTCACGCCCCGGATGTGGCGGGCCGTGCTCGACCGCGACGTGCCGGAGTACCTGGCCGAGCACGGCGTCCCCATCCGGTACGGCTACGTCCCCCGCGACTGGCCGATCTCGGCCTACCAGACGGTCTTCGGAGTGGAACCGGGCAGCGCGGAGATGCCGAGCGCCGGCCGGCCCTTCACAGCGCGGCTGGTCGCGGAGCTGGTGAGCCGGGGGATCGCGATCGCGCCGGTCACCCTGCACACCGGGGTCGCCTCGCCGGAGAAGGACGAGCCGCCGTACCCGGAGTGGTTCTCGGTGCCGGCGTCGACGGCCCGGCTGGTGAACCTCACCCGCGCGGGCGGCGGCAGGGTCGTCGCGGTCGGGACGACCGTGGTGCGGGCCCTGGAGACGGCCGCCCTCGACGCTCCCCGGCCCACGGACGGCGTCGAACCCGCCGGCGCCGACGGGACGGCCGGCACGGGCGGTGTCGATGGCGCGAGCGGCACGGACGGCGCCGACGGCGCGGTGGTCAGGGCGGCCTCGGGGTGGACCTCGCACATCGTCACGCCCGAGGTGGGAGTCCGGGCGGTCGACGGGCTCATCACGGGGCTCCATGAGCCGCGCTCGACCCATCTGATGATGTTGTCGGCCGTGGGCGGTCCGGGGCTCGTCGCCCTCTCGTACCAGGTCGCGCTCGACGAGGGCTATCTGTGGCACGAGTTCGGGGATGCGCACCTCATCGTCTGACCGTCCGGCGTGATCCAACCGTGATGTCGATCGTCAAGGCTTGCCCGCATGCGAACCCTCATCGTCAAGTTAACGACGCTTCTGGCGGTTCCGCTCACCGCGGCCGCCCTTACCGCCGGCCCGGCCGCCGCGGCCTCCGCCTCCACCACGTCGTCGACCGCCGCCAAGGCGGCCTCCGCCCCCGTCCGGATCCTGGTGAACTACCCGTACCGCGTGCGCGCCGGACGCGTGGTCTCCTTCAAGGTCCGGCTGGTCAACAACACCAAGAGCAAGACACACGAGATCTTCCTGGCGACCAAGTTCCCGAAGGGCGTCTCGAAAGTCCGGATCTATGTCCCGAAGGGCTCCAACTACCACGAGCGCTGCTCGCGAGAGCAGACCCGGGCGCTGTGCGTCTTCCCCGGCCTGAGCAGGGCCCACACGTACACGGTCTGGGCGAAGGCCTGGGTCAGCGGCTCGGCCCGCGGCAAGCTCTACGGATACATCGGCGGCGTCGTCACCGACACCTCGCTGGACACCGATCCGCGCGAGCTGCTGAGCGAGTTCGGCGACGACATCAACTGGATCAAGACGAAGAGCACAATCTATAGATGATATGTAGACCTGCATGAGATCTTCATAAAAAAGATCTTTCCCTGTGAGGTACAGAAGTGGTAAAAAATCCCACGAATTAACGGGGGTTTAACCGTTTCCCCCTCGTCCTCAGGGAGACCTGTTCTCATGCGCCACCTCTCCAAGCTGGCCGGCCTCGCGCTGGTCGCTCCGCTCGCGGGCGCCACGTTCTTCGCCGCCGCCCCGGCCTCTGCCGCGCCGGCGACGGTGAAGTCCGCGACCACCAAGGCGGACGACCCGTACTCCGTGTTCAAGGTCAAGCTGCGCTACCCGACCAAGGCGAAGGTCAACCGTAAGATCACGTACAAGCTCGACGTGGTCAACAGCGGGCCGTACGACGCGAACTACTACTGGCTGGGCGGCACGCTGCCCAAGGGCGTCAAGAAGGTCTGGTACACCGGCTCCAAGGGCACGCAGTGCGACTGGTCCGGCCGCTCGATCATCTGCTGGAACCCGTACATCCTCGAGGTCGACGACTCCGACTTCGTGGACATCACGGTCCAGTTCAAGAAGGGCTACACCGGCAAGGCCAGCGCTCGGCTCGGCGCCATCGTGTTCGACGTGCCGACCGGCGCCGAGGACCTCGACCGCCGCGCCCTGAAGGCGCTCGGGTACAAGAGCTGGTTCTACAGCAAGGCCGCCACGACCCGTATCACCAAGTAGCGTCCTCGCGACGCGGACGCCCGCCTGGCGGACCAGGCGGGCGTTTCCCGTTTCCGGGGGTCTGCCGGCGGCGCGGCGGGCGCCGTTCAGCGTGAACGAGGCGGCCGCGCTGAAACTTTCGCGCCGGCGGCCGTCCTCTAACCGCGGGGAGGGGCGGTGCTCTCCCGTACGACGAGGGTGGTGGCGAGCTCCACGCGGTGCTGTTCGAGGGGCTCCTGACGGGCCAGGGCGACCACCATCCGGGCCGCGGCCGCCCCCATCTGCACGAGCGGCTGCCGCACGGTCGTCATCGGCGGCCCGGCCCAGGCGGTGAACGACAGGTCGTCGAACCCGACGACGCTGAGGTCCTCGGGGATGCGCACCCCGGCCCGCCGGGCGGCCTCGTACACCCCGAACGCCTGCAGGTCGTTGGCCGTGAAGACCGCCGTCGGGGGGTCGGGCAGGCCCAGCAGGGCGGCTCCGTCGCGCAGGCCGCCCTCGACGTACAGCGTGCTGACCTTCACCAGGTCGGGGTCCACGGGAACGCCCGCCGCGTCCATGGCGGCCCGGTAGCCGTCGAGCCGCGCCCGGCAGCAGGGCCACTCGACCGGTCCGCTCAGCATGGCGATGCGGCGGTGCCCCAGCTCCAGGAGATGCCGGGTGGCGGCCATCCCGCCGCTCCAGTTGGTGGCGCCCACCGAGGGCGTCAGGTGCAGCGGCTCCCCGGTCGGGTCGAGCACGACCAGGGGGATGCCGCGCGTGGCGAGCTGGCTCTGCTGGTGCCCGGTCAGCTCGGAGAAGACCGCGATCACGCCGGTCGGCCGCCGGGCGAGGACCTGCTCGGTCCACGCCTTGCCGGGGGTGAGCCGCCCCTGCATCTCGGTGAGCACCACGGCGAGCTCGTGCTCCCGCGCGACCTGCTCCACGCCACGGATGATCTCCAGGGCCCAGAGGCTCTCCAGGGCGTGGAAGACCAGTTCGATGATGGCGGCGGGCGCCGGGTTGTCCCGCCGGTACCCGTGCTCGCGCAGGACGGCCTCGACCCGCTGCCGGGTGCTCAGGGCCACCCCGGCCTGCCCGTTGATCACCCGGGACACCGTCGGCGCCGACACCCCGGCCAGGCGGGCGATCCTGGCGACGGTCAGCCCCGTCCGCTCGGTGGAATCGCCGCCGGCGTCCGAACCGGTCGAGATCACGGCGTCAGTCTAGGTGCCGTCCGGGTGGGTCACCAGCGCCGGTCCGGCACCCCGCCCTACGGGCGGTTCCACGGGCGGCCGGACGCGGGGGCCGGGCCGGCACGGCTACGCCGCCACGGGCTCGCGCTCGCCGCCCACCAGGGCGGTCCGCACCTGCGCCTCGGTGACCCTGGCGAGCGCCTTGCGCGCCTCGCACCGGCGCCTGGGGCGCGGGAGCCGTACGCCGGGGAAGACCGTGACCTCGGCCACCAGGCCCCTGATGGACACCACGCGCAGGATGGACGCCAGGAGCGTGTCGTCGCCCACATAGCCGGCCCCGGTGGCCAGGGCGCCGCCCTGCACGAACCGCAGCGCCAGCGGCCGCACGGGGACCCCCGCGTCCAGGGCGGCCTGGAAGACGGCCGGGCGGAACGGGCCCATCTCCCGTCCGCACCACGTGGTGCCCTCGGGGAAGGCGGCGACGTTTTCCCCCGCGCGCAGCGCGGCGGCCATGCCGGCGACGACCTCGGGAAGGCCCCCGAGGCGGTCCCGGTCGATGAACATGGCGCCGCCGCCGGCGGCCAGCGTGCGGATCAGCGGCCACTGGGCGATCTCGCTCTTGGCCAGCGGGCGGCAGGGGATGCTGGCGGCGACGACCAGCGGGTCGAGCCACGACACGTGGTTGCACACGAGCAGCGCGGGACCGGTCTCGGCGGGCTCGGTGCGCACCTCCACGGAACCGCTCACGAACGCGAACCCGCGATGGGTCTCGATCCGGATCCCGAGGGCCCGCAGCAGCAGCCGCGACCAGACCATGGTGAGCCGGGCCCGCCTCGCCGCGTCGAACCGGCGGGCGCCGAGCGCGAGCGGCACGCCGAGCAGGATCACCAGGACGGCCCCCACGATGCGCGCCGTACGGCGGACCGGGCCGGCCGTGGCCGAGGGCTCCCGCAGGCACTCCTCGGGCGTGCACGGCGACGTCGGCGTCCAGGCCGACGGGGCGAGTGGAAGGTGGACGAGGGTGTTCACACCATTCCTCCGAGGAAGTGCCGCAGGTAGCGGGCGTCGACGTTGGCCACGGAGAGCAGGACGAAGAAGTCGGCGGTGCCGAAGTCGGCGTCGTGCGCCGGCGCCCCGCACACCCAGGAGCCGAGCCGCAGGTAGCCGCGCAGCAGCGACGGCAGCACGAACCGGTCGGGCCGCCGCACGCCCGCGTCCTTCCACGGCACGCGCGGGGTGACGCGGTACTCCTCGGGGCCCAGGGGCACCCGGTCCACCACGCCGGCGGCGACGGCGCCTCCGTCGTCGAGGGGGACCGAGCAGCAGCCGCCGAGCCAGGCGTACCCGCCGTCCAGCATGTACTGGGCGATTCCGGCCCACATGAGGCCGACGACCGCCCCACGCCGGTGGTCCCGGTGGACGCACGTGCGTCCCGCCTCGACCATGCCGCCGCGCAGCCCGTCCAGCGCGCCCAGGTGGAACTCGCCCTCGGAGTACAGCCGGTCGGCCCGTCCCGGCGGCAGCAGGCGGTAGGTGCCCACCACCGCGTCGCCTTCCCGCACCAGCAGGTGGTCGCAGTACGCGTCGAGGCCGTCGATGTCGTAACCGTTCACCGGGGAGTCGAGCCGAGCGCCCATCTCCTCGGCGAACACCTGGTGGCGGAGTCGCTGGGCGGCGCGGACGTCGGCGGCGCTCTCGGCCAGGCCCACCGTGTACCGGCCGGTGTCAAGGGAAATCGTCATGACCACGCGTCCTTCCTCGTGGAGGTATCGCCGACGGCAGGCGGGCCTGCTTCCGCGGCTGCTGACCA
The DNA here is from genome assembly GCF_016863035.1 of Microbispora corallina. GTDB lineage: Bacteria > Actinomycetota > Actinomycetes > Streptosporangiales > Streptosporangiaceae > Microbispora > Microbispora corallina. The sequence goes on from NZ_BOOC01000005.1 coordinate 418,699, forward strand.
TGACGACATGGCGAAATGACCGCTCCCCCTCACATCGGGGGCACGCAGGCGTCCGCATCGTGAACCTCATGCACGTGCGTGACGCATCGCCCAGTAACCTCAAACAACGTGAACCAGCGCACGCTCCTGATCACGCTGACCGGTCCGGATCGGCCGGGGGTCACCTCACGGCTGTTCACCGTGTTGTCGGGGTTCCCCGTGACCGTCGCCGACGTGGAGCAGGTCGTCATCCGGGGCAGGCTGACCCTCGGCGTGCTCGTCGCGTACGCGGGCGGGCCGCCCACCGGCACCGGCGGCACCATCGGCGGCCTGTGGACGGCCGTCGAGCAGGTGGCGGCCGACCTGGACATGGACCTCGAGATCGCCACGGGCACGGTCTCCAAGGAGAAACGGCGGCGCGGGCGGCTGCACGTCACCGTCCTCGGCTCGCCCCTGACGCCGGCGGCCATGGCCGGCATCGCCGGCCGGGTCGCGGCGAGCGGCGCCAACATCGACCGCATCGAGCGCCTGTCGAGCTACCCGGTCACATGCATCGAGATGGCCGTCTCCGGGGCCGACCCCCAGGCCATGCGCGCCGAGCTTGCCGCCGAGGCGGCCGCGCAGCAGGTGGACGTCGCCGTCCAGCGCAGCGGCCTGCACCGCAGGGCCAAGCGGCTGATCGTGATGGACGTCGACTCGACGCTGATCCAGAACGAGGTCATCGAGCTGCTGGCCCGGCACGGCGGCTGCCTCGACGAGGTGGCCCGGGTGACCGACGAGGCCATGCGCGGCGAGCTCGACTTCGCCGAGTCGCTGGTCAGGCGGGTGGCGCTGCTGCGGGGCCTGTCGGAGGAGGTCTTCGAGAAGGTCACCAAGGAGGTCGTGCTCACCCCCGGCGCCCGCACCCTCGTACGGACGCTGAAGCGGCTCGACTACCGCTTCGCCATCGTGAGCGGCGGCTTCACCCAGATCACCGACGCCCTCGTGGCCGACCTCGGGATCGACTACTCGGCGGCCAACACGCTGGAGGTGGTCGACGGCCGCCTCACCGGCCGGGTGATCGGGGAGATCGTCGACCGGCCGGGCAAGGCCCGGGCGCTGGAGCGCTTCGCGGCCCAGGCGGGCATCCCGCTCAGCCAGACCGTGGCGATCGGCGACGGCGCCAACGACCTTGACATGCTGGCCCTCGCCGGGCTGGGCATCGCGTTCAACGCCAAGCCCGTCGTTCGGCAGGCCGCCGACACCGCGCTCAACGTGCCGTACCTCGACTCGATCCTCTACCTGCTCGGCATCTCCCGCGAGGAGGTCGAGGCCGCCGACGCCGAGGACGGCGTCCCGCCCGCCGCCCGCTGACCGGCCCGCCGCGGGTCGGGTGCGGGTCAGGTGCGGCCGAAGGCGGTCGTGGCAGCGCGGGCCAACTCCAGGGCGTGGTCGTGCAGCGAGCGCAGCGCCTGGTCCACGGCGGCCGTCTGGAGCAGCGACCGGCGCACCTTCGTCCGGGTGCCGCCCCGGTCGTCGTCCAGGTCCGCCAGGTGCCGCTCGGCCAGCTCCCCCAGCCACGCCGTGTCGTCGGCGAGGTGACGGTCCACCTCGCCCGTGACGTCGAACGGCTCCCCGCCCTCGACGGCCTCACCGGCGGCCTCCAGGCGCTCCCCTACGGCGTCGAGCACGTCGGCCACCGGCCCGCTCCGGGCCGGCTCGTCCCGCAGCACCGACGTCAGCGTGAGCAGGTCGTCGCGCACCCGCTGGGCCGCGTCCACGGCGCGCTCCAGGTCGCCGTGGGCCGCCCCGCCGGGCTCCTGGGCCACGGAGCGCAGCGAACCCGACAGCATGTCGGCGTCCACGCCGGCCTTGCTGATCTTCTCCTCGGCCCTGGCCGCCGTGGTCTTCCCCCGGCTGAGCTGGGCCAGCGCCCGGGCCGCCGCGGCGTGCGACGTGAGCAGCCGGGCCGTCCGGTCTGCCAGGCGCACGGTCTCGCCCCTCGGCCACAGCAGGCGCGTGCAGGCGATCGCGATGAGCCCGCCGAGGATCGTCAGCACCACCCGCGACTCGGCGACGCCGGCCGTCTGCGGCACCTGGAAGTCGAGCAGCAGCAGCACGCACATCGTCATGAACGTCGCCCAGTAGGCGTGGTGGGTCGAGGCCAGCCCGAACGCCAGCGCCGCCGACACCCCGATCAGCACCAGCAGCGGCCAGTGCCCCGGGGCCATGTGCAGGATCACGGCCGACACGACGCCGCCGGCCGTGCTGCCCCCGACCCGGGCCCACACCTTGGCCCGGGTCTCGCCGTACGTCGGCTGGATGGTGACCAGCACCGCGATGACCAGCCAGTGCGGGAAGGCCGGGCGGTAGAGCACGATCACCAGCGAGGCGAAGGCCGTGCCGAGCAGGACGCGCAGGGCGTGCCGCACTCTGGGGTTGTCGAATCCCACGCCCGAGGCGGCCTCGGTGCCCGGCAGCGGGGGCAGGGGCGGCAGGGTCAGCCCGCGCGAGCACAGCAGCCGGGCGGCCTCCTGCGAGCCCTCCAGGGCCTCCCGGACGCGGCCGGAGGCGTGGGCGATCTGGCGGAGCAGGACGAGCACGACCATCGACCGTTCCCCGCCGCCGGCCTCCTCGCGCAGGGCGTCGACCCGCCGCGCGAAGTCCACTATCCGCTCCTGCCCGGCCGGCGGGCACTGCGCCAGGTACGCGCGCAGGGCGCGGGCGATGGAGTCCACCAGGTCGCGCAGGCCGATCGCGCCGCACGCCTCGGGGGCGCGGCGGTGCAGCGTGACCATGAGCCCGCGCAGGGCCACGATCTCGTGGAACACCCGGCGCAGCGCGGTCGCGACCTCGTCCGCCGCCGCCGAGCGCTGCCAGCGGCGGCGCGTGCGGGCCGTGCGCACCTCGTTCAGGGCGCCCACGGCCCGGCGCCGCAGCCGGTCCCACTCCTCGGGAGCGAGGTCCGGGTCGGCCGCGGCCTCGACCAGGTCGGCCAGCCTGTCGGCCGCCTCCGACAGCGTGGTGACCAGCGGCCGGGTCCGCCGCCACGGCCACGGCAGCGTGAGCATGACGCTCGACAGCAGGCCCCCGAGAAGCTGGAGAGCCGTGTGCGGGACCGGGTCGAGGGGCAGCGCGTTCGAAGCCGTGAGCAGCAGCGTCAGCGCCGGGGTGACGCCCACCGGGCGGATCAGCCCGCCGATGCCGGCGAGGACCGAGGCGACCACCACCATGACCCAGCTGTGGCCGGCCAGCAGGACGCCCAGCGACGTGCCGACGCCCACGGAGACGACCACGCCCAGCAGGTACGTCGTCCTGACCCCGGCCGGGTCGGCGTTGGCCCGGGCCGCCACCAGCCACGCGCCGAGGCCCACGGTCGCCCCGCCCGCCGGATGGCCGGTGAGCATCCCGACGAGCAGGGGGATCACGAGGCAGGCGGCTCCGGACAGCCCGAAGCCGAGCGCGAGGCGGGGATCGTCCAGCCTCAACGCCCCGGCGGAGGTGATGTCTCTCAGGCGCAGGGCGTCCCCCTACCCGGAATCAGGGGTGATACGTACGGACCAGGCGGCCGGAGCCGGCGCCCGCCTCCTCCCACGGGCCGGCGAGCTCGATCACGGCGAACGCGCCGGGCGGGAAGCCGTCGACCCGCTCCCCGGTGAGGGACGCCACCAGCTCGTGGACGCCCGGGTTGTGGCCCACGAGCACGAGCGACCCCACGCCCGGATCGGTACGGCGGAGCAGGTCGAGCAGGTCGTCGGGGAAGGCCTCGTAGATGTCCCGCTCGATCTCGACGGGTGCGTCGAGGCCGAGCAGCTCGGCGGTGCGCCGGGTGCGGACCGAGGGCGAGGCGATGACCAGGGCGGGGCGCAGCGGCCGGATGTGCTCGCCGGCCTCACGGGCGTCGCGCTCCCCGCGGCCCGTCAGCGGCCGCTCCGGGTCGGACAGCCCCGGCTCGTGCCCGGCCTTGGCGTGCCGTACGACGACGAGGGTGCGCGTGGAGGGGCTCATCCGGCGGCCCACACGGCGAGGCCGATGATGACGGCGAACATCGCGGCCATGGCCAGCAGGATCAGGGCCAGTGTCCGCCCGCCGTTCGGCTTGTCCATAGCGCCTCAGTGTATGAAGAAGGTCCCCCGCTTCGGAGCGGGGGACCTTCCGTACGGCTGATTCTCCGGACGGCCGCGCGCCCCGGCGGGTGCCGGGGCGCGACGGACACGATCAGTGCGCGACCGGCTCCGAGGCGCGCTCCTCGTGGTTCTCCGAGGGCGCGATGCTCGTCGTCCTGCGCTTGGAGACGACCACGGCGGCCACGACGACCCCCACCGCGACGACGGTCGCGCCGATGCGCACGCCCACGTTGTCGGCGTAGGTCACGACGGCCGGCGCGATCAGCAGCGCGACCAGGTTCATCACCTTGATCAGCGGGTTGATCGCGGGACCGGCGGTGTCCTTGAACGGGTCGCCGACGGTGTCGCCGATCACCGTGGCGGCGTGGGCCTCGGAGCCCTTGCCGCCGTGGTGGCCGTCCTCGACCAGCTTCTTGGCGTTGTCCCAGGCGCCGCCGGAGTTGGCGAGGAACACCGCCATGAGCGTGCCGGCCGCGATGGCGCCGGCCAGGTAGGCGCCGAGCGGCGCGTACCCGAGCGCGAAGCCGACCGCGATCGGCGTCAGCACGGCGAGCAGGCCGGGCGTGGCCAGCTCGCGCAGCGAGTCGCGGGTGCAGATGTCGACCACCCGGCTGTAGTCGGGCAGCTCGCTGCCGTCCATGATCCCGGGCTTGGTCCGGAACTGCTCGCGCACCTCGTAGACGACCCGGCCGGCGGCCCGGCCGACGGCGCTGATCGCCAGCCCGGAGAACAGGAACACCACGGCCGCGCCGACGATGAGGCCGACCAGGGCGTTCGGGGAGTCCACCGAGAGGCTGAAGTTGGCGAACGAGCCCAGCGCGTCCTTCACACCCTGTGTGGCCTTGGCCAGCTCGCCTTCGACCGCCGTCCGGAACGAGCCGAACAGCGCGGTCGCGGCGAGCACGGCCGTCGCGATCGCGATGCCCTTCGTGATGGCCTTCGTCGTGTTGCCCACGGCGTCGAGCGAGGTGAGGACGCGCGCGCCCTCGCCCTCGACGTCGCCGGACATCTCGGCGATGCCCTGGGCGTTGTCGGAGACCGGGCCGAAGGTGTCCATGGACACGATCACGCCGACCGTGGTCAGCAGGCCGGTGCCGGCGAGTGCGACCGCGAACAGGGCGATCGTGACGTTGCCGAAGCCCAGCAGGAACGCGCCGTACACCGCGGCGCCGATCAGCAGCGCCGAGTAGACCGCGGACTCCAGGCCCACCGAGATGCCGGACAGGATGACGGTGGCCGGGCCGGTGAGCGAGCTCTCGCCGATCTCCTTCACCGGACGGCGGTTCGTCTCGGTGAAGTAGCCGGTGAGGATCTGGATCGCGCTGGCCAGGACCAGGCCGATGAGCACGGCGCCGATCGCGATCAGGCGCGGGTCGCCCGAGAGCGACGCGATCTGCGCGCTGACCCCGCTGAGGGCGCCGAAGCTCGACGGCAGGTACGCGAACGCGGCGACGGCCACGAGCACAGCGGAGATGGCGGCGGAGATGAAGAAGCCGCGGTTGATGGCCGCCATGCCCGACCGGTCGCCGCTGCGCGGCGCGGTGGTGAAGATGCCGATCACCGCGGTGATCACGCCGATCATCGGGACGATCAGCGGGAAGACCAGGCCTTCGGTGCCGAAGGCGGCCTTGCCCAGGATCAGGCTCGCGACGAGCGTGACGGCGTACGACTCGAACAGGTCGGCCGCCATGCCGGCGCAGTCGCCGACGTTGTCGCCGACGTTGTCGGCGATGGTGGCCGCGTTGCGCGGGTCGTCCTCGGGGATGCCCTGCTCGACCTTGCCCACCAGGTCGGCGCCGACGTCGGCCGCCTTGGTGAAGATGCCGCCGCCGACTCGCATGAACATGGCGAGCAGTGCGGCGCCGAAGCCGAAGCCCTCCAGGACGTTCGGCGCGTCGCCCTTGAAGATGATCACGACGAGCGCGGCGCCCAGCAGGCCGAGGCCCACCGTGAACATGCCGGCCACGCCGCCCGTGCGGAACGCGATCCGCATCGCGGTCTTCTCGCCCGACTCCCGGGCGGCCGCCGCGACGCGGACGTTCCCGCGTACGGCCAGCCACATGCCCGTGAAGCCCGTCAGCGCCGAGAACAGCGCTCCGACCACGAAGAAGACCGAACGGCCGACCCTTTCTCCGGTCGAATCGGCGGGCAACAGCAGAAGCAGGAAGGGAATGATGATGACGAACACGGCCAGCGTCCGGAACTGCCGCGTGAGATAAGCGGCGGCGCCCTGTTGCACGGCACGTGCGATGTTCTGCATTCGTTCGGTGCCCTGCCCTGCGGCGAGCACCTCTCGTACGAGTCCGCCGGCGACGGCCAGGGCCAACAGGGCCACCACGGCGACGACTACGACAAGAGTGAGATGGGACCCGGTTAGAGCCACCGCTGCGTCGTTGCCAGCGGCTTGGTAGGCAGACATCCGTCCTCCTCGGCCAGACGGGGATTCGGTTCCTGCCCGGACGGCGCTGCTGACGATCCTGGTGGCCCCGCGGCGCACTCCCGGGCGGTTGGCAATGCCGCTTCCGGTTGCATCCGCAATACCTTGGCCGGTGCGGGGAGTCTACGCAGCAAGGCCACGGATATGAAGGCCTCTGCCCCGCGTAATCGAACCGTCGTCCAGTAATGGCGCAACATTTGCTCCGGCGTGGAGACGCTTTGACCAGGTGAGTCAGGATGACGGCGGATGTGGTCGTCCTTGTTACGGCAGAACCGTATCTATTGTTTCGGTCATCCCAAAGATCGGATGAGCATGCCCGTGTCCGCCGTCTGCCTGCGGGGTCGGGAGGACGCGCGATCGCACGGGCACGCAGCGTCAACGACCGGCGCAGGCCGGAGGCGGCGCGGGGGCATGGGGAAGCGCATGGAGGGGCGACGTGAGGGCGCCGGAACTCGGCCCGCGGGCGTTCCGGGCGAATGCGGGTTCTCCGGCGTACGAGGTTCCGAGCATGGGCCATGAGGGCGCGACGCCGGGCCGGAGGCCGTACGGAAGGGGGCGGGGCGGAAGCCCGGCAGGAGAAAGCTTCCCGGCCGGGGGACGGCTCGACCGGGGGACGCTCTACGCGACCGGAGGCTTCCGGCCGGCGGATCAGACGGCGGCGATGCCGTGCGGGGACGCGGGCCAGCTCATGCGGATGCGCATGCCCTTGGGCCCGGGCGACACCTCGACGTCGTCGGCGAGCCCGGCGATGACCGCGATGCCGAGACCGGCCATCTCCGGCATGGCGCTGCCGTCGGCCTCCAGGACGTGCGGACGCATGTCCTCGCTCGGGGCGACGTCGGTCACGGTGACCTCGAAACGCCCCGCGTCGTCGCGTAACTCGATGCGTACCGGCTCCCCCGGGCAGTGGAGGCGGTGCGCCTCCACAGCCCGTGAGCACGCCTCTCCGACGGCGAGCCGCACCTCGTCCAGGAGCGCCTCCGCGACGCCGGTGCGCCGGGCGATCGCCGTGGCGACCAGCCGTGCGGTGCGCACGTGGGCGGGCAGAGCGCTGAACGTCAGCTCGACGGTGGCCATGGTGCTTGTTCCTCGGCCGTCACTTGTCCCGGCCGTGGGCTTCCTTGGCCTCCTCGACCGAGGCGTAGATCCCGAAGACCTTCGTCAGACCGGTGATGCGGAAAATCTTCAGAATCCGCTCCTGTGTGCAGACGAGCTCCAGGGAACCGTCATGCGCCCGCACCCGCTTGAGGCCGCCGACCAGCACACCAAGGCCAGTCGAGTCCAGGAAGTCCACCTTCTCCATGTTCACGAGCAGGTGGAAGTTGCCCTTGTTGACCAGGTCGATCAGCAGCTCACGCAGTCTGGGCGCGGTGTAGACGTCGATCTCACCCTCGACATCGACGATGGTGAGATTGTCCTCGGAATGGTGGTCCAACTTCAGATCCACAGATCCTCCAGCGCCTTACTTGCGTAGGTCTCCATGCGGATCGAGCATCCTGGTAGTCCCAGAACGACGACCCTGACGCGCGGCATTCAACCACGCTGCGACTCCGTGTCTATACGAAATCACGACTCCGGGCGACTCTCCCCGCAGATGCCAAACTGGAAACCAGTGACTCCGACTTCTTCGTCCTCGCATCGAACAGGCACCCTCCTCGCCCGCCTGCTCGCGGTTCCCGCACGCCAGCGGCGGGTCACCCATGTGGAGCATGTTCCAGCACGTCAGGCGGGTCAAGCCCAGTGGCCGGATTGGGCCCCGGAGCTCCTGCTCTCCCGGCTGGAGAACCAGGGCATATCGGGCCTTTGGCAACATCAGCTCGAGGCGGCCGAGCTTGTCCGGCGTGGCCAAAACGTGATCATTGCCACAGGCACCGCGTCTGGAAAATCCCTGGCCTACCTGCTTCCGGCCGCGACGGAGATCTTCCAGGGCGGGTCCGTCCTCTACCTCACCCCCACGAAGGCTCTCGCCGCCGACCAGCTCAGAGCCCTGCGCCGGCTGCACCTGACCCAGATCCGGGCGGCGACCTTCGACGGCGACACCCCGGCCGAGGAGCGCCGCTGGATACGCCAGAATGCCAATTATGTCCTAACAAATCCGGATATGTTGCATCGGTCCATCCTGCCGAGGCACGCCTCCTGGTCCTCCTTCTGGCGGCGCCTGCGGCTGGTGGTGGTGGACGAGTGCCATGGGTACCGCGGTGTCTTCGGGTCGCACGTGGCCCAGATCCTGCGGCGGCTCCGCCGGGTGTGCGCGAAGTACGGCTCCGAGCCCGTGTTCCTGCTCGCGTCGGCCACCGCCAGCGACCCCGCGGTCGCGGCGATGCGCCTGACCGGCCTTGAGATGGCCGAGGTGACCCGGGACGCCTCTCCCCGGGGTTCGACCACCTTCGCCCTGTGGGAGCCCCCTCTGACCGATCTGCGGGGCGAGGGAGGGGCCCCCGTCCGCCGTACGGCCACGGCGGAGGCCGCGGATCTGCTGGCCGACCTCGTGATCGAGGACGTCCGGACCCTCGCCTTCGTTCGCTCTCGCCGAGCGGCCGAGACCGTCGCTCTTACCGCCCGCCGCAATCTCGAGGAGGTCGAGGACCTCCTCCGCGCCGGTCCCCACGGCCAGCCGGCCTCGGCGTTCGAGGACCTCGACGAACACGGCGAGCACGGCGCTCCCCCGCGTCTCCTCGGCGACGTCTTCGGTGGACAAGCCGACGCCGGGCCCGGGTCCGGCCGGGAACACGAGGACCCCCAGTCCCCGGACGGCCCGGCCCACCTGCACGGACACGGCGGGCCGGACGGCGGGGGCCGAGGGGACCTCGCGGCAGACGTCGCGGCAGACATGGCAGCGGACCTCCCGTTGGACCTCCCGTTGGACGGAGGCGTCGACGGAAGGGATCTCTCCCGTACGGAGGAGGGCGGGCACGACCCCGGTGACGGCGGGCGCGACCTTCTCGGACCGGGACGGCTGGCCGACCGGGTCGCGGCGTACCGCGCCGGCTACCTGGCCGACGATCGGCGCATGCTGGAGAAGGCCCTGCGGTCGGGCGAGCTGACCGGCCTGGCCACCACGAACGCGCTCGAACTCGGCGTGGACGTCTCGGGCCTCGACGCCGTCCTCATCGCGGGCTGGCCGGGGACCCGGGCGTCGCTGTGGCAGCAGGCGGGCCGGGCCGGCCGGGCGGGGCAGGACGCGCTGGCCGTGCTGATCGCCCGCGACGACCCGCTGGACACCTACATCGTCCACCACCCCGAGGCGGTGTTCGGCCAGCCTGTCGAGACGATCGTGCTCGACCCGGACAACCCCTACGTGCTCGCGCCCCATCTGTGCGCCGCCGCGGCGGAGATCCCGCTGACCGAGGACGATCTGGAGATCTTCGGCCCGGCCGCGCCCGCCGCTCTGGACGACCTCGTGGAGCGCGGGCTGCTCCGCAAGCGGGCCTCCGGGTGGTTCTGGACCAGCAAGGAGCGGGCCGCCGATCTCGCCGACATCCGGGGGACGGGCGGGGCGCCCGTACAGGTCGTCGAGGCGTCGACCGGACGCCTGCTGGGCACCGTGGACGAGTCGTCGGCCCATACGTCCGTCCACGCCGGAGCCGTCTACCTGCATCAGGGCGAGACGTTCGTCGTCGACGTGCTCGACCTCGAGGCGGGGGTCGCGCTGGTGACGGCGGCCAGTCCCGACTACTCGACCTTCGCCCGCGACGTGACCGACATCAGGGTGATGGAGTCGTCCCGGTCACGGCCGTTCGGGCCGGGCGAACTGCACTTCGGGTCGGTGGAGGTCACCCGGCAGGTCGTCTCCTACCTGAAGCGGCGCACGCAGAGCGGTGAGATCCTCGGTGAGGAGCCGCTCGACCTGCCGCCCCGGACGCTCTGCACGCGCGCCGTCTGGTGGACGCTCCCCGCCGACGCCCTCGTGCCCCTGGTGTCCGACTCCGGAGGCGGGACCGTCGACCTCGGCGGCTCCGCCCACGCCGCCGAGCACGCCTCGATCGGCCTGCTGCCGCTGTTCGCGACCTGCGACCGCTGGGACATCGGCGGCGTGTCGACCGAACTCCACCCCGACACGGGCCTGCTCACGGTCTTCGTGTACGACGGCCACGACGGCGGGGCCGGCTTCGCCGAACGCGGGTACGCCAGGGCCACGGAGTGGCTCACCGCGACCCGGGAGGCCATCGCCTCCTGTGAGTGCGAACGGGGCTGCCCGTCCTGCATCCAGTCGCCCAAGTGCGGCAACGGCAACGAACCGCTCGACAAGGCGGGAGCAATCCGCCTCCTCGACGTGCTCCTGCCCCGCTGAAATCCATCCCGCGATCGCACCGCGGCGTGGAGGACGTGACCGGCGTGACGCGCGGGCACCTGGGCACATTGGGACGCTCGGAACGCCTGGCGAGGGCGGCCTGGCCCGGGCGCCCGGCCCGGGGCGCCCAAGCGCCTTGGGGCGCCCTGGACGCCGGGGCGTTTGGGACGCCCGCGGGCAGTCTGGCCCGCACGCCTGGCCCGGGGCGGCCGCGACGGCGCGCCTGGCCCGGGACGCCTAAGCGCGCTGGGGCGCCCAGGGCGCGTGGCCCGCGCGCCTGGCCCGGGGCGCGGGTGAGCGAACGATCAGGCTCGGGCGCGCCGGGCCGTCCGGTGTCGCCGGTTGTGCCGTGGGTCAGAGATCGCGGGTGCCGCTGGGAACGGCGTCGTCGTCCTCCTCCGTCCAGACGTCGTGCTGCGGCTGCCTGGGACGGTCCCAGAGGCCGTCGTCGAGCCGAGGCCGTGGGAGGTCGTTCCCACCAGGACGTCGGTGAGGCATGAGGTCGTCGTCCAGCCGCGGCTGAGGGGCCGTGGACGCGGCGCTGACCGAGGTGAAGGATGCCGACCCGTCCTCGGCCGCACCGGCCGCACCGGCCTCGAGCGCCGCCGTGTCCGAGCCCCGCGTGGAGGCGGAGGCAGGCACAGAGGCGGCAGCGGACTCCGAGGCCGGGACACGACCGGGAGCGCCGGGTTCGGCCGCGTCGTCGGACAGGATGTCCGCGGGGAGACGCGGTCCCGAGGAGCCCGTGGAGTCGGCCGGAGCCGGTCCATCGAGCTTTCCGGTAGAGCCGCCATCTGTGGGGGACGAGCCGTTCCGGTCGTCCGGTCCGATGGCCTGCCCCGACCCGGTAGAGATCCCTCCGGCTCCGGATGCCGCCGTCTCCGAACCCGTTCCTCCAGGACCGGTGACCGCGGTGGCGTCGTCGGCCCCTGCCGGGGCGTCCGCCGGCTCCGGGAGACCGTCCCGGGCTCCCCGATCCCCGGCAGCGGTGCCGGTGCCCGGGCCCGTGTCGCCGGCGGCACGCGGCTTCGAACTGGCGAGGATCACGGTCGGGCGGCGCGTGGCGGACGACTTGGTCCGCGCGGAGGCTCCCGTGGTCGTCCCGGCCGTCGGGGAGGGACCGATGGGCCCCGTCGTGGCCATCGGACGAGCGGGGCCGGCCCCCGAACCGCTCCTACGGCGTACGAGCGCGCCCAGGTGAGCTCCGATGAGGAGCAGGACCACGGCGATGGCCGCGTAGATCCCGTAGCTCAGGCCACCCAGGGGCGCGAAGGACGACTGAGCCGAGACGTCGGGGGCGTCGCTCTTGGCGGGGGCGACCTCCGGGCCGGCCGGGTCACCGGTGCCGTTCACGTCGGGCAGCTTCAGCTTGGTGTTCCCGTGCCCCTTGGGGACGCTGGGCAGCGGGTTCGGCAGCGTGGTCGTGGGCAGGCGCCTGTCGCCGGTCTTGCTCGCCGCCTGCGACTTCTCCGACGCGGGCTTCTGGGACGCGGTCGCCGACGGCTTGGGCGCGGGGATGCTCACAGAGGCAGTGGCGGCTCCGGGCGACCCGATGACGCCCCCTTGACCGTCGGAACGGAACGCCCGCACGGCCAGGTCCACCTTCTGGCCCGCCGCCTTCGCCGGCACCGCGACGCTCGCCTGGCAGGTGGAACCCGAACAGGCCTCGTCGGCCGACACCGATCCTGAGGCGCCGGTCTTCCTCGAAGAGATCTCATACGACCTCAGGTCGGGCTCGGCGCCCTTCGCCCAGGTGACAACAACAGTGGACGCGTTCTTGAGCCGTGCCTCGACGCCCGACGGCGTCTGCGGAGGCCGGCTCAGGACGAACGTCGACGTCTTGTAGGTCTTGTTCGTGATCTCCCCGTACAGGGTGACCGTGAAGGTGCCGTTCGGAGCCTCACCAGGGTCGAAGGAGCCGCTGATCGTCTGGTTCGCCCCACCGGAGCCGATCTTCTGACGGGACACCGATGGGCCCTCTACGTACAGGGCCATGCTGACCTGGTACCAGTCGGTCTTGGCGGAGATCGCCACGGGCCCCGGTGTCCGGATCGTCTGGCCGTCGGCCGGGGAGAGGATCTCGCCGTCGGCCGCGCTCGCGGGGGCCACGCTCAAGATCAGCGCGGACACCACCGCCAGCGGCATGAGCACCGCCGCGGCGGCCAACCTGCGGACACTGGTCACGACGCACCCCTTCGTCGACAACGCCGGCCACCCCGCCTCCCCGCATGCGGTCGGCGACGGAGGGTAAGCGGAACCTTATTCCAGACGTCACCTCTTGGACGTGATGTCCAAGAAGTCGTGATTCTATTGCGACACTTCACCTTCTGACCCGGTCCGACGTTAGCGCCACAGCAGTCCCAGAAGTACGGCTCCATACGCATTGGAGGCCCTGCTCCCCACTCGCGCTCTTCGCCCCACGTCCAAGCCGCGCTGCTCAGCGGCTGCTGCCGTACCGTTGCGGGGCGCCTCGTCACGAGATGCGGTTGGGGCGATCAGCTCTCGGCCCCGACCGGTCCCGCCCTCGCGAGGGCCGTCGCGACGCGCCTCCCCAGCGTCGGGGCGGTGAACGGCACCGTCGTGGAGACGTCGGCGACGCCGCCCGACACAGCGCAGGAGACGACCTCGGCGCCGTTAGCCGCGGCGATGTCGGCGGCGTGCTCGCATGCCTTCTCCGGCCTGGCGATGGCCCAGGAGGCCGCTGCGAGGGCGGAGAGGTCGGCGGCGTTCTGCGCCTGATGCCGAGCGACCCGGGCCACACCCACCTGGACGACGACCATGGCAGACATCCAGATCATCGCCATGAGCGCGACCATCCAGATCGTGGCCGCCCCTCGATCGGGGTCCTGCGGGCGGGGGAGAGCCCCGCGCCGCGGACGACGTCGCGATCCCCACGTCAGGAGGCCCGTGGCGGGCAGGAACGCGACGACGCCCGCCGCCCCTGCGGGAGGTGACACCGCCCGGTCACCCCGCCTGTCGGAATTCGCCGCCGACCGCTCCTTGCGGAGAACGCCGGAAGCAGGCCCCGGCGCGGGGAGCGGGTCTGCGGGTGGGACCGAGGGCAGACTTCCGGAGGCTGCCTGAGTAGAGGGACCGCTCGCACCGCCTTCGACGATGACGCCGGGCTCGGTGGCGGCGACGGCGAACGCCTCCACCCGCGTGGGCGGCACCATGCCCCGCCACAAGGGCTGGACGGAGGCGACGACCTCCACCCTGGTCGTGACCGCTCCGAGCACGACCTCGACTCGTGCACCCGGCGGGGCCGCCCGGGACACCGCGGCCCGCACCGCGTCCACCGCCTCTCCGCGGGCCGCGGCCCGGGCTCCTGCCCGAGCCGCGTCCACGCACTGCAGATGCGCACCGACAACAGTCACCGCCCATAGCGCGGCCGCCAGGACGACCACGAGAGCCGGTAGCGCCACCGCCGTCTCCGCCGTCACCGACCCTCGCTCCGGCCGTCCTTCTGGCAGCGCCCTCGCGGGAGGGTCTCCGGCGGCGATCGCGGCGCGGGCATGGCGCCCGGCCGGGCGCAGCGCCCCGTACGTTTCGCGATCTGGCCCGTGCCGCCGTTCCGACCGACGTCGGCCGTCCGTCCTCTCCAGGTCGTCGCTCCGGGTCATCGTCCTCAGCCCGCCAGCTTGAGGGCCTTCTGGATGAGCGCGGCGAGCATCGAACGCACCTCGGCGCTCGTCACGACCTTCCACAACAAAGCCGCGAAGCCGCAGGCGGCGATCGTGCCCACGGCGTACTCCGCTGTCGACATCCCCGCCTCGGCCCTGCCTCGCAGGAGCAGAGTCCACTGCACTCCCGCGGATCGAGCCTGCGCGCGTGTCGTGGTGACCAACTCCCGGCAAGCGGCGACCAGCTCTCGGATTCCCATCCGCGCCGCCCGGGCCCGCACCCCGGCCGACATGGACACGACACAGGCGCCGAGAGGAAGGGGGCGCCCGACGGTCATCCACAGGCCGGCGACCGCCGAGGCAGCCGCCGATCGATGGCGGCTCGTCCTGCGGACGCCGCGTGCGGCTCGGGTGAGGCCCAGGGATCGCCGGAGCCGGGCCAGGAGGCCGGGCTTGCGGTGCCGGGCGCGCCCCACGCCCTCCGTCAGCGCCAGGATGGGCTGCGACAGCTGCTCGGCCGTCGTGTGGCTCATAGGTCCTCCTGCAGGTCGGGGCGGACCGTCCGCCCGTGCCGACCACAGACTGCGTGTTCGGGCCGAACCTTCAGGGAGGCGAATCCAGTTCTGTGGACAAGCGAGGGGAAGGAGCGCCAGAGGCACGAACGGCTGAGCCGGGAAAGGCGGCTACGTCCGCTTCTGCACCTCACGGATTTCCACAGCTGTGGACAGCGTCGTCCCCAGCTGTGAATAACGGGTGTCCACAGGTGGATCACGGCAGCAGGATCTGCGTGGCCAGACCGGCGACCACCGGGACGATGCCCAGGAGCACGAAGGCCGGAAGGAAGCAGAGCCCGAGAGGCGCCACGGCCTGGACGCCGACGCGACGGGCGGCCGCGGACGCCGACGCCCTGGCCGTCTGCCGGGCGTCGTCGGCGAGCCGGGTGAGGACGTCGGCGACCGGTGCGCCGCTCTGAGCGGCTCTGATCATCGTGCGGGAGAGCGGGGCCAGCGACACATCGCCGGTGAGCGCGGCCCAGGCCGCCTCCGGATCGGCGCCGAGCCGGATCTGGGCGCCCACCCACTCCAGGCGATCGCCCAGCGGACCCCCGATGGCCTGCGCGGCGGTCTCCACAGCCCCGCCGAGCGGGCGGCCCGCCCGAAGACACGCGACCATCAGATCGGCGGCGAACGGAAGATCTGCCGCCATCCGCTCTCGACGACGTCGGGCCTCGGGCGGTTCACGCCTGTGGACGACCACGAGCGCACCCGCCGCCAGCAGGGCTCCCGTGAGGAGGCCGGGGGCTCCGCCCACCAGGAGGAACCCCACGAAAGCCACCGGCGCAGCGACCAACGCGCCGACTCTCCGATCGGGCCGGCGAGGCTCCCCGGTCGTGGTACCCGTGCCGCCGCCCTGCTCGGACGCCAGGGCGCGGAGGCGATCCACCGGTGAGCGCCTGGCCGGCCAGATCCACAGGCTGACCGCGAACATGATCCCGGCCGCGAGAGCGATCACGAGAACCGCCCTCCCGACCCCGGCGTCTCCTCCGCGCAGGCGACCACGCATCCCACCCACCGGACGCCGAACGCCAAAGCCATCACGAGACCCGCCCTCTCGACTCCGGCGTCTGCTCCGCGCGGGCGACCAGGCGTCCGGTCCACCAGACCCCGGCGGCGTCGAGTCCAAGCCCCACAGCCAGGCAGGCCAGCCCGGCGGGCCCGCCCAGCAGGAAGGCCAGGGGGCTCATCCCGAGGCCGGCGCCCATGAGCAGCCCGAGCACGGGCAGGACGGCGAGCATCCGCGCCGTCGCACGAGGCCCGGCGAGCTGCGCCGCCACCTCCTGGCGGTGGGCCTCGGCCTCGCGCAGGGACGCGCTCAGGCGTTCGACCAGGGCGGTCAGTCCGGCGCCGGCGGTGACGCCCACCCGCCAGCAGGCCGCCAGCCGCAGCAGCCCCTCACCACCCCGGGCCGGGGCGGCCCTCCGCAGCGCGGCCGCGACGTCGCCGCCGTCGCGCGCGGCCGCGGCCACCGGTGGCAGCACGGCCGGGTCGTGCGGGTCGGCCGAGGCCACGGCTCGTGCGAGGGCGTCACCGGGCGTCCGGCCCGCGGCGAGTTCGGCAGCGAGGCTCTGGCACAGCTCGATCGAGATCTGCCGCCAGGCGGCGGCGTCCGCCGCCGGCCTCCGCCTGCGCAGCGCCGCCGTCCACAGGCCGCGGAGGGGTCCCGTGCGGGACGTGCGCGTGAGGAGGATGAGCCGGGCAGTGACGGCGTCCGGACCCACGGCGACCCAGCCGGCCGTCGCCGCGGCCAGTACGGCGATCAGGACCATCACACCCCTCCCCGGCAAAATCCCGAGGCGTCGGACGCCACATCGGCGGACGGCGCGGGTGCGAAGGCCATGGCGGTCCCCGGGCATCGGGAGGCCAGCGCGTCGGCGGCGGGTCCGCGAGCGACCGTGCCGCGGGCGTCGAAGGCCAGCGCCGGCACGGCTGTGACGAGCCCGGAGGATAGACGGTCGAGCAGGCAGATCTCCGACACGCGCCGGGGACCGCCGCCGGGCTCCCGTACGAGATGGACGACCACGTCGAGGGCGGCGGCGATCTGACTGTGGACGGCCTCCCGGGAGAGCCCGGCCGCGCACGCGAGGGCCTCGAGCCGCGCCGGCACGTCGGCCGCGTTGTTGGCGTGCAGGGTGCCGCAGCCGCCCTCGTGCCCCGTGTTGAGCGCGGCCAGGAGGTCGACGACCTCGGAGCCGCGCACCTCGCCCACGACGACGCGGTCCGGGCGCATGCGAAGCGCCTGACGTACGAGATCACGCAGGGTGACCCCGCCCGCGCCTTCGAGGTTGGGCGGACGGGCCTCCAGGCGTACGACGTGGGGTGGGATGCAGCTCCGCCGAGTCCTCCACGAGCAGCAGGCGCTCGCCCGGATCGGCCCGGGAGAGCATCGCGGACAGGAGGGTCGTCTTGCCCGTGCCCGTGCCTCCCGTGACGAGGAACGCCAGACGCGCCGCCATGATCGCGTGCAGCACCGTCGCGCCGGCCGCCGGGACGAGCTCCTCGATCGTGAACGTACGGCGCGGCGGCAGGCGCAGGGACAGGCACGTGCCCTCAGGCGCGACCGGGGGCAGCACGGCGTGCAGCCGCACCCCGCCCGCCAACCGGGCGTCCACGTAGGGACTGGCGTCGTCGAGGCGGCGACCGGCGGCCGCCGCGAGGCGCTGGGCCAGGCGCCGCACGTCGTCGTCGCCCGCGAAGGTCACGCCGGTGCGGCGCAGGCCGCGGCCGTCGTCGACCCACACGTCTCGCGGCCCGTTCACGAGGACGTCCGTGACGCCCGGCTCGGCCAGCAGCGATTCGAGCGGCCCGGCCCCGATCAGGTGGGCGCGCAGGGTCCGCGCGACGGCCAGCACCTCGGCGTCGCCCAGCACGGCGCGCTCGGCGCGCAGGGCGGCCGCGACCTGCGCGGCGGTCGGCGGGGCGCCGGCCCGCGACAGCCGCACCCGTACGGCCTCGACCAGCTCCGGCGGGACCCCCGGGATCTCCGCGGCAGACACGGCCCTGGTCACGACGCCTCTCTCGAACGTCCAGGACGGTGGCGATCGGGGTGAGGGGGGCTGGGGCGGGTCATGGGGTGTCGACCAGGGTCGCGAGGAGGCCGGAGCAGAACCGGCCGAAGGGCGTGCGGCCTAGAGGCGGCGGATCGCCCCGGTCGAGCGTCTCCACGAGGTTGCGCACGTCGGGCACGACTCCCGCGCACGGGACGTCGAGAGAGGTGGAGACCACGTCAGGGTCGACGGTGCCCGTGCGGAGCACCGCCCGCAGGTCTCCCGTGTGCCGGCGCAGGACGGCGACCGTCTGGGCGGCGGCCAGGGCTCCCCGCAGATCCGCCGGCACGACGACCAGGGTGGCGCTCGCCCGCGCCAGGGCCTCGGACTCCCCCTCGTCCACGTGCCGCGGCAGGTCGACGACCACCAGGTCGCATCCGCGGCGGGCGGCGTCGAGGACGGCCCGCATCGCCTCGCGCGGGATCGCCGCCGGACGCCCCCGATGCCACGACAGCACGGTGAGCTCGCCGAACGTCGGCAGCGCCTCGTGCAGGGCCGAGAAGCTCACCCTGCCCTCCCGGCCGACGATGTCGGGCCAGCGCGCCCCGAGCGCCTGCTCCTGGCCCAGGACGACGTCGATGCCGCCGCCCAGCGGGTCGGCGTCGACCAGCAGCGTCCGCAGCCCCCGGCGGGACGCGGTCAGGGCCAGGGACGCCGACAGCACCGTGGCGCCGGCGCCTCCCCTGCCGCCGACGACGCACACGACCGTGCCCGCACGGGTCGCGGGCTCGGCGGCCTCCCCGAGTTCCTCCACGAGGACGCGCTCGGCGTCCGGCAGTTCGAGGACGGCCTGGGCTCCGATCGCCACGCACCGGCGCCACATGTCCGGGTCGCCGGCCGTCCGGGTGACGATGACGACGTTCTGCCGGGGCGGTGGGCCGGTCGCCGCCAGGTCGTCCGCGAGATCGCCGCCGACCACGACCAGCGGGGCGCGTCCCCAGTACGGCCGGGCGTGGGCCGCCACGTGGGCGACGTCGATCTCGACGCCCGCCGCGGCGGCGATGCGGAGCAGGTCGTCGAGCAGGTCCTGATCGTCGGTGATGGCCAAGGGGCGGTGCATCGGTGTCTCCCTGTCGTCGTGGGAGACCACCGTGCGAGATCGCGGGCCGGGCCCGTCCTGCCGAACCAGGTTCTGTGGACAGGGCGCACCAAGAAAAAGGGCGACCCCCGCCGGGGGGGAGAGCGGGGGTCGCCGAGTGGTCCGGCTCTGGGGGGGTAGAGCCGGTCCCGTTTGGAGGAAAGCTTTATTCACCGAGTAGGGGCGTGGCAAGGGCTCTGTAAACTTCCGCCCTCTCCACGGTCGTCCCTCCTGGGGAGACACACCGTATGCTGCCTGATCGACGAGAGGTTCGTCGAGCGCCATCCCCAATCTGAGTAAGTTTTTTTCTCTGAGTCAGTTTTACATGTGGACATGCGCCGTCGCAACGGGTACCGCGGCCTCTCACTCCCCGTGACAACCGGCTCGATCGACGCCGCCCGACAGACCGGCCGTAATTAGCGGCGATGGGAACAAAACAGGGCGTATCGGGTACTCCATCGTCCCTGGTAAAGGTCTTGCTCCAAGGGGTTTCCAACCCCGGGAATCGGACGTAGAAAGGGGTTACGGACTCTTTGAGTCCGCGTACGGCCACCGGGCACCCACGCGCGACCAGCCGCGGGAGGCGTGTCGAGACGGGCTTGACCCGCTCCGACAAATTCGAGGTGCACGCTTGGTAACCCGGTGAGACGTACCAGGCGACGGCGTTCCATACCAGGGACGCCGTCCGCTTTGTTATGAGACCGGTGACCGCCGACACCGGTCAGCGCGACAGGGCCTCGCAGACGGCGGTGCTCTCGCGGGCGCCCAGCACGACCGCTTCGGCGCAGTGCCGCACCCAGGCGCCGACGCCCTCCGCCGTCCCCTTCAGGTACGACCTGAGCCCCTCGGCGTACGCCTCGCCGAGGTCGGCGTGCCCCACCTCGACCACGGTGAGCGACTTGGGGTCCAGGCCCAGCTCCACCAGCGTGAGCCGTTCCGACGCCCTGGCCACCAGGCCGTCCGCGACGCCGAACGGCCGCAGCACGGCGAGCTCCGCGTGGACGATCGCGCCCAGCACGAGGGCCGGCGCGTTCGTCGCCGACACGATGTCGGCCAGGGCCGCCATCCGGGCGGCCGTCTCCGCCGCGCCGGGGGCGGGCCCGAGTCCGAGCGGGTCCACGGAGGTGTCCCCGGTCCTGGGACGGCCGGGGTCGGCCGTGAGCCCGGCCGCGGCGAGCGCGTGGAGCCGGGCGAGGACCTGCCGGGGCGCCGATCGCCACGTCGGCCCGAGGCGTCCCAGCTCGGCGGACGCCCGCAGCGCGCCCTGCACGACGGGATCGGTCGCCTCGCCGCGCCGCAGCGGCTCCAGGGCCACCTGGACGCCCTCGAGCGCGGCAGACGCGCGGGCCCCGCGCAGGGCGGACTCCGCCGACACCTCGGGGCTGCGCCGCCGCAGCACCCGGTGGCGATAGAGGCGGTCGACGGCCTCCCTGGCCTCCTGAACCGCCTCCGGGACTCCTGGCAGCTCCGCGACGGCGGCGAGCGGGTCGTTCACAGGCACCGACCTTACCGGCGGGTAGCACGTCGTTCGGCGAGAAGGTGCGGCCGTTGGGCGCACCTCAGCACCCACATCCCCTCATATCACCACAAATTCCCCAGGCATCTCTGATAACGAGGTCCTGTGGCGCGACGTGAGGGAGGGCCCTCGATTACTTGTACTTGACGGCCCTGGCCTGGTGAAGTGGGAACGACATACCCCAGCTTGGCCGAGGCGGCCGAACGTAAGAGAAGCAGAAGACGCTGTAAGGAGCACGCAGTGGCCACCGATACCCCCGGTCAGGAATCGCAGGAGACGCTGTCGAACCTGCTGAGCGAGACGCGGCGGTTCGACCCGCCGGCCGACCTCGCGGCGAACGCCAACGTCACGGCCGACGCCTACGAGGAGGCCGCGCAGGACAGGCTCGCGTTCTGGGAGCGCGCGGCGGAGCGGCTCACCTGGGCGCGGCGCTGGGACACCACGCTGGAGTGGAAGGCGCCGTTCGCGAAGTGGTTCGTCGGCGGCCGGTTGAACGTCGCGTACAACTGCGTCGACCGCCACGTCGAGGAGGGCCGGGGCGACAAGGTCGCCTACTACTGGGAGGGCGAGCCCGAGGGCGACAGCCGTACGATCACCTACGCCGACCTGGCGAAGGAGGTCGCGAAGGCGGCCAACGCGCTCGAGGAGCTGGGCGTGCGCAAGGGCGACCGGGTCGCCGTCTACATGCCCATGATCCCAGAGCTGCCGATCGCGCTGCTGGCCTGCGCCCGGATCGGGGCCATCCACTCGGTGGTGTTCGGCGGGTTCTCCGCGACGGCCCTGAAGAGCCGCATCGACGACGCCGACGCGAAGGTCGTGATCACCGCGGACGGCGGCTACCGCCGGGGCGCGCCGAGCGCGCTCAAGCCGACGGTCGACGAGGCCGTGGCCGAGTGCCCGGGCGTCGAGCACGTGCTGGTGGTCCGCCGGACCGGGCAGGACGTGGCGTTCGGCGACAAGGACGTCTGGTGGCACGACCTGGTCGACCGCCAGCCGGCCGAGCACGAGCCGGTGCCCCACGACGCCGAGGACCCCCTGTACATCCTCTACACCAGTGGCACGACCGGCAGGCCCAAGGGCATCCTGCACACCACCGGCGGTTACCTGACCCAGGTCGCCTGGACCCACCACGCGGTCTTCGACCTCAAGCCGGAGACCGACATCTACTGGTGCACCGCCGACATCGGCTGGGTGACCGGGCACTCCTACATCGTGTACGGCCCGCTGGCCAACGGCGCGACCAGCGTCATCTACGAGGGCACCCCCGACACCCCGCACCGGGGCCGCTTCTGGGAGATCGTGCAGAAGTACAAGGTCACGATCCTCTACACCGCCCCGACGGCCATCCGGACGTTCATGAAGTGGGGCGACGACATCCCGGCCAAGTTCGACATGTCGTCCCTGCGCGTGCTCGGCTCGGTCGGCGAGCCCATCAACCCCGAGGCGTACGTCTGGTACCGCGAGCACATCGGCGCCAACCGCTGCCCGGTGGTGGACACGTGGTGGCAGACCGAGACCGGCGGCATCATGATCAGCCCGCTCCCCGGCGTCACGGCCGCCAAGCCCGGCGCCGCCATGCAGCCGCTGCCGGGCATCGTCGCCGACGTGGTCGACGACCAGGCGAAGTCGGTGCCGAACGGCGGGGGCGGCTTCCTCGTGATCCGGGAGCCCTGGCCGTCCATGCTCCGCACGATCTGGGGCGACGACCAGCGGTACATCGACACCTACTGGTCGCGCTTCGAGGGGATGTACTTCCCCGGCGACGGCGCCAAGCGCGACGAGGACGGCGACCTGTGGCTGCTGGGCCGGGTCGACGACGTCATGCTGGTCTCCGGGCACAACATCTCCACGACCGAGGTCGAGAGCGCGCTGGTCAGCCACCCGAAGGTGGCCGAGGCCGCCGTCGTCGGCGCGACCGACCCGGTCACCGGCCAGGCGATCGTGTCGTTCGTGATCCTGCGCGGCGGGGCCGAGGAGAGCGACGACATCGGGGCCGAGCTGCGGGCCCACGTCGCCAAGACGCTCGGCCCGATCGCCAAGCCGCGTCAGATCATGGTGGTCCCCGAGCTGCCCAAGACCCGCTCCGGCAAGATCATGCGCCGCCTCCTGCGCGACGTGGCGGAGAACCGGTCGCTCGGCGACGTCACCACGCTCACCGACAGCTCCGTCATGAACCTGATCGCCGAGAAGCTCCCCAGCGCAAAGAGCGACGACTGACGGTCGCCGCCCCGGCATCAGGGCGTGGACGCCGAACCCGGCGTCCACGCCCTGTGCTTATGGGGCAGGCCGTCATAATCCGGGCCGCGGCGGGCAGATTCCCCAGGCGGCGACGACGCCGGGGAACAGAGCGCTCCGCGAGGTGCGAGAGGCATCACGTGCGCGTGCGCGCGCCGGCACGAGATGATGTTTGATAGTCGCAGATAGGAGATCCCTGATGCCCGAGGACGAATCGCTCGGCGCGCTGGTCGCCCAGGCGAGCCATCACATCTCGACCCTCGTCCGCTCGGAGATCGAGCTGGCCAAGGCCGAGCTGAAGTTCGACGCGAAGAGGGTCGGCACGGCCGCCGGGCTGTTCGGCGCGGCCGCCTTCATCGGGCACCTGTGCCTGATCCTGGCCTCGTTCGCCATCGCGTACGGCCTCGTGGCCCTCGGGCTGTCCGCCTGGCTGGCGTTCGCCATCGTGACCGTGTTCTACCTCCTGATGGCCGCGGTGCTGGTCTTCGTCGGCTACCGGCGCCTCAAGGGCCTGACCGGCATGAAGCGCACCGTGCGCAGCCTCAAGAGCCTCAAGGGTCCCGAGGAGGAGGAGCTCGCCGAGGAGGCGCCCGCGCCCGCGCGCCGCCCCGGCCCGCCCGCGCCCCCGCCGTACACCGGTCCGACGGCCGGTCAGGTGGGGTCCCATCGGGAGTCCGTGATCGATGCCACCTGACGAGAGCCTGGTCCAGGTCGAAGGGCCGTGGACCCACCGGGCCGTCCACGCCGGGGGCACCCGGTTCCACGTGGTGGAGGCCGGCGAGGGCCCGCTCGTGCTGCTGCTCCACGGGTTCCCGCAGTTCTGGTGGACCTGGCGTCACCAGCTCGTGTCGCTCGCCGAGGCGGGCTACCGGGCCGTCGCCGCCGACCTCCGAGGGTACGGCGCGAGCGACAAGCCGCCACGGGGCTACGACCTGCCCACACTGGCGGCCGACGCCGCCGGGCTCGTCCGCGCGCTGGGCGAGACAGGCGCCGTCGTGGTCGGGCACGACTGGGGCGGCCTGCTCGCCTGGACCATGAGCGTGGTCGATCCCAAGGTGGTCCGCCGGCTGGTGGCGGTGTCCGCGCCGCACCCGCTCCGTCTGCGAGCCGCGCTGTACACCGACCCCTTCGGCCAGCTCAAAGCGAGCCGGTACGCCCTGGGGTTCCAGGTCCCGCTGCTGCCGGAACGGCGGCTGACCGCGCGGGGCGGCGCCCTCGCCGGACGGCTGATCGAGCGCTGGGCCGGGCCGGCGTGGCCGTCCGAGGGCCTGACCCGCACCTACCAGGACGCGCTGCGCATCCCGGCGGTGGCGCACTCCGCCCTGGAGTACTACCGGTGGTTCGCCCGCTCGCAGCTCCGGCCGGACGGCCTCCGCTACGCCCGGCAGATGCGGGCCGAGATCGAGGCCCCCACCCTGCAGCTCCACGGCGCGCTCGACCCGTGCGTGCTCCCCCGTACGGCGCAGGGGTCGAGCCGGTTCGTGGCGGCGCCGTACCGCTGGCGGCTGATCGAGGGCGCCGGGCACTTCCCGCACGAGGAGCGGCCCGAGCAGTTCGACGCCGAGCTGATCGCGTGGCTGGCCGACCCCGAGCCGGACCGCTGACGCGCGGCACGGCGGTCGGTCCGCCGGCCCGCTCGCAGGCCTCACCCGGCCGCCGGCCACCTGACCGTCGCCGTCCGGGTCGCGCGGCGGAACCGCCCACCTGGGCGAACCGTCGGCGTGATCTCGTGAAACCTTGTAAGAATGTGCCCTGGAGTGCCCCGACTCCGCCGGCGACGCCGGAGGGTCTTCCCCGGAGATCCTCCACTCGATCGTGAGCATCCGCGGCCGCCCGTGCCGGACCGGCACCGGTCGCACCTCCCCTGGCGGGAGAGGACTCCCACAACGGAGAGATCATGCGTGACCGTGACGAAGCGGGCCGTCCCCGCAACGCGCGTCCCCGGGACGAGTACGGCAGGCCGCTGCCGCGCGGCGCCGCCGGCGTCCCGCGGGTCCCGGACGACTACGCGCCGGGGGCGCGGCAGGCGCTCGACGAGGCCAGGGGGCTGCTCGCCGCCGAACGGCCGTTCCACGCGCACGAGGTGCTCGAGGCACGGTGGAAGACCGGCCCGTCGGACGAGCGCGAGCTGTGGCAGGGCCTCGCCCAGATCTGCGTCGGCCTCACCCACGTGCAGCGCGGCAACCTCCCCGGCGCGGCCGCCCTGCTGACCCGCGGCTCCGCCCGCCTCGGCGCGTACGGCTCGCGACAGCCGTACGGGCTGGACCTGCGGGCCCTGGCCCTGGCGACCGACCGGCTCACGGCGGACATCGACGCGGGCGAGGTGGACGCGTCGGACGCCATCACGACCGTCCTGGAGCACCTGCACGAGGGCTGAGCGCCCCGGGGGAGCCCGTCAGTCGCACTCCTGGGTGTTCACCCGGGCCACGGCGCCGCTGCCGTCGTCGGCGTCCGGCAGGACCTCCTCCGCGGTCAGGGCGTAGCCCGTCTCCGGCTGGTCGGTCGCCGCGGCGAAGATCACCCCGTAGACCCTGCCGTCGGGGCTGAGCAGCGGGCCGCCTGAGTTGCCGGGCTGCACCTTCCCGCGGACCGCGTAGACCTCGCGGTTGACCTTGCGCTGGTTGTAGATGTCGTACGACTCGGCCGGCTGCTTGACCCGGATCCGCGCGGCGAGCGGGGTGAAGCCGTGCCCCTTGGGGTAGCCGGCGATGATCGCGCTGTCGCCCTTCTTGGCCGTGAAGTCGAAGCGCAGCGCGCCGGCCGGCAGGTCGGGCACGAACAGGACGGCGATGTCGCGGTCGGGGTTGTAGAGCACGACGCGGGCGTCGTGCTGCGCGCCGTCGGAGTCGGTCACCCGCAGGCCCTCGGTGACGCCGGCGACGACGTGGGCGTTCGTCATCACCCGGTGCTCGGCGTAGACGAAGCCCGTCCCCTCGATGCGCTTGCGGCAGCTCGGTGCGGTTCCCTGCACCTTGACGATGGCCTTGCGGGCCCGGGTGAGCCCGGGGCTGCCGGTCAGCACGCCCTCGTCGGGCGGCGCGACGTTCTGGCCGCCGATGGACGTGATGACCTGGGGCCATTCGGAGGAGTCGACGAAGTCCCTGAACGGCTTCTGCAACGACCGGACGCCGTTGGGGATGGCCTCGTCGACCGTCTGCCACACGACGGAGCCGTCGACCTGCTCCTTGAGCACGGCGAAGCTCATGGAGACGATCAGCGAGCCGAGCAGCCACGCGATGAGCAGGACGGACAGGCCGCTGGCGACCGAGCCGCCCAGGGCGTCGACCATCCGCGCGGGCTCCCAGGTCACGTGGCTGCGCACCACGGCCCCGATCGTGGAGGACGCGAACTGCCCGACCGTGGCCGCCAGGAAGACGATCACGATGGCTAACAGCGCCCTCTCCGTGTCGCCGCTGACGATCGCGCCCGCGATCGGCGGGGCCACGAACATGCCCAGGACGGCTCCGCCGACGAATCCGATGAAGCTGAAGGCCCCGATGATGAAGCCCTGCCGGTATCCGGACACGGCGAACGCCACGACCAGACCGATCAGAATGAGATCCAAGAGATCGCCGCGCACGATTCAACCGTATCCAGCCACGCCATCTGTCGTGCGCGCGTCTCCCAGGTCTCGTCGATATCGTGACGTCATGGGGGTATCGGAAGGGCCGTCCGGAGCCGCGGACGGCGCCGGCGCGGACGGGGACGCACCCGCGAGCGGCCGCACGGCGGCCGAGCACGCGGCGGCCGAGAACGCACCGGCCGAGCAGGTCGCGGCCGGGCACACGACCGCCGGTCACTCGGCGGGTGATGACGAGCGCGGGCCGGACGGCCGGCCGGCCGGCGAGCTGATCGCCGCCGCCCTGGCCGACACGGACCCCGACGGGCCGCGCCGGTGGCAGGCGATCACCACGCTGCAGGGGCGCGGCGACCTGGAGACGTTCATGGTGGCCCGGCGGCTGTGCGCGAGCGACGCGGCCGCGGAGCGCATCCTGGGCGCCGACATCCTCGGCGAGCTGGGCCGCGACCGCCCCTTCGCCGACCGTACGCTGCCCGTGCTCCGCTACCTGGCGGCCAGCGAGGACGATCCCCGGGTGCTCTACTCGGTGCTGATCGCCTTCGGCCACCTGCGCGACCGGCGGGCCCTGCCGTCGGTCATCGAGCTGGCCGCGCACGAGCATCCCACCGTCCGGTACGGCGTGGCCTACGCGCTCCCCCACGTCCTCGGGCGCCCGCCCGACCCGTCCGGGCTGGCCGCCCTGCGCCGCCTCGCGGCCGACGAGGACGAGGACGTCGCCGACTGGGCGTCCCTCGGCCTGTCTCTGAGCGGCCTGACCTCCGATCGGCCGTCGCGCGTCGAGGCGACCGGCTCAGCCGCGAGCGGCGAGATCGATGACCTCGGGGGGCAGGTCCTCGATTCGTGAGCGGTCCCAGGGCCGCTCGAACCCGGCGGCCGTCAGCACGCCGTCGAGCACCCCGGCCGTGAACCCCCACACCAGCAGCCCGCGCACGCGGAACGCGACGGACGGGGCGATCCCCCGGGGGTGCCGGAGCCGCAACCGGTTGGCCGGGTCCACCAGCTCGGCGACCGGGATCCGCTCGACCGTCTCGACCTCGTCCGGCGAGGCGGCGTGGACCGCGCACGGCGTGTGCCACCAGGCGAGCACGGGGGTCACCCGGTTGTCGCTGCGCCAGACGTACAGCTCCGGCATCGTGCCGACAACCTCGACGCCGCTCGGGTCGAGCCCGGTCTCCTCCTTGGCCTCGCGCAGCGCCGCCGCCACCGGGCCGGCGTCGTCGGGGTCGACCCCTCCGCCGGGGAACGCGGGCTGGCCGGCGTGCACCCGGCCCTTCGAGCTGCGCTGGATCAGCAGGATGTCGGGGCCCTCCGGCCCTTCGCCGAACAGCAGGAGCACCGCCGCCTGACGGCCGGTGCCGTCCGCGGGAGGGCGCAGGGCCGTCGGCACCGGGCTGTGGGCGGCCTTCGCCGCCAGCTCCGTCAACCAGGCGGGAGCCAACGTCCACCTCCATGCGTAAAACGGCGGTCACGCGTGCCGTACAACCACGGGAACACGCGGGGGCTTCCCGATCAGGAGAACGGGCCCGGCCTGACCAGCTTGGCGGCCTCGTCCGGGTCGGTGGGCCCGGTGCCGTACGACGGGCAGAGGGCGGCGAGCGGGCACACGCCGCAGGCGGGCCTGCGGGCGTGGCAGATGCGGCGGCCGTGCCAGATCAGGCGGTGGGAGAGCATCGTCCACTCGGACTTCGGGATGAGCTCGCCGACCTCGTGCTCGATCTTCACCGGGTCGGTCTCGGTGGTCCATCCGAACCGCTTCGTCAGCCGCTGGAAGTGGGTGTCGACCGTGATGCCGGGGACGTCGAAGGCGTTGCCGAGCACGACGTTGGCCGTCTTGCGCCCGACGCCGGGCAGCTTGACGAGGTCGCCCAGCCTGCCCGGCACCTCACCCTTGTGCCGCTCGCATAGGGCCTGCGCCATTCCCATGATGCTGTTGGCCTTCGCCCGGAAGAACCCGGTGGACTTGATGATCTCTTCCAGCTCGGCGCGGTCGGCGGCGGCGTAGTCGGCGGCCGTGCGGTACTTCGCGAACAGCACCGGCGTGACCATGTTCACGCGCTTGTCGGTGCACTGCGCCGACAGGATCGTGGCGACGAGCAACTCCAGCGGGTTGCCGAAGTCGAGCTCGCAGTGGGCGTCGGGGTAGGTCTCGGCGAGGATCCGGTTGATCCGCCGCGCCCGCCGGACCAGACCCAGGCGGGTCTCCGGCGCGCGCCGACGGGCCGGCCCGGGTGCAGCCGTGTTCGTCGCCATGCCGCAAGCGTAGGGCCTCGCATGGGCTGCATCCCGCCGAACCGGTGGGGATATGGTCTCCTGCCCGATACTCCGTGAAATGCGATGACGTCCACGGATCGACCTTTTTGTCCGTACAATTCGGCCGGGGGATCCCATGACCGGCGACTCCGGGTCGGGTCCGTGAAAGGGCTCGGATAGGTTTTCGCCAGAATTGTGGAGATCCGCCGGGCACGGCCGACGGGCGCCAGCCGGGACCCGCATCCGACGAGACCGCGTGAGGCTCCGAGGATGGCGTGGGTCACAATGGCTGCACGGAGCCGGCGACCGAGCGCGACCATGAGGGAGGCACCGTGAGCACCGAAGACGTACTGAGTAAGGCGCCCCTGTTCTCCGCGCTCGACCGCGAGAGCGCCGCGGCCCTGCGAACCAGCATCACCGAGGTCGAGCTCCCCAAGGGCCGCACCCTCTTCAGTGAGAACGAGACGGGCGACCGGCTCTACGTGGTGCTCGAAGGCAAGATCAAGCTGGCCCGGACCGCGCCCGACGGCCGGGAGAACCTGCTCAGCGTGCTCGGCCCCGGCGAGATGTTCGGCGAGCTCTCGTTGTTCGACCCGCGCCCCCGTACGGCGTCCGCGATCGCGCTGACCGACGTGCGGCTGGCCGGGCTCGGCCACGACGACCTGCGGCCGTGGCTGACCGGACGCCCGGAGGTCGCCCTCCACCTGTTGCGCGCGCTGGCCCAGCGGCTGCGCCGCACTAACGACGTGCTGGCGGACCTGGTCTTCACCGACGTGCCGGGCCGCGTGGCCAAGCAGCTGCTCGACCTGGCCGACCGGTTCGGCCAGAAGACCGACGACGGCATCCGCGTCCACCACGACCTGACCCAGGAGGAGCTGGCCCAGCTCGTGGGCGCGTCGCGGGAGACGGTCAACAAGGCGCTCGCCGACTTCGCCCAGCGCGGCTGGCTGCGCATCGAGGCCAAGGCCGTCGTGATCATGGACAGGGAGCGGCTCTACAACCGCTCCCGCTAGAGCGTCTTCAGGTAGTTGAGCTGGGCCGCGACGGACATCTCGGCCGCCGGCCACAGCGACCTGTCGACCTCGGCGTAGACCATCTCGACGATCTCCCGGGCGTCCCGGGCGCCCTGCCGGATGGCCTCGCGGATCTGGTCCAGCCGCTCGCGCCGGTGCGCGATGTAGGCGTCGAGGACGCCGATCGGGTCGGGCAGGACCGGCCCGTGGCCGGGCAGCAAAGCCTCGGCCTCCAGGATCTCGGCGCCCTGCCGCAGCCGGTCGAGGCTGCGCAGGTAGTCGCCCAGGTCGCCGTCCGGGGCGATCACCGTGGTCCCGCGGCCGAGCACGGTGTCGCCGGTGAGCATGGCCCGGTCCCCGGGCAGCCAGAAGCACAGCGAGTCGGACGAGTGCCCGGGCGTGGCCACCACCCGTACCTCGGTGCCGCCCGCCGTCAGGACGTCCCCGTCGCCGAGGCCCTCCTCGCCCAGGCGGTGGCGCGGGTCGAGCGCCCGGACCGGCGCGCCGGTCATCGCGGCGAACGACGCGGCGCCCTCGCTGTGGTCGGGATGCCCGTGGGTCAGCAGCACGGCCGTCACCCGGCGTTCGGACACCCGCTCGGCGACCCGCTTGAGGTGCCCCTCGTCGTCCGGGCCGGGGTCCACCACGATGACGTCCTCGGAGGTGCCGAGGATCCAGGTGTTGGTGCCGTCGAGCGTCATCGGGGAGGGGTTCGGGGCCAGGACGGCGACCGCCGAGGCCGTGCCCGAGCCGTCCGGCCCGTCCACCGGGATGCGCAGACCGCTCATGGCGTCGCCTCCCGCGTCGCCAGGCCGCCGAGCGTGCGACGGTAGTCGAGGCCCGGGACCATGAGGACGATCTGCCCGTCGACCTCGACGGGCGCGGGCAGGACTGTGGTGATCTCGCGGTCGGAGGCGAACACGTCGCCGATCGTCTCGAACGTCGCCATCTCGGTCAACGTGTGGAACGTCGGCGGCATCAGCACGACCTCCCCGGCCCGGGCCCGGGTGAGGGCGTCTGCGGGCCTCAGCCAGGCGACACGGTCGGCCTCGCCGCCGACGTCGCGGGTGCGCTGACCCGGCGGCAGCGCCGCCACGAAGAACCGGGTGTCGAAGCGCCTGGTCTCCACGACCGGGGTGATCCAGTGGGCCCAGGCCTTCAGTAGGTCGGAGCGCAGGACGAGGCCCCGCCGGTCGAGGAACTCGGCGAACGAGAGCGTACGGGCGATCAGCGCGAGCCGGTCGGCCTCCCAGTCGTCGCCGGTCGTGTCGTCCACCACGGTGTCGTCGTCGCGCCCGGCCAGGAGCACGCCCGACTCCTCGAAGGTCTCCCGTACGGCGGCGCAGACCAGGCCGCGGGCGGTGCCCTCGTCGGCGTGCAGGGCCTCCCCCCACTCCGCCGGGGAGGGACCGGCCCAGGCGACCGCGTGGTCGGTGTCGCGGGGGTCGACCGAACCGCCGGGGAAGACGTGGGCGCCCGCCGCGAAGGCCATCGTCGGCTTGCGCTTCAGGAGGTAGACCTCCAGCCCCGCCGGGTCGTCGCGCAGCAGCACCACGGTCGCGGCGTCGCGGGCGGGGACGGGCGCGAGGCGGCCCGCGAGGATCTCCCGCGCCCGCCTGCCGAAGTCGCCCGGCAACGGAACCCCCATGCGGCCCTCCAACCAGAACAAGAATCGGTTTCGAGCCTCATGGTCCCCCACCCGACCGGGTGCGGCAAACATCCTGGCGGCGCGGCCGGGAGCGGAGGCCGTCGCACCCCGCTGCCGGGGGACGGAAGCCCGTCGCACCCTCGCTGCCGGGGAGCGGAGGCCGTCGGGCCCTCGCTCCCCGGCGCCACGGTCATCGGACCTCGGCGACGACTTCCACCTCGACCGGGGCGTCCAGGGGGAGGACGGCCACGCCGACCGCGCTCCTGGCGTGCCGGCCCGCCTCCCCGAACACCTCGCCGAGCAGCTCACTCGCGCCGTTCACGACCTGGGGCTGGCCGGTGAAGTCAGGGGCGCTGGCGACGAAGCCGACGACCTTGACGATCCGCACGACGCGCGACAGGTCGCCCACCACCGACCGGATGGCGGCGATCGCGTTGAGCGCGCAGACGCGCGCCTGCTCCTTCGCCTCCTCGGGGGAGACGGCGGCGCCGACCTTGCCCGTGACCAGGAGCTTGCCGTCCACCATCGGGAGCTGGCCCGAGGTGTACACGTGGTCGCCGGTCCTGAGGGCGGGGACGTAGGCGGCCAGCGGCGGGACGACCTCGGGCAGCGTCAGCCCGAGGTCCGCGATGCGCTCCTCCGGCGAGGCCATCACTTGGGCCGCTTCATGTAGGCGACGAGCTGCTCGGGGTTGGGCCCCGGCACGACGGAGACGAGCTCCCAGCCGTCCTCACCCCAGTTGTCCAGGATCTGCTTCGTCGCGTGCGTGAGCAGCGGCACGGTGACGTATTCCCACTTGGTCATGGGCAAAGGCTATCGACCCCTACCCCTCGGCGCCGCCCGCCGGGCGGTTCGCCGCGGGCGACGCGTCCGGCGCGCGGAACGGGACGTCGGCGGGGGCCACGGCCGGGGGCACGGCGGGATCCGGCGCGCCGGCCGCCGCGTCGATCGCGGGAAGCTCGTCGAGCGCCTCCTCGACCGGCTCGGGCTCCTCGGCGGGCGCGGGCGCCGGCTGCTCGGCCGCGGGCGCCATCTTGTCGAAGAACCGCAGCAGCTCCACCGGGAGCGGCATGACCAGCGTGCTGTTCTTCTCGGCCGCGACCTCGACGACCGTCTGCAGCATGCGCAGTTGCAGCGCCGCCGGGTCGGACGACATCTGCCGGGCGGCGGCCGCGAGCCGCTTGGACGCCTGGAACTCGCCGTCCGCGGTGATGATGCGCGCCCGCCGCTCCCGCTCGGCCTCGGCCTGCCGGGACATCGACCGCTTCATGCCCTCAGGCAGGGCCACGTCCTTGATCTCGACCCGCTCGATCCGGATGCCCCAAGGCCCCTCGGTCGGCTCGTCGATCACGGCCTTCAGCTGGGCGTTCAGCGTGTCCCTGTCGGACAGGAGCTGGTCGAGCTCCGACTGCCCGATCACCGACCGCAGCGACGTCTGGGCCACCTGGGAGACCGCGAACAGGTAGTTCTGGACGTTGACGACCGCCTTGATGGGGTCGATCACCCGGAAGTAGACCACCGCGTCGACGCGGACGGACACGTTGTCGCGGGTGATGCCCTCCTGCGCGGGCACCCCCAGCGTGATGATCTGCATGTTGACTTTTTGCATCCGGTCGACGATCGGGACGATCAGATGCAACCCGGGCCCCCGGACCTCCGACTGGATGCGGCCCAGCCGGAAGACGATCCCCGTCTCGTACTGCTGCACCACGCGGACGCCCCGCGCGATCGCGACGAGCAGGAAGAAGCCCACGACGGCGATGAACGCTAACAGCACCGACTCCACGGCCGGCACCTCCTTCGAGATGGCAGGGCCACGCGCCCATAGGCGAACCCTTACCCAATCGACGCTCGACCCGTACCGCAAGGTTCCGGTGGGGACGACCGGCGCGAATCGCCATGTAACCGTTGGGTAGCCTTCCAAGCGTGAGCGAACGGAGCAGCGACGACGCGACCGGGCGTACGCCGTCCCGGGCGGCGGCGCGCGCTCGCGGGGTACGTCCGGGGAGGCGGCCGGAGGAGGCACAGTGGGCGAGCGCGGGTTCGTGAGCGCGGCCGAGGGCGGCGCGCGCGACACCGACTGGGACGGCGTCCGGCTGCACATCGTCAGCGGCAAGGGCGGCACCGGCAAGACCACGGTGGCCGCGGCCCTGGCGCTCGCACTGGCGGCGGGCGGCCGCAAGGTCCTCCTCGTGGAGGTCGAGGGCCGCCAGGGCATCGCGCAGGTCTTCGACCTGCCCCCGCTGCCGTACGAGGAGCGGAAGGTGGCGGTCGCGCCCGGCGGCGGGGACGTCTACGCGCTGGCCATCGACCCCGAAGAGGCCATGCTCGACTACCTCGAGATGTTCTACGGCATGAAGCGCATGGGCAAGGCCCTCACCCGGATGGGCGTGGTCGACTTCGCCACCACAATCGCCCCCGGCCTGCGCGACGTGCTGGTCACCGGCAAGACCAGCGAGGCCGTGCGGCGCCGCGACAAGTCGGGCGGCAGGACGTACGACGCGGTCGTGATGGACGCACCGCCCACCGGCCGGATCGCCCGCTTCCTCAACGTCTTCGACGAGGTGGCCGGCCTCGCCCGGGTCGGCCCGGTGAAGAACCACGCCGACCTGGTGCGCGGGGTCCTGTCGTCCCCCGAGACCGCGGTGCACTTCGTCACCCTGCTGGAGGAGATGCCGGTCCAGGAGACCCTCGACGGCATCGCCGAGCTCCGCGAGACGCGGCTGCCGGTCGGCGGGGTCTTCGTGAACATGGTCCGGGCGGAGGGGCTGCCGGGGCCGGTGCTCGACGCGGCCTACGACGGCCGGTTCGACCCGGCCGAGCTGGCGCTCGGGCTGAAGGCCGCCGGGCTGGCGGACGGCGCCGCCGACGCGTCCGCGATCGCCGAGGCGCTGGCCGAGGAGGTCCGCGAGCACGCCCGGCGCACCGAGCTGGAGAAGCGCGAGCGCTCGGAGCTGGAGTCGGCGCTCGTGCCGCTCTACGACCTCCCGCTGCTGCCCGACGGCGCCGACCTCGCCGGGCTCTACGAGCTGGCCGACGCCCTCCGCGCCCAGGGCGCGGCATGACCGGCCCCGGGACGGGCCGGCCCCGTACGCCGTACCGCCGTCGAGAGGCACAGTCGTGAGCAGGACAGCACCCGCGCTGGACGTCGACGCGATCCTGGACGACCCGAACACGCGGATCATCGTCTGCTGCGGGTCGGGCGGGGTGGGCAAGACCACGACGGCCGCGGCCCTCGGGCTGCGCGCCGCCGAACGCGGACGGTCGGTCGTGGTGCTCACGGTGGACCCCGCCAAGCGGCTGGCCCAGGCCATGGGCCTCACCGAGCTGGACAACACCCCGCGCCGCGTCGCCGGAGTCGGCGACGCGGAGTCGCCGGACGGCGGCGAGCTGCACGCGATGATGCTCGACATGAAGCGGACCTTCGACGAGATCATCGAGGCACACGCCGACCCGGACCGGGCGCAGCAGATCCTGACGAACCCCTTCTACGCGTCGCTGTCGTCGAGCTTCTCCGGCACGCAGGAGTACATGGCGATGGAGAAGCTGGGCCAGCTCCGCCGGTCCAACGACTGGGACCTGATCGTGGTCGACACACCGCCGTCCCGGTCGGCGCTCGACTTCCTCGACGCCCCCGAGCGGCTCGGGCGCTTCCTCGACGGCAGGCTGATCCGCTTCCTCACCGCGCCCGCGAAGGCCGGCGGGCGCAGCGCCTTCCGCCTGCTCAACGCCGGGTTCGGGATGGTCGCCGGCATCCTCACCAAGGTGATCGGCGCCCAGGTGCTGCGGGACATCCAGATGTTCGTGTCCGCGCTCGACGCGGTCTTCGGCGGGTTCCGCCAGCGGGCCGAGCAGACGTACCAGCTGCTGCAGGCGCCGGGGACGGCGTTCCTCGTGGTCGCCGCGCCGGAGCGCGACGCGATGCGGGAGGCGTCCTACTTCGTCGAACGGCTGGCCGACGAGCGGATGCCGCTGGCGGGGCTCGTGGTCAACCGGGTGCACACCTCGCCCGCGCCGGAGCTGTCGGCCGCCCGCAGCCTCGCGGCGGCGGAGGACCTCGATTCCCGGGGCGAGCACGACCTGACCGCGGCCGTGCTCCGCCTGCACGCGGGACGGATGCAGCTCGGGGCCCGCGAACGCCGGCAGCGGGACCACTTCACGTCGGCCCACCCGACGGTGCCGATCGCCCAGGTTCCGGCGATGCCGGAGGACGTGCACGATCTGGCGGGGCTCCGCCAGATCGGGCAGCTGCTGGCGTCGTAGACCGGCCGCGGTGAGCGCCTCGCCATTGGGGCGCCGGGGCCGGGTGGAGGTGGGAGGAATCGGAGGCCGCCCCGGGGTAGGGGGCGACGTCCCGCCGGGCTCAGCCGGCGATCAACTCGTTCGTGCGCTCGTACTCTTCCTTGGCCGACTCGAGCAGGTCGCGCCAGGAATCCACATCCGGCCGGCGCCTCAGCAGCGCGCGGCGCTCCCTTTCCGTCATGCCGCCCCACACGCCGAACTCGATTCGGTTGTCCAGCGCGTCGGCCAGGCATTCGGTACGGACAGGGCATCCCCGGCAGATGAGCTTCGCCCGGTTCTGTGCGGCGCCCTGTACGAAGAGCGCGTCAGGATCCGCACCTCGGCAGGCGGCACGGGAGGTCCAATCCGTGATCCACATGTTCGACCCCACTCCCCTTAGGTGGTCAGTCGTCGTTTCGGCCGACGGGCGCGGGCGTCGGGCCTCCTGATTGCAGTAGCCGCAGAGGAGAACGTACGCAACGAAACGATCGAACCGACATACCCCGGGGGGACCAAATTCGTGCATGGTCATGTCAGGCCACGTGGCCGGGAATGACTAGTCACCCCCGTGAACGGGTAATGGCGGGCCGTGGAACCGAGGCCGATGGAGTCACGTATCCGACGTACCCTTGGATTCGTGCAAGCTCAAGGCAAAAGCATCGCGTCCAGATCGGGGAACGTCCTGCGCCTCATCGGCGCGGCCGCGGTCGCGGGGGTGCTGGCGGCGGCTATTGCACTACCCGCCGTCGGGGGTGCCGGCGTGACGGTCAAGTCCGCCACCGAGACCCTCCGGATCGCCCCGGAGGACCTCGCCGAGCCGCCGCTGCCCGAGAAGACCACGCTGCTCGACGCCGACGGCAAGCCGATCGCCCAGTTCTACTTCCAGAACCGCGAGTCTGTGCCGCTGGAGAAGATCGCGCCGATCATGCAGAAGGCCATCGTCGCGATCGAGGACTTCCGCTTCTACAGCCACGGCGCGCTCGACCTGGAGGGCACGAGCCGCGCGCTGGTCAAGAACCTCACGACGGGCGGCGTGACCCAGGGCGGCTCCTCCATCACCCAGCAGTACGTGAAGCAGGTCCTCCTCAACGCCGCCGAGACGAAGGAAGACCAGCTCAAGGCCATCGAGCCGACCTTCTCGCGCAAGCTGAAGGAGATCCGCTACGCGATGGCCGTCGAGCAGAAGTACTCGAAGAACGAGATCCTCAACCGGTATCTCAACATCGCGTACTTCGGCGCCGGCTCGTACGGCATCGAGGCGGCGTCCAAGCGGTTCTTCGGCAAGCACGCCTCCGATCTCGACCTCGCCCAGGCCGCCACGCTGGCCGGCGCCGTGCAGAACCCCAACGCCACCGACCCGAACGTCAGCAAGGCGTCCAGGGAGCGGCTGCTCGCGCGGCGCAACGTCGTCCTCGACCGCATGGCCGAGCTGCACATCATCTCCCCGGCCGACGCCGCGGCGGCCAAGGCCAAGAAGCTGGGGTACAAGGACAAGCCCATCCCCGGCGGCTGTGAGGAGAGCGACTACCCGTACTTCTGCATCTACGTGCGGGACGAGATCCTCAACGACGCCCAGTTCGGCAAGACCGAGAAGGCGCGGTACGACTTCCTCGCCCGCGGCGGCCTCACCATCCGGACGACCCTGTCGCGGAAGATGCAGAAGGCCGCGGAGAAGGCCATCAAGAAGTACGTCGACCCGTCCGACAAGCCGGTCGCCTCGGAGGCACTGGTCGAGCCCGGCACGGGGGCGATCAAGGCGATGGCCTCCAGCCGGAAGTACGGCTCCAGCAAGAAGAAGAACGAGATGTCGTTCAACATCGTCGCCGACGCGGCGCACGGCGGCGGCACCGGCTTCCAGGCCGGCTCGACGTTCAAGGTGTTCACCCTGATCACCGCCCTCAAGGAGGGCTGGAAGTTCAACGACGGCCTCAACGTGGGCGCGACGTTCAAGGCGAACTCCTACTCCGACTTCAAGAACTGCAAGGGCCAGAACGTCGGCGACCCGAACGCCAAGCCGCAGCACAACTCCGAGCCCGGCGGCGGCTTCCTGACCCTGCAGACCGGCACCTGGAAGTCGGTGAACACCTTCTTCCTCACGCTGGAGCAGAAGGTCGGCCTCTGCAACGTGGTCAAGACCGCCAAGGACCTCGGCATCAAGCGCTCCGACGGCCAGAAGCTGCAGGAGTTCCAGCCGTTCACGCTCGGCTTCAACGAGATGGACCCGGTGACGGTCGCCAGCGCGTACGCCGCCATCGGCGCCCGCGGCAAGTACTGCAAGCCGATGGCCATCACGGAGATCACCGACCGGTTCAACAAGGTGACCCCGTTCAAGCCGAACTGCCGGCAGGCGATCGACTCGGACATCGCCGACGCCACCAGCCACATCCTGGAGGGCGTGTTCACCAAGGGCACCATGTCCGCGGTCGGCGGCATCGGACGGGACGCGGCCGGCAAGACCGGCACGGGCGACCAGTCCCACACCGTCTGGTTCGCCGGGTACACCCCCGACCTGGCGGGCGCGGTCAGCCTCGGCGACCCGCGCGGCCCGGTCCGGTACCCGCTGCCCGGCCAGGTCATCGGCGGCCGGACGTACGGCGTGGTCTTCGGCGCCACCATCCCCGGCCCGATCTGGAAGGCGACGTTCATCGACGCGCTCAAGGGCGTCGAGCCGTCGTCGTTCGTCGCGCCGGACATGTCGAAGTTCGGCGGATGCGCCCACGTGTGCGCTCCCCCGCCGAAGCCGCACAAGGGCGACGGCAAGGGTGACGGCGGTCCGGACGGAGGCCCCGGCGGCGGCCACGGTCCCGGTGGCGGCCCCGGCGGTGGTCCCGGCCCGGGTGGCGGCGGCGACCCCTTCAACGTGGGCCGTCCCTTCCGGAACGGCTGACGCCACGCGACGACGGATGGCCCCTCACACACGTGGTGAGGGGCCATCCGTCGTCTTCACGGCACTGGCGCCCGGGCGTTCAGGCGTCCCGGGCCGTACGGCCGGGGCGATCAGCCCTTCCGCGGCGTACGGCCGGGCGTCAGGGGGTCAGGCGGGCGCGGACGGCCTGGGCGACCCGGCCGCCCTCGGCGCGGCCGGCGACCTTCGGGTTCAGGATCTTCATGACCTGCCCCATGGCCTTCGGCCCCTCGGCGCCGCTCTCGGCGACGGCCTCGTCGACGAGCCTGCCCAGCTCCTCGTCGCTGAGCTGGGCGGGAAGGTACTCCTCCAGGACGGCCTGCTCGTCGAGCTCCGCCTGGGCCTGCTGGGCGCGGCCGGCGCCCGCGAACGCCTCGGACGCCTCGCGGCGCTTCTTCGCCTCCCGGGTCAGGACCTTCACGACCTCGTCGTCGGAGAGCTCGCGGGCCTCCTTGCCGGCGACCTCCTCCACGTTGATCGCGGCCAGGGCCATCCGGATCGTCCGGAGCCGTACCTCGTCACGCGCCTTCATCGAGGCCGCGAGGTCGGCCTTCAGCTTGTCCTTCAACGCACTCATGGGTCCATCTTGCCGCGTCAGGCCGATGATCCTCGCCAGGTTATGCGGGAGCCGGGGCGTACGTCGGGCATCATGGCTGTGTGAGGAAAGCCGCCGCTGTCCCCCTGTCCCTGCTCGGCCTCGGTATGGCCGGCATCGGTTACGCGTCCGTCGTGGAGCGCAACTGGTTCCGGCTGCGCAGGTTCGACGTGCCGGTGCTCGCTCCGGGGCAGCGGCCGATCCGGATCCTCCAGATCTCCGACCTCCACCTGACCCCGCGGCGGTCCCGGCTGATCACATGGGTGCGGTCGCTCGCCACGCTCAACCCCGACCTCGTGGTCAACACCGGCGACACCCTCGCCCACCCCGACGCGGTCGAGTCGTACATGCACGCCGTGGAGCCGCTGCTCGACCGGCCCGGCCTGTTCGTGTACGGATCCAACGACCTGTACGCCCCCCGGCCGAAGAACCCGGCCCGCTACCTCTGGCGGACGTCGAAGGGCGACTCCGGCCGCCACGTCCCCGACCTGCCCTACCGTGAGCTGGGCGCCTCGATGACGGCGGCGGGCTGGCTCGACATGAACAACACGACGGCCCGGCTCAAGGTGGCCGACCTCGACGTGCACGTGGGCGGGATCGACGACTCCCACATCGACCGCGACCGGTACGACGAGATCGCCGGGCCCGCCCCGGCCGACGCCGACCTCCGCCTGGGCGTCATGCACTCCCCCGAGCCGCGGAACATGTCGCGGTTCGCGGAGGACGGCTACCAGCTCCTGCTGGCCGGGCACACGCACGGCGGCCAGCTGTGCATCCCCTTCTACGGCGCCCTGGTGACCAACTGCGGCATCGACCGGGCCAGGGTCAAGGGCCTCAGCCGGCACGAGAGCGCCTGGCTGCACGTGTCCGCCGGCCTCGGCACCTCGCCGTACGCGCCGGCCCGGTTCTCCTGCCCTCCGGAGGCGACGCTGCTCACCCTCGTCCCCCGCCGCCCCGTCGTGGCGGGTGGCACAAGCATCGGCAAAGTCCGCTAGACTTGCCGAGGCAGCAGGGCGAGAGCCGTGTGAGACCGGGGTGTAGCGCAGCTTGGCAGCGCGCTTCGTTCGGGACGAAGAGGCCGTGGGTTCAAATCCCGCCACCCCGACCATGCAGTACCAGCTAAGAGGCCGGTTCCGAAGAACGGAACCGGCCTTCTGCGTTGCTCCACCTGAAGTGGCTCGCGGTGGCGCTGGCGGGCGCCAACGAACCCTAGGAAGGCGCACGCACACCGGACGCCTACTCGGCCTTTCGGCGCATCTCGCGAGTGACCGCGCCGCCGGCCGAGTGGCCGTCGTCTTCGAACGCCTGAAGCCATACCGCAACGTTCGCCTGCCCCGACCTCTCGCCGTTCGCCACCGAGGCGAAAAGAGCTTCCGCGAATCACGAGGTCCATGGACAATCAATTCGAGGACGGCACTCAGCAGCTCACGAGGCAGTCTCTAGTCGCGAACAGCATCGGTCGCATCCACCTCCACCTCGGTACGTAAGGAAAGCCGACATCGCTCGTCACCGTCTGGCACTCAGGCATGCCGACGGATATGCTCGCAGACGAAGTTAATTGCTATTTCGGACATCCCTGTTGAGGAGTCTTGCTCGGTGGAAGAACGTGGGACTCGTCCCAGCGGGCCTGTTTCACTTCGGGTTGAGATCGGTCTAGGGCCGTGGGGAGTGCCGGAAGAGGTCGCCCAAGCCGCCATCCTTCTGCGACGGGACCTCCTGCAACTCGACATTCTGGGCGTCGAGGCGATTCCAAGTGCTCCACCCGAAGGCGCGAAAGGTGTTGACGTCGGCGTCATCGGCGCGATGGTTGTCAGCCTTGTCGAGCCCGCTGGAGTGACGGCCGTGATCGACCTGATTCGGGCATGGGCAAGCCGCGGCCAAGGGCGTTCGGTAAAAATCCAGCTCGGCAAGGACGTCCTGGAGGTCACCGGAGTTTCCCGGGAGGACCAGCGGCGGCTGATCGATCATTGGATCGAGCGTCATGCCAAGCCCTGAGCCTGGTTCGTACGCGCTGATTGTGGGAGCGGACACCTACGCCGACAAGGCGCTGGGACAATTGAGATCTCCGACGCACGACGGCCGCGAACTGTCCGAGGTCCTGTCGGATCCAAGAATCGGCGGCTTTTCCACCCGCCAACTCTTCAACCGGCCCGCCTATGAGGTGGCGGAAGAGATTGAGGGATTCTTCGCCGACCGCCGGCCCGACGATCTTCTCGTGCTGCACCTTTCCTGTCACGGCGTCAAGGACGAATCAGGCCGCCTCTACTTCGCAATGTCGTCGACCAAACTCGACAGGCTGGCAGCCACCGGCCTTTCCGCGGCGTTCGTCAACGAGCAGATCGACCGCAGCAGGTCCCAGAAAATCGTCCTGCTATTGGATTGTTGTTATAGTGGAGCCTTCCCTCAGAATCTCATTCCCCGGTCGTCAGAACGGTTGGGCCTGGATCGATTCCAGGGGCGCGGCCGTGTGGTGATCAGCGCGTCCACCGCCCTGGAATATGCATATGAATCCGACACCGGGCTCCTGAGCGGCGCCGGGCAGCCATCCGTGTTCACGGGGGTGCTGGTCGAAGGGCTTCGGACGGGCAAGGCCGATGTCGACAGCGACGGCATGGTGTCGGTGGACGAACTGTACGACTATCTGTTCGATCACGTTCGTCAGATCACACCACACCAGACGCCCGAAAAGATCAGCACAGTACGAGGCGAACTGATCATCGCCCGTAACCCCCGATGGGCACCTCACGCGCAACCCGTCCCTTCCGTCAGCGCCGACCCCGCACAGGACGACGCTGAGGATGAGTCGGCCAAGGGAACCCAGCCGTTCCGGCTGGTGGCCGACACGTACGTGCCACCCACGAAGCCCGCTCCCCCCACGAAGCCCGAGACGACTGCGCCCGAGACGACTGCGCCCGAGACGACTGCGCCCGAGACGACTGCGCCCAAGCCGACGGCACCCGACGTAAGGGTGCCTAAGCCACCGGGGGTCGCGCCGCTCGCACTCTCGCCCCCTCCAGTCCGGTCGCGGAAGAAAACGTCCGGCCGGCGTAAGGGCGTGCTGGGGATCTTCGCCACTGCGGGCGCCATCACCGCCACCGTGGTGGCTGTCCTACTCGTAATCAACATGACCCCGCCCGCTGCCTACGTACCCGCACTGAGCAGAATGGCCAAGAAGGCCGCAATCAGTAAGCTGACCCGTCTAGGCCTGAGGCCAGTTCTGGTCGAGGTGCACAGCGACACGATTTCCGCCGGCAGTGTTATCGACACGGATCCCCCTAGCGGACAGCCCATTCACTCGGGCGACTCGGTGACATTGCGGGTGTCCCTGGGGCCAAAATCATCGCTGTCGCCGTCGCCGTCGCGAACGCCAACGCCGTCGCGAACGCGAACGCCGACGCCGACACCGACGCCGCAACACAACGGCTCCGGGACGGAGAACACGCCGAGGCCGACTCCGGTGGAAGTGCTCAGTGTTGTCGGCCTCACGCTGGCGAACGCGCTTAACACGCTCCAGCGGGCCGGGTTCACGGTCACGACCGTGGAGCAGCCGAGCGACAGCGTCCCGCAGGGCGACGTGATCGACCAGGCGCCGGAGCCGGGGGCCCACCTCCAGCCGGGCACCACGATCACGCTGACCGTCTCCAGCGGCTCTTTGGAGCAGCCGACCGACCAGCCGACCGACCAGCCGACGGGGGACAACCCATTCGGATGAAGAGGCCGGGGGTTCAAATCCCGCCACCCGACCCAGACGAAAGGCCACGTGCGATCACCGCAGGTGGCCTTTTCGATCTCCATACGCGTGGTCGCGGCGGGCTCGGCACACAGCCGAGCC
>NZ_BOOC01000006.1 GCF_016863035.1 Microbispora corallina
GGGCACGGGGTTCGCGAACCCGAGCGTCTACTCGGCCGACCTCTACCGGCTCATCACCCACGTACGCGACAGGATCGACATGCGCACGCACACGCTCCCGATCGAGGAACTGGCCCGCGGCTTCGGGGGCGCCCGCGACGTGGCCGGCCTCGCCGGCTCCCAGGAGAGCATCCGCCGTGCGCTGCTGGCGTCGGTGACCGGTCAGGGGACGCCGCCGGAGGCGTGGCGGCTGCTCGAGACCCTCGACAGGGACCATCCGGAGGCGGTGCGCCACGTCCTCGGCCACCCCTACGTGCGCGTCTGGGCCGCCGAATCCGCGCGCGCCCACCCCGGGCACCTGGGCAACATCGCCGCGGCCGCGGCCGTCCACGCCGGAGCCTCGGCCGTCGTGCCGGTCGAGGTGATCGGCGGGCGCGT
The DNA here is from genome assembly GCF_016863035.1 of Microbispora corallina. Lineage (GTDB taxonomy): Bacteria > Actinomycetota > Actinomycetes > Streptosporangiales > Streptosporangiaceae > Microbispora > Microbispora corallina. The sequence goes on from NZ_BOOC01000006.1 coordinate 418, forward strand.
CCACCTGCCCACCCTGGGCGTGCTGGAGGTCGCGGGGGACGGCGACCACCTGGACGTGCGCGACGGGCGGTTCTCCATCGAGGGCGGGGGGCCGTGGCATCCGGTGCGGCGGCTGACCGCGGGCGGCTTCTCGATCGCGCTGGAGGACACCGACCCCTTCCGCGACTGCCACGGCTGGCCGGCCGCGCCGCGCCTGACCGACGACGAGGCCGGGCGCTGGCAGGCCGCCTTCACCGCCGCCTGGGAGCTGATCGAGACCGCCTTTCCCCGGTACGCGCCGGGGCTGCGCGCGGGCCTGACGACCGTGACCCCGCTGACCCCGGGCGAGGCCGGACGGGACATCAGCTCGACCGCGCGGCACGCGTTCGGCGCGGTGGCGGCCGCCCTGCCCGACGGCCCCGACGTCCTCGCGCTCCTGCTCATCCACGAGTTCCAGCACGTCAAGATGGGCGCGATCCTCGACCTCCTCGACCTGTACGACGAGTCGGACGGGCGCCTGTTCTACGCCCCCTGGCGGGACGATCCGCGGCCGCTGGAGGGGCTGCTCCAGGGAACCTACGCGCACATCGCGGTCACCGACTTCTGGCGGGTGCGCCGCCACGAGGTGCCGGACCCCGGGCACGTCCAGTTCGCCCGATGGCGCGCGGACACGGCGGCCGCCGTGGAGCGGCTCGCGGAGTCGGGCGCCATGACTCCGCTCGGCGAGCGGTTCGTCGCCGGGATGCGCGAGACGGTCGCCTCGTGGCTTTCGGAGCCGGTCCCCGCCGCGGCCGAGGCGGCCGCGGCCCGGCGGTCGCGCCGCCACCAGGCGGCGTGGACCCTCCCCGGCCGTTAATCCGGGAAATCACCGGGATCGCGGGTCTGGCACTTTCCTGACAATGTCCGCGTTCCTATAGTGATACTTCCCGGGAAGGAGGCGGATGGCATCGACAACCCCCTCTGACAGGGGTGCCGCGCGGCCGTACTTCTTCTTCAGCTACGCGCACATGCCGCGTATCGATGCCTCCGTGGGAGACCCCAATCTTTGGGTCGGCAAGCTGTTCCAGCGTCTGTGCGAGCACATCATCAACCTCACGCAGGTGCCCCCGGAAGCCGCCGGTTACATGGACCGCGAATTACGGATCGGTGATAACTGGCCGGAAGCATTGTCCAGTAATTTGTCCGCCTGCCGGGTCTTCGTCCCCCTCTACTCCCCGAGATATTTCGAGAGCGAGCACTGCGGCAAGGAGTGGGCCGCCTTTCTCGGGCGCGCGCAGGGGCAGAGCGCCCCGAAAACCGTCATCCCCGCCCTCTGGACGCCGATGCGTCAGCTCACGTTGCCGGCCGCGGCCGAGGACATCCAGTTCAACCACGCCGACATCCATCCCCGGTACGCCGAAGAGGGCTTCTACGGGATCATCAAGCTGAGCAAGTACCGCCGGCAGTACGAGGAGGCGACGCTCGCGCTGGCAAACCGGATCATCGAGGTCGCGGAGAGCACCCCGATGCCGGAGCGGGCCATCGCCGACTATCGGACCGTTCCCAGCGCCTTCGACCACAGCATCCCCGAGCGGCCCGTCACCCTCACGGTGGTCGCCCCCGACCTGCAGCACCTCCCCGAGGGCCGGACGCCCTACCACTACGGCTGGACCGCCCGGGAGTGGGACCCGTACCGGGACCACAACGGCTCGCGGCCGCTCGCGGACTGCGCGGCCGAGCTGGCCCGGGCGCGGGGGTTCCGGCCCGAGGTGGGCTCCCTGGACGAGCACCTGGACTCGCTGGCCGCCGAGGAACCCCAGTCGCCGGGGGTGATGCTGGTCGACCCCTGGGCCACGACGAAGGACACGTGCAAGGAGGCGCTGCGCTCCATCGACCGGCCCGACCGGCAGTGGATCACCGTCGTGGTCCCGTGGAACCGGGGCGACCGGCAACTGCTCGCCCACGAGCCACGGCTCCGCGGATGCCTCACCGAGGCGCTCGGGGGAAAGCTCGCCGAGCCCGCATCGGCTCCGGACGTCCCGACGCTGGACGCGTTCCGGATCGCCCTGCCGGAGGCGCTCAACAAGGCGTCCCAGCAGTTCTTCAAGTACGCCCCCGCTTACCCGCCGGAGGGCGAAAAGGTGGACAAGCCCCGACTCATGGGGCCGGAGGAGTAGAAAATGACCGAGGGCAAAGTCGTCACGTTCTACTCCTACAAGGGCGGCACCGGCAGGACGATGGCACTGGCCAACACCGCCTGGATCCTGGCGGGCAACGGCAAGCGCGTCCTGGTGATCGACTGGGACCTGGAGTCGCCCGGCCTGCACAAGTTCTTCCGGCCCTTCCTGAGCCCTGGGGTCGTGGCCACCACCTCCGGTGTCATCGACCTGATCACCACCTACCAGTGGGCGGCGATGAAGAAGGAGCAGCGGCCCAAGGACTGGCACGTCGAGTACGCCAGGGTCGAGCGGCACGCCGTCTCCCTCGACTTCCCCTTCCCCGGCGACGGCACGCTCGACTTCATCTCCGCCGGACGGCAGAACCGCGACTACTCCTCGCTGGTCTCCAGCTTCGACTGGGACACCTTCTACGAGCGGCAGGGCGGCGGCCAGTTCTTCAAGGCGCTGCGGGCCGACATGAAGGCCTGCTACGACTACGTGCTCATCGACAGCCGTACCGGGCTGAGCGACATCGCCGACATCTGCACCATCGAGCTGCCCGACGTGCTCGTCGACTGTTTCACCCTCTCCGACCAGGGCATCGACGGCGCCTCGTCGGTGGCCCGGCACATCGACGAGCGGTACCCGGACCGCGCGATCCGCATCCTGCCGGTGCCCATGCGCATCGAGATGGGCGAGAAGGAGAAGTGCGACGCCGGCCGCAGCCACGCGCGCCGCATGTTCGACCGGTTTCCCCGCGGCATGACGCCGGACCAGCTCAACCACTACTGGGGGGCCGTCGAGGTCCCGTACATGCCCTTCTACGCGTTCGAGGAGATCCTCGCGACGTTCGGCGACGAGCCCAACCGCCCGGGCTCGCTGCTCGCCGCGTTCGAACGGCTCGCCGGCGTGATCACCGAGGGGGAGGTGACGGCGTTCCCGCCGATGGACGAGGCGGTGCGGCTGCGCCACCTGGACGGGTACGTGCGCCGGCACGCCTCCTACCAGAGCGACGTGTTCCTCAGCTACGCCGCCGAGGACCGGATGTGGGCGGACTGGATCGCCGCCGTCCTCGCCCGGTACGGCTACCGCGTCACGCTCCGCGGCATCGAGGGCGACGAGGCGGCCGACTTCCCCGGGGAGGCGCCCCGCACGGTGGCGGTGCTGTCGAACGCCTTCCTGCGCGCGCCCCGGGCGGGGGAGGTCTGGCAGCGCATGGACGCCGCCGAGAAGGCCAACCGCGGCGAGCTGATCCCCCTGCGCATCTCCGAGTCGCACTTCCCCAAGCCGTTCGGCGACCGGGCCCTGACCGACCTGACGAGGATCGGCGAGCGCGCGGCGGCGCAGACGCTGCTCAAGGCCTTCGGCCGCGCCGACGAGGGGCCCCTCGACCTGGCGGCCCTCGGCGCCCGGTTCCCCGGGAGCGTCCCCAAGGTGTGGAACGTGTCCGCCCGCAACGCCGCGTTCACCGGGCGCGGCGAGCTGCTCGACATGCTGCGCGCCCAGCTCGTCGGCGGCAACCCCGCCGTCGTCCTCCCGCAGGCGCTGTACGGCCTGGGCGGCGTGGGCAAGACGCAGGTGGCGCTGGAGTACGCCCACCGGTTCATGGCCGACTACGACCTCGTGTGGTGGATCTCCTCGGAGGACCGCGACCGCATCAACGCGGCGTTCGAGGAGCTCGGCCGGCAGCTGCACATGCCGCTCGGGGAGGACATCGCCGAGGCGGTGAACGCGGTCAAGGAGGCGCTGCGCCGCGGGGAGGAGCCGTACTCCCGCTGGCTGCTGATCTTCGACAACGCGGGCGACCCGGACGACCTGCGCGACTACTTCCCCGGCGGCTCGGGCCACATCCTGGTCACGTCGCGCAACCAGGCGTGGTCGGCGGTGGCCTCGCCTCTCGAGGTCAACGTCTTCAGCCAGGCCGAGAGCCTGGAGCACCTGAGCCGCCGCGTGCCGGGCCTGGACGAGGAGGACGCGATCAGGATCGCGGGGGCGCTGGGCAACCTGCCGCTGGCCGTGGAGCAGGCGGCCGCCTGGCTCGCGGAGTCGGGGATGTCGGCCGCGGCCTTCCTGGAGGAGCTGGAGGCGGAGACCGCCCGGGTCCTGCAGCTGGGCGCCCCCTCCGAGTATCCCCATCCGGTGGCCGTCACCTGGAACGTCTCGCTCGCCAAGCTCCGCGACAGCTCCCCGGCCTCGGTCCGCCTGCTGCAGCTGTGCGCGTTCTTCGCCCCCGAGCCCATCTCCATGCAGCTGCTGTACAGCGACGAGATGCAGCAGGCGCTGGTGCCGTACGACGACGCCCTGCGCGAGAAGCTGGTGCTGGGCCGCGTGATCAGGGAGGTCGGGCGGTACGCGCTGGCGAAGGTCGACCAGGGCAACAACACCATCCAGGTCCACCGCCTGGTGCAGGCGGTCATCCGCAGCCAGATGACGGAGGACCAGCAGGACGAGACGTGCCACGAGGTGCACCACATCCTCGTCGGCGCCCGTCCCCGGCAGGGCGACGTGGACGACCCGGACAACTGGGTCCGCTACGACATCATCTGGCAGCACCTCGGCCCGTCCCGCGCCCGTGAGTGCAAGGAGGAGGAGACCCGGCAGCTGCTGACCGACCGGGTGCGGTACCTCTGGAAGCGCGGCGACTTCGAGGCGGCCCGGGAGCTCGGCGACTTCCTCGCCGACTACTGGGAGCGGAACTTCGGCACCGAGGACCGGCAGCGGCTCCACCTGCTGTTCAACATCGCCAACGTGAAGCGGTCGCAGGGCGACTACGACGAGGCCGCCTCCCTCGACGAGTGGGTGCTCGGCATGCAGCGCCGGGTGGTCGGGGAGAACCACCCCCACACCCTGCTGACCTCCGGCGGGCTGGCCGCCGACTACCGCGCCCTCGGCAGGTACGAGGAGTCGCTGGAGATGGACCGGGTCACCTATGACAGGTGGAAGAACCTGTTCGGGGAGGACCATCCCCGCACCCTCGCGGCGGCCAACAACCTCGCCCTCTGCTACCGCCTCGTGGGCGACGGGTTCAGCGCCCGCGACCTCGACCAGGACACGCTCGCCAAGCGCACCCGGGTGCTCGGGCCCAACCACCCGTACACGCTGTTCTCGGCCGCCCACCTGGCGCGCGACCTGCGCGAGATCGGCCGCTACCGGGAGTCGGTGGACCTGCTGCGGACGACGTTGCAGCACTACCGGGAGGCGCTCGGGGAGAACTTCGTCGACACCCTCCGCACGGCCAAGAGCCTCGCCGTGTCGCTGCGCCGCGCCGGCGAGCAGCACGAGGCCTGGCAGCTCGCGAAGGAGACCGACGACCGCTACCAGCAGCGCTACGCGGGGACGCCGGACGCCCTGGCGGCACGGCTGGAGGTGGCCTGCTGCATGTCGGCGCTGGACGACAAGACCGGGGCGCGTGAGCTGGCCGGCGAGATCGTCGACATGTACCGCGGCAGCCTCGGGCCCGATCACCCGGGCACGCTGATCGCGGTCAACAACCTCGCCACCTACAAGCGCGGCACGGGAGACGTGGACGAGGCCCGCCAGGACGCCCAGGTGGTGGTCGACGGGCTGAGCTCGCGGCTCGGCGAGAACCACCCGGTGACCCTGGCGGCCGCGATCAACCTGGTCAACTGCCTCGCCGACGTGGGGGAGTTCGCCCCCGCTGAGCTGCTCGCGCGGGCCACCCTGGAACGGCTGCACCGCAAGCTCGGCGTGGAGCACCCGGACGCGCTCGCCTGCGAGGCGAACCTCGCGGTCATCCTGCACCAGGCGGGGGACGCGGCCCGGGCCGAGCAGGCCAGGGACCGCGTCCGCACGGTGATGGGCCGCGTCCTCGGCGAGGCGCACCCCACGGTCCGCCACCTGCGCGAGTGGGTCCTGGTCAATCGGGACCTCGAACCGCAGCCCTTCTGACGACGCGGCTGGTCCCGGCCGTCAGCCAGGCGAGGATGTCCGGGAGCACCGCGAGGGACGCGAAGTGCGCGGCGCCCGCCTCGATCACGAGCGTGGCGCCGGGGATGCGCTCGCCCAGCCAGCGCGAGTGCTCCGCGGGCGAGAACACGTCCTCGTCGCCGTGCCACAGCAGGGTCGGCCGGGTGATGAGCCCGGGGTCGAACCCCCAGGGACGGCAGAACGCCAGGGCGTCGTCCACCCAGCCCGCGGGCGAGTAGCGCAGCGCCTCCGCGAAGTTCATCGCCAGCATCCGCCGGATGCCGTAGTCGGCCATCACCCGCCGGTCGGGCTCGGGCAGCTCCTCGTCGAGGGCGGGCACCATGCGGGTGGGGTCGGCCCGCACCCGGTCGGCCGTGGGGGCGAGCAGCTCCAGAACGGCGCCCTGGCCGTTGGCTGCGGCGGTGTACTCGGTCACGTTGGAGACCGACATGCCCTCGAACCAGTCGAGCCCCTCGGCGTCCAGGGGCGCCAGCGGGACCAGTGCCGCGACCCGCGTCGTACGGGTGGGCAGCAGGGCCGCGCAGGCGAGCGCGTGCGGCGCGCCGCCGGACCGGCCGATGACGGCGAACGACTCGACGCCCAGGGCGTCCGCCACGTCGGCCACGTCGCGGGCCACGTCCGCGACCGTCCTCCCGGGCAGCCGGTCCGACAGGCCGTACCCCGGCCGGTCGTAGGTGATCAGCCGCACGCCGAGCCGGTACAGGACCGCCGCGCGCGGCGACGGGCCGACCCGGCTGCCCGGCGTGCCGTGGAGCAGGAAGATCGGATGGCCCTCTGGTTCACCCCTTTCCTCGACCGCCAGCGTCCTCCCGTCACGAGACCGCACGAATGTGGTCAAGGCACCTCCCCGTTCCTCTTAATGCAAATTTCCCCCTTTCTGCTTTGTTTGTCCCATGCCAAGGCGAGTTGACGACGGCGCCGTCGCGTCAGCCCTCGCGGACCTTGCCCGACTCGACGACGAGGCGGCGGGTGGTGTGGACGGCCTCCAGCATGCGGCGGTCGTGGGTGACCAGCAGCAGCGTCCCCGTGTACGACGCGAGGGCCGACTCCAGCTGCTCGATCGCCGGCAGGTCGAGGTGGTTGGTGGGCTCGTCGAGGACGAGCAGGTTGACCCCGCGGGCCTGGAGGAGGGCGAGGGCCGCCCGCGTGCGCTCGCCGGGGGACAGGGTGGCCGCCGGGCGCAGCACGTGATCGGCGCGCAGGCCGAACTTGGCCAGCAGCGTCCGGACGTCGGCCGGCGGCAGGTCGACGAGCGCGCCGAACGCGTCGAGCAGCGGCTCGTCGCCCTCGAACAGGCCGCGGGCCTGGTCGACCTCGCCCACGACCACGCCGGGGCCGAGGGCGGCCGTGCCCTCGTCGAGGGGCAGCCGGCCGAGCAGCGCGCCGAGCAGCGTCGTCTTGCCCGAGCCGTTCGCGCCCGTGATCGCGACCCGCTCGGCCCACTCGACACCAAGGTCGACCGGCCCGAGCGTGAACGCGCCGCGCCGCACGACCGCCCCGCGCAGGGTGGCCACCACGGCTCCGGAGCGGGGGGCGGCCGCGATCTCCATCCGCAGCTCCCACTCCTTGCGCGGCTCATCGACGACCTCCAGCCGCTCGATCATCCGCTCGGTCTGCCGGGCCTTGGCCGCCTGCTTCTCGGTCGCCTCGGTGCGGAACTTCCGCCCGATCTTGTCGCTGTCCGGGGCCTTGCGGCGGGCGTTCTTGACGCCCTTCTCCATCCACGCGCGCTGGGCCCGGGCTCGGGCCTCCAATGTGGACCTCGTGTCGGCGTACTCCTCGTACTGCTCCCGCGCGTGCCGCCGGGCGACCTCGCGCTCCTCCAGGTAGGCGTCGTAGCCGCCGCCGTACGCGCGGACCTGCCGCTGGGCCAGGTCGAGCTCGACGACCCGGTTGACCGTACGGGCGAGGAACTCCCGGTCGTGGCTCACGACCACGGTCCCGGCGCGCAGGCCGGTCACGAACCGTTCGAGCCGGTCGAGGCCGTCGAGGTCGAGGTCGTTGGTCGGCTCGTCGAGCAGGAACACGTCGTACCGGCTGAGCAGCAGCGACGCGAGCCCGGCGCGGGCCGCCTGGCCGCCGGACAGGGACGTCATCGGCTGGCCGAGGTCGACGGTGAGCCCGAGGTCGGCCGCGACCTCGGCGGCCCGGTCCTCCAGGTCGGCGCCGCCGAGGGCGAGCCAGCGGTCGAGGGCCTCCGCGTACGCGTCGCCGGGGTCGCCGCCCACCAGGGCCTCGGTGGCCGCGTCGAGGGCCGCCTGCGCGGCGGCCACGCCGGTCCGCCGGGCGAGGAACGCGGCGATCGTCTCCCCGGGACGCCGTTCGGGCTCCTGCGGCAGGTGGCCCACGTTGGCGGTGGGCGGGCTGAGCCGTACGGACCCCTGCTCGGGGGTGTCGAGGCCGGCCAGCAGCCGCAGCAGCGTGGACTTGCCCGCGCCGTTGACCCCCACGAGGCCGACGACGTCGCCGGGCGCGACGACCAGATCGAGGCCGGTGAACAGGACGCGGTCGCCGTGCCCGGTGGCGAGGTCCTTCGCGACAAGAGTGGCGCTCATCAGGACACCGACACTATCGGCTCGTCCAACTCGTGCCGTACGAGCGCGCGTCCCCCCTCGCCGGCGCCCCGCGCCACGTCAGGCGCCGATGCCCTTCATGGCGGCCTGGAAGACGCGTTCGCGCTGGTCGTCGTCGCGGTAGACGCCGACGCTCACGCCGATGGCGAACCGCATCACGTCGTCGATGTCGAGGCCCGGGTCGACCCGCCCCGCCTCGCGCGCGCGGGCGACGAGCGCGCCGCCGGCCTCGTAGAGGGCCTCCCGGGCCACGGGATAGGCGCCCGGGTTGAACGCCAGGCCCTCGATGAGCACGCGTTTGGTGCCGGCGACCTCGACGAGCCGCCGTAGCCATTCGACGAGGGCCTCGAACGGGTCGCCGGCCCCCGCCAGCCGCTCGGCGTGGTCGCACACGGCCTGCACCTCCGACAGGTACACGACCTCGACGAGCGCCTCACGGGTCGGGAAGTTCCGGTACAGCGTGGCGTTGCCGACGCCGGCCCGCCGCGCGATCTCGTCCATGCTGGCGTCCCCGCCGTGCTCGGCGAAGACCTCGCGCGCGGCCGCGACGAGCGCGTCGAAGTTGCGTGCCGCGTCCGCCCGGTGGGGGCGGCGCTGGGCGAGCAGGTCGGGCATGCGCGGAACCTATCGTTTGCGAAACGGACGAAGTCCCCACTAATGTGGGGAGCGTCCCCAGATAACCGGGGGCCTTATCCACTTCATCATAGAAGGCGGTACGTCATGCCCGGCAAGCTTCCGACGATCACCATCGGCGGGGACCTCGCGGTCACCGCCATCGGATACGGGGCGATGCAGCTCACCGGCCCCCAGGTGTGGGGCCCCTACCCCGACCACGAGGGCGGCCTGCGCCTCCTGCGCTCCCTCATGGACGAGGGCGTCACCTTCATCGACACCGCCGACGTGTACGGACCGCACACCAACGAGCTCCTCATCCGGGAGGCCCTCCACCCCTACCCGGAGGACCTCGTCATCGCGACCAAGGGCGGGTTCGTGCGCGGGGGCCACGACTACTCGACCCGCGGATCGGTCGGCAACCCGAAGTACCTCCGCCAGGCGCTCATGACGAGCCTGCGCAGGCTCGGCCTCGACCGCGTGCAGCTCTACTACCTCCACAGCGGGTACGCCGTCGACGCCCCGTTCGAGGACCAGGTCGGCGAGCTCAAGGCCATGCAGGACGAGGGATACATCCAGCACATCGGGCTCTCCAACGTGACCGTGGAGCAGTACGAGATCGCCCGCGGCATCGCGGACATCGCCGCGGTCACGGCGCTCTACAACGTCGGCAACCGCAGTGGCCGCGCGCTGCTGGCCGCGGCCGAGCGGGACGGCGCCGTCTTCTCCCCGTGGCATCCGGTCAGCCTGCGCGACGGCGGCGAGAACGCCGGCCGGGTGGCGGCCACCCTCGCGCCGATCGCGGCCGCCCACGGCGCCACCCCGCAGCAGGTCGCGCTCGCGTGGCTGCTGCACCGCTCGCCCGTCATGCTCCCGATCCCCGGCTCCACAAGCCTCGCGCACGTGCGCGAGAACATGGCCGCCGCCTCCATCGCGCTCAGCCCCGAGGAGGTCGCCGCCATCACCGCCCTCGCCGACGACGCCGCCGAGTGACCCCCCGCTTCACGGCGTCACCGAAAAGGGCTCGGATCGCGGCCGCCGCGCCGGACACGATTCAGGAACGGCCGAGAGCGGGGGGACGGGGGACCGGGGCGAACTGCGAGAGCGTGAACCATCGGGGCAGGCCGCGGCGCAGCGCCTCGGGCCCGTGCACCTCGAGCTCACCCGCGCGGAGGGCCTCGCCCCAGCTCAGGTCGCCCCGCCAGATCTCGGTCATCCGTCGCAGAGTGGTCGTCACCAGCACTCCGGGCGGGAAGCCGGGGTCGTCCTCGCAGACGTCCACCTCGCCGGGGGTGATGACGAGCCACCAGTCGCGGCTCGGCGCGGGGACGTCCGGGAAGCGGAACTGCACGACCGTGCGCTCCGCGGGGACGCTCTCGTGGTCGACGTTGCGGTGCATGTCCCACAGCAGCAGGTGCGGGTCGAGGTCCTCGTCGCCGAGCTGCGGGATCCACCGGATCCCCCAGGTGCCCAGCGCCTCGACCACCTGTTGCAGCTCGCGGCCGGCGTCGGTGAGGACGTACTCCACGCGGCCTCCGCTGGGACGCCGTTCCAGGATTCCCGCCCGCACCAGCCGGCTCAGCCGGGAGGACAGCAGGGAGGGGGACATGCGAGGGACGCCGCGGCGCAGCTCGTTGAAGTGCCGGCTTCCGGTGACCAGCTCGCGGACGATGAGGAGCGTCCAGCGCTCGTCGAGCAGCTCCAGCGCCTTCGCGACAGGGCAGAACTGCCGGTACGAGGAACCCATGCCCCGAGGCTAACCAGCGCGTGACGCCGAGCCAACGGCCGGTACAGATCTCGTACTGGTTGCGGGATCGCCGTGTTCCTACCGTCGGCTCATGACCATCACACTGGACTCCGTCCGCACCGACGAGCAGATCGTCGCGCTGGCCGCCGAGGTCGGCCGCCTGTGCGCGCCCACCGAGGCGGCGCACGACCGGGACGCCACCTTCGTCACCGAGGCCTACGCCGCCATGAGGGAGCACGGGTACCTGAGCCTGGCGGTGCCCGCCGAGTTCGGCGGGCTCGGGGCCGGCCTGCGGCAGGTGGTGCTCGCCGAGCACGAGCTGGCCCGCCACGCGGGATCGGCCGCGCTGGCCGCGGCCATGCACCTCTACCTGACCCTCGTCCAGCTCTGGCGGCACCGCCGGGGCGCGCCCGACGCCGAGGGGGCGCTGCGCCGGGTCGCCGCCGACGGACTCGTCATGGCCACCAGCGGCGGCTCGGACTGGGTGTGCCCCACGACGACGGCCGTCGAGGTGGAGGGCGGCTTCCGGTTCACCGGGCGCAAGGCGTTCTGCTCGCAGGCGCCGGTCGCCGCCGTCATCTCCACCTCCGCCGTGCTGGGCGAGCCCGGCCCCGGCGCCGAGGTGCTGCACGCCGGCGTGCCGCTGTCCAGCCCGGGCGTGTCCCTGGTGGAGACCTGGGACACCCTCGGCATGCGCGGCACCGCCAGCCACGACCTCGTCTTCGACGACGTCTTCGTGCCGGCGGACAAGGTCGTGGGCCGCCGGCCGTACGGGAGGCTGGCTGGACCGCTGCTGGTCGCGGCGATCCACTTCGCCCCCGTCGTGGGCGCGGTCTACCTGGGCATCGCGCAGGGGGCGTACGACGAGGCCCTGCGCGTCCTGGCCCGCCGCCCCGGGGAGCCCGCACCGGCGTCGGTGCGCGGGCTGGGGGAGATGGGCGCGCGGCTGCGCGTCGCGAGGTGGGCGCTGCTCGCCGCCGTAGAGGAGGCCGGCGAGGACCCGGCGGCGGACGAGCGGACCCTGACGACCCTGATGGTCGCCAAGCGGCACGCCGTGTGCGAGGCGAAGGAGGTCGTCGACATCGCGCTCGACGTGGTGGGCGGCTCCGCCTTCTTCCGGACCTCGCCGCTGGAGCGGGCCTATCGCGACGTCCGCGCCGGCCGGTTCCACCCGATCAACCCCGAGGCCACCCTGGCCATAGTGGGAGCCGGCGCCCTGGCCGAGGCCGCGGTCTCCTGAACGCCGGAACGTTCACCAGATCAGGTGCAGCTCCTCCGGCGACCGGTGGATCAGCGTGGGGGCCATGACGACGGGCCGGTCCGGGTCGAGCCGCAGACCGGGGAGCAGCCGGGCCAGCGTCTCCAGCGTGATCCGCACCTGCTCGCGGGCGAGCTGCGCCCCCGGGCAGGCGTGCGCGCCGTGCCCGAACGCGACGTGCCGCCGGGCCGCCCGCGTCACGTCGAACTCGTCCGGCCGCTCGTGCCGTTCCCCGTCCCGGTTCGCCGAGCCGTACGCGACCAGGACCGCGGCGCCGGCGGGCAGATCGGTGCCGCCGAGCGTCACCGGACGGGTCGTGAGGCGGTGGAAGGCCTGGACCGGGGCGTCGTAACGGGCGCACTCCTCCACCACGGCCGGGATCAGGTCGGGACGCTTGCGAACCAGGTCCCACCGGGCCGGGTGTTCCAGCAGGTGGAGCACCGCGGTGCCGATGAGGGCGGTCGTGGTGAGGTGCCCGGCGATCAGCAGGTTCTGCAGGTTGGAGACCAGCTCGGACCGCTGCTCGGCGGTGAGGGGGCCGTGTCCGGGGGCGAGGGCCTGGACGACCTCCGTGCACAGGTCGTCACGCGGGTCGTCCCTGCGGCGCCGGGCGTAGCCGTCCAGCAGATGCTGCAGGGCGACGACCTCGCGGGCGGCCGCGACCTTCTCCCGTTCGCCGCCCGGCTGGAAGAAGAGCTCCTCGGCGCGGTAGCTCGCCTCCACCGCGACCGGCACGTCCTCGGGGTCGAGGCCCAGCAGGCGGCCGATGACCTCGCCCGGCAGCCGTCTCGCGTACGCGCCGATGAGCTCGACCCGTCCGGTCTGAGCGAAACCCGCGATCAGCGCCTCCGCGCGCTCGGCGACGTACGGCGCGATCGCGGCGACCCGGGCGGGGGAGAGGCCGCGGACGAGCGGCGCCCGGTACCGCTGGTGGGCCGCTCCGTCGGAGGTCACGACGACGGGCGACCCGCCGAGGCCCCTGGCCAGCTCGGCCAGGACGGCAGGGGGCGGCACGTGGCCGCCGCGCAGCGCGTTGGCAGAGGAGAAGTCCCCGGGCCGGCGCAGCACCTCCCGCACGTCGGCGTCCCTGCTGACGAGCCAGGCGTCCATCTCGGGGAGGAAGGTCAGCCCGGGTGCTTCGCGGGCCTCGGCGTAGCGGGGATAGGGGTCGCGGAGCAGGGCGTCGCGCTCGGCGTCGGCCACAGGGTGCCTCCCGTTGTCGGGCGTGCGTGTCCTCACCGCCATACTGATCGACGATCGGCGGCGGTGGCGCCCACGGAACGCGGAGGTGGCGGGCGTGGACACGGCGGAGATGTACCGGCGGTTCGCCCGGCAGGAGGTCCGGGGGCTCTCCCCGGCGTACGAGGAGGTGGCGCGGGCCGTCGCGGCCGGCCCGGAGCTGGTCGGCCTCATCGACACCCTGCCGCCGGCGAAGCGGCAGCCCAACCTGCTGCTGGCCGCGGCGGGCTTCCTCGGCGGCCCGCGGGACGACGCGGCGCGGCTCCCCCGGTGGTGCGTGCGGCACTGGGACGCGCTGCGGGAGACGATCCTCACCCACCGCACCCAGACCAACGAGGCCGGGCGGTGCGCGAGCCTGCTCCCGGTGCTCGCGTCGCTGCCGCAGCCGCTCGCCCTCATCGAGGCCGGCGCCTCCGCGGGTCTGTGCCTCTACCCCGACCGCTACCGCTACCGGTACGACGACCTGCCGCCCGTCGGTCCGGCGGACGGCCCGGTCGTCCTGACGTGCCGGACGAACGGGAGGGTGCCGGTGCCGGAGCGGGTGCCGGAGGTGGTGTGGCGGGCCGGGGTCGACCTCGACCCGGTGGACGTCCGGGACGACGAGGCGCTGCGCTGGCTGGAGTGCCTGGTGTGGCCCGGCCAGGACGACCGGCTCGAACGGCTGCGCGGCGCCGCCCGGATGGCCCGGGAGGACCCGCCGCTGCTCGTGCGGGGCGACGCCACCGAGGCGCTTCCCGAACTGGTGGCCCGGGCGCCCAGGGGTGCGACGGTCGTCGTCTTCCACAGCGCGGTCCTGCCGTACCTGGACGCGGAGGCCCGGGACCGCTTCGTGGCGACCGTGAAGAGCCTGCCCGTCCGGTGGGTGTCGAACGAGGGCTCGCCCCGGCTGCCCGCGGTCCTCGCCCGGCTCGCCCGGCCGCTGCCCGAGGATCGCCTGGCGTTCCTCCCTGCGCTGGACGGGGAGCCCCTCGCGATGGCCGGCCCGCACGGCGAGTGGCTGGAGTGGCTCGCCTGAAACGGTCGAGGAGTCCGGAGACGTCTCAGGGCTCCTCGGCGAGTGCGAGCAGACGCGTCACGGTGTTCCAGTTGCGCATCGTCGCGGGGGCGGACGACAGCTTCTCCAGCAGGGGCGGCAGCTTCGGGCGCCGCAGCCCGTCGGGGAAGTGGACGTACAGCTCGCGCTCGCCGATCGCCATCTCCTCCGGCGCGTACGCCGCCGGGTCGATCGCCTCCAGCCGTTCCCGGTCCGGGGGGCCCGACAGGAACACCACCGCGAACCGGGCGGGATCACGGACCTCCATCGGGTTGCGCTCCACCACCCCGCGGAGCTCCTCCGCCGTTCGCACGATCACCGCGATCCGCAGGCCCAGGTCCTCCGCTAGGCCCCGTTCGATCGCGGCGGCCGGGCTCGGATCGCCGTCGGCCCTGAACAGGACGTTTCCGCTGCGCAGGTGGGTGCGCACCCCGTCGTACCCGAGCCGTTCGAGGACCGCCTTCAGGTCGGCCATCGCGACCGCGGTGGCGGGGTTGACGTTGATCCCGCGCAGCAGCGCCACGTACCGCATCGCCTCGCCTCCTTCCGGCGGCGACGCTACCCCGGGTTCCTGCCGGAACGCGTCAGGTATGCGGCAGGTGTGCGGCCCGGCGTGTACGGCAGGTGTGCGGCGGGCGGTGGTCACACCAGGATCGCGCCGCCGTCCACGGTGAGGACGGTGCCGGTGACCCAGGGCTGGGTCATGCAGTAGAGGTAGGCGGGAGCGACGTCGCCCACCTCGCCGACCCGTCCGGCGGGGACGGCCGCGCCGACCCCCTCGAACAGGGCCTGCCGGTCGGCCTCGCCCATCGACGCCCACAGGGGCGACCGTACGACCCCGGGCGAGACCGCGTTGACGCGGACCGGGGCGAGTTCGACGGCGAGGGCGCGGGTCAGCGACTCGATCGCCCCGCAGATGCTCGCCGCGACGGCCCATCCGGGGCCCGGACGGTCCTTGGCGATCCCGGTGGTGAGGGTGATCGAGCCGCCGGGACGGATCAGCGGGGCGGCGGCCTGGACGGCGGCCAGGGCGCCGAAGTAGCGCACCGTGAAGAAGTCCCGGGCGGCGCCCGGGTCGAGTGTGGCGACAGGCATGAGGTCCAGCGCCTCGCCGGCCGTGAACACCAGGTGGTCGAGCTCGCCGATCTCCTGGATCACCGCCCGTACCTGGGCGGGGTCCCCGAGGTCGGCGGCCCTTCCCAGGGTCCCGGCGGGAAGGGCGGCCAGCGCCCGGTCGACGCCGGCGCGCCTGCTGGACACCACCGCGACCTCCGCGCCCTGGGCCGCGGCGGCGTCCGCCGTTGCCAGGCCGATGCCGGAGGTGCCGCCGAGGACGACGACGCGCTGTCCCTTGAGGTTCATGAGACGGGCCTTTCCGTAGTGCCGTTCCGTCTCCTTCACGATGTGGCCGCACGGACCCCGGCGTCCAAGACCCTTCCCGGCGGCTGCAATACCCTGAAGGCATCACGGGCCGAAGGGGATGCCGGTGGACGTCGACCTGCGCAAGCTGCGCTACTTCGTCGAGGTGGCCGAGCGGCTGCACTTCGGCCGGGCCGCGCAGGCGCTGCACATCGCGCAGCCCGTGCTGTCCCGGCAGATACGCGCGCTGGAGAACGAGCTGAAGGCCCAGCTGTTCGTCCGGGACAAGCGGGCGACCGAGCTGACCCCGGCGGGCCGGCAACTGCTGGAGGACGCCCGTCCCCTGCTGGCCTCCGCCGACGCGCTGCGCCGCCGGGTCGGCCGGGCCGCCCGCGGCCCCCGTACGTTCACCGTGGGGTTCATGCCGGGCCTGATCGTGACGCCCGCCGTCCGCGCGCTGTCGGCCCGCCACCCCGACCTGACCGTCGAGGTGCTGCGCGTCAGCTGGGACGACCAGGCCGAGCTCATCCGCGACGGCCAGGTGGACGTGGGCTACGTCCGCCTGCCGATCGAGCGGCGCGGCCTCCGGACGCGCCACCTGCTGTCCGAGCCGCGCGTCGTCACGCTGCCCGCCGACCACCGCCTGGCGGGCAAGGACGCGATCAGCGTGGCTGACCTCGCCGACGAGCACCTGTTGCAGGACCCGGACGCCGTCCCCGAGTGGCGGGACGTCGCCACCGCAACGGCCACCGGTTCTCGCAGCGCCGGGCCCCGGATCCGCACGGTCGAGGAGAAGCTCGAACACGTCGCCGCCGGACACGGCATCGTGATCCTTCCGACGTCCACGGCGGCCTTCTACACCCGGCCCGACGTCGTCCACGTCTCCGTGCGCGATCTGCCGCCCAACCAGGTCCACCTCGCCTGGGACGCCACCCGCCGCAGCCCGCTGATCCAGGAATTCGTCGCCATCGCCGTCGATCTGCAGGGCTGAAACCCGCCCTCCGGGTACGGCTGGAGGGGAGACGGAGGAGGGATCGGACATGCCGGACCGTACGGAGCTGGAACGGCTTGGGGAGATCATCGACGAGCTCTTCCTGACCCGGGCGCAGGTCGCGCGGCGGGATCTCTATGCCGCGGCGGGCGCGGACGACGCCCTGGGGCCGGGCGTCCTGGAGTTGCTCAACGAGGTGCCGGAGGGCGGCTACACCCGCCATGACCTGGTGCGAGCAGTGAACGCGGCCATCGAGAGCCGCGGCGAGGAGGGTGAGGCGGGCCTGCTGGAGGTGCCGCCCCGCCTCACCGCCGTGGAGGACACCGTCGCGGCCGAACGGGCGATCGAGGACGACACGCCCCTGGAGGCCCTGAACCCCGACCCATCGGCGCCGCCCCAGGACGTCCCCGAGTTCCGCGAACCGGAGGTCTGAGGCTCCCCGTTGTCCACAGGCGGGCCGGGGACGCGGGTCGGGGTGGCGAAGAGAGGCGAGACTGTGCCACCGGGGCCGGGGGGAGGACCGCCCGGTGCGCCGCGTAGAAAAGACGGAAGAGCGGCGAACGTCCCGGCAAGCGTACGGCCAAAAGCCCTGCCGGAGCCGTGCGGGATGCGTCACCGTGGGGAGAACTGCAGGAGGAGGTGGGTCTGGTGCGAGGAACGGCTGAATGGGCCCTCAGGCGTGTGCGCCTGTACCGGCCGGACGGCAACCCCCTCCGGCGTGCCTCCGACCGCCTGGAAGCGCTCGCCGCGCTCCTGTTCCTCGCGCTCTGCGTGGCCTGCCTGGCGCCGGCCGCCGTCGCGGGCAACGCCGTCTACCGATCGGGTGTGGCCCAGGAGCGGGCGGGCCAATGGGTGACGGCCACCGTCCTGGCCGAGGCCCCCAAGCTCACCTGGGTGTCCCTGGAGGGCGCGGCCGCCGAGTTGCGGACCCGGGTCGCCTGGACGGTCCCCGGGCGCGGCCGGGTCGTCGGCGAGGCCCCCGTGCCCGAGGGCACGAAGCCGGGTGCCCTCGTCCGCGTCTGGCTCGACCCGTCCGGCCGCCCGGGAGACGGCCCGCCCGTCCACATGGAGACGACCGTCGGCGCGGTGGTCACCGGGGTGTCGACCGAGGCCGTGGCCGTGGGTCTGCTGCTGGCGTCGCTGGCCCTGTTCCGCGCGCTGCTCGATCGACGTCGCTTCGCCGCCTGGGAGGCCGAGTGGATCTCCGTGAACCCCCGTCGTCGCCGGCCCGGTGAGGACGCCCTGCCCTGAGTCGCGTCCCACGCGATCCCTGCTCCATGTGAGTCGCGTTCCACCCGATCCCGTCCCAGGGCGTTACCGATCGGAGCCGCGCACCCGAGGAGGCCGCAGTGCTGACCCTCACCGACCGTGCCGTTCAGGCGATCCGCGACCTCATGGTGGGGGAGTACCTCCCGAAGAAGGCGGGGCTGCGGATCTCCGCCCTGCCCGGGGAGGCGGCGGGCCTGGAGTTCTCGCTGGTCAGCGCGCCCTCTCCGGGCGACGAGGTGCTGGAGAGGTCGGACGTACGCGTGTTCCTCGAACCCGAGGCCGCCGGGCTGCTGCGCGACCGCACCCTCGACGTCCACACCGGACCGGGAGGCCGGCCCACGTTCCAGTTCACCCCCGAGTCCTAGCCCGGCGTCCCGGGCGCCGGCGTGCAGGGGTTGCGCGGGCACTCGTTCGCCGGCGTTGATCCGCCGGCTGCCCTCCCGGTAGATCAACAGGACGCGTTTGAGGACCCGTGCTCGCGCATGAGGTCTTCCGGTGGCGTGACCGGCACTTCGGCGTCGTCGCGTCCGGGTCCCCGAACCAGTTCGACGCGGGCCGGCCGCGTCACGCCCGATGCCTGCCCGGCCGCCGGTGAGCTGATGTGATGACGCGGGTAATAGTGCCTCAGATCAGCCGGCGCCCTGCTCAGCCGTCTCCAGGCGCTCGGTCACCACGAGCGGCGCTGACCGCCTCATGGCCCGTTGGACCGAAATGGGGAGGCGGCCAACCGATCCGCTCTGCTACTCATTACTCATGGCGAGCGAGGCGCCGATGGACGAGCGGCGCATGGTGCGGATATCCAAATACCTGGCCAAGCACCTCCGGCACCAGCCCGAACGCATCGGCATCGAGCTGGACGCCCACGGCTGGGTGGACGTCGGCGTCCTCCTGGACGCCGCCGCTCGTAACGGCTTCCCCTTCTCCCACGGCGAGCTGGAGGAGGTCGTCGAGCGCAACGACAAGAAGCGGTACGTGATCGACGACGGCCGTATCCGGGCCAGCCAGGGCCACTCGGTCGAGGTGGACCTCGCCCTGCCCGCCGTGGAGCCGCCGCCGTTGCTCTACCACGGCACCGTGGCCGCCGTGCTCCCCGCGATCAGGGAGCAGGGGCTCAGGCCGATGGCGCGGCACCACGTGCATCTGTCGCCCGACAGGGAGACGGCCACCCGGGTCGGCGGCCGCCGCGGCCGGCCGGTGATCCTGGAGGTGGACGCCGCCGCCATGCACGCCGGCGGCCACGCGTTCCACGTCAGCGCGAACGGCGTCTGGCTCGTCGCCCACGTCCCGCCGGCCTTCCTCCGCTTCCCCTGAACGATCTCCGTGCGCGGTGAACCGGGAGGCCCGCCGTGTACGCGGGCCGGCGGGCCTCCCGGACCGTGTCAGCCTCCTACGGCTGACATGCTCCGCTCGCCGGCGGGGGCCGGTTGCCGGGAGCGGAGGGCCTCCAGGCCGATCAGGTCGTCGGCCTCGGCGTCGGGGGTGTCCTGGTCGAACCTGGCCAGCGCGGGATGCCGCAGAGCCAGGGTGATCGTGGTGGCGATGGCGAGGCCGCAGACGATGTAGAGCAGGCCGATGCCGCGGCCCTCGCCGGTGCCGATGACCCGGCCGACCGTGCCCGCCAGCGGCCCGCCCTTGCGCATGAGCGGCTCGAACACGAGGCCCACGAGCCACGCCTGGACGGCGAGGCCGACCGGCTGGGTCGACAGGGCGAGCATGCGGTTGATCGCGATGACGCGGGCGTGGTAACGCTGCGGCACCTTCGAGTGGATGATCGTCAGCCAGATGCCGTCGCTGATCGTCATCATCAGCGACATCCCGAACGCGCCGGCCGTGATGAGCACGAGGGACGGCCGCAGCCCGGCGACGGCGCAGAAGACGCCCAGCACGCCGGCCGCGGAGAGCATGCCGAACATCCGGCGGTTGCGGGGGCCGCCCCACAGGGTGATGATCAGGCCGCCGCAGACCGCGCCGACGCCGGCGATGAGCGCGACCCGCCCGGTGTCGGCGAGCTCTCCGACCGACAGCACCAGCGGCGGGATCATGATGAACCCGGTGAACAGGAAGAAGTTCACGATGAACATCGTGAACGCCATGGCGCGCAGGCCCCGGCGGCGCAGCAGGTAACGGAAGCCGTTGCGGATCTCGGCCGACACCGTCTCCCTGCGCCGCCACGCCATCGTCGCCGGGAAGCGGACCAGCAGCGTCACCGAGAAGGCGACCGCGTAGCAGACGACGTTGGCCGTCAGGATGCCGGTGATGCCGATCAGCGAGAGCAGCGCGACCGAGAACAGCGGGACCATGAGCTGGGCGACCGCGTTGCCGAGCTGGACGACGCCGCCGACGTGGTGCAGGTAGTGCTTGGGCGCGAGCTGCGGACCGGCCGACTGCCAGGCCACCCGTTGCAGGGTCACCGATATCGACAGCAAGACCAGCAGACCGTACAGGACGGGCAGGGCGAGCGTGTCCGTGACCATCAGGGCCAGCAGGGCGGCCTGGACGGCGAGGGACAGCCCGTCGGCCGCCAGCATGCTCCGTTTGCGGTCGTACCGGTCGGCCAGCGCGCCGATCAGCGGCGCGAGGACGAGGCCCGGCACGAGCGCGATGATCGCGAACAGGCCGAACTGCACGAGCGAGCCGCTCTTGAGGTACGCCCAGATCGGCACGGCGAACTCGGTCATGACGGCGCCGATCATGGAGACGATCTGGCCCGTCGCGACCGTGAAGAACCGGCCGAGGCTGGGCTGCGGCCCGGCCGTCCGCTGCTTCCTGTCGGCCGAGAGCGCCTGGCGCCACCACGTGGCCGACTGGTCGTGGAGCGGCCGCCACTCCGATGGCCGATCCACCAGGGTGTGGGTGGACGTGACGATCTCGGCCAGTTCCTCCGTGCGGTACCGCAGGAAGTAGTGCCCGGCCTCGGCCATCACGACGAGGGCGGTCGTCTCCGAGACGGCGTGCCAGTCCCGGTACCGCTCCTGGTAGAACTCGGTGAGCGCGTCGCGGTCGCCGACGATCGAGATGACCGGCGCCCGCAGCTGGGGGCTCTGCCGCTCGACCAGCTCGCTGAAGTAGTCCTCGCCGGCCCGGGCGTCCACCCGCATCGTGCGGATGATGTGGTCGACCTGCTCGGGGTCGAGGTCCTGCAGGTCGGCGCCCATCGCCCGCAGCCAGTTGGCGTGCGCGTTGGCGTTGTCCAGCCGCTCGCTGCGGAAGAGGCGGCCGAGCAGGCCGTTGAGCCCCTTGCGGGGCGTGGCGAAGGGGAAGCTGCCGCCCGTGTAGACGGCCTCGACGCGCCGGCCGGCCGCCTCCAGCCGCCGCGCGATCTCCGCGGTCAGCGCGCTGCCGACGCAGTGGCCGTACAGCGCGACCGGTCCGCGCACGCGGGCGATCACCTCGTCGGCGACCCGCTGCGCGGCCTCCTCGAACGGCAGCACGGCCTCCTCCACGCCCAGCTCGTGGCCGGGCAGCGCGACCGCGAACAGCGTGTGGCCGTCGGGCAGCGCGTCGGCCAGCGGCTGGTAGACCATCGCGCTGGCCCCGCCGTACGGGATGCAGACGAGCGTGAGCGCGGGGGCGGCCACCGGGCGGGTGAGCTCGACCAGCAGGCCGCGGGGGCCGTCGTCCTCCCCGGCCTCGGCCGCGCCGTTCGCGCGGTCGATGAGGGCCGCGAGCTCCCTGACGGTCCGGTTGGCGATGGCGTCGAGGACGCTGACCTGGTAGCCGTCGGCGGGCAGCACCTGCCGCAGCTTCGCCACCATGCGGATGAGCAGCAGCGAGTGGCCGCCGAGCGCGTTGAAGTCGGCGTCGATCGAGACGGCCTCGATGCCGAGGACCTCCCGCCAGACCTCCGTCACCAGGACCTCGGTGTCCGTGGTCGGCTCGGCGAGGTCCTCGCCGGCCGTCACGACGGGGTCGGGGAGGGCCTT
The DNA here is from genome assembly GCF_016863035.1 of Microbispora corallina. Classification (GTDB taxonomy): domain Bacteria; phylum Actinomycetota; class Actinomycetes; order Streptosporangiales; family Streptosporangiaceae; genus Microbispora; species Microbispora corallina. Next base: position 22,487 of record NZ_BOOC01000006.1, read on the forward strand.
GCGGTCCACCTTGCCGTTCTGGTTGAGCGGGATGGTCTCCAGCGGCACGAACATCGACGGGACCATGTACTCCGGCAGCCGTTCCGCGCAGTGCCCGGCCAGGTCGGGGACCTGCGGCCCTGCGGGCACGTAGTACGCCACGAGCCGCTTGTCCTCGGGGGTGAAGGCGTGCACGGTGACGACGGCGTCCCGCACCCCGGGGTGGTCGAGCACGGACGCCCTGACCTCGTCGAGCTCGATGCGGTAGCCGCGGATCTTGACCTGGTCGTCGAAGCGGCCGAGGAAGGCCACGTTCCCGTCGCGCAGCCACTCCACGCGGTCGCCCGTGCGGTACATGCGGCCGCCCTCGGCGAACGGGTCGGGCAGGAACCGCTCCTCGGTGAGGTCGGGCCGGTTCATGTAGCCGCGGGTCACGCCGACGCCGCCCACGTACAGCTCGCCCGGCACGCCGACGGGCCGCAGCCGCCGGCCCTCGTCCATGACGTACATCCGCATGTTCGGCAGCGGCCTGCCGATGGGCACGACCTCCACGAGCTGCCGGTCGCGGACGGGGTAGACGCAGGTGCCGACGGACGCCTCGGTCGGGCCGTACTCGTTGACCAGCCGGCCCGGCCCCAGCATCTCCAGCCACCGGTTGGCCATCGAACCGGGCAGCGCCTCGCCCGCGACGACGATCGTCCCGGCGAGCTCGCCGGCCTGACGGGCGTCGATCTGGTGGCCGAGGACCTCCAGGTGGCCGGGGGTGCACTTGACGAAGTCGTACGGGCCGCCCGCCACCAGCAGCGCGCCCAGCTCGCCCATGTCGAAGTCCTGGGGCAGCACGGTCACCCGGCGGCCGAGGACGAGCGGCGTCCACAGGTTCGGCACGACGAGGTCGAACGCCACTGAGCCGAACAGCGGGGCGCCGCCGTCCCCGTCGCCGGCCAGCTCCTCGACCGCCCACCACACGTGGTTGACCAGCCCGCGGTGGGTGACCTGCACGCCCTTCGGCCGTCCGGTCGACCCGGACGTGAAGATCACGTACGCCAGCCGGTCGATGTCGAACGGCACGCCGGCGGGGTCGGTGGGCCGGTCGTCGAGCACGCCGCTCCCGACGTCCACGATCTCGGCGTCCCGCAGGCCCTCGAAGAGGTGCGCGTGACCCGCCGAGGTCAGGACCAGCGGGGTCGCGGCGATCGAGAGCATGTCGCGGACGCGCTGCGCGGGGAACTTCGGGTCCATCGGCAGGTACGCCGCGCCGGCCTTCCACACTCCCATGAGGCAGGCGATCAGCTCGGGGCTCCGGTCGAGCAGCACGCCCACCGTGTCCTCCGGGCCGATGCCGCGCTCGCGCAGCAGGCTCGCCACCTGGTTGGCGCGGGCGTGCAGCTCGGCGTACGTGGTCGTGCGGCCCTCGAAGGAGACCGCGACCGCGCCGGAGTCCGCGTGGCGCTCCAGCAGTTCGGGGAGGGCGACGTCGGGGTACGGCCGGGCCGAATCGTTCCACGCGCCGAGGGCGAGGTCGCGCTCGGCCTCGGTGAGCAGCTCCAGATCGGCGAGCGGCGTGTCGGGGGCCGCGGCGATCCGCTCGGCGAGCGCCCGGTAGTGCCCGGCGAGCCGGACCACGGCGTCCTCGTCGAAGCGGTCCTTCTGGTAGGTCAGGTAGAGCTCGGGGTCGTCCGCCCCGTTCAGGTGGACCAGCAGCGCGAGGTCGTAGGTGAAGTCGTCGACCTCGTGCTCCCACACCGACGCCTCAAGGCCCGGCCAGCGCCCGCGCTGGTCGCGGAAGACGCGCAGCGAGAAGCCCACGGTCGACAGCGAGAAGTTGCGGGCGTCCCGGTCGCTCAGCGCCCCCGCCAGCTCGGAGAACGGCAGGTGGTTGGCGAGCGCCTCGCCGAGGCGCCGCCGCACCCCGGCCGCGGCCTGGCGGAACGAGGGATCGCCCGACAGGTCGGCACGCAGCGGGAGGGCGTTGACGAAGCAGCCCAGCACCGGCTCCAGCTCCACCCGGCGGCGCCCGCCGTTCACGGTGGCGAGCGTCAGGTCGCTCTGGCCGGTGTAGCGCGCCAGCAGCATCGAGAACACCGTGAGCAGGGCCACGAACGGGGTGGTCCCGGGGCCGCCGGCCTCCCGCAGCGCCTGCAGGACCTCGTCCGGCAGCGTGAACAGGTGGCAACCGCTGCGCGTGCCGCCGGACGGGGCCGCGTTCTGCTCCTTGGCCATCGGCAGCTCGACCGCGGACGCGCCGTCCAGCCGGTCGCGCCAGTACGCGAGCCGCCGCTCGCGCCGCTCACCGGTCAGCTCGCGCCGGGACCACGCCGCGTAGTCGGCGTACTGGAGCGGGGGCGGGGCGATCCCGGCCGGGCGGCCCTCGTGCACGGCCGCGTAGACGCTGGTCAGCTCGTCCACGATGATGCCGACCGACCACCCGTCGCACGCGATGTGGTGGCAGACGAACAGCAGCACATGCTCCTCGTCCCCCAGCCGGACCAGCGTCGTACGGTGGACCGGTCCGGTCTCCAGATCGAACCGCTCGACCGCGGCCCTGAACGTGATCTCCCGGGCCCGGTCCTCCCGCTCGGCCTCCGGCAGGTCACGCAGGTCGACGACGTCGAGCGGCGCCGGGCCGGGGTCGAGGACGATCTGGCGGGGCTCGTGCCCGTCGCCCTCGTAGACGGTGCGCAGGATCTCGTGCCGCTCGACCAGGGTGTCCAGCGCCACGGTCAGGGCGCGCGTGTCGAGCGGGCCGGTGAGCCGCAGGCCGATGGTGGAGTTCGGCGCGGGCGCGCCCTCGCCGAGTCGCGCGCCGAGCCACATCTGCGCCTGTTCGTAGGAACAGGGGGCGGGCCCCCCGCCTCGCGGAGTGATCGCGTCCGCGGCGGCGGCCCGGGTGGCGAGAAGCCTGCGCAGCGCCTCCTGCCGGCGCGGGGAAAGCGAGGCTATTAGATGCTCGTTGTCAGTCGTCGGCGTTATCGTCACCGAGCGTTCTCCTCTCTGCGCACTAATGCGCAGAACAACTGACCACATGAAAATGGTTGAACGAGAAAACGCTTGATCGTCGATTCGCAGGATCTCGCCGCGTTTCGAGTCGAGACGCGTGGGAGCGCTCCCACGAAAGCATTATTTTCACGATACGGGACTACCCCCTGTTAACGCAAGCCTCGCGTTGACCTGCCGTCAGACACCGCGTGTAAGAGGAAATCGACCTTCCGTCATCGTTTGCGGACGCCGGATCCCGCGTGCAGACCGGGCTTGCCGAAAGCCACAGAGAGGTGTCGGATAATTTGACAGCGGGCGTGAGGCTTACCGGATGAAACATGTTTCTTGCGCGTAAGCCGACTCGGGTTCTATGTTGGCCGCCGGAATCTTTTTCTCGCAGGGGCGCCGCCTATTCGAGGGCCCGCCTGCCTCCTTAATTCGACTCGTCATCGTAGTCGGCCACGGCTGGATCTCGCGTAGAAGGAGGACCATGGACGACTTCTGGAAGCCCTTGGAGATAACTCCGGACGGCGCCGCCGCCACCCCCGAAGGGCTGCTGGAGCGGTTGCGCGGAATGGACGTGGGCGACCTGCTCGTCCGCGAGAAGGCGCTCGTCTTCCGGGGGTTCGGCGTCACGCCCGGGACCCTGGACCCCGTCATGGACATGCTCCTGCCCAACCGGCTGGCCTACGTCCACGGCAACTCGCCCCGCACCAAGGTGGGCGGCAACGTCTACACCTCGACCGAGTACCCGCCCGAGTACACGATCTCCATGCACAACGAGCTGTCGTACTCCGCCGCCTGGCCCTCCCGCCTGCTGTTCTACTGCGAGAAGGCGGCCGAGAGCGGCGGGGCGACCCCCGTGGTGGACGGCGTGCGCTGGCTGGAGTCGCTCGACGACGAGGTCAGGGAGGCGTTCGCCAAGGGGGTGCGCTACACCCAGAACCTGCACGCCGGCCGGGGACTCGGCAAGAGCTGGCAGGAGACGTTCGAGACCGAGGACCGCGACCAGGCGGCCGAGTTCCTCGACCGCATCGGCGCCGACTGGCAGTGGCGGCCCGACGGCGGCGTGCGGGTCTCGCAGATCAGGCCCGCCACCACCCGGCACCCCGTGACCGGGGTCGAGGTGTGGTTCAACCAGGCCGACCAGTGGCACCCCGCCTCGCTCGGCGACGAGACCGCCGCCATGCTCGCCGAACTCATGCCGCCGGAGGAGCTGCCGCAGTCCGTGACGTTCCCCGACGGCGCGCCGATCCCCGGCGACTACGTCGTCCAGGCGCGCGACCGCGGCCTGGACAACGCGGTGGACGTCGACTGGCGGGCGGGCGACCTGCTGCTGATCGACAACGTGCTCGTCGGTCACGGCCGCCGGCCCTTCACCGGCTCCCGCCGCATCCTCGTCGCGATGTCCGACTGACCACGCCCGCGAAAGGGGAACCGCAGTGAACACGATCGCTCTGGGGGTCGCTGCGACCTTCACCGCCGAGCCGCTCGGGGACGCCCTGCGCTTCTGGCTCGCCGAGCTGGGTGTCGAGGGGGACGTCGCCTTCGCTCCGTACGACCAGGTCTTCCCCTCGCTCCTCGACCCGGGCAGCGTGCTCGGCCGGGCCGGCGCCGCGGTCGTCCTCGTCCGTGCCGAGGACCTCGTGAACGGCGACGGAGCCCGCGACCCGGGCGCGCTCGACGCCGCCGCGGACGACCTGGCCGCCGCGCTGCGGACCTCGTCGGGCGCAGCCGGCACCCCCCACCTCGTCGCGGTCTGCCCGGCCTCGCCCGGGCACGGCTCGCCCGCCGGCCACGCGCGCCTCGCGGCCAGGCTGGCCCAGGCGTTCGAGGGCGACCCCGCCGTCTCCGTGCTCACCTCCGCGGAGCCGTACGAGCCGGACCCGGAGGCCGTCCACGACGCCTTCGCCGACCGGACCGGCAACGTGCCCTACACCGACCGCTACTTCGCCGCGCTCGCCGGCGCCCTCGCCCGCCGCCTGCACGCGACGACCACCCCGCGTCCCAAGGTCGTCGTGGCCGACTGCGACGGCACGCTGTGGGACGGCGTCGTCGGCGAGGACGGCCCGGACGGCGTCGTCATCGGCTCCGAGCGCAGACAGATCTGGCAGGAGCTGGCCCGGCAGGTCGCGGCCGGCCGGCTGCTGTGCCTGTGCAGCAAGAACGAGGAGAAGGACGTCCGCGAGGTCTTCGCCCGGCATCCCGAGCTGCCGTTCGGCCTGGACGACGTCGCCGCGATGCGCGTCGGGTGGGAGGCCAAGTCGCAGGCCCTGCGCTCGCTGGCCGCCGAGCTGAACCTCGGGCTCGACTCCTTCGTCTTCCTCGACGACAGCCCGGTCGAGTGCGCCGAGGTCCGGGCCGGCTGCCCCGAGGTGCTGACCCTCAGGCTCCCGGCCGACGCCGCCGGGGCGGCCGCCTTCCTGCGGCACTGCTGGCCACTCGACGTGACCGCGGTGACCGAGACCGACCGCGAGCGCACCCGGCACTACCAGGAGGAACGGCGGCGCGAGCAGGCCAGGGGCGAGATGTCCCTCGCCGACTTCTTCGCCACGCTCGACCTGAGGGTGACCATCGCCCCGGCCGGCCCCGAGCACGAGGCGCGGGCCGCCCAGCTCGCCGAGCGGACCAACCAGTTCAACCTCTCCGGGACGCGGCGCCTGGACGGCGACGAGCAGTTCGTCGTGGACGTGCGCGACCGGTTCGGGGACTACGGCGTCGTCGGCCTCACCGACGTACGGGTGGACGGGGACACGCTGCGCGCCGGCGCGTTCCTGCTGAGCTGCCGCGCACTCGGACGCGGGGTGGAGCACCGCATGCTCGCCCACCTGGGCGCGCTCGCGCGTGAGCGCGGGCTGGCCCGGGTGGCCCTGTCCTTCCGGGCGACCGACCGCAACCAGCCGGCCAGGGACTTCCTCGCCACGCTGCCCGCCGCCGTCGAGCCGTACGACGAGGAGGCGGTCTGGTACGTCCTCGACGCGGGCGACGCGGCAGCCGTCGTCCACTCCGCGGTCCATTCGGCGGTCTATTCGGCGGGCCCTGCTGGGGAGAGGGCAGCGAGGCCCGCCAGGACCACGGAGCTCGCCGCCCCCGCCGCCTGGGAGGCCGTCGAACGGATCGCGACCCGGCTCACCGGCGCAGAGGCGATCATGGACGCGATGCGCGCCGCCCGCCCCGTGACGGAGGTGGCCGGAGCGAGCCCGGTCGAGGCGACCGTCATGCGGTGGTGGGCGGAGCTCCTCGACCTGGCGCCCACCTCCGTGAACGACGGCTTCTTCGAACTGGGCGGCCACTCGCTGCGGCTGGTGCAGTTCATGGCGCGGGTGCGCGCGGAGTTCGGCGTCGAGCTGCCCTTCGACACGCTCTACACCACCTCGTTCACCGTCGCCGAGGTCGCCAAGGTGATCGAGGAGCGGCAGCTCGCCGACACCGACGACGAGGAGCTGGCCGGGCTGCTCGACGAGCTCGCGGGCCTGTCGGACGAGGAGATCGACGCCCTGCTCGACTCCGGGAACGGCTGATCCGCATGGCCACGATGCTGCTGAGCGCCCACGGCACCAACGGCGACGTGCTCCCGTTCGTACGGATCGGGCGCGAGCTGGCGGAGCGCGGCCACGACGTCGTCGTGATGACCCACTCCTGGTTCGCCGGCCCGATAGCCGCCGCCGGCCTGCGCCATCTGCCGATCGACACCTCGGAGGGCTACGACCGGCATCTGGACGACGCCCGGCGGTTCATGCTCGATCCCCTGAGAGACCCCGACGGCGTGCTCGCGCTCTACCGGCGCAACGGCCTGTTCGAGCTGCTGGCCGACGAGGTTCGCATGATCGAGGCGCACTACCGGCCGGGGGAGACCGTGGTGGTCGCCCGGCACACCTCGGGCATCGCCGCGCAGATGGTCGCCGAGCTCCGCGGGGTCCCGGTGGCGCTGGTGTCCGTCACGCCCCACCAGTACGTGTCGTTGCCGGTGCTCGGCAACCTCTTCCGGCACGTGCTCGGGCAGGGGTACGACGAGGTGTTCCAGGCGTTCGGCCTGCGCCCGGTCCGCGACTGGGCGGCCTATCTGACCAGTGTGAAGACGCAGCTCGCCCTGTGGCCGGAATGGTTCGACGCCGCGGGCCAGCCGGCGCCGGAGAACGTCGTGCGCTGCGGGTTCGTGCTCGGCGACACGGCGGAGGGGCCGGTCCCTGACTGGACCGAGCCGCCCGTCCTGATCACCGGTGGCACCGGGCAGGTGCTGCACCAGCGGTTCTACGACGTGGCGGCCCGGGCGTGCCGTCGAATCGGCAGGAAGGCCCTGCTGGTGACCCGGCACCCGTCGTTCCTTCCCGAATCGCTGCCCGACGAGGTGGAGTGGGTGCCCTCGGCGTCGTTCGCGACGGTGATGCCCCGTGTCGCCGCGGTCGTCCATCACGGGGGGATCGGCACGCTCGCGCGGGCGCTGGCGTCGTCGACACCGCAGGTGCTGCTCGCGCACGGCGTCGACCGTCCGGACAACGCGGAGCGGCTCGCCCGCGCGGGGGTCGCGGAGTGGCTGCCCGTGTCCCACTGGGACGAGGAACGGGCGGCCGGACTGCTGGCCCGGGCCCTCGGTGACGACGGGTACCGCGAGAGGATCGCGCCGCTCGCGGCGGCCGCCGGGTCGGAGGACTCCGTGCGCGTCGTCGCCGAGCACGCCGAGGCGTTGCTCGGCACCGACGCCGTCATGACCAGGCCGGATCCGCGCGAGCGGCTCGCCCGGCTCAGCCCCGAGCAGCGGGCGCGCCTGGCCGCGATGGCCCGGGCCCGGCGAGACGCGGCCTCCGCCTGACGGCCGGGTTCAGCGCAGGCTCACGTTGGAGGCCGCCCACAGCTCGGCGATCCGGCCGTCCTCGACGCGCATCATCTCCATCAGGGCGGCCGGCTCGCCGTCCGCGCCGGGCCGCGGGTAGACGCTGGCCCGGACGGCGACCGTGTCGCCCTCGGCGACGATCTGGTCGGCCTCCACCCGCAGCTCCGGGTAGCGGGCGAGGATCTCCCGCCAGGCGTTCTTCACCGCCTCCACGCCCGTCGTGCGCATCGGGTGGCTGTAGAAGCCGGGGGCGAAGATCTCGTCAACCGCGTCGACGTCTCCTGCCATGGCCGCCGCGTACATGCGCTCCACCAGCGCCTTCATGTCCTTCTCGGTCATCGGGACTCGCTCCTTAACGATCGGTCGGTAAGTATGAGCATGGCTGCTTACCGAACGGTCGTCAAGTAGACTGCGGCAGGAGGGAGGGCCGATGGCGGAGCCGAGGAGGCGGGCCGGCCGGGACGCGGCGGAGACCCGCGGCAGGATCCTGGCGGTCGCGCAGAGCCTGTTCGCCGAGCGGGGGTACGCGGGCACGTCGGTGGCCGACATCGCGGGCCGGCTCGGCACCAGCAAGGCGGCGCTGTACTACCACTTCTCGTCGAAGTCGGAGATCGCCCAGGCGCTGCTGGCGGGGCCGCTCGAGGCGTACGAGCGGCTGACCGCCGGGGCCGCCGGCCGGCCTGCCGAGGACCTGCTGGCGGCGGTGATCGAGACGACGGAGGAGCTGCACGAGCTGGTCGGCGTCATCGGCGGCGACCCGTCCCTGCAGTCGGCCCGCGGCGCCCTCGTGTCCCGTTCGCGCGAGATCAACGAGTCCGTCGTCGCGGCGCTGGCCGGGGAGGGGCCGGGGCGCGCCGGCGAGGTCCGGGCCCAGGCGGCCTACGCCGTGGCGAAGAACGGGACGCTGGCTCTGCTCGCCTCAGGCGGCGGCCGCCTCTCGCCGTCCGACCGGGCCGAACTGCTCGCCGCCGCCGTCCGCGCCCTCACCGCGGACAGCTGACCGCGTGTCCGCGCTTTCACCGCGACCGGCCGACCCGCGCCGATTGCGCCCTCACGGCGAGGGAAGGAAGGCGGCCAGGCCGTCCAGCACGCGTTCGAGGCCGAGGGCGAAGGCGGTGTCGTGGCGGTCGGCTCGGTGGGGGGCCCGCGCCTCCACCATGATCCGCACGAGCCTGGGATACGCGCCCTCGGCGATGATCCGATCGCCGTACGAGCCCTGCGCGGCCAGCCAGGCGTCGTTGTCGTAGCCGCCCGCCCGCTCGGCGTGCTCGCCCAGCACCGCGCCCTGCACGAAGATCCGCAGTGTGCCGACCGCGGCCAGCATGCCGTCCGGGTCAAGCCCGAGCCCGTCGACCGCGCGCAGCCAGGCCTCCAGCCAGCGCAGGCTCCCCGGGCCGAGGCCGGGGCGGGCCGCCGCCACCGCGGAGAACCAGGGATGGCGCAGCAGCAGCGCCCGGGTGCGCCCGGCCAGGACGCGCAGGTCGGCCCGCCAGTCGCCGCCGGGCTCCGGCGGGTCCTCCTCGCGCATCACGGCGTCCACCATCAGGTCGAGCAGGTCGTCCTTGCGGGACACGTACCGGTAGAGCGAGGTCGTGCCGGTCCCCAGCTCGGCGGCCACCCGCCGCATCGACACCGCGTCGATCCCCTCCGCGTCGGCCACCCGGACGGCGGCCGCCGCGATCTCGTCACGGCTGTGCGCGGGCCGGGGGCCGCGGGCGGCCCGTTCGGGGCGGTTCCAGATCGGCTCCATTGCGAACAGTGTACGCAGTAGCGTACGGTCAAAAACTGCGAACGGTGTACCCGGGTTTTGGAGGACGCATGGACGTCGACGTGGTCGTGGCGGGCGCCGGTCCCGTCGGGCTGATGCTCGCCTGCGAGCTGCGGCTGGGCGGGGCCTCGGTGCAGGTGCTGGAACGCCGGGCCGACCGGGCCACCGCGCTGAAGGCGGGCGCCATGGGCGCGCGGTCGGTCAACGCGCCGACGGCCGACGCCTTCCGGCGCCGCGGGCTGCTGGACGAGGTGCGGCGGGCCGCGCTCATGTGGTTCGAACCCGGCGGCGAGCCGGACACGCCCCCGGAGGAGCCGGTGTTCGTCGGCCACTTCGCGGGCATCCCGATCCGCGCGGACCTGCTCGACCCGGCTGACCCGGACCTCGCGGCGTACACGCTCGGCGGGGGCGCGATCAGCCAGCTCGACCTGGAGACGATCCTGGAGGCGCGCGCCCTGGCCCTCGGAGCGGCCGTCCGGCGGGGCGTCGCGCTCACCGACCTCGAGGCGGACGCCGAGGGCGTGACGGCGGTGACGGAGGACGGCCCGATCCGGGCGGGCTGGCTGGTCGGCTGCGACGGCGGCCGGAGCACGGTGCGCAGGCGCGCGGGCATCGCCTTTCCGGGCACGGACGCCGAGTTCGCCGGGCGGCAGGCCATGGTGGAGTTCGCCGATCCCGCCCGGCTGCCCCTCGGCGACTGGGTGCGCACCGAGCGGGGCGCCTACGTCCACGGGCCGGTCCCCGGTCGGATCCACACGGTGGAGTACGGCCCGGTGCCCGCCGCCCGCGAGGCCCCCGTGACGGCCGAGGAGATGAACGAGAGCCTTCGCAGGATCGCGGGGATCGACGCCGGGATCACCGCCGTGCGGGCCGGCACCCGCTACACGGACGCCACCCGGCAGGCCGCGACGTACCGGGCGGGGCGCGTGCTCCTCGCGGGGGACGCCGCGCACATCCACTCCCCGGCCGGCGGGCAGGGGATGAACCTCGGCCTCGGCGACGCGGTGAACCTGGGCTGGAAGCTGGCGGCGGCCGTCCGCGGATGGGCGCCGGACGGCCTGCTCGACAGCTACACGGCCGAGCGGCACCCGATCGGCGCCTGGGTGCAGGGGTGGAGCGACGCCCAGACCGCGCTGGGCCGTCCCGATGGCCGCACCGCTGCCCTGCGCGCCGTCGTCGCCGACCTCCTCGGCACCCGGCCGGCGGCGACGTACGTGGTCAAGCAGATCAGCGGGCTCGGCCGGGGATACGGCACGCGGGACGGCCACCCGCTCGCCGGCCGCCTCGCGCCGGACCTCCCGCTCGACGACGGCACCACGTTGTCCGCCCGGTGTGAGGAGGCCCGGTTCCTCCTCGTCACCCGCGACCCCCGGCTGCGGGAGCTCGCCGCGCCGTACGCGGACCGGCTGACGGTGCTCCCGGGGCCGGGCGACCTGCTGGTGCGCCCGGACGGCTACGTGGCCGGCGGAGACGCCGGCGACCTCACCCCCTGGCTCGGCCTTCCGTCAACCAGGGCCGCCTGAGGGCCGCCGGGGGGTTTCGCCGGGGAGGCCCGCCGCCACCTGCGCACAGTGAAGGGGATCGCGCGGTGCGTATTGCCTGTCGCGCCGGACGTGGGTGACGATGGCGCGGAAGGACCCGGAGAGTGAGGGCGCCGTGACGAATCCATGGCTTGCGCTTGAGTCCGGAGCGGACGCGGCGAAGCGGACGAGCGAGGTGCGCCGCGCCCATGAGAGGTTCCTGTCGGCCGGGGTCGTGCCGGGGTCGGTCCGCCCGGTGGTGGCCGACTCGTGGCGGCGGTCGGCGCGGTCCGTCGACCCGGTGACGCTCCCGCCGCTGGAGCTGGCGGACGACGAGCTGGAGGAGTACCGGCGGGCCCATCCGCTCGCCGAGGTGCTGCCGCTGTTCCGCGAGCTGCTCGGGTCGATCGCCGACGACGGCCACCACCTGCTCGCGGTCTGCGACGCCGACGGCCAGCTGCTGTGGGTGGAGGGCCACCGGGGCGTACGGCTCCAGGCCGAGCGGATGAACTTCGTGGCCGGGGCACGGTGGGACGAGTCCCACGCCGGCACCAACGCCCCAGGGGTGGCGATCGCGGTCGACCACCCCGTCCAGATCTTCGCCACCGAGCACTTCAGCGTGCCGGTGCAGCCGTGGACGTGCGCGGCCGCCCCGATCCACGACCCCCACACCGGGCTGCTGCTTGGCGCGGTCGACGTCACCGGAGGCGACCACCTCGCGAGCCCCTACAGCCTGGGGCTCGTCCAGGCCGCGGCCCGGGCGGCCGAGGCCCACCTGGCCACGCTCCCGGCCCGCGCGTCCGCGTCCGCGCCCGCGACGCTCACGGCGCTCGGCCGCGACGACGTCCTGCTCTCCATGGGCCCGCGCCGCATCCGGCTCGGCCGCCGGCACAGCGAGATCGTCGTCCTGCTCGCGTGCCACCCCGAGGGGCTCACCAGCGACCAGCTCATCACCGAGCTGTACGGCGACCGCATGCTCAACCCGGTGACGTTGCGAGCGGAGCTGTCCCGGCTGCGCCACCGCCTCGGCCCGCTGCTCGACTCCCGGCCGTACCGGCTGCGGGTGCCGGTCCGCGCCGACTTCCAGGTGCTCGCCGGCCACCTCGCCACCGGCGCGGCGGAGGCGGCGCTGCGCGCCTACCGGGGGCCGCTGCTGCCCACCTCGGACGCGCCCGGCATCGTGTGGGAGCGGCGGCTCCTCGACGACGGGCTGCGCGACCTGCTCGTCACGGGCCGCGACCCGGCGGCGCTGGAGCGATGGGTGCGCACGCCCTGGGGGCGCGACGACCTGTTCGCCTGGCAGGCCCTGCTGGCCGCGCTGCCGCCGGGCAGCCCGAGCCGCGCCCGTGTCGCCTGCCGCGTCCGCGACCTCGACGCCGAGTACGGCCTCCCGGACGCCTGAGGCGCTACCGCCCGAGGGACGACGCCAGCCAGCGGCGGACGACCGCGGCGGCGAGCGGCAGCGGGACCGTCCCCGCACCGAGGCCGACGTCGACGAGGAGGTCGAACACGTCGCCCCGCCGGGCCGCCGTGGCGATGGCCGCGTCGATGAAGCCGGGCGACCGGGAGGCGCGGGCCAGCACGTCGGTGGTGATCAGGTGCCGCCCGAGGGCGCGGCGCAGCGACCGCCGGTACGCGGGCACCGGGTCGGCCGCGGACAGCAGGGCCGCCTCCGCCGCCAGGCGGCCCGTGAGGAGGGCGTAGTAGATGCCCTCGCCGGTCAGCGGGTTGATGAAGTTTCCCGCGTCCCCGGCGAGCAGCACCCGCCCCCTCCCCGGACCCGGCCGGGCGGTGGACAGCGGGAGGTGGTGGGCCCTCAGGTCGCGCGCCGTCAGGTGGGGCAGCAGCCGTTCGAGCCGGCCGTGCAGGACGGCGCGGCCCGGCAGCCCGGTGGCCCGCAGCTGGGGCAGCAGCATGCCGAACCCGACGTTGGCCGTGCCGTCCCCGACGGGGAACGACCACGCGTACGCCGGCCAGCCGTCCCGCTGCATCGCGATGAGCTGGACGTCGTCGTCGGCCGGGACGTCGGCGTAGCCGCGGACGGCGATGGCGGTGTGCGCGGCGGGGGAGGCCGGGACGCCGATGAGCCGCCGCACGGTCGAGTTGGCGCCGTCGGCCGCGACGACGGTCCGCCCCGCGGCCGTTCCGTCCACGACCACGTGCCCGTCGCGCTCCTCCAGCGCCCGCACGCGGTGGCGGCGGACCTCGACGCCTCTCTCCCGGGCCGCCTCCACCAGGCGGGCGTCGAAGACGGCGCGGGGCACGACGTGGTTGGGCCGGGCCACCGTCGCCAGGACCCGCTCCCCGCCGGGGGACACCACCGACAGGCGGCGCGTCGGACGGTAGTCGTCGATCAGGCCGGGGAGCCCGAGCGTCGCGAGCTCGACGCGGGCGTGCGCGGCGATGCCGTCGCCGCAGGCCTTGTCCCGGGGGAAGTCCTCCCGGTCGAGCAGCAGCACCCGCGCCTCGGGCCGGAGCTGCCGGGCCCGCAGGGCCGCCGCCGCGCCCGCGGGCCCGGCGCCGACGATCACCAGGTCCCAGATGTCGTCCACGTGATCAGGGTGCCACGCCGGAACCCGCCCAAACCGCTCGGTTCCTCAGAGGCCGTACGTGGGGAACAGGTCGCCGGTCGGCCAGGAGGTGACGGCGTCGGCGGCCTTGTGGAGGAGGCCGTCGATGTCGGAGTACGACAGCCCGGAGGGGTCGTCGCGCTGGTCGAACAGCACCACCCAGCTCAGCCCGTCGAACCGGCGGACCATGAGCGTCGAGGTGCCGGGCAGCGAGCCGTCATGCCAGGTGTTGCGGCCGCCGCCGGAGACCGGCCGGACCATCCAGCCGAGGCCGTAGTACCAGCCGTCGGCGTTCACCCCGGTCGCCGGTCTGGCGAACGCCTTGGAGATCGACGCCGAGGTCAGCACCCCGGCGGCGTCGTAGATCCGGGTGAACTTCGCCAGGTCGACGGCGGAGGAGAGCCAGCCGCCGTGGGCGGCCATGTTCTCGATGTCGAACCCGCCGTACGGCGAGGGGACGACCGTCCCCGAGCCGTCGAGCACGGTGGTGCCGGTGTACTGCGAGAGGTACGGCGCCTCGCCGGTCCGCCGCAGGCTCTTCGCCGACCGCGCGAGGACCATCCGCTTGATCTTCATCGGCGACAGCACGGTGCGCTGGACGTAGTCGGCGTACGTCAGCCCGGTGACCTTCTCGATGATCCGCCCGAGCAGCAGGTAGCCGTAGTTGGAGTAGGCGTACCTCGTGCCGGGGGCCGCGTCCAGCCGCCGCTTCGAGGCGTACTGGACGATCTGGGGCTGGGTCACCGGCAGCGGCACCCCGAGGGCCGCGGCGACCGCCCGGTCGGCGAACATCGGGTCGGGCGAGACCGCGCGATCCCAGCCGCCGAGGTGCTGCAGCAGGTGGAGCACGGTCACCGAGCCCAGCCGCGAGTCGGCCGCCGTGGCGAGCCCGAGCAGCGGCGCGACCTTGGCCGACAGGCTGAGCCTGCCGCTCTGGACGAGCGTGAGCACGGCCGTCGCGGTGACCGGCTTGCTCAGGCTGGCGATCCGGAACAGCGAGGTCGGGCCGGCCTGGAACGACGTGTCGGCCGTCCAGTTGTACCCCCGGGCCAGCACGAGCCTTCCCTTGCGCACGACGGCCAGCGACGCGTGCGGCACGTTCCTGGCCTGCATGAACGTCTTCAGCGTGGTGTCGAACGACTTCAGGCCGGTCGCGCTCCGCCCGGTCACGGTCCAGGCGCGCGCGGCCGCGGCGGCGGGCAGTGCGGCCGCCGGACGGGCGGGCAGGGCGGCGGCTCCGGCCGCGGCTCCCGCCAGCAGCCTCAGGGCGTCTCTCCGGGTCGGCACGGTTGATCCCCCGATCGTCGCAACGGAACAGGGAACGGATCTTACGGTAAAGATCGTCTCTTCGTCGGCGTGCCGGTCAGCGCGGGCCGGGGCGCCCCCGGTAGGAGAGCGGCGCCGCGAGACCGGCGGTGACGGCGGCGGCCGCGAGACACGGCGGCAACGTACCGGCAACATGCGCGCAACTAGCGTCCGTGGCGTCACGTGGAAACCCCCTGAGAGGTCGCCTCATGGCCCGTTACGCAGTCCCGGGACAGCCCGACGCCGTCATGGCCTACCAGCCCCGTTACGACCACTGGATCGGCGGCGAGTACGTCCCGCCCGAGAAGGGGCAGTACTTCGAGAACCCGTCACCCGTCAACGGCCAGACCTTCACCGAGGTCGCCCGCGGCACGGCCGGTGACGTCGAGCGCGCCCTGGACGCGGCGCACGGCGCGGCCCCCGCCTGGGGCCGGACCCCGGCCGCCGAGCGGGCCGGCGTCCTCAACCGCATCGCGGACCGGATGGAGGAGCACGCCGAACAGCTCGCCGTGGCCGAGACCTGGGAGAACGGCAAGCCCATCCGGGAGACGCTGGCCGCCGACATCCCGCTCGCCATCGACCACTTCCGCTACTTCGCCGGCGCCATCCGCGCCCAGGAGGGCGGTCTCGCCGAGATCGACGAGCACACCGTCGCCTACCACTTCCACGAGCCGCTGGGCGTCGTGGCGCAGATCATCCCGTGGAACTTCCCCATCCTCATGGCCACGTGGAAGCTCGCGCCCGCCCTCGCCGCCGGCAACGCGGTCGTGCTGAAGCCGGCCGAGCAGACCCCGGCGTCCGTCCACTACTGGATGAGCCTGATCGCCGACCTGCTGCCGCCCGGCGTCGTGAACATCGTGAACGGCTTCGGGGTCGAGGCCGGCAAGCCGCTGGCGTCCAGCGCCCGGGTGGCGAAGGTCGCGTTCACGGGCGAGACCACGACCGGGCGGCTGATCATGCAGTACGCCAGCGAGAACATCAAGCCCGTCACCCTGGAGCTGGGCGGCAAGAGCCCGAACATCTTCTTCGACGACGTGTCGCGCGCCGACGACGCCTTCTACGACAAGGCGCTGGAGGGCTTCACGATGTTCGCGCTGAACCAGGGCGAGGTGTGCACCTGCCCCTCGCGGGCGCTCATCCAGCAGGGCCACTACCAGCGGTTCCTCGACGCCGCCGTCGCCCGTACGGAGAAGGTCGTGCAGGGCCACCCGCTGGACACCACCACCATGGTCGGCGCCCAGGCGTCGAACGACCAGCTCGAGAAGATCCTGTCGTACCTGGACATCGGGCGGCAGGAGGGCGCCAAGGTGCTCATCGGCGGGGAGCGGGCCGACCTCGGCGGCGAGCTCGCCGGCGGCTACTACGTCCAGCCGACGATCTTCGAGGGCGCCAACCACATGCGGGTGTTCCAGGAGGAGATCTTCGGCCCGGTCGTGTCGGTCACGTCGTTCACCGACTTCGACGACGCCATCAAGATCGCCAACGACACCCTGTACGGCCTGGGGGCCGGGGTGTGGACCCGCGACATGAACACCGCCTACCGGGCCGGCCGGGCCATCCAGGCGGGCCGGGTGTGGACCAACTGCTACCACGCGTATCCCGCGCACGCGGCCTTCGGCGGCTACAAGCAGTCGGGCATCGGCAGGGAGACCCACAAGATGATGCTGGAGCACTACCAGCAGACGAAGAACCTGCTGGTCAGCTACTCGCCCGACAAGGTCGGATTCTTCTAGGCCGATGGGCGAGATCTCCCGCGTCGACCTGACCCCCGCGGCCGCCGACCTCATCCGGCGGCTGCGGGAGGCCCACGGCCCGCTGATGTTCCACCAGTCGGGCGGCTGCTGCGACGGCAGCGCGCCCATGTGCTATCTGGAGGGGGAGTTCCGTACCGGCTCCTCCGACGTGCTGCTCGCCTCGCTGTCGGTCGAGGGCGTCGACGAGCCGGTGACGTTCTGGATGTCGACCAGCCAGTTCGAGCGCTGGCGGCACACCCACCTGACCGTGGACGTGGTCCCGGGGCGGGGCAGCGGCTTCTCCCTGGAGGCCCCGGAGGGGGTGCGGTTCCTGATCCGCTCCCGCCTGCTCACCGAGGACGAGCGCGCCGTCCTCGACGCCTGACCGGCGTGCCCGCCGCCCGGTCGCCGGCCGGGCGGCGGGCATGACGCCTCGGATCCGGCCGTACGTGTGCGTCCTCAGGGCGCAGCCCCGGCTTCGGTGCGCGCCCGGCGAGGACGGAGGATGGAGACCACCGCACAGCGGCCGACCGCGACGAGAGGGCCGCGTGACGAGGGCGGGGTGCGACGAGTGGGGAGGCAGACGTCGTGACGACGGCGATGTACGACGAGTGGCGGACGACGGCGGCCGAGCCGCGGTTCAGCGAGTGGCTGCGCCTGTCGAGCGAGCCCGACTGGACCGAGGTCGTCACCCACCCCTTCGCGTCCGCGATCGTGCGCGGCGACGCCGACATGTACCGCTACCTGGTGCAGGACTTCCAGTTCGTGGACGCGTTCACGGCCCTGCTGGGGGCGGCGGTCGCCGCCGCCAACTCCTTCGGCTCACGCGTCGCCGTCGGCCGGTTCCTCGGGATGACCGTTGCCGATACCGAGGCCGGGTACTTCGCCCGGGCGCTGGCCGCGCTCGGGGGCGAGCCCGACCCGGTCCCGCCGGAGCCGGTGACGGAGGAGTTCCGGTCGCTGATGGACGAGGTGCGCCGCGGCCAGGAGTACCCGCTCATCGTCGCCGTCCTGTGCGTGGCCGAGTGGAGCTACCTCGGCTGGGCATCGCGGGTGCGGGAGCCGCTTCCGGACGACTTCGTCTACCGGGAGTGGATCGACCTGCACAGCGGGCCGGAGTTCGAGGGGTGGGTCGGGTTCCTCCGCCGTGAGCTGGACCGCCTCGGACCCGGGCTCGACGAGGCCGGCCAGGGCCGCGTCCTCGACGTCTTCCGCCGCGCGACCCGCTTGGAACGCCGCTTCTTCGACATGGCCGCCGCCTGACGGCTGTTCGCCCACACCCTCGCCGGCGGTCCCGCTTCGGCGAGGGGCGACGGTCAGGGGCGGGACAGAGCCGCGAGACGGCGCAGGGAGATCGTGAGGAACGCCCTATTGAGCGGCGCGGCCACCCGCCACCCGAGTCGTCCGGCGAGCCCGAAGGGGACGTCGAGGTCCTCCTCCCAGACGATCCTGCTGCCGCCCCCGGCGCGCGCCAGGACGCTGAAACGGCCGGTGCCCCGGATCAGCCTTCCGGTGTGCCGGACCTCGACCAGGCGGGGAGGGTCCCACTCGGTGATCTCCATCGTGTCGAGGAACCGGAGCGGGCCGGCTCCGGTGGAGGCCGCCAGACGGCTGCCGGCGCTCCGGCCGTCGCCGCCGACCACCCAGGCCCGCGTCAGGATCATCCACTCGCGGTGCCGCGGCCAGTCGGTCAGCAGGGCGAAGACCCGATCCGGGCTCGCGGGCGCGTCCACCGCGACCGAGAGACGACTCATGCCCTCCAATACGTGCGACACGCCCTCAGCGGACGCTCACCGAGGCGCGGCGGGGCCAGCGGGCGGGGCGGGATGTAGGGCGCGGGGTCAGACGAAGCGGATGCTGCGGGCGCTCGCGGCGGGTGCGGCGAAGCCGAGCAGGGACTCGCCCTCCTCTGCCAGCGCGTCGCGGGCGGTCGCGGGCAGGCGGTCGAAGGGCTCGATCTCCAGCACGGCCGCGTCCTTCCCCAGGTCGACGCGCCACATGCCCGCCACGAAGCCGTCCACCAGGATCGTCGGGCTGACGATGCCGTTCACGGAGAAGACCCGCTTCTTGTGGTCGTCGCGCATGATCCGGCTGCGGTCGGCGTGGGAGAGCAGCACGTTGTCGAAGTCGGGCAGGAAGCGCGCCGGCGCCTCGACGTCCGGATCGGGGAGCGGCCGCCCGGGCACGTCGAACAGCTCCACCCCCTGCTCGTCCCGGTAGGAGACCAGGTCGGGCAGCCGCTTGATCACGGCCCGCAGGCCGGTCAGCCCCGACCACACCTGCACGTCCTTGACCGACGCGGGACCGAAGGCCGCCAGGTAGCGCAGCACCATGGCGTCGACCGCGGAACCGTCGCCCATGGGCCGGCCGAGCCACGACTCGGCGGGCGTGTGCCGCGCCTGGCCACCCGCCCCCCAGACGCCTCGGGGCGGCACCTGGACGAGCGGCACGAGCCCGCGGGCGGCCTGCGGCAGCCCTCCGGCGCCCGGCCAGCGCTCGCCCAGCAGGTCGCCGATCTCCTGGAAGGTGAGCGGCCGCTCCTCCGTCAGGGCGCGGGTGACCTCGACCAGCGTCTCCAGATCGACCCCCGCCAGGCTCTTGCCGTACGACGTGCGGATCCACCGCTCGAGCACCGGCTGCACGACCGGGCGCAGATCGAGGCAGTCGCGGGCGCTGACCAGGTGGATAGTGCCGCGCATCAGGGCCACCCGGACGGCCTCGCGCTCCACCAGCAGCCGGCCCAGATCGGCGTGGGCGAAGGCCGTCAGCCTCGTCCACAGCCCGACGTACGGCGACAGCGGTGCCTGGGACTGCATGCCGACCAGGTGCTCGACTGCCTCGAGAGCCGTCATCGGGTGTCGGCGCAGCAGCAGCTGACGGTCGAGCAGCGCCCGGTTGAGCGCCCGGCGGGTGAGCATGCCGTCAACTTACTGACCCGCACCGACATTTACGCGGTCCCCGTGGACCTCGCTCCCACCGGAGGCGGACGATGAGAAGGGGGAACGGGGGCACGTCATGATCACTATAGACATCCCGCTGTGGGCCGCCCGGCTGCGCGCGCTCCGGGAGAGCCGCGTCTGGAGCCGCTCCGACCTGGCCGCCCGGTTGCGCGGCGCGGCGAGCGAGGACGAGCGCGACCGGCTGCCGTCCCTCACTGCGTTCGCCGATACCGTCCGCCGATGGGAGAGCGGTGAGCGGCGGCCCGGCGACGCCGAGACGGACCTGCTGTGCCGGGCGTTCGGCCTGCCCGAACGCGATCTGTTCGCCGGAGAGCGGTCGGGCACGACCCTCTGGCACCACCTCACCCGGATCCCGCTCGTTCCGGGACTGGTGGCCGAGGACGAGGAGGAACGGGCCGGACGCGCGATCGAGCGACCGGAACGCGCCGACGAGGCGACGGTCCGGTATTTCCAGACCCTGGTGGACGCCTGTCTGCTGGCCGATCGCCCCCCGTCCGGCCTCGCCGCCGCCCTGCGCCCCGTGTTCGCGGCGATCGAGGGCTTCCGCAGGGACGCCCGGCCCGCCGTACGGCGGTCGCTCCTGGCGTTCGCGTCGCGGCAGGCCGAGCTGATCAGCCGTCTGGAGCACGAGGCCGGGAACGCGCCGGGAGCTCGGGAGTGGTCCGACCGCGCGATCGGGGAGGCGCGTGAGTGCGCGGACTCGCTGCTGGAGACGTACACGCTGGTCCAGCGGGCGGGCCTCGTGGACGCGACCGGCCCCCGGGAGGCGGTGGAGGTCGCCGTCTCCGCGAGGGAGCGCGGGCGCATCACGGCCGGGATGGCGGCGGCGTCGAGACGGTACGAGGCGCGGGGCCACGCCATCGCCGGTGAGGATGACCTGTGCCACCGGTGCCTGGAGGAGTCGGCGTGGCCCCCGGTCCCGGGGGAGCGGGAGGAGGACGAGCGCTACCGCCTCGACCTGCCGGCCGAGCCGGAGGCCGTCCTGTGCGCCGGCTGCCTGGTCGATCTGGGCCACGCCGGTGGAGCCGTCGAGATCCTCGAACAGCGAGGCGGCCCGGGCCTCGGCGAGGAGCCGTCCGGGGTACGGCGTGCCGAGCCGAAGCCGGGCCCGGGGCGCGCAGAGGAGGCCCTTGGCGGTCCCGAGCGCGGCAGGCCGTGGCAAAGCCGGCCGGAGCGCGCCGAAGAGATCGGCGGGCCGGAGCGCGGCGGGCTGGAACGCGGGGCGGCCGTGGGCGGCCGGGTGAGCTTCGAACCCGGGTACGCCGCCGCCTTCACGATTGCCCGCATGGCCCACGCGTACGCGGAGGCGCACGAGAGGGACCGGGCGGCGACGTTGGCGCGGGAGGCACTGGACCTGGCCCGTCGTGCCGGGGCGGCGCGGGCGCTGCGCGAGCTCGCCGCGCTGCACCTGCCCCCGGACCCCGCAGCCCGGCGGCGCGTCCTGCTTTGAGGGCCCGGGAGCAGGCCGCGGAGCAGGCCCCGGAGCAGGCCCCGGAGCCGGCGGCTCGGCGGCGGTTCTTCTGTGACGGCCGTGGATTCCGCGAACCTGTGGCCTGCCCTGCTGGGATGACCCTCCGCTCTCGGGCTGACCGTGCGTGTCCTGCTCCGACGGCGCTGGATCTCGCAGGCATCGTGCTCTGAAGGGGCGCGGTGGCCGAGTCGTTCACGGTTCGTTCAGGGGACGGACGGCCATCCGGCCCATGAGCCGAGTAAGTTGTGGGCGATTCGTCCTATATCTCCCAGGAGGGACGCCCCGAATGCCGGCCGGATCCTCGCTGCCCCCCTCGCTTCTCCGTGCGCTGGCACGGCCGGTCCCGCCCGGCGACCTGTCGGACCTGCGGCACGTCGTGTTCGTCATGCAGGAGAACCGGTCGTTCGACCACTATTTCGGCACGATGCGCGGGGTGCGCGGGTTCGGCGACCGCAACGCCGTGTCGACCCGGACCTGGCGGCCGATCTTCGAGCAGGACGGGGTGCTGCCCTTCCCCGTACGGGAGGCGGCCGAGCGCGCGGGGGCCGACCCCATGCTGGTGGACACCCACGACCACACCTGGCTCGGCACGCAGAACGCCTGGGCCATGGGCTGGAACGACGCCTGGAGCCTCAACAAGGGGCCGTCCACGATGGCCTATTACGACCGCCGGGACCTGCCGTTCCACTACGAGCTCGCGGACACCTTCACCATCTGCGACGCCTACCACTGCTCGCTGCTGACCTCGACCACCCCGAACCGCAACTACCACATCTCGGGCTACACGGGCTTCGAGCCGGGCACCGGGCAGCGGGCGGTCGACAACGGCGCCTGCGAGGAGGACGGCCACGCGGGGTACGACTGGGTGACCGTGCCCGAACTGCTGACCGAGGCGGGCCACACCTGGCAGGTCTACCAGGAGTGGGACAACTACCAGTGCAACAACCTGGAGTTCTTCGCCACGTTCAAGGCCGTCATGGCCAAGCTCGGGCTGACGAGCATGCACGGGTTCTACGAGAGGGTGCGGGCGGCCGCCGACCCCGGGCCGATGCTCGCGGAGCTCGATGAGCGCGTGGCCGGGCTGGACCAGGCCGACCGGGAGCTGTACGACCGGGCCCTGCGCCGCGCGCGCACCGGCGGCCTGGGGGAGTGGTTCGCCGCCGACGTGGCCGCGGGCCGCCTGCCCGCCGTGTCGTACGTCGTGACCTCGCTCGCCGACTCCGAGCACCCGGAGGGCTCGTCGGCCGTCGAGAGCGGGCGGATCATCTACCAGGTCCTCGACGCGCTCGCGTCCCACCCGGAGACCTGGGCGCACACCGCGGTCTTCGTGACGTACGACGAGAACGACGGCTTCTTCGACCATGTTCCCCCGCCGGTGCCGCCGGACGGGACGCCGGGCGAGTTCGTCAACGGCCGGCCCCTCGGGCTCGGCATGCGCGTCCCCATGCTCGTCGTCTCCCCGTGGAGCGTCGGGGGGTATGTCTGCTCGGAGACGTTCGACCACAGCTCGACCGTGCGCTTCCTGGAGACCTGGCTCGGGATCAAGGCGCCCGACCTCGGCGCCTGGCGGCGGGCGGTCGTGGGCGACCTCACCTCGGCCTTCGACTTCGCCGCCCCGGCCGCGCCCCCGGCGCCCGTTCCCGTGCCGGCGCCCGCGCCCGTCGCCGCCGCCGTGACCGGCCGGTGGTATCCCGAGGTCCCGTCGGAGCAGCGCATGCCCGTCCAGGAGCCGGGCGCGCGGCCCGCCCGCCCGCTGCCGTACCGGCCCGACGCCTGGGCCCGGGCCCGCGGCCAGTCGGTCGAGATCGAGATGAGCAACGCCGGGGTGGCGAGCGCCCACCTCTCGCTGTACGGCTACCTGGGCGAGCTGGTCAAGCCGCTGCACTTCGACGTGCTCGGCACGGCGCGGGAGGTCGTCTACGTCCCCTGCCCGACGTACAACCTGGTGCTGACGGGGCCGAACGGGTTCCGCCGGGAGTTCCGCGGCGACCCGTCCGACCCGGTGGAGATCACCAGCGCGATCGACCCCGCGACGATGACCGTCGAGATCGCCGCCGGGAACCTCGGCGCGACGCCGCTGGAGATCGTGGTCACCCCCCTGGCGTACGGCGGGGAGCGGCGGACCCTCGACCTCCCCGCCGGTGGCACGGCCCGGCTGCCCTGGCACGCGCCGACCGGCTGGTACGACCTGCTGGTCGAGGTGGCGGGCCGCGACGGCTTCGCGCGGCGCCTGATGGGCCGGATCGAGGACGGCAGGCCGGGCGTCACCGGCTGACCGCCGTGTCGGTCCCCCCAGGGCGGGTAAGGACAGCGTGGCCGGCCTGGTAGGTGATGTGCGATGTCGCTGACTCTGGCGCTGGCGGGGGACACGATGCTGGGGCGCGGCGTGGCCGAGATGATCGTGCGGTCGGCCGATCCGGCACGGTTCTTCTCGCCGGGAGTCCGGGAACGGATCGACGAGGCCGATCTGTTCCTGCTCAACCTGGAGTGCTGCGTGTCCGAGCGCGGCCGCAAGTGGGACGCGCCGGGCAAGCCGTTCCACTTCCGCGCGCCGCCCGCGGCCGCCCGCCTGCTGGGCGGGCTCGGCGTCGGCTGCGTCACGCTGGCCAACAACCACGCGCTCGACTACGGGCCGGAGGCGCTCCTCGACACCCGCGACCACCTGGGACGGGCCGGGATCCGCTGCGTGGGGGCCGGGGCCGACGAGACCGAGGCCAGACGGGCGGAGCTGATCCCCGTCGGCGGCCTGTGCGTCGGCGTGCTCGGGGTGGCCGACCACCCGGCCGACTTCGCGGCGTCGCCCACCCGGCCCGGCGTCGCGTACGCCGACCTGATGACCGGCGTGCCCGACTGGCTGGTGGAGGCGGTGCGCGACCTGCGTGAGCGCGTCGACATCGTGATCGTGACGCCCCACTGGGGGCCGAACATGGCCCAGGAGCCCCGCCCGTACATCCGGTCGGCCGCCCGCGTCCTGACCGAGGCGGGCGCCACGCTCGTCGCCGGCCACTCGGCTCACGTGTTCCATGGCTTCGAGCCGCCCGTGCTCTACGACCTGGGCGACTTCATCGACGACTACATCGTGGACGACGACCTGCGCAACGACCTCGGCCTGCTGTTCCTCGTCGGGCTCGACGACACCGGCCCGCTCCTGCTGCGGGCGGTCCCGACCAAGCTCGAGTACGGCCGGACGCGGCTGGCCAGGGACGACGAGTGGCACTGGATCAGGGACCGCTTCACCCGGGCGTGCGGCGAGCTGGGCGGCGCCGTCCAGGAGCAGGAGGGCGAGCTCGTGATCGAGCTGCGCTGAGCGCGTCTCGGCGGGGATCTCCCCGTTCGCCGGCACCCCGCGCCTGGGGTGGTCCCGGGCGCGGGCGGGCCGGTGTCCGGGTCAGGCCCGGACGAGAGGTGTCTCGACCAGGTGCTCGGCGAGGAACCACGCCTGCATCTCGCCGGTCCTGACGACCTGGGAGACGAGCAGGTCGTTGGTCCCGTCGTCGCCCATGTCCGCCGCGCGGGCCGCGGCGTCGTGGGAGGCCACGAGGATCGTCTCGTGGGCCTCGAGCAGGCGGGAGAGCATGGCCGGGACCTCTTCCACGCCGTCCGGCGGCCGCGGGATGACGGTGATCTCCGCCACCTGACGCGGGTCTCCGACCGCGACCCCGCCGAGGGTCTGGATCCTTTCCGCGATCTCGTCGATGATGGGCAGCTGCTCGCCCGCGTGCTTGTCGAGAAGCAGGTGCAGCTGGTAGAACGTCGGGCCCCGCATGAGCCAGTGGTGCTTCTTGTAGAGGCTGTAGAGGATCTGGGTGTCGGCCAGGATCTGGTTGAGCCGCTGGCACGAGTACTCACGGGTCTCCCGCGACAGGCCGACCGGGAAGTCCCGGACCGTGCCGAACTGCTGGATCTCCATCCCCTTCTGGTGCAGCCACGGCTGGCTGGTCTCACGAGGGTGGGCTCTGGCGGAAGGCTTGACAGCCAAGGCGTCTCTCCTCACTTCGGGGTGGTTCTCACTCATAAGAGTGTTTCGTTCGGTATGTACAAAGAAGGTGATAAAGCGTCCTTCTTGTGTCCCTTATCCGTTTATCTGGCTCTGAACCGTCCTCCGTGGCCCTGCGTACCTTCGAGGTGTTGAGACTTTCACCCCGGACCGCGCTCGCCCGGGTCGCGGTCGTCCCCGCCGCCGTCCTGCTGTCCGCGTGCGCGGCGAGCCATGCCGCGTCCCCCGACGACCCCTCGACGTACGGCCCTCCGCCCACGGTGGAGCAGCTGGCCGCGAAGGCCGGGTGCACCCCGAAGATCCAGATCGACGCGAAGGAGCTCCGGCAGGGCTTCTGCCGCACCTCGATCGGCGAGTTCTTCATCACGACGTTCGCCACCCAGCAGGGGAAGGACGAGTGGATGGACCAGGCGCCGGAGTACAGCCCGCACCTCGTGGGGAACATCTGGACGGCCCTCGCCCCCCGCGTCGTGCTCGACAAACTGCGGCAGGAGATCGGCGGGGACCTCCATCTGAAGGACCACCGCACGATGAGCCCCGGCCCCCGCTGACCTCGCCCCCCGCGGTCCGTCCCGTTCTCTTCGGAGGACGGTGCACAGGGGCGGCGCCGCGCCGTCACGGGGTCTGGACCCGAGCCGGGTATCCACGTCACTACGCTTGGTGCCGTGTTCCGGACCAGCGAGCGGGCGGCGGGCCCGGCCTGCCGTGCGGCGCGGCCGGCCACGGCCGTCCTGCTGACCCTGGCCCTGCTCGCCGCCACGGCGTGCGGCGTCACGCAGAGGCAGACGCTGCGGGTCTTCGCCGACTCGTCGCTGACCGGGGTCCTCGGCACGCTCGCCAGGACGTTCGAGGCGTCCCATCCGGACGTCGCGATCGCCTTCCACTTCGGGGGCGGGCCGGCGCTGGCGCGGCGGATCACGCAGGGCGAGGCGGCCGACGTGCTGGTCGCGGCTCCGGACGCGACGTCCCTGGTCGTCGGCGCCACGCCCCGGGTCTTCGCCCGCGACCGGATGGAGATCGCCGTGCCCAGGGGGAACCCCGCCCACGTGGCGGCCCTCTCGGACCTGGCCGCCCCCGGCGTGCGGGTCGTCCTGTGCGTGCCCGCCATCCCCTGTGGCGCGTCGGCCGACAGGGCGCTCGCCGCCGCCGGCGTCACGCCCGGGCCGGTCGTGCGGACGATGGACGCGTCGGCCGCGCTGGCCAAGGTCCGGCGGGGCGACGCCGACGCCGCGCTGGTCGGCCGTACGGACATCAGGGCGGCGGCGGGCGCCGTCGACGGCGTCGATCTCCCCGCGTCGGCCGGGGCGGCCGGCGAGTACGCCATCGCCTCCGTGCCGAAGTCCGAGAACCACGTGCCTGCCCGGGAGTTCGTCGACCTCGTGCTCTCCGACCAGGGCCGCCGCATCCTGGCGGACGCCGGCTTCTCCCCGGCCTGACCCTCGCGCCCGGGGTGGGCCGCTGTGCAGGCCGGAACCCGGGGTGACGCGCGCGGGCCGGGGTTTGCCGGGACGCTTCGGCGGTGGGCGAAGTCTCCGTGGGCAGGGTGCGGGCATGTCCTCCTCGCATCCTTCCCGTACCGCCCCGAAGCCGGGACCGGTCGCGGCGCCCGGAGGCCGCCGCGGCATCGTCCTCGGCGTGATGTGCGCAGGCATGTTCCTCGTGCAGCTCGACGTGACCGTGGTGAACGTCGCCCTGCCCCACATCGGCGCCGATCTCCACACCGATCTGGCCGGGCTGCAGTGGGTCGTCGACTCCTACACGATCGTCCTCGCCGCCTGCCTGCTCGCGGCGGGCGTGGTGGGCGACAGGCTCGGGCACCGCACGATCGCCGTCGCCGGGCTGGCGCTCTTCGGCGCGTCGTCGCTGCTGTGCGGCCTCGCCCCCGGGATCGGCTGGCTGGTCGCGGCCCGCGCCGTGCAGGGCCTGGCCGCCGCGTCGCTGCTGCCGAGCACGCTCGCGATCGTCACCCGCGCCTTCCCTGAGCGTGCCGAGCAGGCGCGCGCCCTGGGGATCTGGGCCGGGGTGAGCGCCCTCGCGCTGCCCACCGGCCCGGTGCTGGGCGGGCTGCTGGTCACCCTGGCCGGGTGGCGCGCCGTCTTCCTGATCAACCTGCCCGTGGTCGTCGCGGCCGTCGTGCTCACCCTGCGGCGGGTCAGCCGGGACGAGCCCGACCGGGAACGGCGCCTCGATCCGCTGGGGGTGGCGACGGCGGCGCTGGCCCTGACCGCGCTGACGTCGTGCGCGATCGCCCTCGGCCGTCTCGGCCGTCTCGGCCTGTCGGCGTGGACGGCCGCGGCCGCTCTGGCCGCCGTCGTCGCGGCGGCGGCCCTAGCGTGGTGGGAGCGCAGGGCGCCCGAGCCGATGTTCCCGCCGTCCCTGCTGTCCAGGACCGGCTTCGCCGGCGCGAACGCGGTGGCCGCCGCGATGAACTTCGTCGGCATCGGCATGGTCTTCGTCGTCACGCTCTACCTGCAGGGGGTGCGGCACCACACCGCCCTGTCAGCAGGGGCGATGCTGCTGCCGTTGTTCCTCCCGCTGGCGCTGTGCGCGCCGTTCACCGGCCGCCTCGTCGCGCGCGCGGGCCCGCGGCCGCCGATGATCGCGGGTCTGGCCCTCGGCGCCGCCGGGGCGGCCTGGCTGCTGCTCGTGTCCCCCGGCAGCCCGTACGGCGTGCTCGTCCCGGCTCTGCTCGGCCTCGGGCTGGGCATGGGCCTGCTCACCGCGTCCGTGGTGGCGGCGGCGTTGCGGGCCGGTCCGCCCTCCCGTCCCGGGCTTTCGTCGGGCGTCAACAACACCGCCCGTCAGGCGGGCGGAGCACTCGGGGTGGCGGTGCTGGGCGCCGTCGTTCAGGACCCGTCGGAGCCTCTGAGGTTCACGGCCGGTCTCCACTGGGCCGGCGCTCTGTCCGCCCTGCTGTGGCTGGCCGCGATCGTGGTCACCCTGCGCGCCGTTCCGGGGGCCGAGGAGGCGGGCGCCGCCGGCTGACGGCAGGTGGCGCCGTGAAGCGCCCTCAGTAGCCGCCGAGGGCCGTGATGATCCGGTCGAGCGCGGCCAGGTCGGCCGGGCCGAGGGCCAGCAGCGGCGCCGGCGGCTCGTTGAGCATCCGCTCGGCGCGCTCCGCCGACGCCGCGCCCGCCTCGGTGAGCCGGACGAGCTTGGCCCGCCGGTCGCCGGGGTGGGGGACCCGCTCCACGAGCCCTCGCCGTTCGAGGTCGGCCACGACGAGAGTGGTGTACGGGGCGTCCGTCCCCAGCTGGTCGGCCAGGCGGCGCAGGGTGAGCGGCTCGGGCGCGAGCTTGGTGAGCGCCTTGACCCGGATGAAGCTGATGCCGAGGCTTGTGGAGACGTCCTTGCGCCGGTCGTGGGCCTCGAGCACGAGCGTCCGCATGCTCCGCCACACCCGCGCCGCCCGCTCCGCCTCGCCGTCAGGAAACGCCTCGGCGTCCGTGAACGCCTCGCGGTCCAGGGACGTCTCGCGGTCCGGAGACGTCTCGCCGTCCGTGAACGCCTCGGCGTCCGGAGACGTCTCGCCGTTCGGCGGCGCTTCGCCGTTCGGGGACGTCTCGCCGCGGGATCGGCCGGCGTCGTCGCGGGCGAGAGGATCGGGGCCGCGGGTCATGTGCCCACCGCCTCCCGGGGCTGGAGCCGCTCGGCCGTGCGGTCCGCCGTCCGCCTGGCCCACCGGCCGGTGGTCAGCAGGCCGAGGGACAGCACGAGCAGACCGTACACCGCGACGATCGACCAGCCGGCGTGGGCGGCGGACATGAACCCCGCGCCGTGGGCGCCCGCCGCGACGACCGACCCGGCGATCGCCACGCCGAGCGACTGGCCCACCTGGCGGCTGGTCGAGGCGACGGCGGCGGCCACCCCGGCCTGCGCGAGCGGCATCCCGGAGACCGCGGTGTTGGTGATCGGGGGGTTGAGCATGGCGAAGCCGAGGCCGAAGACCACGTACACCGCGAGCAGCGCCGGGATCGGCGTCGACAGCGTGACCCCGGTCAGCAGCACCCCGGCCGCCGTGAGGCACACGCCGGCCACGGCCAGGGGCACGCGCGGCCCGCGGGTCCCGACCAGCCGGCCCGACAGCGGGCCGAAGACCGTCGCCATCAGCGCGATCGGCAGCGTGCAGAGCCCGGCGTCGAGGGCCGACAGGCCGCGGTGGCTCTGCAGGTAGAGCGTGTTCAGGAACAGGAACGACCCCAGGGCCGCGAACCCGGACACGGCGATGGCCGCCGCCCCCGAGAACGGCGCGCTGCGGAAGAAGCGCACGTCGATGAGCGGCTCCTCCCTCCGGGACTCGTACACCACCAGGGCCGCGAGCGCGACCGCGGCGACCGCGAAGCAGCCGGCGCTGACGCCCCAGCCCGCGTCGGGTCCCTCGATGATGCCGTACGTCAGCGTCCCGAGCAGCAGGATCACCAGGACCTGTCCCACCGGGTCGATCCTGCGCGCCCTGGGCGCCTTGGACTCGGGGACGAACAGCCAGGTCAGCACCAGCGCGGCCAGGCCGATGGGCACGTTGATCCAGAAGATGGCCCGCCAGTTGACCGAGTCGGTGAGCAGGCCGCCGATCACCGGCCCGAGGGCCATGCTGATGCCGACGACCCCGCCCCACACGCCGATGGCCTGGGCCCGCTCCCGGCGGTCGGTGAACGTGTTCGTGATGATCGACATGGCGACCGGGTTCAGCATCGACCCGCCGACGGCCTGGAGGACCCGGAAGGCCACCAGCCAGCCCAGGCTCGGGGCGAGACTGCACAGCAGGGAGCCGACGGTGAACGCCACGAGCCCGGTCTGGAACGTCCGGCGCCGCCCGATCCGGTCGGCCGTGGAGCCCGACAGCATGAGCAGGCTGGCGAGCGTCAGTGTGTAGGCGTCCACCGTCCACTGCAGGCCGGAGACCGGAGCGCGCAGGTCGTGACCGAGCGCGGGCAGCGCGACGTTCACGATCGTGTTGTCCAGCGCCACGATCAGCAGGCTCATGCAGCAGATGAGAAGGACGAGGATCCGCCGGCGGCGGCTCATGGGCGACCCCTTATTAGTTGTACTAATACAACCTTACCGGGTCGCCTTCGGCGCTTGCGGGGCGGGGAAACCGAATGACATTCTGCTGGCATGCGAGCGACAGCGAACGGCATCGAGATCTGCTACGAGGTGTTCGGCGAGCCGGACGGACGTCCCCTGCTGCTGGTGATGGGCCTCGGCATGCAGATGATCGGCTGGGACGAGGACTTCATCGGCATGCTGGTGGACCGCGGCCACCAGGTGGTCCGGTTCGACAACCGCGACGTCGGGCTGTCAACGCACCTCGCCCAGGAGCCGGACCTCATGGCGGTCCTGTCCGGCGACCGGTCCTCCGTCGCGTACACGCTGGACGACATGGCCGACGACACGGCCGGCCTGATCGAGGCCCTCGGCTGGGACGCCGCCCACGTCGTCGGCGCGTCGATGGGCGGGATGATCGTGCAGGCCCTCGCCATCCGGAACCCGGGCCGCGTCCGCAGCCTGACCTCGATCATGTCCACCACCGGCCCGTCCGTGGGACAGCCGACAGAGGCCGCCACGGCCGCGCTGTTCGCGCCGCCCGCGCCCGACCGCGACGCGGCCGCGCAGCGGGCGGTCGAGACGTGGCGGGTCATCGGCTCGCCCGGGTTCGCGATGGACACGGACCGGGTCGCGCGGGTCGCCCGCGAGAGCTACGACCGGGGCTACGACCCCGCGGGGACCGGCCGCCAGCTCGTCGCGATCATCACGGCCGACGACCGTACGGAGGGGCTGCGGGAGGTGACGGTCCCGGCGCTGGTGATCCACGGGGAGGACGACCCGCTGGTGACCCCGCCCGGGGGCGCCGCGACGGCGGACGCCATCCCCGGGGCGAAGCTGCTCACGTTCCCCGGCATGGGGCACGACCTGCCCCGCGAGCTGTGGCCGGAGATCGTCGACGCGATCACCGAGCTCACGGGCCGGGAGACCGCCGGCTGACGGCCTCCCGGGATAGGGACGCCCCTCCCGGCGACCGCCATTCCGCTGACGTGATCCACCAGTACGGCGCCCACCGCGCCCGGAATGGACACGGCCTCCGAGAGGCGTTCCTCGATCCCGGTCACCCGTCGCTCCTCGCCGCCGGAAACGCCTGCGGGACGCGCGCGGGGTACGGAGGCGTCCAGAATGGGGGAGTGGAGCGGATTCTGGTCAGCGCGTGCCTGCTCGGCAGCCGGGTGCGGTTCGACGGAGGGGCCAAGACCAGCGACGACGAGGTGCTCGCGGCCTGGCGGGCGGAGGGGCGGCTGGTGCCGTTCTGCCCGGAGGTCGAGGGCGGCCTGCCGGTGCCCCGGCCGCCCGCGGAGATCGAGGGCGGGGCCGGGGGAGCGGCCGTCCTCGCCGGGGCGGCCCGCATCCTGACGCCGGCGGGCGCGGACGTGACCGCCGCCTTCCTTTCCGGTGCGCAGCAGGCCCTCGCGGTCGCCACCTCGTTCGGCGTGCGGATGGCCGTGCTCAAGGAGGGCAGCCCGTCGTGCGGGTCCCTGCGGATCCACGACGGCACCTTCCGGGGGCGCACCACCCCCGGGCAGGGCGTCACGGCCGCCCTCCTGGAGGCGAACGGCATCCGGGTCTTCGGCGAGGACCGGATCGGCGAGGCCGCCGGCTACCTGGCCGGGCTCACGGCGGCAGCCGATCGGCCGCGACGCTGACCGGGGTCGGGTTCACGGCGAGAGCGGATCGGCCGCGGCGCCGACCGGGTCGGCTGCCGTGATCACCGCCTTCTCGTCCGGCTTGTGGACGAGCACGTTGGCCACGTAGGACTTCACGGCCGCCTCCAGCCCGACGTCCTTGCCCGCGGCCTCCGACATGTACCACCGGTGGTCGAGCACCTCGTGGAAGAGCTGGGCGGGCTCCAGCTTGCGCCGCAGCTCGGCCGGGATCGCGCCGACCACCGGCTGGAACACCTCGGCCAGCCACCGGTGGGCGACGATCGCCTCGTCCTCGTGCCGCAGGCCCTTCGACACCCGGAACGAGTCGAGGTCGTTGAGCAGCCGCCTGGCCTGGTTCTCCTCAACGTCGAGGCCGGTCAGGCGGAGCAGCCGGCGCTGGTGGTGCCCGGCGTCCACGACCTTCGGCCGTACGATGATCCGCGAGGTGCCGGCCTTGCGGCGGATCATCATCTCCGCCACGTCGAAGCCGAGCGAGTTGAGCCGCCGGACCCGATGGTCCACCCGGTGCCAGTCGACCTCCTCGATGATCTCGTCCTCCGTCAGCTCCTCCCACAGGCGCGTGTACCGCTCGACGAGCTGCTCGGAGAACGCCAGGGGGTCGATGGTGGGGTGGAGCAGGCCGCCGGCCTCCAGGTCGAGCATCTCGCCGTAGATGTTGACGTGCGCCACGTCGATGTCGTGGGCCCGCTGGCCCTCGCTGATCGCCGGGTGCAGCTCGCCGGTCTCGGCGTCCACCAGGTAGGCCGCGAAGGCGCCCGCGTCCCGGCGGAACAGCGTGTTCGACAGCGAGCAGTCGCCCCAGTAGAACCCGTTGAGGTGCAGTCGCACGAGCAGCACCGCGAGGGCGTCCAGCAGGCGGGTCAGCGTGTCGGGGCGGACCGAGCCGGACAGCACGGCCCGGTACGGCAGGGAGAACTGCAGGTGCCGCGTGATCAGCGCGGAGTCGAGCTCCGAGCCGTCGGCGGCGGCGCGGCCGGTGACCACGGCGACCGGTTCGACGGCGGGGGCGTCGACGCGCGCGAGGTCCCACAGCAGCTTGTACTCCCGCTTGGCGTACCGCGCGCTGATCTCCTTGATCGCGTACACGCGGCCCGACAGGCGCGCGAACCGCACCACGTGGCGGGAGATGCCGCGCGGCAGCGTCACGAGGTGATGGACGGGCCACTCTTCGAGGGGGATGTCCCAGGGCAGGCGGATGAGGTCGGGGTCGCTCGGCGCGCCGATCATCTGCAGGGGCACCAATTGCTCCTATTTTCGGGGTCTTCACCACCCAGTGTCGCGGATAGAGTCGGGCGCTATGACGCTGGTGGACGAGTTCCTTGACTACTACCTGGCAGAGAACCCCATCCGCGCGGCCCTCCTCGGAGCCGACGGATACGACCGGACGCTCGGCGACTTCAGCGCGTCCGCCTTCCAGGCGCGGGAGCGCGCGGCGGAGGCGTGGCTGGAGCGGCTGTCGGCCCAGGTCCCCGGGTCCCCGGACGACGAGATCGACCGGGATCTGATCGTCTCCCATCTGCGCGGCGCGATCGCCTCGGCGTCGTGGCCCGAGTGGCGCCGGGACCCCTCCCCCTACCTCGGCGCGGTGTTCGGCTCGATGTTCACGCCGCTGCAGCAGCGGCTGAAGCCAGAGCCCGAGCTGGTCGACGCCGCGTGTGCCCGGCTGGCCGAGGTCCCGGCCGTGCTCGCCGCCTGCCGGGAGAACCTCGACCCCGATCTCGCCGCCGACCTGCTCGTCGCACGGGGGCTCGACCAGGCGCGAACGGCCCGGCGGTTCCTCACCGTGACGCTGCCCGCCGAGGTCCGCGACCCCGGCCTGCGCGTACGGCTCGCCCAGGCGGCCGAGCCGGCCGCGGACGCGTTCGACGAGCTGGTCCGCTTCCTGGAGGGCTTCGAGGCCCGGGGAAGCTGGCGGATGGGGGAGAAGCTCTACTCGGAGCTGCTGCGCGAGCGGGAGATGCTCGGGTACGGCGCGGCCGAGCTGCACGAGATGGGCCGCACGGCGTGGGACGAGCTCGACGCCCGGATGCGGGAGGTGGCCGCCCGGCTCGGGTCCGACGACTGGCGGGCCGCCATGGAGTCCCTGATGGACGACCACCCGCCGACGCTTTCGGCCATGCGGGCCGAGTACGAGGCCGAGACGCTCCGGGCCCGCGACTTCACCAGGGAACGCGGCCTGGTGACCTTCCCCGAGGGCGAGGAGTGCCTGGTGCTCCCGTCGCCGGAGTTCCAGCGGCCCATCCTCGCCGTGGCCAACTACCTCGCCCCGCCGCCGCTCACGCCGTCAAGGGCCGGGGTGTTCTTCGTGCCGTTCACGCCGGACGGGTTCACCGAGGAGCAGGTGCGGCAGCGCCTGCGCACCAACTCACGGGCCCAGATGCCGTCGATCTCGGTGCACGAGGCCTACCCGGGCCACCACTGGCACCTCGCCTGGATGGCCGGCAACCCCCGGAGGGCCCGCAAGATCTTCCGCACGCCGTACTTCGTCGAGGGCTGGGCCCTGTACGTCGAGAAGGTCATGCACGAGCAGGGCTACTTCGACACCCCCGCCACCGAGCTGGCCCACCTCGACTGCCGGATCTTCCGGGCCGCCCGGATCGTCGTGGACACCGCCCTGCACTGCGGCGACATGTCGATCAAGGAGGCCGAGACGTTCATGGCCACCAAGGCGTCGCTGTCGCCGGGGACGGCCAAGGGCGAGGTGAGCCGCTACTGCGCCTGGCCCACCCAGGCCCCCTCGTACCTCACGGGCGCCCTGGAGATCGAGCGCATCCGGGAGGAGTACGCCGGCGACCTGCGGACCTTCCACGACACGATCGCCGGGTCGGGCGGCCTCCCGCTGGGCCTGGCCCGCAAGGCCGTCATCCAGTGAAGGCGCGCTCGATGACCGCGACGAGCTGCTCCTCCGTCAGGACGGCCGGGGCGCCCACGCCGAGGGCCCGGACGTAGACCTCGCAGAGCCATTCGAGCAGCCGGGCCGCCTCGAACGCCTGCTCCAGGGTCGCCCCGATGGTCACCCCGCCGTGGGAGGCCATCAGGGCGGCCTGCCGGCCCTCCAGCGCCCGCCGCACGTTCTCGGCCAGCTCCGGCGTGCCGTACGTGGCGTAGGGGGCGACCCGGACGGCGCCGCCGAGCAGCAGCGCGTTGTAGTGGATCGGCGGCAGCTCGGTCATGGTGGAGGCGACCACGGTGGCGAACACCGAGTGCGTGTGCACGACGGCCCCGGCGCCGGTCGACGCGTACAGGGCCAGGTGCATCGCGGTCTCCGACGACGGCTTGCGGTCGCCCTCCACCACCCGGCCGTCGAGGTCCACGATCGGGCACTCCTCCGGCCGCAGCCGGTCCAGGGCCACCCCGGACGGCGTGACCGCCACCAGGTCGCCGTCACGGGCGCTCAGGTTCCCGGACGTCCCGATGACCAGGCCCAGGGCCGCCGCCCGCCTGCCGTGCTCGCACAGCTCCCGCCGCAGCTCATCCACGCGGGCGAATCTACACAATCCAGCCAAGTAGCCGCCTGGTGTGATTCGTGATGTCCTGGTGGCATGTACGAGGCTCCAGACTGGCGCCGTGACGGCGACACCATCCGCAGGACCGTGGTCGCCACCGACTTCCGCACGGCCATCGCGATCGTGAACGAGATCGCCGAGCAGGCGGAGGCGCTGAACCACCACCCGGACATCGACATCCGCTGGCGGACCCTGCACCTCGCGCTCACCACCCACGACGCGGGCGGCCTCACCGAGCTGGACTACAAGCTGGCCGCCCGCATCGACGCGATCGTGGCCGACCACCAGGCCGGGTAGCGGCTCAGGGCCGGACGGCCCGTATGTAGCGGGTCACCGGCCGCAGGCGGCCCTCCGCCTCGATCGTGAACCCGGCACCGGCGACCATGCCGGCCAGCGCGTCGATGTCGGTTCCCGGCGTGCCGTCCCCGGCGATGGCCGGGCCGGCCAGCGCGTCGGCCAGCCGCCGCCCGAGACCGCCCCTCGGCGGCCGGAAATCGGCGACCATCAGCCGTCCGCCCGGCCGTAGCACGCGGCGCATCTGCGCGAACGCCGCCCGACGGGCCTCGGCCGGGACGTGATGGACGGCGTAGCTGGAGACCACCACGTCGAACGACCCGTCGTCGAACGCGAGGTCCTGCGCCGCCCCCAGGACGTATGAGCAGGAGGCGGGGCCCCGGGCCCCGGCGTACGCGATCATCGCGGGTGAGAGGTCCAGGCCGGTCACCCGGCCGTCGGGGGCGATCCGCGCGGCCATCGCCCGTGTGAGGCAGCCGGTGCCGCAGCCGACATCGAGCACCCGATCGCCTGGCCGGGCGCCGGAGAGGGCCGCCAGGCGGGCGAAGGAACCGCCGCGCTTCCCCGCGAAGGCGAGCGTCGAGATCACTTCATACGTGCGGGGATGGTCGATGGTGCCGCCGCGGAAGAGCCCGTGCCGGTGTCCGCCGCCTCCGGCCCCGCGCGCTGTCAGGAGAAACCGTCCGAGACCCATGATGCCTCCCTACTTAGTCACGGCTAAGTTATCTGCTAACTTAGCCGTGACTAAGCAGAAGTGCAAGGGGCGTAGGATGCCGGACGTGACGGATGCCCCGGCCGCGCGGCGGCGTACCCGGATGCGGCCCGAGGAGCGGCGGGAGTCGATCCTGGCCGCCGCCACCGAGGTCTTCGCGGAGACGGGCTACCGGGCCGGGAAGGTGTCCGCCGTGGCCGCCAGGCTGGGTGTCAGCGAGCCGGTCGTCTTCCAGAACTTCGGCTCGAAGGCCGCGCTGTTCGCGGCCGTCCTCGACCGGGCCACGGCGCTCGCCCGCGAGGCGCTCGGCGAGATGTCCCGACAGGCCGGGCCGGTGTCCGCCCTCCTGGCCGCCCTGCTGTCCTCCGACCACGTCGAGGACCTGCACGCCCCGGGGTCACTGGGGATGCTCTTCGCCGACGCGGCCGTGCTCACCGACGAGCCCGGCGTCGCGGACGCGGCCGGGCGGGCCGTGCGGACGGTGGCGGGTCTGCTCGCCGAGGTGCTCCGGCGCGGGCAGGCGGAGGGGAGCGTCCGCGCCGACCTCGACCCGGACGCCGGAGCGTGGTGGCTGCTCTCGCTGATGGCGGCCCGGCCGTTCCGCGCCGCCGTCGCCGAGGACCCCCGGGCCCTGGAGGAGGACCTGGCCGCCCTCACCCTGCGGGCCCTGACCGCCTCCGGGGAGACCCCCTAGCCGAACAGGTCCGGAGGGGGGACCGGGGTGAGCACGGCGTCGCCGTCCCGGATCGGCCGCGCGCCCGCCACCAGCTTCGTGAGGTCGTCGCCGGCGACGCAGCGGGCCTGGGTGAGGCCGCCCGCCGCCCGGCGGGTGAGCGGGCCCACGGGCAGCTCGGCCGGCGACGCGGTGAGGACGACGTTGCCGAACCGGCGGCCCCGCAGGATCCCGGGCTCGGCCAGCAGCGCCGCGTGCGCGAACGTCTCCTCGACCGTCGCGGCCACCCGCTTGGCGAACGGCAGGCCCTTGCCGTCGGCCACGTTGATCAGCAGGGTGCCACCGGGCCGCAGGACCCGGGAGATCTCCGCCATGTACTGGGCGGTGGCGAGCTCCACCGGCATCGTGGCGCCCGAGAACGCGTCCAGCACGAACAGGTCGGCCGACGCGTCCGCGAGCGCGGCGGCGCCGGCCCGCCCGTCGGTCACCCGCACCTTGAGCCGGGGCACCGACTTCAGGTCGAGCTGGTCGCGGACGAGCTGCACGAGGCCCGCGTCCGGCTCGATCACGATGTGCCGGGAGCCGGGCCGGGTGGCGGAGACGTACCTGGGGATGGTGCAGGCGCCCCCGCCCACGTGCACCGCGTCCAGCGGGCCCTCCGGCAGGCAGTCGATCACCTCCGCCATCAGCCGCACGTACGAGAAGTCGAGGTACGTGGGATCGTCCAGGTCGACGTACGACTGGGGGACGCCGCCCATGCTCAGCATCCACCCGTCCGCCCGGTCGAGGTCGTGCAGAAGCTCCACCTCACCGAAGGTCACGGGATATCGGCCTGGAAGCGGTTCCTTCTTCCTTGCCACCCTTGTCTCCCTTCGCGTGATATGAGAACCGTATGCGGAACAGGGCCCTGCTCGCCCTCTTCACGGTCGCCGCGACCATCTTCGTCTCCGGCGTGGTCGGCCTCATCGTGTCGGGCAGACAGGAGCCGGTGGTCTTCGCGTCCCCGGAGCCGTCCGTTACCCCCTCCCCGGCGCGCACCCTGCAGCTCGGCGCCGAGGGGTCGCCCGAGCAGACGGCCGCCGACTATCTCAAGGCGTGGTCGTCGGGCGACTTCGAGGCGATGCGCGAGATGGTGGACGAGCCGCCCTCCGACTTCGTCGACCGGCACCGCGACTTCGAGGACGTGGCGCTGTCCCACTCGGTGACGTTCACCCCCGGCGAGGTCGCCAGGACCGGGGACGAAACGGCCGACGTGCCGTTCACGGAGTCGCGGGACGAACCGGGCGCCGGCGCCTGGTCGTTCGACTCGGTGCTCCACCTGGCCGTGCGGGACCTCACGTGGAAGGTCCTGTGGACGCCGGACGTCCTGTACCCCGGCCTCGCCGAGGACGGCGACATCGTCCGGACGACCGAGGCGCCCGGTTCGGCCTCCGCGCTCCTCACGAAGGAGGGGCGGGACTTCCCCCAGGACAGCGACGCCGGGCCGTACCTGTCGGCCCTGGCGCCGAAGGTCCCTGCGCCGACCGGGGGCGTGGCGGCCGGGTGGACGATCGAGCTCAGGAACCCCGGCCGGCCGGCCGTGCGGCTCATCGGCTTCCACCCGGAGCAGACCCCGCAGGGGACCAGAACCACGATCGAGTGGTCGGTGCAGGCGGCGGCCGCCCGCGCGCTGGACGGCCTCGGCCATCCCGCCGCTCTGGTCGCGGTGCGGCCGTCCACGGGCGAGGTCCTCGCGATCGCCGACCGGCTCGGCGGGATGGGGGCGTTCACCCAGAAGTTCGCCCCGGGCTCGACGTTCAAGACGATCACGGCCGCGGCGCTGCTGGGCGGCGGGGTCACGCCCGACACGCAGGTGGAGTGCCCGGCCGGGTACCAGATCCCGAACGGCCGGTCGATCCCCAACTACCAGAACGAGGACCACGGCACGGTGTCCTTCCGGCAGGCGTTCGCGCTGTCGTGCAACACCACCTTCGCGCGGCTCGCGGTGGAGCGGCTCAGCCCGGACGCGCTGGGCGCCCAGGCGCGCGCCTTCGGGTTCGGCGTGCAGATCGACCCGGGGGTGCCGGCCACGTGCGGCAGCATGAACACCCCCGAGAACCACGACGCGCTCGCGGAGGACTCCTTCGGCCAGGGAACGGTGGAGGCGACCCCGCTGTGCATGGCCCTCGTGGCCGCCGCCGTGGAGAGCGGCGAGTGGCGGCCGCCCACACTGCTGGACGACGCCGGCGAGGGCAGCCTGCCGCAGACCGCCACGCTCCCCTCGGGCGTGGCCGACGGTCTGCGCGCGCTGATGCGCGCGGTCACGAGCGAGGGGACGGCGGCCGGCGCCGGGCTCCCCGACGACGCGGCCGGCAAGACGGGAACCGCCGAGGACTGGCAGGGCGGCGAGGACCACGCCTGGTTCATCGGCTACCGCGGCGACCTGGCCTTCTCCGTCTTCGTCCAGCACGGGGGGACCGGGCGCAACGCCGCCGTCCCGGTCGCCGCCCGCTTCCTGCGCGCCCTGTAGGGACTCAGGTGCCGGGCCAGGCGAAGCGGTGGGTGTGGATGCCGAAGTAGGTGAACGCCTCGGCCCTCGTCACTCCGGGGACCCGCCGGATGTGGTCGTTGATCACGGCGAGCAGCTCGGCCGGCTCGCGGCACACCACCTCGGCGAACAGGTCGAACGACCCCGAGGTGAGCACCACGTAGATCACCCCCGCCAGCTCGCTGATCGCGTCGGCCACCGCGTGGACGTCGCCGTCGACCCGCACGCCGATCAGCGCCATGACCGGCAGCCCCAGCGCCATCGGGTCGGTGACGCCGACGATCTGCACGACGCCCTCGTCGCGCAGCCGCTGCACCCGCTGCCGAACGGCGGGAGCGGACAGGCCGGTCCGCTCCGCGAGCGCCGCGTAGGAGATCCGGCCGTCCCGCTGCAGCTCCCGCAGCAGGACGCGGTCGATCTCGTCGAGGGCGGCGGGCGCCGCCGCGGACGCCGCGCGCTCCCCGGCCCGCTCGCCGCGCTCCCTCACGCGACCAGCTCCGCCACGGCGGCGGCGAACACCTCGTGGTGCCGGTCGACGTCGGCCTCGGTGGTCGCCGGGCACATCAGCGCCATGTTGTGGAACGGCGTGAGCAGCAGCCCCCGATTGGCCAGGTAGACGTGCAGGTAGTCGTCGAGGTCGGGGTCGGCGGCGGTGTTCGACTCCCCGCCGTTCCTGGGGGCCGGGGCGGCGAAGCGGTACTCGGCCCGGGCGCCGAGCTGCACGACGGACCACGGCAGCCGGTGGGCGTCGATCACCTCCTGGACGCCCTTGGCGAACCGGGTCGCCAGCTCGGTCATGGCGGCGAACGCGTCGTCGGTCAGCACGTGCTCCAGGGTCGCCCGCATGGCCGCCACGGACAGGGCGTTGCCGGCCAGCGTGCCGCCGACCCCGCCCATGTCGATCAGGTCGAGCCCCTCCATGGCCTCGATCCTCGCCGTGACCTCGGCCGACAGGCCGTATCCGCCGCTGGGGATGCCGCCGCCGATCGCCTTGCCGATGGTGACGACGTCCGGGTCGAGGCCCCAGGCCCGCGTGCAGCCGCCCGGGCCGGCCGAGAACGTGTGGGTCTCGTCGTTGATCAGCAGGCTGCCGTACCGGCGGGTCAGCTCCCGCACGCCCTCCAGGTAGCCGGGCTCGGGCAGCACGATCCCGATGTTGGTGAGCGCGGGCTCCATGAGGACGGCCGCCACGTCGCCGTACGCCAGCTCGCGCTCCAGCGAGGGCAGGTCGTTGAACTCGACGACCCGCGAGGTGACGGTGGGGTCCACGGGGGCGCCCACGTTGCCCTCGCGGGAGACCTGCCGGCCGTCGGGGCCGACGACGATCAGCACCTCGTCGACGCTGCCGTGGTAGCAGTAGCTGTTCACGAGGATCTTCTGGTGGCCGGTGACGGCCCTCGCCAGCCGGATCGCCCAGCGGTTCGCGTCGGTCGCCGTCAGGGAGAAGCTCCAGTACGGCACGCCGAACCGCCGGGCCAGCTCGGCGCCCACCCAGGCGGCGTCCTCCGTCGGCATCATCACGGTCGCGCCGCCCGCGCGTCCGAAACGCTCCTCGACCGCCGCCACCGTCGGCGCGGGGGAGTGCCCGGCCATGGCGCCGGTGTCGCCGAGGCACAGGTCGACGTACTCGTGGCCGTCGACGTCGGTGACGCGGGCGCCGCGGGCCCCGGCCAGGTAGAGCGGGAAGCCCGCGGCCGTCTTGTTCATCC
Organism: Microbispora corallina; assembly: GCF_016863035.1. Classification (GTDB taxonomy): domain Bacteria; phylum Actinomycetota; class Actinomycetes; order Streptosporangiales; family Streptosporangiaceae; genus Microbispora; species Microbispora corallina. The sequence continues at coordinate 63,734 of NZ_BOOC01000006.1, forward strand.
ACGTCATCGGCACGCCGCCGAACAGGTGTCCCCTCGCCTCCTCGTACGCGGCGGCGGAGCGGGGGTTGCGCTCGCGGAACGCGCGGCGCTCGCGGTCGAGGAGACGGGCCAGACGGGTACGGTCGATCATCATTCCTGCCTCAGAAAGCATCGCGTGATCTCACAAGGTGCGTGAAATCTGAAGCCAACGTACACGTCGGCATTCGATTCGTCATCCAGGCCGAGTGATCGCGCGCGAAGGGCCGGCGGCTTCCCTTTCTTGACCGAACTCCACTCTCCCCGGCACCCGGATCTGGAGAAGAACCCTCTAACGGGAGGAGTCGGTCATGCACGACACGGCGATGCGGCACACGGTGGCCGCGCACTGGTGGGTGCCGGCGGTCCGCGGCGTCCTGACGATCCTGTTCGGCGTGATCGCCATCGCGTGGCCGAAGATCACGCTCCTGGCCCTGGTCACCATCTTCGGCGCGTACGCGCTGGTGAACGGCGTGTTCACGCTGTTCCAGGCCGCCCGCGGCCACACCGGCCAGTCCCGTGGCTGGCTGATCTTCGAAGGGCTCGTCGGCCTGCTCGCCGGCATCGCCGCGTTCGCCTGGCCAGGGATCACCACACTGGCCCTGCTCCTCGTCATCGCGTCCTGGTTCGTGGTCATCGGGGTGTTCGAGATCATCGAGGCGATCGCGCTGCGCCGGCAAATCGAGGGGGAGTGGCTGCTCGCGCTGAACGGCCTGGTGGCCGTGGTGTTCGGCCTTCTGCTGTTCATCTGGCCGGCCACGGGCGCCCTCGCGATCGTCTGGCTGATCGGCGTCTCCGCGATCGTCTTCGGCATCTCGCTGATCGCCCACGCCTTCGGGCTGCGCGGCCATCGCCCCCGTGTCGCGGCCGGACCTTCCCCTGTGGTTTGAAAATTGTTCAGCTCGTCGATGGTATGGCCGGAAACCATTCACAAAGACCGTCGGTTGTGAGGGAATTGTATTGTTCCCCGGCATGACGCGGAGGTGACATGGACCCCAGCGCTGTGCACGACGCCCTCGGCCGGCACCTGCTCGTGGACGGTTACCGGCTCGTCCTCGACCTCGGCAGGAGCACGGGCTCCTGGCTGGTGGACGCCCGCGACGGGCGCCGGTACCTGGACTTCTACACCTTCTTCGCCTCGTCCCCCCTCGGGATGAACCCGTTCGCCGACGACCCCGAGTTCATGGCGCTGCTCGGGCGGGTGGCGGCCAACAAGCCGGCCAACTCCGACCTGTACACGGTCCACCTGGCCGAGTTCGTCGAGACGTTCCGGCGGGTCCTCGGCGACCCGGACCTGCCGCGCCTGTTCTTCGTCGAGGGCGGCGCGCTCGCCGTGGAGAACGCGCTGAAGTGCGCCTTCGACTGGAAGAGCCGGTGGAACGAGGCCCACGGCCGGCACCCGGGGCTCGGCACCCGGGTCCTCCACCTCACCCGGGCCTTCCACGGCCGCAGCGGCTACACGCTGTCGCTCACCAACACCGACCCGGTGAAGACCGACAGGTTCCCCAAGTTCTGCTGGCCCAGGATCGAGGTGCCGGCGATCCACTTCGGCGACGTCGAGGCGGCCGAGGAGCGGACGCTGGCCCAGGCGCGGGAGGCCTTCGAGCGGTTCCGCCACGACATCGCCTGCTTCATCGCCGAGCCGATCCAGGGCGAGGGCGGCGACAACCACATGCGGCCCGAGTTCCTCCAGGCCATGCAGGCCCTCTGCCACGAGTACGAGGCGCTGTTCGTGCTCGACGAGGTGCAGACCGGCGTCGGCCTCACGGGCACGCCCTGGGCGTACCAGCAGCTCGGCCTCGCCCCCGACATCGTCGCGTTCGCCAAGAAGGCGCAGGTCGGCGGCGTCATGGCGGGCCGCAGAGTGGACCTGGTGCCGGACAACGTCTTCACGGTGAGCGGCCGGATCAACTCCACCTGGGGCGGCGGGCTGGTCGACATGGTCCGTTCGCGGCGGATGCTGGAGATCATCGAACGGGACGGCCTGATCCCGCGGGCCGGCATCCTCGGGGAGAAGCTGCTCGGCGCCCTGCAGGGACTGGAGGCCGACGGGCTCGTCGCCAACGCCCGCGGGCGCGGGCTGATGTGCGCCTTCGACGTCCCGGAGCCCGCCGAGCTGGTCGCCCGGCTCAGGGAGGACCACTCGATCCTGGTGCTGACCTGCGGCGAGCGCTCCGTGCGGCTACGGCCGGCCCTGACCGTCCAGCCCGACGAGCTTGAGCACGGCCTGGCCGGGCTCCGCGCCGCCCTGACCCGCGTCTGACCGCTGCTCACAGGCGGCCTCCGGGCGGCCGAGCCAGTGGCGGATCGCGGTCACCCGTGACTCCACGCCCAGCTTCGCGTAGATGCGGTTGACGTGGTTCTTCACGGTCTTCTCGCTCAGGAAGAGGCGCTGGGCGATCTCGCCGTTCGAGTGACCGGTGGCGATGAGGTCCATCACCTCGGTCTCCCGCTTGCTGAGCCTCGTTCCGGTACGGGCGTCGACTCTCATCCGGCCTCCGTCGAAGACGTCAGAGATCGCCGAGGCCCCCGGCACGGCGGTTGTCACGCGAGCATAACCCGCGATATCAACCTTTGGGGGCAATGTGGGCTGACTTACCGCGTCAGCGGGAGGAATCGACCGGCTGGTCCATACGCGGAAGGCCCGGCTGATTCAGCCGGGCCTTCCACGTCTTGGGGTGAGTGATGGGACTTGAACCCACGACATCCAGGACCACAACCTGGCGCTCTGCCAGCTGAGCTACACCCACCATGTCCGCCGCCGTTCGCGGCGTACGACAGAAGTGTAGCGGCATTTCGGAGTCGTTCGCGCCTCCAATACCGCCGGGTCAGGTCGAGGAGACCGCCTCCGCGACCTCGCGCGCCGTCGCCGAGTCGGGGCCGGGCTGCGGCACGAAGACGGCGGCCCGGTAGTAGCGGAGCTCGCGGATGCTCTCGGTGATGTCCGCCAGCGCCCGGTGGCCGCCCTGCTTCTCGGGGGAGGCGAAGTACACCCGGGGGTACCACCGCCGGGCCAGCTCCTTCACGGAGGACACGTCGATCATGCGGTAGTGGAGGTGGGCGTCCACGAGCGGCATGTCCCTGGCGATGAACGAGCGGTCGGTGGCGATCGAGTTGCCGCACAGCGGCGCCTTCTTGGGCTCCGGCACGTGGGACCGGATGTACTCCAGCACCACCGCCTCGGCCTCGGCGAGCGTCACCCCGGCCGCCAGCGCCTGCAGCAGCCCCGAGGAGGTGTGCATCTCCCGGACCACCTCGGACATCTGCTCCAGCGTCTCGGCCGGGGGTTTGATGATGACATCGACGCCTTCGTCCAGCTGGTTCAGCTCGCCGTCGGTGACGATGCAGGCCACCTCGACGAGCGCGTCACGGCCGAGGTCGAGCCCGGTCATCTCACAGTCGATCCAGACCAGCGGGTCAGTCATGGCTCAAGCGTAGTAGGGAGGTCAACGCGCTTCGAGCGAGTCCAGCACCTGCTTGAGTACGGACTGGTCGAGATTGTCCGGAACCGAGGCGTACAGGAGGGCCGGGCGGCGTCCCTCGCCCCTGTCCACCAGGACGAAGGCCCCCCGTTCGTGCTTCCACTTCCATTTGTTCGCCTTGGCGGGCTGCGAGAAGTCCATGTCGAACTCCAGCAGCCACGCCTTGTCGTCGCCGACCTTGACGGCCTCGTTCTTCAGGATCTTGCGCTGGTGCGGCGGGTCGTAGAACAGCCGCTCGTAGGCGCTGAGCAGGCCGCTCGTCATGTTCTGCAGGTCCTGGGGGCCGCTGTAGGGGAAGAGGCTCGGGAGCTCCGCCGTGTAGATCGAGCCCACCCAGTCGTGGTTCTGCCCGTCGTAGTTCTGCTGCGACATGGCCTGGACGCCGCTCGTCCACAGCGGCAGCTGCGGCTGGCTCGGGTTGTCGATCTCCGACGCCTTCGGCACCACCCAGGGGTCGCCGGGGTAGGCGAAGGACAGGCCGGTCGCGGGGTCGGTGATCCTGCCGCCGGTGGGCTGCGGCAGCTCGGGGAGCGCGGGGGTCGGCTCCTGGCTGGGCCGGGGCGGGACGGTCTGGTCCAGCGACGGGGGCGTGGTGGGCGTCGGCTCCGCGATCGTCCCTGCCGTGTTCCTCAGGAACACCACGGCCGCGCCGATCACGAGCGCCAGCACGACGACCACCGCGACGCCGCCCAGCACCCACGGCCAGGGTGACGACTTCTGCTGCGGGGGGCCGAACTGGGGCAGCGGCAGCTGCGCCGTCTGGCCCGGCTGTCCCCAGGGCTGCTGTCCGCCGGGCGCCGCCTGGCCGGGCTGTCCCCAGGGCTGCTGCCCGCCGGGCGCCGTCTGCTCCGGCTGGCCGGTCTGGCCGGTCTGGCCGGTCTGGCCCGGCTGCCCGGGATGGCCCCACGCCTGCTGTCCGCCGGGCGCCCCCTGCGCCGGCTGCGTCCAGGGCCCCGTCGCGGCGGCCGGGGCGGCCTGGCCGGACTGGGTCACGGGCTGGGGCTGCTGCGGGGGCTGGCCGGGCTGCTGCGCGAGCGGGTGCGTGGCGTCGGTCCACTGGGTGCCGTCCCACCACCGCAGCAGGGGAGAGCCGTACGGGTCCGGGTACCAGCCGGCGGGGGTCGTCGTCATGCGGGCCAGACTAGTGAAATCAGCATTTGTAGGAAAAACTTGCTTTGTCCTCTAACGGGTCGCCCGAGGGCGGCGCCGGGGACAGCACGCGCAACGTGGCCGTCCCCTTGAAGGACCCCGTCCCGGAGACGTCCCAGTGCAGGGGCAGGCTCACCGACTTGGTGCCGGAGGAGACGTGCTGCTCCAGTTGCCTGCGCTCCTTGCTGTCACTGCGGATCCACATGTAGCGGATCGTCCCGGCCTCGCCGTTGGTGGTGACCACGCCCGTGAAGTCCGCCGTGCCGTTGCAGTGGACGGCCTTCTTCGGCGCCCGCACGTCGACCTTGCTCACCGCGAGGTCGGCGCCGGGCTGCTGGCGCAGCCAGAGGACCACCAGTGCGATCACCATGGCGAGCAGCACGGTGCCGGCCCAGCCCACCCCGCGCCTGCGGCGCTTCCTCGGGGAGCGCCCGTCCGTCGCCTGCTGGGCGTGCACGGTCGAGGCCGTCTGGCCCGACCGCCAGATCTGCGCCGCCGTCGTCTCGGTGGGCACGCCCGGCCCGAACCGCATCATCACGTCCTCGCCCTGCCGCGCCGTACGGGCCGGGTCGTCGGCGGCGCCGTACACCGGGCCGGGGAAGGGGCCCTGACCGGGGACGTCGAGCAGGGTCACGGCCTCTCCGGCGGCGGCGAGCGGAACCGCGCCGGCCACGGGGGCCCGGTCCGCCGGGGGGCCGGCGGGGGCGCGGCGGCCCCACGCCTGCACGGTCTGCGCCAGCCGCTCGCGCGTCGTGAAGCCGGGAGGCAGCGCCTCGCGCCCGGCGAGCAGGGCGTCGCGGGCGGCGCCGAGGCCGCGGGCGGTGGCCGCCGACGCCGCGCGGTCGAGCAGCGTGGCCGCGCCGCCGCCGGCCCAGCTGAGCGCCAGGCCCCGCGCCAGCGCGGCCCAGGCCGCCACGTCCCGCTCGGCGGAGGCGCGCTCGCCGCGCAGGGCCTCCATCAGGCCGCGCTCGGCGAGCAGGGCGGAGCCGTCCTCGGCGACCACGACCGTGCCGGGGTGGACCGCGCCGTGCACGAGACCTGCGGCGTGGACGGCCAGCAGCGTCTGGGCGGTCTCGACCAGGACGGTCGCGGCGCTGCCCGCGTCGAGGCGGCCGCCGGCCTCGGCGAGCAGGTCGGCCACCGTCGGCACGGGCCGGGCGGCGGTGATCAGGTAGACCTCGTCGCGGGCGGCCACCAGGTCGGCCACGGGCATCAGCCCGGTGACCCCGCTCTGCCGCAGCCGCCGGTCCGCGGTGACCGCCGCGACCAGCCGTTCCCGCGCTCCGGGCGCGGCGAGGTCGCGCGGATCCAACCGGAGCACGCCGGAGGGGACGCCCTCCGGGGAGACAGCGTCGCTCCAGGTGCCGACCTCGCTGGTCCGGGTGCGCCCGGTGAGCCGGTGCCCCGCGACGGCGGCGCCGTCCTGCATCTACCCCCGCCTCCGATGCCTTCCGCCCATCCTTCTCACCGCAAGTGTGGCGGGAACGAGGCCCGTCGTCACCATGCCGAGGGCGAGAGCGCCCATCGGGGCCGCCGAGGGGTCGGAGGAGGGCGGCGCGCTGGTCAGCCGCGGCGTGTCCGGGGTGGACGGCTGCGTCGAGACGGTGGGGGTCGAGCTCGGCGTCGTCCGGGTGGGCGACGGCTGCGCGGTCGGGCGGGTGGTCGGCGACGGGTCGCCGGGCAGGTTGGCCGTGACCGTGGGGTCGGGTTTCGGGGCGGTCGGCGAGGGCGCCGGCTTCTTCGTCGGCTTGGCCGTGGGCTTCGGCGTCGGCTTGCGGGTGGGCTTGGGCGTCGGCCGCGCTGTGGGCCGCGCGGTCGGCGTGGGCGCGGGGGGAGCGGCGGTGGTCGCCGGCGCGGCCGTCGGCGTCTTCGAGGCCGGGGGCTTGGTCGGCTCCTCCGACGGGGTGTCCTCCGGCGTCGGCTCGTCCTCGGGCTCGGTGGTCACCGGGTCGGCCGTCGTCGGAGCCGCCGGCGTGGGGGAGTCGACCGTGGTGCCCGCCTGGAGCGTGGTCCCGCTGACGGAGTTGACGAGGGCCGCCGTCCCTCCCGCGATCACGCACATGGCGACCAGTGTGAGGCCGATCTTCATGCCGGCCCGCCCGAGCAGGCCGCCCAGCCTGGTCTCGGCCACGGTGGTCGAGACCTCGGGAGGCTCCTCGGCGAGCGGGAAGAACGGCACCAGCAGGCCGGCCAGCGCCGCCAGGCGCCGGCGGCCCCGGTCCTCCCACGCCGGGCCGTACGTTCCGGCGGCGATCTCCTCGAGCTCGCCGAGGAACTCCTCGGCCGACCGCGGGCGGTCCTCCGGCCGCTTGGCCATGCCGCGCTCGATCAGGCCGCGCAGCGGCGGCGGCACCTCGTCGACCGGGGGCGGGGTGGCCTGGTGCTGGCGGGCCAGCGCGGCGAGGTTCTGCGCCCGGAAGGGCCGCCCGCCCGTGAGGCACTCGAAGAACACCACGGTCGCGGCGTACACGTCGGTCGCCGGGCCCGCCTGGCCGCCCGTCCACTGCTCCGGGGCCATGTACGGCGGGGTGCCGGCGGCGTGCACGCCCTGCCCGGCCTGGGCCGCGATCCCGAAGTCGACGAGCTTGCTGTTGCCGTCGGACTCGATCATGACGTTCTCGGGCTTGTAGTCCCGGTGGACGACGCCGATCTCGTGGGCCCCGGCGAGCCCGAGGAGGGATCCCTTGAGCACCGCGAGCGCCGCCTCCGGGCCGGTGGGGCCCTCCGAGCGCAGCATCGCGCGCAGCGACACGCCGTCGATCAGCTCCATGACGATCGCGGCGCCCTGAGGGGCCTCGACGTACTCGTAGAACCGGGCGGCGTGCGGGTTGACGTCCATCGCGGCCAGCAGCCGGGCCTCGTGCCGGAACCTGGCGACGAAGTGGAGGTCCGACATCAGCTCCGCGGACAGATACTTGATCGCCACGAGCACGTCGTCGGGGTCGTGGCGGGCGAGCACCACCCGCCCCGCGCCGCCAGAACCGAGCTCACGGATCTCCGTGTAGCCGGGGACACGCCAGGCGCCTGTCTGGCCGTACATACGGTCTCCTCATCGCCTGGGCCCCCCGCCGTGGACGAGAACGTAGCTTAGTGACGCCTGAGGCGGAGGGTCGAAAAGTCATGAAACAGTCGTGGATTCGTGTCAAGCGCCCGCGGTCCCGCAGGCGGCCGTCTTCTTGGTCAGCGTCGACGCGCCGCCGGGCGCCGCGGGGACGGTGGCGGCCCGCACGCCCCAGGCCGTCGCGCAGGGCAGGCGCGGGTAGGCGAACGTCTGCGTGACCGTGTACGACGTCTTGCCGGAGAGCGTCACGGTCTGGGTGCCGGCGGCCTTCCCGGCCAGGAGCCAGGTCAGGGTGAGCCGCACCTGCTTGGCGTTCGCGGTGACGACGGCGACGGTCGCGGTGGCGGCGGTCCCGGTGCGCGCGAGGCCTTTCACGGTGACGGACGTCACGGCCGCCGGGCAGTCGACGGCGACGCTCCGGGTGACCGCGCCGCCGGGCGCCGCCGGGTCGGTGGACGCCGTGAAGGCGACCTTCTGCCCGCACACCCGCTGAGGGAAGGCGAACGAGAGCGTCCGGGTGTAGGACGTCTTGCCGGACAGCCCCACGTCCTGGCGGCCGGTGGCGCCGTTCGGCGCGGAGAACTCCCCGATCAGCCGGACGAGCCCGGGCCCGTCGGCGGTGACGCGCACCGTGGCGGCCGCCGTCTTCGCGCCGGTCACGGTGAACGCGGTGACGTCGAGGCCGGTCACGGCGGTGGGGCAGGCCGGGACGGCCGCCGTGCCCGCGTGGGCGCCGGAGTCCGGGTCCGTGGACGCGGTGATCCCCCACGTGCCGGAGCACGGCCGGGCGCCGAGATCGTGGGAGACCGCCTGCGTGTAGCGGGTCGCGCCCTTCAGCGTGAGCGTCTCGGTGGCCCTCACCGCGCCGTTCACGGTGAAGCGCACGGTCAGCGTGACCTTCGCGGTCCCGCTCGTCGTGACGGTGACGGTGCCGTGCCCCACGGCGGGGGAGGTGCGCGCCCCCGCCGGCAGCGACAGGCCGCCCACCTGCGCGGCGAGCACCTTCGTCGCGGGGGACGGCTTCGGGTGGCTCGGCGACGGGCTCGGGGAGTGCGCCGGCCGCGGGCTGGGCGGCGGGGCGCCCTCCGAGTGGGCCGGGGACGGCGGAGGCGACGCGGCCGGGGACGCCGGCGCCGACGGGGAGTCCGGCGGCGACTGCTGCGGCGTCGCGGTGGCCGGCTCCGAGGGCGTGGCCGGGGACGCGACCGGGGAGGCCGGCGCGGCCGCGTGCGAGGCGGACCCCCGGACCCCGCCGCGCCCAGGGCGTAGGCGCTGACCCCGCCCCCCGCGAGCACGAGCAGCGCGGCCCCGGCGACGAGCCGCACCCGGGTGCGCCGGAACGGCCGCAGGACGGTCCGCGCCAGCGAGGTGGAGAACTCGACCGGCTCCTGCCGGTTGAGCGGGAAGGCGGCCGCCAGCGCGGCGGCGAGCGCGGCCAGCTTCCGGCGGCCCCGCTCCTCCCAGTCCGCGCCGTACGCGGCGGTCGCGACCTCGTCCAGGTCGGCCACGAGCACGGCGGCGCTCGCCGGGCGCAGTGCCGGGTCCTTGGCCAGACCCCGCTCGACGAGCCCGCGCACCGGCTCGGGCACCTCGTCGAGGGGGATCGCCGCCGTCTGGTGCTGGTGCCGCAGCGCCGCCCCGTCGTCGGCCCGGTACGGCCGGTGGCCGGTCAGGCACTCGAAGAAGACGACGGTCGCGGCGTACACGTCGGACGCCGGGGAGGGGGCGAGCCCGATCCACTGCTCCGGGGCCATGTACGGCGGGGTGCCGGCGGGGCTGGTGGCCCCCTCGGCGCGGACGGCCACGCCGAAGTCGGCGAGCTTGCTCGTCCCGTCGCCCTGGACGAGCACGTTCTCGGGCTTGTAGTCCCGGTGGACGACCCCCGATTCGTGGGCCGCGGACAGGCCGAGCAGCGAGCCCTTGAGCACGGCCAGCGCGGCCTCCGGCCCGGTCGGGCCGTGCTCGTTCAGGAGCGCCCGCAGGGTGGCGCCGTTGACCAGCTCCATGACGATCGCCGCGCCGTGGCCCGTCTCGACGTACTCGTAGAGCTGGACCACGTGGGGGTCCTCCAGCTCGACGAGGAGGCGGGCCTCCTGGCGGAACCGTTCGAGGAAGCCGGGCTCGGCGCGCAGGGCGTCGGACAGGTACTTGACGGCCACGTGGGACCCGGACGCCTCATGGAGGGCCAGGACGACGCGGCCGCCGCCGCCCGCGCCGAGCTCGCGGACCACCGCGTAGCCCGGCACGTTCCAATGGCCGGCGGCACTCATCGAAGCCTCCCGTGAGAACAGGTTGGCCCAAAGTGTGCCGAAACATCCGTGGTGCTCGCTATCCCCTGTTGCGGATGTGCTCGGGGATCGGAATCCCGGGCGGCAGCGCCGGGTCGGGCTCGGGGGTCCCCCAGGACACGACGAGCGGCAGCACACCGGCCCAGATGGGGAGGGCGTAGTCCTCGTCGTCGTCCTTCGGCGGGCCCTGCCGCGTCTTCACCGAGGCCTCCTCCAGCGAGACGGCGGCCACGGCGGTGGCCGCGAGCTCCTTGCGGTCGGGGAGCCGCAGGGCGTCCCACTGGCCGGGGGCGAGCTGCTCCGTGATCGCCCGCAGCCCCTCCATCCGCTCGGCGGGGTCCTCGACGACCCGCAGGGTGCCGTAGATCATGGCGGAGCGGTAGTTGACCGAGTGGTGGAAGGTGGAGCGGGCCAGGACGACCCCGTCGACGTGCGTCACGGTGACGCAGACGGGGGCGCCGGCCGCCTCGCGCAGGGAGCGGGCCCCGGTGGAGCCGTGGAGGTAGAGCGTGTCCCCCACCCGGCCGTACCCCGTGGGGATCACCATCGGCGAGCCGCCGGCCACGAGCCCGAGGTGGCAGACGAGCCCGGCGTCGAGCACGGCGTAGAGGTCGGCGCGGTCGGTCCGTCCGCGCTCCTTCGAGCGGTTCAGGGTGGTACGGGCGGTTGTGGAGAGCATGTCCGTTACGTTAGGCGCAAGTGGACCGGCGGAACACGTCCACTTCCGGCAGCTCTCGGGAGACCACTTTGCGCGCGCACATCGACCTTCCCCTGGTCGTCGACCGGTCGTCGCCGGTGCCTCTCGCCGTCCAGGTGGGCGGCCAGCTCCGCGAGGCGATGCGGACCGGCGCCCTCAAGGACGGCGAGCGGCTGCCGTCCACGCGCGGCCTGGCCGCGCTGCTCGGCGTCAGCCGCACCGTCGTCACCGACGCCTACCAGCAGCTGTACGCCGAGGGATGGCTCGACGGCCGGCACGGCTCGGGGACGTACGTGGCCGAGGGGACGTCCGGCCACCCCGAGGGCCCCGCAGTGGGAACCGTCCCCGCCGCGCGGACCGTGCCCGCGTCCCGCCCCCGGCCCGACGGCCTGATCGACCTGCGGCCCGGGCGGCCGTGGGTGCACGACCACGACCGGGCGGCCTGGCGGCGCGCCTGGCGCTCGGCCGGCGACCTGCCGCTCGACGACGCCCCCGACCCGTACGGCCGGCCGGAGCTGCGCGAGCTGCTCGCCGAGCACCTGCGGCGGGCCAGGGCCGTCCCGGTGGGGGCGGGCGACGTCATGGTCACGCGGGGCACCGGCAACGGGCTCGACCTCATCGCCGCGACCCTCCTCGGCCCGGGGGCGCGGGCGGGGGTCGAGGAGCCGGGCTACCGCAAGGCGCGCACCGTCTTCGCGGGCCGGGGCGCGGAGATCGTCCCGTGCCCGGTGGACGACCAGGGCGTGATCGTCGAGGCGCTGCCCGACGACCTGCGGGTGCTGTACACGACGCCCGCCCACCAGTACCCGGTGGGCGGGCGGCTGCCGATCCCGCGCAGGGAGCGCCTGCTCGCCTGGGCCCGCCGCACCGGCGCCATGATCGTCGAGGACGACTACGACGCCGAGTTCCGCTACGACGTCGCGCCGCTGCCCGCGCTGTACGGCCTCGACCCCGCCCGTGTGGTGCTGCTCGGCACGCTGTCGAAGTCGCTCAGCCCCGACGTCGGGGTGGGCTGGCTCGTGGCCGCGGGGCCGCTGCTCGACCGGGTGGCCCGGCGGCGTGAGGAGCTGACCGACCGCACGCCCGGCCCGGTCCAGGCCGCCGTGGCCACGATGCTGGCCCGCGGCGACCTCGACCGGCACCTGCGGCGGACGCGGCTGGAGTACGCCCGCCGCCGGGCCGCCATCGTCGAGGCGCTCGGGCCGCTCGTCCACGGCGACACCGCCGGACTGCACGTCATGATCGAGGTGCCGGCGGCGGCGCTCCCGGGCCTGGTGGAGCGGGCGCGGGAGCGCGGCGTGCTGCTGGACGCGACCGACCGCCACCACCACGGGCCGCCGCGGGTGCACGGCCTCGTGCTGGGGTACGGCTCGGTGTCCCTCGCCGACGTGCGCCGGGGGTGCGAGGTGATCCGGGAGCTTATATCACCCGTTCCAGGAGCCTGAAGTCCTCCCTGGGCCGGGGCACGTCGACCCGCAGCCCCTCCTCGCCGACGATCCGCGCGATGTCGATCGACCCGGGGTCGCCGTCCCGGGTCCCCGGCACCTGCGAGTGGCCGAAGTGCCCGCCGCGCGCCCACAGCCGGCCGCTGCGCGTGGCCACCAGCGAGTGGGGGTACGGCAGGGGCGGGCCGGCCGGCCAGCGGCGGGGGACGCCCCACGAGTCCAGCCAGGCCAGGATGTCGTCGAGCCCGTCGAGCTTGGTGTCCGTGAACGGCTCCTGGGCGGAGCCGACGACTTGGATCTGCACGCAGACCCGCCCGTTCCTGCCCCTATCACCGGCGAGGCCGCCGGCCGCCCGCATCGGCGGGAGCACCTGGACGATCTCCCCGGTCACCGGGTTCCACACCAGATGCGGAGGGCGTTTCAGCTGGATGAGCCGCTGTGCGACGGATCTGGCCGAGACCGCCTGGGGATCGGCGGGCCAGATGAACCAGACGACCCGTGGCGCTCCGCCGAGCATCGCTCCGGAGTCCTCGGGCGAGGGAAGTCGGCTGGCGCCGGGCAGCCATGCTTGGGCCACAATGCCCCCTCAAATCCTCGGTCGCGTCGTTTTTCCCCTTTCGAGCTCCCGCTGACACCTCGCGACGCCTGATTGTTACTGGCGGGTGGCGATCCTCCGCGCGCTCCGGCGGCCGCCCCGCACGACCGCGTAACCCCTGGTGAGAATGCGTTCCCTGAGATACACGAGGGGAACGCCGCGGCCCTCGACGGCCATCCGGAAGCGGGCCGCCGTGGTGGTCCGGCCGACCGTGAGCCGGGGGACGTCGAACATCCCGTGGCGGCCCCCGGCGAGCGCGTTGTCCACCGAGCAGGCCGCCCGGTAGCCCGCCCTGCAGACCTCCTCGCGCACCCGGGCGCTCGAGTAGCCGTACGGGTAGGCCATGGTGGTCACCGGGCGCCCCAGCCGGTCCTCCAGCAGGGCCTTGTTGCGCCTCAGCTCCTCCCGCAGCGCGCCGGCGGGCAGCTGGTCGAGCTGGGGATGGCTGTGGCTGTGCCCGGCGATCTCCATCCCGTGGTCGGCCGCCTCCCGCACCTGCGACCAGCTCAGCGTGCGGTCGAGCGGGCGGCCCGCCGCGTCGCCGCCGGCGTCGCTGACCCACCCGGTGGTGAGGAACACCGTGCTCGGGAGGCCCAGCCGGTCGAGGACCGGCAGCGCCTGCGCGTGGAAGTCCTCGTACCCGTCGTCGAACGTGATCACGACCGGCCGGGCGGGCAGCCGTCCCTCCTCCAGCGCGGCCACCAGGCCGCCGAAGGTCAGCGGAGTGAACCCGCCCTCCTTCAGGTACGCCATCTGGTCGGCGAAGTCCCCCGGCCGTACGGCGTGGGGGCGGGTGGCGGGGGTCGGCCGGTCGGTGACCGAGTGGTACATCAGGACGGGCACCCGCGTCATGACCGCGCCTTCATGCGGGCGGTGCCGAGCACGTACCCCCAGGTCGTCCAGGCCAGGCCGACGACGATGGCGCCGGCGCGGCCGAGCCCGGCCACGTCGCCCCGCAGGGCGTCGCCGAGACCGCGCAGCACGCCGAGCGGCAGTGTCCTGAACGTGTAGCTCCGCTCGCTCGACAGCCCGTCCCCGGCGCCGACGCTGTTGGTCACCAGCGCCTTCGACAGGCCCTCGGCGAAGCAGCGCGACCGGAAGTACGCGAAGCGGGACCGGGCGGGGGAGACCTTGTGGCCGATGGCCGCCCCGGGCTCGAACAGCATGACCGAGCCCGGCCTGCGCTGCGACAGCCGGATGCAGAACTCGGTCTCCTCGCAGCCCAGCGGCCTGCTCCTGCGGCCCTGCACGTTGCGCCCGATCTGCGTGCTGAAGCCGCCGACCCCGCCGATCACCTCGCGGAGGAAGGCCGCGTTGCCGCCCATCACGTTGCGGATGGGGGCCCGCTCGACCGGCATGCCCCGGTAGGTGCACCCCACCGTCCAGTCGAACTCCTCGGGGAACCAGCGGGGGCGCTCACCCGTCGCCCACAGGGGCCGGGTCAGGCCGCCCACCCCGACGACCGCCGGGCCGGAGGCGAAGGCGTCCTCGAACGCGGCCAGCCACTCGGGCGAGGCCACCGCGTCGTCGTCGAGGAAGGCCACCACGTCGCCGGTGGCCGCCTCGGTCCCCGTGTTCTTGCCGCCCGACAGCCCCCGCTCGTGGGCGTTCTCCAGCACCACGACGTCCGGGTACTCCCGCTTCAGCCGCAGATGGAGGTCCGGGTTGTGGTCCACCACGAGGATCAGCTCGTGCGGCTCCCGCCGCTGGGCGCGCACCGACTCGACGGCCGCCCGGATGTCGTCCCAGCGGTCCTCGGTGTAGACGCAGACGACGACGGAGATCCGCAGCGTCATGCCGCGCCCTTGTCGGCGGCCGCGGCCGCAGCGGGCACCGGGACGGGCCGGGGGACGCGCCGCCACTCGCGGACGATCGTGCGCAGCACGCGCAGGCCGTCGCGGACGGCGCGCAGGTTGCTCTCCCCGTGGATGCGGCAGCGCTCGTGGCTCGGCACCTCGTGCACCCGCAGCCCGGCGCGGGCGGCCCGGATGTTCATCAGCGTCTCTACCTCGAAGCCCTCGCAGTCGAGGTCGAGAAGCGGCAGGTGACGTGCCCAGAAGGCGTTGTATCCGTAGCAGAGGTCGGTGTAGCGGGTGCCGTAGAGCCAGTTGACGATCGTGCGCAGCACGGTGTTGCCGAACCGGCGGTTGAAGGTCAGGTCGTCGCTGCCGCCGCCCGCGATGTACCGGGAGCCCTTGGCGAAGTCCGCGCCGCTGACGAGGGCGCTGACGAACTGGATGATCTCCCGGCCGTCCGTCGAGCCGTCGGCGTCGATCATCACGATGATCTCACCGGTGCAGGCGGCGAAGCCCTCGGCGAGCGCGTCGCCCTTGCCCCGCCCGCGCTGGTGCACGACGCGGAGGTTGGGACGCAGCCGCCGGGCGACCGCCACCGTGTCGTCGGACGAGTGGCCGTCGACCAGGACCACCTCGTGGACCCACTGGGGGAGCGTGGCGAAGACGTGCGGCAGGTTCTCCGCCTCGTTCATCGCGGGGATGACGACGCTCACCGTCGGGGCGACGGCGAGATGGGGACCGAGCGGCGTGTAGCGGTCGACAGCCGGCAGCGACCGCAGCGTGGCGAACTGCGACTTGACACCGTGCTCGGTGATCTCGGGACTCATGGTGACTGGGATGTCCTTCCGGGCGGTCTGTCATGAGCGGAGACTGCCGTCGGACCGGCGCGACTGGATGGAGAGGCGGTCTCCATCCCGGTCTCAGGGCAGGGAGGGCGTGATGGTCTGAGGGGGTTACCGTGAACGGGGCGGGGCGGTCCGGCGGGCGAGTCCGATGGCCTCGGGCTCCCGGAGATGCGTGGTGACGGTCACCTCGTGCCTGCCCCCTGTTCCACGGTTGCCTGTCCCCGGTACAGCAACCGGATGACGAGCAGGAAGAAGCCGAGCACCCCGATCGTCGCGACCCCGGCGCGGGGCGACCAGGCGTCGAAGAGGAGCATGGCTTCGGCGAGTAGGACGTTGATAGCCAGGCTGGCCGCTGCGCCCACCGTGAGCACGGCGAGAGGGTCACGATCGCGCAACAGTCCGGCCACCGCGGCACCGGGGACGACCAGCAGGAACAGGGGCGTGAGGACCATCCTGACCGGGGTCTGGACGTCCGCCAGCGCGAGCACCGCTCCGGCCGCGCACGCCACGGCGAGCACGACCTTGACGACGGCGATCTTGCTGCCCATTGCTGGTTACTCCTCGGATGGCGGCCCGTTCATCGGACCAACCGGCTTCATCGGACGTCAATGGCGACGCCTCAGATGAGCGACGGGTTTACCGGATCACAGGGGAAAGCTGTGATCTTATCCGACATGTTGCGAGGAGTTCAGGCGGAGGGGCTGACCGAGGGGTTCGCCTCCGGTGTGCTCGACGGCGTGTCCGAAGGAGGGTCGGGCTCGGGATCGGCGTCCCCGGTGCCCTCCTGACCCCGCCAGGAGATGTGGCAGGAGGGGGACCCGGCGGCCGACCGGAACGTCACCGCGCCGCTGCCGGGGACGCCCGGGTCCACGACCGCGACCGTGATCCGCCCGGTCGCGCCCGCCTTGAGCCGGCCGTGCGCCGGCGAGACGGCCAGGCCGTCCGTCGTGGTGGCCGTCCACTCGGCCGCGGCCTCGCGGGCCGACAGATTGATCACGCTGCCGGCGGCCGAGCCGATGTCCCCCGGGCAGGAGGCGGACAGGCTCGCCGCGGCCGGCGTGCGGGTGGGCGGGCGGCCGGCCGGGGCGCGGGACGGCCGGGGGCGGGACTGGGGGGCCGGGGCGGGGGCGCGCGGCGCCCGGACGGTGGGGGCGGAGGAGGGCGTCCCTCCCTCGTCCGGCGTCCCGGACGGCTCGGGGGACTCCTCGGGGCCGGCGGTCTCCGGCGGGGTCTCCTGCGCGCCGCCGGAGGGGCCGAACCCGAGGTCGTCCCGCGGCGGCGTGGGCGGGATCCGGACCGCCTCCAGGTGGCTCGCCGGGGCCTGCCCCGACACGAGCGCGAGTCCGCCGGCCGTGCCGAAGACGCAGGCGGCCGCCAGCATGATCGGCGTCGCACGGGTCCTCCGGGCCCGGCCCCTCGTACGCCGGGAGCGGCCCTCCGGGACGACCGGGAAGCCGCGGCGGTCGAAGCCCGCCCGTTCCACGGCGGCGCGGCGCGTGCCCTCGCGCTCCGGGTTCAGCGAGGTGTCGAGCACCCGGCGGCGCAGCGACAGCGGCGGGAACGCGATGGGGATCAGGTCGAGCAGCCGGTCGGCGGACACGTGCCGGGCGCGGCCCTCCCCGCAGATCTTGCAGTCGGCGATGTGCCTGCTCAGCCGCTTGCGCAGGGCGGTGCCGAGCGGCCCGTCCTGCCAGGACGCGCCCACCCCCGAGTCGACCAGCGCGGACAGGTCGGGGCAGTGCGCCCGCCCGACGCGGGCCAGGACGATCGCCGCCGCGGCGTTCTCCAGGTGGTCGCGCGCCCGCCCGAGCCGGGCCGACACCTGCCGGGAGGTGAGCCCGAGCACGGACGCCGCCTCGCCCGTGGACAAGCCGTGCCGTACGGCGAGGTGGAGGACCTCCCGCTCGTTGCCGCCGAGCTCCGCCAGGGCCTCGTGCACGAGCGCGGCGAGCGACGGGTCGTCGGACTCCTCGGCCGTCGACAGCACCGCCGTGGGACCGGTCGCCCCCGTGCGTCCCCGGCTCCTGACGGCGCAGTGGAAGCGCGTGAGGGCGTAGAGCCACGCCCGCAGGCGCACCGGCTCCTTGAGGCGGTCCACGCACGCCTGCGCGGCCACCAGGGCGTCGTGGACGGCGTCCGCCGCCGCGTCCGGGTCGGGCGTCAGCGTGCAGGCGTAGTCGGCCAGCCGGTCGGCGTACGCCTCGTACAGGCTCGACGGCGCGTGGGAGTCCCCGCGCCGCAGCGCCTCCAGCAGTCGGTGGTCGTCGGCACGCCCGACGTCGGGCCATCCGGGCAACGCGCATTCCTCCCCGTATGACGGGATCAGGTTCCGCCGATCCCCACACGAGAAGGACGCCCCCTTGACGGAGGTCGTTTACGGCTTCCGCCGCCATGCCCAACGGGCATGACCTGGGAAAACTGGTGCGGAAGCCGTCCGCTGCGACTGCTGGTGCGCGCGGTGCGCTACTGCTGTGCTACTGCTGTGCGGAGGCGCCGCAGTTGGGCGCGCACAGGCGCCTGGCGATGCCCTTGAGGAAGATGTTGCGGATCTCCAGCACGGTCTGCGGGAAGTACGCCGCGCCGCCGGTGGCCTTGGCGATGTTCGTCATCTGGGCCCTGTCCTCGTCCTTGTTGGTGTTGAACGAGATGATCAGGATGCTGACCGGCTGCTTGGGGTCGTACGCCTGCTTGAGCTTCTGCAGGATCTGCGCGTTGGAGATGCCGCCGTTCGGGTCGTCGTTGCCGACGCCGTCGGTGAACAGCAGGATCGTGTTCACCTTGTCCGGCTCGTACTCCTTGGTCATCTTCTGATAGGCGGCCCACAGCGTGTCGTTCAGGCCGGTGTTGCCGGTCGTCTTGACCTGGGCCTGCTGCATCGCCTGCGCGATCAGGACGCGGCGCGTCACCCCGTTGATCTGCTGGGCCAGGGGGCCGATCGGGACGACGGGCCGCCAGTCGACTCCCTTCCTCTGCAGGTCGTCGGAGAACGCCCACACGCCGACCTCGGCCTTGTCCGGGAACAGCTTCAGGCCCTCCTGCGCGGTGTCGGTGACGGCGCGCATGCGGCTGATCCCGGTGCTGTCGGCGGGCAGGGCCATGGTGCCGGAGATGTCGAGCAGCGCGAGCAGCTTGGTGCCGAGCTTGATCTGGTGCCAGGCCTGGGACAGCTGGGTGACGGTCGCGGCGTCCGGAAGCGGCAGCTCGGCCGGCTTCTTCGCGCTCACGCCGTTCTCGGGCTTGAGGAGGCTGCCGCCCTTGCCGTCCGGGGTGCGGAAGCCGTAGTCCTGCACGGTCTTGCGGCCCGTCGGGGAGGTCAGGTCGGCGGCGAACGCCTGGGCGGCCTTGCGGGTCGCGTCGTCCTTCGCGGTCACCACGATCGGGTAGTCGAGGCTGACCGTGCCCTCGGTCGGGTAGAGCGCGACGGCCGGGTTCGAGGGGGTCGTCTTGGTGTTGAACGCCCAGACGGCCTGCTCGGAGGAGATGCCCACGGGGATGCGGGCGGCGGCCTTGGTGAGCGTGGCGAACAGGCTGTCGGGGGTCGACACCGTGGACTCCGACAGCTGCCGCAGCACGCCCACCAGCGTCTCCTCGCTGCCGCCTGCCTGGCGCAGCACGGCGGCGCCGGCGAGCAGCGCGCCGAGACCGGCGGCGTTCTGCGTCGGGTCGAGGGCGAGCACGCGGACCTTGCGCGCCAGGCCGTCCGGGTTGGCGGCGTTCGCGGCGCTCATCAGGCCGGTCCAGCTCGCGGGGCTGAAGGCCGACTGGAGCTTCTCGGCGCCCGCCTTGGAGGCGGTCAGCACGACGGGGGAGTGGGCGGCGCTCCCCGAGGGCTTGGGCGCGGCGCCGCTCTTCGCCAGGCCGGCGAGCCAGAGGCTGGAGTCGGGGATCCAGACGTCCGGGTCCAGCTTGCCGCTCGTCGGGCCGGTGCCGGCCATCGCGTTGGCCACGTCGGCGGACCCGGCGGCCTTGACGCTGACCGCGACGCACTTGCCGTCGACGGACGTGCCCGACTGGGCGAACTTCCCGGCCACCTTCTGCACGGCGGGCTGGATGTCCGGCGAGGCGACCACCGTGAGGGAGATCTTGCCGCCGCCGCAGCTCGGGTTCTTGTTCACCACGACGTACGCAGCGACGCCGAGGAGCACGGCCAGGGCGACCGCTCCGGCCAGGGGGACGAACACCATGCCCCGCCCGGCCCGGCGGCGCGGCGGAGGATCGTACTGGGGGTTGTAGCCGCCATCGAGTTCGTCTGTGCGGTGCCGTCCGCCCACGGTGCCCTCTTCGGTGTCGATTGGCTCCCACCGGTGCGCGCCCTTGCGGGGGACCATAACGGGAGATTCCGCGTAATGCTTACGGAACGATACTGGCAAGCGGAACTGTGGCAAAACGCCGGTTTTGGTGCAGGAATTACGAAAAGTCATAGCGAGCATCCAGGGTGTAAACCCCCGGGCGGAGTCAGGAGTCGTACCCGGACGCACCCTCCGGTCGCCCGCCGCCGGCCTCCGGAGGAGGCCGCGCGCCGCGCCGCGAGGCTGTCACGGAGGCGCCGGGGGTGTGGCGCGCAGGGGGTGCGGCGGGTGCGCGCGAAGGCGCGACGTGACGCGCGGGCGTGTGGAGGGGGAGGGCGCACGCCGTACTCTTGGGCCGTGCTCATCCCCGTCGACGACGCCGCCGACCCGCGCCTGGCCGACTACGTGCGCCTGCGCGACGTGGACCTGCGCCGGAGCATGGAGGGCGAGCGGGGCCTGTTCGTGGCCGAGGGCGAGAAGGTCATCCGCAGGGCCGTGGGCGCCGGCTACCCGGTGCGGTCGGTGCTGACCACGCCCAAGTGGCTCGACCACCTCGCCGACGTCATCGCGGACGTCACGGTCTACGTGGTCACCGACGAGGTGATGGAGGGGATCACCGGATTCCGGGTGCACCGCGGCGCGCTCGCCTCGATGGAGCGCCTCCGGCCGCCCTCGGTCGCCGGGCTGCTCGCGGGGGCCGGGTCGTCCGCGGGTCCGCCCCGGCGGATCCTGCTGCTGGAGGACCTGGTCGACCACGGGAACGTCGGGGCCGTCTTCCGCTGCGCGGCCGCGCTCGGCGTCGGCGCGATCGTGCTGTCGCCCCGCTGCGCCGACCCGCTCTACCGCCGGTCCGTCAAGGTGTCGATGGGCGCCGTCTTCGCGATCCCGTGGGCCCGGATGGACGACTGGCACGGCGGGCTGGCCGAGGTGCGGTCCGCCGGGTTCCGGCTGCTGGCCCTCACGCCCGACCAGTCGGCCGTCCCGCTGGACGAGGCGCCGCTGGACGGCCCGGTCGCGCTCATGCTCGGTTCCGAGGGCGACGGCCTGTCCTCCCACTGGCTCAAGGAGGCCGACGCGCCCGTCTGCATCCTGATGAGCCCGCAGGCCATGGACCTCGGCGTCGACTCGCTCAACGTCGTCGCCGCCGCGGCCATCGCCTGCCACGGCCTCATGCGGAACGGCTGAACCCGGACCGCTGGGCCCGGAACGGCCGGGCGCAGGACCGCCCCGGCGAGGGCGTCACTCCGGGAGGCCGCCCCCCGAGGCCCACTCCAGCAGGGCGCGGGCCGTCGTGAACCGCGCCACGTCGCTGCGCTCGCCGAGGAGCACCCCGATGACCTTGCGGCCGTCGTCCAGCGGGGACACGAACGTCAGACAGTAGCCCGCCTTATGCGTGTATCCGGTCTTCAGTCCGAGGGCGCCCTCGTCGAGCAGCTTGTTGGTGTTGCGCCAGGTGTGCGATCGGTGGACGGCGGTCTTGCCGATCACCCGCTTGCGGGTCTTCGCCACCGCGGCGATCACGGGGTCGCGCAGCGCGGCACGCGCCAGCAGGGCCTGGTCCCGTGCGGTGGAGTAGCCGCTCGACGGCAGCCCGTCGGCGTTCGCGTAGCGGCTGTCGCGCATCCCCAGGCTCTTGGCGGCGGCGTTCATCCGCGAGACGAACCCGCCCACGCCCGGGCCGTACCGCTGGGCGAGGGCGTGTGCCGCGTCGGCCCCGGAGGGCAGCATCATCGCGTAGAGCAGGTCCCGGACCGTGAGCCGCTCGCCCGGCCGCAGCCCGGCGGTCGTCGCGTCGTTGGCGGCGGCGTGGCGCACGTCGGTCTTCGTGATGGTGATCACGTCGTCGAGCCGGGCGCGGTGCCGCACGACGTAGGCCGTCATGACCTTGGTGAGGCTCGCCACCGGCACCCTGCGGGTCTCCCGCTTGGCCATCAGCGGCTCGCCCGACGCGGCGTCCACGAGGTACGCCTCGGGGGCCGTCACGGCGGGGGCGTCGTCCCGCACGCCGGACGGGACCGTTCCCGTCGACGCAAGCGCCGCCACGGGCGGGGCCGCCCCGGCGGGGAGGGCGGGCGTGCGGGCCTGCGCCGCGGGGGCGCAGCTCAGGAGGATGGCGGCGGAGAGTGCGCCTATTGCCCCGATACGCATTGCGACATGATCCCATGCCCTCAGGGGGCGGCGGGAGCGTTCCTGCTCCGGCGGCGCAGAACGACGACGGCCGCCACGGCGGCGGCGACCGCGACGAGCGCGACGGCCAGCGCCGGAGAGCGGGCCGCGAGCGAGAGCCAGGCCCACAGGAGCGAGTAGAGCCCGAACGCCGTCACCGGCACCCAGGTCAGGCAGCCGAGCGCGCTGGCGACCAGGTACCACCGGTAGTCCACCCGCAGCGCGCCCGCGACCCAGGGCAGGGTGTGCCGCAGGCCCGGCACCCAGAAGCAGGCGTAGACGGCGAACGCCCCCCACCTGCGGACCAGGGCCTCCACGCGCTCGATGCGATGGCGGCCGATGCGCCGGCCGGCCCGGGAGCGGTACAGGGCCTCGCCGAGCCGCCGCCCGATCCAGTAGTAGACCTGGAACGCGCCGAACAGCGCGACCGCGCCGGCCGCGACGACCAGCCACAGGGGCAGGCCGAAGAGCGAGGCCGACGCCGGGTCGGGGATCCGCACGTGCGCTCACCGCCAGGGGGAACGGATCTTAAGGACAGCCTCACATTACCGCCGGGCGTCCCGCGCCCCGCAAGCCGCGGCTCCCGCTGCAAGCCGCCGTCAACCGGGGATCAACCACGTCCTCGTACACCTGAGGTGCGAGGAAAGGGGAGCGCGATGAGTCCGCGAAGCAGCGTGATGCCGATCATGGCGAGTGGCACGGCCACCGCGGCCAAGCTGCTCGTGGCCACCCTGGCCGTCACCGCCGCGTACATCGGGGCGTCCAACGCCGCCGGCGGCGAGAGGCTGGTCACCAGGGTGGCCGGGACGGCGGCGACGACGCCGGCCGTCCAGCGGGAGCAGGCCACGGGGAGCGCCGGGTCGGCGGTCACCACAGGGGCCTTCGCGGACTCGGCTCCCGCCCCCGGCACCGTGACCCTCGCCGCCACCCCCGGCGGCGAGGGGTGCGCCCGGGTGTTCAGGGCGCGCGCCCTCCTCTCCCCGGGCGACGCCGGGGACGCGGGCCTCTCCTACGGCTGGAGCCTGCAGCGCTGGAACACCCGTGAGCGCGTCTGGCAGACCTACCTGTCCACGAGGAACGGTTTCGCGGGCGCGTCCCGGGTGGTCGAGTTCGCCCCCACGGTCGTGGACAACCCGGGGCTCTACCGGGTCCGGCTGCAGACCGGCGCGCACACCTACCACAGCTCCTCCCTCAGGATCGCCTGCTGACCTCCACGCGCCGCCGGTCGCGGCGCAGGTTCAGGCGTGGAGGGCCTGGCGGGCCTCGTCCACCCAGCGGGGGACGCCGACCCGCTCCGCCACGGCCAGGGCCTTCTCGTAGTGCTCGTGGGCCGGCAGGCCCAGCCGTACGGCGAGGTCGCCGAGGGTGCGCGCGACCGGCCACAGGGCCACCACGCCGGTGCCCGCCCCGGCGATGCGGTCGCCGAACGGCACGAGCTTCTCGTAGGCCTCCCGCATCCGGTCCTCGTCGTCGAGCGTCATCCCGGCGAGGGCCCGCCAGATGAGGGCGAGCTCGTACAGGAAGTCGGTGCGGACCGGGTCCCGGACGACGGCCACGGCCCGGGCGTCCTTGAGGTGCCCGGCGGAGGCGAGCGCCACGGCGTAGGCGTCGAGCGTCCACTTGGCGCCGCGCTGGTGGGCCTCGCCGAGCGGGTCGACCATCTCCGCCGCCCGGCCGTCGACCAGGTGGAGGCAGAACGTCGCGATGAGCGGCAGGTCCTGGCGGCCCTCCAGCATGCCGGCCCGGGCCGTCAGGCGGGCGGCGTTGCGGTAGGCGCGCTCGGCCCCGGCGTAGTCACCTGTGATCATGAGGCGCTGACCGGCGTACCAGGCCCCCACGGCGGCGGGGGCCGGCAGGTCGTACTGCCGCCCGAGGCGCTCGGCCTGGGCCAGGTGCTCGTCGGCCTCGGCGAAGTCGCCCCGGGCCGCCGCGCACTCCAGCAGCACGAGGTGGGCGAGCGTCTGCACGGAGATCTGCCCCGACTCGGCCCCCACGCGCAGCAGCTCGCGGCCGATCGTCTCCCGCTCGTCGACCTGGGTCAGGGTGTACGACTGGCGCAGCCGCCCGCTGAGCGCCATGGCCAGCAGCGCCGGGTCGCCGCTGGACCGGGCGAGCTCCTCGGCCTCCAGCGACGCCTGGTAGCCGCGCTGCGTCGCCGACCCCTCCAGCTCCAGCGCGAGCGTCGCGAGCAGGCTCGCCCGCAGCGACTGCTCGCCCGCCGGCAGCTCCGACAGCGCCTTCTCGGTGACGTCGACGATCTCCCACGCCGTACGGGTGAAGTCGCGGGCGATGCCCTTGTGCGGCACGGCCAGCGCGGCCGCCACCCGGGCCGTGAGCTCCAGGTCGCCGAGCGGGAGGGCCACGTCCATCGCGTCGCGCCGATGGGACCGGGCGGCCGTCATGTCGCCGCCCAGCGCCAGCGCCCGGATCATCCGCAGCTGAAGCTCCAGCCGCTCGCGCACGAGCCCGCCGCCCGGATGGGCCCGGTCGAACGCGGCGATGGCCTTCTGCCAGAGCGAGGCCGCCTCGCGGTGAGCGAAGCGCCGCTCCGCCTGCTCCGCCGCGAGCCCGGCGTACCGGACGGCCTTCGCGGCGGTGTCCACGATCCCGGCCGCGTCGTAGTGGTGGGCGAGCGCGGCCACGTCGTTCGGGCTGCGCTGCTCGATCACCGACGCGACCGCCGCGTGCAGCCGGGAGCGGCGCAGGCGTGAGGCGTCGGAGTAGATCGTGTCGCGGACGAGGTCGTGGTCGAACCGCAGCAGGCCGGGCCCCGGCTCGGTCACCAGGCCGGCGAGCAGGGCCGCCTCGACCGCGTCGACCACGGCGTCCTCGTCGCCCGACACGTCGACCAGCACGTCGACGTCCACGTCGCGGCCGATCACGGCGGCCTGGAGCAGCACCTGCTGGGCCCGCTCCGGCAGCCGGGAGATGCGCCGCCGCAGCACGTCGCGCACGCCCGAGGGCACCTCGGAGATGTCCGCCTCGGCCTCGAACAGCCGGGCCGTCTCCTTGACGAAGAACGGGTTGCCCCCGGCGCGCTCGACGATCGTGCTGACGACCTCGTCGTCCACGTCGCGCACGCAGGTGGCCCGGACCAGTTCGGCCACGGCGGCGTCGTCGAGCCCGTCGAGGCCGACGCGCACCGGGTCGTGCCGGGCCAGCGCGGCGAGCACGTCCTGCTGCTGGTCGTTCAGCTCGCCGTCGCGGCAGGTCACGACCAGCAGCACCCGGCTGGCCGCCACCAGGCTCGGCAGCGCCCGAAGGAGCGCGAGCGTCTGGTCGTCGGCCCAGTGCAGGTCCTCCAGGAGGATCAGCAGCGGGGCCTCCCGCGCGACCGCCGACAGGTAGCCGCCGACGGCCCGGTGCAGGCGGAAGCCGCCCGACGCCTCGTCGTCGCCGCTGTCGGGGGCGGCGTCGTCGAGCAGCGGCGCGAGCAGCGAGGCGTACTCCCCGGCGCCCCTGCGGGCGATCAGCGCCCGCAGCACCTCGACCCAGGCCCAGCCCGGGGGCGTCGTCGTGCTGTCGGGGCAGCCGCCGGTGGCGGCCACCCAGCCCTCGTCCTCCAGCCGCCCGGTCAGCTGTCGTACCAGCGTCGTCTTCCCGGCGCCGGGGTCGCCGCTGATCACGGCGACGGTGAACCGGCCGGCCTGGGCGCGCGGCGCCGCGGCCGCCAGCGTGGTCAGCTCGGCGTCGCGGCCGACGAACGGCTCCGGTTGCAGCGGCGGAGCGTCCCCGGCCTCGACCGGTCGCGGCGGCCAGGTGGCGGTGATCTCCACCGGCCTGCGGGGCGCCGGGAGCACGAAGTCGAGCCCCGGGTCCTGGGAGAGGATGTCCGACTCCAGCTTCCGCAGCGCCGGGCCGGGGTCGATGCCCAGCTCGTCGTCGAGGATCGAGCGGGCCTTGCGCAGCGCGGCCAGCGCGTCGCCCTGCCGCCCGCAGCGGTACAGGCCGAGCGCGAGCAGCCGCCAGCCCTCCTCACGCAGGGTGTGCTCGGTGGTGAGCGCCTCCAGATCGGGGACGGTCTCGGCGTGCAGGCCCATCCGAAGGCCCGCGTCGGCGTGCCGTTCCCTGGCGACCAGGCGCAGCTCGTTCAGCCGGGTCACCTCGGCCTCGGCCCAGGGCTGGTCGGCGAAGTCGGAGTACGGCGTGCCCCGCCACAGGCCGAGCGCCGCGTCGAGCCGCGCCCGGGCGGCCTGCGGGTTCTCCTCCAGCCGCTCCCCGGCGGAGCGGACCGTGCTCTCGAAGCGCAGCGCGTCGACCTGCTCGGGGGCGGCCCGCAGGGCGTAGCCGGAGGCGACGGTCACGAGCAGCCGGTTGGGGCCGCCGCGGGGGCGGTTGGGCTCCAGGACCCGGCGTAACCGTGAGATGTAGACCTGCAGGCCCGACTGGGCGCCCTTGGCGGCGTCGTCGTCCCACAGGTCGAACAGGAGGGTGTCCACCGGGACGACCTGGCCGCGCGCCACGAGCAGGCGGGCCAGGACGGCGCGCTGCCGCAGGCCGCCGAGGTCGAGCTCGTCGGCCCCGTCGTGCGCCCCCACCGGGCCGAGCACCCGGAACGCGACCGCGCTCATCGGACGCTCATCCACTGCCGCGCGTCGTGCCCGCCGGCTGTCGCTTGCCGCTCCATGTCAGCCGCAACGGTATGCGCGCCCGCGAAGCGGGCACAAGCTCTTTGGCAACCCCGACACCCTCACTCTCTCGCCCTGAGATCTTAGGTGGTGCCGGGCGATCCCCGCGTCGGGCCGATCAGTGCTCCAGCGCGCGGCTGTCCTCCGCCGCGCGCGGCGCGCCGCCCGCGGACAGGGCGGCGCCGGCGCCCGGCCGGGCCTCGGCGGCGCGGGCGTCCCGGCGGCGCAGCAGCGCCCAGCCTCCGAGGGCCAGCCCTCCCCACGGGATCTCGATCGTGTACGTCCAGAACCCGAACAGGACGGCGGCCGCGGTCGCCCCGCCGGCCGGCTGGCCGAACGCCCCGATCAGCAGCGTGGCCACGCCGCCCTCCATGATCCCCGCGCCGCTCGGCGTGACGAGGGCCGTGGTGAGCACCCGGCTCAGCGCGAAGACGGCGACCGTCTCGGCGGGCCCGGGGTACGACCCGGTGGCGACCAGGCAGCACGCCATGATCAGGCACTGCAGGGCGAGGAACGCCACCATGCCCAGCGACAGGCCGGCCCAGCGGCGGTGGATGATCTCGGCGGTGTCCTCCCTGAGCCGCTCGATCGCGGCCGAGACGGCGTGCTCGGCCGGGCGGAACCGCCGGGGCGCGAGCCGTACGAGGCCGTCGAGGGCGCGGCCGAGCAGCGCGGCGGCGCGGTCCCAGTAGAGGGCGGCGGCGACGACGGCCACGAGCACGAGGATCGACACGGCGCCGGCCCAGCCGGCCTTCGCGACCGTGGGGTTGGTGGCCTTGCCCGCGACCAGCAGGCACAGGATGCCGACGGCGGGCAGGATGAACCGGAACAGCGAGTTCCATACGCCGGTGACCAGGGTGTAGACGACGATGGGCCGGTTGGCGAAGCCCCAGCCCCGGGTCATGCCGAACGTCACGGCGACCCCGGCCGCGCCCCCGAACGGGAGCAGGTTGCTGACCGCGCTGCCCGCGGCGTTGAGCGTCAGCGCCTGCGGGTGCGTCAGGCCGGGCAGGGCGGAGGTCATCACGAACGTGTACGCCCACAGGCTGGCCAGCCACAGGACGGTCATCAGGGCGATGGTGTGCCAGCCGAGCCGGCCGAACTCGTGGCCGATCTCGTGCCAGCTCACGGTGGCCCCGGTCAGGCCGTGCACGATCTGCGGCAGGTAGACCACGAGGGCCACGGCCAGCCCCAGGGACACCGCCGACAGCGTCGCCTGCAGCCACTTTCTGTTCACCCGAATTGCCCCCAGTCCCGTCCGCGTCGTTCCCAGTTTGCCGGGACACTACTGGCGCGGGCTCCTCCTCGCGGAGGATCACGACCCCTAGGGGTTGTCGAACGGATGCCGGAGGCGGACGCCCCGCGGCAGTCCCCTGCGTACGTACCACTCCGTGCCGAAGACGAACCGGTACGCGAAGGAGGGGATCTTGAGCATCGCGCCGAGCGTGCGGTCGCCGTCGCCGCCGGTGGCCTGCGACGCGTGGGCGGCCATCGACGCCCGCTTGGCCCCGGCGTACCTCCGGACGTTCACCCGGTGGGTGATGGCCTCGCCGGGGGAGTAGGCCCGCTCGAAGCTGCGCACGTCGAGCGCCGGGTAGAAGCGGGCGGCGAGCCGGACGCCCTTCAGCAGGAGGTCCCGGTTGACGGTCGCCTCCAGGACGATCGGGGTGCCCGCGATCTCGGCCGCCCGGCCGCCGACGCGGTAGACCTGGACGTGGTCGGGGTGCCCGTACCCCCCGGCCGGGTCGTAGATCGTCAGCAGGTCGGCCGTCTCCTCCTTGAGGATCGCGGCCAGGCGCTGAGCCGCCTCCTCCAGGTCGGCGTCGATGAACGCGTCGTCGGGCCGGTCGCCGGCCACGCCGCCGTCGATGGCGAGCCCCGAGTCGCCGTACCCGAGCAGGACGACCCGGGCGCACCCGAGGGCCGCGGCCGAGCGGTGGAGCTCGCCCGTCCTGGCCTTCGCGAGCTCCTCGCCGTGCGGGAGGTCGGCCAGGCCGCGCTCCCCGGCGGTCGCCACCACCAGGACGACCCGGTGGCCCTCGGCGGCCAGCATCGCCATGGTCCCGGCCGTCAGCAGCGCCTCGTCGTCGGGATGGGCGTGGAAGAACACCGCCGTCCTCATCGCGCCCCACGGAACGTTGTCATCCTGCGTCACCACCGTGTTGTCCTCACCTCCGGACATGATCCCACGTGGCCCGGCGCGGGCGTCGCCGACCTCCCCGCCGGCGGTTTGATGGGCGTCGCGCACTCTGTCAGGCTGACCCGGTGAGGATTCTTCACGTCAGCGACTGCTACCTGCCCCGGCTCGGGGGGATCGAGGTGCAGGTCGCCGACCTCGTGCGGGCCCAGCGCGGGGCGGGCCACACGGTCGAGGTGGTGACGGCCACGCCGGGGGAGCCTCTGCCGGGCGTCCACCGGGTGGTGGCGAACCTCCCGTTCGACCTGCCCGTGCACCCGAGGGGGACGACTCACCTGGCCCGGCTGATGACGTCTCGCCGCCCCGACGTGGTCCACGTCCACACCGGCGCCGTCTCGCCGTTCGCGTGGATGGGGGTGCGGGCCGCCGTGCGGGCGGGGGTGCCGGTCGTGGCGACCGTGCACAGCATGTGGGACCCGGTGACGCGCGGGGTCTACCGGGCGCTGCAGGCGGCGTTCGAGTGGCGGCGCTGGGGGCTGGTCCTCACGGCCGTCAGCGAGGCCGCCGCCCGCCCGATCCGCGCCGTCGCCGGGCCGCGGGTGCCGGTCCAGGTCGTCTCGAACGGCCTCGACGTGACCTCCTGGCGCCCGGCCGCGGGAACGGCGCCCGGCGATAGCCCCGAGGCGGCCGTGCACGTGGTCGCGGTCGGCCGGCTCGCGCCGCGCAAGCAGCCGGTGCGGCTGCTCAAGCTGCTGGAGGCCGCGCGGCAGCGGGTGCCCGGCCCGATCGCGATGCGCGCCACGATCGTGGGCGACGGCCCTGCCCGGGGCCGCATGGAGCGCTACCTCAAGGCCCAGCGCATGGACTGGGTGTCGCTGCCGGGCCGCTACAGCAGGGATCAGATCAAGGAACTGCTCGCCTCGGCGGACGTGTTCGTGGCGCCGGCGCCGCGCGAGTCGTTCGGGCTGGCCGCCCTGGAGGCCCGGGCCGCCGGCGTGCCCGTCGTCGCGCGGGCGCAGAGCGGCGTCGCGGACTTCGTCAGGCCCGGCAAGGAGGGCCTGCTGGGCCGCACCTTCGACGAGCTGGTCGCGTCCGTGGCGCGGCTCGCCCGGGACGGCGACCTGCGCCGCTCCATCGCCGAGCACAACCGGGAGA
The DNA here is from genome assembly GCF_016863035.1 of Microbispora corallina. Lineage (GTDB taxonomy): Bacteria > Actinomycetota > Actinomycetes > Streptosporangiales > Streptosporangiaceae > Microbispora > Microbispora corallina. The sequence goes on from NZ_BOOC01000006.1 coordinate 93,482, forward strand.
CCGAGCCCGTGAAGTGCTCGTGGCCCGCCGTCCTGGAGGGGTTCGCCCGCTGCTACGAGATGGCGCGGGGCTAGGTCCTGCCCGCGTGCGCGGAGGCGTCCGCGATGTGCCCCTGGCCGTCGATTGAATGATCGTTTAAAGTCCTGTACGTGGCATCAGGACCCCGGACGTTCGTCGAGGAGGCCCGGCGCGCGCAGATCGTCGACTGCGCCATCGAGGCCTTGGCGACGCTCGGCTACCGGCAGGCGACGATGGCGAAGATCGCCAAACTGGCCGGGATCGCTCCTGGTCTGATCTCGTACCACTTCGGCGGCAAGGACGAGCTGATCGAGGCGGTCGTCGCCCACGTGGTGAAGCTCGCCACCGATCTGATGGTGCCGCGCATCCTCGCGCAGACGACCGCCGCCGACGCCCTGCGCGTGTACTTCGAGACGAACCTCGAGTTCATGCGCCTGCACCGCGAACCCCTGCTGGCGCTCGTGGAGATCGTCGTCCACGACCGCGACGGCCCGTACGCCAAGCAACAGGAAACCGCGCTCACCGACATCGAGAAGGTGCTGGCCTGGGGACAGCACACCGGCGAGTTCCGGGATTTCCCCCTGCGGCCGATGGCGATCGCCATTCGCGGCGCCGTCGACGCCGTCCCCGGCCATCTGCTGAAGGACCCCGATTACGACCTCGGCGGCCTGGCCGCCGAACTGTCCACGATCTTTTCCCTCGCCACCCGGAGAGCGCCATGACCCCAGCGCTGGACATCAGCGGACTGACCAAGAGATTCGGCGACACCCTCGCCGTCGACGACATCCACCTCGGCGTCCCCCAGGGTTCCTTCTTCGGTCTCGTCGGCCAGAACGGCGCCGGCAAGACCACCACGCTGTCCATGGCCGTCGGCCTGCTGCGGCCCGACGGCGGCAGCGCGCGGATCTTCGGCGAGGACGTCTGGTCGGCCCCGGAGCGGGCCAAGGCCATGGTGGGGGTGCTGCCCGACGGGCTGGCCATGCCCGAGCGGCTGACCGGACGAGAGGTGCTCACCTACCTGGGCCTGCTGCGCGGCCTCTCCAGGGACGTGGTGACCCGGCGGGCGGAGGAGCTGCTGTCCGTGCTGGAGTTGGACGGCGCGGACGGGACGCTGGTCATCGAGTACTCGACCGGCATGCGCAAGAAGATCGGGCTTGCCACCGCGCTGCTGCACGCCCCGCGGCTGCTGGTGCTCGACGAGCCGTTCGAGGCGGTGGACCCGGTGTCGGCCGCCACGATCAAGACGATCCTGCGCGGCTTCGTCGCGGGCGGCGGCTCGATCGTGCTGTCCAGCCACGTGATGGCGCTGGTCGAGCAGTTGTGCGACCACGTGGCCGTGATCGACAAGGGCGCGGTGGCCGCCGCCGGCACGCTGGACGAGGTGCGGGGCGCGCGCTCGCTGGAGGACACCTTCGTCGAGCTCGTCGGCGACCAGGACACCGGGGTCAAGGAGCTGTCGTGGCTGTCGCACTGACCATGGCCCAGATGAAGCTCGCGGTGCTGCGCCACGCCTTCCGCGGTCAGCGGGGGCAGACCGCGGGGGTGGGCGCCGTGCTCGGCGTGCTGCTGGCGGCCGGGACGGTCTACCTGGCCTTCGCCGGCCCCGACCTGCTGGCGGCCGGGTACGCCGTCTGGCTGCTGGGGTGGGTGCTCGGCCCCGTCTTCATGGGGGGCGGCGACGAGACGCTGCGGCCGGAGTACTTCTCGCTGCTCGGCCTGCCGCCTCGCCGCCTGGCGGCGGGCCTGCTGGCCGCGGCCTTCGTCGGCGTCGCGCCGCTGGTCAGCCTGAGCGCCCTGCTCGGGCTGCTGGTCGCGGGCGCGCGCCTCGGCGTCGCGAACGCGCTGGTGGCCGTGCCCGCGATGGTGCTGCAGCTGGCCGTGTTCGTCCTGCTGTCGAAGGTCTCCGTGGCGCTGGTCGGGCTGGCGGTGCGCTCGCGGGTGGGCGCGATCGCCTCGGGGCTGCTCAACGGCGCGATCCTGGCGGCGCTCGGGCAGATCTGGGTCTTCTTCTGGGCCTTCGGGCAGACGGGCGTGCCCGCCGCGGTGTGGTACCTGCCCTCCGGGTGGGCCCTGCTCGCCGTCCGGGGCGACTGGTGGGCGCTGGCGGCGCTCGCCGTGCTGGTGCTGCTGCTCCTGGGCGCGTGGGCGGCGCTGCTCGGCAGGCGCGCGGGCGCGACCCGGCCCTCCGGGCGGGGCAGGCGCCCGATCACGGCGGCCACCGCCCACGGTGCCGTCGTCGCGAAGGAACTGCGCACCTGGTCACGTGACCTGGTGCGCAACCACCAGATGACGTTCGCGCTGTCGTACGGCGTCTGCTTCGCGGCCAGCCCGCTCATTCTCGGCTGGAACGGCATGCTCCCCTTCGCCGGCCCGATCTTCATCGTGATGGCCGCGGCCATGGCCTCCAACCTGTACGGAACCGACGGCACGGCGCTGTGGCTGACGCTGATGACGCCGGGGACCCCCGACGTGCGCGGCCGGCAGCTGGCCTGGCTCTCGGCGCAGGCACCCGTGGCGGTCGTGCTGACCGTGGCGTTCACCGCCTTCAGCGGCGGCCCGTGGCCACTGGTCCTCGCGCTGCTGCCGGCCCTGCTCGGCGGCGCGGCCGGGCTGGTGCCGCTGGTCTCGGTGTACGCGCTCGTGCCCGGCACCGACCCGCACCGCCGGGCGGGCAACCCGCTGCGCACCAGCGAGGACGACGGCGGTCTGACCGGGCTCGCGTACCTGATGCTCGCGCTGGTGCCCGTCACCGGCGCACCCGCGGCGCTGGCGGCGATCCGGTACGGCTGGGCCGGCGTGGCCGTCGGCGCCGGGACCGGCGTGCTGTGTTACTGGGGCTTCGGCCTCCTCGCCGAGCGGCGGCTGCGCACGCACGGCCCCGAACTGCTGGACACGATGCGGACCGGCCGCAAGGCACGGACGACGGTGAAATCCCGCTTCGACCAGTTGTCCACGACGCGGAGGACGATCGCCTGGTGGTGCTTCGGCTTCGGCGCCATCCCGCTGGTCCCGCAGGGCGTGATCGCCGCCGTCTTCGTGGCCGACGGCATGCTGCGCCACACCTGGTTCCTGGCCACCTACATGCCGCCCGGCCTGCGCTACCCGGTCGCCGGCGCGTTCGCCGCGCTCGGGCTGGCGATGTACGGCACGGGCGTGTGGATCGTCAGGCCGCGGCCTGCCCGATGAGCTCGCCTGCCGATCGGGGCACCGGCTTGCCAGACCTCGGGGCGGCGGTCCTGCTCCTGGCGGGTGCGCGGCCCCCTGTGACGGGGTAGTCCCCTTTGACCGGGTCGTCCCTGAGGGATGCCGTCCCCTCTGACCCGTTGTCCCCCCGGACGCGTGTCCTCTCCGAGACGTGCGTCCTCTCCGAACCGTGCGTCCTCTCAGAACGGAAGGACCCGCCCCGAGGGGGTGCGCAGGTCGACGGGCTCGGGAGTCCTCGGCGGCCGCGGCCGCGGCACGATCTGCACCTTCTTCATCGGGGCCCTCCTTTCAACTGGTGCCTTCATGATTCCCAAGAAAGCACCAGGATTACCCTTCGGAGGTCAGTTCTCGTACTTGTAACGTGCGCAATCCTCCAGAAACGTACCGTCAGACCCGTGACGCCGGGTTTATCCGGCTATAGGCGGACATGGCGAGGTCCCAGAACCGGGCGACGTCGATCGACGTGCCGACCAGCGCGTTGGGCGTCCGGCCCCTCAGGTCGAAGTCCACCACGGTCATCCCCGAGGTGAGACGGCCCAGCGTCTCCACCTCGACCACGGCCGGCTCGATCTCGATGAGCGAGGGGTCGATCAGGTACGCGACCGCGCAGGCGTCGTGGATCGCCGGTCCCTCGGTGGCCGTGACCATGCCGTAGAACTCGGCGCACGGCACGAGCAGGTCCTCGCCGAGGGTGCCGAGGGCGCGCATGCGCTCGAGGACGGCGCCCGTCGCGAGTGCGGAACGGCTGACGTCGAGCCCGATCATCGTGACGGTCCAGCCGGCGGAGAAGACGATGGCCGCCGCCTCGGGGTCGGCCGCCATGTTGAACTCGGTCGCGGGGGTGATGTTGCCCCTCGTGTAGGAGCCGCCCAGGATCACGAGCTCGCGGGCCCACTCCACCAGCCGCGGCTCCCTCCGTACGGCGAGGGCCACGTTGGTGAGCGGCCCGATCGCCGTGAGCGTGATCTCGCCCGGCCGGGCGCGGAGCGTCTCGATGATGAAGTCCACGGCGTGCCCGGGCGCGGGAGGCAGGGTCGCGGGCGGCAGGCGCACCTCGCCGAGCCCGGAGTCCCCGTGCACGGCGGCGGCGTCGAGGCGGGGGCGCAGCAGCGCGCCCGGGCTGCCCGGTACGACGGGGACGTCGGGGAAGCCGAGGTACTCCCGCAGGCGCAGCGCGTTCGCCGTCGTCAGGTCGAGCGCGACGTTGCCCCCGACGGTGGTGATGCCGACGATCTCCAGGGCCGGGCTGCCGTGCGCGAGGGCGATGGCGAGCGCGTCGTCGATCCCCGGATCGCAGTCGATCAGAACGTCCTTCCGCTGCCCAGTCACCGGGGCAGCGTACTCCCGCCCGCGGCGCGTCCACAGCAGGGCGGGGGCCGGGGGATTGATCTATCTGATAAGCGCGGGGTGCTGGATTTGGTGGCGTTTCGCCAGGGCCTTCTCGATCTGGCGCTCCATGATCCGCGCCCGTTCGTGATCTCCCTGCTTCGCGCTCGCCGCCGCGAGATCGCGAACCACCCGGAGTACGGCTCCGGCGACCTCGTGGAGTTGCGTTTCGCCGGCCCAGATCTCGCTCATCGGATCGAGGCCGAGGACATTCAGCATGGCGCGTACGGAGCCGCATTTGCGGGCGGCCAAATCACGGTCTCCGGACGCCAGGGCGGCGTTGCCCTCGCCCACCGCGGCGTGGACGGCCGACAGCGCCTGCGGCACGTTCAGGTCGGCGTCCATCGCCCTCGTGAACTGGGACGGGAGCGTGTCGTCCGTCTCGGCGCCGACCCGCAGCACGAACCGCTCGACCCGCCGGTAGGCGGCCGCCGCCTCCTCCACGGCCTCGATGGAGAATTCGACCGGAGAGCGGTAATGCGCGGCGGCCAGGTAATAGCGGAGTTCGACCGCCCGCACCCGGTCGAGCAAGGTTCGCACGGCGAGCGGGTTGCGCACGCGCTTGCGAATCTTCTCACCCCGGTGGGTGACCGGCCCGTTGTGCAGCCAGAAACGCGCGAAAGCGTCGCCCGCGGCCCTCGACTGGGCCATCTCGTTCTCGTGGTGGGGAAATATCAGATTCGCCCCGCCGCCGTGGATGTCGAATTCCCGGCCGAGATATCTGCGGGCCATCGCGGAGCATTCGAGATGCCATCCCGGGCGCCCCTCGCCCCACGGCGAGTGCCAGACAGGCTCGCCCGGCCGGGCGCGTTTCCACAATGCGAAGTCGCGCGGGTCGCGCTTTCCCCGTTCGTATTCCTCGGTGATTCTCATGTGCTGCGGCTGCTGCCGGGAGAGCGAGCCGTAATGCGGGTAGGAATCGACCGAGAAGTACACGTCGCCGTCCGACTCGTAGGCGTGCCCGGCCGCGAGGAGTTGCTCGATCATCTCGACCATCTCGGGGACGTGGCCGGTCGCCCGGGGCTCCACGCTGGGCGGAAGGCAGCCGAGGGCCGCGTACGTCCGGGCGAAGGAGCGGTAGACCGGGTCGGTGATCCGCCACCACGGCGTGCCCTCGGAAAGGGACCTGCCGATGATCTTGTCCTCGATGTCGGTGACGTTCCGGCAGAGCAGCACCTGATATCCGCTGCTTTTCAGCCAGCGGTGCAGGACGTCGAAGTTCACCTGCGACCTGATCTGTCCCACATGCGGCGGGACGACGACGGTGGGACCGCAGAGATAAATCGACACCATTCCCGGAATTCGAGGGGTGAAATCGCGGAGGGTGCGGCTGTGCGTATCGTAAAGGCGAAGACCCACCTAGCCGAGGGTAAGCGACTAATCCGCTCGCTGTCGATACCACGCCCGGGACACGGCTCCGCACTACGGGAAATGTGGATTGTGAGGGCGGGGAATAAGGACGGGGCGGCACGGGTTGGGGCGGGCATGGAGCCGACCAAACGGGGCCGCGTCCGAGTGGAGACGACGGCCAAGCGGGTGCGCGCCTACGTCGACGGACACGCGGTGGCCGACACGACACGCGCGCTGCTGGTGTGGGAGAGCCCGCACTACCCGACGTACTACTTCCCTCTGGCGGACGTGGACACCGGCCTGTTCAAGGCGACCGGGCGGACCGCCCACTCGCCGAGCCGGGGCGACGCCGAGGTCCACGACGTGGCCGGGCGTCCGGACGCGGCCATCGTCTACGGCGGCGACGCGCCGCTGGAGGAGATCCGGGGGCACGTGCGCCTCGACTGGGAGTCGATGGACTACTGGTTCGAGGAGGACGAGGAGGTCCATGTCCACGCCCGTGACCCGTACACGCGGGTCGACATCCTCGCCAGCTCCCGCCACGTGCGGATCGAGGTCGGGGGAGTGACGGTCGCCGACTCGCGCAGCCCGCGGATCCTCTTCGAGACCGGGCTGCGGCCGCGCTACTACCTGCCGAAGACGGACGTGCGGCTCGACCTGCTGCGCCGTTCCACGACGGTCACCCACTGCCCGTACAAGGGCCGGGCGGAGTACTGGTCCGTCGGGGAGGGCGACGAGGGCAGGGACCTGGTCTGGTCCTACCCCGCTCCGCTGCCGGAGAGCCAGAAGATCGCCGGTCTCGTCGCGTTCTACGACGAGAAGGTCGACGTCTACGTCGACGGCGTGCTCCAGGCGAGATAGGCGTGCTCCAGGCCGGATAGGGGTGTCCCGCGGACCTCGCACAGGGCGGCGCCGCCCGCCCCGGTCGCGGTGGGCGCGGGGCCCGCGGGACACACCCGGCCTGGAGGCGTCCCTAGCGGCGGATGACGTGCAGGACGCTGGCGATCCGCTCGGCGGCGGTGACGACGTCGGAGGCGTGCCCGATGCGGCCGGCCCAGGAGAGCCAGTACCACCACTCGCCGTCGTTGGCGTTCGAGGCGAGGACGTCCTCGGCCATCGAGGGCTCCATCGGGTTGACGACCCGAAGGCGGGGGTAGAGCCCGGCGGGCGCCGTCAGCCGCACCTGGAACGAGTGGGCCTCGAGCTGGGCGGCGAGCCGCTCCAGGTGGTCCATCGCCTCGCTGCGATCTACCTGCATGCTGGCCTCCGGGGAACGTTGGGACCTATCTCACGAAAGGGTGAACCCGCGTCGACCTACCGGCAATCGCGGCGATTCCGCGAAACCGTGCAATAACCAGGGAACTCACCGGCATTCCGTGGAACACCCTCGGGTCCCGGGGCACGATGGCATAACGGTATCCGGGGGTTGCGTGCCTGCCGGTTTACCTTGGGGAAATAACCGTAAAGCGACACTCCGACGGTGGAGGGCACGTACATGGCCCGTGGAGAGCACGCACCCTCTTGCGCTCGTCGCTGGCGCGAGCAGGGTGAGGCGCGGCAGTGGACGCTCTGGCAGACGGTCCAGGCGATCCACGGATGCTGCGGCGTCAGCCTGCTGAAAGCCCACCGGCTCGGCCGTGGCTGGTCGGCCCGGCAGGCCATCGAGGAGCTCGAGTACCTGTGCGAGCAGCAGTCGCTGGGCCTGCCGCGCGCCAGCATCGACCTGCTCAACGCCTGGGAGAACAACCGGGCCCGGCCCCGGCCGCAGACGATCGACCTGCTGGCCCGGCTCTACAAGGCCAACGCCGTACGGCTCGGCCTGGCGGCCGACTACTGCGAGGACGCCGGCGGCCAGAAGATCGTGGTGGTCGGTCCCGGCCACACGGACGAGCCCGTCAGGGCCGACGACCTCACGGCCGACGACGCCGAGCGGCGGGCGCTGTTCCACCAGGCGATGCTGGTCGGCACCCCCAACGGCCGCTTCTTCGCCGAGGTCGAGGGGATCCGCCACGACCTCGACAGGACGCTGGCGACCGGCTCGGTCAACGAGGACCAGCTCGACCGGCTCGACGAGCAGGTCCTGCGCTACCGCCGCGAGTACATGACGACCCCGCCGATGCCGATGCTCTGCCGGGTCATGCTGGAGATCTCCGACGTGCGGAGGCTGAGCGCCGCCCGGCAGCCGTCGTCGATGCAGCGCCGCCTGCTGACCGCGACCACCATGCTCACCCTGCTCGCCGCCGACGCGCTGATGAAACTCGGCGACACGCGACAGGCGCACGCCTGGTACGGCACGGCCCGCGCGGCCTCCGACGACGTGGGCGACCTGCGGCTGCGGGCGCTGGTGCGGGCCCAGCAGACGATGCTGCTGTACTACTACGGCGACCTCAACGAGACCGTCCGGCTGGCCCGGGAGGCGCGGATGCTGGCCGGGTCGGCCCCCAGCTCCCCGGCGGCCCTCGCCGCCGCGGCCGAGGCCCGGGCGCTGGCCCGGATGGGGGACGGCAAGGCCGCCAGGATCGCCCTGGCCGAGGCCGAGCAGATCTTCGCCCGCATGCGCGGGATGAGCCAGGACGACCTGGCCTTCGTCTTCACCGAGAAGCGGATGATGTTCTACCGCACCGGCACCCTGATCGAGCTGGGGGACGCCCAGCAGATCCAGGGCATCGACGCCTTCCCGCCGGGGTTCCACACGATCGACCCCGCGCTGATCATGCTCGACCAGGCCAGCCACCTGGCCAGGCACGGCGACGTCGAGGAGGCGTGCCGCATCGCCGCCGAGGCCCTGCGGCAGGTGCCGGCCGAGCACCGCACCTCGATCGTCGTCACCCGCGCCAAGGCCCTGCTGGCCGACTCCGACCCCGGCCTGCCCGCCGTACGACATCTGCGGCAGGTGCTCGCGGAGTCGTCGCCGCGGCTGTTCGCCGCCGGTCTGGTGTCCGTCGCGGAGAAGGCGTAGAGGCGCGGCCGTGAAGACGATGGGCAGGCCGCTGGCCGAGGAGGCGTTCGGGGTCCTGCGCGAGGTCTGCGGGCAGATCGGGCTCGACCCCCGCGGGGCCCAGCTCATGCGGCTGCGCAGCAACGCCGTGTTCAAGCTGCGCGGCGAGATGGTCGTGCGGATCGCGACGGCCCCCGACGCGCTCACCCGGCTGCCCGTCGTGCTGGCCGTCGCCCGGTGGCTGTCCGACCGCGGGTTCCCCACCGTGCGCCCCGCGGACGAGATCCCCGACCAGCCCATCGTGTACGGCGGCCGGGCCGTCACGTTCTGGCGGTACGTCCGCTCCCGCGGCCGCCCGACCACCCGCCAGCTCGGCCGGGTGCTGCGCAACCTGCACCGCGAGCCGGTGCCGCCGATGGCCCTGCGGCGGCTCACCGACCCCCTCGCCGAGGTGCGGCACGCCGTGGACCGCGCCGAGGTGCTCACGACGGGCCAGCGGTCCTGGCTGAGCGACCGCATCGAGGAGCTCACCGGCCGCTGGCTCGACCTGGAGACCGGCTCGCCCGTGCTGCTCCACGGCGACGCCTGGATCGACAACCTGCTGCGCTGCCAGGACGGCCACGTCGTACTGTGCGACTGGGACGGCGTCGCGGTCGGGCCCCGCGAGTGGGACCTCGTGCACACCTACCACGGGCAGCGCCGCTTCGGCCTGTCGGCCGCCGACGTGGACGACTTCGCCCGCGCGTACGGCTCCGACCTGCGGCTGTGGCCCGGCTACGGGACCCTGATGGAGGTCAGGGACATGTACGCGGTCGGCATCCACATCCGCAACGCGTCCGGCGACCCGTTCTCCCGGCAGGAGCTGCCGCGCCGGCTCGACTCGCTGGCCCGCGGCGACGGCCACGCCCGGTGGTACATGGCCGCCCCCGCCTGAGGGAACGGTCCCGCGAGCGCGGGCGTCGGGATCCCGGCAGAGAACTTATGACGGGATCGGCGTGTCGCGGCGGCACGCCGGGGTTTTTCTGGCCCCCGGACCGCGCCCGCATACAGAGAGCTAATGCCGGGTACTCTCCGTACAGGCTGCGAGTGTCGCAGTGGTCTTTCAGGAGATTTTCCAATAGCGCACTCGGGGATGTCCCCGGCAGCGGGCGTGCTTGCTCTTCCAGCGTTCAACGCGGATACGCAGTCGTGTCCGCTAACGCAGCCCTGCGCCGCCGATCCCGGCGGCGCGGAGTGGCGGTCGAAAAAGGAGAAGCAGTTGTCTGAAGGCACTGTCAAGTGGTTCAACGCCGAAAAGGGCTTCGGTTTCATCGCTCCGGACGACGGTACCGCTGACGTGTTCGTGCACTACTCGGCGATCAATGCGAACGGTTACCGGTCCCTGGACCAGAACCAGCGCGTCAGCTATGTAACCGTCCAGGGTGACAAGGGTCCGCAGGCCGAGCAGGTCACGCCCCTGTGAGGCCGAGCCCGGGCGACCGCGTCCGGGCACGGCAGGACATACGCGGTCGACTGGCGGTCCGCGCCGCCGCGCGGCGCGGACCGCCAGGTCATGTTTTACCGGCCCTTTGCCGGGAAGCCGGAAGGGTCATGAGACTGAGCATGACCTCCGACGTGTGGTGGAAGAACGCGGTCGTGTACTGCCTCGACATCGAGACCTACGCCGACGGCAACGGCGACGGGATCGGCGACTTCCGGGGCGCCATCCAGCACATCGACCATCTCGACCGCATGGGCGTGACCTGCATCTGGCTCATGCCGTTCTTCCCGACGCCCGACCGCGACGACGGCTACGACATCACCGACTTCTACAGCGTCGACCCACGGCTCGGCACGCTCGGCGACTTCGTGGAGTTCATGCGGGTCGCGCGGGACCGCGGCATCCGGGTGATCGCCGACCTGGTGGTCAACCACACCTCCGACGAGCACCCGTGGTTCAAGGACGCCCGGTCCAGCCGGGACTCCCGCTACCGCGACTGGTACATCTGGTCGGACAAGCCGGAGCCCGACGACCCCAAGGGCGTCGTCTTCCCCGACAAGGAGGACAGCCTGTGGGAGTTCGACGAGAAGACCGGCCAGTACTACTTCCACCGGTTCTACCGGTTCCAGCCCGACCTCAACACGGCCAACTCCGAGGTGCAGGACGAGATCGCCCGCATCCTCGGCTTCTGGATGGAGCTGGGCCTGTCGGGGTTCCGGGTCGACGCCGTGCCCTTCCTGGTCGAGCAGGTCACCGACAACGGTGACGACAAGCTCCCCGACCCCCACGAGTTCTTCGCCTGCCTGCGGGCGTTCATGAGCCGCAGGGACGGCAGCGCGGCCCTGCTGGGCGAGGTCAACCTGCCGTACCCCGACCTGATGCGGTACTTCGGCAACGACCTCGGCGACGAGATCACGATGTGCTTCGACTTCATCGGCATGCAGCGGACGTACCTGTCGCTCGCCCGCAAGGACGCGCGGCCGCTCGCCGGCGCGCTGCGGGAGCGCCCCCGGCCGCCGAAGGACTGCCAGTGGGCCACGTTCGTGCGCAACCACGACGAGCTCACGCTCGACAAGCTGAGCGACTCCGAGCGCCAGGAGGTGTTCGCCGCCTTCGGCCCCGACAAGGACATGCAGCTGTACGGCCGGGGCCTGCGGCGCCGCCTGCCGACCATGCTCGGCGGCGACATGGACCAGATCAAGATGGTCTACAGCCTGCTGTTCTCCCTGCCCGGCACGCCGGTGCTCTTCTACGGGGAGGAGATCGGCATGGGGGAGAACCTGGAGCTGGAGGGCCGCCAGGCGGTCCGCACGCCCATGCAGTGGACCCCGCACCGCAACGGCGGCTTCAGCGACGCCGCCCCCGCCAAGGTGCGGATCCCGATGCCGTCCGGCGAGTACGGGCCGGAGAAGGTCAACGTCAGCGCCCAGCAGCGCGACCCCGACTCCCTGATGCTGTGGATCACGCGGCTGATCCGGCACTACCGCGACTGCCCCGAGTTCGCCTGGGGCGACTACGCGGTCCTCGACCCGGGGACGGACTCCGTCCTCGCCCACCGGGCCGACGCCGACGGCGAGACCGTCGTCGCCGTGCACAACTTCAGCGACGCCGAGACCGAGGTGGAGCTCACCCTCGACGGCCTCGACTCGTCGAAGGTGCTGACCGACCTCCTCGTGGACGGGACCATCGAGATCTCGGACAAGGGGCAGGTCAGGTTCAGGCTCGGCAGGTACGGTTGCCGCTGGTTCCGGGCCTCCACCCCCGAGACGGCCCCGGCGGACTCCGGGGACGTCGACTAGGGGTCTCCTCAGGGGCGGCTCGGGTGGATCTCCGATGGGCCGCCGCCGTCCCCACGGCCATCGTGATGAGCCATGGGGATGCGGTTGGGATATGTGGGTATCTGGTCGGGCGTGGCGGCGATGGCGACCCTGCACGCGGTGGCGGGGCTCGACCCGCTGCGGGACATGATCAGCGAGTACGTCTTCGCTCCGCACGGGTGGCTGCTGCCGGTGTCGCTGTCGTCGATCGCGGCCGGATCGGCCGTGGTCGCGGTGGGGCTGGCGCGGGTGGAGCGCCGCGCCGCGCTGCTGGTCGGGGTGTGGAGCGCGTGCCTGCTGCTGGTCGCCGGGTTCCCCACCGACCGGCCGGGGGTGTCGCTGTCGATGTCCGGCGGGATCCACCGCTACGCGGCGTTCGCCGCGTTCCTGAGCATGCCGCTCGCCGGGCTCCTGCTGGCCCGGGTCACCGGGTCGCGCCTGGTCCGGCTGCTCAGCGCGGTCGCGCTGGCCTCCCTCGTGCTCGTGGTCGTGCCGTACGCCCTGACGGCGCTGGGCCTGGATCCCGGCGCGATGCCGGCGGGCCTGACCCAGCGCCTGACCGTGGCGTCGGAGGTGGCCGCCCTGCTGGCGATGGGACGCTCAGCCGCCGCCGCAGGACGCGTACACGTAGGCGTCCGAGCGGACCTTGTAGGAGTCGCGGACGCGCGTCGCCCCGGTGCGGGTGTCGATCTCCAGGATCGTGACGCGCGCCCCGCTCGCGCCCTCGCCGTTCACGTGGACGGTGACCTGGTGGTCGCCGGTCCAGTCGGCCATGTCCGGCAGGCTGCCGCCCCTGCCCGTGTAGGGGACCGAGCCGACGACGCGGTCGGCCACCATGTCGTACAGCTTCAGGACGGGCTTTCCGGCCGAGCCGGTGACAACCGCGACGGTGCGGCCGTCGGCGGACAGCGCACGCGGCGAGTTGTTGGAGACGACCTGGGGCGGGACGACCCGGCCCAGCTCGCGTCCGGAGGCGTCGTAGGCGACCAGCTCGTCGGTGTTGTCGTCGGTCCTGTCCCTGACGAGGACGGCCGAGCCGTCGCCGCTGAAACCCTCGAACTGCTCGTACCCGGAGATCGTGGCGGGGTTCCCGGGGTCTGACACGGCGAACACCCGCGCGTGCTCGCCGCCCTTCTTGTCCGAGTACATGACCGCGAGGCGCCCGCCGTCCAGGGAGAGCTGCAGCGCCGCCCGGTCGATCGCCACCCCCTTCGGCAGCGCGTCCGCCGGCATGACGTGGACCGGGCCGTGGAACTCGCGGACCACCACCCGCCCGTCCTTCCTGCGGAAGTAGGCGACAGACTCGCCGTCCCCGCTCACCGTGACGGGCGCCGTGGCCCCGGCCTCGGTCCTGCCCTTGGCGTCGCGGGAGTGGACGAGGGCGTCGTCCAGGGAGACGTGGGTGCCGTCGATCAGATCGAGCCGCCAGTGCCCGCAGGGGACCTGGCCGTACGACTTGTCGGCGCACCCCTTGACGGAGACGTAGCGGATCATGTGGTGGGCGCCCATGTGCGCCGCGTGCTCGCCGGTCCCCGCGTACGCCGGAGCCGCGAGGGCCGCGGACGCCGTGGGCGCCAGGGTCAGGGCCAGGGCGAGGCCGGTCAGCTCCCGTGCGACCGGCCGGGTGATGTGCCGCATGATGACCTCCTGTGTCGTCATGCGGTTAGACACGCCGGGAGCGGCTCAGGTTGGGTCACATGTCGGCATCATCGCCCGCGTCGCCGGTCGCGTCGCCCGCCCTGGGCCGGTCCGGCACCACGCCGTGTCCGGTCGTGCCCGGTCGCCGTCCACGGACCCTGGCACGAGAGACGCGAAAGGGACGGGTATCGAGTGACCCGTCCCTTCCGATCGCGCGGATCCGGCTCAGATGAGGCCGAGCGCCCGCACGGCGTCGCGCTCCTCGACGAGCTCGTTCACGGAGGCGTCGATGCGCTGGCGGGAGAAGGAGTCGATCTCCAGCCCCTGCACGATCTCCCAGCGGCCGCCGCGGGAGACGACGGGGAAGGAGGAGATGAGGCCCTCCGGCACGCCGTACGAGCCGTCGGACGGCAGGGCCGCGGAGGTCCAGTCGCCCTCGGGCGTGCCGTTCACCCAGTCGTGCACGTGGTCGATGGCCGCGTTGGCGGCCGAGGCCGCCGAGGACGCGCCCCGGGCCTCGATGATCGCGGCGCCGCGCTTGGCGACGGTCGGGATGAAGGTGTCCCGCAGCCACTCCTCCTCGACCTGCTCGGCGGCGATCTTGCCGCCGACCTCGGCGTGGAAGAGGTCGGGGTACTGCGTGGCCGAGTGGTTGCCCCAGATCGTCAGCTTCCTGATCTCGGTGACCGGCACGCGGAGCTTGGCCGCGAGTTGCGAGAGCGCGCGGTTGTGGTCGAGACGGGTCATCGCGGTGAAGCGCTCGGCCGGGACGTCGGGGGCGGCGGACTGCGCGATGAGGGCGTTGGTGTTGGCCGGGTTGCCCACGACCAGGACGCGGATGTCGTCGGCCGCGTGGTCGTTGATGGCCTTGCCCTGGGGGCCGAAGATGCCGCCGTTCGCCTCCAGCAGGTCGCCGCGCTCCATCCCCGCGGTGCGGGGGCGGGCGCCGACCAGCAGCGCGACGTTCGCGCCGTCGAAGGCGCGGGCCGGGTCGTCGGAGATCTCGATGCCCCGCAGCAGCGGGAACGCGCAGTCGTCGAGCTCCATCGCGGTGCCCTCGGCCGCCTTCACGGCCTGCGGGATCTCGAGGAGGCTCAGCGAGACGGGGGTGTCGGCCCCCAGGAGCTGGCCCGAGGCGATGCGGAAGAGCAGCGCGTAACCGATCTGGCCGGCCGCGCCGGTGACGGTCACTTTGACGGTCATGACGATCCCCATTCGCGATATGTGTGACTCACGGATGTTACCCGCCGGGACCGATCCTCCCGTGAGCAGGTCACGGTCGCCCGCGTCGGCCGTACACGTTCCGTCAACGGCTCGTCCACGGTTCGCCCAGGGACCCCGCCGGGGGCGTCGGGGACCGGGCGGGAAGGGCCGTCCGAGGGCCTTCGAGAGACCCTCGCAGGGCCCGTGAAGTCCCTCGTGAACGGCCTGTGGTGAAACTTTCACGAAACACCCGGGGGACTCCGTCTGTAACACATGGACGGATTCCCTGCTCGCGGGCCGCGTGGGAGCCCCGCCGGACGATTGCCGCGCCGCCCCCCTTGACCGGGCGCTGTACGGCGGTGAGGGCCGTGCCTATGGTCTGTGGGAGCGCTCCCAAGCGCACCCGTCATCGCCAGGAGGACCTTCGCAATGAGATCCACCCCCCGACCCGGAGCCGCGCGCTCCACGGTGCGCCGCGGCATGGTCGCGGCGGCCGTGCTCGCGCTCGGTTCCACGATGGCCGTGGCCGCCGCCACTTCGGCGAGCGCCGCGGTCGCGTGCAAAGTCACCTACGCCGCCAGCCAGTGGCAGGGCGGCATGTCCGCCAACCTGAGCATCCAGAACCTGGGCGACCCCATCAACGGCTGGACGCTCACGTTCACCTTCCCCGACAGCGGCCAGAAGGTCGCCCAGGGCTGGTCGGCCACCTGGAGCCAGTCCGGCAGCGCCGTGACCGCCGCCAGCCTCGACTGGAACAAGTCCCTGGCCAACGGCGCCACGACCAACATCGGCTTCAACGGCACCTGGACCAGCAGCAACCCCACGCCGACCAACTTCAAGATCAACGGCGTCTCCTGCAACGGCCCCACGCAGTCCCCCACGCCGACGCCGACGCCGACCCCCACCCCGACGCCGACGCCGACCCCCACGCCCACCCCGACGCCGACTCCCACGCCGACGCCGACCCCCACGCCCACCCCGACGCCGACGCCGACCCTCACGCCGACGCCGCAGCCCGGGACCCACGTGGACAACCCCTACGCGGGGGCCGACGGCTACGTGAACCCCGAGTGGTCGACCAGGGCCGCCGCGGAGCCGGGCGGCTCGCGCGTCTCCCACACCTCCACGGCCGTGTGGCTGGACCGGATCGCCGCGATCGCGGGAGCGAACGGCGCCATGGGTCTGCAGGCCCACCTGGACGAGGCGGTCAAGCAGGACGCGGCCAACGGCTCGACGCCGCTCACGGTCGAGTTCGTCATCTACGACCTGCCCAACCGCGACTGCTCGGCGCTCGCCTCCAACGGTGAGCTGCTGGTCGCGCAGGACGGCCTCAACAAGTACAAGACGCAGTACATCGACCCGATCGCGTCGATCATGTCCAACTCGAAGTACTCGGGTCTGCGGATCATCACGATCGTCGAGCCGGACTCCCTGCCGAACCTGGTCACGAACGTGAACAGCTTCGCCAAGTGCCAGGAGGCGCAGTCGAGCGGCGCCTACGTCCAGGGCGTCCAGTACGCGCTGAACAAGCTGCACGCGATCAAGAACGTCTACACCTACGTGGACGCCGCCCACCACGCGTGGCTGGGCTGGGACTCTAACTTCAACCCGAGCGTGAACCTCTTCTACCAGGTCGCGTCCGGCACGACTGCGGGCGTGGACAGCGTCGACGGCTTCATCGTCAACACCGCGAACTACTCCGCCACGACCGAGCCGTACTTCACGATCAACACGACCGTGAACGGCCAGTCGGTGCGGCAGTCGAAGTGGGTCGACTGGAACTACTACGTCGACGAGCAGAGCTTCGCGAGCGCCCTGCGCAGCGCGCTGGTGGCCAAGGGCTTCCGCTCCGGCCTGGGCATGCTGATCGACACCTCCCGCAACGGCTGGGGCGGCAGCGCGCGGCCGACCAAGGCCAGCACCTCGACGGACGTGAACACGTTCGTCAACGAGTCGAAGATCGACCGCCGCGTCCACGCCGGCAACTGGTGCAACCAGTCCGGTGCGGGCATGGGCGTGCGGCCCACGGCCAGCCCGGCCGCCGGCTTCGACGCCTACGTCTGGATCAAGCCTCCGGGCGAGTCCGACGGCGCCAGCTCGCAGATCCCGAACGACGAGGGCAAGGGCTTCGACCGCATGTGCGACCCGACGTACGGCGGCAACAGCCTGAACGGCAACAACCCGACGGGTGCCCTGGCGAACGCCCCGCTGTCGGGCCAGTGGTTCTCCACCCAGTTCCAGCAGCTCATGCAGAACGCCTACCCGCCCCTCTCGTAACCCGTGAGGGCGGTCGGTGAGCGACCGTAAGAGGGCCCCGTCGCCGATCCCGGCGGCGGGGCCCTTCGCTGTCCCTGACGGATGCGCTGCGGTGCGCGGTGCGGTCCGCCCGCCGGGCGTCTGCCCGGGGCGGCGGCCGGGCCTGGAGGCTCGGCCTCCAGGCGGCGGATCACGCGTAGTGGTCGGAGCGGCCGCCCGAGCGGGTGAGCTTGAGGACGACCGACACGATCAGTGCCAGGGCGCCGATGATGAGGAGCCACTTCAGCGCGCCGAAGATGAGCCCGATCACGGAGCCGAGGACGAAGAACCCGACGACGACGAGTGCTGCGATGAGGAGAATGCGTCCCATGCCTTCACGGTACGGGCCGCCCGCCCGCCGATCCCAGGGCCGAAGGCCAAGTTCAGGGCCGACTCAGGGTCATCTCAGGGGCGGGCCGGGGGCCGTGCCGCGGGTCAGTCGTTGGCGTGCAGGGCGGCGTTGAGCTCGATGCCCCGGCCGCCGCGCGGCACGGCCTCCACGGCGCCGGTCGTCGAGTTGCGGCGCAGCAGCAGGCCCGACTTGCCGGACAGCTCCTTGGCCTTCACGACGTCCCCGTCCGGGAGGGTGACCTTGGTCCCCGCCGTGACGTACAGGCCGGCCTCCACCACGCAGTCGTCGCCCAGCGAGATCCCGATGCCCGAGTTGGCGCCCAGCAGGCAGCGCTCGCCGATCGAGATGACCTCCTTGCCGCCGCCGGAGAGCGTTCCCATGATCGACGCGCCGCCCCCGACGTCCGAGCCGTCGCCGACGACGACGCCGGCCGAGATGCGGCCCTCGACCATCGACGCGCCGAGCGTGCCGGCGTTGTAGTTCACGAAGCCCTCGTGCATGACCGTGGTGCCGCTCGCGAGGTGGGCGCCGAGCCGCACCCGGTCGGCGTCCGCGACGCGCACGCCGGTGGGCAGCACGTAGTCGGTCATCCGGGGGAACTTGTCCACGCCGTACACGGTCACCGGGCCGCGGGCGCGCAGGCGCAGCCGCGTCCGCTCGAAGCCCTCCACCGGGCAGGGCCCGTAGTTGGTCCACACGACGTTGGCCAGCAGCCCGAAGATCCCGTCGAGGCTGGCCTCGTGCGGCCGGATCAGCCGGGCCGACAGCAGGTGCAGCCGCAGGTACACGTCGTGCGCGTCGGCCGGCGGGTCGGACAGCCGGGCGATGCCCGTCCGGACCGCGACCACCTCGACGCCCCGGGCCGGGTCCGGGCCGGTCAGCGCCGCGAGGTCCGGGTCGAGACCGGCCGGGTCCAGCCGCTCGGTGCCCGCCGCCGGGGGCTCGCCCAGCTCGGGAGAGGGGAACCAGGTGTCCAGAACGGTGCCGTCGGCGGCGATCGTGGCCAGGCCGACGCCGTGCGCGCCGGAGGCGATGGGATCCATAGCTGTCATGTCCCCCAACGCTACCGGCATCCGGCCGGTCGGCTCCGGGGTCGTCCGCCCGCGAGGACGGGGCTCCGGCGCCGAAGGGCCGAATGTCCAGCTTTCATGCCTAGAAGGTAGGTATCTACGGGCTACGGGTTAAACATGCGGATCCGGGGGAGAACCTCATCCCGGCACGGCCGTCCCGTGGACCTCGCCCGCACCGGGAGCCGGCCAGGCGTTGCGCCTCGATGCGGAGCGGGGGACCCGTGGTCGCCCCGGCCGCGATGTGACGAGGCCGCGCCTGTGCCCTCGGCGGGGGGAGGTCCCGGCCCGGCGGTTTCCGGCGGAGCAGTCGTCCGCGTCGACGCCGATGGAGGGCGAATGACCGACGTTCAGGCGTACGCGCACAGGTGTTTCCGGGGGGACACGGCGGATCGGCTGGGCGTTGAGCTGGAGTTCCTGGTCTTCGACGCGGAGGAGCCGGAGCGTCCTGTGCCCATCGCCAGGACCACCCGCGCCCTGCCCGCGCTCCCCGGCGGCAGCAAAATCACGTTCGAGCCGGGCGGTCAGCTGGAGCTGTCCGCGCCGCCCGCGGTGCTGCCCGTCGCCGTCGCGCGGCTCGTCGCCGACGTCGAGGCCGTGCGGACGGCGCTGGAGGCGGCGGGATTACGGCTCGGCGCGACCGGTCTCGACCCGCTGCGCCCGCCGGCGCGGCAGTTACACGAGCCGCGGTACGACGCGATGGCGGCCGTCCTCGGCGAGCCGCACGGGCTCACGATGATGTGCTCGACCGCGTCGGTCCAGCTGAACGTCGACCTCGGCGACGCCCCCGCCGTCCGGTGGGGCCGCGCCCACGCCCTCGGCCCCGCGCTGGTCGCGGCCTTCGCCAACTCCCCGGCCGGCGGGTGGATGTCCGGCCGCCAGGCCGTCTGGGCCCGTCTCGACCCCTCCAGGACCGCATCCGTCGCCGCCGGCGGCGACCCCGCCGCCGAGTGGGCGCGCTACCTCCTCGACGCCCGCCTCATGGTCGTCCGCGACGCCGACGGCCTGCGGCCCGTCCTCGACGGCGCGACCTTCCGCGAGTTCGCCCGGGTGGCCGGGCGGCCGCCTTCGGAGGACGACCTCGCCTACCACGCCACGACCCTCTTCCCGCCCGTACGGCCCCGGGGGTGGCTGGAGATCCGGTACCTCGACGCCCAGGGGCCCGACGACTGGCCCGTCTGCGCCGCCGTCGTACACGCCCTCGTCACCGACGACAGGGCGGCCGCCGCGGCGCTGGAGGAGGCGGCGGCGGTCAGCCACCGGTGGGAGGACGCCGCCCGGCTCGGGCTGTCCGACCCGGGCCTGCGGCGAGCAGCGTGCGCGTGCTTCCGGGCGGCCGCCGAGGCCCTGCCCCGGCTGGGGGCCGAGCCGTGGCTGACCGCCCGGGTCTCCGCCTTCGCCTCGCGCCACATCGAATCCGGCCGTTCCCCGGCCGTCGACCTGATGGAGGAGATGATCGCGTGACCGACCTCAACGACCTGCGTGACGTGACCGCCCTGAAGGAGAGGATCGCCGCCGAGCTGGCGGCCGTACGGGACCGGTCCCTGGCCTACACCGACGCCGACGACGAGACCCTGCTGCGCCAGCACTCGCCGCTGATGTCGCCCCTCGTGTGGGACCTCGCCCACGTCGGCAACTACGAGGAGCTGTGGGTCCTGCGCGAGGTGGGCGGCGTCACCCCGCTGCGCCCCGAGATCGACGACATCTACGACGCCTTCAAGACCCCCCGCAAGGACCGGCCGTCGCTTCCGATGCTCGCCCCGGACGAGGCCCGCAGGTACATCTCGGGCGTGCGCGGCCGGGTCCTCGACGTGCTCGACGCGGTGGACCTGGACGACTCCGACCCGCTGCGCGCCGGCGGCTTCGTCTTCGGCCTGGTCCTCCAGCACGAGCACCAGCACGACGAGACCATGCTGGCGACGCTCCAGCTGTCGCGGCAGCCCGGGCTCGTGCGGGACGGCGCGCTGCCGCCCGGCCGGTCGCCGAACCTGTCGGCCGCCCCGGAGGTCCACATTCCCGGCGGCGTCTTCACCATGGGCACCGGCACGGTTCCCTGGGCGTACGACAACGAGCGCCCGGCGTACCGGGTGCACCTGCCGGACTACTGGATCGACCGCTACCCGGTGACCAACGGCGCGTACGCCGCGTTCGTCGAGGACGGCGGCTACCGCGACCCCCAATGGTGGGTGCCCAGGGGATGGGAGTGGGTCGAGCGGGCCGGGGTCGAGGCGCCGCTGTTCTGGACCAAGGACGGCGGCGAGTGGTGGCGGATCCGGTTCGGCCGGGAGGAGCAGGTGCCCGAGGACGAGCCCGTGCAGCACGTCTCCTGGTACGAGGCCGACGCGTACGCCCGGTGGGCGGGCAAGCGGCTGCCGACCGAGGCCGAGTGGGAGAAGGCGTGCGGCGGCCGCCTCTACCCGTGGGGCGACGCCCAGCCCGGCCTCGAGCAGGCCAACCTCGGCCACCACGCCGCCCGGCCCGCCCCGGTCGGGGCCTACCCCGGCGGCGCCAGCCCGTACGGCGTGGAGCAGCTCGTCGGGGACGTCTGGGAGTGGACCGACTCGTGGTTCCAGCCCTATCCCGGGTACCGGAGCTTCCCGTACAAGGAGTACAGCGAGGTCTTCTTCGGCGAGACCTACCGGGTGCTGCGCGGCGGCTCGTGGGCCACGCACCCCTCTGCCGTGCGGACGACGTTCCGCAACTGGGACCACCCGATCCGCCGGCAGATCTTCTCCGGGTTCCGCTGCGCCCGCTCGGAGTCCTAGATGTGCCGCCACGCGGCGTGGCTCGGCCCGTCCAGGGCCGTGTCCTGGCTGGTCGGCGAACCGGAGCACGGCCTGATGCGGCAGTCGTACGCCCCGCGCATGCAGCGGTACGGGACGGTCAACGCCGACGGCTTCGGCATCGGCTGGTACGACGGGTCGCGCGGGGAGCCGGTCCGCTACCGCAGGACCGTCCCGATCTGGGCCGACGCCAACCTGCCCGGCCTGGCCTCGGTCGCGCGCTCGACCTGCCTGATGGCCGCGGTGCGGTCGGCAACGGTGGGCATGCCGATCGAGGAGACCGCGACCGCGCCGTTCGCCGACGGGCCCTGGCTGCTCAGCCACAACGGCCGGGTCCGCCGGGAGGCGGTGCGGGCCCTGGCCGGCGACCCGGAGAGCCTGTGCGACTCCGCGTGGCTCGCCTCCGCCGTGTTCGCCCGGCTCCGCGCGGGCGCCCCGCTCGGCGACGCCCTGACCGTCGTGGTCAGGCACGCCGCCGTCGAGGACCCGCCGGCCCGGCTCAACCTGCTCGTCACGGGAGGGACGGAGATCGCCGCCGTGGCCTGGGGCGACACCCTGTTCACACATCTCGACGAAGGGGTGCTGGTCGCCAGCGAGCCGCTCGACGACCGGCCCGGCTGGCAGGCCGTGCCCGACCGCACCCTTCTGCTCGCGTCTCCCGACGGCGTGCTCATCACACCCATCGACTGAGGAGCGACCCATGGCCGTGACCGACCACCTCGACGACGCGTATCTGCGGCAGTCACTGGAGCAGGACGTCCGCACCGGCCTCACCGCGTCGCCCAAGTGGCTGCCGCCGAAATGGTTCTACGACGCGGCCGGCAGCGAGCTGTTCTCCCGCATCACCCGCCTGGTGGAGTACTACCCGACCAGGCGCGAGCTGGAGATCCTGCGCCGCCACGCCGTCGACGTCGCCGCCGCCGGCGGGGCCGACACGCTGGTCGAGCTGGGCTCGGGCACCAGCGAGAAGACCGTGCTCCTGCTCGACGCGCTCGCCGCCGCCGGCACGCTGCGGACCTACACGCCCGTCGACGTGGACGCGGTCACGCTGGAGGCAGCCGCCACGCGGCTCGCGGTCCGCTACCCGGACCTCGGCGTACGGCCGGTCCGCGCCGACTTCGAGCGGCACCTGTCGCTGCTGCCCCGGACCGGACGGCGCATGGTGGCCTTCCTCGGCGGCACGATCGGGAACCTGCCGCCCGCCGCCCGCGAGGTGTTCCTGAAGGAGCTGCGGTCCACCCTCAGGCCGGGGGACACCCTGCTCCTCGGCACAGACCTCGTCAAGGACCCCCGGCGGCTGGTGGCCGCGTACGACGACGCCCAGGGCGTCACCGCCGCCTTCAACCGCAACGTCCTCCACGTCGTGAACCGGGAGCTCGACGCCGACTTCGAGCCGGACGCCTTCGCCCACGTCGCGCTCTACGACGAGGACCACGAGTGGATCGAGATGCGCCTGCGGGCCACCCGGCCCATGCGCGTCACGATCCGCGCGCTCGGCCTGCCGGTGTCGTTCGAGGACGGCGAGGAGATGCGCACCGAGATCAGCGCCAAGTTCCGCCCCGAGGGGATCGCGGACGAGCTGGATCGGGCCGGGTTCACGGTCTTGCGCTTCTTCACCGACACGGCCGGCGACTTCGGCCTCACGCTGGCCGGGCTCCGGCCCTCGTCCTCCTGACCCGTCACGAGGTGTGAGCCGCGTCAGGGGCGGACCGTCGACGGCGTCAGGCGGCGGGCTCCTTCTGGACCTGGCGCGCGGCGCGGCACAGTGGCAGGCGCAACACGAACCGGGCGCCGCGGGGGGAGTCCTCCACCCGGAGGGTCCCCTCGTGCGCCCCCGCGACGGCCCGGGAGATGGCCAGGCCCAGCCCCGTGCCCTTGGGATCGCGCCGCCGCCCGTCCTGGAGGCGGACGAACGGCTCGAAGACCCGCTCGCGGTCCTCGAGCGCGATGCCGTCGCCGTCGTCCAGCACGGTCACCACGGCCTCGCCGCCGTCCTGCTCGACCGTCACCCGTACGACGCTGCGGGCGTGCCGCTGGGCGTTGACGATGAGGTTGGTCAGCGCCCCGACGAGCTGGATCCGGTTGCCGAGGACGGTGAGGTCCGGCGCGGCGTCGGCGAGAACCGGGACGCCGCGGGTCCGCGCGGTCTCCTGCTCGACGAGCAGGCCGAGGTCGACGGGCTCCGGCTTCACCGGCTCCGCCGTCCGCAGGTGGGCGAGCATCAGGATGTCGTCGATGATCGCCTTGAACCGGTCGGTGGTCTCCAGCGCCGCCTCGATCGTCTCGTGGGGGTCCACCTCGTCCCGGTAGAGCAGCGCCTCCTCCAGGCTGGCGCGCAGGCCCGTCAGCGGCGACTTGAGCTCGTGCGAGACCACCGAGGCGAACAGGCGCTGCTGGCCGACGGCGGTCTCCAGCCGGGCGAGGGTCTGGTTCGCGGTCCTCGCGAGCTCCGCGATCTCGTCGCACCCGGACGGCTGGGGGACCCGCATGCTGAGGTCGCTCACCGTGATCTCCGACATCTTCGCGCGGATCTCGGCGACCGGTCGGAGCGTACGGCCGGTCCGGTACCAGTTCCCCCAGCCCCAGAGGCCGGCGGCCAGCAGCACGCCCGCCGCCGTGCCGAGCTCCAGCCGGTGCGTCGCCAGTATGGCCGGCTGCGCGCGTCCCGCGTACACGGCGTGGGTCTCGCCGCCCCAGATCAGCCCGGTTTGGAAGGGGAGCACCCGCAGCGCGACGAGCACGACGCAGCCGCCGTCCGGGCTGCACTCGGTGCGGTACTGGATGCGGTCCTCGGGAGGCGGCAGGGGAGCGGTCAGGGCCGGCCGGTTGGCCGCCGCCGTGCTCGACACCACGACCCGGTTCCGGGAGTCCACGAGCTGGAGGAGGTCCACCCTGGACATGGGGGTGGGGCGCGGGACGTCCCCCGGCCGCATGCTCGCCAGCCAGTCGGTCGCCGCTCGCTGGGCCTCCAGGTAGAGGTGCGTCTCGACCTTGTTGCGCACGCCGAGGTCGAAGGCGATTCCGAGCACCGTGAAGACGGCGAGGGACGCCAGGGCACTGCTCAACGCCGCCCGCATCTGGAGCGAGCGTGGGCACACGAGGCGTCGTAACGGCCGCAGCCTCACCCGTACCCCCTCACGGTCTCCATGGAAATGCCCTGGTAAAACACTATTGACCGTTTGGGGTTATGGAAATCGACATGACAGTAAGGGGGGTGGAATCAGCCGCAAAACAGACCGACGATCGACCTTCGCATTACGTTCGCCTCGGTCAGGAGGCGGCGGTCTGGTGGACGGGGATCTTCGGGGCGTGCAGCCGCCGGGTGCGGACCGGGGGCGTCGTGAGAGGCGCCTTCTCGAAGCGGAGGCGGTTGACCGCGAGGGCGAGCGAGACGCCCCAGACCAGGTGGCCGGCCAGCAGCGTGGCCTGGCGGCCCGCCCGGTCCTCGGTGGCCGGCGGGAAGGCGCCCACGCTCGGCGCCATCCCCTGATAGCCCAGGTACCAGACCGCCAGGCCGTACGCGGCGCCCATGGGGAGGGGGACGCGCTGCCCGGCGGACAGCAGCCCGAAGGCCGACCCGCACGCGGCGCCGAACGCGTAGTGCGCGATCGTGGCGAGCACGCTCTCGGCGGGCCCGGCGCCACGCCGGCCGGGGAGCATCGAGCGCACGAACCTCCTGGGCGGCCGCTCCTCCAGCAGGCCGGCCTTCTCCCCAGCCATCAGCACGGCGCTGTACACGGCCGTCGCCAGCGCGCCGCCGACGGCGCCGTTCACCAGGTTGCGCATCATGATGATGCCTTTTCCCACCCCGGCCGTCCCGGCCGCCTCCGGACTGCTCCGTTCTCGGCAAACAATCACAGTCAGCCCGTTGACCATGGCAGATGCCGGAAAACCGGCTGACCCGACTCCGGTGACGACGGGACGCGTCCGCTTCCGCTCACGCGCCTCCTGCTCACCGATCGACCGTTCGGGCAGGGGGCGCTCGGGAAACCGCAGCGCTTCGGATCGGGGGCGGCGATGAGGGCCTGGACACGAGCGCTCGTCGTCGTGCTCGCCTCGTTGACAGCCACGCTCGGTGTATGGGCCGGGTTCGCGCCGATGTCCTTCTATCAGCACGGCCCCCTGCCCTCCTGACACGGGCTGGGTGGCGATGCTGCCGCCGTACAGCGAACACCTGGTACGGGACTACGGCTTCATGAATCTCGGAATGACCGTGGGCTTCGTGGTGGCCGCGATCAGGTGACCCCGGTGTTGGTCCGTACCTGCGCGGCCGCGCTGTTCGTGTTCGCCGTACCGCACTCGGTGTTTCACAATCTCCACCTGCACCACCTGAGTGCCGCCGAGGCGGCGGTCCAGACGATCTCCATCGTGGTGCCGAGCGTCGTCCTCCCCGTCGTCGTGTTCCTGATGGCCGGTGGGCTCAAGCAAGCGGAGATCAAGACATGATTCCGTAGGTCCGGGGGAGGAGAAGCCACGCCGCTACCGGCCCGGACGCTGCGGATCACGCTCGCGCCTGATCGCCCCGCTGACCAGGTACTATCTGGCAGCGAGGTGGGGTCATGGACTCAGAAGTCGACTTCGAGGCGGTGTTCAACGCCATCGTTGTCCCGTCGGCGGTACTGACGCCGGACTTCGTCATCGTGGCCGTCAACGACGCCTTTCTGAGTGTGATGCATCGGACCCGGGCTGAGGTGCTCGGCCAACTGGCCTTCACCGCCTTCCCTGACAATCCAGGCGCTCCCAATGATCCCGCCGCGCATGGGATGCGTGCTTCGCTGGAGCGGGTGGCGGCCTCCGGCCGGCAGAACGTTCTGCCCATGCAGAGGTACGACGTCGAGGTGCCCGGCCGGCCGGGGGTGCTCGAGGAGCGGTACTGGAGCGCGGTCACCGCGCCCGTCCTCGGCCCGGACGGCGAAGTGAAACTGATCATTCACGCTGTCGAGGAAGTCACCGATTTCCTCCGGCAGCTACGGGGGCGCGGCGAAGACGGCGTGATCGACACCCGGACGGCGCTGGAGGCGATGACGACCAACGTCTACGCCCGCGCCCAGGAGCTCCACCACCTCAACGAACGGCTCAAACAGACAGCCGGACAACAACGCCATGCCATGGCGGCGCTGAGGGAGGCCATCGAACGGGAGCGGCGGTTCGTCTTCGACGCCTCCCACGACCTGCGCAACCCGATCACCGCGCTCCTGACCGAACTGGAGGTCGCGCTCTTAGAGCCCGACATCGACACGCATGAGACTTTGTCCAAATTGCTGCGGGACGCCGAGCGGCTCAACGAGATCGTGGCCGATCTGCTCGAACTCGCCCGCCTGGACACCGCGGCTCCCGACGCCGAAGTCGAGCTGATCGACCTGGGCCGCTTCGTCGTGGAGGAGCTGGAACGCCGTCGCATGACCGCTTCCGTCCACGCCCGGATCGATTCAGAGGTCGTGGTGACCGCCTGCAGGATCCGGCTGGCCCGGCTTCTGGGCAACCTGATGGCCAACGCCGAACGGCATACCACCACGACAATCGAGGTCGTCGTCGCCGCGGACCCGCCCCATGCGGTGCTTGAAGTCATCGACGACGGTCCCGGCGTCGCCCCAGCCGACCGCGAAAAAATCTTCGAACGGCTCTGCCGCCTGGACGATGCCCGTCACAAGGACCCCGGCGGCTCCGGGCTCGGCCTGCCCATCGCCCGGGAAATCGCCCGGGTCCACGGCGGTGACCTGTACGCCGCCGACCACCCCACCGGCGCCCGCTTCGTCCTCCGCCTCCCGCTCACTGCCGAGTAGCAGACGGTGCTTAGAGGGGTGTGAAGCGCTGTGCCAGCGCGAACAAGTGTGTCGAGGTCGCGCTGCTGCCCGGCGGCGACGTCGGCGTGCGGAACAGCAAGGACGAGGCCGGGCCCGTCCTGGTGTTCACCCCGGGGGAGTGGGACGCGTTCATCGGCGGTGTGAAGGACGGCGAGTTCGATGTCTGAGCCGAGCGCGGACGACTGTACGACCGCTACCCGGCCCGCTGTCGGCGCCGTACTCTCCGCTCACGACCAACCTCGGACTCCTCGACGCATGGAGCCTCTGGCTGGACGGCCAATCCACGATCGGCCACACCCTCTACGGCATCCCCATGATCTGGGTCGGACGAGCCGGCAAGATCCTCGCCTTCATCAGCGCCTTCGCCGTACTTGTCGACATCGTCGGGCCCGACCGGATCAGCCGCTACGGACGCTGGCTCACGAACGTCGACGAGCCCCTGGAGACCAAAACTCCCCTCATCTTCAACTACCTCATCATGGGGCTAGTCTTCGCGATCATCGCAGTGACACTGCGCATCATGCATGTACCACTGAACACACCCTGGCACTTCCCCGGACTGCCGCTGCTCGTCCTCCTTGTCCTCCTAGGGATCCCAGCAGCAGCCATGATGCTCGGGCCCAGACTCCTCGGATGGCTCTTCAGCAAACCGAGCTTCGCCACGGCCGTACGGATCCTGTCCCTGGCAGGGCTCATCATCGGCTTCCACTTCGACCTGCTCGCCTCCTAACTACGAGGATCGGATATGCCGCGTGGCGGGCGGTGAAGTGGTCATGACCCCGGCCGAGGAGGTCACCCTTCTGGTCGGCGAGCTCCGGCCGCTCATCGCCCAACTCGAGGACCTCCTCCCCGAGCCGGTCGAGGACGCCACCAAGGGGTCGACGCAGGCCCACAAGGTGACCGGCTCGCCGGCCCCGTGGCATGCCGAGGCCGGGCCGCTGCTGCTGACGATCCACGCCCGGCGTCCGCGAGCTGGAGGGCGACCTGCGGTACCACCTGACCGGCCACACGCGGTTGCGGCTGCGGTACGAGTCCACCGGGGAGCGCGGTGGCCGTACGGTCCGCCGGGTCGTGAAGGGGGACGCGCAGCGGGGCGGGTCGGACGCGAACACCGCGGCCGCGCTCGACTCCGTCGTGCGCCTGGCCCATGGCGTCCCCGACGACGTCGCGCGGCGAGCTCGGGCCGAGCTCGACCGGTGGGTTCGGCAGGCCCGCGAGGTCCGCGACATCGGCGAGTCGGAGAAGTGGATCCCGATCCACGTCCCGAAGGGCGCGCTCCCGCCGGCGTGCCCGTACTGCAAGACGTTCAGCCTGCGGATCGCACAGGACTCCGGCCGGGTGCGCTGCTCGAACCCCCGGTGCGAGGACGAGACGGGGGAGCGGCCGCGCGGCCGCATCGCCAAGAACCGGCTCGACGGCTCGGCCATGCTGGTCTGGGCTGACGGACGGACGATCTATTACGGAGAGGCCGGCTGACCGGCAGTGTTGATGCGAAAGGCCCTCGCGGCTCCGGTGAGGTCGAGGACACGCTTGAGGATGCCCCGGACGTTGGCGAGTTCCAGTGTGCCGCCCGCGGCACTGACGGTCCGCTCCGCCCGCAGCAGAGCCCAGATGCCGGATGTATCGCAGAAGGTGAGGTTGGCGACGTCCACCACGAGATGCTGTCGACCGCCCTGCAGGGCAGCGTCGATCGTGTCGGTCAGGCGGGCGCTTGAGACCATGTCGAGCTCGCCGTCGAGGGTGAGGATGGTCCGGGTGGATCCGTGCGTGATGGTGACTGACAGAGCAGTCATACCGGCTTCCGATCCCGATGCGAGAGAAGTCGTCTACACGCCCAAGTCGGGCAGGGACAAGTCACCGGTAAAACCACAGTAGCCCCGGATTGGTACCGCAACCACCCATGGAGGAGCAGTGACGAACCCGATCTACGGGGACCGCCCCCTGGGGAGCCCGTCCGGCTCCTGGCTGACGCGGTCGAGGTGCTCCGGCTGAACGGCACCACGAAGGTCATGGACCTGGTGGCCCTGGCCGACGTCGCCATCGGCGCCAGGACCGGTTGGATCGGCGCGATCGCGAGGGCGGGTGATCGGCCGTGACTGACCTGATTACGTTCCTCCATGCCCGCCTCGACGAGGAAGAGCAGACCGCCCGGGCGGCAGCCGCCGCGGCCGGAGGGATGCGCTGGCATGGGAGCGACACCGGGCTCTACAACGAGAACCACAGTGCGCATCCCGGGCCATCCCTGTCGGACGTTTACGGGTACCTCGACGAGGCTCTCGTGGCCCATCTCACTCGTCACGACCCGGCCCGCGTGCTGCGTGAGGTGGAAGCCAAGCGCTACGTACGGGACGGCACATCACTGTCCGCGCTACTTGCTCGATCTTTGCCGAGAACGGCAAGATCTCCACGCATCGTGAATACTTCGATCAGTTAGAGCTGTACAGCCAGCTCGGCTTCGAGCTCCATCCCGCGACGCAGACCCTCTCCAGGTGAGGAACTCCGAGGAGGCGAGGGGCCCCGATCTCCCGATCTCCTGATGGCCGGATACGAGCCGGCAGACCTGCCGTTACCTGTCCTGCCTGGGCGTAACGGTGGGTCGGCGTCGAGTCTGGGAGATCGACGCCGTCGTGCTCAACGGGCGCCAGTTCCTCCGCGACGCCGTCGAGCTATCGACGGTCTCACCGTCGGTGCCGTTCGCCCCGGGATGACCGGTGCAGCCAGGTGTCGAGTTCGATGGCGCACCTTTCGACGTGCCTGCGGCAGGAACCGTCCTGGGTGCTCGTCTGCACCATGACGCCGAGGAACTCGCCCTGGTCGCCCCGCACCACCGTAGGGCTGCCGACCTGGGCGAGGTTCCGGTTCCCAGACGCCTTTCCGGTGTTGACATTGGCCGAGCCGCCTCCGGGCGAGGGCCGGTGCGGCGGAAACGCGGAGACCGCCGCGCTGGCGTAGGCCGGGCGGGCGACGGTGGCGAGGGTGACGACGGCCCAGACGAGCAGGAGGGCGAACGAGGCGGATGAGGAGGCGGCCGGGGGAGCGGTCCGACGAGCGAGGGGGGAGCATCGCGTACGACCGTGTTCGCATGTCGGGCCTGCCATGTGTCTGTCCGCTTCCTGAGCGCCCACCCTCACGGGGTGAGGGAGATATCCTGGTAGGCATCCGTATACCCCGGGAGCACGGACGACTCGCGGGCTTCGGGATCTCTTTGCCGAGCTCGCAAGAAGCCGGCGCGCGAGGGCCGCACCCCTGAGGTCCAGGGCCCTGATCCTCAGGCGCCGCGCACCTCCCCCAGTCAGCGCAGTGCTGCTTCGACCGCACCTACTGTGGACATAACGCGCTGAACGATCTCCTGCTTCTCGCCCACCGGTGCTGCATACTCAATCGCGGTCGCGGCGGCGGTCTCGCCGACCGTGTGGAGCAGCGTCCACGCTGCCAGGTATACGGATGCCAGGCAGCCCCCGGCGGTCGCGATCGGACCCTCCGCATGGAATGGCGTGTCCAGTACCGTCACCCCCTGCTCCTCAAGCCAAGGCCGAGTGATGGTGTCGGTGCAGGCAGGCTGCCCGGCAAGGAGACCAAGGCGTGCCAGCACCAGGGCTCCGGAGCACTGCGAACCGATCAACTGGCGTGCGGGGTCGAGCGGCAGACTCGCCAGGAGCGTGTCATCGGCGACGACATCACGCGTCTTGATGCCACTGCCAAGGAGGACGACGTCGGCCTCCGTCACGAAGTCCAGCGGCCGCTGACAGGCCACCTCCACGCCATTCATCGAGGTCACAACGGGCACCGGCGACGTGATATATGCGGTCACGCCTGCGCCTTGCACGCGCGCGCGATTGATCAGCCCAGACGCGATAAAGCTGTCGAGCTCGTTGAACCCGTCAAATGTGACGACCGCGACCTGCAAGATGACTCTCCCCATGCATGTTCAGCTAGTACAAGTCTCGCACTTCGGGGCGACGAGTGCGGCTAACTCCATACTGGGGTAATGGCTTGGGAGTGGGTGGCTCCAACGGCGACTGGAGTCGCTGGGAGCTTAGGCATGTTCTTCACCTGGTGGTCTGGCCATCATATTCCCAGCGGGAGACCGATAGCCCGGCGCAGGCCGGGCTTTCGCGTATCCGGGGTCAGTCCACACCCCGATCACGCGCCACCGGCCCTGGCAGTGCACGAGTTCCATCACCCCGGACCTGGCCGGCCCCACCGCTCGGACCTTCCAGTGCCGGACGGTCAGCTCCTCGACCGACAGGCCGGCCCGGTTGCCGGTCCACCAGTCGCAGCTCCTCGCTGTACGGCTCCTCCAGCTCAGCCACCCGGTATGTCCGATCCCACGCCTGGGCTTCCTCGCCGGGCTGGCCTACCACCTGCTGATCGACAGGGACAAGAAGGCGCCGTGATCTGATGGCGAGCAAGGGGCGCGGCGGTCACGCCTATCGCCGCCTCATCACCCAGGTCAAGGCACGACCCGACGGGTGGACCTGCTGCCGGTGCCGCCACCCCGTCTACCCCGAGGTGCGCTGGCCCGACCCGCAGTCCTGGTCGCTCGACCACCTCGACCCCCTCATGCACGGCGGCTCGCTGCTCGACCCGAGCATGGTGATCCATATGCCCACGATCAACCGCGACGTTTCCGCAGGTCAGGGCAGGTTTTCTAGATCACTCTGGAAGGGAGACCCCGGGACGAATGACGGGCGTCGTCGGTCAGGGGGTCGGGTTCGCGGTGCCCGGTTCGTCGAGGAAGGCTTTCGTGGCCCGCATGGCGCGGGGGTCGAGCAGAGTCGTCGCGTGTCCTCGGCCGCGGAGCAGGAGGAGGCGGGCGTCCGGGATGCCGCGCGCGGTCGCTCGGGCGAGCTCGGGTGGGATGAGCGGGTCGCGGGTGCCGCCGACGACGAGCGTGGGTGCGGCGATCTCGCCGAGCCGTTCCGTCACATCCCAGTCCTGGACGGCCTCGATGAGCGCGACCTCGCCGGGGGCCCGCTCATCGCCGCCGCCCCGCGCGTAGAGGGCCGCCACGACCAGGCGCAGCGGGCCGTGCGCCACGAGGCCGCTGCCGATCCACGCGGAGGACTGTCCCCGACGTTCCAGCTCGACGCCGCGCAGCAGGTCACGTCGTCCCCGGTCGCTGACCCGGCTCGCGGCGACGCTGACGACCAGGCGGTGCACGACGTCGGCGTGGTCCATCGCGAGCTGGAGGGCGGTGATCCCTCCACCGGAGACACCCATGACGTCGACCGGCTTCCCGAACCGCTCCCGGAGCGCGAGGGCGTGCCATCCGGCCAGTTCGGCGATGGTGGTGCCAGAGCGCATGTCCACGGGACGGCAGATCAGGTGCGCCGTACGGCCGGACCCGAGCGCGACGGCGCGGACCGACCTGGCCAGCGAGCGGGGTACCTCCTTCGACAGGTCGGCGCCCTGGCCGAGACCGGGCAGGAACACCAAGGGCGGGCCGTCCCCGGCGGTCACCACGGACAGACCGTTGTTCAGCCGTTCGCCGCGCATGGGAACCCCCACTCGTGCTCGATGCCGGAAAGCCTACGCAGAAACAGCGGACAGGCGGCGCGGCCGCGCTACCGAGGAAACCCGATTGCCTCGGGGGCCATGGTTCGTGTTGGCTGCGCAGCATGTCTGAAATGCGTACCGATCGGTTGGTTCTTCGCCGATGGCGAGATTCCGACCTCGAACCGTGGGCGGCGATGAACGCCGATCCTGAGGTCCGGGAGTACTTGGGCGACCTGCTTACCCGCGAACAGAGCGATTCCTCCGTGTCGCGGTTCCAGAGCGAGTTCGATCAGCGAGGCTACGGGTGGTGGGCGGTCGAACTGCTTGCCACCGGCGAGTTCATCGGCTTCGCAGGCCTGGACAAGGTGGATGACGGCATGCCGTTCACGGGGGTGGAGATCGGCTGGCGACTCGCCCGCTCAGCATGGGGCCACGGTTACGCTACAGAGGCGGCCCTGGCCGGCCTGACCTTCGGCTTTGAGACTCTCGAACTCCCGGAAATCCTTGCGGTGACGACCGCCACCAACCTCCGGTCCCAAGCGGTGATGCGCCGGATCGGGATGACCCGGGATCCAGGCGACGACTTCGACGATCCCACAGTGCCCGCAGGACCACTGCGCCGGAACGTGCTGTACCGGATCGCCCGTGATGCGAGGACCTGACGTTGTGCGGCGCTAGCCGCGTCCGGTCTCGGCGAAGTGCTCGTGTCCCAGCACCGCGAGGAGTCGCAGCTTCTCGTGGCCCTCGGTGCGCGGGGGAGCGGTGAGCACGAGCAGCGCCTGGGACTGGTCCTCGGTGAACAGCACCTGACAGTCCAGCTCGATCGGACCGAGCTCGGGATGGATGAGCGTCTTGTGGTCCTCGAAGCGCGTGGCCACCTCGTGCCGGTCCCACAGCTCGGCGAACTCCGTGCTCGCCTTCTGCAGCGCCCGCACGAGCTCACCGGCCCGGGACCGCGGGCCCATCGATCCGTAGGCGACCCGCAGGTTCGCCACCTGGGCGCGGCTCTGCCTGTCGCGGTCTTCCTCCGGGTAGCGCAGCCGTTCGGAGGGGTCGGTGAACCACCGGTAGATCCCGCTGCGGGCGAGGCCCGTGTGGCCGGACTTGTCGCCGAACAGGGCGTCGGCCATCCGGTTCTGCACCAGCGTCTCGCCCAGGTTGGACAGGATGAGCGCCGGGGTGTCGTCGAGGCGGTCGAGCACCCGCAGCAGCGCGGGGGCGACGTGCGTCGCGGCGGTCACCGGCGCCGGGGCGTTGTGCCCCGCCATCCGGAACAGGTAGTCGCGCTCGTCGCCGGTCAGCCGCAGCGCGCGGGCGAGCGACGCGAGCATCTGCTCGCTGGGCTGCGGACCGCGCCGCTGTTCGAGCCGGGTGTAGTAGTCGGTCGACATGGCGGCGAGGGCCGCCACCTCCTCGCGCCGCAGGCCCGGCGCCCGGCGGCGGGCGCCCATGGGGAGCCCGACGTCCTCCGGCCGCAGCGCCTCCCGGCGCCTGCGCAGGAAGTCGGCGAGTGCACTGCGGTCCATGCGTTCAGTATCCGCTCCGCGGCCGGGGTCCGATTACCGCGAACCAGGGATCGCCGATCCCCCGATAAGCGCTCTCTGCACCCGCCGCCGTGCGCCGCCCACCCTGGAGGCATGAAAATCTCCGGCAACACCATCTTCATTCCGGGTTCCACGAGCGGCATCGGCCTCGCCCTCGCGGTCGAACTGAACGCCAGGGGCAACACGGTCATCGTCGGCGGCCGGCGCACCGAACTGCTGGATCGGATCGCCGCGGAGCACCCCGGCATCGACACTGTGCGGATCGACACGGCCGACGCCGCGAGCATCGAGTCCGCCGCGAAGGAGGTGCTGGCCAGGCACCCGGACCTCAACGTCCTGGTCACGATGGCCGGCATCATGCGCGTCGAGGACTGGCACAGCCCCGAGTCGTTCCTCGCCTCCGCCGAGTCGGTCATCACGACGAACGTGCTCGGTCCGATCCGTCTCATCGCCGCGTTCATCGAGCACCTGCAGACGCGGCCGGACGCCACCGTCGTCACCGTCTCCTCGGGCCTGGCGTTCACGCCGCTCAAGGTCACGCCGAGCTACAACGCGTCGAAGGCCGCGATCCACATGCTCAGCGAGTCGATCCGGCTGCAGCTCGCCGACACGACCGTGAAGATCGTGGAGCTCGAGCCTCCGTCCGTACGCACCTCGCTGCTGCCCGGCCAGGAGAACAGCGAGCACGCGATGCCGCTCGACGAGTTCGTGGCGGAGGCCGTCGAGCTGCTCAGGACGCAGCCCGACGCTAAGGAGATCCAGGTGGAGCGGGTGAAGTTCCTGCGCTACGGCGAGGCGCGCGGCGACTACAACCAGGTCGTCGAGACGCTCAACGCGTCCGACCCCCACGGCAGATAGCCGCCCGCGTAAGGGACCCGTGGCGGCCGTCCGGACGCCGGTCGTACGTGGTCAGGACTGGTACACCCGGGTCAGCAGCTCCATCAGCTGCCGGCCTTCGGCCGCGCTGAGCGGCGCCAGGAGTTCGGCGTTGGCCCTCTCCGCCAGCTCCGCGCACCGCTCCAGGGTTCGCACGCCCGCCGGCGTCACCGTCACGGCGTTCTTGCGGCGGTCCCGCGGGTCGGGCTCCCGTATCGCCAGCCCGGCCTCCTCCAGCTGGTTGAGCAGGATGACCACGTCCTTCGGGTCGAAGCCCAGCCTGCGCACCACATCCGCCTGGGCGACCGGGCCGTACTCGCTCACCGCCGCGAGCACGGCGTGATGCGACAGTTTCAGCCCCTCGCCGGCGATCGCCTCGGCGACCAGGCTCCGGCCGCGCTCCGCCACGCGGCCGGCCAGCCAGCTCGGCAGGGACTGGATGTGCGCCAGTGCGCGCGGGCGTTCGGTCACGGAGGCAGGGTATCCAAATCCATTGGACTTCCCAATGACTTCTCTCTACGCTGAGATCCGTTGGTAATTCCAATGAATTGGAGATGCCCGTGCGTCGTGTCCGCTACGAGGTGAGCGGCGGCCCTGAGGTCCTCTTCGTCGAGGAGGCGCCCGTTCCGGAGCCCGGACCGGGCGAGCTGCTCGTCCGAGCCGAAGCGGTCGGCGTCACGCTGCCGGCCGTACGGAAGGTGCGCGAGGCCGCGGACCCGGTCCCGCTCGGCGGCGAGGTGGCGGGCACGGTCGCCGCCGTGGGCGAGGGCGTCGCCGGCTTCGCCGTGGGCGACCGCGTCACCGGTCTCTGCTTCTCCCACGCCTACGCCGAGCTGGCCCTGATCCACGAGGCGATGGCCTCCGTCGTTCCCGGGGGGACGACCGGCATCGACGCCGTCGCCCTGGTCCGCAGCGGCCTGGTGGCGCGCGGCGCCTACGAGGCCGGACGCCCCCACCCCGGCGACGCCGTCCTGGTCACCGCGGCGGCCAGTGCGGTCGGCACCCTCGCACTGCAGTACGCGAAGGCGGGCGGCGCCTCCCGTGTGGTCGCGGCCGTCGGCAGCGCGGACAAGGCGGAGTTCGTCCGCGCCCTCGGCGCCGACGAGGTGGTCCTGTACGGGGACGGATCCTGGGGCGATCCGGTCGACGTCGTCGTCGACGGGGTGGGCGGAGACGTCCTCGGCCCCGCGGTGCGCGCCCTCGCGCCCGGCGGCCGGCTGGTCGCCTTCAGCTCGGGCGGCGGCACGGTCGACGCGTACGAGCTGCTGGTCCGCAGCGCCTCGGTCGTCGGCTTCCAGCTGGCGGCCATCGCGCGGGGCAGGCCCGAGGTGTACGCGCGCTGGCGTGACGAGCTGTGGGAGCTCCACCGCGGCGGCACGCTGCGCCCCCACGTGTTCGCCGAGATCCCGCTCGCCGAGGCGGCCCGTGCCCACGAGATCATCGAGTCCCGTCGCAACCTCGGCAAGGTCGTCCTGGTGCCCTGAGATCGGGACGAGCGTCGCCGGAGGCCGGACGTCCGCGGCGCGGTCGTCCGGTGCGCGCTACCAGGCGGTGGAGCCGCCGTCGACGGGGTAGTTGGCGCCCGTGATGTACCCCGCGCGGTCGGAGGCGAGGAACGCCGCCAGCTCGACGACCTCCTCGGGCCGGGCGAAGCGCTTGAGGAGCGTCTTGGCGGTGATCGCGTCCCGGGCCGCCTGGTTGTCGCCGAGGTCGCGGTCGCTGAGCGGGGTGAGGGTGGGTCCGGGGCTGATCGCCACCACCCGGATGCCGTGGGGTGCGCCTTCGAGCGCCAGTTGCCGCGTCATGCCGATGATGCCGGCGTTCGCCGCGCTGTGGGCGACCATCGGGGGGACGGCGCCGCCGATCATGCCGGCGATGGACGCGACGTTGACGATGACGCCGCCGCCGCGCCGGACCAGGTGCGGCCAGGCGAACTTCGACACGAAGAAGGGGATGTCGAGCTCGCCGGTCAGGGTCGCCCGCCAGTCCTCGATCGAGACGTCGGGCATCGGGCCGAAGCGGACCAGGGCGGCGTTGTTGTAGATCACGTCGAGCCCGCCGTAGACGGCCGCCGCGTCGTCGACGGCCCGTCGCACCTGTTCCGGTTCGGTGAGATCGACCGGCGCGAAGCCCGTCATTTCGCCGCCCGCGGCGCGGACGAGCTCGACCGTCTCGTCGTTGGTGCGGGGGTTGATGTCGAGTCCGACGATCTTCGCGCCCTCCCGCGCGAAGACCTGCCCGGCGACTCGGCCCAGGCCGCCTCCGCTGCCGGTGATCAGCACTACCTTCTCGTCAAGCGTTCCCATGGAATCTCTCCTGGTCCAGTCCGTGGTCGTCCGGGTGGCTCCGCGCGTCCCGGTCCGTGGCGCGGCCTCCGTGGTCGAGCCCCCTCGTCGGTACTTGACGAGTCAATCAAATCGATAATTGACGTGTCAATCACATGCCCGTCGTGCCGCCGTGACGCTCGTCACGCCGGTGCCGGCTGCCGGGCGCCTGCCATCATGATCGGATGCACGAGACGTGGAACGCGTGGGGACATGTCGTCGTCGCGGCCGTCCTGGCCCTTCCCGTGGCGGTCCTCGCCGCGTTCCTCCTCGCGCGCCGCCGCCGCCGCGCGGGACATCCCGCTCCCCGGCGGACGGCGTTCGCGGACGTCGCCGTCGTGGCCGGTACCGCCCCCTGGATCTGGATGATCCTCACGCCGGGGACGGCGCGGGGCGTGGACCTCGTCCCCCTGGTCGACCTGGCGGACCAGATCGTGTCGATGCCCCCGGTGGCGGCGTTCGTGCAGATCGGGGGCAATCTCCTGGACTTCGCGGCGCTCGGCGCGGCGCTTCCGGTCCGCTCGCCGCGCTTCGCCTCGCTCACCGCCGTGGCCGCCGTCGCGGCCACGGCCTCGCTCACCGTCGAGATCCTCCAGTACGCCCTCCGGATCGGGCGGGTGAGCTCGGTGGACGACGTGATCCTCAACACGGCGGGCGCGGTGCTCGCGGCGCTCGCCACCCGGAGGTGGTGGGCCCGGCCTCCCGGCCCTCGCCGTGGCCGCGCCGAGGCCCGGGAGGTCAGGCGGCGGCGATCTCGCCGAGCAGCCGGTCCCAGTCGGCCGTGAACCGGCGGATGTCGTAGCGGGCGAGCGCCGCGGCCCGGGCGGCCTTGCCCGCCTGGGCGGCGAGCTCGGGGTCGGAGGCGTACGCGTCGAGCGCCCGGACGAGCGATGTGATCTTGGTGGACACGACGCCGGCCTCCGGCGGCACGGCCTCCACGGCCTCGGTGGTCGCCAGCGCCACGACCGGCATGCCGATCATCATGGCCTCGATGAGCGACAGGCCCAGCGAGGTCCAGCGGTAGGGGTGCAGGTAGACGCGCCGGCGCGCGAGCCCGGCGTGCATCTCGGCCTGCGGCACGTCCTCGTACGCCTGGACCCGGTCCGTCAGGCCCAGAGTCGTGGGCAGCCCGGTGACCCCCATGCCGTACACGTCGAGCGGCGCGGCGGCGGCGAACGTGGGCAGCAGGTCGGTGCCGGCGACGCGCCACCTGCGGATCGGCTCGTTCACGACCACGCCCGCGTGCGGAAGCTCGCCCGTGTAGAGGTGGCCCGGGTCGACCACGCCGTGCTCGATCACATGGGTGGGAGCGTGCCCGGAGTCCCAGAACAGGTCGTTGAAGTGGGTGACGTGGACGAGCGGGATGTCCCCGCGGCCGGCCAGGGCGTGCCGGGTCTTCGGGACGTCGCCCGCCGGGGTGTTGTGCTCGACGTACACGCCGGGCACGGGCCGGCCGAGCCACTCCCGGGCCAGGTCGACCTCGTGCGGCCGCTGGTAGACGACCACGTCGACCTCCTCGTCCGCGAGCCGGTCGAACGGCACCTCGCGCACGTTCTCCGGCCATGGGTAGGTGCGGGCCCGCCCGCGTCCGTCGGGCCCGCGGTCGGGCGTCAGCGGAACCAGGTAGTCGTGGCCCCCCTGCACGAAGGAGGTGGTCCACGAGCCGTGCACGTGCCAGACCAGAATTCGCATCAGATCATCGCTCCCCGTCCGTCGATCGGTCGGCCTTCCCGCGGTCCCTCACGCCGCCCCGTCGGCCCCACCCCCCTGCCCCGCCAACCCGCCTTCATCCCCCTCGCGAGGCGTGCCCACGCCGGCGCCGTCCAGCACCATGTCCACGGCCGCGCCCAGGTCGGGCGCCACCTCGGGGGCGGCGGCCACCTCCTCGGGCAGCGTCACGGGCGTCGGTACGAGGATTCCCCGCGCGCCGGCCGCCCGTGCGGCCGCGACGTCGCGCCCGATGTCGCCGATCACCACGCAGTCGCCCGGCGCCACGCCCAGCGTCCGCGCGGCGCGCAGCACGAGCCCGGGGGCGGGCTTGCGGCAGTCGCAGCCGTCGTCGTCGTCGTGCGGGCACACGGCCCACACGTCGAACGGACCGAGAAGCTCCTCCACGCGGGCGTTCACCTCGCGCAGGGCCTCCGGGCTGATGATCCCCCTGGCCACCCCCGACTGGTTGCTCACGATCCCCATCGGGAGGCCGGCCCGGCGCAGGCGGTCGAGCGCCCGGCCTGCGCCCGGGACCGGTTCGACCAGGTTTGGATCGCTGTTGTATGGAACGTCCCGGATGAGCGTTCCGTCACGATCGAAGAGCACCGCGGCGGGGCGGCGCGAATGGCGTGGCAATACGTCCTCCTGCATGAACCGCCCCCCGGGCTACCCGGGCCTCAAGGTCGCAAACACGGCCATTGACTACTGACAGTGACGATTTCTGAGTTCACCCCCCACTCACGTCGAGTTATCCGCAAAGCGGTGTTTAGAAGCGCTTCTCTCGGTAACCAGACACCCACCGCGCAACGGAGGTAAACCGATGCGATTCCTGGGGATAAACGCGATATTCCATGATCCAGCC
Organism: Microbispora corallina; assembly: GCF_016863035.1. GTDB lineage: Bacteria > Actinomycetota > Actinomycetes > Streptosporangiales > Streptosporangiaceae > Microbispora > Microbispora corallina. The sequence continues at coordinate 133,632 of NZ_BOOC01000006.1, forward strand.
GCCGCGCTGGTCGTGGACGGAGAGGTGGTCGCGGCCGCCGAGGAGGAGCGGTTCAGCCGCCGCAAGCACGGCAAACGGCCGGTGCCGTTCTCCGCCTGGGAGCTGCCCGAGATGGCGGCCGCCTGGTGCCTGGAGCAGGCCGGGCTCCGCCCGGAGGACCTGGACGGGGTCGCCTACTCGTTCGACCCCCGGCTCGTCCGCCCCGGGCAGGCCGGGCTCGACGACCGCTGGGAGGACCTGCGCACCACCTACGCCCATCGCGCCCCCAACTTCCTCGCCACCGCGCTTCCCGGGCTCGACCCCGCCCAGGTGAGCTTCGTCCCCCACCACGTCGCCCACGCGGCGTCCGCCGGTCTCGCCGCGCCGTTCCGGGAGTCGGCCGTCCTCGTCTGCGACGGGCGGGGCGAGGCGGTCTCCCACCTCGCCGGGCACTACCAGGACGGCGAGCTGACCGTCCTGGCCACTCAGGAGCTTCCCCACTCGCTGGGACTCATGTACGAGGACCTCACCCAGCACCTCGGCTTCCTCAGGTCGAGCGACGAGTACAAGGTCATGGCCATGGCCTCCTACGGGCGCCCCCGCTTCCTCAGGGAGCTGCGCGAGCTCGTCCACCCGACGGGCGACGGGGGGTTCCGCGTCGAGCCGATCGACTGGAGCGTGTACGCCAAGGCCCTGTCGAAGGGCGAGGCGTGGACGGCCGACCACGCCGACCTGGCCGCCAGCGTCCAGATCCGCCTGGAGGAGGTCCTGCTGGACCTCGTCCGCTGGCTGCACGACCGGACCGGCGCCCGCCACCTGACCATGGCCGGGGGCGTCGCGCTCAACTGCGTGGCCAACACCCGCCTGTTCCACGAGGGTCCGTTCGAGGACGTGTGGGTGCAGCCGGCGGCGGGAGACTCCGGCACCGCCCTCGGCGGCGCGCTGCACCTGGCCCGAGCGCACGGCGACCCGGTCGTCCCGATGCCCGGCGCCGACCTCGGCCGCGGGTGGAGCGACGACGAGCTGGCCGCCTGGCTGGACGTGGCCAAGGTGCCGTACGAGCGGCCGGCGGACCTGGCCGCGGCCGTGGCCGCCGAGCTCGCCGCCGACAGGATCGTGGCCTGGTTCCAGGGACGGGCCGAGTACGGCCCGCGGGCGCTCGGCCGCCGGTCGCTGCTCGCGCACCCCGGCAGGCCGGGCAACACCGAGCGGCTGAACGACGTCAAGGGCCGCGAGCAGTTCCGTCCCATCGCCCCGATGGTGCGGGCGGAGCGCGCCCCCGAGATCTTCGGCAGGGGCCCGGTGCCGAGCCCGTACATGCTGTTCGTCCACGACGTGCGGCCCGAGTGGCGCGGGCGCATCCCCGCGGTCGTGCACGTAGACGGGACCGCGCGCATCCAGACGGTCGAGCGCGACCGGGACCCGCTGCTCGCGCGGCTGCTGGAGGAGTTCGAGGCGCGGACCGGGCTGCCCGTGGTGGTCAACACCAGCCTCAACACCGCGGGCCGTCCCATGGTCGACGACCCGCGCGACGCGCTGGAGTGCTTCGGCTCCGCGCCCGTCGATGTGCTCGTGCTCGGCCCGTACCTGGTGCGCAGAGGGGCGGTGTTCGCCGGATGACCAGACCGACGCCAGGCGGCGACCGCCGCCGCACGACCGCCGCCGCGCCCGGCGCCGCGGCGGAGACCACACCCCGCGCCACGCAGGCGAAGGCCCGCGGGAAGGCGTCCGGGACGGCCGCTGCCCGGGGCCGTACGGCGCGGAAGGACAGCGGGCCCGCCGTGACCGTCGTGATCCCGACGATCGGGCGGCCCAGCCTGGCCGCGACGCTCGCCGCGATCGGGCCCGGCCCGGAGATCATCGTGGTGGACGACCGGACCGGCGACCCGGAGCCCCTGGCCGTGCCCGCGCGCGTCCGGGTCCTGCGATCCGGCGGACGCGGGCCGGCGGCGGCGCGCAACGTCGGCTGGCGCGCCGCGACGACGCCCTGGGTGGCGTTCGTGGACGACGACGTCGTCCCCGGGCCCGGGTGGGTGGAGGCGCTGGCCCGCGACCTGGCGGACCTGCCGGCGACGGTGGGCGGCAGCCAGGCGCGGCTGGAGGTGCCGCTGCCCGGCGACCGCCGCCCGACCGACGCCGAGCGCAACACCGCCGGTCTTGCCGGCGCCCGGTGGATCACCGCCGACATGGCCTACCGCAGGTCGGCCCTGGAGGCGGCGGGCGGCTTCGACGAGCGGTTCCCGGCCGCCTACCGGGAGGACTGCGACCTCGCGTTACGCGTCGAGGCGGCGGGCTTCTCCCTGGTCGGGGGCGAGCGGCTGACGCGGCACCCCGTCCGCCCCGACGGGTTCTGGTCGAGTGTGCGGCTCCAGCGGGGCAACGCCGACGACGCGCTGATGCGCCGGGTGCACGGACCGGGCTGGCGGGACGCCATCGGCGGCGCTCCCGGGCGGCTTCGGCGGCACGCCCTGACGACGGGCGCCGCGGTCCTGGCCCTCGGCCTGTCCGCGGCGGCGGCCCTGACGGCCCGGCCCGGCCCCGGCCGGCGGGCGCTGGGCGCGGCGGCCGGAGCGGCCGGCCTCGCCTGGCTCGGGCTGACCGCCGAGTTCGCCTGGGCGCGGATCGCGCCCGGGCCGCGGACCGCGGAGGAGATCCTGCGCATGACGGTGACGAGCGTGGTCATCCCGCCGGTCGCGTGCGCGCACCGGCTCAGGGGCGAGGCGTCGGCGCGGGCAGGAGGGCGCTCGTGATCGGGACCGCCCTGGTGGTGCGGCCCGACAACGCGGGCGACGTCCTGCTGGCCGGCCCGGCCATCCGGGCCGTGGCCGCGGGCGCGCGCGAGGTCGTGCTGCTCGCCGGGCCGCACGGCCGGGCCGCGGGCGAGCTGCTCCCGGGTGTGGACCGCGTGATCGAGTGGCAGACCCCCTGGATCGATCCCGGCCACGTGCCCGCGACCGAGGCCCACATCCTGGGGCTGATCGACGCCGTGCGCGAGATCGCGCCCGACGCGGCGCTGATCCTCACCTCGTTCCACCAGTCGGCCCTGCCGACGGCGCTGCTGCTCCGGATGGCCGGCACGCCGGTGATCGCCGCCATCAGCGCCGACTACCCCGGCTCCCTGCTGGACGTGCGCCACGTCGTCGACGAGGACGTGGACGTGCCGGAGGCCGAGCGCATGCTCGACCTCGCCGGGGCCGCCGGGTTCGCGCTCCCGCCCGGCGACGACGGCCGCCTCGCCGTGCGGACGCCCCTGCCGGAGGTCGACCACTTCACCGGGCCGCCCGGGTACGTCGTGGTCCACCCCGGCACCACGGCCCCGGCGCGTGCCTGGCCTCCGCAACGCTGGGTCGAGGCCGTCGAGGGGCTCCTCGAGGCGGGGGAGCGGGTCGTGGTCACCGGCAGCCCGGGGGAGCGCGAGCTCACCGCCCTCGTGGCCGGGCCCAAGGCGCTCGACCTGGGCGGCGCCACGACCTTCGCCGAGCTCGCCGCCGTCCTCGCCGGGGCGAGCGCCGTCGTGGCGGCCAACACCGGCCCCGCCCACCTGGCCGCCGCCGTCGGCACGCCCGTCGTCAGCCTCTTCGCGCCCGTCGTGCCCGCCGCCCGCTGGGCCCCGTACGGCGTGCCGTCCGTGCTGCTGGGAGACCAGCAGGCTTCCTGCCGGGGGACCCGTGCGAGGGTCTGCCCCGTCCCCGGCCATCCGTGCCTCTCCTCCGTCCGTGGAGATCAGGTCGTCGAGGCGGTCCGCCGCCTCGCCGTCGTGAAAGAGAGGGTGCCATGAGGATCGCCCTGATATCGGAACACGCCAGCCCGCTGGCGACCCTCGGCGGTGTCGACGCGGGCGGGCAGAACGTGCACGTGGCGGCACTGGCCGTCGCCCTGGCCCGGCGGGGCAACGAGGTCACCGTGCACACCCGGCGGACCTCGCCCGGCCAGCCCGACCGGGTGGAGATGGCGCCCGGGGTCACGGTCGAGCACGTGCCCGCCGGGCCGGCCGAGCAGGTGCCCAAGGACGAACTCCTGCCGTACATGCAGGAGTTCGCCGAGCACCTCGCCCGCCGCTGGGCGGCCGGGCCGCCCGACGTGGCGCACGCGCACTTCTGGATGAGCGGGCTCGCGACCGTGACGGCCGCCGAGGACCTCGGCGTGCCCGTCGTGCAGACGTTCCACGCGCTCGGCACGGTGAAGCGGCGCTGGCAGGGCGCGGCGGACACCAGCCCGCCCCGGCGCGTCGCGGTCGAGCGCGACGTGGGACGCCGCGCGCTCGCGGTGATCGCCACCTGCAGCGACGAGGTCAGGGAGCTGACGGTCATGGGCGTGCCGGCCGACCGGATCACCGTCGTGCCCTGCGGCGTCGACCTGGACACCTTCCGCCCGGACGGCCCGGCCGCCCCCGGCAACGGCCGGCCGCGCGTGCTCAGCATCGGCCGCATGGTGCCGCGCAAGGGCGTGGACACGGTGATCCGGGCGATGCGCCTGGTGCCGGGGGCCGAACTCGTCGTCGCGGGCGGGGACCCCGCCGACCCGTCCGACGAGGAGACCGCCCGGCTGCGCGAACTGGCCGCCGCCTACGGCCTGGCCGACCGGGTCCACCTGATCGGCGGCGTGGGCCGCCGGGACGTGCCCGCTCTGATGCGCTCGGCCGACGTCCTGGCGACCGTGCCCTGGTACGAGCCGTTCGGCATGGTGCCGCTGGAGGCGCTGGCGTGCGGCGTGCCCGTCGTGGCCTCCGCGGTCGGCGGCCATCTCGACACGGTGGCCGGCTGCGGTGTCCTCGTCCCGCCCCGCAGGCCCCGCGCCCTGGCCCGGGCGCTGTGCGACCTGCTGGCCAGGCCCGCGCTGCGGGCCGCGCTCTCGGCGGCCGGGGTGCGCCGGGCCCGCGCCCGGTACGGCTGGCCGCGGGTGGCCGAGCAGACCGAGTCCGTATATCGCAACCTGATCGGCGGGCGCCTCGGCAGCCTCGCCGCGGCGGGAGGCTGAGCGATGCATCCTCACTTGGCCCGGCTGAGCACCGCGCTGTCGGCGGTCGACCCGGAGACCCCCAAGATCTACGCCTGGGGATTCAAGCTCGCGGGCGTCCTCAGCGGCGGCGGGCGGCTGCTCGCCTGCGGCAACGGCGGCTCGGCCGCCGAGGCCCAGCACCTGACGGCGGAGCTGGTGGGGCGCTACCGCGCCGACCGCCGGCCGTACGCGGCGATCCCGCTGCACGCCGACACCTCGACGCTGACGGCGATCGGCAACGACTTCGGCATGGGGGAGCTGTACGCCCGGCAGGTGCGGGCGCACGGGCGCCCCGGCGACGTGCTGATGTGCCTGTCCACCAGCGGGTCGAGCCCGAACGTCACCGAGGCCGCCGAGGCGGCGCGCGAGTGCGGGCTGACGACGTGGGCGCTCACCGGGCCCGCGCCGAACCCGCTGGCGGACCTGTGCGACGAGGCCATCGCCGTTCCCGCCGGGGACACCGCGACCGTCCAGGAGGTGCACCTCACAGTGATCCACATGCTCTGCGACGTGATCGAGAAGGCGTGCGCGTGACCGGACCCATCGGACCCATCGGACCCATCGTCATCGTCGGAGACTCCCTGCTGGACGTCGACGTCGAGGGCGACGCCAACCGGCTGTGCCCGGACGCGCCCGTCCCGGTGGTGGAGGGGCGGGCGGAGCACCACCGCCCCGGAGGGGCGGGGCTGGCGGCGCTGCTGGCCGCCCGCGACGGCACGGAGGTCGTGCTCGTCACCGCCATCGGGGACGACGCCTCCGGCAGGCGGCTGGAGAGCCTGCTCGCGCCCACCGTCGAGCTCGTACGGCTGCCGCTGCGCGGGTCCACGGTCCGCAAGACCCGGGTGAGGGCGCGCGGCCAGACGCTGCTGCGGATCGACACCGGAGACGGGGGACCGGCGGCGGACGCGGCCGCGTCGGGCCGGGCGGCGGCCGCGCTGCGAAGGGCCGCGGCCGTGCTGGTGGCCGACTACGGCGGAGGCGTGGCCGACCTCCACCGGGACCTCCTGGGCGGCCTCGACGTCCCCCTCGTCTGGGACCCCCATCCCCGCGGCTCGCTCCCGATCCCGGGGTGCGCGCTGGTCACCCCGAGCGAGGCCGAGGCCAGGACGCTGTCCGGCGAGCCGTACGCCCCGGCCGACCGGGCGGCCCGCCGCCTGGTCCGCGACCTCGGCGCGGAGGCCGTCGCCGTCACGCTCGGCGAGCGGGGGGCCGTGCTGGCGCGCCGGGGCGGCCGGTTCTGCGCGGTCCCGCCCCCCGCGGTCGCGGTCGGCGCCGACGTCTGCGGCGCGGGCGACCGGTTCGCCGCCGCGGCGGCGCTCGCGCTGGCCGACGGCGCCCCCACCGAGGACGCGGTCGTCCGGGCCGTCGGGGAGGCCACCCGGTTCGTGGAGGAGGGCGGTGCGGCCGGGCTGCGCCTCGCCCGGCCGGCGGCCGAGGTTCCCGCGCCGTTCGCCCCCGGGGCGTCGGCCTTCGAGGTGGCGGCCGCCGTGCGGGCGGCGGGCGGGCGGCTGATCGCCACCGGCGGCTGTTTCGACCTGCTGCACGCCGGGCACGTGAGCCTGCTGCGCCGGGCCCGGGCGCTCGGGGACGCGCTCGTGGTCTGCCTCAACTCCGACGCGTCGATCCGGCGCCTCAAGGGCCCGAGCCGGCCCGTGGTGCGCGAGCGGGACCGGGTGGAGGTCCTGCGGGCGCTGGGCTGCGTCGACGCCGTCACGGTCTTCGACGAGGACACGCCTTCGGAGATCATCGAGCGCCTCGGCCCGGACGTGTGGGTCAAGGGCGGCGACTACAGCGAGAGGTCCATGCCCGAGGCCGAGGCCGTGCGGCGGTCCGGGGGCGAGGTCGTCATCCTGCCGACCGTGCCCGGCTACTCGACGACCGGCCTGATCGCGGCCGCGCAGGCGGCCTCCTGACACGCGACTCGAAGGGACATATCGATGGTGGGAAACATTCTGATCACCGGGGGGGCGTCCGGCCTCGGGCGGGCCACGGCGACCGCGGTCGCCAAGGCCGGCGGCCGGCCGCTGGTGATCGACCTCGGCGAGCCCGACGGCGGCGTGGACCACGTCCGGGCCGACCTGTCGGACCGGGAACAGGCCGAGCGGGCCGTCCGCGAGCTGGCCGAGCGGGCCGGCGGTCTCGACGGCGTGGTGACGGCCGCCGGGATCGACGCCTGCGGACGGCTGGAGGACGTGCCGGCCGACGCCTGGGAGCGGGTGATCCGGGTCAACCTGCTGGGCACGGCCTCGGTCGTCCGGGCCGCCCTGCCGTACCTGCGCCGGTCGAACGGCACGGTCGTGACCGTGGCCTCCACGCTGGGGATCAAGGCGGTGAGCGACGCGACCGCGTACTGCGCCGCCAAGTTCGGCGTGGTCGGGTTCACCCGCGCGCTCGCGGCCGAGCTCGCCGGGGACGTGGGGGTCACGCTGCTGATCCCCGGGGGCATGCGCACCAACTTCTTCGACGACCGCGACGAGAAGTACAAGCCGGGGCCCGACGCCCGCCTCAACCAGCCCGAGGACGTCGCCGCGGCCGTCGTCTTCGCGCTCGGCCAGCCCCGCGGGTGCGAGGTCAGGGAGCTCGTGGTCTGCGCCTCCACGGAGACGTCATGGCCGTAGCGGACGGGCCGGGCCGGCCCGCGCTGCTCGTCCTGCGCGGGCTCGGGCTCGGCGACCTGCTCACCGCCGTCCCGGCGCTGCGGGCGCTGCGGCGGGCGTACCCGGAGCACCGGCTGGTGCTGGCCACCCCGGCGTACCTGGGCGGCCTGCTCCCGCTGATCGGCGGGATCGACGACCTGGTGGACGTGTCCGGGCCGGGCCCGGTGCCGTTCGCGGCCCCCGGCGTGGCCGTCAACCTGCACGGCAGCGGGCCGGAGAGCATCGTGGCCCTGCGCCGCACCCGGCCGGGCCGGCTGCTCACCCACGCACACGCCGGGGTCCCCGGCGCGGACGGCCCGCCGTGGCGTGCGGACGTCCACGAGGTGCGACGCTGGTGCGACCTGCTGGAGTGGCACGGCATCGAGACCGACCGCGAGGACCTCGCGCTGCTCGACCCCGGGCCCGGACCGCTCGACGGCGGCGAGGTGCTCGTCCACCCGGGGGCGTCGTCCGCCGCCCGGCAGTGGCCCCCGGAGCGGTTCGCCCAGGTGGCGGCCGAGCTGACCCGGCTCGGCCACCGGGTCGTCGTGACCGGCGGCGTCGGCGAGATCGCCCTCGCCCGGCACGTGGCGGCCCTCGCCGGGCTGCCCGAGGAGGCCGTGCTCGCGGGCCGCACCGACCTGCCCGTCCTGGCCGCGCTGACCCGGCACGCGGCGCTGGTCGTCTGCGGCGACACCGGGATGTCGCACCTCGCGACCGCCGTCGGCACGCCCTCGGTGGTCCTGTACGGCCCGGTGCCGCCGGTCCTGTGGGGTCCGCCCGAGAGCCATCCCCACGTCACGCTGTGGACGGGCAGGACCGGCGACCCCCACGCCGACCGGCCGTCGGAGGGCCTGCTGGAGATCGAACCCCCGGCCGTGCTGGACGCGGCCCTGTCCCTGCTGGAGGTGCGGGTCCGATGAAGGGCGCCAGGGTCGTGGTCACCGGCGGCGCCGGCTTCCTCGGCTCCCACCTGTGCGAGCGGCTCGTCGACCGCGGCGCGGCCGTCGTCTGCATGGACAACTTCCTCACCGGCTCGCCCCGGAACGTGGAGCACCTGATCGGCCGTCCCGCCTTCCGGCTGCTGGAGTGCGACCTCACCGGGTTCGTGCACGTGCCGGGCACGGTCGACCTCGTCCTGCACTTCGCCTCGGCCGCCTCCCCGGCCGACTACCTGCGCCATCCCATCGAGACGCTCAAGGTCGGCAGCCTCGGCACGCTGCACGCCCTCGGGCTGGCCACCGAGAAGGGCGCCAGGTTCGTCCTCGCGTCCACCAGCGAGGTGTACGGCGACCCCCTCGAGCACCCGCAGAAGGAGACGTACTGGGGCAACGTCAACCCCGTGGGGCCGCGCAGCGTGTACGACGAGGCCAAGCGGTTCGCCGAGTCCCTGACCACGGCCTACCGCAACTCCCGGGGGACCGGCACCGGCATCGTGCGGATCTTCAACACGTACGGCCCCCGGATGCGGCCGCACGACGGCCGGGCCATCCCCACGTTCATCCGGCAGGCGCTGACCGGTGAGCCGATCACGGTGACCGGGGACGGCAGCCAGACGCGCTCGATCTGCTACGTGGACGACACGGTCGAGGGCGTCCTCGCGCTCGCCGAGGCCGACGCCGCCGGGCCGGTCAACATCGGCAACCCCGCGGAGATGTCCATGGCCGAGCTGGCCGCGACGATCCGCGACCTCACCGGCTCGTCGTCGCCGATCCGCTTCGTCGAACGGCCGGTGGACGACCCCGCCGTACGGCGGCCGGACACCTCGCTCGCGGAGTCGCTGCTCGGCTGGCGTCCCCACATCGACCCGGTGACCGGGCTCCGCCGCACGATCGACTGGTTCGCCAAGGAGCTCCGCGCTCCCCGGTCCGCGCTCGCCTCCTGACCGCCGATCTCAACGGGTCATGCGGGCCGGCGTCGATCGCGCGGCACGAACAGGACCTTGCCGGAGCGCTCGGCCCTGGCCGCGTGGGCCAGGGCGGCGCGGTGGTCCCTCAGGGGATATGTCGCCTCGACCGGGGCCTTGAGCACGCCCTGCTCGACCAGGTCGGCCAGCTCGGCGTACACGCCCTCGAGCTCCTTGCGTGGGGTGTCGCGGATCCAGTTGAGGATGAAGAAGGCACGCAGGACGATGCCGCGGTAGATCAGGTCGCCCACGGGGACGGAGGGCGCCTGTCCGGTGGCCGCCGCGAAGGTGACCACGGTGCCGCCGTCCTCCAGCGACTGCACCAGCGCTGCGGTCTGCCCGGGGTCGGCAGTGCCCTCCAGAGCCAGCCGCAACCGCTCGCCTCCCAACGCGGCGGAGATGCGCTCGCCCAGGTCGGCGCCGTCGACGACGACGGCGTCCGCTCCCAGGGCGCGGACCTGCTCGGCTGCCGCCTCCCGCCTGACGACGGCCAGCGTCCTGATCCCCGCCCGCCTGGCCAGGGCGATGACGTGGTGCCCGACCGCGGAGTTGGCCAGGTTCAGGCCGATCCAGTCGCCGGGCCGCAGCGCCGCGTAGTCGTTGAGCAGCGCATAGGCCGTGGCGGGATTGACGGGCAGCATCGCGAGCTGCAGGGCGTCCGCCCCGTCCGTGACGGAGATCGGGACGACGGCGCTCGCCGGAACGACGACCTGGTCGGTCCACGTCCCGTGGACGAAGGTGGGCAGGATGAGGACGCGCCGGCCGACCAGCGTCCGGTCCACGTCTTCGCCGGCCCGCACGACGCGCCCGACGCCCTCGGCGCCCAGGGCCTGCGGCAGCTGGGGCTGGGCGGAGAACCAGCCCATGGTGAACAACAGGTCCGCGTTGTTGATCGGTGCCGCATCCACCTCGACCAGCACGTCGCCCGGAGCGAGGGGCGGGTCCTGGTCTTCGACCAGCGCGACGGTGTCCTGGAGATCGCCGCCGACGGCGGTGAGAACGAGACGGCTCATAGCGGGTGGCCCTTCAGTGATGTAATGGTCTTTCTGGGTTTGACGCTGTCAGTTCTAGCAGGGCTCCGCGAGCTATGTAAAGGGCTTTCGTCGATGACCATGTCGCCGTATGCTGGGGGCATGGTCAGCCAGGAGACGACGGGCGCGGCGCCGCGGCAGGCGCCCGCTCTCGCGGACGCGATCGTGGAACTGCTGAACTCACGCCCGCACGCCACGCCGCTGACCCCGGACACGCTCGCCGACCCCGAGATCGCCGAGCGGATCCTGCGCCCGTTCCGTGAACCGGCCCTGCCGCCCCCGTCCGAGGGCGACATCGCCCAGCTGCGCCGGCTGCGGGACAGCCTCGTCGACGTCGTCTCCCAGCCCGGCGCCGAAGCGGCGAAGGCGGCGTGGGCCGACGTGAACGAGACGACCGCCACGACGGCGTTCCGCCACGTCTTCGATGGCGACGGGCGCGTCGCCCTGCTGCAGGTGTCCGGTCCGCCGGTCGTGGGCGCCGTCGTCCGCGCCGTGGCGGAACTGGTCGCGCAGGGGCAGTTCTCACGGATCCGCGTCTGCGCCAACGCGGACTGCTCGCACGCCTTCTACGACACCACGCGCAGCCGCACCCAGCGGTGGCACTCCTACGAGATGTGCGGAAACCGGACCAACGTGGCCGCGTACCGGGCACGGGCCAGACGCTCGGTGTGAGACCGCGTCGGCCCGCCCCATGGAACAGCCCCTTACGGGAAAGGAACGGTCAAGGCATCGGTCCGGCCCGTCCACCTGGGAGTATGTCCGGTCCTGAGGCCGGGTAGGCCCTGCCCCGAGGACGGGGTGAGGGAGGCTGTCATGGCTGTCGGGCACGGCCCGCGCGGGCTGCGGCGCTCGCCCGCGCGCGGACGCCGCCGGGGACGGGGACGGCCGCGGTGATCGCGACCCGCACGGCGGGGCGGCCGCCGGCGTCGCGCACGCGTGGACGGCCACGGTGATCGGGCCCCTCGACGGCGGGGCCGGGGTGGTCGGGCCCCTGGACCCGGCGGGCGCGGTGGATTTGGCGGCGGCCCGCATGCAGATGGCCCTGTCGCTCGGCTGGCACATCATCGTTGCCTGCCTCGGGGTCGGCATGCCCGCCCTGCTGCTGTTCACCGAGTGGCGGGCCGTACGGACCGGGGACCCCGGCCACATGCGGCTCGCCCGGCGCTGGGCGCAGGCCGTGGGCGTCGTGTTCGCGGTCGGCGCCGTGTCGGGCACGATCCTCAGCTTCGAGATGGGCCTGTTGTGGCCCGGCCTGATGGGCGTGTACGGCCAGGTGGTCGGGCTGCCGTTCGCCCTGGAGGGGATCGCGTTCTTCCTGGAGGCGATCTTCCTCGGGATCTACCTCTACGCCTGGGACCGGCTGTCCCCCCGGGCCCACCTGCTGAGCGGCGTCCCGGTGCTGGTCGCGGGCGTCGCCTCGGCGTTCTTCATCGTCACGGCCAACGCCTGGATGAACCAGCCCCGCGGGTTCGACCTGGCCAACGGCCGGATCACGAACGTGTCGCCCTGGCGGGCCATGTTCAACCCGGCCACCCCGCCGCAGACCATTCACATGATCATCGCTGCGTTCATGGTCTCGGGGTACGTGACGGCCTCGGTGTATGCCGTAGGACTGCTGCGCGGACGGCGGGACCGCCACCACCGGCTCGGGTTCCTCGTGCCGTTCACGCTGGCGGCAGCGCTCACCCCCGTCCAGATCGTGGTGGGGGACTACGCCGCGCGCTTCCTGTCCACCTACCAGCCCACGAAGCTGGCCGCGATGGAGGGGGTGTACCGCACCGGACCGTACGCGCCGCTCACCCTCGGCGGGGTCTTCGTCGACGACCGCATGCGGTACGGCGTCGAGATCCCGAGCGCCCTGTCGATGCTGGTCGGGTACCGGCCGAGCGCCGTCGTCCAGGGCCTCGACCGGACGCCGCCCGGCGACCGGCCGCCCGTCACGCCCGTCCACCTGGCCTTCGACACGATGGTCGGGATCGGGTTCCTGCTCCTGCTCCTGGCGGCGTGGCTCGCGCTTTCATGGTGGAGGCGTCGGGACCTGCCGCGGTCGCCATGGTTCCTCCGGCTGGCCGCGGCCTCGGGCGTCCTCGCCGTCCTCGCGGTCGAGGCCGGCTGGGTGGTGACCGAGCTGGGGCGGCAGCCCTGGGTCGTGTACGGCAGGCTGCGCACGTCGCAAGCCGTCAACCCGGCGCCCGGCCTGTGGGCCGGTTTCGTCCTGCTGGTCGTGGTGTACACGGTTCTGACGGTCTCGACGGTGTACGTCCTGCGGCACATGACGCGCCGGTGGCGGGTCGCCCCCCAGGAAGCGGCGGCCGCCTGATGGACGCTGCCCAGGTCCTGCTGGCGGTGATGTGGGCAAGCCTCACCCTGTACGCGCTGCTCGGCGGCGCCGACTTCGGCGGCGGCATCTGGGACCTGCTGGCCGGCCGGGCGCGTGAGGGCATGCCGCAGCGGCGCCTCATCGAGCACACCATCGGACCGGTCTGGGAGGCCAACCACGTCTGGCTGATCTTCGTGCTCGTCCTGCTGTGGACCGGGTTCCCGCCGGTCTTCGCGGCCGTGATGTCCACGCTGTACATCCCGCTGACGCTGGCCGCGTTCGGGATCATCGCCAGGGGCGCCGCCTTCGCCTTCCGCAAGAGCAGCACGGAGCTGTGGCAGCAGCGGCTGTTCGGCGGGGAGTTCGCGCTGGCCTCGGTCGTCACGCCGTTCTTCCTCGGCGCGGTCGCCGGAGCCGTCGCGTCCGGCAGGGTCCCGCCCGGCCTCGCCCGGGGGGCTCTCGTGGGGAGCTGGGTCAACCCGTCCTCGCTGCTGGGCGGCGTGCTCGCGGTCGTCGTGTGCGCCTACCTCGCCGCCGTCTACCTGTGCGACGAGGCCGCGCGTTCCGGCGTCCCCGGGCTGGCGGACCTGTTCCGGCGCCGCGCGCTGGCGGCCGCCGTGGCCACCGGGGCCGTCGCCCTCCTCGGCGTCGCCGTGCTCCGCTGGGACGCGCCCCGGCTGTTCACCGGCCTCACCCACCGGGCGCTGCCGCTCGTGCTCGCCAGCGCGCTGCTGGGGGTCGCGTCGCTCGCGCTGCTGTGGTGGCGGCGCTACCTGCTCGTCCGCGTCACGGCCGTCCTCGCCGTCACCGCCGTGATATGGGGCTGGCCGGTCGCCCAGTACCCGTTCATGCTGCCGCCCCGGGTCCCGTACCAGGAGGCCGCCGCCCATCCGGCCGTCCTCCACGCCGTCCTCGCCGTCGCCGTCGTGGCCGCCGTCCTCGTCCTGCCGTCGATCGCGCTGCTGCTCGCCGTCCAGCGCCGCCTCCCCTACACCGAGGACGCCTCCCACTGACCCTCTTCGCCGTACGTCCCGGGGGAGAGGCCGCCACGACCACGAGCCGGTGGGTGAGAATGACCGCATGAAGGGCAGGATGATCATGATGGCGGCCCTCGCGGTCGCCGGCTTGGGCGGCTGCGGATCCCTGGCCGCGCCGGGCAGCGTGGACATGGGCCGGCTGCGCGAGCTGGGTGTCTCCCCGGACCTCGTCTATCTGGTCGACCTGCCGGGGCACGAGCTGGCCGAGCAGTCGCTCGGCGTCGTCAACGAGGAGGGGTTCGGCGCCTTCTACGCGTCGCCCGAGGGGCGTCAGGTGGAACTGCGTGTCGACCGGGGCACGTTCGACGACGAGATGTGCGCCGCCGTCCCCGTCGAGGCCGCGCCTCCGGACGCCGAGGTCGTCTGCGACCACGATGACGTGGGGTGGTACCGCCTGGCCGGTGACCGCCAGGAGTACGTGGTCCTCCGCGGGGATGCCCTCATCCGGCTCAGCGGCAGGGCCGCCGACGTCGGCCGGGCGGCGCTCAAGGCCGCCGTCGCGGGGGCGCGTCCCGCGACCGACGACGAGAACGCCACCCCGCCGCCGGCACGCGTCCCCGTCGAACGCGGCGACCTGCCGACCGCCGGCGACGGCGCCCCGAACAACGAGGTCGCCCCCGGCGGCTGAAGGCTCCGCCGTCTCCTCGCCTGTGAGGGCGCTGCTTCCCAGCCCCAGGACCCTGTAATGGATTAAACACAAGACGTAATCAGACAGGTGCCCATAGCATCAACGCTATGAGCTGGGGTACGGTGGAATTGGAACCAGAGGTCCGCACATGGCTGGAGTCCCTGCCTGCGGCGTCGTTTGCGAGGGTGGCTTTCTATGTCGATCTACTTGCCGCAGAGGGGCCTCTCCTGGGAGAGCCGTACACGAAGCAGCTCGATGGCAAGTTACGGGAGCTCCGGTTCCACCTCGACGAGTTCGCCGTGCGCATCACCTACTGGATCGCACCTCAACGCCGGATCGTGCTCTTGACCGTCTTCCACAAAACGCGGACGCGTGACGACCGTGAGATCGGGCGCGCACGTAGAGCCATGCGGCGGTGCATCGACCTGGCGCACACCGCCGATGAGGAAGAGGAGACGGCATGAGCGAGCAGGAGAGCTGGCGAGAGCTCAGAGATCGCCGCTTGACGGAGCCCGGCGCGCGCGAGGCGTACGAGGCCACCCGCCTGGCCTACGAACTGGGCAGGACGGTCCGGGCCATGCGCGAAGGGCGCGGGTGGAGCCAGAACGATCTGGCGCGCGAGGCGGGGATGACGCAGTCGGCGGTGGCCCGGTTCGAGGCGGGAGGAACGATCCCCACGCTTCCGGTGCTCGAACGGCTTGCACGCGCCCTGGACGCGCACGTCGAGGTCCGTCTCACCCCGCGGGCCCCGGCCGCCTGAAAGACGACGAGCGGGGCGGGCGGGCGAGGAGCTCAGCGGCCGGAGACGGCGCGGGTGGCGGTTCGGACGATGGCGTCGAGGCGGCTGCCGTGGGCGCCGTGCCAGTACACGCGGCCGCAGGCGAGGCAGCGGACGAAGGCGTCGTAGGTGCGGCGGGTGCCGGGCGGCAGGCTCTCCGCCACCTCGTCGCGGTCCACCCGCGCCAGGGTGCCGTTGCAGGCGGTGCACCGGGTCCAGGGGGCGAGCGGAGGGCGGAAGCGGTCGAGCACGTCGAGGAACTGCTCGTCCGGCCGGGAGCCCCGGACGTGGGCCCCCAGCCGGAGCGAACGGCGGCGGAGGATCCCCCGGTCCTGGGTGAGCAGGACCCTCCGCTCGGCGTTGGCCTGCTCCACCAGGGCGTCGTCGTCCATGTCGTTGCGGTAGGCGACGTCCACCCCGACCAGGCGCAGCCGCCGGGCCAGCGTGCCGAGGTGGACGTCGAGCACGAACCGGGGGTTCGGCACCCGCTGCGGCCGGGCCACCGCGAGCACCTCCACCGCCTCCCCGGGGACCGGCCGGTACGACGGGGGGACCGGCCGGCCTTCCGCGACCAGCCCGCCGACCTCGGTCAGCGGCACCCCCGCCGACTCGACCAGGTGGCCCAGCGAGGACGCCCCGTCGTAGGGGAGCGGCAGCGGCGAGCGGCGGTCGCGGGGCTGGAGGAACATCCACAGCTCCGGCGCGAAGCGCACCGGCACGCGCGTCACGTCCATGACCCCAGCATGCCCCCCTCCCGGCACGACCCGGACGGGACCGGACGGGACGGAGCCGGCGGCGCTTCAGTACACCATGTTCATCGCGGCCCTCACCTCGGTCAGCGTCGTGTCGGCGATCGCGGCGGCGCGTTCGTTGCCCTCGCGCAGCACCCGCCTGACGTGGTCCCGGTCCCGGGCGTGGAGGGCGCGGCGCTCGCGGAGCGGCGCCAGGCGCTCGTTGACCGCCTCGGTGACCACGGCCTTGAGCGCGGCCGCGCCCCGGCCGCCGATCTCCCCGGCGACCTCGTACGGATCCCGGTCGAGGCACAGCGCCGCCAGGAGGACCAGGTTGGAGACCTCGGGCCGGCCCGCGGGGTCGTAGGTGATGTGCCGGAGGGCATCGGTCTTCGCGCCGCGGATGAGCGCCGCGGTCTCGTCGGCGGTCGCCGCCAGCGCGATGGCGTTGCCCCGGCTCTTGCTCATCTTGGCGCCGTCGACGCCCAGCAGCAGCGGCGCCGCGGACAGCAGGGCCTCCGGCTCGGGGAAGATCTCGGCGTAGCGGCTGTTGAAGCGGCGGGCCACGGTGCGGGTGAGCTCCAGATGGGGTAGCTGGTCCTGGCCGACCGGCACCAGGTTGGCCTTGCAGAACAGGATGTCGGCCGCCTGGTGCGCCGGGTAGGTGAACATCAGCCCGCTGACGGACGACTGCCGCGAGTGGGCGATCTCGTCCTTCACCGTGGGGTTGCGGCCGAGCTCCGCGACCGACACCAGGCTGAGGAACGGCAGGAGCAGCTGGTTGAGCGCGGGGACCGCGCTGTGGGCGAAGATCGTGGCCTGGGTGGGGTCGACGCCGGCGGCGAGGTAGTCGAGCACGATCTCCTCGGCGTGCTCGGCCGGTCGTTCGGCCACGTCGCGGTCGGTCAGCACCTGGTAGTCGGCGATGAGGACCATCAGTTCCACGCCGATGTCCTGCAGGCGCACGCGATTGTGCACGGTGCCGAAGTAGTGGCCCAGGTGCAGCCGTCCCGTGGGGCGGTCCCCGGTCAGAACGCGAAAACGGCCGGGGTCGCGCCGGACGTCGTCGAATGTCAGCGGTCCGGCTGGTGCGGTTGTGGTCATGGTGTTCTCCTCGGTGATGGGCGGGTCCGCCGAAGGCGGCCCCGCCGGACGAGGAGAACGAGAAGGGCCGTCCATTCGAACGGCCCCGGTCGTGCGTGACAGCCGCTCCTACGAGGAGCGCCACCAGTTCAGGCACGACGTACGGTTCATGTGGATCAGTCTAGAAGGTGTTCCGCCGCGGCGTCGAGCAGCCAGGCGCCCAGGTAGCCGGCGAAGGACGAGCGGACGAGGATCATGAACGCGTCGCCCTCCCTGGCTGCCAGCACGACCTGCGCCCGGGCGAGCACGGTCTGGGCGCAGCGGCCCGGTCCGAACACCCGCGGGTGCAGGTCGAGGGCGCAGCCGTGGGCCAGCAGGTCGCGGGAGCGGGGGCCGTCCACGAGGACGGCCGTCCGCTGTGCCGAGACGTCGGTGATCCCCACGTGGGCGCCCGCGCAGGCCTCCCGCAGCCGGCCCTCCAGGCCCTCGGCGCCGGGCGGGGCGAGCACCAGCCACTCGTCGGGTCCCGTCCAGAGGACGTCGCAGTCGCCGCTCGCGTACGTGCCCGGCTCGGTGGGCAGCGGGACGCCGAGGGCGAGCCCGATCTCGGCCGCGGCCCGGCTCTTCGGGTCGACCCGCACGTCGAGCTGCGTGAGGAACGGGATCTCCTCGATGCGCAGGCTCTCGGCGGACACCGGCTCGAACCCGGCCAGCGGGCTCAGTCGCTCAGCCATCGCGGCGGGCTCCCTCGGGGTCGTAGAGGACGTGGTGGGTGACGGTCACGGGCACCGGGTCGCCGCCCAGCGGGACGTACAGCCGCTCGCCGATCCGCTCGCGCCCGCCGCTGACCAGGGCGAGCGCGAACGTGCGCCCGAGCGCGGCGCTGCGGTAGCTGGAGGTGACGTGCCCGAGCGCCCGCACCGGCGGCTCGGGCAGCCGGGAGGTCGCCACGAGGTGGGCGCCCTCGGGCAGCAGCAGCCCGGGATCCTCCGGGAGCAGGCCCACCAGGTGCTTGCGGTCGGGCCGGGAGGTGTCGGCGCGGGCGTGGGACCGCTTGCCGACGAAGTCGGCCTTCTTCTTCGACACCACCCAGTCCATGCCGAGGTCGGCGGGGGTGACGGTGCCGTCGGTGTCCTGGCCGATGATCGGGTAGCCCTTCTCGGCCCGCAGGACGTGCATGGTCTCGGTCCCGTACGGCGTGACGACGCCGGTGCCCACGACCGCCTCCCAGAGGGCGAGGCCGTCCCACGCGTTGACGTTGATCTCGTAGGCCAGCTCCCCGGAGAAGCTGATCCGGCAGACCCGGGCCGGGATCCCGGCCACCTCGGCGTCCCGCCACGTCATGAACGGGAAGCTCGCGGCGTCCACGGCGAGGCCGGGGGCGAGCCCGGCCAGCACCTCGCGCGAGCGCGGGCCGGCCAGGGCGACCGTGGCCCAGTGCTCGGTGACCGAGGTGCAGTAGACCCGCAGCGAGGGCCACTCGGTCTGCAGCCACTCCTCCATCCAGTCGAGGACGGCGGCGGCGTTGCCGGTGGTCGTGGTGGCCAGGAACCGGTCCTCCGCCAGCCGCATGACCGTGCCGTCGTCGAAGACCATGCCGTCGGCCCGGCACATCACGCCGTACCGGATGGCGCCGACCTTGAGCGTGCTCATCATGTTCGTGTAGAGCCGGTCGAGGAACTCGGCGGCGTCGGGGCCCTGCACGTCGATCTTGCCGAGCGTGGAGGCGTCCATGGCGCCGGCGCCCTCCCGCACGGCCCGGCACTCGCGGAGCACGGCGGTCTCCATGTCCTCGCCGGGCCGGGGGTAGTACCAGGGCCGCTTCCACTGCCCGACGTTCTCGAACAGCGCGCCGTGCGCCGCGTGCCAGCCGTGCAGCGAGGTGACCCGGACGGGGTCGTGGAGCATGCCGCGGTCGCGCCCGGCCAGGGCCGCGAAGCTCACCGGCGCGTACGGCGCCCGGAAGGTGGTGGTGCCGAGGTCGCCGATCTCCACCCCGGTGGCGTGGGCGACGACCGCGCTCGTCAGCACGCCGAACAGCTTGCCCTGGTCGTGGGCCGTGCCCGCCGTGGTGTACCGCTTGACGTGCTCGACCGAGCGCAGCCCGGCCCCGGTCGCCCGCATGACGTCGGCCACCGTGACCTCGCGCTGGAGGTCGACGAAGTGGGTCTCGTAGTCGTCGGCGGGCACCAGCCACAGACGCCCGGACGGCAGCGCCGTCACCCGCTCCGCGGCGGGGACGGGATGCGGCGGGACGCGGAACCCGGCGGCCTCGGCCGCCCGCGTCCCGGTTGCGACGCCGTCCTCCAGGCAGCCGGCGAGCGTGTACACGCCCCGGGCCGCCCCGGCGACCTCGACGGCCTGGGCCGCCTCCCCGGGCACGAAGGCGTGGAGCTCCTCGTCGAACCGCAGGGCGCCGCCCGACTGGCTGAACAGGTGGACGACCGGGTTCCAGCCACCGGACACGAGCAGCAGGTCGGCCTCGATCTCCCGCTCGCCTGAGGGCCCGGACACGGTGACGGACGCGACCGAGCCGTCCGGGGCCGACCCGACGCCCGTGACGACGTGCCCGGTCAGCACCTCGGTCCCGGCGAGGGGCCCGGCGACGGCGAGGGCCTCGTCGAGCGCGTGGGCGTCCCGCCGCACGTCGGCGACGGCGGCGATCTCGACGCCGGCCGCGGCGAGGTCGCGGGCGGCGTCGTACGCGCCGTCGCCGGTGGTGAACACGACCGCGCGGCGGCCCGCGAGCACGCCGTACCGGTTGGCGTAGGCCCGGGCCGCGCCGGCCAGCATGACTCCCGGCCGGTCGTTGCCGGCGAAGGCGATCGGCCGCTCGTGGGCGCCGGTGGCCAGCACGACGCGCCGGGCCCTGATCCGCCAGATCCGCTCGCGCGACGCCGCGCCCTCCTCCCGCCGCTCGACCGCCACCAGGTAGTTGTCGTCGTAGTAGCCGAACACGGTGGTGCGCGGCAGCACCCGCGCCTCGGGTCGCCCGGCCAGCTCGGCGAGCATGCCGGCGGCCCAGGTCGTCCCGGAGACCCCGTCGACGGTCTCGCCGGTGTCGGGCAGGCAGCCCCCGGCCGCCGGCCGGTCGTCGGCGAGGATCACCCGGGCCCCGGAGGCGGCCGCAGCGGTCGCCGCCGCGAGCCCCGCCGGTCCCGCGCCGACCACCAGCACGTCGCAGTGCGCGTGGACGGCGTCGTAGCGGGCCGGGTCCGGGCGGTCGGCCAGGCGTCCCCTTCCGCCGAGCCCGGTGGCCACCAGCCCGTCGTACAGCTCGACGGTCGTGGCCTGGAGCATCGGCTCGGGGAACGGCTCCTCGATCTGGACGAGCGCGTTGGGCTCCTCGGTCCAGGAGGCGTAGATCCCGCGGGGCCTGCCGAGTCCTCCGCTGCGGACGACGGCGCGGACGCCGTTGGCGAGCAGCGCCGCGGCCAGCGTGTCGCCCCGCAGCCCCTCGTAGTCGCGTCCGTCGTACCGGAACCGCAGCGTCTCGCCCGCGACGCCCTCGCGGCGGCGGGAGGTCATGCGCCCGCCTCCGATTCGAACACGCCGGTCGCGGTGTCGCGGGTGAGCGTGAACCACCGGCGGCAGCCGGCCGTGTGGCTCCACCGCTCCGCGAAGCGGCCCTTCGGGTTGTCGCGGAAGAACAGGTACCGCGCCCACTCCTCGTCGGACAGCGCGGCCGGGTCCGCGGGGTAGGCGACGTGCGCCTGCCCGCCGTAGTGGAACTCGGCCTCGTCACGCGGCCCGCACCACGGACAGGGGATCAACAGCATCGGGGTCGGCTCCAGGTCGTTAGTGGGCGACGGCCGCGGCGCCGTGCTCGTCCACGAGCGCGCCGGTGGTGAACCGTTCGAGCGAGAAGGGGGCGGCCAGGGGGTGCGGCTCGCCGTGGGCGATCGTGTGCGCGTAGCACCAGCCCACGCCGGGGGTCGCCTTGAATCCGCCGGTGCCCCAGCCGCAGTTGACGTACAGGTCCTCGACGGGGGTGAGCCCGACGATGGGGGAGGCGTCGGGGCTCACGTCGACGATCCCGGCCCAGGTCCGCAGCACGTGGGCCCGGGCGAAGACCGGGAACAGCTCCAGCGCCGCCGACATCTGCCGCTCGATGACGTGGAACGCCCCCCGCTGGCGGTAGGAGTTGTACGCGTCGATGCCGGCGCCCATGACGAGCTCACCCTTGTGGGCCTGGCTGACGTACACGTGCACGGCGTTCGACATGACGACGGTCGGGTGGACCGGCTCCAGCAGCTCGGACACCAGGGCCTGCAGCGGGTGGGTCTGCAGCGGCAGCCGCACCCCCGCGGTCTCCGCGACGACGGACGTGTGCCCGGCGGCGGCCAGGGCCACCTTCCCCGCGGCGATCCGGCCCAGCGGCGTGTGCACGGCCACGGCCCGGCCGTCCACCACCTCGACGCCGGTGACCTCGCAGTTCTCGATGAGGTGGACGCCCATCGCGGCGGCCGCCCGCGCGTATCCCCAGGCGACGTAGTCGTGCTTGGCGATGCCGGCCCTCGGCTGGTACGTCGCCCCGAGCACCGGGTAGCGGACGCCGGGGGAGACGTCGACGATCGGGCAGACCTCCTTGACCTCCTCCGGGCCGAGCCACTCGGCGTCCACGCCGTTGAGCCGGTTGGCGTGCACCCGGCGGACGCCGTCGCGCACGTCCTGGAGGCTGTGGGCCAGGTTGAGCACGCCGCGCTGGCTGAACAGCAGCGGGTAGCCGAGGTCCTCCTCCAGCCCCTCCCAGAGCTTGAGCGCGTGCTCGTAGATCCCGGCGCTCTCGTCCCACAGGTAGTTGGACCGGATGATCGTGGTGTTGCGTGCCATGTTGCCGCCGGCCAGCCAGCCGCGCTCCAGCACGGCGACGTCGGTGACGCCGTGGTTCTTGGCCAGGTAGTACGCCGTGGCCAGGCCGTGGCCGCCGGCGCCCACGATCACCACGTCGTACGACCTCTTGGGCTCGGGACTGGTCCACAGCCGCTCGGGCTGGGGCGGGACGTCGCGCATCGTCAGACTCCGGGGTAGAGCGGGTGCTTGGCGGCGAGCGCCTCGACCCGTCCGCGCAGGTGGGCGATCTCCGCCTCGGACCCGTCGCCGCGCAGCGTCGCCGCGATGACGTCCGACACCTCGGCGAAGTCGGCGGCCTCGAACCCGCGGGTGGCGAGCGCGGGGGTGCCGATCCGCAGGCCCGAGGTGACCATCGGCGGCCGGGGGTCGAACGGCACGGCGTTGCGGTTGACGGTGATCCCGGCGGCGTGCAGCCGGTCCTCCGCCTGGCGGCCGTCGAGCTCCGACTCCCGCAGGTCGACCAGCACGAGGTGGACGTCGGTGCCGCCGGACAGGACGCGCACGCCGGCCGCCGCCGTGTCGGGGCGCAGCAGCCGCTCGGCGAGGATCCGGGCCCCCTCCAGCGTGCGGCGCTGGCGGTCGCGGAACCACTCACCCGCGGCGATCTTGAACGCCACGGCCTTGGCGGCGATGACGTGCTCCAGCGGGCCGCCCTGCTGCCCGGGGAACACGGCCGAGTTGATCTTCTTGGCCAGCTCCCCGGTGGACAGCACGACGCCGCCGCGCGGGCCGCCGAGCGTCTTGTGCGTGGTCGTCGTGACCACGTGCGCGTGCGGCACGGGCGAGGGGTGCAGCCCGGCCGCGACGAGCCCGGCGAAGTGCGCCATGTCCACCATCAGGTACGCCCCGACCTCGTCGGCGACGCGCCGGAAGGCCGCGAAGTCGAGGTGGCGGGGGTAGGCCGACCAGCCCGCGATGATCAGCTTGGGCCGGTGCTCGCGGGCCAGCCGCTCCACCTCGTCCATGTCCACCAGGCTGTCGCTCTCGCGCACGTGGTAGGCCACCACGCGGTAGAGCCTGCCGGAGAAGTTGATGCGCATCCCGTGGGTCAGGTGGCCGCCGTGGGCCAGGTCGAGACCCAGGATCGTGTCGCCCGGCTCCAGCAGCGCGGCCATCGCGGCGGCGTTGGCCTGGGCCCCGGAGTGCGGCTGCACGTTGGCCGCCTCCGCGCCGAACAGCGCCCGCACGCGGTCGATCGCCAGCTGCTCGACCACGTCGACGTGCTCGCAGCCGCCATAGTAGCGCCGGCCCGGGTACCCCTCGGCGTACTTGTTCGTCAGGACCGAGCCCTGCGCCCGCATGACCGACACGGGGGCGAAGTTCTCGCTGGCGATCATCTCGAGGGTGGACTGCTGGCGGCGCAGTTCGTCGCCGATGGCCGCGGCGACCTCGGGGTCGACCTCGTCGAGCGGCGCGTCGGCCAGCGATTCGGGTGGGTTCACGGTGAATCCTCCAAAGACGCCGCGTCAGCCGCGGAGACGTTCCATTGCCGGGTCGAAGAGCGGCTCCTGCGCTACGACGGCGGGGACGCGCCGGTCGAAGTAGCCGATGTGGACGACCTGGCCGGGAGCGGACAGCTCGACCGGGAGCCAGGCGTAGGCGACGCCCTTGCCGACGGTGTAGCCGTAGGCGGCGCTGGTGACGTAGCCCACGCAGGAGTCGCCGTCGTACACCGGCTCCTTGCCCATCACGACCGCCTCGGGGCCGTCGATCGTGAGGCAGGTGAGCCGGCGGCGCACCGACTCGCGCCGGGCGAGCAGGGCGGTGCGGCCGATGAAGTCGCCCTTGTCCGGCTTCACGGCGAACCCGAGGCCCGCCTCGTACGGGTCGTGCTCGTACGTCATGTCGGTGCCGAAGGACCGGTAGCCCTTCTCCAGCCGGAGGCTGTTGAACGCCCCCCGGCCGCCCGCGACGATCCCGTGCGGCAGCCCGGCCTCCCACAGGACGTCCCAGAGCTTGGCGCCCATGTCGGCGGTGGTGTAGAGCTCCCAGCCCAGCTCGCCGATGTAGGACAGGCGCAGCGCGGTCACCGGCACCGGGCCGACGTACCCCCGCTTGGCCCGGAAGTAGCGGAAGCCGTCCTTGCCGAAGTCGGGGCCGGCCAGCGGCTCCACCACGTCGCGGGCCCGGGGCCCCCAGACGCCGACGCAGCAGGTGCCGGCAGTGATGTCGCGGATCACCACGTCGCCGGTGGCGTGCCGGTGGAACCAGTCGAGGTCGAGGTTGCCGTTGGCGCCGACCTGGTACAGGTCGCGGCCGAGGCGGGCGACCGTGATGTCGCTGCGGATGCCGCCGTCCTCGTCGAGGAGCAGGCAGTACGTCACCGAGCCGACCGACTTGTCCACGTCGCCCGTCGACAGGCGCTGGAGGAAGGCGGTGGCGCCCGGGCCGGCCACCTCGATCCGCTTCAGCGCGGTCATGTCGTACAGGGCGACCGTCTCGCGGGAGGCCTGGGCCTCGGCGCCGACGATCGGGGACCAGTGCCGGGACGCCCAGTCGCCCGGGTGGGGGATGTCGCGGCCGTCGAGCAGGGCGGCGTTGGCCTCGTACCACTGGGGGCGCTCCCAGCCGGAGGCCTCCAGGAAGTACGCGCCCAGCACGCGCTGCCGGGTGTGGAAGGGGCTGGTGCGCAGCGGCCGCAGGTTCGCCGGGGGCTCCAGCGGGTGGATGATGTCGTAGACCTCGACGTAGTTCTGGCAGTCGCGGGCCAGCACGTAGTCGGGGGCGAGCTGATGCGGCTCGAACCGGTTGACGTCGCACTCGTGCAGGTCGAACGACGAGCAGTGGCCG
Organism: Microbispora corallina; assembly: GCF_016863035.1. Taxonomy (GTDB): domain Bacteria; phylum Actinomycetota; class Actinomycetes; order Streptosporangiales; family Streptosporangiaceae; genus Microbispora; species Microbispora corallina. Next base: position 158,403 of record NZ_BOOC01000006.1, read on the forward strand.
TCGGCCAGCCACTCGGCCATCGCCCGCCCGACGCCCGCCGAATGGGTCACCCACACGGCCTCGGCCACCCAGAAGCCCTTGACCTCGGGCGACTCGCCGAGCAGCGGCATGTTGTCCGTCGTGAACGAGAAGAGCCCGTTGATGCCCTCCTCGATCTTCGTCTCGCCGGTGCCGGGCAGCAGCGACCGGGTCTCGGCCCAGGCCGGGGCGAAGTCGTCCTCGGTGAACGGCGTGACCGACGGCATGACCTCGGCGGCGTCCACGGAGAGGATCTCGTCGGCGGTGATCGGCATCGGCCGGTGGCCGTAGTAGCCGATGCCGAGCCGGTCGAACCGCTCCCGGTAGTAGAGGTCGCTGTCCTGGTGGCGCAGGATCGGCCGGACCGCCTCCTCGGCCTGCCCGTGCAGCCCGGGGACGGGTCCCGTCCAGGCGAGCTGGTGGGCGAGCGGCGTCAGGGGGAGGGTCATCCCCACCATGCGCGCGACCCGGGGGCCCCAGATCCCCGCGCAGCACACCACCACGTCGGCCGGGATCTCCCCGCCCGAGGTGAACACGGAGGCGACCCGGCCGTCCACCACGCGGATGTCGAGCACCTCGTGGCGGTCGAGCACCCGCACGCCCCGCTCCCGGGCCCGGGTGAGCTGGACGTCGACGGCGCGCACGGCCTTGGCCAGGCCGTCGGTGGGGACGAAGAGCCCGCCGAGCACGCGCCCGACGTCCAGCAGCGAGTGCCGCTCGACGCACTCGCCGGGCGTGAGCAGGTGGGCCTCCAGGCCCCAGGCCGTCGCCCATCCGTGGCGGCGCCGCAGCTCGGTGAGCCGCTCCGGCGTGGTGGCCACCTCCAGGCCGCCCACCTGCAGGAAGCAGCCGAGCGCGCTCAGCTTCTCGACGGTGTAGCGGGCCATCTCGGTCATCGTCTTGGAGGAGTTCGTCTGGAACACCAGCCCGGGGGCGTGGGACGAAGAGCCTCCCGTCGCCGGCACCGGGCCCTGGTCCACGACCGTGATCTGGTCCCATCCCTTGGCGGACAGCTCCTCCGCGAGGGCTGCCCCGACGACCCCGGCTCCGATGATGACGACGCGTGGCCCTGCCATACACACCTCCGTCGTTGCGCATTCCGAAACGACATGCGCGTCCCGCAACAATGTCCCCCGTTTGCCACGGCACTGTCAATAACCGGTTCCGGCCTCACCGGGGGCGCATCGTGCCTGTTGGGAGGCATGCCTGAGACGCCCGCGGCGGGCGGGCGTCTCAGGTGGCATCTCAGGGACGGAACCAGTTCTGGGGACGCGGGTCGATGTTCTGCCAGACGTGCTTGATCTCGCGGTACTCGTTCAGCCCGGTCGGCCCCAGCTCGCGCCCGACGCCGGACTGCTTGAACCCGCCCCACTCCGCCTGCGGCACATACGGGTGGTAGTCGTTGATCCAGACGGTGCCGTGCCGCAGCCGGGCGGCCACCCGCTGGGCCTTCCCGGCGTCCCGGGTCCACACGGCCCCGGCGAGGCCGTAGTCGGTGTCGTTGCCGAGCCGGACCGCCTCGTCCTCGTCCCGGAACCGCTCGACGGTCAGCACCGGCCCGAACGACTCCTCCCGGACCACCCGCATGCCGCGGTGGCACTCGTCCAGGACGGTCGGCGGGTAGAAGTGACCCGGGCCGTCCAGCCGCCGGCCGCCGCACCGCAGGACGGCGCCCTCGGCGATCCCGGCCTCGACGTACGCCTCGACCTTGGCGAGGTGGGCGGCGGAGATCAGCGGCCCGGTCTCGGCGTCGGGGTCGAACGGCCCGCCGAGCCTGATCCGCCCGGCCCGCCGTACGACCTCGTCCACGAACGCGTCGTGCAGCGAGTCCTCGACCAGCAGCCGCGCCCCGGCCGAGCAGACCTGCCCGGAGTGGAGGAAGACGGCGGTGAGCGCGAAGTCGACGGCGGTGTCGACGTCCGCGTCGGCGAAGACGATGTTCGGGTTCTTGCCGCCGAGCTCCAGCGCGACCTTCTTCACGGTGCCCGCCGCCGCGGCCATGATCGTCCGTCCGGTGGCCAGACCCCCGGTGAAGGAGACCATGTCCACGTCCGGGTGCTCGGCCAGCGGCGCGCCGGCCTCCGCGCCCGCCCCCAGCACGAGGTTGCCCGCGCCCGGCGGCAGCCCGGCCTCCTCCAGCAGGCGCATCAGCAGGATCGCGGTGGACGGCGTCAGCTCGCTCGGCTTGAGCACGAACGTGTTCCCGGCCGCCAGGGCCGGGGCCACCTTCCACGACGTCTGGAGGAGGGGGTAGTTCCAGGGTGTGATCAGCCCGCACACGCCGACCGGCTCGTAGACGATCCGGCTGACGGCGTCGGGGCGGCCGGTGTCGACCACGCGGCCGGCGTCCGTGCCCGCGACGCCGCCGAAGTAGCGGAAGCAGCGCACGACGTCGTCCACGTCGTACTCGCTCTCGACCAGCCGCTTGCCGGTGTCCGTGGACTCGGCCGTGGCGATCTCCTTGCGGTCCCGCTCCAGCAGGTCCGCCACCCGCAGGAGCAGCCGGCCGCGCTCGACCTCCGGCGTGCGCGGCCACGGGCCCTCGTCGAACGCCTCGCGGGCCGCGGCGATGGCGCTCTCGGTGTCGGCTCGGGTGGCCTCGGAGACGGTCGCCGCGAGCGTGCCGTCGGCCGGGCAGCGGATCTCCCGGGTGCCGCCGCCGGACGCCTCGCGCCACCGGCCGCCGATGTACAGATCCTTCACGCCCGCTCCTGGGTCTCACGGTGCCGGTAGAACTCCGCGTGCTCGGGCGGCAGGGGAGTGTCGCCCAGGATCAGGTCGGCCGCCTTCTCCGCGACCATCATCACCGGGGCGTAGATGTTGCCGTTCGTGACGTACGGCATGACGGAGGCGTCCACGACCCGCAGGCCCTCCAGGCCGTGCACCCGCATCGTGAGCGGGTCGACCACGGACATCTCGTCGACGCCCATCCGGGCCGTGCAGGACGGGTGGAGCGCGGTCTCGCCGTCCCTGGCCACCCAGTCGAGGATCTGCTCGTCGGTCTCCACGCCGGGGCCGGGCGACAGCTCGCCCGCGTTGAACGCGTCCATGGCGGGCTGGTTGAGGATGGCGCGGGCCACCCGCACCGCCTCCACCCACTCCCGCCGGTCCTGCTCGGTGGACAGGTAGTTGAAGCGCAGCGCCGGCTTCACCCGGGGGTCCGCGCTCTTGATCTTCACCGAGCCCCGGGCGTCGGAGTACATCGGGCCGATGTGCACCTGGTAGCCGTGCCCGCCCGCGGGTGAGCTGCCGTCGTACCGGACGGCGACCGGCAGGAAGTGGAACATCAGGTTGGGGTAGTCGACGTCGTCGTTGCCGCGGACGAAGCCGCCGGCCTCGAAGTGGTTGGTGGCGCCCGGGCCCTTGCGCAGGAACAGCCACTGCGCGCCGACCCAGGGCCGGTTGCGCCACTTCATCGCGGGCTGGAGGGAGACCGGCTGCTTGCAGGCGTACTGGATGTAGACCTCCAGGTGGTCCTGGAGGTTCTCCCCGACGCCGGGGAGGTCGTGGACGACGCCGACGCCGAGGCGCTTGAGCTCGGCGGCGTTGCCGACGCCGGACACCTGGAGGAGCTGGGGCGAGTTGATCGCGCCGCCGCACAGGATGACCTCGCCGGCCCGGACCGTCGTCCCGTTGTACTCGACGCCCACGGCCCGGGTGCCCTCGAAAAGGATCTTGGTGACGAAGGCCCGGGTCTTCACCTCAAGGTTGGGGCGGTTCATCACCGGGTGCAGGTAGGCCCGGGCGGCCGACAGGCGGCGGCCGCGCCGGATGTTGCGGTCGAACGGGGCGAACCCCTCCTGCCGGTAGCCGTTCACGTCGTCGGTCAGCGGGTACCCGGCCTGCTGCACGGCCTCGAAGAACGCCCGGAACAGCGGGTTGGTCGCCGGCCCGCGCTCCAGCGCCAGCGGCCCGTCGTGCCCGCGCATCGGGTCGTCCGGCGCGGCGGCCAGGCAGTTCTCCATCCGCTTGAAGTACGGCAGGCAGTGGGCGAAGTCCCACGTCTCCATGCCCGGGTCGGCGCCCCAGCGCTCGTAGTCCATCGGGTTGCCGCGCTGGAAGATCATGCCGTTGATGCTGCTGGACCCGCCAAGCACCTTGCCCCGGGCGTGGTAGATCCGGCGGCCGTTCATGTGCGGCTCGGGCTCTGACTCGTACTTCCAGTCATAGAAGCGGCTGCCGATGGGGAAGGTCAGCGCCGCCGGCATGTGGATGAAGACGTCCCAGATGTAGTCGGGCCGTCCGGCCTCCAGCACGAGCACCCGGGTCGAGGGATCGGCCGACAGCCGGTTCGCCAAGGCGCTCCCAGCTGAACCACCGCCGACTATGACAAAGTCGTACATGTCTGCCTCCGGGCAGGATGATATTGATATGCGCAATAGAGTGCACCATTCGCAACGCGCGCCGGCCGTGGAGGCCGCGTCCGCGCGCTACAGTCCCGCTATGGCCGACGAATCCGCGTCCGCGCGCTCCGAGAGTGGCGGCGTCCAGTCCGTCGACCGGGCCGTCAGCATCCTGGAGATCCTGTCCCAGCGGGGGGAGGCCGGGGTGAGCGAGATCGCCCTGGAGATCGGGGTGCACAAGTCGACGGCGTTCCGGCTGCTCGGCGCCCTGGAGTCGCGGGGCCTGGTCGAGCAGGCCGAGGACCGAGGCAAGTACCGCCTCAGCTTCGGGATCATCCGCCTGGCCGGCGGCGTCGCCGCGCGGCTCGACCTCACCCAGCAGGCCCGCCCGGTCTGCCGCCGGCTGGCCGAGGAGATCGGCGAGACCGTCAACCTCGCCGTCGCCCGCTCCCACTACGCCGTCAACCTCGACCAGGTGCGCGGCCCGTCCGCGGTGACGGCCCACAACTGGGTGGGCCAGCTCACGCCCCTGCACGCCACCTCCAGCGGCAAGGTCCTGCTCGCCCACCTCGATGAGCGCCGGCGGGCGCAGCTCATCACGGCCGCCGGCCTGGAGAGCTACACCCCGAACACGGTGACCTCCCCCGACGTGCTCCGTCAGCAGCTCGACGAGGCACGCCGGAGGGGGTACGCGGTCACCGTGGAGGAGTACGAGATCGGGCTGAACGCCATCGCCGCCCCGATCCGGTCGTACGAGGGGGACGTGGTGGCCGCCGTCAGCGCGTCCGGCCCGGCCTACCGGTTCAGCGAGAAGCGGATGCACGAGCTCGCTCCTTCGCTCGTCGCGGGCGCCGACGACATCAGCCACCGCCTGGGCTACGTCGGCTGACCGGTGCCGAGCCGGTCGAGCACCCACTCGTGGAAGGCGCCGATGTGGTGCTCGGTCGGCACCAGCACGCCGCCCCGCGCGTACGCGCGCGACCCCATCGCCGGCTGGCAGCGCTCGCAGGCGTCGAAGTCCTGGACGTTGACCCGGTGGAACAGCTCCACGGAGGGCTCGATGTCCCGGCCGTCCTCCACCACGTCGGCGCGGAACAGCCAGTCGCACTCGACGATCGTGCGGTCCACCGCGAGCGGGAACATCCGGTGCAGGATCACGTGGTCGGGCACCAGGTTGAGGAACATGGTCGGCTTGACCGTCAGGCCGTAGTAGCGCCGGTCCTGGGTCTCGCTCACGCCGGGGATGCGGTCGACGCCGGCCGAGCCGTCCACGGTGAAGCCCTCGACGCCCTCGCCGAACTCCGCCCCGTGCCCGACGTACAGCTGGGTGGCGAGGCCGTCGGCGAACTCCGGCAGCACCTCGGTGAGCTCGGGGTGGATCGTCGCGCAGTGGTAGCACTCCATGAAGTTCTCGACGATGAGCTTCCAGTTCGCCTTGACGTCGTAGACGATCCGGCGGCCCAGCGCGAGGTTCTCGATGCCGTAGTTGTGGACCGCGTCGAGGTCGCCCAGGCGCCCGGCGACCTGCGCCTGCACCTCCTCCTCGAACGGCCGCGGCTCGTCGGCCAGGCACACCCACACGTACCCGAGCCACTCCCGCACGTGCACCTTCACCAGGCCGAACTCGACGCGGTCGATGTCCGGCATCCTGCTCAGGTTGGGCGCGGCGATGAGCTTGCCGTCCAGGTCGTAGGTCCAGGCGTGGTACGGGCACTGGAATGCGCGGCGCACCTCACCGGACTCCTCGGTGCAGATCCGGGCGCCCCGGTGCCGGCACACGTTGAGGAACGCGCGGATCGAGCCGTCCTTCGACCGGCTGACGATCACGCTCTCACGGCCGATCTGCACGGTGCGGAACGCCCCCGGCTTCGTCAGGTCGGCGGCCCGGACGGCGCAGAACCACATGGACTCGAAGATCCTCGCCTGCTCCAGGCCGAAGACGTTCTCGTCCGTGTAGTAGGTGCCGGGCAGGGTGGCGATGACGCTCGGAGGAAGGCTGCTCGTGGTCACGCCGCGCCGCCTTCCCCGGTCCGCGTCGTCCGCCATGACGGGGTGGCCGTCTGCTGGTTCACTTCCACTCCTTATCCCTCGGCGAGATCCCCGAGTCGCTCATCGCGCGCCGACAGGCTCGATCCGGCGGCGCCACCGGGTGAACTGGCGCACCTGGTCCACCCCGAGGACGGCGGTCGTCCGGCCGTCCCTGCGGTAGACCGCCAGGAAGCTGCGGGCGTCCGGATCGCCCTCCTCGACCGTCACCTCGTCCTCGGGCCCGGCGTGGCCCGCGAACTGCACGCGCCGGCCGTACTGGTCCGACCAGAGGTACGGCGGGGCGGCCTGGTCGGGCGCCGCTGTCCCGCCGGACAGGAGTGTGGACACCGCCGTGGCGGGCCGCTGCGCCGCGCCGGTCCAGTGCTCGACCCGGTGGTGGCGGCCCAGGCCGGGATCGAACCAGGAGGCGCAGTCGCCGGCCGCGACGACGCCGGGCACGCTGGTGCCTCCTCCAGCGTCGCACAGCACTCCGTCGCCCACCTCGACCCCCGCGCCCTCCAGCCACTCGACGGCGGGACGGGCGCCGATGCCCGCCAGCACCACGTCGGCCGGCAGCCGCCGCCCGTCCTCCAGCAGCACGCCGTCGACCCTGCCGTCGCCGGTCAGGGCCCGTACCGCGACGCCGCAGACGACCCGCACGCCGTGGTCCTCGTGCAACCCGGCGAGGACCGCGCCCATTCGCGGGCCGAGGGCCCGGGCGAACGGCGCGGGGGCGACCTCGACGATGACGACGTCCAGGCCGAGCGTCCGGGCGGTCGCGGCGACCTCGGCGCCGATGAACCCGGCGCCGATCACGACGAGCCGCCGCGCCCCGGCGAGGTCGGCGCGCAGCGCGCGGGCGTCGTCGACCGTGCGCAGCGTGTGGACCCCGCCGAGGCGCCACGGAAGCTCCCGGGCCACGGCGCCGGTCGCGATCACCACGCCGTCGGCCTCGACGGACGTCCCGTCGGCGAGAGGGACCGCGAAGCCGTCGCTCCGCCGCTCCAGGCCTGTGGCCGCGGCCCCGAGCCGCCACTCCGCGGCGAGGTCCTCCCCGTCCGCCTCCAGCACCAGGTCGGCCTCGGCGAGGTGCCCGGCGAGGAACTCCTTCGACAGCGGCGGCCGGTCGTACGGCCGGTGGGGCTCGGAGCCGATCATCGTGATCCGCCCGTCGAAGCCCTGGGCACGCAGGGCGCGGGCCGCGGACAGCCCGGCCAGGGACGCGCCGACGACCGCGACCGACCTCACGCCGACCTCGAGCGGACGCCCGGCGGCAGGTTGGGCGGCAGGTCGGACGGCTCGACGTAGACCGTGCCGTCCTCCACGACGACGCGATGGGTGCGGACGGGCGCCTTGGCGGGCGGCGCGTCCACCTGCCCGGTGCGCAGGTCGAACCGCGACGCGTGCAGCGGGCACTCCACCTCGCACCCCTCCAGCCATCCGTCGGCCAGCGAGGCGTCCTGGTGGGTGCACGTGTCGTCGATGGCGTACAGCTCGCCGTCCTCGGTGTGGAACACGGCGATCGGCGGGTCGGCGTCGAGACGGATGGCCTCGCCCCGGGGAAGGGCCGCGAGGGGGCACGCAGGGATCATGCAGCAGTCCCCAAGTTGTGTAAAGCGGAACAAGAAGCGCTATGCGCAACAGATTGCGGTGCGGGCCATCCAAAGTCAAGAGGCGACAAATCGGGCTAATCGTGCTAGTCCCGCTATTTCCCAGTGAGGCCCGCGGACATGCGAAAGCGGCCGGACCGGGCACCCCGGGGCGCGGGTGCCGGTCCGGCCGCGTGACCGGAGGAGGGATCAGGCGTTGACGGGCGTGCGGCCGCGGACCTGGAGGGTGGTCAGCAGGCCGACCACGACGGTGACGGCGCCGGCGATCCAGGCCGTCCAGGCCGCGGAGGCGTGGCCGTCGAAGCCGAAGGCCCACGGCGAGACGAACAGCAGCGCGCCGAAGGCGGCGGTCACCCAGGAACTCGCCCCGCCGGCGCCGAGGATCGCCCAGAGCGCGGAGACCACGAGCAGGGCGCCGAGGAGGAGCAGCGGCTGGTTGGCCGCGTTGACGTCGCTCGCCCAGAAGAACGGGGCCAGCACCGACACCAGGCCGGCGATGAGGGCGACGACGTCGGACAACGATCTCGTGAGATCCATCCGGGCCTCCGATGTGGGAGAGATGACCTGTTTGATCCCGACGGTCTGCCTGATTGACCGCCCGGTCAACACTCCGGACAGTCAGTGTTAGCTAACTGGCCGTGACACGACCGCCCGGGCGCCGGGACCCTCGGCGCCGAGGGTGCGGACGGGGACGCGGCCGTCGCCGAGGTGTGGACGGGCGCGGGGACGCGGCCGTCGCCGGATGGGCGGGTGCCGGGGTGTGGGCGGGCGTCGGGGTGTGGGCGTGCGTCGGGGTGTGGGCGGGCGCCTGTGTCAGCGGAAGAGCACGAGACGCACGGCCTCGTCGATCGGAACGCCGCCGCCGATCAGTTCGAGCACCCGGTGCCGGGTGTCGGGGGTGTCGAGCAGGGCGGCGATCACCGAGGCGACGTCGTCCCGCGGGACCGCCCCGCGCGGAAGCGGCGGGTCGGCCAGCGTCACCAGGCCCGAGCCCGGCTCGTCCGTCAGCCGGCCCGGCCGCAGGATGGTCCAGTTGAGCGGACGCGAGCGCAGGTCGTCCTCGGCGGCCGTCTTCGCCGCGACGTAGGCCGCCCAGACCTCGTCCGAGCCGGGAGGCGGCGGCGACCCCGCGCCCATCGTGGAGATCTGGATGAAGCGCGCGACGCCCGCCCGCTCGGCGGCGTTCGCCAGGAGCACCGACCCTCCCTGGTCGACGGTGTACTTGCGGGCCACGCCGCTGCCGGCCCCGGCGCCGGCCGCGAAGACCGCCGCGCCCGCGCCCAGGAGGACGCGGGCGACCTCCTCGACCCCGGCCGTCTCCAGGTCGCACAGCACGGGCTCAGCGCCGGCCCCCCGCACGTCGTCCGCCTGAGCGGGATCGCGGATCAGGCCGACCGGCGCGTCGCCGCGCTCCGCCAGGATCCGTTCCAGCCGGAGCGCGATCTTCCCGTGCCCACCCGCGATCACCACGCGCATCGGTCGTTCCTCCCCGTTGTCGGTCGCCGAGGCGGCTCGGCGACGATTCCGGGCCGGATACGGCGGCGTACCCACTTCGTCCGTTCCGCACCGGGCGCGCGCGAAACCGCCGAGAGCGAGTCGCGAAACAGGGATGCCCTCCGGTTACTTCTTGTGATAGTCATGTAACCGTCAGTGATCGGTAAGGGTTCGTGCCCGCGCGTATCCGAGGATGGTCATGCTGGTCTTGGTACTCGCAGTCGTCGCCGCGGTCGGCCTGGTGGCCCTGGCCGCCTTCCTGTTCCGCATGTTCGACCACGGCACCGACGACCGAGATCCGCGGGGGATGTCGGCGGGCCACGCGGGCTCCATGCTGTCCTCGCTGTTCCTGCTGGTGTTCGCCATCGCCGTCGTGGTTCCGTGGGCCACGGCCGACTCCGCCCGGCAGAACACCTACGCCGAGAGCCAGGCCCTCGTGGAGACCTACTGGGCGGCCGGCGGCCTCCCGTCGCCCGACGGCGCCCAGGTGCAGGACGAGCTGCGCGACTACACCCGGTACGTGATCGGCAAGGAGTGGCCGGCCATGGCCGGGGGCGCGTTGAGCACCGAGGGCACGACCCGGCTGGAGTCGATGCGGACCCGGGTCGCCGCCCTCCAACCGGCGGGCGACGACGCGCGCGAGGCCAGGAGCGCCGTGCTCGACCGGATGGCCGACCTGTTCTCGGCGCGCCGCCAGCGGGCCGCCGACGCGCGGACGTCCCCGCCGCCCGGCGTCCTACTGCTGACGATCGTGACCGGTGTGGTGGTCGTGCTCTACCCGTTCATCGCGGGCGCCCGGCCGCGCGGCGCCGCGCTCCTCCCGATGACGCTGATGGCCGGCCTGCTCGCGATCGGCGTCTACCTCGCCTTCGACATCGCCCACCCGTTCAGCGGAGGTCTCGCCGTACGGCCCGACGCGTTCGTGAACGCCCTGGACGAGTTCCAGCGCATCCCGGAGGGCCGGTGACATGAGACGCGCGATGGCGGGAACCCTCGCCGGCCTCGCACTCGCGGCCACCGCGGCCACGGCGCCGGACGCTGGGGCGGTAGGGCGGCCGCCCGGGAACGGCACGGACGCGGTGCTGGTCGAGGCCGCGGTCGGGCGGGACGATCCCGGTCCCGGCCTCGGGGTGGCGGTGTGCGCCGAGGTCCACGTGCTCGTGGATCTCCGCGCCGGGCTCGGGCTCGGCAAGGTCCCGTGCCGGCGGGAGGCGCCGGCTCCCGCCCGCCCGCCTGGCGCCCCGCCGCCGGAGCGCCGCGCGCCGCCGGCCCATCGGGCGAGAGACGTCGCGCCTGCGCCGCCTCCGCGGCACGTTCCCCTGGCACGACCCCGTCCGGCCCCGACCCCCTCGCCGTCGCCCCGGCCGAGCCCGTCCCTCACACCGGCGGTCCGTGAGCCCGTCATGCACGCCGAGACGCGCATGCGGCCGCGGCCCCGCCCACTCCTCGGCACGGTGGCCGTGGTGGTGATCCTCTCCGTGATCATCGCCGCTGGAGCCGCCGTCGCCTTCGGCACCCTTCGCTGATCCCACGGCTCGTTCCCTCTGTGGGCTCGCGATGGGGCCGGCGCCCGGCCGGATGCGCTGGTGGCTCGCATCCCGGCCGGGCGCCGGTGTGGCCTGGCCGCAGTGCCGGTCGCGCCGGCGACGTGGTCCCGGTCGTGGTGCAGGTGCGTCGCGGCTGTCGCCCTGCTCGTGGGGCGGGTCGCACGGCGGCTGTCGTCCCGGTTGTGGGGCGGGTCGCGCTGCGGCTGTGGCCCCGGGCGCGGTGCGGGCCGCACGGCGGCAGTCGTCCGGTCGTGGGCCGCGGGGCCCTGGTTCCGGCTCGCGCTCAGACGGCGCCGGTCGCCCGGGCCAGGACCTCCTCGGTGGTGAGCGGACTCCTCGGGTGGTGGCTCAGGCACAACGGCGCCTGGAGCTTGCGGAACCGCGCGCCCTCGACGGCCGCGTAGAACTGGCCGGACCGCAGCCGGGCGACGTCCGCGACGTCGCTGCCCTTCGCCTTGGCCATCTCCCGGGCCGCCGTGATGTGGACCGGTGCGTTCAGCAGCCCGAAGAACTGGGTCGACGCGTTGCCGGGGATCCCGTTGTGCAGCCCCTTCGGTGCCTGCGTCGCGAACACCAACCCGAGGCCGTACTTGCGCGCCTGCGCCGCGAGGGCGAGCGTGCTGCGGGTGCAGGCTGTCATGGCCCCCGACGGCGCGAACGTCTGCGCCTCGTCCATCACGAACAGGCCGCCGAGCGGCCGTTCGCCGGCGGGGTGGCGCTTGATCCAGGCGAACAGCGCGAGCTGCAGCTGGTTGACGAAGCTCTGCCGCTGGGCGTCCGACGGCAGCCCGGCGAGGTTGATCACCGACACCCGCGCGCGCCTGCCTTCCGGAGGCGTCAGCAGGACGCCGGGGTCCACCGGCGTGCCCCGGCCCGCGAACAGCGGATCCATGACCACGGCCGCCTGCAGGTTCTGCGCGATGTCCGATGCGATCTTGGATGCGCCCTCGATCGTGCTCACGCCGTCGGGCAGGTCGTCCAGCAGGGCGATCAGCCTGGTGAGGCCCGTCATGCCACGCCGTCCGTAGTGCTCCACGGCCTCGCGGAGCACGGCCTGACCAAGATGGGCCTTGGACGTCCGGCCCTCCAGCTTGGCCCGCGGCACGAGAGCGGTGACCGCGGCGTCCACGGCCTCGGTGAACTCGTCCGGGTCGTCCAGGACACTCGCGAAGTCGGGCAGCGGCTGGAAGCTCAACGGCCGGCCGCTCTCCCTCCCCGGCGTCCAGACCACCACGTCGGTGCCGGCGAGGTAGTCGTCCGCCCTGGCCGCGTCGCCGGGGCCCCACCGGTCGGGCGGCTCCGGCCAGGCCTCGCCCAGCCGGGCCAGGTCGTTGTTGGGGTCGAGCGCGATGGTGGACACGCCCTGGAGCGCGCACTCCTCGATGAGGCGGCGGATCAGCACGGTCTTCCCGGAGCCCGATCCGGCGAAGATCGCGGTGTGCCTGCGGAGGGCCTCCAGCCGGATCCGCACCAGCTCGCCGTCGGCGATGGTCGCGCCGATCGTCACGAACGGCGCCTCCTGCCCGGCCCCGTGCCCCGCGTCACGGCCGGTCTCATGCCCCGCGTCCTGCCCTGCTTCATGCCCGGTCTCGGCTGCCGCGGCTGCCGCCCCAACGGCCGCCGGCGGCTGCGCGGCCGGCGCCGTCGCCGTCCCTGACGCGGGCGACCCGGTGGCCGGTCCGGTCGTCGTGCGGGCGGCGAGCGACCGGGTGCCCGCTCCCGTCGCCGTCGCGGCCGTGGGCGACGGGATACCGGGTGCCGTCGTGGCGCCCGGCGACGCCGCTGCCCGCGCGGATGTCGGGCGTGGCTCGTCCTGCACCGGCGCTGCCTGGCTGGACGGTAGACGCGTCCCCTCCTGCAACGGCGCCACCTGCGGGGACGCCGGGATCGACTCGTCCCGCACCGGCGCTGACTGCCTCGACAGTAGGTCCGGCAGCGGCGCCACGAGTGGGGACGCCTGGAGCGGCTCCTCGCGCAGCGGGGCGGAGACGGACGTCTCCGATGCGGTCGCCGGCGGGGCTTCCTGGCCGGTCGCCGGGGCGGGGGCCGGAACGGTCTGGAGGGGTGAGGCGGCGGTCTCCAGGCCCGGCACGCCGCGCGTCCTGGTGGCGTTCGCCGTCGAACCGGCCGGCTGGGCGGCGGCCGGGGCGGTGCGCGTCCGCCTGGCCGACGGGGGCGGCGCGGCTACGCGCGGGGGCGCGCCGGCCGGGGCCGCCCAGGCGTCGCCGAGCGCCTCGCCGAACAGCTTCACCTCGCTCGTCGGCCGCCGGGCCGAGAGCCAGGCCTGCAGGTCCGGCGGGTTGTCCGCCAGAATGTGCCGCAGCGCGGCGAAGATCCGCAGATCCTCCTCCTCGACGGCCACGACCCTGCCGCCCGACTGCTCGAACACGGCCAGCGCCTCCTGTGTGCGCGGGCCCTTGGCCCAGCCCAGGTTGCGGAGCACGAACAGCCGCCGCTTGGGGGTCCCGGCGCTGAGGCCGGAAGCGAGGCACGCCTCGCGCAGCCGGTTGAGCGCGGCGATGTGATTCGGCGCCGCGATCGCCCGGAAGCTCCAGTGCGCCTCGTCCTCCCGGCTCTCGTCGAGGGTGCGGCGCAGACGGGCGTGCAGCGGCGGCTTCCTGCTGGGCGCCGGGTCCTGGGAGAACGCCCGGCCCGCCTCGCCCAGCTCCATGATCCACGCCGACAGCCCGGCCGACAGCAGCGCCGGCATCGCCGCGTCCTCCGTCGCCGGGTCGAGGGCCTCCGCGACCCGGGCCGTCTTCCTCAGCTCGGCGAACCGGGCGTCGAGCGCCACGAGCGCGTCCGGCTCGATGATCGGGTCGGGACCCACGACAGGGTGCCCGGTCAGGCTCTCCAGCTCGGTGACGGCGCCGTTCAACAGACACGACCGGACGTGTTCGTCGATGCGGATCAGCAGCTGACGGGGCGTGTACTGAGCGGCCTCGGCGAAGGCCGACTCCTTCACCGGCCAGGTCGGGTACGGGGGCGTGAACCCGGCGGCCCCGTACTGCGCGGAGAACCGCTTCTCCACGAGGGCCAGGCCGGTCGCGGTGTCGGGGATTCCCTTGAGGGGTGTCGTCTCGCGGAACCGGTCCCGCACGGTGGAGGTGGCCTGGTTCTTGATGAGGATCCAGGTGGTCGGCAGGCACGAGACGACGGTGAGCGTACGGCGGGTGATCTCACGCAGGTGCATGAGGCCGCCGGCGACCTGCTCGACGATCAACGCCTCGCGCCACGACGCGTCGGTCGTCCCGGCGGTGGCGATCGAGGACTGCGCGAGCAGGACGTCGATCTGGTCGACCGCGATCACGGACGGCCCGGTCAGCGCGAGCAGCCGGGACAGGTTCCCGACGATCTCCTGCGGCGAGGTGCCGAGCGTCCGGAATCCCCAGGCCGCCCGCTCGCCCTGCCTGCCCTCCGGCGCGGACCAGAGGTACGCGTCCCCGACGTCCTGCGCGGCCAGGTCGTCGCAGCCCCGCAGGACCAGCGCCCGCGCGGTGTCCTGGACGTCGCGGCCGGCCTTCCCGTCGTAGCGGCGCAGCGCGTGGATGAACCCGTCGAGCCGATCGCGCGTCAGCGGCGCCTCTCCGGTCACGGACGCGCGGACCTCCGCCGGCGCCTCCGCGAGCACGGACAGGCGCCACAGGAGCTCCCCGAGCTGGCTCTGCGATCCCGGCATCGGGCGGGACAGGCTGTCGAGCATCGACAGCAGCACGCTGTCCCAGAAGCCGCGCGCATCGAGCAGGCTGATGAGGAAGAAGTAGCCGTCCTCCTCGTGGGCCTTCTGCCGCACCCAGCCGAGCAGGTGCGTCTTACCGGTGCCCCGCTGGCCCTGCACCGCGACGCCGATCGGGCTGGCGCCCTCGCTCTCCTCGGCCTCGATCAGGCCGTTCAGGATCACCTGGACCGTGTGCTGGTGCAGGGACTCGACGTGGAACGGCGACGGGCGCCAGACGTCGTCGGCCACCTGGGCGTAGTTGAACCGCAGCGCCGCCAGAGCGCCGAACTCGCCGGTGGCCATCATGCGCCGATCATGAGGAGGTGCTTGGCCTGGTCCCCGATGACGACGGCGGCGTCCCGGTCGTCCGGCGTCAGCGCCTTCTGGTTGTCGAAGGGGACGATGTGCACGTCCGGCAGGCCGATCATCCGGCGCAGCACGGCGTCGACGTCCTCCCGGGTCGCGCCGCCGAGCAGCGGCCGGATCCTCGCCAGGCCCACCCAGGCGTTCGGCCCGTCCGCGAGCCGCCGGTACGCCTCCCGGATCAGCGCCTCGACATCGGGCGCGCTCTCGACCTCCGGCCGGCTCTCCGCGTCCGGCGTGCTGTCGGCGTCCTGCGTGCTCTCCGCCTTCAGCTCGGACTGCGCAGCGACGGCCGCCTCGTCCTCCGGAAGGTCGTTGTCGGGCGCGAAGATCTCGGCCAGGCTGGTGTCCGTACGCCGGAGGTGGCGGTGCAGGCCGGCGGCGAGCGCGCGCAACGCCGCGCCCGCCGACCCCGTGGGCGCGTTGATCCCGTTCGCGAACTCCTCGGCCACCCGTGCCCAGCCGGCGTCGGTCAGCAGATGGGAGTACGACCGGCCCTGCTTCCAGCTCTCGACCAGCTTGAGGTCGTTCAGGCGGGTCCGGTCCTTGCCGGTGAGCGTCAGGCCGTAGCGCTCGGCGAGCTCCGGGTTCGAGATCTCCTTCGCCTCGACCATCAGGACGAGGAGGGCCGCGGTCTGGGGTGAGGAGAGGGGCTTGTCAGGCATGGGGTGTCGATCCTTCGAACGTTCCAGAGCGGCGCTGGTGAAGGAACCGCTCGAGTTGGCGGAGCACGATGTCCATCTCGGTCATGATCTGGTCGTTGGTGAAGCGCAGGACGGCGTAGCCGTCCAGTTGGAGGCGCACGTCACGCCGCCGGTCGGCCTCGAACACGGGCGGCCTGCGGTGCTCGGGGCCGTCGATCTCGACCGCGCAGCGCTCGGCCCGCCACATCAGGTCGACCCGTACGGCGGGGAGGATCGGGGACGCCCGATGGAGCTGGTTCCAGGCGCGCCCGGCCGCCCAGGGGAGCGCGGCCAGCGCCGCCTCCAGGGACTTCTCGGCCCGGCTCGCCGGATGGGGGAAGCCGATGACGGCCGGGTAGCCCAGCCGCGAGGCCGCCGCCTCGCCGCCCACCTCCAGCGGAGAGCCATCGGATACACCGCCGCCGGGTGACACGGCACGGCCGCGAGGAGATCGGCTGCCGGAGTGCGCGCCCGCGCCGGCGCCGTCCGGCACCGCGCCGTTTCCGCCGGCCTGGTAGGGAGGAACGCCTTCCGGCGGCGCGGCGGGAAGCCGTACGGCGGCTGTGGGGACCCGGTCGACGGCGAGGAGCGGCGCGCCCGCGAGCCAGACGCCGAAACCGCCGTGGTGGGCGAGCCACTCCGACGCCGCGACCAGCACCTCCTCGCCGGTTGGGGAGAGCCCCGGCGGGACGAGCACGAGCAGCGCGGCGCTGTCGCGACGGAAGCCGGCCGCGATCACGCGGGCCAGCCCCGCCGCCCGCACCTCGGGCGCGAAGCGACGGGCACCGGCACCCCCGCCGCCACCTCCGGCATTCGCACCGCCGCGTTCGGCGAGCGCGGCCCTGAAACCGGCGCCGCCGTGTCCGGTGTCGGCGTCCTCGAGTCCGGCGACCGAGCGGCCGCCCACACCGCCACGTGCGGTACCGACGTCCGGGGCGGACGTGGCGCGGAGGGAGCGTTCGGCAAGGTCGGCGAGGAAGGGACCGAAGTGACGCGACGAGGAGGCCGCGGAGAGGGCGAGGGCCCGTACGGCGGCCGCGTCGGCCCCGCCGGCGTCCCCCACACCCTCGGCGCCCGGCAGCCAGGCGGGGAACAGGTCCCCGGCGGCCCGGTCAAGGTCGGACAGCACGGCCGCCACCAGCGCGCCGACGGACGACGCCGGGGGAGGGGCATACGTGAGGACGGCGGGCGCGTCATCCGGGAGCGGATCGAGCGGCGGGGCCGTCTCCACGCGCACCACCCGGCCCGTCGGCAGCCGCGCCCACGCTCCCGTCACGGCGGATCCTCTGCTTCGAGATCATCAGAACCGGGCCGAGGTTATCCCTCCGCGAGGCTCTCCGCAGCCGCTTCTCCGCAAATCCCCGCATGTCCCCATGAAGCGGTGATCGACCCGTCGATGGGCCGGCGCCGACCCCCTCAGGGGTGGCGCCGGCCCGCGGTCGAGGGGCTCCTAGAAGACGGGCACCCCGTCGCGGACGAGCTTCCAGTTGGCCTCGGCGAACGTGGCCGGGTCGATGGTGCCCGACGCGGTGGCGTACTCGATTAGCGCCTGCCGGATCTCCACCTGGGCGTTGTAGACGACCGGCGCCGTGGAGACGTGCGGGAAGCCGCCGCCGCCCGACTGGCGGTAGTTGTTCACCGCCACCACGAACTGCTGGTCCGCCGCGACCGGCGTGCCCTGGTACGACAGGTTGACGATGCGCTGCCCCACCGGCTTGGCGATGTCGACGTCGTACGTCACGCCCGACAGCTGGTCGTAGTTGTAGTCGGGGGTGCCGGCCGCGTTCGTCAGCGTGGCGAGGTCGATCGGCGCGCCCGGCGCCACCTGGGCGAAGTACTTGGCGGAGTACTCCAGGTAGTCCTTGATCTGCGCCCCGGTCATCTTCACGCCCAGCAGCGTGTTGTCGTACACGTACAGCCCGGCCATGTCGCGGACGCTGACGGGCCCGGCGGGGAAGACCGCGGTGCGGCTGAACGGCGCGGCGATCGACAGGACGGGCAGCGACGCGTCGGGCGTGCCGGCGACGGCCTTGCTCACGAGGTCGGTCTGCACCTTCTGGATGTAGTCGAGGATCGGCGTGTCCTTGTACGGCGACTCGGCCGCCGACAGCTGCTCCTTCGACTGCGCGATGACCCGGTTGACGTACCCGACCGTCTTGTCGTGCTGGTCCTTCATGAGAGCGACGATCGCCGGGTCCTCGGGGACGGTGTTCGTGTTCAGCGTGGTGGACGACTTGCCCGTGACGGTCCACGCGCCGCGCTGCTTGGCGAGCGTGAAGTCGACGACGCTGAGGCGCTGGCCCCACTTGCTCGGCTCGGTGAGCAGCACCTGCTTCCCGGTGACCTCGTTGGTCACGAACCGCTGCGGCACGTCGTTGTGGGCGTGGCCGAACAGGACGGCGTCGATGCCGGGAACCTTCTGCGCCACGAGGGCGGCGGCGTTCTCCACCGGCAGGTCCGTGCCGTACGACGACAGGCCGTTGTCCCCGGCGTGCGCGGTCACGAGGACGACGTCGGCGCCGAGGGAGCGGATGACCGGCACCCACTTCTTCGCGGTGTCCACGAGGTCGAGGAACCTGAGTTTGCCCTCGACGTTGGCCTTGTCCCAGATCGCGATGCCGGGGTTGGTGAGGCCGAGCACGCCGACCTTGATCGGCTTTTCGCCCGTGACCTTCATGGTCTTGATGACGAACGGCAGGTAGGCGGGCAGGCCGGTCTTCGCCGACACCGCGTTCGCGCCGAGAACGGGGGCCTTCATCTGCTTCACCCACGCGGCCAGCAGCGGCAGGCCGTAGTTGAACTCGTGGTTGCCCAGCGTCACGGCGTCATACCCGATGGCGTTCATGGCCTTGGCCATGGGGTGGGTCTCGCCCGTCTGCGTGATCGGCTCGACCTTGGCGTAGTAGTAGTCCAGCGGGGTGCCCTGGATCGTGTCACCGGAGTCGAAGAGCAGGGTGTGCCCGGCGCCGCGGTCGGCCCTGATCTGCTTGACCATCGTCGAGACCTTGGCCAGTCCCACGTCGTTGTGGGCGCTGTCGTCGAACTCCGCGTTCTTGTAGTAGTCCCAGTTCAGGGCGTTGCCGTGAATGTCGGAGCTGGCCATGACGGTGATCGTGACGGTGTGGCCGGAGTTGGCGGAGGCGGGGGTGGCGGCGGCGAGGAGACCGAGGGCCGCGACGGCGGCGCCGGCGATCACCGCCCGGCCGGTGGCTGAATACATGGGCTGTGACGATAGTGATATTGCGTCACCTAAGGGTCACAAGTTTCTTAAACGGACATGTCGCGCGACGTGACAGGGGAGCGTCCGACCAAATCACGCCACGGGGGTAGAACCGTGGCCGTGGCCGACAAACTGGAGACCTATCGCGCCAAGCGCGACCCCCGGCGCACGAGCGAGCCGATCCCCGACGCCGAGCCGCTGCCGAGGGGCGACGACGACACCTTCGTCATCCAGGAGCACCACGCGCGCTCCCTCCACTGGGACCTGCGGCTCGAACGCGGCGGCGTCCTCGTCTCCTGGGCGATCCCCCGGGGCCTGCCGCCCGACCCCGGCACCAACCACCTCGCCGTCCACACCGAGGACCACCCCATGGAGTACGCCCGGTTCGAGGGGGAGATCCCCCAGGGCGAGTACGGCGGCGGCCGGATGTTCGTCTGGGACCGCGGCCGCTACACCACGGAGAAGTGGACCGACCGCGAGGTCAAGATCGTCCTCAGCGGCGCCCGGGCCTCCGGCCGCTACGTGCTGTTCCAGACGCGCGGCAAGAACTGGATGATCCACCGGATGGACCCGCCCGTTCCCGGGTGGGAGCCGATCCCGGAGACGGTCGTCCCGATGCGGCCGGTGACGCGCGCCCGGGTCCCGCGGGACGCCGAGCGGTACGGCTGGGAGTTCTCGTGGGGCGGCCTGCGGGCCGTCGCGCTCGTGAGCGGCGGGCGGCTCGTCCTGCGGGACGCCTCCGGTACGGAGATCACCAAGGAGCACGGATGGCTGCGCGCCATGGCCGAGTCGCTCGGCAGCCGCTCCGCCGTCCTCGACGGCGAGATCGTCCCTCTGGGCGGGAACCCGGTGTACGTCTGCTCCGACCTGCTCTACGACGACGGGCGGTCCCTGCTGGCCGAGCCGTACGAGCGCCGCCGCGCCCGGCTGGAAGGGCTGGAGCTGGCCGGGCCGCGATGGCAGACCGCGCCGAGCTGGCCGGGCGAGGTGCGGGCCGTCCGGCGGGCGGCCGCCGAGCAGGGCCTGCCAGGCGTGCTGGGCAAGCGGCTCGACTCGCCGTACGAGCCGGGCGAGGAGTCCCCGGCCTGGGTCCTCCTGCCTTCCTGACGCCCTGTTCCCGTCTCGTCCCCCCGCCTGGCCGCCGGAGGCCGGGCGGCTGAGGGGAGCGCGGAAGACAAGACTGCCGTTTCCCTGCGCCCGCCCCTAGATTTCCCGGCACGCGGTCGAGGAGATCGAGGAGGAGGGGACGTCGCATGGAGCTCTGGGAGCTCGGCGCGGGGGAGCTCGCGCGGCTGGTCCGCGAGCGGCGGGCGTCGTGCCGGGAGACGGTGGAGGCCTGCCTGCGGCGGATCGAGGCCGTGAACCCGCGGGTGAACGCGGTCACGGTCACGCTGGGGGAGCGGGCGCTGGAGGCCGCGCGGGCGGCCGACGAGGCCCTCGCGCGCGGCCGGCCCGCGGGGCCGCTGTGCGGCGTCCCGTTCACCGTCAAGGAGAACGTCGATGTGGCGGGCTCGGCGACGACGCTGGGCGTCGTCCCCCTCCGTGACGCGGTGGCGTCCCTGGACGCGCCGCCCGTCGCCGAGCTGAGGGCGGCCGGCGCGATCCCGATCGGGCGGACGAACATGCCCGAGTTCGGCATGCGCTGGCACACCGAGAACGCGTTGCGCGGCCCCACCCGCAACCCGTGGTCCGCCGGGCACACCCCGGGCGGGTCGAGTGGCGGCGAGGCGGTCGCCGTGGCGACGGGGATGTCCCCCCTCGGGATCGGGAACGACGGCGCGGGGTCCCTCCGCTGGCCCGCCCAGTGCTGCGGGGTGAGCGCGTTGAAGCCGTCGCTCGGCCGGGTGGCGCAGGCAGGCGAGCGCGCCGGGCCGGCGCCGTTCGCCTTCCAGCTTCTGGGGGTGCACGGACCGGTCGCGCGCCGGGTGGCCGACCTGCGACTGGCCTTCGCGCACATGTGCGGGCGGTCCGGCGGGGATCCGTGGCACGCCCCGGTGCCCCTGACCGGCCCTCCGGTCGGCACGCCGGTGCGGGTGAGCCTCGTCGCCCGCCCCGGCGGAGCCGTCCCGGACCCCGGCGTCGCGGACGCCTTGCGGCGGGCGGCGGCGGCGCTGACCGAGGCCGGGTACGTCGTCGAGGAGGCAGAGGCGCCCGCCCTCGTCCGGGCCGCCGAGATCCACACCCAGATCATGTCGGCGTACGGCCGGGTGCACCGCGAGCAGCCGCCCGTGGAGACGGTGGCGTCCGAGGGGTTCGCCCGCTTCTGGGCCGCCTTCGAGCCGGTCTGGAACCGGTCGGCGGGCGAGCCCGCGTTCGACCCGATGATGGAGCGGGTCTCCCTCGCCCGCCTGTGGGCCGCGTGGATGAGCCGGACGCCCCTGGTGCTCGCCCCGATCCGCACGCACCCGGCCTTCCCGGTCGGCGCCGACCTCGATCCCGGATGGCTGGACGGGTGGCCGGAGACGATGCGGACGGCGGTCGCGGTCAACCTCCTCGGCCTGCCCGCGGTCGCCGTGCCGGCCGGGGTCGCGGCCGGCCTGCCGCAGGCCGTGCAGATCATCGGGCCGCGATTTCGCGAGGACCTGTGCCTGGACGCCGCCGAGGTGATCGAGGCCGCGGCGGGCCCGCTGACGCCGATCGACCCGGCGCCCCTGCCGATCCGGCCTGACCGTGCGTGATGCCGCACCGGACCCCGTGACACGCCGGTGCCCGTGAGCGCCCGGCCCGCATGGGACCGCGCTGACGGGGTACGGCCGCGGGCGGCAGGAGAGGGGGACGCCATGGCACACGGAGACGAGACGGCGGGCGGCCGGGGCGCGGGCGGGGAGATCCCGGACCGCCTGCCCCCACTGGCCCAGTCGCCGGACGCGCAGCCGGAGGGCGACCCGGAGGGCGGCGCCAGCGGCGACTGGCACGCCCCGGGCGCGGACTCGGCGGACGACGTGGACGAGCCGTACGACGAGTGAGACCGCCCGGCGCGGACGAGGCGGTCAGGCGGCGGGGCGGTGGGTGCCGCGGTGCCCGTGGTGCCCGTGCGGGGGCGGCCCGGCCAGGTCGGCGCCGCCGGGCCGGTACGGATCGCCGGCCCGCAGGTCGGCCGTCTGCAGGGCGCGGCTGATGTCACTGGGTGTGATCAGCCCCACCAGCCGGCCGCCGGCGTCGACGACCGCGGCCCGCCCGTCGGAGCAGCCGCTCATGCGCGGCAGCAGGTCCGTGAGCGGCTCGTCGGGGTGCGCCGTCGGCACGTCCCGCGGCGGGCACGCGATGTCGCGCAGCCGTGTCAGGGGCCGTTCGTGCGGAGGGACGTCCCGGAGCCGGTTGAGCGTCACCAGTCCCGCCAGCCGGCCGTCCTCGTCCACCAGCGGGTACGTGGACAGCCGGTGCCGCATGACCAGGCGGTCGACGAGGCTCGCCACGGTCTCGTCGGGACGGGCGGCGAGCGGCTCCCCGGACATCACGTCGGCCACCCTGATGCCGTGGAGGGCGGCGCCGACCCGCGTCTGCTGCTCCTCCGCGGTCGCCGCGTTCACCAGGAACAGCCCGATCAGAGCCAGCCAGATCCCCTGCAGCCCGCGCCCGCCGACCAGTTGGAGGAAGCCCAGCGCGATGAGGGCGTACCCGAACACGCGCCCGGCGCGCGCGGCCGCGACGGCCGCCCTGGCCTGGTCGTGCCACACCGACCAGAGGATCGCCCGCAGGATCCGGCCGCCGTCCAGCGGCGCGGCGGGGACCAGGTTGAACAGGGCGAGCAGGACGTTGACCCCGGCCAGGTAGGCGAACATCGCCGCGGCCAGCGGCGCGGCGCCCGTCGTCGCCAGCAGCCAGGCCACGAGCGCGGACACCACCCCGAGGGCGAGGCTGGTGAGAGGGCCGACTCCGGCGATCTTCAGGTCCTCGCCGGGAGTGCGGGGCACGCCGCGCAGCTCCGCCACGCCGCCGAGCAGCCACAGCGTGATGCCGTTCACCTCGATGCCGTGCCGCCGGGCCACGACCGCGTGGGCGAGCTCGTGGGCGAGCAGGCAGGCCAGGAAGAGCACCGCCGAGGCCACCCCGGCCAGCAGGTACGCCGCGGCGGGCAGGCCGGGGACGTCGAGCGGGAAGCGCCCGAACGCCAGCCCGAAGACCAGGATCACGACGATGACGAGCACACTGACGTTGATGCCGACCGCGACGCCCCCGACGCGGCCCAGGCTCATCGAGGATCGCATGGCGCCTCCCCCAGGCACGGCGTGACCGTCCCCTACCCACCTGGCGGGCCCCCACGCGAAATAGGCCCCCGCGCCGGGCCGTCCCCGTCAGGCGACACCGCGGACCCCCGGTTCGTCCACGAGGTCGCCCGTCGACCAAGGCGCCCGGTGCGCGGCGGGGGCGGCCGCGACACCGGGCGGGACTTGGGGGTGGGCGGGCCCGTCAGCGCACGTAGATGTTCGGCTGCGGGGGAGTGCCCATGCCGTCCCCGATGAAGAAGGTCGGGTGCGGCGGCTGGTTGTAGGCGGTGTTCTGCCAGGCGACGGCGACCCGGTACATCGGGTCGTGCATCAGCGTCGGGATCCGCCGCGTGGTGGGAACGGTGGTGCTGTAGATGCGCAGCGCCCGGTCGTCGCTCGTCGGCCAGACCACCTCCTCCCGCCAGTCGCCGAACAGGTCGCCCGACAGGGACGGCGTCGACTTGGTGCCGTTGTTGGAGTGCACGCCGCTGCCGGTCAGCAGCCGGGTGTCGGAGCCCGTGCCGTACTTGTCGACGTGGGTGCCGTCGAGCAGTTCGCGCACCGGGTCGGCGTCCCACCAGGCCAGGAAGTTCGTCGACCCGGGCTTGCGGCCGACGTTCTGGCCCCTGGTGTTGTAGACGCCGGAGACGGCCGCCGACCACGACTCCGCGCCGGGGCTGCCCGCCCACACGTCGTCGGACACGCCGCGGCCGTTGTCGCACCCACAGGAGGCGTTGCTCCAGAGGGTCTGACCGGTGCGGCCGTCGGCGAACCAGGCGGCCGGCTTGCTGGTGTCCTCGTCGACCTTGAAGACCTCCAGTCCGGCATGGCCCGGGTCGAGGTCGCCGACGTGCAGGGCGTCGCCGTGGCCGTAGCCGGTGTTCCACAGCGGCCTGCCGTTGTCGTCGATCGCCATGGCGCCGAAGACGATCTCGTCCCGGCCGTCGCCGTCGAGGTCGGCGACGGACGTCTGGTGGTCGCCCTGGCCCCGGTACTGGCTGCCGGCCGAGTCGGAGTCGAACTTCCACCGCTCGACGAGGGACCCGTTGCGGAAGTCCCACGCCACGATCACCGTACGGGTGTAGTAGCCCCGCGACATGATCAGCGACGGCCGGGCGCCGTCCAGGTAGGCGGTGGCGGCGAGGAACCTGTCCACCCGGTTGCCGTAGCTGTCGCCCCAGGAGGAGACCGTGCCGCGCGGCGGGTCGTAGGCGACCGTCGACAGGGCCGCGCCGGTCAGCCCGTTGAACATCGTGAGGTACTCGGGGCCGGACAGCACGTAACCGGAGGAGTTGCGGTAATCGGCCGAGGAGCTGCCGATGACCTTCCCGGTGCCGTCCCTGGTGCCGTCGGCGGTCTTCATGGCCACTTCGGCCCTGCCGTCGCCGTCGTAGTCGTACACCTGGAACTGCGTGTAGTGGGCGCCGGCGCGGATGTTGCGGCCGAGGTCGATCCGCCACAGCCGGGTGCCGTCCAGCCGGTACGCGTCGACGTAGACGTTCCCCGTGTAGCCGGACTGGGAGTTGTCCTTGCTGTTGGACGGGTCCCACTTGAGCATGAACTCGTACTGCCCGTCGCCGTCCAGGTCGCCCACGCTCGCGTCGTTGGCGCTGTAGGTGTAGGCCACGCCGTCGGGCGTCGTGCCGCCGGCCGGGGGCTGGATCGGCACGTCCAGATGGTCGCCGCCGGTGAGGCGCAGCGACGGCTCCGACGCCGCCTGCTCGACGCCGCCCACCACCGCGCGCACCGTGTACGACGCGTCGGCGGCCGCGCCGCTGTCGAGGTAGTTCGTGGAGTCGGTGACGGTCGCCACCCTGGTGGAGCCGCGGTAGAGGGCGAACGGGGTGGTCCGGCTCTCGGTGCCCAGCAGCCGCCAGGACACCAGGTTGCCGCTGCCCGAACGGACGCTGATCAGCCCCCGGTTCAGGTCCTCCATCTGCCGGGCGCCGCTCGGGGTCGGCGTGGGCGTCGGCGTGGGCGTCGGGGTGGGCGTCGGGCTGGGCGTGGGCGTTGGTGAGGGCGTAGGTGTGGGCGTCGGGCTGGGAGTCGGGGTCGGGGTCGGGGTGGGGCTGGGCGAGGGGCTGGGCGAGGGGCTTCCGGTGGCCGACCCGGTGCAGGCCGTGCCGTTCAGGGAGAAGGCCGCCGGGGCCGGGTTGGCGGAGGTCCACGAGCCGTTGAACCCGAACGACGTCGAGCCGCCGGTGGCCAGCGCGCCGTTGTACCCCGCGTCCCGGGCCGTGACCTGTGCGCCGCTCTGCGTGACGGTGGCGTTCCACGCCTGGGTCACGGCCTGCCCGGCGGTGTACGACCAGGTCAGTGTCCACCCGCTGATCGGGTCGCCCAGGTTGGTGATCGTGACGTTCGCGCCGAACCCGCCCTGCCACTGGTTGGTCACCGCGTAGTCCACCCGGCACCCGGCGGCCGCCGAGGCGTCCGCGGTGGTGGCGGCCCAGGCGCCCATCGACGCGACCGCGGCGACGACCACGGGGAGGACGACGCGTCTTCGCGTCCTGAGCATGCGGGGCCTCCTGTGTGCGCTGACGACTGTGTGCGCTGACGAGACGGGCCGGTCCGGTCGCCGGGCGGCATGCGGAGGGGGGCGCCCGCGGCCGGCGCGGCGGGCCCGGACCGTGTTCCGCGTCACTGTCACGGCCGCCGTCACCGGCCGTCAAGGGCGGGGGACAGCCCCCTGTCCGCTCAGCCTCCACACCTGGCACGAGCTCCGGAGGCCGGTGAAACGTACAGCCCTTTCGCAACCGCTTCGGTGTCGCGAGCGAAGACATGGGAGAGGACGCGACCCTACGCGCACGGCTCGGCTCACGCACGGCGTGGCGGTCACGCACGGTGCGGCGAACCACGCCGTCGCCGGTACGGCGCGCGGGGCGACGACGGGAGGAGGACCATGGCGGAGCGCGGCACCGTGGTCGTGATCGGGGCGGGGCTGGCCGGCCTCGCCTGCGCCGTACGGCTGCACCGGGCGGGGGTGCCCGTACGGGTGCTGGAGTCGTCCGACGGGGTGGGCGGACGGGTCCGCACGGACCTGGTGGACGGCTTCCTGCTCGACCGGGGCTTCCAGGTGTTCAACACCGCCTACCCGGAAGCGGCCAGGGTCCTGGACATCGGGGCCCTCGACCTGCGGCCGTTCAACTCCGGCCTGCTCGTGCACCGGGACGGAAGGCGGGAGCGGGTGATGCTTCCGTGGAGGCACGCGGGCCAGGCCCTGAGCGGCGCCCTCGCCCGGATCGGCACGCCGCGCGACAAGATCACTCTCGCCGCGGTGACAGCGCGCGACCTGGCGCTGCCCGGTGCGCTCGTCCGCGGCGGGACGGAGCGCACCACGGAGGCCGAGCTGCGGCACTGGGGCATGTCGTCCGAGATGATCGAGAACCTGGTCCGGCCGTTCTTCTCCGGCGTCGTCCTGGAGCGGGAGCTGGAGACCTCCAGCCGGATCTTCCACCTCCTCTGGCGCTCGTTCGCCCGGGGGACGATCGGCCTGCCCGCCGGGGGGATGGGGCGGATCCCCGCGCAGCTCGCCGCCCGGCTGCCGGACGGCGCGGTCCGTCTGGAGACGGCGGTCACGGCCGTGACCGAGGACGGGGTGGCGCTCGCGGGCGGGGGGGACGTCCCCGCAGGGGCCGTCGTCGTCGCGGCCGATCCGCTGACGGCGGCGCGGCTGGTGCCCGGCCTTCCGGTGCCGCCGATGCGCTCGGTGACGACGTTCTACCACGCCGCCCCGCGCTCGCCGCTCGGCGAGGCGACCCAGGTCGTGGACGCCGAGGGCGTGATCACCGACACACTCGTGATCACGGACGCGGCCCCCGAGTACTCGACCGACGGCCGGGCGCTGATCTCGACGTCGGTCCTGGGCGTTGCCTCCGACGCGGACGAGCGGCGCGTCCGCGCCCGCCTCGGCGAGATCTACGGCGGCACCGCCTCATGGGAGCACGTCGCGACGTACCCCATCGAGGCGGCCCTGCCCGCGATGCCGCCGCCCATGCCGCTGCGCCGTCCGGTACGGCTGCGCCCGGGCCGGTACGTCTGCGGAGACCACCGGGACACCGGCTCCATCCAGGGCGCGCTCGTCTCCGGGCGCCGCGCCGCCGATGCCGTCCTCTCCGACGTGGCCGGCTCCTGAGCGTCTCCGGCAGCCCGCTCCGCCGGGCGCGGAGGCCGGGGGCGTCCGGCGCTACTTGTCCTGCAGGCCGAGCCAGTGCTGCATGCAGATCATGAGCTCCTCGGCGTCGACCGGCTTGGTGACGTAGTCGCTGGCACCGGACGACAGCGTCTTCTCCCGGTCGCCGTGCATGGCCTTCGCGGTCACCGCGATGATCGGCAGCTGGGCGAAGCGCGGCATCGACCGGATCGCGCTCGTCGCGGCGTAGCCGTCCATCTCCGGCATCATGATGTCCATCAGGACCAGGTCGACGTCGTCGTTGCGCATCAGCATGTCGATGCCCTTGCGGCCGTTCTCCGCGTACAGCACCTGCATGCCGTGCAGTTCGAGGATCGTCGTCAGCGCGAACACGTTGCGCACGTCGTCGTCCACGACCAGCACCTTGCGGCCCACGAGCTTGCTGTCGACCTGTTCGACCTCCCGCAGGGGCTCCTCCTCGGAGGCCGGCTGGACCAGCGGGAGCACGTTGCCGGGCTCCTCGGCCGACAGGTGCAGCGTGATGCGCTCGCGCAGCTCGTCGAGGCTGGGCAGGCGCTCCAGCGGCTGGTTCCTCGACCGCACCTGCAGCAGGTCCTCCTGGGGGCGCGACAGCTTGCGCGAGTGGTGCGCGAGCACCGGCAGCGCCCGCAGCGCCGGGTCGGAGTCGAGGCCCTTCAGGAACTCGGCGGCCGCGTCGTGCGGCATGCCCAAATCGAGCACGATGCAGTGGAAGCCCTCCTGGCGCAGCGCGGCCAGCGCCACGGCCGGATCGCTCGCCGTGGACACCTGCACCGGCCCGTGCGTGTCGTTCAGGTCGGCCGCCACGCTCTGGGCGAGCATCGACAGCAGGCCGCCGGGCCGGGCCTCGACCACGAGCAGGCGGCGCCGCTCCCGGCCGTCGAGGCGGTGCGTGTCCGCGGTCGCGGAGGCCGGCACGGGCGGCGCCGCGACGGGCTCGGCGATCAGGGGCTCGGCCGCCTCAGGCTCCGGCTCGACCGGGACGGCCGCCGGGTCGAACGACGTCTGGACGAGCGGGAGGTAGAGCGTGAAGGAGCTGCCCTCGCCCAGGGTGCTGG
This sequence comes from Microbispora corallina, assembly GCF_016863035.1. GTDB lineage: Bacteria > Actinomycetota > Actinomycetes > Streptosporangiales > Streptosporangiaceae > Microbispora > Microbispora corallina. Next base: position 186,864 of record NZ_BOOC01000006.1, read on the forward strand.
CCGCGCGGATCTCGCCGCCGAGCAGCGTGGCGATCTCCCGGCTGATCGACAGGCCGAGGCCGGTGCCGCCGTACTTGCGGCTGGTGGTGCCGTCCGCCTGCTGGAACGCGTCGAAGATCTGCGACAGGTTCTCCGCGGCGATGCCGATGCCGGTGTCCACGACGTGGAAGGCGAGCACGTCCTGCCCGGGGGCGCCCGGCAGGTCGACGCCCGCGCCGCGCTCGATGCGCAGCTCGACCGAGCCCTCCTCGGTGAACTTGACCGCGTTGGAGAGCAGGTTGCGCAGGACCTGGCGCAGCCGCTGCTCGTCGGTGAGCAGGCTGGGCGGGACGTCGGGGGCGACGGTGACGCCGAACCGCAGGCCCTTCTGCGTGGTGAGCGGGCGGAAGTTGGCGTCCACGTAGTCGAGAAGCTGCCGCAGGCTCACCGCCTCCGGCGTGATGTCCATCTTGCCGGCCTCGATCTTGGAGAGGTCGAGGATGTCGTTGATGAGCTGGAGCAGGTCGGTGCCGGCCGAGTGGATGACGTTGGCGTACTCCACCTGCTTGGGCGTGAGGTTGCGGGTCGGGTTCTGCGAGAGCAGCTGGGCCAGGATGAGCAGCGAGTTGAGCGGCGTGCGCAGCTCGTGGCTCATGTTGGCGAGGAACTCGCTCTTGTACTTCGAGGCGAGCGCGAGCTGCTGGGCGCGGTCCTCCAGCTCCTGGCGGGCCTGCTCGATCTCGCTGTTCTTCGTCTCGATGTCGCGGTTCTGCTGGGCCAGCAGCTCCGCCTTCTCCTCCAGCTCGGCGTTCGAGCGCTGGAGCTCCTCCTGCCGGACCTGGAGCTCGGTGGCCAGGCGCTGCGACTCGGCCAGCAGCGCGTCGGTGCGAGCGTTGGCCACGATCGTGTTGACGTTGACGCCGATCGTCTCGACGAGCTGCTCCAGGAAGTCGCGGTGGACCTTGGAGAAGCGGCGCAGGCTGGCCAGCTCGATCACGCCGAGGACCTGGTCCTCCACCACGATCGGCAGGACCATCAGCGTGACCGGGTCGGCCTCGCCCAGGCTCGACGACACGGTGAGGTAGCCGGGCGGGATGTCCTCGACCAGGATCGTCCGCCTGGCCAGCGCGGCCTGGCCGACCAGCGACTCGCCCAGCGCGTACCGCCGCAGCGTCTCGCGGTGCCCGTAGCTGCCGACGACCCGCAGCTCGGTGCCGGACGCCGTCTCCTCGGCCAGCAGGAACGTGCCGTGCTGGGCGCCGACGAGCGGGGCCAGCTCGTTCATCACCAGCTCGGCGACCGCGGCGAGGTCGCGGTGGCCCTGCATGAGGCCGGAGATGCGGGCCAGGTTGGTCTTGAGCCAGTCCTGCTCCTGGTTGGCCCGCGTCGACTCGCGCAGCGACTCCACCATGGAGTTGACGTTGTCCTTCAGGTCGGCCAGCTCGCCCTCGGCGTCCACCGTGATGGAGCGGGTCAGGTCGCCGGAGGTCACGGCGCTGGTGACCTCGGCGATGGCGCGGACCTGACGGGTCAGGTTCCCGGCCAGCTCGTTGACGTTCTCGGTAAGGCGCTTCCAGGTGCCGGACACGCCCTCGACCTCGGCCTGGCCGCCGAGGCGGCCCTCGCTGCCGACCTCCCGGGCCACGCGGGTGACCTCCGCGGCGAACGACGAGAGCTGGTCGACCATGGTGTTGATGGTCGTCTTCAGCTCCAGGATCTCGCCCCGGGCGTCGACGTCGATCTTCTTTGTCAGGTCGCCCTGCGCGACCGCCGTGGTGACCTGGGCGATGGACCGCACCTGGCTGGTCAGGTTGTCGGCCATCGAGTTCACGTTGTCGGTGAGGTCCTTCCAGGTGCCGGCCACGTTGGGCACCCGGGCCTGGCCGCCGAGCTGGCCC